>NZ_JBFAOR010000039.1:0-1014 GCF_040675255.1 Nonomuraea sp. NPDC049624 | reverse complement strand
CCCAGGAACGTGAACGCGACATGTTCGTACGAGCCACGCCGTGTTTGGTCCTTGCAGTACACGATCCGGGTTTTGTCGGGATGCAGCCGCAGCCCAACGTCCTCCATCCTGTTCTCCAGCGCTGCCAGGACTTCGCGGGCCTGGTGCTCGCTGACGCAGTGCACCACCGCGTCGTCGGCATAGCGTTCGAACTGGACGTCCGGGTAGTGCCGGGTCAGCCAGGTATCGAACGCGTAATGCATGAACAGGTTCGCCAGAACAGGTGAGACCGCCGACCCCTGAGGAGTCCCTCGGTCCCGCAACTGCACAGTACCGTCGGGCAATTGCAGCGGGGCTTGAAGCCATCGCTGGACATACAACTTCACCCAAACGGCGTCGGTGTGAGTCTCCACGGCCTTGATGACGAGGTCCCACCGGACGCTGTCGAAGAACTTCTGGATGTCGAGGTCGATCACCCAATCCCGTTTCCAACAACGCTGCCGGCAGCGCTCCACCGCATCCAGGGCCGATTTCCCGGGCCGGTAGCCGTAGGAGTCCTCATGGAACACAGGATCCACGCGAATTCCCAGATGCCTGGCCACCACGGTCTGGGCGACACGGTCGGCAACCGTGGGAATACCGAGCATTCTCATGCCGCCACCGTGCTGTTTCGGAATCTCCACCGCACGCACCGGAGGAGGAAAGTACGTCCCCGACGACATCCGATTCCAGATCTTGTACAGGTTTCCCTGCAGATCAACCTCGAAGTCGTCGATGGACTGCCCATCCACCCCTGGCGCACCCTTATTCGCCTTCACCTCGCACCAAGACTCCCAGACCTCCCGCTTCGAGATATCGAACGGCTTGCCTTGCGTTTTCAGCTCGTCCACCCAGTTCCTCCCGGATATCCCGGTTGACCGACCGAACAACAGCCACGGATGACCCAGCCCCTTCGCTCCGCCCCCATTACAGGGGCCTCACCGCTACTACGAGCCGGTCCGCCAACGTGCCCCGCGACGGTACTCAAGGCCCTAC
>NZ_JBFAOR010000038.1:0-1296 GCF_040675255.1 Nonomuraea sp. NPDC049624 | reverse complement strand
CGCCTGGGCCTGGCCCGCATGGAGCGCGTCGTCCGCGAGCGGATGACCACCCAGGACGTCGAGGCGATCACGCCGCAGACCCTGATCAACATCCGGCCGGTGGTGGCGTCGATGAAGGAGTTCTTCGGCACCTCGCAGCTGTCGCAGTTCATGGACCAGATCAACCCGCTGGCCGGCCTGACGCACAAGCGGCGGCTGAACGCCCTGGGCCCCGGCGGTCTGTCCCGCGAGCGGGCCGGGATGGAGGTCCGTGACGTGCATCCGTCCCACTACGGCCGGATGTGCCCCATCGAGACGCCCGAGGGTCCGAACATCGGCCTCATCGGTTACCTCGCCTGCTACGGCCGTCTCAACGCCTTCGGCTTCATCGAGACGCCCTACCGCAAGGTCGTGGACGGCCGGGTGACCGACCGGATCGACTACCTGACGGCCGACGAGGAGGACCGGTTCGTCGTCGCCCAGGCGAACTCGGCACTCGGCGCGGACGGCGAGCTGACCGACGCCCGCGTCCTGGTCCGCACCAAGGGCGGTGAGACCGACTACGTGGCCTCCCGCGAGGTGGACTACATCGACGTGTCGCCGCGCCAGATGGTGTCGGTGGCCACCGCGATGATCCCGTTCCTGGAGCACGACGACGCCAACCGGGCCCTGATGGGCGCGAACATGCAGCGCCAGTCGGTGCCGCTGATCCGCAGCGAGGCGCCGCTGGTCGGCACCGGCATGGAATACCGTGCCGCGACCGACGCCGGCGACGTCATCAGCGCCGAGAAGGCCGGCGTGGTCGAGGAGGTCTCCGCCGACTACGTCACCGTCATGAACGACGACGGCTCGCGCACCACCTACCGGGTCGCCAAGTTCAGGCGCTCCAACCAGGGCACCTCCTTCAACCAGAAGCCCATCGTCGCCGAGGGCGACCGGGTCGAGGCCGGCCAGGTCATCGCCGACGGCCCCTGCACCGACGACGGCGAGATGGCGCTCGGCAAGAACCTGCTGGTGGCGTTCATGCCGTGGGAGGGCCACAACTACGAGGACGCGATCGTGCTGTCCCAGCGCCTGGTCCAGGACGACGTCCTGTCCTCGATCCACATCGAGGAGCACGAGGTCGACGCCCGCGACACCAAGCTGGGCCCGGAGGAGATCACCCGGGACATCCCCAACGTCTCCGAGGACATCCTGGCCGATCTCGACGAGCGCGGGATCGTCCGGATCGGCGCCGAGGTCGTCCCCGGCGACATCCTGGTCGGCAAGGTCACCCCGAAGGGCGAGACCGAGCTGACCCCGGAGGAGCGGCTGCTG
>NZ_JBFAOR010000037.1:0-1580 GCF_040675255.1 Nonomuraea sp. NPDC049624 | reverse complement strand
TGGCTGGTGGGCGCGTCGTTCCGTTCGAGCACGCGGACCGCCACGCCCGCCAGGGCCAGCTCCGCGGCCAGCAGCAGTCCGGTGGGCCCGGCTCCCACCACGATCACGTCGATGTGCACCGGCCAGGTCGGTGAGGAAGTCGTCCAGGTGCCGGGCGAGTGAGTGTGCGCGGCCGAGTTGCTCGGCGATGACCAGATCCATCGTGTCGACCTCCACCACCCGCCGGGTTGCCAGATAACCGGGAATCGAAGCGTCCGCGCCGGGCGACGGCGGCCCAGCTCGCGCTATGCCGGTGATCGCTATTTCGCCAGATAACAAAAGTTATCTAAGAACTGGTCGTGCCCCACGCCTCTCTGACTTCCGTGGTCGATCAGGACCGCTTGGCCCTCAGCGGCCCTACCTCTCCGCCGGAGGGCTCGGGCTGCAGGGAGGCAGGGCCCTGGCCGGATACGACAAGCAGCAGGCTTACCCCGAGGCCGTCGCGGCCGCGCACGCCGACTTCGCCACCCTGCGCCCCCGAACTGCACGGGAATACACGACACAGGATGTCGTGATTCGTTGGGAGGCTTAACGGAGTGATCCCTCAGACACCCTGAGCGGTCATTCCATACGGGTCTGGGCGCGCAAGCAGTTCCGGGGGCCGAAACCTCGGCGGTCGAGCACTGCCAGGTTCGGACAACCGTCGGTGCCTGCTGCTGCGGTCCTGGCCGTTCGCAATTCACTCACACGAAGGAGCATCAGATGGGGTCTCAACTCAACCCGTGCCTCGCTTTCAACGGGAACGCACGGCAGGCGATGGAGTTCTACCGGGACGTCTTGGGCGGCAAGCTGGAGATGGGCACGTACGCCGAGTTCGGCTCGCCGGACGCACCCGCCGACCGAATCATGCATGCCACGCTCCGCACCCCGGACGGCTACACGCTGATGGGTTGGGACGTCCGGGAAGAGATGCCCCACACCCCGGGCAACAACGTTGCGGTCTTCCTCGGCGGCGACGACGCCGAACTCCGCGGCTACTTCGAGAGGCTGTCCGCCGGCGGCACCGTGACGTTGCCCTTGGAGAAGCAGTTGTGGGGTGACGAGGCCGGCTCGCTCGTGGACCGGTTCGGTATCACCTGGATGGTCAACATCACCCAGCAGCGGTCGCGGCCTGGGTCATCTTGAACAGGATGTTCTCCTTGCCCGAGACGCGTTTCAGCTCGGCGACGAACTCCTCGGTCACCTTGGTGTCGGCGCGCGCGTTGATCCGCTGCACGGTGGTGATCAGCAGGTCCGTCATCGCGTCGATGATCTCTCGGCGGCGGCAGTGCAGATAGGCCGCCGGCAGCGTCACCCGCAACTCGTCACCATGCCGGCGCAGATGGCTGGGCGAGGACACCGCCACGCGCGCCCGCCAGGACAGCAGAACGCCGGGGGCAATGTCGTCGAAGACGTCCTGCGGCAGCCCGATCGCCTCGATGGCGCCGAGCTTGAACACCTCCTTCTCCATCGTGGTGACGCTCACGTTGCCGGGGTCCTGCCGGATCGCCGCGAACACGTCCACGCCCTCAGCCTCCGCCGACACCTCCTCACCGCCGTCC
>NZ_JBFAOR010000036.1:0-1752 GCF_040675255.1 Nonomuraea sp. NPDC049624 | reverse complement strand
GGCGAACCGCCAGCCGAACGGGTTGAGCCCGAACAGCCACTCACCGGCGCCGATCATCCACTTGCCGAGCGGCGGGTGCACCACGTACGAGGCGCACTTGTCGAGCGTCTCCTGCGTGCACGACTGCCAGATGCCGGTCTTCCCGGCCAGGATCGCCTTGTCCGCGTCCTTGATCGTGACGCGCTCGACACCCCAGTTGATCAGGGAGAAGGCGTCCTTCATGTAGTAGGTCTCGTCGAAGACCACGGCCCGCGGGTGGCCCAGGTTGACGAAGCGCAGGATGCCGCCGAAGAGCGTGACCAGCAGCGGGCCGACCCACCCCCACAGGACGCTGCCACGCATGGGGGGGATCACCCGGTCACGCAGGGACCGCGTCTGCGATTGGCTCTCGCCGACCTCCGGGTTGTCGTAGGCCTGGTACGGGGAATCGGTCACCGCCATTCGGACATCGTACGGGCCCCAAGCCGTTAGGTACTGCAAGAATCACGGTCTAATTGGTATGCCCTGCCACAATGGTCGGGTGACTGGAGAAGGCAGGTTGGTGCTGGCCGGAGCCCCCATCGGTCAGGCGGGTGACGTCTCGCCGCGGCTGCGGGAGGTGCTCGCCGGCGCCGACGTGGTGGCCGCCGAGGACACCAGACGGCTGCGCAGGCTCGCCACCGAGCTGGGCGTGGAGATCAGCGGCCGGGTGGTGTCCTACTACGACCAGAACGAGGCGGGCCGCGCCCAGGAGCTCGTCGAGGCGCTGAGACAGGGCCGCACGGTCGTGGTCATCACCGACGCCGGCATGCCCGGGGTGTCCGACCCCGGCTACCGCCTGACCCACCTGGCGGTCGAGGCGGGCATCACGGTGACCGCGCTGCCGGGGCCGAGCGCCGTCACCACGGCCCTCGCCGTGTCGGGGCTGGCCAGCGACAGGTTCTGCTTCGAGGGCTTCCCTCCGCGCAAGACCGGCGACCGGGCGCGGCGGCTGTCCGCGCTGGCGGCCGAGGAGCGGACGATGGTCTTCTTCGAGGCCCCCCACCGGCTGGCCGAGTCGCTGGGCGCGATGGCCGAGGCGTTCGGGCCCGACCGGCCCGCCGCCGTCTGCCGCGAGCTGACCAAGACGTACGAGGAGGTGCGCCGCGGCGGTCTCGGCGAGCTGGCCGAGTGGGCCGCGGGCGGCGTCAAGGGCGAGATCACCGTGGTCGTCGCGGGCCGCGTGCCGGGGGCGGGCGAGCCCGACATGGACGAGCTGGTCGCCGAGGTCGACCGCCGGGTGGCCGAGGGCGAGCAGCGGAAGAACGCCATCGCCGACGTGGCCAAGGGCGCGGGTGTGCCGAGACGCGAACTTTATGACCTGGTGCACAAACGCATAGGGTGATCGACATGGGCGAGACGGCACGACGGCTGGTCCCGCCGTTCCAGGGGCGGCCCCTCTTAGGCTGGGCGGGGCCGCTGCTGGTCGCCCTTTTCGGCGGGCTGCTGCGGTTCGTCCGCCTCGGTGAGCCGAAGGCCGTCGTCTTCGACGAGACCTACTACGCCAAGGACGCCTGGTCCCTGCTCAGGTACGGCGTCGAGCGCGCGATGCTGGGCGACGCCAAGAACCCGATCGCCGACCGGCGGCTCATCGCCGGGAACCTGGACATCTTCCGCCAGTGCCCTCAGTCGTCCGACTGTGCCTCGTTCGTCGCGCATCCGCCGCTGGGCAAGTGGATGATCGCCTCGGGGGAGTGGCTGTTCGGGATGAACCCGTTCGGCTGGCGGTTCGCG
>NZ_JBFAOR010000035.1:0-2348 GCF_040675255.1 Nonomuraea sp. NPDC049624 | reverse complement strand
GAAGAGTTGAGCGAGAGTGAAATCGGCTCATGCCGGGCATTGCAGTCATACGTCATACGTCCTATCCTTCAGTCGCGCCGACCAGATCCGTTCGCTCCAAGGGCGGCCACCCCCCAGGAGGCAGAGATGTTTTCGTTCGCAAAACCTCGTGATCGATCGAGGACCGTCTTAGCCGCGTTTTCTGTCGGAGCCCTGCTCAGCACAGGGTTCATCGCCGGGACGGGCCCGGGCTGGGCGACCGCGGCGCCACCGCCCAGGCAGGTGCACGCCTCACCCGACGGGTCCGGGACGGGCTCCGGAACATCGGATGACCCGGTCTCGCTGGCCCGGGCTCAGGAGCTCGTCCGGTCTCTCAACGACGACATGCAGTCCGACATCGAAGTGGTGCTCTCGGACGGGGTGTACCGGCTGGAGGCCCCCATCCGGTTGACCCAGGAGGATTCCGGCGGCAACGGGTTCGCCGTGCGATGGATCGCCGCGGACGGCGCCTCCCCGGTCATCTCAGGCTCCACCCGGGTTACCGGCTGGACGGTCGCCGATGCCGAGCGGGGGATCTACTCCGCCGCCGTCCCCGACGGGGCCCGGACCCGCAACCTCTACGTCGACGGGCGAACCGCGCCGCGCGCGCGAACCAAGATCCCGCGTCCGCCGACGGACCGCTACACGGCGGACGGCCTGAAGATGTCGTCCGACCTGGCCTTCCTCAAGAACCTCACGAGTGCGCAGCTCGCGGACGTCGAGCTGCGCAGCATCGGCTCCTTCACCGACCGCTTCAACGGCGTGACCAAGATCAGCGACGACGGTTCGGCCCTGGTGATGGAACAGCCCGCGTGGAAGAACAACACCTGGGGCTGGGACACCTTCCAGGGGCCCTTCCACGACGGCGGGTACTTCGCCGAGAACGCCCTGGCGTTCATCGACGAACCCGAGGAGTGGTACCTCGACTCCCGCGGCAAGAAGCTCTACTTCAAGCCCTCCGACCCGGCGAAGATCAACGAACTCGACGTCGAGTTGCCGCGCCTGGAGACGCTGCTCGCGATCGGCGGCACGACGGCGCAGCAGGCTCGGGCGATCGAGATCGACGGCCTCACGTTCTCGGGCGCGACCTGGAACGCGCCGACGCAGACCGGCGGATACGTGGACCAGCAGACCGGCGGCCACATCGACGTCGGCCCGCACTACCCGGCCAACGGCTATCCCGAGTTCGAGGCCACGCGACCGCACTGGACCCAGATCCCTTCCGCCGTGCAGATCTCCGCGGCCTCCGACGTCAAGGTGAACGACACCACCTTCACCGACCTGGGTGCCGGTGGCCTCGGCATCGGCAACGACCCGGCTGCGCACCTGTCGGGTGTGGGACTGTCGGCGCAGCGCGTCTCCGTGACCAACTCGCGCTTCACCGCCATCGGCTCGATGGGCATCACCATCGGCGGCATCTCCCAGCAGGCCCACCACCCGGGAACCCTGCCCGACGGCAGCCGCGACCCGAACGTGAGCGACGAGACGGTCGCCGCGATGACCGTCTCCGAGATCGTGGTGGCCAACAACCGGATCTGGGACATCGCCGACACCTACACCAGCGGCGTCGGCATCCTGATGACCTACACGCAGAACTCGACGATCAAGCACAACGACGTCACCGACGTGCCCTACAGCGGCATCAGCCTCGGCTACGGGTGGGGTGCCAACGACCAGGGGGGAAGCATCGAGTACCGCAACCGCGGTCTCTACAAGTACCAGCCCGAGTTCAGCACGCCGACGACGGCGAAGAACAACCGGATCACCGCCAACTACATCACGCGCTACGGACTCATGCACACCGACCTCGGTGGCTTCTACAACCTGTCGGCCAATCCCGGCACGGTGATCGCCGAGAACTTCATCAAGAGCACGGGGCAGGCCTTCTACCCTGACGAGGGGTCCAGGGCGCTGACGTTCAACGACAACGTCGTGATGTCGCCGAACTGGATGGGGCCGAACTACTTCACCCCACCCGGTCCGAGAGACCTGGCCGGCACCGGGAACTGGGTGACCGAAGGTGGCACGCACACCAACCCCGAGCGGAACAACCTGATCGAGGCCACCAAGTTCGACCCGGCGGAGCCGCCGTGCCCTGTCACCAAGACCGTGTTCGCTTCGGGCGTTCCCGTCGCCGACCGTCCGGCGGATGACCCCGACCGCAAGGAGCGCCGCTGCTTCCCGGAGATGACCGTGTCCTCCTCCTCGCCGGAGGGCAAGACGACGGTGTCCGCGGAGATCAAGGACCAGGCGAACGACCTGGTCGGCCTGAAGATCTCGGCCGTGGCCCCTTCGGGATGGACGCTGACCCCGACCGGCTCCGTTCCCGA
>NZ_JBFAOR010000034.1:0-2407 GCF_040675255.1 Nonomuraea sp. NPDC049624 | reverse complement strand
GTGAGCCGCCGACCAAGGAGTCGGCGCAGACCCTGCTGGAGAACCTGTACTTCAACCCCAAGCGGTACGACCTGGCCAAGGTGGGCCGCTACAAGATCAACAAGAAGCTCGGGGTCGACTCCGAGATCACGCAGGGCACGCTGACCGAAGAGGACATCGTCGCCACCATCGAGTACATCGTCCGCCTGCACGCGGGCGAGGAGTCGATGCCGGGCGCCAACGGTGAGGTGATCGTCGAGATCGACGACATCGACCACTTCGGCAACCGCCGCCTGCGCAGCGTCGGCGAGCTCATCCAGAACCAGGTCCGCCTGGGCCTGGCCCGCATGGAGCGCGTCGTCCGCGAGCGGATGACCACCCAGGACGTCGAGGCGATCACGCCGCAGACCCTGATCAACATCCGTCCCGTCGTGGCCTCCATCAAGGAGTTCTTCGGCACCTCGCAGCTGTCGCAGTTCATGGACCAGACCAACCCGCTGGCCGGCCTGACGCACAAGCGGCGTCTGTCCGCGCTCGGCCCCGGTGGTCTGTCCCGTGAGCGGGCCGGCTTCGAGGTCCGTGACGTGCACCCGTCCCACTACGGCCGGATGTGCCCGATCGAGACCCCTGAAGGCCCGAACATCGGTCTGATCGGCTCGCTGGCCTCCTACGGCCGCATCAACGCCTTCGGCTTCGTCGAGACGCCCTACCGCAAGGTCGTCGACGGCCGGGTGACCGACCAGATCGACTACCTGACGGCCGACGAGGAAGACCGCTACGTCAAGGCGCAGGCCAACACGACGCTCAACCCCGACGGGTCGTTCGCCGAGTCCCGCGTCCTGGTCCGTACCAAGGGCGGCGAGACCGAGCTCGCCCGTGCCGAGGAAGTCGACTACATCGACGTGTCGCCGCGCCAGATGGTGTCGGTCGCCACCGCGATGATCCCGTTCCTCGAGCACGACGACGCCAACCGCGCGCTCATGGGCTCCAACATGCAGCGCCAGTCGGTGCCGCTGCTCAAGAGCGAGGCGCCGCTGGTCGGCACCGGCATGGAATACCGTGCCGCGACCGACGCCGGCGACGTCATCAGCGCCGAGAAGGCCGGCGTGGTCGAGGAGGTCTCCGCCGACTACGTCACCGTCATGAACGACGACGGCACGCGTACGACGTACCGGGTCGCCAAGTTCAAGCGCTCCAACCAGGGCACCTCCTTCAACCAGAAGCCCATCGTCGCCGAGGGCGACCGGGTCGAGGTCAACCAGGTCATCGCCGACGGCCCCTGCACCGACAACGGTGAGATGGCGCTCGGCAAGAACCTGCTCGTGGCGTTCATGCCGTGGGAGGGCCACAACTACGAAGACGCCATCATCCTGTCCCAGCGCCTGGTCCAGGACGACGTCCTCTCCTCGATCCACATCGAGGAGCACGAGGTCGACGCCCGCGACACCAAGCTGGGCCCGGAGGAGATCACCCGGGACATCCCCAACGTGTCGGAAGAGGTCCTGGCCGACCTCGACGAGCGCGGCATCATCCGGATCGGCGCCGAGGTCGTCCCCGGCGACATCCTGGTCGGCAAGGTCACCCCGAAGGGCGAGACCGAGCTGACCCCGGAGGAGCGGCTGCTGCGCGCCATCTTCGGTGAGAAGGCCCGCGAGGTCCGCGACACCTCGCTGAAGGTGCCGCACGGCGAGCAGGGCAAGGTCATCGGCGTGCGCGTGTTCAGCCGCGACGAGGGCGACGAGCTCCCGCCGGGCGTCAACGAGCTGGTCCGCGTCTACGTGGCCCAGAAGCGTAAGATCACCGACGGCGACAAGCTGGCCGGCCGCCACGGCAACAAGGGCGTCATCTCCAAGATCCTGCCGGTCGAGGACATGCCGTTCCTGGAGGACGGCACCCCGGTCGACATCATCCTCAACCCGCTGGGCGTGCCCGGCCGGATGAACGTCGGTCAGGTGCTGGAGACCCACCTGGGGTGGATCGCCGCGCGTGGCTGGGACATCTCGGGCATCGCCGAGGCGTGGGCCGAGCGGCTGAAGGACAAGGGCTTCGAGAAGGTCGCCCCGCGTACCAACATGGCCACCCCGGTCTTCGACGGCGCGCACGAGGAGGAGATCGTCGGCCTGCTCGGCAACACCATCGCCAACCGTGACGGCGACCGCATGGTGCAGCAGAGCGGCAAGGCGCGGCTGTTCGACGGCCGTTCCGGCGAGCCGTTCCCGTACCCGATCTCGGTCGGCTACATCTACATCCTCAAGCTGCTGCACCTGGTCGACGACAAGATCCACGCCCGGTCGACCGGCCCGTACTCCATGATCACGCAGCAGCCGCTGGGCGGTAAGGCCCAGTTCGGCGGCCAGCGCTTCGGTGAGATGGAGGTGTGGGCGCTGGAGGCCTACGGCGCCGCCTACGCCCTGCAGGAGCTGCTGAC
>NZ_JBFAOR010000033.1:3094-4930 GCF_040675255.1 Nonomuraea sp. NPDC049624 | reverse complement strand
AGCATTATGCTTTGTGGTCAAGTCCTCGGCCTATTAGTACCGGTCAGCTCCACACATTACTGTGCTTCCACCTCCGGCCTATCAACCCGGTCGTCTACCGGGAGCCTTACCCACTCTCGTGGTGGGAGACCTCATCTCAAGGCGAGCTTCCCGCTTAGATGCTTTCAGCGGTTATCCCTTCCGAACGTAGCCAACCAGCCGTGCACCTGGCGGTACAACTGGCACACCAGAGGTTCGTCCGTCCCGGTCCTCTCGTACTAGGGACAGCCCCTTTCAAGTCTCCTGCGCGCGCAGCGGATAGGGACCGAACTGTCTCGCGACGTTCTAAACCCAGCTCGCGTACCGCTTTAATGGGCGAACAGCCCAACCCTTGGGACCTACTCCAGCCCCAGGATGCGACGAGCCGACATCGAGGTGCCAAACCATCCCGTCGATATGGACTCTTGGGGAAGATCAGCCTGTTATCCCCGGGGTACCTTTTAGCCGTTGAGCGACACCGCTTCCACACGCCGATGCCGGATCACTAGTCCCAGCTTTCGCTCCTGCTCGACCCGTCAGTCTCACAGTCAAGCTCCCTTGTGCACTTACACTCAACACCTGATTGCCAACCAGGCTGAGGGAACCTTTGGGCGCCTCCGTTACCCTTTAGGAGGCAACCGCCCCAGTTAAACTACCCACCAGACACTGTCCCCGATCCGGATCACGGACCAGAGTTAGACGTTCAAAACGACCAGAGTGGTATTTCACCAATGACTCCACCCGAACTAGCGTCCGAGCTTCCCAGTCTCCCACCTATCCTACACAAGACGTTCCAAACGCCAATGTCAAGCTGTAGTGAAGGTCCCGGGGTCTTTCCGTCCTGCTGCGCGTAACGAGCATCTTTACTCGTAGTGCAATTTCGCCGGGTCTGCGGTTGAGACAGCGGGGAAGTCGTTACGCCATTCGTGCAGGTCGGAACTTACCCGACAAGGAATTTCGCTACCTTAGGATGGTTATAGTTACCACCGCCGTTTACCGGCGCTTAAGTTCTCACCTTCGCAACATTGCTGCTGCTAAGCGGTCCCCTTAACGTTCCGGCACCGGGCAGGCGTCAGTCCGTATACATCGTCTTACGACTTCGCACGGACCTGTGTTTTTAGTAAACAGTCGCTTCCCCCTGGCCACTGCGACCCCCACCAGCTCCGAGTGCAAGACTCATCACCAGCAGAGGTCCCCCTTCTCCCGAAGTTACGGGGGCAATTTGCCGAGTTCCTTAACCACAGTTCACCCGATCGCCTTAGTATTCTCTACCTGACCACCTGAGTCGGTTTAGGGTACGGGCCGCCATAACACTCGCTAGAGGCTTTTCTCGGCAGCATAGGATCATCCACTTCACCACAATCGGCTCGGCATCACATCTCAGGATACGTGTGAGGCGGATTTGCCTACCCCACTCCCTACATGCTTACCCCAGGACAACCATCGCCTGGGCTGGACTACCTTCCTGCGTCACCCCATCGCTTACCTACTACCCGATCGGATCGAGCGTTCACTCTGACCCCAAGCCCGAAGGCTTTAGGCGAGTTAAGGACTCTTAGCATCACGAGGTTCGATATGGGCGCGTTAAAGCGGGTACGGGAATATCAACCCGTTGTCCATCGACTACGCCTGTCGGCCTCGCCTTAGGTCCCGACTTACCCTGGGCGGATTAGCCTGCCCCAGGAACCCTTGGTCATCCGGCGCGAGGGTTTCTCACCCTCGATTCGCTACTCATGCCTGCATTCTCACTCGCACAGCCTCCACAACTAGATCACTCTGCTGCTTCGCCGGCTGCACGACGCTCCCCTACCCATCAAC
>NZ_JBFAOR010000033.1:1674-2999 GCF_040675255.1 Nonomuraea sp. NPDC049624 | reverse complement strand
TGAATGCCACGACTTCGGCGGTGTGCTTGAGCCCCGCTACATTGTCGGCGCAGAATCACTTGACCAGTGAGCTATTACGCACTCTTTCAAGGGTGGCTGCTTCTAAGCCAACCTCCTGGTTGTCTCTGCGACTCCACATCCTTTCCCACTTAGCACACGCTTAGGGGCCTTAGTCGGTGATCTGGGCTGTTTCCCTCTCGACTACGAACCTTATCGCCCGCAGTCTCACTGCCACGCTCTCACTTACCGGCATTCGGAGTTTGGCTGACGTCAGTAACCTTGTCGGGCCCATCGGCCATCCAGTAGCTCTACCTCCGGCAAGAAACACGCGACGCTGCACCTAAATGCATTTCGGGGAGAACCAGCTATCACGGAGTTTGATTGGCCTTTCACCCCTACACACAGGTCATCCCCCAGGTTTTCAACCCTGGTGGGTTCGGTCCTCCACCCAGTCTTACCTGAGCTTCAACCTGCCCATGCGTAGATCACTCCGCTTCGGGTCTACAGCATGCGACTCAAACGCCCTATTCAGACTCGCTTTCGCTACGGCTCCCCCACACGGGTTAACCTCGCCACACACCATAACTCGCAGGCTCATTCTTCAAAAGGCACGCAGTCACATCACACAGAAGACAAGCTCCTGTAAGCTCCTACGGCTTGTAGGCACACGGTTTCAGGTACTATTTCACGACCCCTCACCGGGGCACTTTTCACCTTTCCCTCACGGTACTCGTGCACTATCGGTCATCAGGGAGTATTTAGGCTTACCAGGTGGTCCTGGCAGATTCACACAGGATTTCTCGGGCCCCGTGCTACTTGGGATCCCCTCAAGAAGCCTTCAAGATTTCGCCTACCCGGCTCTCACGGTCTACGGCAGCCCTTCCCAGAGCTTTCGACTACCTCAAAGGTTTATCACTTCTTGTGGCTTCGGCAGAAACCACCAGAGGGTCCCACGACCCCGGACATGCAACGCCTGCCGGCTATCACACACGCCCGGTTTAGCCTCATCCGCTTTCGCTCACCACTACTCACGGAATCACTGTTGTTTTCTCTTCCTACGGGTACTGAGATGTTTCACTTCCCCGCGTTACCACCAACCGCCCTATACATTCAGGCGGAGGCAACACCACATGACTGGTGCTGGGTTTCCCCATTCGGACATCCCCGGATCAACGTCTGGTTGGCGACTCCCCGAGGCTTAACGCAGCCTCCCACGTCCTTCATCGGCTCCTGATGCCAAGGCATCCACCGTGTGCCCTAAAAAACTTGGCCACAAAGATGCTCGCGTCCACTATGCAAATCTCAAACAACAAACAGCAACCAGC
>NZ_JBFAOR010000032.1:0-5511 GCF_040675255.1 Nonomuraea sp. NPDC049624 | reverse complement strand
CTGGTCGCCACCAGGATCGCCGCCCGCCCCGACACCACCGGCCGGCGCAGCTACGGCTCCTACCGGGCCGAGGTGTTCGCCTCGCTGCTGGCCGTCGTGCTGATGCTCGGCGTCGCCCTGTACGTCGTGATCGAGGCCGTCGGCCGCATCGGCCGGAACGCCGCGGTCTCCTCCGGCCCGATGCTCGTCGTCGGCGCCATCGGCCTCGTGGTGAACCTCGTGGCCCTGCTCCTGCTGCGCTCCGGCGCGCGCGAGAGCCTCAACGTCAAGGGCGCCTACCTGGAGGTCGTGGCCGACACCGCCGGCTCGGTCGGCGTCATCGTGGCGGGCTGGCTGGTGGCCGCGACCGGGCAGGCGTTCTGGGACACCGTGGTCGCGCTGGCCATCGGGGTGTTCGTCGCCGTCCGCGCCGTGTCGCTGGGGCGGCAGGTCTTCGCCGTCCTGGGGCAGCACGTGCCCGAGGGCATCGACGCCGCCGCCGTGGCGGCCGACCTGGCGGCCATCGACGGCGTGCGCGACGTGCACGACCTGCACCTGTGGACGCTCACCTCCGGCATGAACGTGGCCACCGCGCACCTGGTCACCGCCGAGCCGGGCGACAACCACGCCGTCCTGGACCGGGCCCGCGACGTGCTGCGGGAGCGCCACCACATCGCGCACGCCACGTTGCAGGTGGAGCCGGTCGACCACCAGGGCTGCGACGAACTGGGCTGGTAGCGGGCGGCACGCCGCCCCTGCCGTCCCCGGGATGCACTTGTCCAACATTGGACGACTCAAATTCTTCCCACGGGTGGATTTGTCGGCTTATGTATTCCCTTGGGCCGCTGAATCGGGAAAGACACCTGTTTCATCTCAGTTCGAGGAGCTCATATGCGCATCACCCTGCGCAGAGGCGCCTTCCGCGTCCTTGCGACGGCCGCGGCACTGTCCCTGCCTCTGGCTCTCCTTCCGACCGCGGCACAGGCGGACCCCGCGCCTGCCCCGGCCGAGAAGAAGCTGATCGACTCGGTCACCGCCCCCGCGGTGAAGAAACATCTACAGGCGTTACAGAACATCGCCGACGCCAACAACGGCAACCGCGCCGCCGGCACCAGCGGCCACCTGGCCTCGCGGGACTACGTCGCCGCCAGGCTCAAGAAGGCCGGTTACAACGTCACCCTCCAGCCGTTCGACATCGCCTACTTCGAGGAGAAGTCCACGGCGCTGATGGAGCGCGTCTCCCCCAGCCCGCGCGTCTTCACCCCGACCCCGCCCGACGGCTCCACCGTCGGCGAGTTCGCCACCATGACCTACTCCGGGTCCGGCGAGGTCACCGCGTCGCTGCAGAACGTGGACCTGGTCCTGCCGCCCGGCCCGACGCCCAGCAGTTCCAACTCCGGATGCGAGGCGGCCGACTTCGCCGGGTTCACGCCGGGCAACATCGCGCTGCTGCAGCGCGGCACCTGCGACTTCGTGGTCAAGGCGAACAACGCCAAGGCCGCCGGCGCCGTCGCGGTGATCGTCTTCAACGAGGGCCAGCCTGGCCGCACCGCGACCCTGCGCGGGAACCTCGGCACGCCCGTCACCATCCCCGTGCTGGGCACCAGTTTCGCCGTCGGCCAGGAACTGGCCACGACCGGCGGCGTGATCCACATCAAGACCGACACCGTCAGCGAGATGCGCACCACCTACAACGTCATCGCCGACTCCAAGTGGGGCGACCCGAACAAGGTGGTCATGTCCGGCGCCCACCTGGACTCCGTCCCGGCCGGGCCCGGCATCAACGACGACGGCTCCGGCACCTCCGCCACGCTCGCCGTCGCCGAGGCCCTGGGCAAGATCCCGACCCGCAACCGGCTGCGCTTCGCCTGGTGGAGCGCCGAGGAGCTGGGCCTGCTCGGCTCGATCCACTACGTGGAGACCCTGCCCGCGGCCGAGCTGTCCAAGATCAAGCTCTTCCTCGACTACGACATGCTCGGCTCCACCAACTACGCCTTCAAGATCTACGACGGCGACGACTCCGACGGCGTCGGCGCCCCGGCGGGCCCGCCCGGCTCCGACGAGATCGAGAAGCTCTACGAGAAGTACTTCGACCTGCTGCACCAGGGGCACAACGGCACCGACTTCGACGGCCGCTCCGACTACGGCCCGTTCATCGAGGCCGGCATCCCCTCCGGCGGCGTGTTCACCGGCGCCGAGGGCATCAAGACGCCCGAGGAGGCCGCGATCTTCGGCGGCACCGCCGGACAGCCCTACGACCCCTGCTACCACCAGGCCTGCGACACCACCGCCAACATCAACGACAAGGCACTCGCGCTGAACACCGGCGCGGTCGCCACGGCGGCCGTCGTCTACGCCTACAGCCGCGACCTGCCCGGCCCCGACACCGCCCGGCCGGCCGCCAAGGCCCGCGCCGCCACGAGCACCGTCAGGGCGACCATCGAAGGCAGGGAGACCCGCTGACCCCGGCCCTTCCGTGCGCCCGCGGCGGGCGCACGGAAGGACCCGCTCACGCGTTCTACATGTAGATCGATTTGTCCAGTACGCCGTTCAACGAGCATTTTGCGGATAAATTAGAGAAACGCCATATTTTCTTTCTCGCGTCCACGGGTTGGAATGCAAGCAGACCAGCGATTCACTGCTTCACCGGACGCCAGAAAGGCGGCGCAATGCACGTACTCGCTCAAGTCTCCGGCAACATCACCGCCATCGGTTACGGTCTGGCCGCGATCGGCCCCGGCGTGGGCGTCGGCATCATCTTCGGCCAGGGCGTGCAGGCCATCGCCCGCCAGCCCGAGGCGTATCCGCTGATCCGCCAGAACATTCTGCTCGGTTTCGTCCTCACCGAGGCCCTTGCCCTGATCGGGCTGGTGGCGCCGTTCATCTTCCAGTTCCTCAAGTAATCGCCGCGTTTCACAAGGCGAATGGCGAATTCGAGCGGAAGATGGGTGGCGATGACCGTTCCGGAGTCACGCCACCCCCACGACCCGCGGCCGTCATCCTGGGCATCGTCGGGTCGGCACCGCAGGACTTCTAGTGCCAATATCCGTCGTAGTAGTCGACCAGATGCTGGGCGTCCTGGCCGGCCGAGGCGGCGGCGACCGTGAGGTCGGCCTCTCGGAGGATCTCCGACCGCACCAGCGGCGGCACCGACGTCGCCGGCACCTCCTGGCCGTCACGGTGGAAGGTCATCGGGTTGGTCGCGCACAGCGCGTCCAGGTCCCAGCCCTCGTCGGACATGCCCTCGACGACGCGCAGCAGCCAGCGGGCCTGCCAGCCCCCAAGGTCGCGCACCACCTCACCCTGCCCCTCGTGACAGTCGTGCTCCCAGTAGCCGATCGACACGCCGGTCCAGCCGTGCCGGATCAGCTCCGTCCGGGCCGGGCCGTAGCGCACGACGTGACCGGCGACGCGGTCCGGCTCCTCCGCGTACACCTCGCGGAGGACCTGTTCGAACGGCTGCGCCGGCCCCCTCTCGCGCCACGCGCCCACCTCCTCGGCGCTCGCGTCGGCCGGGTGCCACAAGGCGACAGGGCCCTCGGGGCGTTGCCCGGCCAGTTCCCAGCCGTCGACGGTCCTGACGGGCAGCCCGGAAGGGCCGCCGGGGATCCGCCACACCAGGGCGCGTGCGTAGGGGCCGGTGACGGGGTGGTCGAGGAGGTGCTCGCCGACCTCACGCCAGGTCCATTCGCGCTGGTGGATGAGCGCCTGCTCCAGGCGGTGGCGCGCGACCGTGCGCGCCTGCTCGACCTCTCGGGGCGTGGCGGTGGCGGCGGGCGGCGTGCGGTCGAGGAACTGGTCGCGGGTCATAGCGGCCGCGTCGGCGAGCGCATCGAGCGCGCGCGTCACCTTCTCCTGTACGGACGCCGCCCGCACCTGCGTCTGAACGAGCGCCAGCGGGGTGACGGTCTCGGGTCCGCCCCGGCGGGCCAGCACGCCGACAGCCTCGTTGGCGACGGTCTCGCTGCGGCAGGTGGAGCCGGGGCCGTCATGGCCGGCGCCGCAGGTGACGGCGGCGTCGGCGAGCAGCGACGGGACCCAAGGCTCGTCGATGACCTCGCAGGTCCGGATCAGGCCGCACGCCACCCAGACGGTCCGGCCCTTCAGGAAGCGGTCCTCGCTCCAGCTGATGCCGGCGTGGTGGCAGACGAACGGGCCGCCCCGGTAGGCGGCCAGGCGGGTGACCAGCTCGCGGACCAGGACGACGGCCTCAGGGGTGAGCAGGCCGCCGACGACCGGCAACCAGCCGTCGCCTGGGGCCGGTGTGTCGGCGGTGGCCCAGTGACGCAGCAGCGGCGACATTCCGGCCAGGCGGACGCCGTACTCCTCGGCCAGCATCGTGGCGAAGGGGTCGGCCTCCCCGATCACGTTCCTGACCGCGCCGGCTGAGCCCTCCTCGGTGAGCAGCCTCTCCAGGAGCGGCTGGAGCTCTCCGAGGTCCGTCAGGTGGCCGAACAGGTCGCGGCGCTGTTGCGGATGGAGCAGGTGGGCGGCCGCCAGCGGTATCCGGTAGAGCTCCTCGTGGCGGGTGTGGCCCTGGCGGGCCCAGTAGCCGGCGCGTTCGGCCAGGTTCCAGGCGTCGTCGGGCGTCCAGTCGACGGCGCGCGCGGCCACGGTGCGGACCAGGCGCAGGACGCGCTCGTCGTAGTCGTGGCCGCCGTGCGGGCCGAGCCAGAGCTTGGTGTGGGCGTAGGTGCCGTAGAGGCGCCAGTCGGTGTCGGGACCGGGGTCGAGGCCCTGCTCGGTGAGGGCGTCGAAACGCCGGTAGGCCTCCCTGGTAGCCGGTTCCAGATGATCCCAATTGCCGGCGAACGTCATCCGATGATCGTAGTCGCACGACGTCCGAACGAAGATCGTCGTTCTGGACGACTGCCAGCGGGCCGCCCGCAGACCCGGGTGTTGCTCAGTGCTTCCGTTCGCCCAGGACGCAGAACTCGTTGCCCTCCGGGTCGAGGAGGGTCACCCAGTGCTGCTCGTCCTGCACGCTGTCGACGCGCCGGGCGCCGAGGGAGAGCAACCGGGCGACCTCGGCCTCCTGGTCGTCGGGGCGGAAGTCGGGGTGGAGCCGGTTCTTCGACGTCTTGCCCTCGGGGACCGGCACGAAGAGCAGCCCCGGCATCCGGTCCGGCTCAGGCCGGATCTCGATGATCTCCTCGGTCTCGTCGACCACGACCCAGCCGAGAGCCCCGGCCCACCAGCGCCCGAGAGCGACCGGGTCGGCGGAGTCGACGATGATCTGTTCCCATTCCAGTGCCATGAGCTTGAGCATAGACAGGACCGCCGGCCCGGCCTCGTGGCGGCCCGGCCTCCTACCGCCATCCGGCCGCCTCGGCCATGGTCGACGCCGTACTGCGCTGCTTCGGAGCATGAACTGGGCCGGCACGAGCGCGCCGGTCTCACGGCGTTGCTCCGCGAGACGCGAAAGTGGCGCAGGGCCACGCCCTTCCCCCATGACGGTGCCCCCCCCCGCCCGACGTCGGGGGGGCGCGGGCGGGCGTGCGGGCCGGGAGTGACGGGGTCCGGATCCCACCA
>NZ_JBFAOR010000031.1:0-8091 GCF_040675255.1 Nonomuraea sp. NPDC049624 | reverse complement strand
AAGCAGGACGCGGGTCTCATTCACACGTCGCATGATTCGGCGAGGTTCGGGCTCGCGACCTTCAGCAACCTGTCCTACGACCCTCCCGTCCCGGGGGGCGGCGACGGCGACAAGACGGCGCCCATGACCACCGCGACCACCGACCCGGCGGCTCCGCAGAGCGGCTGGTACACCGGTCCGGTCTCGGTCACGCTGTCGGCCGCCGACGAGGCGAACGGCAGTGGGGTCGGCAAGACCGAGTACGTGCTGGACGGTGGCGACTGGACGCCGTACACCGAGCCGGTCACCGTCTCGGGTGAGGGCAAGCACGAGCTCAAGTACCGCTCGACCGACAAGGCCGGGAACGTCGAGGACGTCAAGGCCGCCGCGTTTCAGATCGACACCAAGGCGCCCGCCGTGGTGATCTCGGGCATGGCGGACGGCGAGAAGTACGGCGACAGCCAGGACCTGCAGATCGCCTGGCAGGTCGTCGACACCGCCTCCGGCGTGAAGTCGGTGAGCGGCACGCTCGACGGCAAGCCGTTCGAGTCCGGGACGCTCCAGCCGCTGTACGGGCTGGCCCTGGGCACGCACACGGTCACGGTCACCGCGGTCAGCAACGCGGGCAGCCAGACCGAGCAATCCGTGACGTTCTCCGTCGAGACCTCGACGCGGGACATCGCCGCCCTGATCGACCGTTTCGAGAAGGACGGCAAGCTGACGGACAGGGAGGCGCACCGGTTGCAGACGAACCTCGCCACCGTGCGCGACGCCGAGGACAAGGGCAAGAAGGACGACAAGATCATCAAGGAGATCCGGAAGTTCAAGGACGCCGTCAGCGGCAAGAAGGGCGTCTCGGACGAGCAGGTCCGGGCCGTCCTCCTCCGGGACGCCGACGCCCTGATCGTCCGGCACGGCGGCACGCCGGCCTGACGGCGAGCGAGACCGGCGTGCCGGACGCCGCCATAGAGCGCCGCTCCGGCACGTCGCCGACAGACGGTGAGCGCCCTCGCCAGGCGAGGGCACTCACCCCACGCCGCCCCACGAATCCGTCGTGCCTGGGTCATGCGTCCCATCAGCTTGTCGCACCGCCCGGCGCGTCTCGGCGTGCCCCGTTCGAAGGAGAAAGAGTGTGCCACGATTAATTCGGAACCACGCGGATGGATCCGTCCCTCTCGGCGTGAGACGGCGTGCGAGGAGGTCAGTCTCGGCTTCGCTCGCCCTCGCGCTGGTCGCGGGTGGCGCCCTCCTGGCGCTCACCGCCCCTGTCGCGGCCGCGGAGGAGCCGTCCGGCTTCGGCCACCAGCCGCACCTGAAGACCTGGTACTCCGCGCCCGCGGGGCCGGCGAACGACAAGGCGCTGGCCTGGGAGAAGGAGAGCATCCCGCTGGGGAACGGCTTCATCGGCGCCGGCATCATGGGTGGCGTCGACAGCGACGACATCATCATCAACGACCACACCTATTGGACAGGTGGTCCCGGGCAGAATCCCGCCTATGACGGCGGGTTCAGCGCCAAGACCTCGCAGGAGAACGCCGCCATCGTCAAGAAGGCGCAGGAGCTGCTGCAGTCCGCCTGGGACGGGACGTCGCCCGCGACAGTCGATGCGGCAGGCAACATCACGCCGGCCACGACGCCGAGCGATGCGAAGATGTCCGAGATCACGAACACGGTGAACCAGCTCACCGGGGACAAGAGCAACTACGGCAGCTACCACCAGCTCAGTACGGTCGTCATCACTTCCGGCGACACCATCGAGATCACCGGGTACTCCGCGAACTACACCAACCCCCGCGACACCGAGGGGACCGAGAACCTCTTCGACGGCTCCGTCAGCACCAAGATGTACGCCGACGAGTTCGGCGCGCCCACCGCCGACAAGCCGTACGAGGTGCAGTGGACCTACTCCAAGGCGTTCGACGCGTCCAAGTACCGCCTGGCGACCGGCAACGACGTACCTGGGCGCGATTTCAAGAGCTGGAAGCTGTACGCCAGGAGGGGCAGCTCGGACTGGGCGCTCGTGGACACGGTGGCCGATGCCGCGTTCGGCTCGGACCGGCTGACGTACAAGTCGTTCGACCTGGACGTCCCCGGCACCTATGACGCCTACAAGATGGCCGTGACCGCGACCGCCTCCGGCGACAGCCCGCAGATGTCAGAGATCGAGATCCCGCTTCCCGTGATCCCGGGTGAGCAGGTGAGCAACTACCGGCGCGAGCTGGATCTCGACAGCAGCATGGCGTCGGTGTCGTACACCTCGAACGACGTCGACTTCAAGCGCGAGTACTTCGTCTCCAACCCGGACAACATCATGGCCATCCGCCTGAGCGCCTCCAAGCCGGGGAAGATCACGCGGGCCTTCAGAATCAAGCCGATCGACCCGCGATCGATCGTCGTCAAAGGCGACACGGTGACAGCCACCGGCTGGGTCAGCGGGCACAACCAGGGCGCCGATGACGTCAACAAGTTCAACGACGCCCTCCACTACGCACAACAGCTGAAGGTCATTCCTCAGGGCGAGAACGCCGAGCTGGTGACGACGGACAACGCCATCACGGTGAAGAACGCCGACTCCGTCGTGCTGCTCACCACCACGGACACCAACTATCAGGAGGACATCACCGCCGACCCGCTGTATGAGGGCGAGAACCCGCTGAACAACTACTTCGACGGGCGTGATCCGCTGATCGATGTCAAGCAGCGCATCGACGCCGCGTCCCAGCACACCTTCGATGAGCTGTACAAGACCCACCTGGCCGACTACAAGTCGCTCTACGACCGGGTCAAGCTGAACCTCGGGAACGTGGCGCCCGTCACGGCCAAGACCACCCCGCAGCTGCTGGCGGGATACCGCGACGGCACCAACACCGCGGCCGAGAACCTGTACCTGGAGACGCTGTACTACCAGTTCGGACGGTACTTGCTGATCTCGTCGTCCCGTAAGGGGTCACTCCCAGCCAACCTGCAGGGGATCTGGGCCTACGGCACGAGCGTGCCGTGGAGCGGCGACTATCACACCAACATCAACCTGCAGATGAACTACTGGCTCGCAGAGCAGACGAACCTTTCCGAGCTCACCGAGCCACTGATCAGCTACATCGACAGCCTCGTGCCGCGGGGCACGCAAGGCGCGAAGCGCGTCTTCGGCGCCGACACTCGCGGGTGGACCACCTGGCACGAGAACAACACCTGGGGCAACACCGCTCCGGCGACCTCGGGCGCGTTCTACAGTCCCGAGGACGGCGCCTGGCTGGTCCAGCACATCTGGGAGCACTACCTGTACACCAGGAACGTCGACTTCCTGGCCAAGCACTACGACATGCTCCGCGATGCCGCGCTGTTCTGGGTGGACACCCTGGTGCTGGACACGAAGAGCAACAAGCTCGTCGTGAGCCCGTCGTACTCCCCGGAGCACGGCCCGTACTCCCTGGGCGCGACCGAGCCGCAATCGGTGGTGAACGGCCTCTTCGAGGATGTCATCGAGGCGCACAAGGTACTCGGTGACCGTCTGGACGCAGCTGACCCGTCGAACGGCCTGGAGGGCCGCTCGGCCGAGAAGGCGTACATCGACGAGATCACCAAGGCCAAGGACGGTATGCTCGGCCTGCAGATCGCCCCGCAGGGCAAGTACACCGAGGGCGGCCGGACGTACCCGGGCGGGCAACTGCAGGAGTGGCAGCACCCCATCGCCATCGACTTCACCGGCGACGGGAACCACCGCCACACCAACAACCTGTACGCCCTGCACCCCGGCGACCAGGTCGTGGCCGGCCGCAGCGCGAAACAGGACGCGCTCGTCGACGCGATGAAGGTGACGCTCAACACGCGCGGCGACTCCTCGACAGGATGGTCGATGGCCTGGAAGCTGAACTTCTGGGCGCGGGTGCGCGACGGCGACCATGCGCACGTCCTGTACAGCAACCTGCTGAAGCAGGGCACCTACGACAACCTGTGGGATGCGCATCCGCCGTTCCAGATCGACGGGAACTTCGGCGGCACGGCGGGGGCGACAGAGATGCTCCTGCAGTCCCAGGGCGGCGCCATCGAACTCCTGCCCGCGCTGCCGCAGGTCTGGAACACCGGTTCTGTGACGGGTCTGCGAGCTCGCGGAGACGTCGGCGTCGACATCGCCTGGTCCGGCGGGACCATTTCCGATGCCGTCCTCACGCCGGACGTCTCACAGACCCTCACCGTGGCGGGCAAGGACATCGCGCGCAAGAAGGTGACGGACTCCAACGGTCATGAAGTGCAGGTCCAGGCAGTGCCGAACTACCACGGCGAACTCGACGGCCGCACGATCCGGTTCGACGCGAAGGCCGGCGAAACCTACCGGATCAAGGGCGGCGGCGACGGCGACAAGACGGCGCCCACGACGACCGCGACCACCGACCCGGCGGCTCCGCAGAGCGGCTGGTACACCGGTCCGGTCTCGGTCACGCTGTCGGCCGCCGACGAGGCGAACGGCAGTGGGGTCGGCAAGACCGAGTACCAGCTCGACGGTGGCGACTGGACGCCGTACACCGAGCCGGTCACCGTCTCGGGTGAGGGCAAGCACGAGCTCAAGTACCGCTCGACCGACAAGGCCGGGAACGTCGAGGACGTCAAGGCCGCCGCGTTTCAGATCGACACCAAGGCGCCCGCCGTGGTGATCTCGGGCGTGGCGGACGGCGAGAAGTACGGCGACAGCCAGGACCTGCAGATCGCCTGGCAGGTCGTCGACACCGTCTCCGGCGTGAAGTCGGTGAGCGGCACGCTCGACGGCAAGCCGTTCGAGTCCGGGACGCTCCAGCCGCTGTACGGGCTGGCGCTGGGCACGCACACGGTCAAGGTCACCGCGGTCAGCAACGCGGGCAGCCAGACCGAGCAATCCGTGACGTTCTCCGTCGAGACCTCGACGCGGGACATCGCCGCCCTGATCGACCGTTTCGAGAAGGACGGCAAGCTGACGGACAGGGAGGCGCACCGGTTGCAGACGAACCTCGCCACCGTGCGCGACGCCGAGGACAAGGGCAAGAAGGATGACAAGATCATCAAGGAGATCCGGAAGTTCAAGGACGCCGTCAGCGGCAAGAAGGGCGTCTCGGACGAGCTGGTCCGGGCCGTCCTCCTCCGGGACGCCGACGCCCTGATCGTCCGGCACGGCGGCACGCCGGCCTGACGGCGAGCGAGACCGGCGTTCCGGACGCCGCCATAGAGCGCCGCTCCGGCACGTCGCCGACAGACGGTGAGTGCCCTCGCCAGGCGAGGGCACTCACCCCACGCCGCCCCACGCAGCGGCTCGGATGCTCCGCTGCCGAGGCGCGATTCCGTCGTGTCAGTCATGCATCCCATCAGTTTGTAACACCACCCGGCGCGCCTCGGCGTGCCCCATTCCAAGGAGAAAGAGCGCCGACCTCCCGTGTGCTGACCGAGCACAGGTTGAAGATCGCAACGAGCACCTATTACGCCACCAAGAATTGCGCGCCAAGCGTTCGCGCTGTACGTGACGCCGAGCTCAAGCAGCAACATCAGCCGGGTGCACGGCCGACAACAACAGCAGCGTCTACGGCGTGCGCAAGGTCTGGAGGCAGCTGGGCCGCGAAGGAGTCGTCGTGGCGCGGCGCACCACCGTGCGCGACGCCGGACACGAGCGTGCCAGCGACCTGCTGAATCGCGACTTCACGGCCTCCCGCCCCAACCAGTGGTAGTTGGCGGACTTCACCTACGTGACGACCTGGGCCGGCGTGGTATGCGTCGCGTTCGTCGTCGATGTCTACTCCCGCGCGATCGTGGGCTGGTCGGCGGCCACCACCAAGCGAGCCAAGCTCGTCCTGGACATGGCGCGGTGGCGACGCACTCGGACCGGCATGCCAGCCGTGCTTGACGACGCCGGAAACACTTGCGCGACCTCGGGGAGGTCGAACTCGACGGGGCGTTCTTCGCCTCGGGCGGCGCGGAGCGCGTTCGTGCGGCATTGGAGCAGGGGACCCTCCCTATCATCGAGGCCGAGGGTCGGCGGATCGGAGCTCCTGAGGCCCGCCCCGGCAAAGTGGTGTGCATCGGGCTTAACTATCGTGACCACGCCACCGAGTCCGGCGCCGAGGTTCCTCCGGAGCCGGTGGTCTTCATGAAGGCCGCCAACACCGTGATCGGTCCTGATGAGTGCTGGTGCCGCGCTGCAGTGTGAAGACCGACTGGGAGGTCGAGCTCGCCGTGGTCATCGGCAAGACGTGCCGCTACCTCGGCTCCCACGAGGAGGCTCTCGCGTCCGTCGCGGGTTACGCGATCTCCAACGACGTCTCCGAGCGCGAGTTCCAGCTCGAACGCGGCGGACAGTGGGACAAGGCAAGTCATGCGAGACCTTCAACCCGCTGAGCCCCTGGCTGGTGACCGCCGACGAGATCGGCGACTCGCAGCATCTCGCCCTGCGGTTGTGGGTCAACGGCGAGCCGCCTCAAGACGGCAGCACCAAGAACATGATCTTCGGCCTGGCGGAGACCGTCCGCTACCTGAGCCGGATCATGGTCCTGGACCCGGGCTGCACATTGGCGATCTCCGCGGTCGTCAACGCGCTGTGGGACTCAAGGCCAAGCGCGAAGGCAAGCCGCTGTGGCTGCTGCTCGGCGAGATGACGCCGGAAGAGATCGTCGACCTCCGCTACCTGAGCGGCGCCCTCACCCCCGAGAAAGCCCTCCAAATCCTGAATCGTCTAGTTGATCTTGTCGATCGCGGCATCGGTGACGGCCACGCCAGACTCCTCTTAGACATCGGATGTCTTGGAGACTAGGCCCTCTCCAGCACTGTGGCAGTAGTAAGAGCCCCATCTCGGCCTGGATGCGGTCCTGGATCTGGACCTGCCACTCGTCGGGCACGGTCACCGCGCGGGCGGAGATCTCCGAGAACAGCGCCGAAGGCGAGTCTGCGGAAGCCGGCCGTAAGCCAGTCGCACGGTGTCCATCAGCGGTTCCCCAACCGGTAGACGCGGGTGGCCGTGCCACCGAGGACTTGGTCGCGTTCCGCCGCGGAACACTCGTCGAGGAGTTCCACAGCGGTGGCGAGCACGTGGTCATAGTCGGCGGCGAGCAGGCAGACCGGCCAATCGGAACCCACCATGAGCCGATCCGGACCGAACGCCTCCAACGCGACGTCGACGTAGGGCCGCAGGTCCAGTGCGGTCCACCGCGACCACTGCGCCTCGGTGACCAGACCGGACACCTTGGCCAGCACGTTCGGTTCGGCGGCCAGCGCCGAGAGGCGGGTCGCCCACGGCTGGAGCACGCGGCAGGCGATGTCCGGTTTGGCCAGGTGGTCCACCACGAACAGGAGGTCCGGTACCGCCCGCACCGCTTCCAGTGCGGCGGTGAGCTGGTGCGGCCGGGTCAACAGGTCGTAGACGAGTCCGGCGTCGCGCACCGCGCGCAGCCCTGCGAGCACGTCGGGGCGCACCAACCAGTCCGGGTCGGGTTCGGCCTCGACGAGGTGCCGGACGCCGACCAGCCGGTCGCCGCCCGGTCCGCGGCGCAACCGGTCCACCTGCTCGGCGACGTCGGGCGCGGTCAGGTCGACCCATCCCACGACTCCGGCGATCAGATCGGATTGCCCTGCCAGCGCGAGGAACTCCTCCGTTTCACCGACGTCCGCCAGCACTTGGACAAGCACCGTGGCGTCCACCCCGGCGGACTCGGTCACCACACGCAGGTCCACTTGGCCGAAGTCACGCCTGAGCGGCTCCAGCTCCGGCGCGTCGAGCCACGCCTGCGGCCGGGCCGAGAGGTTCCAGAGGTGGTGGTGGGCGTCAATCCGGATCATGGTGCGGCTGCCTCCTTCATCAAGCCGCGTTCAGCCCGCAACGCCTCAGGTATCACGGTGGCGGCGTGCACGATGTTCTCGGTGACTTCGAGCGTGCTGTTCGCCTGTCCCTACGGGGGATGCGGTGATGGCGAGCGGCGGCAAGGATGATCGCCACCGCCCGCCACGCTCACTGCGATATCAGGGCTGAGCCCGCAGCGCGTTCGTCACCTGCTTGTCTTCGGTCACTGAAGCGGGATCTCGATCTCCGACATCTGCGGGTCACCGCCGGAGGCGGTCGCGGTCACGGTCATCTTGTAGGCGTCATAGGTGCCGGGGACGTCC
>NZ_JBFAOR010000030.1:0-13231 GCF_040675255.1 Nonomuraea sp. NPDC049624 | reverse complement strand
CCAGTTCCTCAGACGGCACGAACACCCGGATCAGCACGCGGGGTTCGGCCAGGTCGGAGGAGTCGTCGCGCAGTCGCCACATGTCATCGCTCATGGCATCGCTCATGGCATCGCTCATGGCATCCAGAGTGGCGCCGGGCGCCGCCGACAGGCAGGGGAGAGTTCATGGGATGAGTGGCACTCATAGGCTGGCGGTCATGAACGAGACCCTTCGCCACGAGCTCGGCGCCCACCTGCGCGCGGCCCGCGAGGTCGTCGACCCGGCGGACGTGGGTCTGGCCGGCGGTGGACGGCGGCGGACCCCCGGACTGCGCCGCGAGGAGGTCGCGACGCTCGCCGGGGTCAGCGTGGCCTGGTACACCTGGCTGGAGCAGGGCAGGGCGAGCACGACCCGGCAGGTGCTGGACGCGATCTGCCGGGTGCTCGGCATGGACGCGGCGGCGCACCGCCACACGCTGGCACTGGCCGGGTTCCTGCCCGCCTCCCCGGCCACGGCCGCGGGCGCGGCCGTGCTCGGGGAGCCGATCCGGACACTGCTGGACAGTTGGACGTCCACACCGGCTGCGGCCGTGGACGTGCGCTTCGACGTGCTCGCCGGCAACGCCGCCTACCGGCGCTTCTGGGGCGATCCGGACAGCGTGCCGATCGAGCGGCGCAACCTCCTCATCATGCTCGCCACCCCCGGGGGCCACCGCCTGACCGACGCGGAGCCGCTGCTGCGCGGCCTGTACGAGCAGTTCCGGGCCAACACCGGGCACATCCCGGACGACCCACGCGCCGCGGCCGTCGTGGATCTCCTGAAGCGCGAACGGCCCGACGCAGGGCACTGGTGGAGCTGCCGGGCAGTGCGGGAGTTCGCCCCTGTCACGGTCGGCGGGTTCACGTTCTGCCTGCTGCGGCCGGTCGGCGAGGAAGGCGTCGTCATCTTCGCGCAGCTCCCGGCCTGACTGTCCGGAACCGCAGGATCAGGGGTCCTGAACAGGTAGCCCTGAATGCCGGCAAGCACGGCATCGATCCCGGCACGCTCGTCTTGTGGTGGGCGGGTGGGGGCGTCAGTTGAATGGCGGACGGTCATGCAAAGGGGCGACCGGCAAGGTGCTGCCTCTGTCACTGGTTCGAGTCCGTGCCGAAGGAGTGCCTTAGCGCGTGTACAGCGACGCGACGCCGGACTCCTGGCCGCCGCGCTGCCGGCCGTCGTCTCGCCACGATCCTGAGCGCCGTGCTGGCCACCCTCGACCGGACCACCCCGGCCGGGCAGCGCACCGCCGTCCGCGAAGCCGAACTCCTCGCCATCGACATCGAGCACATCACCCAGCACGCCAGGGGCCTGAGCGTGCGGATGTACCGCAGCAAGACCAAGCAGCTGCTCTTCGCCCATCCGGCGATCCTCGGCTTCGGCAGGCCGCTGTTCGACGACCACGACTGGCCGATCGATCTCGACCTGCTGGAACAGCGGACGTTCGAGCAGGGCGTCACGATGCACCACTACGCCGTCCGGGGACGTGAAGGAGGCGGGCTCGTGCTGAAGCAGGTCGCGGAGGGTGTGTGGGTCCACGAGAGCGCGTTCGTGCAGAGCAACACCGTCGCGGTGCGGGGCCGGGCGGGGGTGCTGCTGATCGTCCCCAGCGGCCCGCACCGAGGTGACCTCGGGGTCAGGAAGCGCAGAGGCCGGCCAGGCGGCGGACGTCGGCGCGGATCTCGTCGCGGCGGGCGCCGCACCAGCGGGCGACCACGAGCGCCGCGCGCTGGAACGGGCAGGTGATCTCCTTGATGGTCGGATCTGCCGCATTCGACGACCCATCGAGAGCTCGGACGAAAGCCACGAATCTATGAAAGGCCAGGCATCTCCGCGGTCTGATCGTCGGCCGGTACGGTGACCTTCGCCGTGCCCCAGTCCGAGAACACCATCTCCGTCTTCACCGCCGCCCCCTCCAGCGGCACGTTCATGACCAGCTTGGCCGGCAGCCCGTCGGCGCCCACCCAGACGTCGTAGGAGCAGGTGACCCCCTGCGCCACCTGCTCCAGTGCGGTCCCAAGCCGGGCCTGGTACTGCTCGCCCAGGCCGGTGACGCCCTTCATCACCTTCTGCAGCCCCTCCTTGCCGAGCTTGGCCTTGACGGCGGCCAGCGACTGGTCGAAGTTGGCCGCCACGTACGCCTTGGACCCGGTCTGCTTCAGCGCCTGCCCCAGGTCGTAGGTGACGGTGTAGTGGATGCCGAGCGGATCCGGCGCGGAGGTGAGCTTGCCGGTGGCGTACAGGTTCGCGTCACGGGCCCGCGCGAGGTCCTCGACGGCGCTGTCAGCGCCCCCGGGAGCGATCAGCCCGACCATCCCCTTCTGCTCCTCGCCGAACTTCAGCCACGGCCTGCCCTTCGCCCAGTCGGCGTGCTCGCCCGTGGCCGCCACGTACGTGGCCTCCTCGGTCTGGATGACGTGCGTCTTCTTTCCCGGAGACAGGGGGTCCTCGGAGGTCATGTCCACCCGGGTCGCTGTGCCCTCCAGGTGAATGAGCACGTCGGACTTGACGGCCGCCTCGTCGCCGGTCACCGACACGGCCATCTTGAGACTCTTGTGCTTGGTGAGCTGGGTGTCCAGGACACGCACCACGGCTGCGACCTCCGTCAGGGCGGCCGGAGCACTGGGGGTGGCGGAGGCCGCCGGCACGGGCTTCTCGCCGCCGCCACATGCGGTCAGGGTGGCGAGCAGGAGAACGGCGGGCGCGACTGCACGGCGCATGAAGGACTCCAAGAGGGGATTCGGCAATTCGTGCAGAAAGATCGCGCATGAGAAATCGGCGGTTATGCCCGCCCAGATAGGGCGATTTATGCCGGGCGGCATCGTAGCAGCCGGCCTACCAGGGCAAATAATGGATCAAGAGGGCACGGCGCAGAGCAGACGATTGTCCCCCCGCTGCCGCACCATGCCGACCTCCCGAACCCCAGGGTGCTCCGAAGCGGTGGAAAGGGGCTGGTGACATGGGGGTGAGCAGTAACCCTTCCGGACATGGGAGCGGGGGAGGCGGCGTCGTAGCGTGTGGGCATGGAGCTCGAAGCGCACAAGCCTGACAAGGCGCCTCCCACGTTGAGGGCGCGCATCCGCGTTGTCGCGGTGTGGGTCGTCGTGGGCTGTGTGCTGGCCGCCGCCGTGCTCACCGCGGTAGGTGTCGTGATGGCCTGCCGGCAGGGCGGAGGGCCGATACCGTGGCCCCTCAGGATCGGCCTTCCCATCCTGATGCTCGCCGTGACCGCGGCAGCGGGGGACTCGCCGGGAGGCGGGGTTGAGGAGGCCGGTGCGGACATCGACGTGGACGTGGACTGGTAAGCGATCGGAACAGCATCAGAAGCAGTCGCTGGTGCGAGTTTCCAAGGCGGGAGCGGTGGCGTTGCCCTATGCGGGCAGCTGCACGCAGACGCTGGCGCTCACTCACTCGTTGACCGTCCGCGTGCGCGATGTGGCCACCACGATCACACCGGGGGAGAAGCCGCCTCTGGCGCACTGGGAGGCGCTGAAAGACCTGCGGGAACGGTACTCGCTGCCCGAGATCATCAACACCACCGACCGAACTGGGCGGTTTCGGGAAAAGCCATGCCGGGCCGTCGCCGAGAGGCGGATGACGGGCCGACCGTGTCGTATGAGTTCTCGGTCGCCGCGGGTGACGAGGGTTCGTTCGGGCGCGTCCGGTACACGATCTGCGAGCCGTGCGGAGTCGGCCTGCTCAACAAGATCAGTTTCTCACCCGAGTGGCAGTGCTGCGGGTTCGGCACGTTGGCCGCGGCGATCGAACGCATCACGAGCCGTGTCGCTACCGGGATTCCTGGCTGCCGCGGACTGGATGCGGGCCGCGGCGTCCCTGCCCATCGGCGTGCTCTTGCCCATGCCCGCTGAAGAGAGCGATCGCGCGACAGTGAGCATCATGGCCCACCGAGCCTGCGGCTGCGGGGCTTGCCGGAAGATGAGGCAGGGCAGGCGAACAGCTCACGGAAAGCCGCCTCCTGCTTGGCGCGGGTGCCTTGCAGGGCCTGGCAGAGGCGCTCGGCAGGGACCTCGAACGCGGAGAAGCGGACGGGGTTGCCGCACTCGTAGGGTCCGTACTTCGGTGGGCGCCAGCGGCCGTCGACCATGCTTCCCCGCTGGAGCATGGGCCGGGTGAAGAACGGGGTGGCCGGCCGGCAACTCCGCCCATGACGATCGATCAACGGTGTCCTCCTGGCCCGGTCCTGGTCTGTCTTCTTGGCTCGTGGCGCTCACGCACGCGCCGGACGGTCACGAGCGAGCAGCGCCGACTCTTCCGCCAGGTTCACGCCGACACACTCGTCCGGTCGAGGAACCGTTGCAGGCCGGTCCGCACGCCGTCGGTGGGCACGGTGGCGGCGAAGCTCGCCGCCTCGACCGCCAGGCCCTCGTCGATCGGCAGGTTGATCCCGCGGGTCACCGCGCGCAGACACGCCGCGACGGCCGTCGGCGCGTGCCGGATGATCCGGGTGGCCAAGTCCCGTGCGGCGTCGAGGAGCTCGTCTGCCGGTACGACGGTGTTGACCATGCCCAGCTCGGCGGCTCGGGCGGCCGGGATCGGGTCGCCGGTCAGGATCATCTCCAGGCCCCGCTTGCGACCGACGTGCCGCGGCAGGCGCTGGGAGCCGCCGAAGGGGGGCGGGAACCCGAGGGTGATCTCGGGTTTGGCGAAGGCGGCGTGCTCGGCTGCGATCGCCAGCGGAGCGGCCTCGGTGATCTCGCAGCCGGCGCCGTAAGCGAGACCGTTGACCGCGACGATCACGGGCTTGGCAAACTCCTCGATCCGCCGCGTCAGCCCGTGACCGCGGCGCACGATCTCGCGCAGCGCACGTTCGGGTCCTCCTGCGATGCTGGAGGCCAGCGAAGGGATGTCCGCGCCCGCGCTGAACGCCTTGCGCCCGGCGCCGGTCAGGATGACCGCCCGGATGCTGTCGTCGGAGTCGATGAGGTCGAGCTGCGCGAGGAGCGCGTCGATCGTCGGGTAGTCCAGGGCGTTGAGCTTCTGCTCTCGATCGATGGTGACTACCACCATCTGGTCTTCTCGCTCGATGCGCACGGTCATGCCGGGGTGCTCCGTTTCCTCTGGGTTCGACCTTCTGAGGCTACGAGCACCCATCTAGGACGATCCAATAATCGTCCTAGATACAATGGGGCGGTCCCAACGGGTTCTGCAACGGGCAGCAGGTGTGCCATGGGACCGTCGTCCTACAAGGCCGTTGTTCACGAGTTCGCGTCAGCCATCCGCTCCGGCGCGATTCCGACCGGTGCCCGGCTTCCGACCCACCGCGCTCTCGCGCGCGAGCGGGGGATGGCGCTGGCCACGGCCACCCGGGTCTACGCCGAGCTCGCCGCCTTGGGCCTGGTCGTGGGAGAGCCGGGCCGGGGAACGTTCGTCCGGGTGCGGTCCGGCTACGACGGGCTCGAACCGTCGCGCACTCTGCCGGTGCCCCGGGTGGCGGACCTGTCGTTCAACCAGCCCCTGGCCCCCGGGCAGGCCGACCTGCTGCGGCAGGCCCTGCGCACGATGGCGGTGTCGGGAGACGTCGAGGCGCTGCTGCGCCAGCACCCGCCGGGCGGACACCGGCACGACCGGGCGGCCGTGGCCACCTACCTGCTGGGGCGGGGGATCGACACGGTGCCGCGCAACGTCCTGCTGACGAGCGGGACCCAGCAGGCGCTCGACATCGTGCTGCACACCCTCACCCGACCCGGCGACGTCCTCGCCGTCGACGCGCTCAGCTACCCGGGCATCAAGCTCCTCGCCTCGGCACACGGCCTCGACCTGGCCCCCATCCCGGTCACGGCCACGGGACCGGACCTCGACGCGCTCGATCAGCTGTGCTGCGCCCGGCCCGTCCGCGCGATCTACACGATGCCCACCGTGCACAACCCGCTCGGCTGGGTGCTCGACCGACAGCAGCGCGACCGGCTGGCCGCCCTCGCCCACTCACACAACTGCCTGATCATCGAGGACGGCACCTACGCCTTCCTCGAAGCCTCACCGCCACCGCCGCTCCAGGCCCTCGCGCCCGAACGCACCTGCTACGTCGCCGGCCTGTCCAAGAACGTGGCACCCGGCCTGCGCTTCGGCTTCGCTGTGCTGCCCGAGCGCTATTTGGAGGCGGCCACGAGCGGTCTTCGTACCGCGGCTTGGGGAGCCCCGGGAGTCGTCACCGCGCTCGCCACCCGCTGGATCGCCGACGGAACCGTCACGCGCCTGGAGCAAGACCGCCGCGAGGACGCAGCCGCCCGGCAGGACATCGCCCGCGCCGCGCTCGCCGGCCTGAACCTCACGGCACACCCCGTCTCCTACATCGTGTGGCTCGGCCTGGAGTCGCACCAGCGCCCCGATCACGTCGCGGCCGTGCTCGCGGAGAAAGGCATCCTGATATCCACCGCGGACGCCTTCGCCACCGGCCCCCACCGTCCCCGGGCACTCCGGCTGGCACTGGCCACACCGCCCCGGGACGAGCTCGGGGCCGCGTTGCGCTGCCTGAAGGACGCAATCGAGACCATCCCCCCATGACACATGCCGACAGGACCCGCGCCCCGGCCACCGGGCGCCGCTCGGCGGCCGGCCGGGCGAAGAAGGGCAGCCCGACGCCGCTGACCGCCGCGCTCACGACCCCGTCCTCGAACGTCGGCGCCGTCGCCACCTGCCGCTCGGCCGGGTTCGACGAACGAGAGCCGACCCGCGACCGCTGCCACGACAGCTGACGCCCTACCAGGCTGTCTACGCGTCGACGGCCTGGTAGACGGTGGTCCAGAAATCGTGGATGAGCCGCGCCGGGTCGGGCACCGACAGCCCGACCTGGGTCAGCAGGATCCCGGTGAGCCCGTGGTGCGGGTCGGTGTAGACCGACGTGCCGGTGTCTCCGTCCCAGCCGAACTGGCCGATCGGGGCGTAGTCGCCGCGGTGCGTGCGTACGGCCATGCCGAAGCCCCAGCCGCCGTGCTGCCCCTGCCCGTGTGACCGGTGCACGTGGTCGAGCGCCATCTGGTGGCGGGTGGCCTGCACCTCGGGCCTGAGCCGGTTGGTGGTCATCAGCTCCACCGCGCGGCGCGACAGGATCCGGCGGCCGTCGTGGACCCCGCCGGCCAGCAACATCCGGAAGTAGGCGTGGTAGTCGTCGGCGGTCGAGACCAGGCCGCCGCCGCCCCGGTGGAACTGCGGCGGCTTGCTGAAGCTCCCGCCGGCGGCCTCGTCCCACACGTGGAACTCCCCGGTGCCCGGGTCGGGGACGTAGCTGGGCGGCAGCCGGTCGATCACGTCCTCGGCGACCCAGAACCCGGTGTCGTCCATGCCGAGCGGCCCGAAGACCCGCTCGTCCAGGAAGTCGCCCAGCGTCTGGCCCGTCACCCGGGCGACGAGCATGCTGAGCACGTCGTGGCTGAGCTCGTACTGCCAGCGCTGTCCCGGCTGGTAGGACAGCGGGATCGTGCCCAGGAGCCGCAGCCACTCGTCGGGGTCGACCGCCGCCCCCGCGTCCGTGCTGTAGTAGGCGACCTCCATGATCTTCGCGCCGATCGGCGCGGCCATCAGCGGCAGATCGATGCCGAGCCCGAACGTCGAGGTCAGCACGTCCCGCACCGTGATCGGGCGCCTCGCGGGCACGGTCTCGTCGAGCGGGCCGTCCGGGCGGACGAGCACCCGCCGGTCGGCCAGTTCCGGCAGCCACTCCTGCACCGGGTCGTCCAGGCGGATGCGGCACTCGTCCAGCAGCACCATCGCGGCCGCCATCGTCACCGGCTTCGTGGTCGAGGCCATCCGGAAGATCGTGTCCCGGCGTATCGCCGGTCCTCCGTCGTGCCGACGTCCCCGACTACTGGCGTGCCGCGGTCGTCCCCTTCCGGACCCCCGGCGGACAGCCCATCCACCTCGGCCCTCCGGTCGGCGACTGGATGGAGCTGGTCGCCATCGTCGCCAACGGCGAGATCGTCGCTCCCGTCCACGCGCACGCCGTGCGTTACCACACCCGGCCCGACATCGCCTACGTCCCCATCACCGGCGTGCCGGACTCGCGATGGGCGCCGGTGTGGCGGGCCGACGCCGAGTCCGACGTCATCCGCGCCTTCCTCGACGTCGTCACCGACCTCGGCCCGCTCCACCTGTGACCAGCTGAGCCGGCGGGTCAGGGGCAGGTGACGGCGAGCTTGCCGAGGGCTCCGGCGGCGAAGTCGCCGAACGCCTCGGGCGCCTGCGTCAGCAGATGGGTGGCTGGGACGGGGACGCGCAACGCGCAGGCTCGGCGTCGAGCGACGGTCGGGCGCCAAGGCCAGCCGTACCTCTCAGTGCGAGCCACCGACATAACTCGTCGCCGACGACTGTCAGTTACTCATCGCTCAACAGAAGTCGTCGAGAGGCCGGGCGAGCGGGTGGGCGCGGCCGAGCTGATCGGCAATGACCGGATCCACCGTGCCGACTTCACGATCCGCCAGGTTGCCAGATGACCGGGAAACGAAGCCTCCGCGCCGGGCGATGGCTGCCCAGCTCGCGCCATGCCGGTGATCGCTGTCTTGCCTGATGACGGAGGTTGTCCCCCAAACCGTAGCAACCTTGCGGCCAAGATCTCCCTGACGATCACGCCAAGGCCGCGTGCAGCCGGTATCGGCTGCACGCGGCCAATGTTCGCCAGGTCCAGGTCCCCTCTCCGCCGGCGGTGTTCGTGACCTCCGGGCCGGTCCTGCCGGCCCTGGCCGGCGCGTCAGACGTCGCGGCGGCCAGGATCATGCCCGCCGATCTCGGCTACCACCTGCTGTCCGGCCTCCGGACGTGGCCGACAAAGACGGTCCTGGGCACGGTCGACATCGTGCCGGGCATGATGCTGGGCATCTGGGCGGCCCGCCGCCGCATCCTGGACGAGCCCGAGCGGCACCGGACGCTGCTGCGCCGCGTCACCGTGATCTGCCTCGCCGTCGCGTTCGCCGGCCGGCTTCCGGGAGCCCTGCTGCTGTCCGGCGCGTGGACGCCATGGACCGCCTGCTCGGCGTCCCTGTCTCCGACGCCGTGTTCAAGATCGACCTACGTCCGGGGCGAGTGACCTGATCCCACCCCACGGCTCCCGCCGCACACCTCGCGCGACTCGGATGGCCGCACGAGACAGGCCGGGCGGGAGCGGGAAACTCATCGCGGAGAAACGAGATTGTTCACGCAGGTCTCCTCGGTCGCGGGGTCCTTCTCGCCGTACTGGTTCGACCAGTAGTCCTGGGCGGTCATGAACCGCCACCACGTCAGGCAGGTCCTGATCAGATAGGTATGATCGGGGTGGACGATCGGGCGCTGCTCGGTGTAGGTGACGGGCTGTCCAGACTCGAACGGCGTGCCCCGGTAGTAGTACGTCCATGAGGCCAGCGGCAGCATCGGCGGGCCGTGTGTCTCGTCGCAGTAGCGGGTGCCGTCGGGGCGGGTCAGCGTGCATTCCTGTTCGACCACGGTCTGGTCGACATAGCTGGACTGGACATCCCGTACCAGGTCCGGGTGGGTGACGCCGGTCAGCGCGACGGACACCTCGCCGGCCAGGGTGACGTTGCCGACCGCCGTGAAGCCACGTCTGTCCGACTCGGGGCTCGTGCCACCTGGGCCGTCATAAAGCCTCTCCCCTGCGGCGGGGTTGGCCAGCCGGAGCCGGTCGTTCGCGTACGCGGCCACGTCCCCGCTGGCCGACGCCTCACGGACCGGCGTGGTGGAGATCGTGTACGGGAGGTTGCCCGGGCTGGTCCGTGCGGTCAGCGTGACCGGATCGCCAGGCGAGAGCGGGCCGGTGACCCGCGGCGGGGTCAGCGACACCTTCCAGCCGAGGCAGTTGCCGCCCGGATGCTTGCCGTGCTCACGCGCGCAGGCGTTCTGCCAGGGCCCGTGCTGCCCAGGGCCGTCGGTCATGTAGGCGACGAAGTCGTCGAAGCCGGCCTCGCAGGTGTGGACGACCAGGTAGGAGAGCGGGCGGGTCTGCGATCCGGCCTTCAGGTCTCTGACATACACATAGAAGCAGGACTCCCTCGGCCAGGTCTCGTCCATGCACGACCGGTTGAAGAGCAGTGCGGTCACGTGGTCGCCGCGGCTGTCGAAGGCCCGGCGGCAGGACGCGGCGGGCGCATAGGAGCCGAGCACCCACTTGTTCGCGCAGGCGATGCCGTTGCCGAGGCAGTCGGTGTCGCCGTCGTAGTCCGAGCGCAGTAGCCAGGATTCGACCGGTTTTGCGTCGGGCTGCCCGCCGCGCACCCTCCTCGGGATCAGCAGCAGCCGCTCAGGATGACCTGGGTCGTTGCCGGAACCGAAACAGATCCCGGCGATCGCGCCGTACGCGCACGGCGTCGAGCGTCCCCCGCCGGAAATCGTCAGACCTGGTGCGCCGAAGGCCAGCTCGCCCTGCCCGCGCCCGTTGAACGCCTGCAGGTAGGAGTGGTGCGCGGGGTTGAGCATGAGATCGGCGAGCGCGTCGGGCGGCCGGTACTTCGACGAGGCGGCCAGCGTCCCCTCCTCGGCGAAGTTGGCCCCCGTGCGCGTGACGGGCGCCAGGTCGCCGACCCACACCTGCATCATCGGAGACACCTCGTCCACGTCGAACAGCAGCTCGCCGCGGTTCTCGAGCCGCCGCCTGAACGTCGGGTTGCGCAGCTCTCCCATCGACTCGGTCGCCGCTTTCGCGGCGATCAGATCGAGTACGGCCCGCACCCGCGGCCGAAGCGCCTCGTCGCCCAGGTCGTAGAGGTTGAGCAGCCCGATCATGTCCAGCCTGGCGTAGATCCGCGAGTTGTACTCAAGGAAGTCGGTCCGCAGCCACGTGTCGAGCTGCTCGGTCAGCCTGGCGCGCAGCCCGTTGGTCTCGTTGTCGGGGTTGAAGTTGACGTCGTAGTCGGCGACGGACTTGTTGGTGGCCCCCTGCACGGTCACCGGGCTGAGCATCGGCAGCCACAGGTTGTGCAGGTAGCGGGTGCTGGTGATGAGCAGGTTGTGGTTTTCGGTCTCGGGGATGTCCTTCCCGGCGATCTCGCAATTGACCGTGTCGTACTGGGAGGCCCCGCCCTGCAGCCAGACGACCCGCGACATCTTCTCGTCCAGCCTGGCCCGGTCCTGCTCGGAGTAGTGGTAGCGGGCCAGCAGCCAGGTGCGGATCACGAGCGAGATGGTCAGGTCCCAGTCGCCGTCGTGGCAGAGTTCCTGCATCTCGGTGCCCGGCCTGCCCCAGAGCTCGAACACTCGGCTCAGCTCGTCGTCCACGGTCTTCCACCCGGGCGCGTCGCGCCTGGTCGTGGGGCCGCCCTCCCACTTCTCCGCCCAGTCGGGCGCGAGATCGCGCAGGCACTGCGCCGCGTTCGCCGGCGAGGACAGCGGGGGATAGACGACCCGGTCCGGCTCGGGCTTGCCGTTGTCGCCGCCGTTCATCACCCGCTGGATGGAGCCGGTGCCGATGTTGGTGTCGAGCATGCGAAGCAGCGTGACCTGGGCGAGGACGTGCGCCGGGTAGTCCTCGCCGTAGTTGTCGGGCAGGTCGCCGCACGCCTTGACGAGCAGCGGCGGCACCCTGAACTGCTCCCGGGCGCCGCGCAGCTCGATGAAGTTGTCGGGCGGTTTGACCGGCGCGTAATCGATGTACGGCGCTGCGTCCGCTCCCGCGGGTAACCCGGAGAACAGGACGGCGCCGGCTAATCCGATGCTGAGCAGGATCCGTCTCATGAGCCGACCATGACGGAGCGGGCCTCAGCCCGCATGAGTAGCCCTCTGCTCAATTACGGCTGCTGGGCCGCGAACATCCACTGCTGCTTCCGAGCCTCGCCCGGAGACGCGCCGGGCGCTGACTGGCGGACAAGCCGACCGGGCGTGTGGCTCTTCGCAAGATCCACTCAATGTGGGTTTCGGGCTTATGCGGGCTGACACCCATGTAAAGTCCGGTGCCATGCGTCCGACGTCCTTGATCGTGCCATTACTCGTCGGCGTGCTCGCCGGCGCCGCGTTCAGCGGGACGGCCGGCGCCGCGTCGGCCCCGGCCGTGCTGACCAAGAACCCGCTGTACAAGGCGGGCAAGTTCGCGCTCAAGACCTGCGAGGAGCCGTATGCGGCCAGCGCCGACGTCGAGGTGTTCCGGCGCTACGTCGAAGAGGTCTCCCTCTGTCTGGACAAGGCGTGGGGGCCGCTGCTGACGAAGGCCGGTCTGCGGTACACCAAGCCCGAGGTGGTGTTGTCGTACGGCGAGCGGGTCAAGACCTCCTGCGGCATCTACGCACCCGACGCCACTGACAGCGTCTACTGTACGAACACCAAGACCATCCACATGATGGTCAGCGACTACGGGCTCAAGGGCGAGATCGACAAGCCACAACTGCTGGAGGCCCTCAGCGCGGGCTATGCCATCCATGTCCAGAACGTCGCGGGCATCATGAACGCCGTGGCCAAGACCATGAAGAAGCTGTCCAAGCGGGACGCGCTGGCCCTTCAGTCCAGATACACGCTGCAGACGCTCTGCTTCTCCGGGGCGTTCACCGGCAGTGTCTGGGATTCGCTCGGCCACACGCGCGAGCACGGCCAGGACTACTACATCGATCGGCACGTCATCGACGGCAATTTCGCCGGCTTCGGCAAAGCGTCCAATCGTGTCTACTGGATCAGGCGGGGGTTCGAGTCCGAGTCGCCGTCCGTCTGCAACACCTTCACGGCTCCGGCCGCCAGGGTGAAATAGCGCGTGACCAGAGGAGGACGCGCCGCGCGGCCGTGATCAGCCTCTCACCGGCGTGAGCCCGTAGATACCCAAGGCCTAAGACGATCTCCCCCGGCGGCGCCTGCATCCGACTGAACCCAGGGCTCCGAGAGCGATCAGTATGTTCCTCGTCCATGGCCGCCATCAAGGTGCCCCGGCTCGGGCCCGGCCGCCCACGCACCCGACCGGAGATCGTCCGGGCCGACAAGGCGTATTCCTCCCGTGCGATCCGGCAGCATCTGCGCGCTCGCAAGATCCGGTGCACCATCCCTGAACCCGCCGACCGCATCGCCGCCCGACAGCGGCGTGGCAGCCGCCGGGCTGGTCCGGCGTTCAGCAGGGTCCCGCCGTGGCGGGGCGGGTCAAGCCGCCCCCGTCCAGTCCAGCAGGGCCTGCTGCTCGGCCTCCATCGGCCCCGCCCAGGCGAGGTGTCCGTCCGGCCGGACGAGGAGCGCCTCGGCCTGCTCCAGGTCGGGCGAGGGCTGCCAGGCCGTGGCGGTGACGATCTGCATGCGGTCGTCCCGGCC
>NZ_JBFAOR010000029.1:0-13305 GCF_040675255.1 Nonomuraea sp. NPDC049624 | reverse complement strand
TCGATCATCAGGGGGGCATGCGCTCGCTTGACTCAGACAAGACATGAAGGCCGTAGCCGGGCACAAACGCCATCGGTCGCTACGTGGAGCGCAATTTACTGTGCCGGGTGGTTCCACGAAGACGTGCTGTGGTTCCACCGGCTGGATAGATACAACGTTACCCCAAGAAACGGACAAACGCAAACCAAACACCCTAAAACGGGCAATGATCTACCTGTGAACCGTAAACCACGGGCAAACAGCCTCAATCACTGTCAAAGCCCACGGGGTATGCGTATGTAAACCACTGGCAAGCTCCCGGCATTCCCCTCATGACCTGGGCGTTCTTCCGCGCGGCCGGGCCGCCGCGCCTACCAGGCGCAGACGGCCTCCTCGGTACGCCGGCGAGGGTCGACGCGGCTCAGGTCCTGCGCCTGCTCACGTGGTGCACGATGAGGACGGCGACGCACACGATGGCGACGGCGCCCGAGACCAGGCCGAGCGACCAGCCACGGCCGATGCTGTTGGCGATCAGGTTGACGACCGAGCTGGCCATCAGGACGAGCCAGAGCAGGGCGCGCAGCGCGAGCGCGCCTTTGCTCAGCGGGGGCCTGCCCGCCGCGTGCCGGGAGGTGGCCCGCGGGGTGGCGGCGTCGGAGTCAGGGCTGGAGATGCGATAGGGATCGGTCATGGCCAGAACCCTAGAAACGGGCCCGATCTGCGGAAATCCCGCACGCTGCCGGGCCGTGGTACAGCGGGCTGGAGCAAGTTGTGTCCCCTTTCACCTACTATGGCGCCAGTGTTGCGGGGAATCCTGGAAAGTCTGGAACGGCTGGCCGGCGGGCTGGGCACCGCCTTCATGGCCGTCATCGTCGCGCTGTGCTGGCTGGTGGTGGCCGCGTTGAGCCTGGTCGGGGTCGGGCTGGCGCTGGTGCCGGCGATGGTCGCGATGACCAGGGCCGCGGCCGAGTGGGAACGCAGGCGCCTGGCCGGCGCGGGTGTCGAGATCGTCAGCCCGTACCGGCTGTCCGCCGAGCAGTTGCCCCGAGGCTGGGCGGCCAGGATGCGGGCGGCCCGTGCCGACCCGGCGACCTGGCGCGACCTCGGCTGGCTGGCCCTCTACGCCGTGGTGGGCCCGGTCTGCGGCCTGCTCGGGCTGGTCATGCCGGTGGCGGCGCTGCGGGAAGTCACCTACCCGTTCTACTGGCAGACGCTGGCGCGCGAGGATCAGCTCACCAACTTCGCCGTCCCGGTCACCACCTGGCCGGGCGCGATCGCCACCTCGGTGATCGGCCTGGCCGTCGTGGTCGCCCTGGTCCGCCTCTTCCCCGCGCTGGCGCGCCTGCAGGCGCTGCCCGCCAGGAAACTGCTGGTCCCGCACGCCTCGATCGACCTGTCGCAACGCATCGCGCAGCTGACCGTGACCCGCGCGGGGGCGCTGCGCGCGCACGCCGTCGAACTGCGCCGCATCGAGCGGGCCCTGCACGACGGCGCGCAGAACCGGCTGAACGCGGTCGTGGTCACGGTGGCCGCGGCCGAACGTGCTCTGCAACGCGATCCCGCCCTGGCGGCGCACGCTCTGGAACGCGCCAGGAACGCGGCCGAGCAGGCGCTGGCGGAGCTGCGCGGCGTCGTGCGCGCGATCCTGCCGCCGATCCTGGAGGACAAGGGGCTGGCCGGCGCGCTGGACGCGCTGGCCGCCGGATGCTCGGTGCCCTGCCGGGTGCGGGTGGGTGAGCTCGCCGTGGTGCCGTTGTCGGTGGAGAGCGCCGCCTACTTCACCGTGGCCGAGGCGCTGACCAACGTGGGCAAGCACAGCGGCGCCCGGCACGCGGAGGTCGTCGTCGAACGTGCGGGCCCGGTGCTGCGCGTCCAGGTGCGTGACGACGGCAAGGGCGGCGCCCGCGATGACGCGGGCACCGGGCTGGCCGGCGTGCGCCGCCGCGTCGAGGCCCATGACGGAACGATGACGCTGACCAGCCCCGACGGGGGGCCGACTGTGATCGAGGTGGAACTGCCGTGCGAGTCGTGATCGCTGAGGATGACGCGCTGCTGCGCGAGGGCCTGGTGCTGTTGCTGAGCGGGGAGGGCATCGAGGTGGCCGCGGCCGCGAGCGACCCCGAGGGGTTTCTGGCCGCGGTCGAAGAGCACCGGCCCGATGTGGCGGTGGTGGATGTGCGCATGCCGCCCACCCACACGGACGAGGGCATCCGGGCGGCCGTGGCGGCCAAGCGCCTGCAGCCGGGCCTGGGCGTCCTGGTGCTGTCGGCGCACGTCGAGCAGGCGTTCGCGACCGACCTGCTGGCCGCCGGCACGCACGGGGTCGGCTATCTGCTCAAGGAGCGGGTCGGCAAGGTCGAGCAGTTCCTGGAGGCGCTGAACCGGGTCGCCGACGGCGGCACCGCCATCGACCCGGACGTGGTGGCCCAGCTGTTCACCCGCCGCCGCGACCCCCTGGCCGAGTTCACGCCGCGCGAACGCGAGGTGCTCGCGCTGATGGCCGAAGGGCTGGGCAACCTGGCCATCGCCGACAGGATGGTGATCACCGAGGGGGCGGTGCACAAGCACATCCGCAACATCTTCGCCAAGCTCGACCTGGCGCCCAGCGACCGTATGGACCGCAGGGTCGCCGCCGTGCTGCGCTACCTCGGCGCCTGAGGCGGCCTCCGCCCCCCGGCCTCCGGACGACGGCCTGGTGAACGGGACCGCGGGCGGCGTGCGGTAGCCAGCACCACCATCGACCGGCCAGCGGGCGGGATCGAAACCGCCTGAGCCGCTCCCTACGTTGGTGACTGCTTCATTCGACACCCAACGTAAGGACCTGTCTTGTCGAGCAACACTCTGCGTCGTACCGTGCCGGTCACCCTGGCGCTGGCGGCCTGTCTGACGAGCCTGAGCGCTCCGGCGTTCGCCACCTCCGCCCCCGCCGCCGCCGGCGTCTCCACGATGGCCGCCGACGCCGGCCAGGAGCGGGTGGTCGCGGACCTGGAGCGCAACGCCCAGGAACTGCGCAGCACCGTCCCGGGCGGTGAGTCCGGCGACCTGCGGGCGTTGTCGGCGATGACCAAGGGCGCCACCATCGTCGGGATCGGCGAGGCCACGCACGGCTCGAAGGAGCTGTTCACGCTGCGGCACCGGATGTTCCGGCACCTGGTGCAGACCCAGGGCTTCACCACGCTGGCGCTGGAGGCGACCTGGTCGGCCGGCGTCCGCCTGGACGCGTACGTGCGCACCGGCAAGGGCGACCTGCGCACGATCATGGCCGAGGAGTTCCAGCAGTCCTACGGCGCGTGGAGGACCCAGGAGTGGATGGACCTGTACGAGTGGATGCGCGACTACAACCGAACCGCCGCACGCAAGCTGCGCGTGATGGGGTTCGACATCGGCGACGTCCACCCCGACCAGTACCGGCGCATCATCGACTGGGCCAAGAAGCATCAGCCGTCGCTCGAGGCCGAACTGCGTCGCCGCTACGCGGGCCTGCTCGCCCTGCCCGGCGGTGTGGAGCAGCGGATGAACACCCTGGCCGAACTGCCGGCCGAGCGGCGCACCGCCCTGGCCGGTGACGCGCAGGCCGCCTACCGCCTGCTGGAAAAGGGCGGCAAGGCGAGCCCGACGGTCCTGCAGGAGGCCCGCGTCATCGTCCAGATGACCACCATGTACGCATCGGAGGGGTCGGCCCTGCACCGTCACCGTGACCGGTCCATGGCCGAGAACACCGTGTGGTGGCAGCGCCACACCGGCAGCAAGACCGTGGCGGCCGCGCACAACGGGCACGTCGGCTACGTCTCGGCCTGGCCCGACCTCTACCCGGTCACCCAGGGGGCCGTGCTGCGCTCGCTGGCCGGCACCTCCTACGTGGCCATCGGCACCACCATCCACAGCGGCCGCTTCCGCGCCATCGACCCCAAGACCGGCAAGGTCGCGGTCTTCGACACCGGCGCTCCCGTCCCGGCCAGCAGCGAGGCCGTCCTGGACCGGGTGCGCTACCGCGACTACTACGTGGACCTGCGCCGCGCCGGCCGTACTCCGTCCACCCGGGCGTGGCTGGACACCGCCCGTCCGACCTTCACCATCCCGGCCACGTACGTGCCCGAGCAGTTCAACCGGCCGCTGGCGCTGGGAGCGGCCTTCGACGCGATCGTGCACCTCAACCGCGTCAAGGAGGCCACCCCGCTGCCCTGACCGCGTCCTGCGGAGGCCGGGCCCGCGGGCCCGGCCGCCGGCGCCTCCACCGCTCCCAGCCAACTGCAAAGGGGATGCAAGCCCGTTCCCAGTGCCGTCCGAGATCATCGCGCCAGCGTCACCGCAACAGACACGAGGTGAGGAATGGCGACGACGATCAGCCCGTCCACGCTCAACGGACGGCACCACAAGGCGGCACTCACGGTCTTCATGCTCATCGTGGTGGCCCACTGGGCCGAGCACCTGGTCCAGGCCGTGCAGGTCTACGTCTGGGGGTGGCCGCTGAGCGAGGCCCGCGGGGTGCTGGGCCTGCCGTTCCCGTGGCTGGTGACCTCGGAGTGGATGCACTACGGGTACGCGCTGCTCATGCTCGTGGGCCTGGTCCTGCTGCGCAAGGGGTTCGCCGGCCGTTCGCGCACGTGGTGGAACATCTCCCTGGGCATCCAGGTCTGGCACCACATGGAGCACCTGCTGCTGCTCGTGCAGAAGATCACCGGGCTCTACCTGCTCGGACGGCCGGTCCCGACCAGCGTCCTGCAGATCTTCCTGCCCCGGATGGAGCTGCACCTGTTCTACAACGCGGTCGTCTTCGCGCCGATGGTGGTGGCGATGCTGCTCCACCGCCGGGCCGCCGAGCACGGCGGGGCCGCCTGCACCTGCGCGGTGGCGCACTAGCTCATGGCGGTCATCAGACGACGTCCGGGCGGGTTCACGGTGGTGCTGGCCGTCGTGGGGCTGTCGCTGCTGTTCGTGTCCGTGCCCGAGTTCGGCCCGGTCCTGCGGGCCGCCCGCGCCGACGGGGTGAGCGGCGCGTTCACCGCCCGGGAGCTGCGGTGCGTGCGGCATCCCGGGCACGAGTCCTGCGTCTGGGCCGGGGACTTCACCTCCGGCGACGGACGGATCCGGCGGCGCGACGTCGAGCTGTACGGCAGCGACCGCGGCACCCTGGCGGCGGGACAGGCCACCGCGGCCGTGGACACGGGCCGCCTGACCCGCGTCTACGGGCCGGAGGGCTCGGACGAGTGGCTGTTCACCGCGCTGCTCACGCTGGCCGGGGCGGCCGTGCTGACGGTGGCGGCCAGGCGGGCCCGCCGCCCCGCGCGTGAACCCGCGCCTGAACCCGCGCCTGAACCCCGCGTCTGAACTCCGCGGTGCCGCGTACGGGCGATCGCCCGTACGATTCCTCCAGCGTTTTCCGGATCTTGTGAGGTTCGTGTGTTCGGGATCATCCGTCCGTGCGGCGAGCACGGGTGCGCGGCGGTGCGCGCGGCGTGGCGGGCGCACCTGTGCGGGCTCTGCCTGACCCTGCGGGACGGGCAGGGGCACGCCGCCCGGCTGACCACCAACTACGACACGCTGATCCTCTCGGTGCTGACCGAGGCCCAGCTCCCGGCCGCCGTGCCGCACCGGACGGCCGGGCCGTGCGCGTTGCGCGGGTTCCGCTCCGCCGACGTGGTGGACGCCCGCGGTCACGGCGCCCGGCTGGCGGCGGGGGTGTCGCTCGTCCTGGCCGCGGGCAGGCTGCGCGACCAGGTGGCCGACGGGGACGCCGTCCCGGCCACGGCCCCGGCCCGCCGGCTGCTCGCGGCGCGCTGGGAGGCGGGCGGCGCCAGGCTGGCCTCCGGCGTCGGCTTCGACACCGCCGTGTTGTCGGCGACGGTCGACCGGCAGCTCGAACGCGAGCGCCGGGCCCTCACCGCGCCGATGGACGTGCTCGACCTCACGGCGCCCGCCGAGGAGGCGGTGGCGGCGGCCTTCGCCCACACCGCGGTGCTGGCCGGACGGCCGGGGAACGCGGCGGCGCTGGCCGAGGCCGGCCGGTTCTTCGGCCGCATCGCGCACCTCCTGGACGCCGTCGAGGACCAGGCGGCCGACGACGAGCGGGGCGCGTTCAACCCGCTGACCGCCACCGGCACCGGCCGCGAGCGGGCGCGGCGGCTGTGCGACGACGCCGCCCACGGGCTCGCCCTCGCCGTGGCCGACCTGGAGCTGGACGAGCGGCACCTGGTGGAGCGGCTGCTCGGCGCCGAGGTGCGCCGGGCGGTCGAGCGCGCGTTCGGCGCGGCCTCCTACCGGCGTCCCGGCTGGATCCGCAGGTCGGCGGCGGGGGTGGTGACGTTCCTGACCTGCGGGGTCTGGCGGCCGCGGTGGAGCAAGAAGGCGGGACGGCCCTGCTGTGAGCGCTGCTACCTGGACAACTGCAGCAGCTGCGACTGCCCCGACTGCGGCGGCTGCTGCGACTGCGGCTGAGCCCGCCGCCGGGACGGTCAGGGGGCCGAGATGTGCAGGACCTCGCCCGCCTTGTGGTAGCCGACGCGCGCGTAGACGCGGCCCGCGGCGTCGTCGGCCGGGGTGAGGAACGGCATGGTGATGCCGGCGTCGACGCCCGCCCTGGTCAGCAGGGCGGTGACGGCTCCGCCGATGCCGCGCCGCCGGTGCGTGTCGCGCACGGCGATGCCGGCGACCTCGGCCACGCCCTCCTGGGGGCCGCCTAGCTGGCCGGCGCCGACGACCTCGCCGGTGGCGGCGTCGACGGCCGCGGCCACCAGGCCGCCCCGGCCGAGCACGCCGCGCAGCCGCGCGACGTCGTGCTCGCCCGCCTCGGGCGCGTCGAAGGCCGCGTTCATCACCCGCGCGACCTGCCACAGGCCGGCGTCGTCGGTCACCAGCGTGAGCCGTACGGCGGCGTCGGCGGGCGGCTCGGCCGCCGACCCGGCCGGGCACACCAGCAGCGGGAAGCGCCCCTCGACGGTGAACCCGGCGGCCAGCAGGGCCTCCTCCACCTTGGGCGCGACCTGCGGCACGTACTCCAGCCGGGGTGTCCTGGCCCGCTGGCGGAAGGCGGCGGCCAGCGCGGCCACCTGCTCGCCGGTGGGCGCGAGGTCGTCGTCGGGGACGGCGTAGTTGAACGGCGGCGCGTCGTCGTGCTCGTCGAAGCGGATCAGGAACGGCCCGGACCGGTGTGCCCCGGTTCCGGCCGCCGCTCGAAGGTATGCGTGCACGCGGGCGCCCAGCAAGTGAAGTCCTCTCGGTCGACGTACGACGGTCACAAGGTAGGGCCGCGCCCGCCGCCCGACAAGCGGTTTTCCCGGCGCCCCCGAAGGGGCGCCGGTTCACCAGCGGTCGAGATGCAGCACCTCGTCGAGCGGCTGCCGCGCGGCGGGCCGGAAGGTCTCCCCCGTGTAGTACGCGGTGGGCAGCAGCACGCCCTGGCGCACCTCGGCCGGGATGCCGAGCAGCTCGGCGATCTCGCTCTCGTACTCCAGGTGCAGGGTGGTCCACGCGCTGCCGAGGCCGCGGGCGCGGGCGGCGAGCATGTAGCTCCACGCGGCGGGCAGCAGCGAGCCCCACAGCCCCGCCTGGTTGCCCTCGGGCAGGCGCCCGCCGGGCAGCTCGATCGCGCCGATCACCAGCACCGGGACGTCGCCCATGTGCTCGGCCAGGTAGGCGGCGCTGCCGCTGACGCGCTCCTGGACCGCCGCGCGCGCCGGGTCGTCGCGGAACATCGAGCGGGCCGAGCCGTCCGAGGTGTAGTAGCTGTTCCACGACCGCCGGTAGTAGTCGCCGATCACCTTGCGCCGTTCGGGGTCGGTGACCACGATCCAGTGCCATCCCTGCCGGTTGCCGCCGCTGGGCGCCTGGAGCGCGACCTCCAGGCTCTGGCGGACCAGCTCCGCCGGGACCGGGCGGGACAGGTCGAGGCGCCTGCGCACGCTGCGGGTGGTGGTGAGGAGGGTGTCCGGGGCCAGTGGTTCGATCGTCATGGGCTCATCATGTCAACGCGGGCCGCCGGAATCCCGTAGCCCGTACGGCTAGGCCCTGGCCTGATTTTTCCGCGCCCCGGGACGTATGATCACGCCAGCCGGACTCGCCCGACGCAACCGAAGGAGCCGACCGTGGCCGACGACGAGCAGGGCGCGCCCGCCCCCGACGTGGACACCACCAAGCCCAGCGTCGCCCGGGTCTACGACTACATGCTCGGCGGCAAGGACAACTTCGAGATCGACCGCGAGGTGGCCCAGATGGCGCTCCGGATCGCCCCGGACGCCCCGCAGGCAGCCCGGTCGAACCGGGACTTCCTGGCGCGCGTCGTCCGCGACCTGGTCGTCGAGGCGGGCATCCGCCAGTTCCTGGACATCGGGTCGGGGCTGCCCACGCAGGGCAACGTGCACGAGATCGCCCAGGCGGCCGCCCCGGGCTGCCGGGTGGTCTACGTCGACCACGACCCGATCGTGCTGGTCCACGGCCGCGCCCTGCTCGCCGTCGACGACGGCACCACCGTCATCGAGGCCGACATCCGGCGGCCCGACGACGTCCTCGACCACCCCGAGACCAGGCAGCTGCTCGACCTCGACGAGCCTGTGGGCCTGCTGCTGTTCGGGATCCTGCACCACCTGTCGGACGAGGAGGACCCGGCCGGCATCGCCGCGCGCCTGGTCGGACGGCTCGCGCCCGGCAGCCACGTCGCCGTCTCCCACTTCCACAACCCGATGGAGGAGCGCCCGGAGGTGTCGCGGCAGGCGTTCGAGGCCGAGCGGCTGTTCAACGACACCATGGGCACCGGGCGGTGGCGCACCCGCGAGGAGATCCTCGGCTTCTTCGACGGCCTGGAGCTGCTGGAGCCCGGCCTGGTGCCGCTGGCCGAGTGGCGGCCGGAGCCGGGCTACCGGCCGGCCCTGGGCATCACGTACCACACCTTCCTGGGCGGGGTCGGGCGCAAGCCGTGACGGTCAGCAGACCGCGTCCGGCAGGGCGATCGGCACCTGCTGCCGGTCGCCGGGCGTGAAGCGGCGGCCGAACACCTCGCACAGCCGCGCCCGCCAGACGCCGGGGTCGAGCCGGAGCAGGTCGGTGGAGTAGCCCGTGGCGCCGTCGCCGCCCTTGAGGCGCAGCAGCAGCGAGCCGTCGGGTGAGATGTCGAGGAAGTCCTGGGCCTGGCGGAAGGTGTAGCCCTCCGCGTAGGACACCCCGGCATCGCCGAGCCCGAAGACGCTGATCTCACGCTCGCGGAACAGGAACAGCCGGCCCGCGTTCTCCGGCATGATCGAGGTCATGCGCTCGCCGCCGCGGATGTTCTCGCCCGACGAGCGCAGCGGGCCGAGCACCTTCCTGAGCGGGTGGGTGAGCCACACCTCGGGCAGCATGCCGCTGCGGAACAGCAGCAGGTGGGTGCCCGTGCGGTCGAAGACGAACCCGCTGACGACGTCGGAGCCCACGGTCAGCCGCCGGTCCTTGACCTCCTCGCCGGTGCGCAGGTCGATCGTGCGCAGATGGTCGGCGCCCTGCACGGCGACCATCAGGTGATCGGCGCTCCACGGGCTGACCTGCACCTCCGTGACGACCGTGCCGGGGCCGGCGACGTCGAAGGCGCTCTTGCGGCGGCCGGTGGCCGGCTCCCAGCGCTCCAGGCGGCGGCCGGCGAAGGTGAACAGGTCGCCGTCCTTGAAGAAGTAGGTCAGGTGTGTGCCCTCGGGCGGCCGGGCGGTGGTGACCTCGGTGAGGGGGGACAGCGAGGGCAGCGCGCGGACGGCGACCTTGGCGGGGGCGACGGCGTCGGCGAGCAGGCGTCCTGACGCGTCCACGACGGGGTCGCCGTCGGCGTCGAGGCCCTTCGGGCTCTTGGCGCGGGAGACGTCGGCCAGGGTGCGCTGCGGCTCGCCGGTCTCCATGAGGCGCAGCCGGGCGCCGCCGTCGGCCTGGGCGACCATCCGGGTGCCGCCCTGGAGCAGCGCCGGGTTGCCGATGAGCTGCTCGCCGTCGCGCAGCGCGGTCAGCACCAGGGTGTCGGGCGACCTGGTGAGCAGTTCCTGCGCGCCGGGCGCGCCCACCAGCGCGACCGGGGCGGCGCTGGTCTGGGCGTCGATCCAGGCGCGCGACAGGGTGCGGCCGGCGGCCAGGTCGACCAGCTCCCAGCCGGAGGCGCCCTGCTCGGCCACCCGCTTTCCCCCGCGGTCGACGACGAACGCGCCGCACGGGCGTCCGGCCTGGAAGCCGCCCAGCCGCTTGCCGTCGCGCACCGCGAAGCCCGTGTACGTGGCGGTGCGGCCGTCGTCGCCGGTGCGGCAGGTCACGGCGGTGGCGCCGTCGCCGGAGACGGCCAGGCCGTCGGCGGGGCCGAGCTCGCGGATGGTCAGCTGCCGCCACACCGGGCTGCCCTTGCTGGTGTACACCTTGGCCACGCCCTTCTCCCGGACGACCAGGGTGGTGGCGTCGGGGCCGAACCGGACCAGGTCGGCGGGCAGGTCGTACACCCAGGTGCGGGCGGTGCCGGTGGCGCCCAGCGACTGGAGCACGAGCTTCTTCGGGCCCGCGGTGACGATCCAGCCGTCGTCGCCGTCCGCCCTGACGTCGGCGACGGGCTCGTCGGCGGTGAGCTCGCCGGCCGGGGCCGGCCGGTCCTGGCGGGCCAGGACGTGGCCCTGGTCGAGCAGCTCGCCGTCGCGCGGGTCGACGCGGTGCCAGACCATGCCGCCGTCGTCGAGGGCGTAGGCGATCAGGCCGCCATCGGCGGAGACGGCGGGCCGGCTGGTGCCGCCCCGGTCGGGCAGGTGGACGGGCCGGTAACGCCCGTCGGGGCCGCGGGTGAACAGCGTGGCGCGGCCGGCGGCGGAGGTGGTGGTGGCCAGCAGGACGCGGGCGTCGTCGCTGGCGTCGGCGGCGGTGATCGAGCCGAGCGCGCCCGTGGCCACGCCCGTGGTGTAGCGGTGTTCGACGTAGCGCTGCAGGAGCTGGGCCCTGGCCTCCTGGGTGGGGGCCGCGCGGTAGGCGCCGACGGCGAGCAGCGACGACAACTCGGGGTCGCGTTCGGCCAGGTCGGCCGAGGCGCCCGCCAGCGCGCGGGAGCGGGACTCCGCGGCCCGCTGCTCGCCGATCCGGCCCTGGTAGAGCGTCCAGGCGACCAGCGAGAGGACGGTCAGCAGCGCCACCCCCGCGCCGGTGATCGCGCCCCGGCGGCGCAGCGTGCGGCGTCGCTGACGGCGGCGGCCCTGGCGCAGGTACTCGTGCTCGTCCTCGGTCAGGTCGCCGGGCCGCTCGGCGAGCCAGCGGGCGGCGGCGGCCAGCTCGGGCGGGCCGGGGAGCCGGTCGGGGGCGCGCCCGGCCTGCCGCCAGCGGCCCATGTCCTGGTGGAGCAGGTCACGCCATTCGAGGAACTTCAGGTCGGCGGCCACGATCCCGGCCAGCCGGGGCCATTCGGTGATCAGCGCCTCGTGGGCCAGTTCCACGGTCTGGCGGCCGTCCTCGCCGGTGTCCATGACCAGCAGCCGCCCGGCGGCCAGCCGGCCGGCCGTCGCCCAGCGCTGCTCCCCCGCCTCCTCGCGGGTGACCCGGCGGCGCAGCGGCGCGTGCGCGCCGGCGGCGACCCGGACGAGCCGGGACAGCAGTTCCTGCCCGGCGGCGCGGTCCTGCTCGGGCACGCACGCCGCCCAGACCTGCTCGGCCTGCGCGCCCAGGGCCCCGCGCACGCCGCGGCACGCCTCGTAGGAGGTGTGGGTGATGCGGCCGCCCTGCTGCTCGTGCCAGAGGCGGTCCAGCAGGAAGCCGATCAGCGGCAGGGCGCCGGGCGCGCCGCCGGCGTCGGCCAGGATGCGGTCGACCAGGCCGGGGTCGTACGTCACGGCGGGGACGGCGTCGAGCGGCGCCTCGACGGCCTGCCGGAGCTGGTCGCGGGTCATGGGGGTGAGCCCGTAGGTCTCGCGGCCGAGCGCGCCGCCGAGCGCGGGATGGGACAGGGCGGCGGGCAGGAAGTCCGCGCGCAGCGTGAACAGCACCCGGACGGCCGGGCAGGCGCGGGCCGCGGCCAGCACCCCGGCCACCTCCTCCGCCTGCTCGGGGTCGCCGACCAGCAGTTCCTCGGCCTGGTCGACGACGAGCAGCAGGCCGGTCGCGCCGGTGTCGCGCAGGACCTGGGCGACGACGTCGGGCAGGCGCCCGTTCCGCAGCGGCTCGCGCAGCGCGTCGGCCCTGGCCAGCGCGTCGGCCCCGGCCAGGCCGGGGTGCGACAGGGCGGCCAGTTCGGCGGCGAGCGCGTCGGGCCAGGAGCGCACGGCGAGGGGGCGCAGGACGACGACCTGGCAGCCCTGGCGGCGCATGGCGGGCACGACCCCGGCCAGGGCCAGCGAGGACTTGCCGCAGCCGGACGGCCCGGTGAGCGTGACCTCGGGGTGGGCCTGGAGGAGGCGGGCGATCCGGGCGGTCTCGACGTCGCGGCCGAAGAAGACCGCGGCGTCGCCCTCGCGGAAGGCCGACAGCCCGCGGAACGGCGAGGCCGGCCGTACGGTCGCGGCCAGGCCGGGGACGGCGCGGGTGAGCGACCGGGTGGGGATCACGAACGCCTGGCGGGGCCCGCCGGGCTGGGCCGCGACCACCATGCCGACGACGTCGCCGAGCTCGACGTCCCAGACGGGGCTGCCGCTGAAGCCGCTCTCGATCGGCACGCCGCGGGGGTCGTCGGGGGCGCACTGGAGCCAGCCCTGCTGGGTGCCGCCGAGCAGCCGGCCGGTGTGCCAGCCGCCGCCGCGCAGGCCGTGCGGGAACCCGGCGACGACGACCCGGTGGCCCCACAGGCTGCGCGGCTCGGCCATGCGCAGCGGGCGCCCGCCCGGGGGCGCGGCGTCCAGGCGCAGGACGGCGATGTCGCCCGAGCCGTCGGCGGCGGTGTGGACCCAGTGCTCGACGTGGGCGCGCACGGGCGTGTGGTCGCCGGTGAAGGGCAGCTCGACGGTGACCCAGGCGTCCGGCGGGGGCGGGCCGTCGGCGTGGTCCAGGGCGCCGGAGACGACGTGCGCGCAGGTGAGGGCGCGGTCGGGCGCGATGAGGAAGCCCGCGCCCGCCACGGCCCCCTGCGGGCCGCGCACGCGCAGGACGGCAAGGTTCAGCGCCTCGTCAGGGCCCGTCTCCATCACTTGCGGTCACCACCCGTCACTCCATGTGGTCAGACGAACCAGTATGGCGGGTGGGCGGGGCGGCGTTTGCCGTTCCTTGACATGCGTGAAGGGCGTCCCCCGCGGGGAACGCCCTTCACTTCGCGCGCGTGTGTTACTTCTTCACCGACAGCGGGGCCGTGCCGGTGTCCTGCTGACGCCAGGCGCCCGTGTCGAACGCCACCGGAGCCGCCTTGCGGCCCACACCGTCACCCCACTT
>NZ_JBFAOR010000028.1:0-17565 GCF_040675255.1 Nonomuraea sp. NPDC049624 | reverse complement strand
CGGTTACATTCCGAACCCGGAAGTTAAGCTTCTCTGCGCCGATGGTACTGCACTCGGGAGGGTGTGGGAGAGTAGGTCACCGCCGGACAATCTTTTGAAAGGGCTCCGACTTCGGTCGGGGCCCTTTCTGCGTTTCCGGAGTGATTCAGATTTCCCGGGGCTTGGATGCATGCGCGGGAGTCGGCTTCGGCTTGCGTCCCAGGCCAGGCCGGCGTCTGTGCCGGTCGTCGATCCTGGTGTGCAGGGCGATGAGGAGGGTGCGGTCTGTTCTCGGGAGCCGACCGTCAGCGGCCTTTGTCATGAGGGGTGCTGCTGGGACTTGGTTCGATGGCGGTGTGATGGTCCCCAAGGGGACGCCCAGCTCATGAGTGGGGTCAGCTCTGTTTGGGAGGCGAGAAGGATTCGATGGCCTCGTTGAGGGTCTTGGTGAAGGTTTCGCTGCCGGTGTGTCCGGAGTCTGCCACCACGTGCAGGTCGGCGTCGGGCCAGGCCCTGGTCAGGTCCCAGGCTGTCTGGAGAGGGCTGCCCATGTCCAGGCGGCCGTGGATCAGTGCGCCGGGGATGCCGGCGAGCCGGTGTGCGTTGCGGAGCAGCGCGTCCTCTTCCAGCCAGGCGGCGTTGGCGAAGTAGTGGGCGCAGATGCGGGTCATGGCCATGATGGCGTCGTCCGGGCGGTTGCTGTAGGCGTTGGGGGTGCCGTTGGTCTCCTGGGAGATCACCGCGTCCTCCCAGGTGATCCAGTCGTGGGCGGCTTTCGCGCGTACCGTCGGGTCGGGGTCGGCGAGCAGTCGTGAGTACGCCGCCAGCACCTTGAACACGTCCCCGTCGCGGTCGGCCTCGGGGACGCCCTGCACGAACCGTTCCTGCGCATCCGGGAAGAACCTGCCGACGCCGCGGTAGAGCCAGTCGATCTCGGAGCGGCGGGTCATGGTGACCGCGGGGATGACGATCTCCGACACCCGCTCGGGATGGGTCTCGGCGTAGGCCAGAATCAGCGTCGAGCCCCACGAACCCCCGTACAGCAGCCATCGGTCGATGCCGAGGTGCTCACGCAGCAGTTCCATGTCGGCGATCAGGTTGTGGGTGGTGTTGCTGGTCAGGTCGGTAGTCGGGTCGGCGGCGTGCGGGCGGCTGCGGCCGCAGTTGCGCTGGTCGAACAGGACGATGCGGAAACGGTCCGGGTCGAACCTGCGCCGGGCGCCGGTCGAACAGCCCGACCCCGGCCCGCCGTGCACGACGACCGCGGGCTTGCCGTCGGGGTTGCCGCAGACCTCCCAGTAGATGAGGTTGCCGTCGCCGACATCGAGCATGCCGTGCTCGTACGGTTCGATGGAGGGATACAAAGGGGCTCCTGCTGTTGGAGGATTGGGTTCGCCGTGCGTACTGCGCTGGCTGATGCGAGCTGAATGATTATGCCAGCGCTGTTATATTAGCACTGTGACATCTCCGGACCCCACCGCGACGCCTGATCCCTGGCACTCCCTGCACGAGCTTCTGGCGGCCATGGACGCTGAGATCGAACAGGTCTACCTGGAGCGCGGCCTCGACGGGGTGCGCACCCGGTTCGCCTATCCGCTCATCAGGCTCGCCCACACAGGTCCGCTGACCATTCGCGAGCTCGCGAAGTCCCTGAACCGTTCGCACTCTGCGGTCAGCCAGACCGTGGCCGCCATGCGCAAGGAGGGTCTCGTCACCTCCGAGCCGGGGCCCGACGCCCGCACCCGCCGCATCGACCTCACCGAGCGGGGCCGGTCCCTGGTGCCGTTCCTGGAGGCGGAGTGGCGTGCCACCCACCAGACGGTCGCCGAGCTGGACGGCGAGCTCCCGTACGCGATGACGGCCGTGGTGGAGGAGGTGCGGCGGGCGTTGGGACGCCGGTCGATGCGGGAGCGCATCCTTCATCACCTCGTCGAGCCGCCGCGATGAGGTCACAAGGTTGAGCCTCACCAGAGGGCCGGCCGCGCGGCGGGTCCGCTGGGCGAGCCGGGTGATGACGGTGGCGGTGCCGGAGCGGATGGGGTGGCGGGGAAGCGGGGAGGTCGGTGGGTGGCGTGGGGCTGAGGTGTTGGGGCTGAGGAGCGGCTGCAGGCCGGGTGTGGTGATCGGGGATGTTGTGCGCCGGATGGCGGTTGGGCAAGGTCAGGGGTTGTTCATGGTCCCGGCAATCTCGCTAAGAAACCGTGCGTAATCGGGTAACTCTATTAGAGTGACCGCTTCTCCCCCTTCCAAGCAGTCAGCGCGCCGTAGCCGTCGGCTGCTGGCGTGGACGTTCGCGTCGATCTCCGTCGGGTTGGTGGCCGCGGGGGTCGTGGGGTTCTTCGCCGAGCCGTTACAGCTGGAGATGCTGGACAAGCGGGCCAGCGTCGTCAGCATGTTCGTGGGTGTCGCGGGGTTGTTCATCGCCGGGGTCGGGTTGTGGGCGCAGCTCCGGGCGGCCATGGCGCCCAGCGGTGGCGGCGAAGGTGCTCCGGGGGGCGAGGGGGCCGGGCGGGCTGGTGCCGGTTCCGGCGGCTCGGGGTCCGATGGGGCTGGTCAGGGGGCTGTTGGTACGGGGGGCGCCGGGGCCGGTGCGGGTGGGCGCGGTGCTGGGCAGGGTGATGGCGGCGGTGCCGGCGCGGCCGGCGGCGGAGCGGTCGGTGGGGCTGCTGGTGGGGCGGTCGGTGGGTCCGAGGGGCAGCGGTCGATCGTGGTCGGGCGGCAGGAGTCCGGGCTGGCCATGACCGGGGACAGGTCCACGGCGGTGACCGGAGGGCATGTCGAGGTCATCGGGGACGTGCACCTGCCCTCGCGGCCCCAGGTGGCGACGCGGCCCGTGCAGCTGGCGCCGCGTCCGCCGCAGCTCGTCGGGCGGGACGAGGCCGTGGCGGAGCTGCGGGAGCGATTGCTGGCGAGCGAGGTGCGGCCGGCGGTGGTGGCCGTGCACGGGCTCGGCGGCGTGGGCAAGACCAGTCTCACGCTGGAGTACGCCTACCGCTACCAGCACGACTACGCGCTGGTCTGGCAGTTGCCGGCGGCCGACCCTGCGGTGTTGTCGGCGGCGTTCGCCCGGTTGGCGGCTCTCATGGGTCTGCGGGAGCTGGGCGCGGACGCGGCGGACCCGGTCGACCAGGTGCACGCCGCGCTGGCGGCGCGTACCGAACCCTGGTTGTTGATCTTCGACAACGTGCCGGAGGCCGAGGCGGTGCGGGCCGTGCTGCCCCCGGCGGGGCCGGGGCACGTGCTGATCACCAGCCGGTCCGGGAGCTGGCCGCGGGATCAGGGGCTGGAGCTGCCGGTTCTCGACCTGGAGTCGGCGGCGCTGCTGATGCTGGCGAGCACCGGGCAGGACGACGCCGCGGCGGCGGCGGACGTGGTGACGGAGCTCGGGGCGCTGCCGCTGGCGCTGGAGCAGGCCGCGGCCTACATGTCGGAGACGGGGCTGGAGCTGTCGGAGTACCTGGATCTGCTGCATCACCAGCGTGCCGAGCTGCTCGCGCAGGGACAGGCGTGGGGGTATCGCGAGCGGGTGGCCTCCACGTGGCAGTTCGCGTTCCGGCGGCTGGCCAGGACGAGTCCGCAGGCCATCGCGCTGCTGCGGCTGCTGTCCTGCTACGCGCACGAGGCGATCCCGTACCATCTGCTGCTCTCGCCGCTGGCGCGGTGGGCGCCGCGGGAGCTGTTCCGGGCGGACGTGCAGCGGCGGCGGGCCTACGGGCGGATCCCCGGGCCGCGCACGCGTGTGCTGCGTGACGTGCATCCCAGCGTGTTGCTGATGATGCGGGCGCTGCCGCGGGACACGCTGAGGATCAACGCGGCGCTGAGAGCGTTGCGGGGGCACAGCCTGATCGGTCCGCCCGTGGACGGGACGGTCACCGTGCACCGGCTGGTGCAGGCCGTCACGCTCGATCAGCTTCCGCTGCGCGCGCAGCGTCGGTGGCGGGAGGTGGCGGCGGTGCTGGTGGAGGCCGTGCTGCCGGACAATCCGCAGCAGAAGGCTCGGTGGGCGCGGTACGCCAGGCTGCTGCCGCACATCCGGACGGTGCTCGGGCCGACCTCGCCCGGCATGGACAAGACGGCCCAGTATCTGGGGGCCAGCGGCGACTACCGTACGGCGAGGTCGTTGTTCCAGGAGATCGCCGACGCGCTCGCGGCGGCGCTCGGCCCGGAGGAGGTCGCCACGCTGACGGCCCGGCACGAGCTGGCGCTCTGGACGGGCGAGGCGGGCGACCCGGCGGCGGCGCGTGACCAGTACCTGGAGCTGCTTCCCGTCTACGAACGGGTGCTCGGCCCCGAACACCCGCACACCCTGACGACCCGCCACAACCTGGCCCAATGGACGGGACGGGCCGGCGACCCGGTGGCCGCCCGCGACCAGTACGCGGCGCTGCTGCCCGTCCGGCAGTGGGTGTCGGGCCCCGAGCATCCGGACACCCTGACCACGCAGGCCAACCTGGCTCAGTGGACCGGGCAGGCCGGGGACGCGGCCGCGGCCCGCGACCAGTACGCGGCGCTGCTGCCGGTGCGCGAACGGGTGCAGGGGCCCGAGCATCCGTCGACGCTGATCAACCGGCACGAGCTGGCCCGGTGGACCGGTGAGCTGGGGGACGCGCAGGCCGCCCGTGACCAGTACGCGGCGTTGCTGCTGGTACGGGAGCGGGTGTCGGGGCCGCATCATCCGGACACGCTGACCGTCCGGCACGAGCTGGCGCGGTGGACGGGGGAGCTGGGGGACGCGGCTGCGGCGCGGGATCAGTACGCGGCGTTGGTGCCGGTGCGGGAGCGGGTGCAGGGGCCCGAGCATCCGGACACGCTCACCGCCAGGGCCAGTCTGGCCCAGTGGACGGGGAGGGCCGGGGACGCGGCGGCCGCCCGTGACCTGTACGCGGCGCTGCTGCCCGTCCGGGAGCGCATTCTCGGGCCCGACCATCCGGACACGTTGACGATCCGGCACGAGCTGGCGCGGTGGACGGGGGAGCTGGGCGAGGCGGCTGCGGCGCGGGATCAGTACGCGGCGTTGGTGCCGGTGCGGGAGCGGGTGCAGGGGGCCGAGCATCCGGACACCCTGACCGCCAGGGCCAACCTCGCGTACTGGACGGGGATGGCGGGGGACGCGGCGGGGGCTCGCGATCTCTGTGCGGCGCTGCTGCCGGTCCGGGCTCGGGTGCTCGGGGCCGGGCATCCGGCCACGGTGACGACCAGGGAACAACTGGCCTACTGGACGGCCCACGCGGGCCCGTGAACTCCGGCGAGGAGACGCGGCCCGCGCCCGCCTATGGGGGTGGGGATGGGGGTGCCCGACAGGGGGGAGCCGGAGCGAGGCGGGGGGTGCCTGACAGGGGGAGGTGGGCAGGGGGTGCTGGGGCGGGGTTGGGGGTGCTGGGCAGGGGGAGAGCCGGGGCGGAGGGGGCGAGCCTGCCCCTCGCGCCCCGGCGGCTACTGGGGCAGGACGAGGAGGGCGTCGCCGACGCCGCGCTCCACGCCGTCCGACGGCCGGTTGACCAGCTTGTTCGACACCACCATCGCGGTCGAGCCGCCGCCGTCCAGGTTGATGGCCTGGACCGCGCCGAGCCAGCGCATGAACTGGGCGGCCTCGTGGAAGTTGGCGCCGATGGTCACGCCGGGCTGGCGGCCGTCGATGGTGGCCAGGATGAGGCTGCCGTTCCTGGTGACGCCGAGCAGGGTGCGCGGGTGGCGGCGTAGGATCATGTTCACGGAGTCGTGGCCGTCGCGCTTGGCGGTGATCTTCACGTGGCCGTTGCGCACCAGGCCGACGCCGCCGGCGATGACGTTCAGGTCGGGGGTCAGCTTGAGGGGCCTGCGGGTACGCAGGTCGGTGACCTTCGTGTCGATCTTGACCGTCCAGCCCTCCCAGGCGTGCTCGTCGAGCCATTCGGCGGCGCCGCCCTGGCCGTGCAGCACCCGGGTGCCCTTGGCCACGGCGGCGCCGCTCGCGCGTACGGTGACCGCCTTGCCGTTGGCGTCGAGGACGACGTCGGTGCCGCCGGTCGGGGTCTTGGCGCCGTACTCCTCGGTGTAGAGCACGGCCTCGTCCGTGGCGGCGGCGCGGTTGACGCCGTTGACGGCGAGCTTGTCGCCGTCCTGGGAGACGGCGGTGACGGCGGTCTTCAGCTCGGTGATGCGCACGCTGCGGCCCTGGAGCACCACGGCGGAGCGGCCCGGCACGGCCTCGCTGAGCAGCCGGCCGGCGACCACGGAGGCGCCGACGGGCTCGCCGCGCAGGTTCTTGGCGGTGTGGATGTTGAAGAAGCCGCCGTTGACGCCGACCACCGCGTTGCGCGCCTTGGCCATCGAGGAGACCGTCTCGCGCGCGGCGACGCTGGTGCCGAGGGAGGCGGCGTACGAGCCGCGGAACGTCCGGGAGTCGATCATGACGACCTTGGCGTCCCACGGGCCGGTGGTCTTCAGGCCGTCGTCGCCGAGGTAGTCGACCTTGACCTTCAGTCCGGCTTCCTTGAGCGCCTTGGCGGTCTCGTCGGCCTTCGCCTTGTCCTTGAAGGACCACAGGCCCACGCGGACCATGTAGACGGTCTGGGAGGGCGCGTCGGCCACGCTCGGCCGGATCACCTTCTGCAGGCTCGGCGCCTCCCCGGCCGCCTCGACCTCGGCGACCTTGGCCTGGGCGGTCTCCAGCGCGCCGTAGTCGCGGCCGCTCGGCATGAGCACGGTCACCGTGTAGCCGTCGGTGGAGCTGCCTGCCTTCACGTCGTACAGGTCGATGCCCTGCGTCACGGCGGTCAGCGTCTTGGTGGCGGCAGGCCGGGCGCCCAGCGGGAAACTGGCCGACGGGAACTTCACCGCGAGCTGCGCCGCCGAGGCGGGCAGCGTGGTGACGGTGATCGTGGCGGCTATGGCCAGGCCGCCGGCGAGGGTGCGTCGAGACATGAACTCTCCAGAGGGCGGAAAAGGGACCGAACCATCCTGACGATCTCAAGGTCCCTGAGTCAGCCGAACGCGCCAAACTGCTCAAGAGGTTACGAGATTGACACCCAGCCCAGATAACATTGAGCTATGACCCGTATCAGCATGTGGTGGCGGCCGGCAGACGGCCGCTGATTTCCCATGCTGGGCCGTCCTGGTGGCGGCCCTTTCCGAGCGTGCGGGCTCCCCTCAGGCGGCGGCACACCTGAAGGAGAGACCCATCGTGAACGACGTCGTCCTGACCGGCGACCGTCCGACCGGACGCCTGCATCTGGGCCACTATTTCGGCACCCTCGCCAACCGGGTGGAGCTGCAGGACCGTTACCGGACGTACGTGCTGATCGCCGACTACCAGGTGATCACCGACCGCGACCTGCCCGGCGAGATCCAGCGCAACATCACCGAGGTGCTCCTCGACTACCTGGCCGTCGGCCTCGACCCGGGCAAGGTCACGATCTTCCAGCACAGCGCGATCCCGGAGCTGAACCAGCTCCTGCTGCCGTTCCTGAGCCTGGTGTCGGTGGCGGAGCTGAGCCGCAACCCGACGGTGAAGGACGAGATCGCGCACAGCGCCCGGCGCGCGGTCAGCGGCCTGCTGTTCACCTATCCGGTGCACCAGGCCGCCGACATCCTGTTCTGCAAGGGCACGCTGGTGCCCGTGGGCCGCGACCAGCTCCCGCACGTGGAGGTGGCGCGGCTGGTCGCGCGGCGCTTCAACGAGCGGTACGGCGAGGTCTTCCCGCTGCCCGAGGCCATGATGGGCGAGCGTCCGCTGCTCATGGGCCTGGACGGCGGCAAGATGAGCAAGAGCCGCGGCAACGCCATCGCCCTGGCGGCCACCGAGGACGAGACCGCCGCCCTCATCCGCAAGGCCCGCACCGACTCCGACCGCCTGATCACCTTCGACGAGGTGCACCGGCCGGGCGTCGCGAACCTGCTCACGCTGGCCGGGCTCTGCCTCGGCCGCCCGCCCCGGGAGATAGCCGACGAGATCGGCGACGGCGGCGCCGCCGCGCTCAAGGCGCTGACCACCGAGGCGGTCAACGAGTTCCTGCGCCCGATCAGGCGGCGGCGGCGCGAGCACACCGAGGCCGACGTCCGTCAGGTGCTGGCGCAGGGCAACGAGCGGGCCCGGGAACGGGCGGTCCGCACACTGACGGAGGTGCGAGCGGCGATGGGGTTCTAGCTAGCGGGGCTGCCCGGACTGCCGGGACTGGTACACCTTGCGCAGCGTCTCGTGCACGATCCACGTCGTCCGCGCGCCCTCGGCCAGCAGGCACACGTCGCCGGGGCCGACCTCGATCGTGGTGCCGCCCTCGACGGCGATCGTGGCGCGGCCGGACAGCACCACGAAGATCTCGTCGGTCTCGACGTCGGTGACGACGCCCGGAGTGATCTCCCAGATGCCCCTGCCGTCGCCGAGCTCCAGCGACGACGTGGCGGGGTCGCCGGCGACGATCTGCTCGGGGTCGAGCTCGTCGGGGGTCAGCCGCACGTCGTGCACGGGCACGGCGAACGCGCCGGCGGTCGCGATCATGCGGCCGAGGTCTTCGAGGTCGGGCATCAGGACGTCAGACATGTTGCTCATTTCACCAGGTCGGCGAGGCGGGCGCCGTCGAGTGCGTAGGCGGTGAAGCCGTTGGCGCCGGTCATCGTATCGGCGGCGACCAGCGCGTTGACGATGGCCTCCTCCGTGGCCTCGATCGCGGCGTGGAAGAGCGGGTCGAGGCGGGCGTCGGCCAGCACCCGCACCTCGAACACGCCGGAGCCGTGGTCGTCGAGGGCGTTGGAGGGCAGGCCGCGGTTGCCGGTGGCGAAGCAGACGAATCCGTCGCCGCTGCCGTTCTCGCCGGCGCCGCCCGTCCTGGCCACGCCGAGCCCGGCGCGCCGGGCGAGCTTGCGGCACTGGTGGGGGAGGAGCGGCGCGTCCGTGGCGACCACGGCGATGATCGAACCCGCGCCCTCGGGGCCGCCGGGGCGGGGCACGTCGTCCATGACGATCGGGCGGCCGTTGACGGTGAGCCGGTCGCGGCTGCCGTGGTTGGCCTGCACGAGCACGCCGACCGTGTAGTCGCCGGTCGCCCGGGACGCGGTGCCGATGCCGCCCTTGAAGCCGTGGCACATCATGCCGGTGCCGCCGCCGACCGACCCCTCGGGCACCGGGCCCGCCGAGGCGCCGTGGTAGGCGCGTTCGACGTGCTCAAAGCGGACGTGCCGGGCGTCGATGTCGTTGAGCCGGCCGTCCCAGGTCTCGGCGACCACGGGCAGCGACCACGCACTCCCGCCCCGGCCGCCGATCTCCAGGGAGACCAGCGCGTCGCGCACCACGCCGACGGAGAAGGTGTTGGTCAGCCCGATCGGTGAGTGCAGCAGGCCGAAGTCGTCCAGGTAGGGCAGGCCGGTCATCTCGCCGTTGCCGTTGAGCCAGTGGTAGCCGGCGTAGACGGGGGAGTCGTAGGCCGAGCCGGGGCCGGGGCGGACGACGGTGACCCCCGTACGGGCGGTGCCCTCGGTCAGCGTGGTGTGGCCGACGAGCACGCCGGGCACGTCGGTGATCGCGTTCAGCGGACCGGGGACGCCGGTGCCGACGACGATGCCGTGATCACGAGCTCTCAACGGTTCTCCCTGCGGAACGACTCCAGCGCCAGCAGCGCGACGTGCAGTGACAGGCATGACTCGACGTCGTCGAGGTCGGTGTCGAGGATGCGTTCGAGGCGGCGCAGGCGGTCGTAGAAGGCCGGCCTGGACAGGTGGGCCTTCTGGGCGGCCACGGCCTTGTTGCGGCCCGCGTCGAGGTAGGTGCGCAGGATCCGGGTGAGGTCGCCGCCGCGCTGGGCGTCGTGCGCCAGCAGCGGGCCCAGCTCGCGCTCGGCGAACGTCTGCAGGCGCGCGTCGTCGCGCAGCAGGTGGAGCAGGCCGCGCAGGCGCAGGTCGGGCAGGCGGTAGAAGGCGCGGCCGTCCGGCTGGCGCACGGCCACGTCGGCGACCTGCTCGGCTTCGAGGAAGCTGCGCCGTACGTCCCGGATGGACTCCACCACCGACCCCGCGGCCAGCACGAACGCCGAGCCGGGCCGCCACAGCATGCGCAGCCGCTCGGCGAGCGCGGTCAGCGCGGGCTCGGCGCCGGTACGCGGCGGGAGCGGCAGCAGGACGCCGACCCGCTCCTGGTCGAGCGCGCCCACCAGGGCGGGCAGGCGGGCGTCGCGGCAGGCGGCGGCGGTGGCCTCGGCCAGCTCGCCGAGCTGCGCCTGCCCGTCGAGCGCCTGGTCGACGGGCTCGGTCGGCCTGATGACGACGCTGATCAGCTTGCGCCCGGTCAGCGGCACGCCGACCGCGCGGGCGCGGGCGGCGGCCTCGTCGGGGTCGGCGTAGGCGTGGGTCAGGATGCCGGTGATGATCGTGCCGTGGGCCTGGCGTTCCAGGGACTCCTGGTGGCGTTCGAGCAGGCGGCCGAGGGCGAGCGTGGTGGCGGCGCGTTCGGCCAGCACCATCTCGCGCGGCGTCGGCGGCGTCTCGCAGATCAGGATCAGCCGGCCCCAGTCCTGGCCGCGCGCGCCGACGGTGGTGACCAGCCAGCCGGAGGCGGGGTCGTAGGCCGTGCGCTCGGCCGGGGCCACCCCGCGCGACCTGCTCTCCCAGCCGGCCAGCAGCGCGCCGGCGTCGCGGCCCGCGGACTCGCAGGCCAGCACCTGGTGGGCGAGGTTCTCCAGCAGCACCGGACGGCCGGACAGCCGGGCGGCCTGGGTGAGCACCTCCGCGGGCGAGGCGCCCTCGACCGACAGCTCGGTGAACACCTCGTGCAACTGCTCGGAGGCGCGCAGCTCCTCGAGCTGGATGTCGATGATCCGGGCGTGCACGGACTCGGTGATCTGCACGAACGGCGTCTCGCGGGCCAGCACGATGACCGGCAGCCCGTGCTCCTCGGCGGACTTGACCACCGCCCGCGGCAGCTCGCGCAGGAACCGGCGGCCGAGCTCCACGATCAGCCCGGAGGCCCCCACGGAGGCGAGCTCGCCCACGTAGTCGGCGAGCTTCTCGGGGTCGTCGGGCAGCGCGACGCCCGTGGTGAGCACCAGCTCGCCGCCGCGCAGCAGATGGGCGATGTCGGCGATCTCGCCGACGTGCACCCACCGCACCTTGGTGTCGAGCCGGTCGGCGCCCGCGACCACGCGCGGGCCGCCCCGGCGCACGGTCTCCAGGGCGAGGACGTCGGCGATGGTGGGCAGCACGGGCCGAGCCTAGCCGATCAACCTGTAAGAACGGTCATACAGCCATATACACACTGTCACAGATTGAACTCCTCCTCGCGGTACTCACCTCGGGGTTCGCGCACCCGCAACTCCACCCGCCGGATCTTGCCCGAGATCGTCTTGGGCAGCTCGGCGAACTCCAGCCGGCGCACCCGCTTGTACGGCGCCAGCTCCCGGCGGCAGTGCTCGAAGATCGACCGCGCGGTCTCGGCGCCGGCCTCGAACCCGGGGGTCAGCATCACGTACGCCTTCGGCACCGCCAGGCGCACCGGGTCGGGGGCGGGCACGACGGCGGCCTCGGCCACCGCGGGATGCTCCAGCAGCACGCTCTCCAGCTCGAACGGCGAGATGCGGTAGTCGGAGGCCTTGAAGACGTCGTCGGTGCGGCCGACGTAGGTGATGTAGCCGTCCTGGTCGCGGGTGGCGACGTCGCCGGTGTGGTAGAAACCGTCGCGCATGGCCTCGGCGGAGCCGCCGACGTACCCGGCCATCAGGCCCAGGGGGCGGGGGTCCAGCGGCAGGCAGATCTCGCCGTCGTCGCCGGGCTCGCCGGTGACGGGGTCGATGAGCACGATGTCGTAGCCGGGCAGCGGGCGTCCCATCGATCCGGGCTTGACCGGCTCGTCCGGTACGTTGCCGATCTGGGCGGTGGTCTCGGTCTGGCCGTAGCCGTCGCGGATGGTGATGCCCCACGCCTTGGCGACCTGGTCGATGATCTCGGGGTTGAGCGGCTCGCCCGCGGCCACGGCGGTGCGCAACGGCAGCTTCCAGGCCGCCAGGTCCTCCTGGATGAGCATCCGCCACACCGTCGGGGGCGCGCAGAACGTGGTGACCCGCTCGTCGCGCAGCACCTCCAGCAGCGCGCGGGCGGCGAAGCGCTCGTAGTTGTGGATGAGCACGGTCGCGCCGGCGTTCCAGGGGGCGAAGACGTTGCTCCAGGCGTGCTTGGCCCAGCCGGGGGAGGAGACGTTGAGGTGCACGTCGCCGGGGCGCAGGCCGATCCAGAACATCGTGGACAGGTGGCCGGCCGGGTAGGAGGCGTGGGTGTGCTCGACCAGCTTGGGGCGGGAGGTCGTGCCGGAGGTGAAGTAGAGCAGCAGGGGGTCGCCGGCCAGGGTCGGGGCGTCGGGGGTGAACCGTTCGTCGGCGTCGTAGGCCTCGTGGTACGGCAGCCACCCGTACGCGTCGCCCACCGCGATCCTGGTGAACTCGCCGGCGCCGAACTTGCCGGCGTCGGCGGCGTTGGCGATCACGTGGGCGACCCGGCCGCGGTCGAGGCGTTCGCCGATGTCCTTGGCCGTCAGCAGCGTCGTGGCCGGGATGACCACCGCCCCGAGCTTCATGGCCGCCAGCAGGGACTCCCACAGCTCGGTCTGGTTGCCCAGCATGAGCAGCACGCGGTCGCCCCGGCGCACGCCCTGCTCGTGCAGCCAGTTGGCGACCTGGTTGGAGCGGGCCGACAACTCGGCGAAGGTGTGGGACACCCGGCTGCCGGAGTTCACGATGGTCAGGGCCGCGGCCTGCGGAGTCTCGGCGGCCAGCACCCCGTCGAACCAGTCGAGCGCCCAGTTGAACCGCTCGGCCCGCGGCCAGCGGAAGTCGCGTCGGGCGGTGGGGTAGTCGGCGCTCAGGAGAAGATCGCGGGCGGCGCGGAAATCGCTCATGCCCCGGATCCTGCTACGTCGCCAGCCGCCGCTCAAGGCCGTCGAGCACCGACACGAGCCCGAAGTCGAACGCCGTGGCCCGGATGACCTGCGGATCCTGGTACGCCTCCATGGCCAGGCTCTCCAGCATGTCGGGGAAGTCGGCCGCGGCCTTGGCGACCATGCCGCGCATCTCGTCGGCGTCGTACGCGGAGTCCTTCGCGGTGGCGTCCCAGGCGATCTCGGGCAGGGTCATGCCGTAGACGAAGGCGGTGACGGCGGCCACGGCGTAGTCGACGTCGAGGCCGTGGAACCCGGCCGCCCTGAAGATCCTGCGCATCCGGTCGGCGGCGGTCAGGGCGTGCGGGCCGAGCGCGGGCACCCGGCCGAGGAGGTCGGCCGACCACGGGTGCCGCAGCATGACCGCGCGCATGCCGTAGGCCATGGCCGAGGCGGCGTCGCGCCAGCCCACCTCGTCGGCGTCGGGCACGGTCATCTCGGCCCAGACCTGGTCGTAGGCGAGTTCGAGCAGTTCGTCCTTGTTGGCGACGTACCAGTAGAGGCTGGTGGCGCCGGCGCCCAGCTTCGCGCCGAGCTTGCGCATGCTCAGCCCGGCCATCCCCTCCTGGTCGAGCAGCTCCAGCGCGGCCCGGACGATCTCCTCGCGGCTGCGGCCCGGGGCGGCGGCCTTGCGGGGCTCGCGGAACCAGACAGAGGTGAACTGCTTGCCGGTCATGCCTCCAGGATAAATGCTCTCGCACAGTGTGCGAGAGTTGTCGTACGCTGTGCGAGTGACCTCGAACGCTGTACGAGACCCCCGCCGCTGGTGGGTCCTTGTCGTGCTCTGCCTCTCGTTGCTGGTCCTCACGGTGGACGGAACCGTGCTGAACCTGGCGATCCCGTCCCTGATCGAGGAGCTGGGGGCGACGCCGTCCGACATCCAGTGGATCCTCGACGCCTACGTGCTGGTCTTCGCCGGCCTGCTGCTGACCGCGGGAAGCCTGTCCGACCGGTACGGCCGCCGCCGCTTCCTCGTCATCGGCCTGGCCTTCTTCGGCGGCGCGTCGCTGCTGGCCGTGCTGGCCGCCGAGCCCTGGCAGGTGATCGGCGCGCGGGCCCTGATGGGGGTCGGCGGCTCGATCCTGATGCCCTCGACGCTGTCCATCCTCATGACCGTCTTCGAGGAGGACGAGCGGCGCAAGGCCATGGCCATCTGGGGAAGCGTGGCGATGCTCGGCGTGATCGCCGGCCCGACGCTGGGCGGCTTCCTGCTGGAGCACTACTGGTGGGGCTCGGTCTTCCTGCTCAACATCCCGATCGCGGCGCTGGCCATCGTGGCGGCGTTCGTGCTGATGCCCGAGACCCGCAGCGCCGGGCGGCGGATCGACCCGGTGGGCGTGGTGCTCTCGATCGTCGGCCTGACCTCGGCCGTCTACGTGATCATCGAACGCGAGTGGAACGTCGCCCTCATCGCGGTGGCGGTGGTCGCGCTGGCCGCGTTCGTCGTCTGGGAGCGGCGGGCCGAGCACCCGATGTTGCCGTTGCAGCTGTTCCGCAACCGCAACTTCAGCGGCGCGTCCTTCTCGATCCTGCTGATGTCGTTCGGCGCGGGCGCCGTGATGCTCATGCTGACCCAGTACCTGCAGTTCGTGCTGGGCTACGGCGAGCTCCAGGCGGGCCTGGCCATGCTGCCCCAGGCGGCGGCGGCCGTCGTGTTCAACGGCGTCGGCGCGGCGCTGGGCAAGAAGGTGTCCAACCGGGTGCTGATCTCGGCCGGGCTGCTGATCATGGCCGTCGGGTTCGTGGTGATGGCGCTGACCACCGGCTACCTGCCGCTGATGGGCGGGCTGGTGCTGATGGGCGCGGGAGCCGGCCTGGCCGGTCCCTCCGCCTACGCCTCGCTGATGGGGGCCATCCCGCTGGAGCACGCGGGCGTCGGCTCAGCGCTCAACGACACCGTGCAGCAGGTGGGCCTGGCCATGAGCATCGCCGTGCTCGGCAGCGTGCTGGCCGGCGTCTACACCGCGCAGATGCCGCTCGACGCGCCCGCGGCGGCCCGCGAGTCGATCGGGGTCGCCGAACAGGTCGGGCTCGGCGAGGTCGCCGACCGGGCCTTCACCGTGGCCGTGCACTTCGGCTCGTGGGTCGGGGCCGGGTTCAGCGTCGCCGCCGCGCTGCTCGCGCTGGTCGTGCTGCGCCCGGCCGTGCCCGTCGCGGCTCCCGAGCCGGCCAAGGTCTAGCGGACGCGGGGCTCACGCATGCTCTCCAGGCTGTCGAGCTTGTGCATGCGCTCGTCGTGGCCGATCTGCCGGAGCAGGTCGGCCACCGAGCGGTAGCGGCCGTACTCGTCGGCGTACGTGCCGGGGTCGGGCACGAAGTCCAGGTCGGGGTTGTCGGCCACGAACGTCATGTACTCGTGCTCGGCGTGGTCCTCGAACTCGGCGTTGAGCCGGTAGCTCCAGTCCGGCCGGACCACGAACAGCACCCAGGACACGTGGTAGTAGAAGAACGCGATCAGCCACGGCGCCGCCTTGTGCAGCAGCCAGTTCTGCCGCTGCCCGGCGCGCTGCACCAGGTCCTGCATGATCAGCAGGTGCCACTGCTCGTTGTCCTGGTCGGCGCGGGCCTCGACGATGCGCTCGAAGACCCTCCTGGCCAGGGCCGACCGTCCGGCGTGGCGGTGGACGGCCCAGTACCCCATCCGCTCCCACGCCTGGTACGGCACCCGCGCGATGATCTCCAGCATGGCGAACTTCGTGTAGGAGCCCTTCCTGCCGTACATGAGGTCGACGGGCTTGAACATCATCCGGGCCAGCAGGCTGTAGTCCATCCGCGGGGTGTCAAGGGTGTCCTGCTGGGCGCGGCGTAGCTGGTCGCGGTCGAGCTTGGGCGGCCCGGCTGGCGCCTCGGGGCGCCCGGGGCGCAGGTCGATGGTGACGGTCATCTTCGGTCTCCTCGGTTCGTCGATGCTCCGATGGTGGCCGAGCGGGGCCCGCCGGGTCGTCGCCCGCGAGTGGTCAATCGCGATGCCTCTGGCGGCGTACCGGGAAGCCGGCGCGTACGCCCCCAGGCGCACGGGTGATCCCCTAGGGGGAGGACTTACAGTTTGTAAGGGGATTTGACCCCCCGCCGACAGCCTGCCGCTGCCGGGAAGCCCGGTGGGGACGGGATACTCGGTAGCATGTCGGAGCTTCTCGCGCGCCACCGGGCAGTGATGCCGAACTGGCTGGCCCTCAACTACAACGAGCCCATCGAGATCGTCAGCGGCAAGGGCAATCGTGTCATCGACGCCGACGGCAAGAGCTACCTGGACTTCTTCGCCGGGATCCTGACCAACATGATCGGGTACGACGTGCCCGAGGTGCGGGACGCCGTCGAGCGCCAGCTCGCCACCGGCGTGGTCCACACCAGCACCGTCTACCTGCTGCGCGGCCAGGTCGAGCTCGCCGAGAAGATCGCCCGGCTCTCCGGCATCCCCGACGCCAAGGTGTTCTTCACCAACTCCGGGACGGAGGCCAACGAGACCGCCCTCCTCCTCGCGACCTACGCCCGCAGGACCGACCAGGTGCTCGCCATGCGGCAGAGCTACCACGGGCGCAGCTTCGGCGCGGTCAGCGTCACCTCCAACCGGGCGTGGAAGAACAACTCGCTCTCCCCGCTCAACGTGCACTTCCTGCACGGCGCCGACCGGCACCTCACCCAGTTCAAGGGCCTGTCCGACGCCGACTACATCAAGGCGTGCGTGGACGACCTGCGCCACGTGCTGGCCACCTCGGTCTCCAACGACGTGGCGGCGCTGATCGCCGAGCCGATCCAGGGCGTCGGCGGCTTCACCATGGCCCCCGACGGGCTGTTCGCCGCCTACAAGGAGGTCCTGGACGAGCAGGGCATCCTGCTCATCTCCGACGAGGTGCAGACCGGCTGGGGCCGTACGGGCAGCGCGTTCTTCGGCATCCAGAACCACGGCGTGACCCCCGACATGATCACGTTCGCCAAGGGCCTGGGCAACGGCTTCGCGGTCGGCGGCATCGTCGCCCGCGGCGACCTGATGGACGCCCCGCACGCCGTGGGCCTGTCCACCTTCGGCGGCAACCCCATCTCCATGGCCGCCGCCAACGCCACCCTCGACTACGTGCTCGACCACGACCTCCAGGCCAACGCGGCGCGGACCGGTGACATCATCATCGGCGGCCTCAAGGAGGCGGCGCAGCGCCTGCCGATCGTCAAGGACGTGCGCGGCAAGGGCCTGATGTTCGCCGTCGAGCTGGAGAGCCCCGCCCAGGCCGCCCGCTTCATGGAGGAGACCAAGAAGGCGGGCCTGCTCGCCGGCAAGGGCGGCCTGTACGGCACCGCCATCCGCATGGCCCCGCCCCTCACCCTCACGGTGGAGGAGGCCGCCGAGGGCCTGGGGATCATCGTCAACGCACTCGAAGTCATCAACGCAGAGGCAGCAGCTCAGTGAAGTCGGTCAAGCACTGGATCAACGGATCTCCGGCGGACGGCGACAACCGCACGGCGGAGATCTTCAACCCGGCGACCGGGGAGGTCAGCGGCCACGTGCGGCTGGCCTCGGCCGCCGACGTGGACGCCGCGGTCGCCGCGGCGGTCGCCGCCTTCCCCGCCTGGCGCGACGCCTCGCTCGTCAAGCGGGCACAGGTCCTGTTCCGGTTCCGTGAGCTGATGTACGCCCATCGGGACGAGCTGGCCGCGTTGATCTCGGCCGAGCACGGCAAGGTGCATGCGGACGCGCTGGG
>NZ_JBFAOR010000027.1:0-50406 GCF_040675255.1 Nonomuraea sp. NPDC049624 | reverse complement strand
GACTCCGAAGGGCCATGACCTTCATCTCCCACGCAGCATTGCAATCAGAGATGTCTGCCTACATAACATTCCTCCTGCATTCGTGACACACGGAAACGATCTTCCGGCTGTCTTGGCCGACCAGGTCAGGCCCTGAACACCTTCCATCGTGCTCGATCACCTGCGGGGCGGCCTCTGGAAGTACGGCCCGGACGCGCTCTCCGTGCTCACCGCACCGCAATCCAGTACGCGTGTTCTAGAGCCGGGCCGTACAGCGGACGCATCTGGAAGGCGGCACGGGCCGCACATCGCTCCAGCCCGCCTTCCTGACGATCTCGGCGCCCCAGGCGACGCCCTCGGGAGTGAGCCGTTGCCTCCCGAGCAATCGGCCAGTCATGCGGTCGATCACGATCTGCCCCCACGGGAATTGGAGGGCCAGCCCGTCGAGCCCGAACGTCCCGGGAATGTCGTCGACCACCTTGATGCCCGGCGCCTTCGCCAGGAGAAGGTAGGCGGCAGCCCTGGTGCCAGGCGTCGCCGGCGAGTTGATGAGCCGAGAGACGGCCCCCTCCAGCCATGGCTCGCGCTCGGCGGCCACCTGAGGGTCGTAGCTTTCCAGCAGCCGTGCCCTGAGCGCCGCCGGCTCCTTGGGGAGGCTCCGCAGCTCTGTCAACGTCGGCTTCAGTCCATCGGCGAGCTCCAGCCCCAAGTCCAGGTCCGCCGAGCCGTATGCGGGCATGTTCTTGTCGCACCCCCGCGCGGGGCACAGCCTGGGGGAGCCGTCCTGCCGCCACGCTTCCAGGCCCTCGGCCGTGTACGGCTTCGACGAGATCGGCTCGTGCCAGCCGTAGACCTCGCGGTTGGGGCCGAAGGCGAGGACCTCCATGGCCCGTTCCTCAACCTTGTAGTCATTGCCGTTCACCGTCCTCATGACATGCTCGGTGTCGCGTCGCCAGAAGCGGCCCTTCGCCTCCGGTGTCGCCGCCAGCCTGGCTGCCGCAGCTTCCAGTCTCTGCATGGGCGTGACCGCGACCGGGTCCGATGCAGGTCGGGGTACGAGGATCACCACCGCGCCGACGATGAGCGCGACGGCCGCCGCGACGAGCGCCATCCCTGTCCACGACCTCCTGCCCGCCCGTACCACGGACACGGAGGGTGCCTGTGCAGCTGCGAGCACCCGCTCCCGCGCCGCCGTCAGCTGGTCGGCCGACGGGGGTGGCACATCGGGCATCACCGAGTCGATGACCTGGAACTCGTTCATCCCAACACCTCACGCAGCTTGGTCCTGGCCCTGCTCAACCGGGACGCGACCGTCCCCGAGGCGATGCTGAGCGCCGCCGCCACCTCGTCGTATCTCAACCCGCCGTACGCGATGAGGAGCACCACGTCGCGTTCCCCCTTCGACAGCCGCGCCAGCGCCCCGGCCAGCCGATCAACCGTCACGCCCGCACTGAGCCTGTCCACGATCCGCTGGTCATGTCCCTCGTCGTCAGGTGGCGGCCCTGTCCTGGCCATGGCGCGGTACCTGCGCACCTCGGCGCGCCGGTGGCGGCCGATGAGGTTGGTCGCGATGCCGTACAGCCACGGCCTGACCCCGCCCATGGCCGAGTCGAAGTGTTCGCGTTGCCTGAAGGCGATGAGGAACGTCTCCGCGGCGAGATCCTCGGCCACATCGGGGTCGAGCCTGCGACCGATGTAGCGCCGGATCTCCACGTAATGGGCTTCGATCCTGCCAGCCTGCACCCGCCGTCGCGCTCAGTTCCTCCTGCCGCTCGCGGTGCCGCATCAGCACTTGCACGGTCTCTCGATCCAGGGCCACTATCCGGCATCTGGCGGCGCTCTTCGGCGGGTCGACCATGACCTGGCTGTCGGCGTGCACTCGCTGCGGCGCCACCGTCAGCTCCGCACGTTGCAGGTCGACGTCCGTCCAGCGTAGACCGGCCAGCTCGCCCCGCCGCAGGCCGCACAGCGCGGCCAGCCTTGGGCGGCGTACAGGCCGTCCTGTGTCAGGTCGGTCAGGAACGTCGCGAGCTGTTGTTCTGTCCACACCGCTGTTGCCGGACGTTCTCCTGACTGTTGCCAGCCAGCTGCCCGTCCGGCTGTCCCGATCACCGGATGAGGTCGACGGGGATGAGGCAGTTCGGTTTCGGTAGTGGCCTTGAATGCCAGCCCTACGCCGACACGAAGGCATACGCTGACTTCCCGTCAGGTACCGCGACATGAGGTCGACTGAGGGCAGATTGATGCTGACGTGGATCGAGGCTGTGGCATCCGGGGCAGCCGGTGGACTGATCGCCGAAGCAGTCGTCACCTACGGACGTCTACGAAACTGGCAAGATGCGCGACATGCGGCGCTGGCTGCAGAGACACCGCTCCCACCGCTCGGCAGGTTCATCGATCCGCTTGCGGACTCACTCGCCGCACTCATGCGCGTGGCGATGGGAGGCGCGGCCGGGTGGCTGCTCCACACCGAGGTCACCGGTATCTACGCAGCGGTGACCGTGGGAGCCGCCGCCCCGGCACTACTGGCCCAGATCGGCCGTGCGGCCACACCAGTCGAGGCTCTCCGCGCACCCGGCGAAGCTCCGCTGGAGACACCTCCGACGCCAGCGGATCAAGGGGGAGCGCCTCCCGTCCCCAGAGAGGCGTCGTCATGAGCATGAGCTCGGTCGTCCGGCGCTCCTGGCGCTCGTTCACTGGTGGCGCGGTCGCCCACCGCCCGCTGACGGGGGCTCGCGCCCGCACGGGGTACAGGCTGCGGCAGCGGCTATGGGCCTCGTTCATCGGCGCCGACCTGCCCTCCGCACCGTCCGCCAGCGAGCCTTGCCTCCGGGAGGAGCCAGCCGGGAACCCGCATGCGCCTTCCAAGGCTGCGCGTGATCGGTCACGTTCTCAGCCGCTGGGTCCGGGTTGGTTTCATCTCCCACAGCTCCCGCGGGCCGGTGGCTTGGCCGCCGCAGGAGGCGACACCGTGCTGCTGGAGGCATCGTCCCCGGACGGTGCCGCACGGTTCATCGTGCGGGGGAACAGGGACTCCGTCCCTGGGTACAGCTTGGAACTTGTGGTGCACGGCATCGAGGGCACCGCGCCCCTCATGACGGCGGTCAGGTACGCCGACGGGGCCGGTTCTGGGCGAGTGCTGCTCGTGCCTGTGGTGCGGAGGCGTTTTGGCCAAGCTGCCTCGTACGTCCGGCTCCCGGGGTACGTCGGGGAGGAGTGGACGGCTTCCCTGGTACCGGTGACGCCGGACAGTACGTGGGACGTCGCGACGGTCACGCTGTCGGTCGACGCCTCGCTCAATGACGCGACCCGTGATGCCTGGCGCGAGGTGCGGGAGCTGATCTCGGACGCCGGTCTTCGTCGCGCCATTGACCAGGAACTGCGATGACCGGGCCAACGGGGCCTGGGCATCCCGCGAGTACTCGGGAGGCAGCCCCCTCAAAGGCCGTGGCGACGCGCCGGACGGGCCGGCGCTGGCCCACGATCCGCGGCGGCCCTGCGGCTCGGGCAGTGGTCGAGAACGTGCTGGAGCGGGCCTCCGGCCCGCAGGCTGCAGTTCGGGAGATGCTGGGCGAGTCGGCGCTGTGGTGGAGCTGCTGCAGCGAGGCGGTTCGCGACGATCCGGCGTGGCTCGCCGGTCGCGGCTGCGAGGAGCTGCACGCCTGGCTCAGGGCGACCGCGCCGGACCAGGAGCGCGCGGCCGTGGTACGAGCCGATCACGCCCTCCTCCTGGCCAGGGCGCTCGTCGCGCCGAAGGACGGTGCCGAGGAGTACGACGACGAACTCGTGCGACTGCTCGAAGCGTGGGAGGACAGCGGGCTGCTGTGCTCCGAAGCCGCTCCTGGGCCCGCAGAGCCCTCCGGCAAGGGACTCGCCGAGCTCTCGCCCCGTCTCGCCGGCGGGATCGACACGCTCCTCCAACGAAGCCGGCAACTGCGCCGTGCCGCGGCTCTGGGCGGGCCGTCGCCGGTCGCCGAGAGACTGCTGGTGATCGCCGCGCTCATGATGGCGGGCGTCGCACCGCGCGGGCGCCCTGTCGTACGGGTCCCGGTGGTCTTCGGCCGCTCACGCGGGCGGAACGGGGAGATCTCGGACGTGGAGGGCGTCACCGGCATCCTGGAACTGCGCGAGTTCACGCCGGGACCGGCAGGGCTGTATCCCGACCCGCGAACGATGGACGGGGTGTGCAGCCCGAACCCCCAGTTCGCCTCCGCGCTGGCCACGGCCTGGCACCTGGCCGGTACGCAGGCAGAAGGACACTGCGTGGTGTGGCGGATCATCCTGTCCGACGAGTCCCTGCTCCCGGAACGGATCGAGGGGCCCTCTCTCGGCGTTGCCTTCGCGCTCGGGCTTCGTGCCCTGCTGCGGAGCCGGTCCGGTGCGGGCTGGCTCCGGGACGTCTTCTTCGGACTGCGCCCGCGCACTGTGGTGACGGGCGCCCTCGACGCGGACGGTCGCTTGCTCAGGGTCGCGGATTTGGACGCGAAGCTGCTCGCCGCGCGCCGCAAGGGCTTTCGGCTGGTGGTGCCCGAGCCTAACCGGCTCGAAGTCTCGGCGACTGCTCCCCGTCCCGGTGACGTGAGGTTCGCCGCCACACTGCGCGAGGCCGACCGGTACGCCCGGCAGTTGCGCGCTGGTCGCATCGCCGTCACAGCGCTCGTCCTCGCCGCCGTGACGGCGGGAGCATTCGGCCTCCACCAGCGCGATCTCGCCTGGACCCAGCAACAGAACGCGCTGTTCAGCCAGGTTACGGCGCGAGCGGACCAGCTACGCGCCACCGATCCTTCGCTCGCGGCCAGGGTCGACATCGAGGCCTATCGACTGAACCCCGCCGGCGATGGTTACACGCGCCTGATCGAAGACGCGAACAAGCCCCTGTCCACTGTCCTTGAAGGTTTCTCCCTTAGCGTCCACAAGGTGGCCTTCAGCCCTGATGGCCATACGCTCGCCGCCGCCGGCCGGGACCACGCAAAGGACACAGGCGTCGTGCGGCTCTGGGACATGACGAACCCGGCACATCCCATCCCGCTCGGCAAGCCCCTCAAGGTTCCTGGGACTGCCTGGATGGTGTTCAGCCCGGCTGGAGACGTACTCGCCACATCCGCCGGCCCGCTCGGCAACGCCGGAGTACGACTGTGGGACATCACGGATCCCACCCGTCCCCGCGCGCTCGGCGATGCCCTCCCGGACACCGTCGGTGGCAGCCCGCTGGCGTTCAGCCCTGACGGGCACACGCTGGCCACCGGCACCCGCAGCTACACGGAGGAACAACTCTGGGACGTGCGCGACCCCGCCCGCCCGGTCCCGCTGGGCCACCCCCTCAAGCACGCGTCCGCAGTCAACGTCGTCACGTTCAGCCCTGACAGCCGGTCCCTCGTCACCTCCTCCGTGGAGGACGGTGCACGGCTGTGGAACGTCACGGACCCCGCGCACCCTGTCCTGCTGGGCAAGATCTGGGACGCTCTCGGCGTCGCGCTCTTCACACCGGACGGCCACACCCTCGCCGTCGGCGACGGCGGCACCGTCCAATTGCTGAACGTGACCGACCCGGCGCGGGTGGTCGCCTTGGGCGGTCCTGTGACGAGTTTCCTCGGTGATATCCATGCGATGGCGTTGAGCGCGGACGGCCGCACGCTCGCCACCCCCGGCGAAGAGCGGACGTTCCGGCTGTGGAACATCGCCGACCCCGCTCATCCGTCGTCCATCGCTCCGCCCATGCCCAGCCGGGGCATGGGCAACATGTCATTCGCCCCCGATGGCCGCACAGTCGCCACCATTGACGGTGACCGCGTGGTGCGTCTGTGGCACCTGCCCACCGCCCTGCTGACCGGCCACACGAAAGTCGTCATCTCGACCGTGCCCTCTCCGGACGCCCGCATCCTCGCCACTGCCTCCGCCGACAACACCGTGCGACTGTGGAACACCTCGGACCCGGCGCACCCCACCCCCCTCAGCATGATCAACGGCTTCAGCGACGCCGTCATTTCCTTGGCGTTCAGCCGCGACAGCCGCATCCTCGCCACCCTCCCCAACGGCGAGAGACGCGTGATCCTCTGGAGCCTTGAGGAACCGACCAAGCCCGCTGTGCTCTCACAGATCCACTTCCCCTTGGGAGCTGGGACCGGCGTCTCGTGGGTGGAGTTCAGTCCCGACGGGCAGACCATGGCCATTGCCATCAGCACCTCCGTCGTCGGCGGCGAACACAGCGTGCGACTCTGGGACGTGTCGGATCCCGTCCACCCCCGGCAACGCGGCAAATCGATCAACACTGACGGTGACGGCGCCTACGGTCCGATGCAGATCCGCTTCAGCCCCGACGGCCGCACTCTGGTCATCGCCGGGCGCTACACGTCCAACACGGTGCAGTTGTGGGATGTGAACGATCCGGACCACCCGATCCGCTCGGGGCCCCCCATCGCCGGCGGCGCAGGGTCGATGGCACTCAGCCCGGACGGGGCCACCCTGGCCACGGTCAGCTCAGCCCCGGTCAAGGACGGCCCGGGAGACGGTGACGTCAAGCTGTGGGACATCTCCGACCGCAACCACCCCACGCTCCTCGGGCCGCCGCTGAGCGGCTACACCGGCGATGTCACCGCCCTGGCCTTCAGCCCCGACGGGCACACTCTCGCCACCAGCGGAGACGGGGTGCGCCTATGGAACGTCAGGGACCCGGCCCACCCTGTGGCGATCGGCCGGCCCCTCGCCATCAGCACTGCCGAACTCACCTCACTGGCATACGTCCCCAACAGCCAGATTCTCGCCACCGGCGGACGGGACAACACGGTGCGATTGTGGCCGCTGGCAGTGGACGTGAGCGTCCGCCGGATCTGCACCAACACCGACACCCCGACCCGCCCGCAGTGGCAGCGCTACCTGCCCGCGCTCCCTTACCACTCCAACTGCGGCTGACAGTGAATCGCCGGATCACTCGTCGGACTCCGTGGCCCGTGCCTGCCGGGCGCGGGTACGCCGACGAGACGGGCTCGGTGGCGTCATCTGTGAGTACTCACATGCGCTTGAGCTGCATGGATGTGATTTTCGGCAGGCGTGGAGCGCCACCATCCCGATTGATGGTCGTGGATACGTGCGAACAGTCGGCCGGGTCCGGCGTGGTGTAGCGCGCAAGGTAGCGTGCTGCGCGCATATAACTACTCTGTGTCAAGTGAAGTGCGGAAGGTGATTTGTGTCGGTGGCGGGCCCGCCGGCCTGTATTTCGCGATCCTGATGAAGCTGCGCGATCCTTCGTGTGACATATCCGTTTTCGAGCGCGATCCGGCGGGTTCGACGTACGGCTGGGGCGTGACGTACTGGGGCAGCCTGCTCGACCGGCTGTACGAGAACGATCGCGAGTCGGCCCGCGCCATCGGAGAGGCGTCCGTGCGGTGGCATGACGGGATGGCCCTGATCGGCGGCCGCACCACCACGCACCGCGGCGACGAGGGCTTCGGCATCGGCCGCCACCGGCTGCTCGGCATCCTGGCCGACCGGGCGATCGCACTCGGCGTGCGGGTGGAGTTCGAGCGCGAGATCCTCGGCGAGGTCCCGGACGCCGACCTGGTGGTGGCCGCCGACGGGGTGAACAGCCCGCTGCGCGGCTGCCACGACTTCGGCACCGAGATCGTCACTGGGGGCAACACCTACATCTGGCTCGGGACCACCAAGGTCTTCGACGCCTTCACCTTCGCCTTCGTGGAGACCGAGCACGGCTGGATCTGGTGCTACGGCTACCCCTTCGACGACGAGCGCAGCACCTGCGTGATCGAGTGCGCGCCCGCCACGTGGCGCGGGCTCGGGCTCGACCGCGCCGACGAGGCGGGCAACCTGCAACTGCTGGAGAAGCTGTTCGTCGACCTGCTCGACGGGCACCGGCTCATCGGGCGCGGGCAGGGCGTCGCGCAGTGGCTGCGCTTCCGGACCGTGACGAACCGCACCTGGCACCGCGGCAACCTCGTCCTGCTCGGCGACGCCGCGCACACCACGCACTACTCCATCGGCGCCGGGACCACGCTCGCGATCGAGGACGCCATCGCGCTGGCCGGCGCGATCGAGCGTCACCCCGCCCTGGCGCCCGCGCTCGCGGCCTACGCGCGGGAGCGCAAGGCCGCGCTGTTGCCGGTCCAGAGCGCCGCCCGCTACAGCGCGCGGTTCTACGAGGACCTGCCGCGCTACCTGCGCCTGGAGCCCGCGCAGATGTTCGCGCTGCTCGGCCAGCGGCACTCGCCGCTGCTGTCGTACATGCCGCCGCGGCTGTACTACCGGCTCGACCGGGCGGCGAGCCGGATGGAGGCGCTGCGCAAGATCAAGCGCCGGGCCGGGCACTGGATCGCCGGGTCACTGCAGTCGTTGTCGGGCTGACGGGGTCGGCGCAGGTCGACTGTGCGGGCTGCGGTCCGTGCACAACCTGTGCGCCCTGCGCCCGGGGCGGGGGTCCTACCGGTACGCGCTGGCCTGCAGCGTGTACAGGTCGGCGTAGAGGCCGTCGCCGTCCATCAGGGTCTCGTGGGTGCCGTGCTCGACGACCCGGCCGCGTTCCAGCACGTAGATGCGGTCGGCGTAGCGCACGCTGGCCAGGCGGTGGGTGATGAGGATGACCGTCCGGCCCTCGGCGTGGTCGCGGATGCGCTCGAACAGGGCGTGCTCGGCGCGGGCGTCCAGGGCGGCGGTGGGCTCGTCGCAGATCAGCAGTTCGGCGTCCCGGTGGAAGCCGCGGGCGACCGCGATGCGCTGCCACTGGCCGCCGGACAGCTCCTGGCCGTCCTTGAACCGCCGGTCGAGCAGGGTGCGGTAGCCGTGCGGCAGCGCGGCGACGACCTCGTCCGCCCCGGCCACCGACGCCGCCGCGTGCAGGGCGGGCTCGCCTCGGCCGGTGCCCATCGTGATGTTGTCCCGTACGGTCAGCGGCCACCGGGTGTGGTCCTGGGCGATCACCGCGGTACGGCGGCGCAGGTCGTCGGGGTCCACTTCGGCCAGGTCGGTGTCGTCCCAGCGGACCACGCCCGACTCCGGGGCGTACAGGCCGGCGAGGATCTTGGCCAGCGTGGTCTTGCCCGAGCCGTTCTCGCCGACGAGCGCCACGACCTCGCCGCGCTCGATCTCGACGGACACCCCGCGCAGGGCGGGGGCGGCGGCGCCGGGGTAGGTGAAGGTCACCTCGCGGGCGGTGAGGCGGTCGAACCCCGCCGGGGCGGGACCGCCGCCGGGCCTGGGCAGGCGGCGCTCGGCGTCCGCGCAGAACTGCAGGAAGTCGGTGAAGTACAGGCCCTGCTCGTAGAGGCTGTTGGTGGCGAACATCAGGTTGCTCAGCGACTGCTGCCCCGACCTGATGGCCAGGACCGCGGTGCCCGCCACGGCCAGCGGGATCGCCCCCACCGCGAGGAGCACGCCGAGCGCGGCGTAGACCAGCCCGGCGCCGAGCCCGCCGAGCGCCTGGCCCACCAGCCTGGCGACGGTCTGGCGGCGGGCCAGCCGGAGCATCACGTCCTGCTCGGCGCGGGCGACGGCGTCGTACAGGCGCAGCAGGAACGGGCGCATGGTGAACGAGCGGAGCTCCGCGGCCGGCTCCCGTTCGGCCAGCAGCTCGGCGACGATCCACTTGCGGCGGCGGGCGGGGATGAGCCCGTGCATGGTGGTGTAGCGCATGCGGGCGCTGCGCACGGCGGCCCAGGTGTCGGGCAGCACGGCCAGCAGGAGCAGCGGCAGCAGCGCGGGGTGCAGCACGCCGAGCACCCCGGCCGTGGCGGCGATCCCGATCAGGGCGGTCATCACGTCCACGGCCTCGGAGACGACCGAGTCGGCCACGACCGCGCCGCGGTTGTTCGCCCGTTCCAGCGCGTCGTGGAAGCCGGGGTCGTCGTAGGCGACGAGCTCGACGTGGCTGGTCAGGCCGTACAGGCGCTGCTCGGTGGCGCGGGAGATCTGTGGGGTCAGCCGGGCCTGCGCCCAGCCCGCGCCGCCCTGCACGGCGGCGCCGAGCGCCGCCGACACCCCGACGAGGACGAGGCTGGGCAGCGCGGCCATCACCCGGTCGGGGGTGGGCCCCTGGCTGAACAGGGCGGTCAGCACGCCGGTGGTGGCCAGCAGCCCGAACGCGGTGAACACCCCGCCGAGCAGGTGGAGCCCGATCGCGGCGGCGGTGTCGCGGCGGCTGGCCGTCCAGGCGATCCGCATGGCCCGGGCGACCAGGGAGGGCAGGCGGCGGGCGACCGTCAGGAAGCCGACCTCGGCCATGGTGTCGGAGTGGGGGTACCAGTCGGCGACGGAGACGTCGTGGAGTTCGAGGGGTTCGTCCGGCATAGGCCGAGTGTGCGTCGCGAGAGCGACGGTGATCAACAAGAACTCCACAGATGCTCAACACGACGATGATCATGATCGGCCGGTGCAGGACCCTCTGGAATCGCCCTGGCCGCCTACGTCCGGGAGCGTGGCGCACCGCGCCCGGCACTGGTACCAGCTCGGACACGAGCCGGGCCTGCCCGGCGGGCACGTGCTCTATCCGCACGGGCTGGCACACCTCGTCATCGTGCTGGACGGCGGGCCGTGCGAGCCGGCGGTCTTCGGGCTGCGCACCCGGCCCGTCGAGGTCGGCGTGCCGGTCGGGGCGCGCAGCCTGGACGTCTGCATGACGCCGCGCGTCGCCCACGCCGTGTTCGGGCTGCCGATGAACCGGCTGGTGGACGCGCCCGTGGAGCTGCGGGAGGCGACCGGTCGCGCAGGGGAGCGGCTGGTCGGGGCGTTGCGCGCGGCGTCGTCCTGGCCGGAGGTGTTCGTGCTGGCCGACCGTTTCCTGCGCGACCGGCTCGGCGGGTACGTCCCGGAGACCGACGTGGTCACCCGGGCGTGGCGGCTGCTCGCCGGCCGCGGGGGCCGGTTGCCGGTGGCCGAGCTGTGCCGGCGGACCGGCATGAGCGAACGCCTGCTGGAGCTGCGCTTCCGCGAGCAGGTGGGCCTGCCGCCCAAGGCGTCGGCGCGCCTGCTGCGCCTGTGGCGGGCCCTGCGCCTGCTGGCCCGTCGCCGGCCGGGCGCTCGGGTGGCGATCGAGTGCGGCTTCTACGACCAGGCCCACCTGGCCCGCGACTGCAAGGCGCTGACCGGACGCCGTCCGTCCTGGTTCGCGCGGGCTGATCGTGCCGTTCGGCAACATGTCGAACATTTCGGGTTTGTCCAAGACTGGCTCGTCGGCGTGGGTGACCATGACGAAGGCGGGTGATCGGCACCCGCCCACGAGGGGAGAGGCAAACCGATGACGGCGCTTCTGGAACTGGAACCGCGGCTCGCCGGCGAGACGACGATCGAGCCCGCCGCCCTGTTCGACGACGAGTACGGCAGCCTGCACCTGCGGCTGGGCTGCGTGCCCACCTGCATCTGCCGCAGCGGATCGAGCAACTGCCAGCGCTCGACGGTGGTGTGACGGAGCCTCGGCCGGACCAGTCGATCACTCGCACCGATGATGACCGACACTGATCACGAGCAGATCGAACGCCTTGTGCGGCGCCTCGCCGAGGGGCGTCCACACACCGTCCGTAGGAGCTCGCTGTGGCTGATGGTGGACGTCCCGGCGTTCGATCTGCCCGACCACGGGTGGAAGCTGCACCTGTCCTCGCGGGAGTCCGGGTACGCGGAGTTCGCCGAGTTCGTCGTCCCCGCGCTGCTGGACCTGGGCTGCCCCTTCAAGCTCGCGCGCACCCCCGTCCTGCTGGGCGCGCTCAATGACGGGCTTCGCAACCCGGCCGCCGTCGGCAAGGCGTGCACGGTCTACCCGCCGCAGGACCGCGTCCGCGAGATCGGGCTGTCGCTCGCCGGGCTGCTGCGGGGCCGCAAGGGGCCGCGCGTGGTGAGCGACCGGCGGGTGGCCGACGACGCGCCCGTCTACTACCGGTACGGCCCCTTCATCGCCTCCTGGCACGCCAACGCGGGAGGCCAGGTCGCCACCCGCCTGTACGGCCCCGCCGGCGAGGTCTTCGACGGCGAGGCGTCCCTGACCTACCGCCAGCCCCCGTGGGCCGAGGACCCGTTCACCGGCGCCGCCGCCGGCCCGACCGGCCAGGCGGTGATCGGCGGCCGGTACCGGATCACCGCCGGCGTGTACGAGTCCGCCCGGGGCAGCGTCTTCCGCGCGCTCGACGAGCGGAACGGCTCGGCCGTCGTCGTCAAGCAGGCCAGGGCGTACGTCCTGGAGTCCGAGGACGGGCTGGACACCCGCCTGCGGCTGCGCAACGAGCGGCGGGTGTTGTCGATGCTCGGCGACGTCGAGGGCGTGCCGCGTTTCCTCGACCACTTCCGGCACGGCGACGACGAGTTCCTGGTGATCACCGACGCCGGCGAGCGCAACCTGGAACAGGACCTGCTGGCCGCCGGGCGTTATCCGCTCGCCGCCGAGGACCCGCCGCCCGGCCGTGCCCTGGAGGACCTGGCCTGCTCTCTGGCCCGCACGCTCTCGCAGGTTCACGAGCGCGGCGTCGTCATGTACGACCTGGCCCCCAAGAACGTCGTCACCGGCGCGCGGCCCTTCCTCGTCGACTTCGGGTTCGCCGCGGCCGGCGGCCTGCACATGAAGGGCGGCACCTTCGGCTACATGCCCGAACGGCAACGCCGCCGGATGGAGCCGCTGGACCACGACGACTGGCACGGGCTCGGCATGACTCTGTGGTACGCGGCCGGCTTCCAGCAGCCGGTCGAGTCCGACGACGACTTCGACCTGCCGCGGCGGCGGGCCCTGCAGCAGATCCACCGCGCCTTCGGGCCGGCCCCGCAGGGCGTGATCGGCGCGATCGCCGAGCTGTTGAGCGGCGACCCCGACCGCGCCCGAGCGGCGGCCCGTGCCCTCGCCCACGACGGCGGCGCCACCTTCCGCGTCCTCTACCGCCCCTCTTCTGGCTCTTCCAACTCTTCCGGCTTCTCCGGCTTCTCCGGCTCCTCCGGCGCGGAAGGCGGTGGTGACGGGGCCGGCGGCCGGGCGGAGACCGAGGGCGTGCCGGAGCTGCCCGCGCCGCCGCACGTGGACCGCGCCCTGATCGCCGACCTGGTCCGCAGCGTCCGGGCCGACCTGGTGGCGCAGACGGCGACGGTGATCGACGGCCACTCCGACTCCTCGGCCGAGCACGACGCCAGCCTCTACAGCGGCTCGGCCGGAGTGGCGGCCGAGCTGCTGCGGCACCGCGCCGACCCCGACGTGGCCGCGCTCCTGCCCCGGCTGCTGGAGCATGCCAGGACCACCGCCGCCCGCACCGCGCTCCCGCACGGCCTGTACGCCGGCCGTACGGGCGTGGACCTCGTGCTCCAGGAGGCCGGGGTCTGCCCGCACCCTCCGGTGCCGGGCGAGGACTGGACCCCCGAGGGCCCCGACGTCATCATCGGGGCCGCCGGGGTCGGGCTCGGCCACCTGATCCTGCACGGCCGGGGGCTCGGCGACGACCATCTGCGGGTGGCCGAGCGCTGCGTGGAGCTGATCGCGACCGGCACGGCGCCGTCGCCGTACACGAGCGAGCGGTATCCGGAGACGGCCGGGTTCGAGACCGCCGTGGGCTACGCGCACGGCCTGGCCGGCGAGATCGACTTCCTGCTGGAGTACGCCGAACGCACCGGCGAGGACAGGGCGGCGGAGCTGGCCGCCGTCAAGCTGCGCGAGCTGGCCGGGCGCACCGAACCGCTGCTGGCCAAGGCGGCGGGACGGGCGGCGATGCCGCTCGCGATCTCCTGGTGCCAGGGGCACGCCGGGGTCGGGCGGGTGCTGCTGCGGGCCGGGACCGTGCTCGGGGAGCCGCGCCACACCGAGTTGGCGGTCCGGTGCGCCGAGGTGTGCCTGGGCTGGCTGCCCCGGCTGGTCGTGGTCGGGCCGTGCTGCGGCGTGTCCGGGGTGGGCCACCTGCTCGTGGACCTGGCCGTGGCCACCGGCGAACCGCGCTACCGCGACGCGGCCCGCGACGCCGTGACCCAGCTCCTGCTGCGCAGCGGCGGCACGCACGACCGTCCCGTCTTCGTCACGGGGCTGCCGGGCGAGGGCGGGCCGTCGTGGGCGCAGGGGCTCACGGGCGTCCTGACGTTCCTGCGCCGCCTGCGCGACGACGGCGGCCCGGTCCTGCTCTCCTGACCACACCCGGCGGCGAGGCAGAAACCGTGGGCGCGAACACCGTGGGCGCGAACACCGTGGGCGCGAACACCGTGGGCGCGGAGCCCGTGGGCGCGGCACCTCGACCTCGCTCGCCGGCCTCAGCGTGACCGACGCCCGCCCCTGGCTCGCGGCGTCACCTCCGAACGGTCCGGGCGGCCGGTTGTCGCGCGCCGCCGGCCGCCCGGCTCTCTTCCCTCAACTCGCTAGGCAGCCCGCTACGACGGCTCTACGCCGCGCTGTGGCTGACCTCGGTCTCGTCCAGGCGTGGCAGATGTGGTTCGACAACGTGCAGGTGAATCAACACACGCTCCATGGATGGTCGATCCTGGCCTTGGGGCGTGCGGGCAAGCTGGTCACCTTCGCCGCCGGCTTGACGATCATCCTCGACATCGCGGGACAGCAACGTCTCACAGCCGTCGCCACATGGCTTGCCGTGAACGCGATCGAGCCGACCTCCTGCTCTTCGGACTCCTGATGACCGTCTGGTGGTTCGCCCTGGCGGCGCTCACTCCCGACTGGCGACCTCCGAACGCGGCTGTTGGGATACTCACGAACATGGCCATCGGGCTGATCGGCACCGTTGTCGGTGGCTTCGCGGCCTGGTGGGCATGGCTGGGCACGCGCTTGCTGATGGGCTGGACACTGGCGAACCTGGCCAAGTGGCTGGAGCATCCACAAGCTGTGCACTTTCGTGTCCTGTCGCTGGTGGCGCTCGTGGTCGGCTTCCACTTCGACCTGCTCAGCTCATAGGCGACGCCGGAGACGTATCCGGCTGCCGGCCGCCACGGCCTGCCTCCAGCACGCGCAGGCTGGTAACGCCTTCGCTACTTCAGGTCCGCCGCCGCCGGCTCCGGGGCACCCTGGAGACATGTCGAAGACGTCGTCCGGGGCAGGACGCGCGACGAAATCGCAGCTGTGGCGGGTTGTGGCGATCGCCGCGGCCGTCGTGCTGGGGCTCTGTCTGGTGGCTGGGGTGCTGTGGTTCTTCGCCGATCCCTTGCACCTGCCCGACCAGGTGCTGCAGGTGCTGGATCAGCGGGCAAGCGTGGTCGGCATGTTCACCGGCATGGCGCTGGGCGCGGCGGCCCTGCTGGTGGCGGTGCTGGCGTTGCGTGCGCAGTTGCGCGCCGAGCAGAGCCCGGCAGCGGCCGGGCAGAGCCCGGCAGCGGCCGGGCAGGGTGCACCGCCTGGGGTGCCGGACTCCAGCGAGCGGACGGTCGCCATCGGCGGAGACGATTCCGGCATCGCCTCGACCGGTGACGGCGCGCGGAACGTGCAGATGCGGGCCGAGGCATCCGGGGAGGGCCGGGTGTACCAGGCAGGCGGCGACCAGACCATCAACGAGCGATGACCACCACCCCGCTGGACGAACCTCGGGAGCGGCCGGACGTCCAGATGGATGGCAGCGCTCGCGAGCACGGCCGAACGTACCAGGCGGCCCACGACCAGATCATCAACGAGATCACCCACCAGGGCCCGCGGCGGCCGCTGCCTCCCGTCGGCGCTGTGCGGGTTCCGGCGGGGTTGTCGGGCCTGCCGCGCCGCCCCGCGGCCGCCTTCGTCGGCCGGGCCCCGGCCATGACGGCTCTGCGCCGGACGCTGCGGGACACGACGGCCGCGGGCCTGATGAGCCAGGCCGTGCTCGGGCTGGGGGGCGTCGGCAAGAGCGAACTGGCCCTGCAGTACGCCTGCCACCACCACGACGAGTATCAGCTGGTGTGGTGGATCGACGCCGACGGCCCCGACCGGATCCGGGCCGGCCTGGCCGCCCTGGCCAGGGCGCTGACCTGTGGCGTCGACTCGATCGCCGCCGGGCAGACGACCGTCGAGGAAGCCGCCGCCTGGGCGTTGAGCTGGCTGGCCACCCACCCTGGCTGGCTGGTCGTGCTCGACAACGTCGAGGAGGTCGCCGACGTCGAGCCGTACCTGGCCCGCCTCGTGCACGGCCACGTGCTGATCACCACCCGCCGCGACGTCGGCTGGCAGCACCTGAACGTCACCCCGCTCCGGCTGGAGCTGCTGACCCGCGAGGCGGCGATCGGCCTGCTGGCCGGCCTGGTCGGCCCGCCGGACTCCGCCGACACGGGCAGGCTGGCGGAGCTGGCCGAACAGCTGGGGGATCTGCCGCTCGCGCTGACCCAGGCCGGCGCCTACATCGCCCGCACCCCTCGCATGAACCTGGCCGCGTACCTGCGGCTGCTGAGCGACATCCCCGCCAGGATGTACGCCACCACCGCGACCGCCGGGGGCGACGCCGAGCGCGTGGTGGCCAAGGTGCTGACGCTCAGCCACCTTCGCATCCAGGCCGTCAACCCCCTGGCCATCGACGTGCTGAACCTGCTTGCCTGTTTCGCCCCCGACAACCTGCCCGGCTCCGTTCTGGACGGCCTGCCGGAGACCGACCAGATCGAGGTCGGCGACGCACTGGCACTGCTGGAGTCCTACAGCCTGATCACCATCGCCCGCGGCCCCGTCGAGCTCGTGCCCGGTGAGCCCGAGGACCTCGTCAGCGTGCACCGGCTCGTCCAGGCCGTCACTCTGCACCAGCTCACCCCCGCCCAGCGCGATCGAACGCACCGCATCGCGTCGGATCTGATCCTGTCCGCGCTCCCCGACGATCCGGACACGATCGGTGCCTGGCCCGCCTACCAGGCACTCCTCCCGCACGCCCGCGCCGTGCTGCCGGGGGGCTCACCCGGCCTGAACCGGCTCGTCACCTACCTCAGCGCCAGCGGTGACTACGCCAACGCCGTCCGGCTCCAGCAGGACATCTACACCCATGCGGCGGCAACGCTGAGCGCCGAACACCCCGTCATCCTGTCCATCCGGCACAACCTCGCTTACTACACGGGGCAGGCGGGGGACGCGGCCGCCGCCCGCGACCAATTCGCCGCGCTGCTCCCCGTCGAAGAACGCGTCCTGGGGGCGGACCATCCCGACACCCTGACCACCCGGCACAACCTGGCCCGCTGGACGGGGGAGGCCGGGGACGCGATCACGGCCCGCGACCAGTACCCCGCCCTGCTCCTCATCCACGAACGCGTCAAAGGCGCGGAACACCCCGACACCCTGACCGCCCGGCACAACCTCGCCTACTGGACCGGGCGGGCCGGGGACGCGGCCGCGGCCCGCGACCAGTTCGCCGCCCTGCTCCCCGTCCACGAACGCGTCCAGGGCGCGGAACACCCTGACACCCTGACCACCCGGAACAACCTGGCCCGCTGGACGGGGGAGGCAGGGGACGCGGCCGCCGCCCGCGACCAGATCGCCGCGCTGCTGCCCATCAGGGAACGCGTCCAGGGCGCGGAACACCCTGACACTCTGGCCACCCGGGCCAACCTGGCCCGCTGGACGGGGGAGACGGGGGACGCGGCCGCCGCCCGCGACCAGTACGCGGCGCTGCTCCCCGTCGAAGAACGCGTCCGAGGGGCGGAACACCCGGCCACCCTGATCACCCGGGCCAACCTGGCCCGCTGGACCGGGCGGGCGGGGGACGCGGCCGGCGCCCGTGACCAGTACGCCGCGCTGCTCCCCGTCCACGAACGGGTCCAGGGCGCCGAACACCCTGACACACTGGCCACCCGCGCCAACCTGGCGCGCTGGACGGGGGAGGCCGGGGACGCGGCCGCCGCCCGCGACCAGATCGCCGCGCTGCTGCCCGTCCGGGAACGCGTCCAGGGCGTAGAGCACCCCGCCACCCTGACCACCCGGGCGAACCTCGCCCGCTGGACGGGCGAGGCGGAGGCTGACGCGGCCGCCGCCCGCGACCAGTACGCCGCGCTGCTCCCGATCGAAGAACGCGTCCGGGGCCCGGAACACCCCCACACCCTGACCACCCGAGCCAACCTGGCCCACTGGACCGGGGAGGCGGGGGCCGACGCGGCCGCCGCCCGCGACCAGTACGCCGCCCTGCTCCCCATCCACGAACGGGTCCAGGGCCCCGAACACCCCCACACCCTGACCACCCGGCACAACCTCGCCTACTGGACCGGGCTGGCAGGGGACGCGGCCGCCGCCCGCGACCAGTACGCCGCGCTGCTCCCCATCCACGAACGCGTCCAGGGCGCGGATCACCCCCACACCCTGGCCACCCGGCACAACCTCGCCTACTGGGCAGCGCGAACAGCGGAGACGGAGCCGAGTGACGGATGATCGTCGAAGGCCGGTCTCTCCGCTGCCGCGTGGGCGGCGGTGCGGGCAGGAGTCACCGGGTTCGCGTCACCAGCTCGCCGATCTCGGGGAGGACGGCGTCCGCGACCGTGATCTTCCGCTGGATGAGCCCGTTGGCGTGGAACAGGTCGGCGGCGTGCTGCTGCTCGGCGACGAACTCCGCGCTGACCGGGTGCAGCCCCCACGGGCGGGTGCGCAGCGCGTGCTCCCACGCGTCCAGGTCGCCGTCGAACAGGGCCGCGGCCTCGCGCGGGTGCTCCTCCGTCCAGCGGTCCGCCCGCTGCAGCGCGGTGACGATCCTGGCCAGCTCCTCCGGCTGTTCCTGGGCGAAGTCGCGGCGGGTGAACCAGAGCGAGCGGTGGCTGAACAGGCCCTCGGTCTCCACCAGCGTCCGGGTGCGCGACTCGACCGGCGTCAGGTCCGGGTAGGAGCCCACCCAGGCGTCCACGTCGCCGTTCACGAGCAGCTCGGCGGCGTTGCCGTAGGCGTCCACCGGGACGATGTCGCCCCACCCGAGCCCGGCCCGCTCCAGCGCCAGCAGCAGCAGGGTGGTCTGCCAGGAGCCGTGCCCGAGCGCCACCCGCCTGCCCTTCAGCTCCGCCACCGAGCCGATCGGGGAGTCGTCCCGCACCACCAGGCGGCCGTTCTCGACCCGCGGCCCCGAGATCGCCACGTACACGATGTCGTGCCCCTTGGCCTGGGCGGTGACCGGGGGCGTGGAGCCGGTGCCGATGAAGTCGTATCCGCCGTCGAACAGGTGGTCGCCGTGGGCGGACGGCAGGGCCCGGGTGGGATCGACGCGCTCGCCCCGGCCGAGGGCGTTCAGGTCCACCCATTCGACGTCGGGCAGCAGGTCGCGGTGGCGGGCCATCCAGAGCGTGTTGTTCTGCGGGAAGAAGCCGACCTTGGCGGTCATCAGGAGCGTCCTTTCAGTAGCGGCAAAACGTGGCGGCCCACGCGGCGGGCCTCTTCGAGATGGGGGATCCCGGCCAGGATGAGGGCGTCCACCCCGAGGTCAAGCAGCCGGTCGAGCTGGTCGGCGACCTGGTGGTAGTCGCCGACCAGGCCGAAGGCCGGGCCGTCGCGCAGCTGGCTGAACCCGCCCCACACGTGGGGGGCGACCTCCAGGGCGCGGGGGTCCCCACCGGCTCCGGCGAGGAAGGCGCGGCTGCGCCGCACGCCGACGGAGTCGCCCTCGCCGGCGTCGCGCTCGCGCGGCCGGGCCCGCCAGCCGGCCTCGATCTCCGCCCACGCCTCCTCCTCGCTCTCCCGGGCCAGCAGGTCCACCCGCACGGCGAACCGGGGCGGCGTGGCACTGTGCGCGCGCACCGCGTCGAACTTCTCCTTCAGCGCCTCGAACGGCTCCAGCCAGGACAGGTAGTAGTCGGCGTGCCGGCCGGCGGCGTCGATGGCGGCGGGGGAGGAGCCGGAGAAGAAGATCTCGGGGAACGGCTGCCCGGCCAGCTCCTCCGGCAGCCCGGCGTTCTCCACCTGGTAGAAGCGGCCCCGGTGGGTGTGCCCGCCCTGCCAGACGCCCTTGAGCACGTCCAGGAACTCCGAGGTGCGCGCGTAGCGGTCGTCGTGGTCGACCTTGTCGCCCCACCAGAGCTGCGCCGGGCCGCCGCCGCCGGAGATGACGTTGTAGACGATCCGGCCGCCGGTGGCCCGTTGCAGCGTGGCCGTCATCCGGGCGGCCTGGACGGGGTGCAGGAAGCCGGGCTGGAAGGCCACCATGAAGCGGTACGACGTGGTCTCGCGGGCCAGCGTCGCGGCGGCGGCCCACGGGTCGTCGGTGTGCGGGAAGTTCGGCAGCAGCCCGCCGGTGAAGCCGCTGTCCTCGGCGGCCCTGGCGACCTCGGCCATGTAGTCGGCGTGGGTGTAGCCGTCGTCGCGGCCGTCCCTGGTGCCGGGGGCGGTGCCGCCGGGGGCGAAACCGCCTCGGCTGCGGACGCGGCGGCGCAGCGAGGGCTGGTCGCCCTCCATGTGGATGCGCCAGTAGATGTCAACGGTCAACAGACCGCTCCTTCACGTGCTCGCCAAGGCGGTAGACGTCCTCGGTCTGGAGGAAGAACTCGGTGACGCCGAGCGCGGCGTACTCGTCGGCGGCCTCGACCGAGGGCAGGCGCACGCCGTAGCGCAGGCCGGGCAGCTCGGGGACGAGGGCCGCCACGTCGTCAGCGGCCGCGAAGACGTGCACGTCGGCGTGGCGGCGCGACAGCTCCAGGGCCTCGGGCGAGGCGCCCGACAGGTGCACCTCGGGGAAGGGCGGGGACGACAGCGGCGCGCCGAAGCCGCCCTTGACCACTTCGTAGAAGTCCCCGGCGAAGTCGAACGGGCCGCCGCCCCAGACGCCCTTGGCCACGGTGAGGAACTCGTCGGCGCGGGCGAACCGGGCGGCGCCGGTCAGGAAGTCGCCCTGCGCCCTGGCCACGGCCGGGTCCAGGTCCACCGCGAGCCGCCAGCCGAGCCGTCCGGCGGAGAAACGCTGCAGGGACGCCGACAGCTTGGCCGCGTAGACCGGCGTGGCCACGGCGGGGTGGAACTCGGCGACGACCCGCAGGTGGCGGGTGCGGCGCAGGGCGTTGGCGGCGACGACGAGAGATTCCTGGCCGGCGGCGTCGAAGGGCGAGAGCGCGCCCGCCCACCCGGACAGGTCCGCGGCCACGGCGGCCCGTCCAGCGGGGTCGGTGAGCGCCGGCCGCACGTCGGTGACGAAGGCCGGCAGCTCGGCGGGGGCGGGGCTCGCGGTGGGCAGGACCAGGTGGAAGCGCGCGGTGCGGTGCGTCGTCATGCCGCCGCCCCCAGCGGGACCTCTTCCAGCAGGGCGTCGATGCGCGGGAGCAGCTCCCCGGCCAGCGGCTCGATCTGGGTGTCCAGCACGAACAGGCCGCGCGTGACGTGCCGCGCGCCGAGCACGCTCAGCACCGGGCGCAGGGCGTAGTCCACGGCCAGCAGGTGGGCCGGGGTGCCGCCGGTGGCGATCGGCACCACCGTCTTGCCGGCGAACGCGCCCTGCGGCAGGACGTCCAGGAACGCCTTCAGCAGGCCGGTGTAGGACGCCTTGTAGATCGGGGTGGCGACGACGATCGTGTCGGCCGCGGCCACCTGCGCGGTGGCGTGGGCCAGTTCGGTATGGGCGGTGTCGCCGCGCAGCAGGGCCTCGGCGGGCAGGTCGCGAAGGCGCAGGACGGTGGCGGGCCGGCCCAGCCGCCCGGCCAGGTGGTCGAGCAGGCGTACGGTGCGCGAGGCGGCCGATGGGCTGCCGGAGATGAGCAGGACGGACATGTCAGATCTTTCCTAGGGGTTCAGCGGAAACGGGCGGCGTCCGGGTCGGCCGCGGCGACTGGCCCGTCTCGTCGAGGAAGCCGGGCGGCGGCAGGTGGTACGGCGGCTCGGCGCCGACCGGCAGGAGCGCGGGCTCGCGGTCGCGGGAGTCGAACTCCGCGCCGACCGCCGCCAGCGTCTCGGGCTGCTCGACCAGCGTGACCGCCGCCGTGGCCAGGTAGCGGGCGGCGGCCAGCAGCCCGGCGTGCGCGATCGGGGTGCCGGTCGCCGCGGTGGCCGCCCACGAGTGCAGGGGCACCCCGAGCGGCACCACGGCCGCGACCAGGCTGAGGTGCGGCGCCGTCCAGCTCACCTCGGAGGTGTCGCTGGACGGGCCGCCGAGGTCGGGACCGGCGGGCGGGCGCAGCGGCAGCACCTCGCCGGCCAGGCCGGCGGCCGGCCGGCCGATCGCCGCCTGCAGCCGCCGCGCGAACGCGTCGTCGGCGTCGGTGAACGCCGGCGGCCCCAGCTCGCTCATCGTGTGGTGCAGCAGCTCGGCGCCCGCCCGGTTGCCGAGCCCCTGCCTGATGGCGGTGACCAGGCGGTGCTCCAGCCGGGTCCCGCTGCCGGCGGCGGCGGCGTGGGCGCAGGTCACGACCTGGTCGTAGAGGGTCCTGGCGGCGGCGGCCGTGGACTCGCGGACGTAGACCCACACCGTCTGGAGGTCGGGGGTGACGTTGGGGGCGCCGCCGCCGCTGATCATGTAGCTGACCCGGCCGGAGGGGGAGACGTGGCCGGCGCGCAGGCGCTCGACCATCTCCGTCAGCAGCAGCGCGCCGTCCAGGCCGCTGCGGGTGCCCAGCGGGTTCGAGCCGTGGCCGGGCGAGCCGAGGAAGGAGAACGTGGCCGAGTACAGGGCGCTGGTGACGTCCCAGCCGGTGCCGGTGACGGGGGCGGGGTGCCAGTCGAGGAAGGCGTCCAGCCCGTCGTAGGCGCCGTCGCGCACCGCGTACGCCTTCCCGACCAGGTGCTCCTCGCCGGTGGAGGCGAACACCTTGATCGTGGCCCGGTTCCCCAGTGCCGTGGCGGCGGCGATGGCCGCGCCTGCCGACGCCGCCGCCAGGGCGTTGTGGCCGCAGCCGTGGCCGGGGCCGTAGGCGGGGGCGTACTCGTCGCCCTCGACCGTGACCGGCTCGTGCCGGGCCGCGCCGGCGCGCTGGGACAGGCCGGGCAGGGCGTCGTACTCGACGTTGAAGCCCAGCACCGGCCCGCGGTCGCCGTGGGTGGCGACGAACGCGGCAGGAAGGCCGGCCGTGCCCCACGCGATCGTGAAGCCGTGCGCGCGCAGGAGCGCGGCGGTGGCCAGGGCCGAGCGCCATTCGCGCAGCGACGGCTCGGCGTAGGCCCAGATCCGGTCGGCGAGCCCGGTCAGCGCGGCGGCGTTCCCGGCGATCCAGCCCGCCGCCGTCGTGGTCCTGCTCATGGCCCTGCTCACGGCACTTCTCCCGGGCGCCGTCATGGCGCCGCTCCCGCGTGGGTGTCCACGCCGAGGTCGGCGAGCAGCCGGCGGCGCAGCTCGACGAAGTCGGGGTCGGTGCGGTCGCGCGGCCGGTCGAGCTCGACCGGCACATCGGTGACGAACGTGCCCGAGCGCAGCACCGCGATCCGGTCGGCGAGCAGGATCGCCTCCTCCACGTCATGCGTGACCAGCACCACGGCCGGGCGGTGCCGGGCGCACAGCTCGGCGATCAGGTCCTGCATGTGCAGCCGGGTCAGGGCGTCCAGCGCGGCGAACGGCTCGTCGAGCAGCAGCAGCTCCGGCTCGCGTACCAGGGCCCTGGCCAGCGCGACCCGCTGGGCCTCGCCGCCGGACAGCGTCGCGGGCCAGGCGTCGGCGTGGCCGCTCAGCCCCACCTCGGCCAGGGCCGCCAGGCCCTTGGCACGGGCGGCGCGGCCCTGCCCGATGATCACGTTGGCGAGGGCGCGCTTGGACGGGACGAGCCGCGGCTCCTGGAAGACGACGGTGCGCACCGGCGGCACCAGCACGCTGCCGCCGCCGGCCGCGTCCAGCCCGGCCAGGATGCGCAGGAGCGTGGTCTTGCCGGTGCCGCTCGCGCCGAGCAGCGCCAGGAACTCGCCGCGCCGCACGTCCAGATCCACCCCGTCGAGCACGGCGCGTTCGCCGAAGACCTTGCGCAGCCCCCGGGTGCGTACGGCGAGGCTCATCGGATCGTCACCGCCCTGCGCCAGGGCATCGTGACCCGCTCGGCCAGCCGCAGGGCCAGGTCGGCGGCGAGCCCGATCACCGCGTACAGCAGCACGCACAGAGCGAGGATGTCGGTGCGCAGGTAGTCGGTGGCCCGGGCCATGAGGTAGCCGAGCCCGGCCGTCACGTTGATCTCCTCGGCGGCGATGAGCGCGATCACGCTGAGCGTGGTGGACAACCGCAGCCCGGCGAAGATCGACGGCAGCGCGCCCGGCAGCACGACCTCGCGGGCGATGGCCAGCCGGCCGAGCCCGAACGAGCGGGCCGCCTCGACGACCTTGCGGTCCACGTTGCGCACCCCGCTGGAGACGTTGATGTACATGGGGAACGTGCAGGCCACCCCGATCAGCAGGATCTTGGACGCTTCCTCGATCCCGAACCACACGATGAACAGCGAGGTCAGCGCCAGGAACGGGATGGCGCGCAGGGCCTGCATCGAGGAGTCGACGAGCTCCTCGCCGAGCCGGGTGAAGCCGGAGACGACGCCCAGCGCCAGCCCCGTGGAGGCGCCCAGCAGCAGGCCGAGCCCGGCCCTGGTGACCGACACGCGCAGCGCCTCGGGGAGCTGGCCGTCGGCCCACAGCTCGCCGAAGGTGTCGACGACGTCCTGAGGGCCGGCGAGCACGTCCTGGGTGAGGGCGCCGGTGGCGGTGGCCGCGTACCAGGCGGCGAGCAGCAGGACGGGGCCGGTGGCGCGCAGCGCGAGCGTGACGGCCGGGTGGCGGCCGGACGAGCGCGGCGGCTGGGGGGCGACGAGCCCTTCGACGCCGGCCTCCGTGTGCGTGGCCAGGCTCATGACCGGGCGCTCCCGAGCGTGGTCACGTCCACGACGTGCTGGGAGACGTCCAGCGGCGCGGTGAGCACCTTCTGGTCGAGAAAGAACCTCGCCACGTCCTGATATTTCGTGATTTCGGCGGCGGTGACCGCCTGGGCGGGCCTGCCCTTCTTCTGGATGCCGACCACGAGCTCCTTCTGCTCGCCCTGCACGGCCTGCGGGCCGGTCTGGGTGAAGACGTTCAGGTACGCCGCCGGATCGGCGATCTCCTTGGCGCTGCCCTCCTTGATGAACGCGAACAGCGCCTTGACCACCTCGGGATGCTCCTGCAGCAGCTTGTTGGCGGCCACGTAGATCACGTAGTTGTCCGACTTGATCGCCTCGCCGTCGGCCAGGACGCGCGCGTCCAGATCGGTGACGGCGGGGATGAGGAAGGTGGAGAAGGTGGACCAGGCGTCCACCTTGCCCGAGCCGAAGACCGGCGCGGTCTGCGGCGGCGGCAGGTAGACCCGCTTGACCTTCTCGACCGGCACGTCGAACGTCTGCAACGCCTTGAGCAGCAGGTACTCGCTGGTGCCGCCGTGCCCGACGGCCACGCTGCGCCCGGCCAGATCGGCCACGGACCTGATCGGCGAGTCCTTCTTCACCACGATGCCCTCCCCGGCCAGGTCGGGCGGGACGGTGGCGAAGATCTTGAAGCTGGGCTTGACGGCCAGCGCGGTGACGCCGGAGGTGATCGAGCCGGTGGCGATGTCGAGCGAGCCCGCGTTGATGGCCTGGGCGGCCGGGGCGAACACGGAGAAGTCGCCGGCCCACTTGACCTTGGCGTTGACCTTGGCCAGGGCCGCGTCCAGGCTGCCGTCCTTCTTCGCGACGGCCAGGAAGCCGCTGTTGCCGGGGTCGGAGATGCGCACGACGACCTGCTCCTGGCCGGCGGCGGTGGTGGTGTCCTGGCCGCCGCAGGCCGTGGCCAGGAGGGCGAGCGGAAGGGCGAGCAGCAGCTTACGCATGGGTGACTCCTTGGAGCGGGGTGTGGTCGGCCCAGGCGGCGACGTCCACGGGTGATTCGAGGAAGCCGTGGCCGCGCAGGAAGCGCTCCTGCTCGGCCAGCAGGTCGAGGCGTTCGGCGGACAGGTCGAGGTGGAGGGAGGCGCCGGGGCGGTAGGCCGCGGCCACGCCGGTCGCGCCGGCGCCGGTCTCCGCGCCCAGGATCCTGGCCACCTCGGACGGGTGCGCGGCGGCCCAGTCCGCGGCGCGCAGCAGGACGGCCAGGAAGCGGGTGACCACCTGCGGATGCTCGTCCAGCAGGCGCTGGTGGACGGTGATCGGGCGGGGGGTGCCGTTGTTGATCCGCGCGCGCCGGTCCGGCACGGCGTCCAGGTCGATGCCCACCTCCGCGCCGTGGCGCAGGGCGGCCTCGACGGCGAGCGCGCCCTTGACGTAGACCGCGTCCACCCGGCCGGCGGCCAGCGCGGCCAGCTCGGCCTCCCACTGGCCGCCGCCCGGCTCGGCCTCGACGTCCACCAGCTCGGCGTCACCGAGCCCGAGCCCGGCCAGGGAGAGCGCGCCGTGGAAGCCGCGCAGGGCCATGGCCCGCCAGAAGTCGATGGCGATGCGATGCCGGGGCGCCGCCAGCCGCAGGCCCTTGAGCTGCTCGGGGCTCTCCAGGGCGGTGCCGCCGCGCACCAGCACGACCTGCCGCTCCTCGATCCAGGTGAGCCCGATGAGCCTGGTCGCCTCGCCGCGCGAGCGCGCCCACAACGCCGGCACGTTGCCTCCCTCGCGGAACAGGCCGGTCAGGGCGTGGGTGTAGTGGGTCTCGCGGGGCACGCCGGGGTCGTCGTCCTGCAGCGAGCGGACCTCGATCCCGTCGCCGGCGAACTCTTCCGCCAGCCAGCCCTGGTCGGCCGCGATGCCTGTGGCGGTGGGGACGGGACAGCGGGTGAACCAGATGGCGTCGAGTGCGGCTGTGGTCATGGGCAGAGTTTGCTTGTAAATTGGTAGGGAATGCAAAGATTGTCCCGCGATGCGGGAAGCGTTCCCGGCCGGACCGGCTCTCACCTGGTCCCCGATCTCCCTACTCGGAAGACGGAGTTTCCCGCATGGCAGCAGACGACAGCGTCCAGTCGGTGCGCAGGGCGATCGGCCTGCTCGGCTGCTTCGGCGGCGGTGACGCCTCGCTCGGCCTGTCCGACCTGGCGCGCAGGATGGGGCTGTCCACCTCGACCACCCACCGCCTGGCCAGGACGCTGGCCGCCACGGGCTTCCTGGAGCAGGAGGCGCGCACCGGCCGCTACCGGCTGGGGCCCTCCATCACGGAGCTGGGGCAGCTCTCCTTCCACCGGCGCGGCCTGCACCGCATCGCCCCCGAGCTGGCCGAGCTGGCCCGCGTCACCTCCGCCACCGTGGACCTGGCCGTCCGCAACGACCGGCACGCGGTCATCCTGAGCGGCGGCTCGCTCAACCCCGACAGCGGCGCCGGGCTGCGCCGCCCCCTGCACTCCACGGCGCTGGGCAAGGTGCTGCTGGCCTGGGACCCGGAGGGCAGCGCCGACCTGGAGGCGCTCGGCCCGCTGCCGGCGCTGACCGGCCGCACCATCGTGGACCACGCCGAACTGCGCGAGGAACTGGCCCGCGTGCGCGAGTCCGGGTACGCGCTCAACGACGGGGAGTCGGGCGACGGCATCCGCACCGTCGCGGTGCCGGTGCTCGACCGGCACAACCACGTCCGCTACGCGCTGGCCGTGCGCTCCACGCCGCTGGTGATCAGCGACGCGCGGATCGACTGGTTCGCCGCGCACGCGCGGGCCTGCGCCCGAGCGCTGGAGGTGCTGCTGATCCCACCGGCCGAGCGCCGCCTGCGCCCCTCCGCCTGAGTCACGCCTTCCACCGGCCCTCGCGGGCCGGCGGCGGCGAAGCCATGGCGGAGGCGAGGAGCGCCAGCTTCTCGGCGCTGCCGGTGCCGGGGTCCGGATGCAGGACGACGAGCGTCTGGCCCGCCGCGCCGCTCACGCCCAGCCTCTCCCGGTTCAGCCACAGCTCACCGACCTGCGGATGGTCGAGGCGCTTGGGCGCGCCTTCGCACGTGTTCACGTCGTGGCGGGCCCAGAGCCTGCTGAACAGCGGGCTGGCGAGGGAGAGCTCGCCGACGAGTTCGACGAACCGGGGATCGTCGACGTCGGCGCCGACGGACTTGCGGAAGCCGGCGACCATGCCCTGCGCGGCGTTCTCCCAGTCCGGGTAGAGAGCCTGCTCGGCGGGGTCGAGGAACACGTCCCGCAGGCGGTTGCGCCCCGCCGCCAGCCGCGGTGACAGGGCGGTCGCCGGCGCGTTGGCGGCCAGGACGTCGAAGGAGCGGCCCTCCACGTACGCGGGCAGCGCGAGCGCGGCGACGAGCTTGGCGATGCCCGGGGGAACGCTCTCCCTGCGCCGCCGCCGTCGCCGCCGGGGATCGCCCGCCCCGAGGCGCAGCAGGTAGGCCGTCGCGTCGTCGTCGAGCCGCAGCACGCGCGCGAGGGACACCAGCACCTGCGCGGACGGGTTGCGGTCGCGGCCCTGCTCCAGGCGCAGGTAGTAGTCGGCGCTGATGCCGGCGAGCATCGCGACCTCCTCCCGGCGCAGGCCCGGCACCCGCCGTACGCCCACGGAGGGGATGCCGGCCTGCTCAGGAGTGACGAGCTCCCGGCGGGCGCGTACGTATTCGCCCAGAAGGTTGGATTCGCCGCTCATGCGTCCCACGGTAATGGCGCACCTCGGCGCGTGCCTGGCCCCCTCACCCCCAGGATCGCGAGGGCTCTGGCTGCGCCGGCGGACGAGCGGAAACCTCACTCGGGACCGAACACCTCTTTCGATGAGCAAGGAGCCGCACATGTCGACGTACGTGCTGGTACACGGGGCCTGGCACAGCGGACGATGCTGGGACCGGGTGGTCCCGCTCCTGACCTCGGCCGGGCACCGGGTGGCCGCGCCGTCGCTGACCGGCCACGGCGACAAGGCCCATCTGCTCGGCCCCGAGGTGGGGCTGGACACCCACGCCGGCGACATCGTCGAGCTGATCACCGCGAACGACCTCACCGACGTGATCCTGGTCGGCCACAGCTACGCCGGGCTGGTCATCTCCTCCGCCGCCAACCGCATCCCGGAACGCATCGCCCACCTGGTCTACCTCGACGCGATGGTCCCGGAGGACGGCGAGAGCGCGGTGGACGTGCACCCCGTCACCCAGGCCCTCATCGACCGCGCCGCGCGGTCCGGGACCGGCTGGCGCATCCCGCCGATGCCCGAGCTGCCGCCGCCCCTGGGCCTGTTCGGGGTCACCGACCCGGCGGACGTGGCCTGGCTGCGGACGATGTTGTCCGACCAGCCGGCGCTCTGCCTCCAGCAGCCGGTCCGGCTGGACAACCCCGCCACGCACGCGATCCCGCGGACGCACATCCACTGCGTGGCGGGCGTACCGGAGGGCATCGAGCGGCGGCCCGTCCCGGCGACGCAGCCCAACGGCAGCCCGGCGCAGGTGTGGGAGTTGCCGACGGGCCACGACTGCATGATCACCATGCCGGCCGAGCTCACCGAACTGCTGCTCAAGCTCGGGTGACCCGCTGTGACGACCAGGTGCGGTCGGAGACCCTGTCCGCAAGCGGTCACGGTTGAAGGGTGATTTCCCATGCACGATCGTCTCTTATGGAGGCAAGGCGGCGTCCCGCCACCTCCTGCCCCAGCCCGAGAGGACCTCCATGGACATCCCGGCCCGAGCCACCCTGATCAACAAGAAGTCCGGGCTCGCCCTCGACATCATGGAATGCGACATGTCCGACGGGGGCTGGGTGATCCAGTGGACCCCCCACGGCCGGGCCAACCAGATCTTCCGCCTGGAACCCGCCGAGGGCGGCTACAAGTTCATCGCCGAACACTCCGGCAAGGCCCTCGACGTCACCCTGGCGAACCAGAACGCCGACTTCGCGATGCAGTGGGGGATCAACGGCAGTCCCAGCCAGATCTGGTACCTCAAGGAGCACGAGGCGGGCGTCTACCGGCTCATCGCCAAGCACTCGGGCAAGGTTCTGGCGGTCGCGAACGCCTCCACCGACCCGGGCGCACGCGTGGTGCAGTTCGAACCCGGTCATGACACGAACGAGCTCTGGCTGCTCAAGGCCGTCCCCTGACGCCGGTACGCGGACTCGGTCGCAGCGGTGGACAGGTCCCAGGAGAGGGAGGGCCGGTCCGGAGGCGTCGGTGCCCGCGGGTCCGTCGAGGCCATGGCAGCCGGGCAGGATGGCTGCCATGGTTTCCTTCCAGCTGGTCATCGACTGCGCCTCGCCCGACCGCATGGCCCGGTTCTGGGCGAGCGCGCTGAGGTACACGGTGGAGCCGCCGCCGGACGAGTTCGGCACATGGCGGGAGTACTGGCTCAGCATCGGCGTGCCCGAGGACGAGCTGGGCGAGGGCGACTGCAACGACAGCATCGTCGATCCCGAGGGGCACGGCCCGAGGATCTGGTTCCCGCAGGTGCCCGAGGCCAAGACGGTCAAGAATCGGCTGCACCTGGATGTGAAGGTGGGCGGCAAGCGGACGGACGTGCCGTTGGAGGTCCGGCGGGCGCGGGTGGACGCCGAGGTGGAGCGGCTGGTCCAGGCAGGGGCGTCCGTGGTGCGGGTGTTGTCGCAGCCCGGAGTCGATCACTATGCGGTGGCGATGGCGGACCCGGAGGGCAACGAGTTCGACGTGGCGTAGCGCGCGGCGGGCACCGGTGCGAAGGGGCGGCGGCGCGCAGGGGCAGAGACCGGGACGGTTCCTGATCCCTCCTGAGAGCTACCGCTCTGTCCGTTCCAGGGGGATGGCATGCCCGGCTCCGATCCCTAGCCTCGGTTGAGCCGCGGAAGACACCGCGGCCCACTTGATCGAAAGGATCGAGATCGTGGCGTCCCCGGAGCATCCGAAGACCACCCCTCCGCACACCGGTCCGGCCACGGCGCGTGGCCGGTTGCGCAGGTTCCGGTTCCCCGTCCTGCTGGTCGCGCTGTTCGGTGTGATGTCGGTGACGACGGGGATCAACCAACTCGTCTCGCCCGTACCGATCCTCGCCCTGCCGGTGGGGGTCGGCCTGGCCGTCCTCGCCGTCGCCTGCTACCGCTGGTTGTGCCGGGCCGTCGAGCTCCGTCCGGACATCCCCGAGGTCGGGAAGACGCGGCGATGGTCCCAGCTGCTGCGCGGAACGTTGCTCGGGGCGGGCCTGTTCATCGGGTTGATGGCGCTGATCGCGGTGTTCGGTGGCTGGCAGGAGCTGTCGTGGGGATCCTTCGGCGGCTTCCTCGGCAGCGCGGGGTTGATGGCGGGCGTCGCCGTCACCGAGGAACTGCTGTTTCGCGGGGTGGTGTTCCGCATCATGGAGGAGCGCACCGGCACTGTGATCGCCCTGGTCGTGTCCATGCTGCTGTTCGGCGCGATGCACCTGGTCAACCCCCACGCCACCCTGTGGGGCGCGTTCGCGATCGCCTTGACGGGCGGAGCCATGCTGGCCGCCGCCTACGTCGCCACCCGATCGTTGTGGCTGCCCATCGGCCTGCACTTCGCCTGGAACTTCACCCAGGCAGGGATCTTCGGTGTCACGGTCTCCGGAGCGGCCGCGCCGCCCGAGGGCCTGCTGAACGTCACGCTGTCCGGCCCGACCGTGCTGACCGGCGGCGTCTTCGGCCCGGAGGCCAGCCTGTTCGCGCTGCTGGTCTGCATGGTGCCCACGATTCTCCTGCTGCGGCGGGCGGCCCGCGCCGGCCGGATCCGGCCTCGGCCGCACCGCGCCGAGCTCTCCGCCTGATCGCAAGGCGGCCGGCCGCCGCGTCAACCCTGATCGGCGGACACCAATCCCACCCGGTAGGCGAGCACGACCGCCTGCACACGGTCGCGCAGGTCGAGTTTCGTCAGGATCCGCGACACGTACGTCTTGACGGTCTCGGTGCTGATGGACAGCCGGGTGGCGATCTCCGCGTTGGACAGGCCCTGAGCGAGCTGTTCGAGAACCTCCAGCTCCCGCTGGGTCAGTGACCGCACGACCTCCTGCAGGGCCGGCCGGGCGGAGTCGGTGGGGCGCAGGCGCTCGGCGAAGTGGCCGATGAGGGCCCGGGTGACGGCGGGCGCGAGCAGGGAGTCGCCGCGCGCGACGGTGCGTACGGCGTCCACCAGTTCCGCCGGCCGCGCGTCCTTGAGCAGGAAGCCGCTGGCGCCCGCCCTGAGCGCTTCGTAGGCGTACTCGTCGACGTTGAACGTGGTCACCACCAGCACCTTCACCGGAGCGACGACGCCTGGCCCGGCCAGTCGCCTGGTGACCTCGATGCCGTCCAGGACGGGCATCCGGATGTCCATCACGACGACGTCCGGCAGCAGCCGCCGGGCGGCCTCGAGCGCCGCGCGGCCGTCCGCGGCATCCCCGACGACCTCCATGTCGGGCTGGGCGGAGAAGATCGTGGTGTAGCCGGTACGCACCAGCTCATGGTCCTCGCAGATGAGCACCCGGATCGGCGTACTGGTCATGCGGTGCTCCTGAGGGGGATCAGAGCCCGGACGCTGAACCCGCCCCCGGGCCGGGCGCCGGCGGACAGCTCGCCGTTCAGCATCTGGAGGCGCCGGCGCAGCCCCTCCAGCCCCCGTCCTCCGGACGGCACGACGGGGCCTTCCAGCGGAGCGGACCCGTCGGTGGTCACCTCGATGTCGAGGTGGCCGGCGCGGTGGTGGACCGTGACCCTGGTGGGCCGGCCCGTCGCGTGCTTGATGGCGTTCGTGAGCGCTTCCTGAACCACCCGGTACGCGGCCAGCTCGACGTCGACGGGCTGAGGCAGGCGCTCGCCGTGCTCGGTCAGTTCGACGGGCTGGCCGGAGAAGCGGGCCTGCTCGACCAGGTCGGCGAGATTGTCGAGGCCCGGCGTCCGCTGCGTGAGCGCGTCGTCGCCGGTCGCCTCCAGCACGCCGAGCAGATGCCGGAGCTCCGTCAGCGCCCGCCGGCCGGTGTCGCCGATGGCGGCCAGCCCTTGCCCGGCGCGTTCCGGCGCGGTGCCGACCAGGAACTGTGCCGCGTCGGCCTGCACCACGATGGCGGTCACGTGATGGGTGACCACGTCGTGCAGCTCACGGGCGATGCGGGCGCGTTCCTCGGCGCCGGCCGCCAGCGCGCCGAGCCGCCGCCGTTCGGCCTCCTCGGCCCGCCACCGGCGCAACACCGCACCGGCCATCCAGATCACCGCCAGAACCAGATAGAAGGCGAGGAAGTCCGAGATCCGGTTGGCAGACCCCCACCAGCTCAGGACGACCGCCAGCGCGGCGTAGCCGGCGCTCACCGCCGCCGCGAGCGTGCGACGGTGCCGGGCCTGATGGGCGCCGGCCGTGAACAGGGCCAGGTAGAAGCCGATGCTGGCGAACGTCGGCGGACAGCCGAGCGCCTGATGGACGGCGAAGGCGGCGCCGATGACGGCCAGGCACGCCGCCGGGTGGCGGCTGCGGAGCGCCAGCGGCGCCGACTGCGCCACGGTCAGCACGACCGCCAGGGCATCGGCAGGTCGCCGCGGCAGGTCGCCGAGCTGCGCTCCGATGACCGACAGGGTGGGGACGAATGCCAGCGCGGTGAGCGTCGCCGCGAGCGCGCCGTCCTTGACCGAGGGCGGCCGGGCTCTCCACCAGGCCGGCCATGAGCGGACGGCCAGGGGAACGCGCGCGAACACCGGTGTAGTCTAACGGCCCTCCGCCCGCCTCCCGGGCACACCCACGGCCCTGGGACGGCGTCGGTGACGCGTCGAGCCCGGACGGACCGGAGCCGGCCGGCGCGCGGTCCGCCACCCGGCCGGCTCTCGCTGTCAGCCGGCCACCTTGCGCATCCTGGCTGCGGCCCGGTCCGCGATCGCCTGGGCGGTGTTCGGAGAGGGTCTCCTGAAGCCGAGCTGGGAAAGGATCATGAAGGTTCCCCGGACTCTGGACAGCACGAGGATCTCGCCGTACGTCCACGTGCCGTTGGTCTTGGCGGTGACCCAGAGAGCCTTGCTGCGCGAGCCGACCTTGGCCATGCGAATGGGCGTGAGTGTCACCGTGATGACCGCGGGATCCTGGCCCGTGTAGGTCTGGCTGAAGGCGGAGCAGCCGCTCAGGACGTCGAGAATGCGGGTGAAGTCGTGGTCGGCCGTGCTCGCGTCGGGATACCGGCGCAGGTTCTCCATGATCCAAGGCCCGAGATCGCCCTTGGCGAAGCCGGCTCGGGCGTATTCGACGCCGCGGAACCTGGGGGTGCTGAACTCCAGCTCGTCCATGGTCTTCGAGCAGGCGGGCTTGCTGCTGGCGCTGTACGCCTGGTGTTCGGCGGTCCAGGCGTGATAGCCCTTCGGCAGGTCGGCGGCGGTGAGGAGGCCGCGGCTCAGCGGCGGGAGCGCGCCGGCCCGGGCGGTGCCGGTAAGGAGGCCGAGAGCCATGCTGACGACGAGGAGCAGCCGGCCGAGTGGCATCTGGTTCACCAACCTTCAGTGGGAAACGGGGGCGGGGGATCGGACACGGCCTTGTCGTGGTAGCGGTTCAGGTGGTCGCAGCGCCTGACGAAGGCGGTCCAGGCCAGGGCCGCCAGGTCCGTCGACCTGGTGCTCGCGCTGCGCAGGAACATCTCGCCGATCTCGTTCAGCAGGCTGTCGTCAGCGGCGCGGAGCAGCCGGCCGAGCCGTTGCCTCGCGGCATGATCGCCGGGGTCCCCGTAGACGCCGATGCCGGCGATGTACAGCCCGAGGCAGATCGCTCCGGCCTGGGTGGAATCAGGCAGGGCCGGCTGCCGGACGGTGGCCGTCACCTGGACGGGACTGGAGGACAGCGCCAGGTACGACGGCAGCAGAGCCATGGCGATCACCACCGCCGCCACCGCGTGCACGGGCGCCCCGCGCACGAGTGGCCACAGCGCCGACAGGGCGATCAAGGTGAGCGCCGAGAGCACGATCGCGACCTGAGGAGTGATCACCAGGGCGGCGACGCTCCGCGGGCTCCATCGTTCGGACGCCGCCAGCCGCGCCGCGGCGAACCACGTGCCCATGACCACCCCGAAGAGCACCGCGGCGAAGGGGGCCGCGTACCGCCACGCGCGGGGCCCCGACCGCGGCAGCCAGGCGCCGGCGGCCAGCGCCAGCCAGCCGAAGACCGCCGTGGTCAGGAGGAGGATCGCGGCCGCCATCCAGATCGCCGTACCGGGCGGGATCTGCTCAGGGCCGATGACGGACGCCTGGTCGGGCGCGCCGGCCAGCCACCGGCTCCACTGCACGCTCGTCCTGGGCACCAGGATCGCCCCCGCCAGGAGCCCGGCCCCGAACGCGAAGCCCGCCGCCAGCGCCCGCCCTACGGCGAACGGCCGGACCAGGGCGCCCCGCCACACGCCGAGCCCGGCGACCCCCGTCACCGGCACGGCGACCACGAAGCCGGCGACCCAGTACGCGACCAAGGGAGGCGCGGGGAGGACGGTGTGCAGGATCACGCCCGATTCGGTGACGACGACACCGGCGGCGATCCCCGCCGTCACAGCCTCGGCGATCGAGGGGCGCAGCAGCCTCCCGGGATCGCGCAGCGCCTTGAGCCGCTCGTCGAGCCGCGGGTGGAGCCGCAGGAGCCGGCGCTGTTCCTGGCGGCCCCTGGACAGCAGGCCGAGCATGTCCGCCCGCCTGAACTGGCCTGCGCGCAGGTCGGCGTCGTGCTCGCGGGCCCTGATCACGGCCGTGAAGGTCGTGGTGACCAGCAGGCAGACCACCGCCGTACGCCAGGCGACGGCCAGCGCGGGGGCCGGCCCGAGCGTGGTGGTGGCGGACAGTGCCATCGGCAGGGCCACCAGCAGCGCGAAGCCGGTGACCGCGAACACGCCGAGGTAGGTACGGTCCACGTCCCGGTTACGCAGGTGACCGAGTTCGTGGGCGAGCGTCGCGGTGACCGTGGAAGGGTCGGTCCTGGCGTAGGCGCCGACGGAGCGGGCGAGCATGATGCGATGGTGCGGGCGTCTGCCGTACGTGAACATCCAGGGCAGCATGCCCCGATCGCTGAGCATCAGCACGGGCGGGCTGCGCAGGTCCGCGGCCTGGACAGTCTGCTGAACGACGGCGGGCCACGGTTCGAGCCGCGCCGCGCCGTACCGGAGGGTGATCACGTACGGCGCGGCCACGTGGGCCAGCAGCACCAGCAGCGCCACAAGAGCGGGCCCGGCGAGTGGGACCAGCGCCTGCAGGACGAGGACCCTGGTCGAGCAGTCGAGGAAGCCGGCCACGTCGGTGAGCTGGGCGCACGCCCGGTTCCGTGCGCCCCAGCCGTCCCGCGCGAGCACCAGGAACCAGTAGCCGGCGAAGAACGCGCCCGCCCCCACGGTGAGGAACAGCAACCGCAGACGGGAGGTGCTGGGCGGGGGCAGGGCGAACGGGTCGGGGGGCGCGCTCACGGTTCCTGAGGCTCGCTTTCGCGCTGGAGCTCACCGGCGACCGCGTCGCTGAGGAGTTGTGCCCGCTCAGGCGACATGCCGAGCGCGCGGGCGCGGGACAGTACGGCCGCGCAGATCCTGCGGCGCTGCTCCCCGTTCAGCGCCAGCGGCTCAGTGAGGGCTTGCCGCCTGGCCTTGCGCCTGGCTCTCCACCCGAACACGCCGCGGGTACGCTCGGTGATCTCCTCTTTGAGCGCCTCCAATACGGCTCCGCCGACGAAGGAGACAACGATCGGCGCCCAGCCGGCGACGTCGGCCAGAACGCCCGAGCCAAGAAGCCGCTCCCCGGCGCGCTCAGGATCGGGATGGTTGACGTAGGCGGCCCAGAGGTCGGGCACGAGCTCCACTTCGTCGGGCCTGAGCCTGACGACCACTGCCTCGACGAGTTCGTACGTGGTGCGCTGTTCGGACACGAGCACCCCCTGCCGGAGTACGTTTCAGGAGGGAAGATCCGCCTATCGCATAATCTGATACACCTCTGTCTCCACCAGATCCTGCGTATCGACGAGGGCTGTCGCTGACCGAAGGAGGCCGATGATCAGGCAGCTCATGATCGCCGGGCTGTTGTTACCGAACCTGTCCGTACAGGCGCAGCCCCCTGTCCGCCACGTGATGACGTGGAACGTCTGCGCGGGCACCAACGCCGGGTGCGCGCTCTATCGCCGCTCGACCGCCGAACTGGCCTGGCACGTGGCGGTGCTGGCGACCGAGGCGGACGTGGTGTTCCTCCAGGAGTTCTGCACGGGCGCCGACGCCGACCTGGAACACGAGCTCGAACGCCGTACCGGCCGGAACTGGAGCGTCCGGTCGGCCGGGCTGAAGTACTCGGACGGTTCCCCGTACCAGTGCCTGCCCGACAGGAACGGCAGGCCGCGAGGGGTGCTGAGCGTCACCCTGGCCGTGGCCGGGGCGGACACCGGCCTCGTCGTCCACCCGCTGACCTCGCCGCCGTGGGGAGCCCGCAGGTACGCCGTCTGCACGGCCGACCGGGCGTTCTGCACCGCGCACTTCTCGTCGGGGTCGAGCTACGACGACAGGCAGAAGGGCAGGCCCTACCGGCACATCCAGTTGCGCGAGCTGTTCGAGCTCGGCCGGGGGGTGATCGGCGGCGACCTCAACCTCGTGCCGCGCGACGCCGCCGCGGCCTACAAGGGCCGCGACGAATGCGACCCGCGCCGGCGCTGGACCTACGTGACCGGCAGGCGGAAGATCGATTACGTGTTCGCCGGCGCGGGCCGCGTACGGAAGTGCTTCGTCGATCACGCCCGGAGCACCTGGTCTGATCACGTCCCGCTGCACGCCTGGGTGAGCGCAGGCTCAACGCCGCCCGCGTCTTGAGGCGAGGTCGGCGGTGTAGCCGCTGGCCTGGAGGGTGAACAGGCGGGCGTATTCGCCGGCCGCGGCCATCAGGGTGGTGTGGGTGCCCTGTTCGGCGATTCTGCCCTCCGCCAGCACCACGATGAGGTCGGCGTCCCTGATGGCGCTCAGCCGGTGGGAGATCAGCAGGCTGGTGCGGCCGGTTCGATGCTCGCGCAACCTGTGGTGGACGGCGTGCTCGGCCTCCGCGTCGAGCCCGGCGCTCGGCTCGTCCAGCACGAGCAGGTCGCGTTCGCCCCTGATCAACGCTCTGGCCAGGGCCAGCCGCTGCCACTGGCCGCCGGACAGCACGACGCCGGAGGTCTCGGCGGCGTCGAGGAAACGGTTGCTGAGCATCGTGTCGTAGCCGTGCGGCAGGGCGTCCAGCGCCGTGTCCACCCCGGCCAGCCGGGCCGCTGCCCTGACCTGCTCGGGTGAGGCGCCGAGCGAGCCGAGCGAGATGTTCTCCGCCGCCGTGAAGTCGTAGGCCACGTAGTCCTGGAAGACCGCGGTCAGCCGGGAGCGCAGCTCGGCCGGGTCGGCGTCGCGCAGGTCCGTCCCGTCCCAGCGGATCGCGCCGCGCGACGGGTCGTAGAACCGGCACAGCAGTTTGACCAGCGTCGACTTGCCGGCGCCGTTGAGCCCCACGAGCGCGACGCAGGCGCCGTGCGGGATGGTGAGATCCACCCCGCGCAACACCCACGGTTGCCCCTCGCCGTAGCGGAACCAGACGTCTCGCATCTCGATCCCGGAGCGGAGGGCGGGCAGCGGGCGGGGGGGCAGGCGTACGGGAAGGTCGGGGGCGGCGGAGACGACGGCGCGGTAGTGTCCGAAGACCAGCAGCGCCTGGTGCAGCCGGGCCAGCTGGGTGACCCCGCCCGACAGCGCGCCCTGCACCCCGGCGACGGCGGCGGCGAAGACGGCCACGTCGCCCACGCCGAGACGGCCGCCGGCGACCGCCCAGATCAGTCCCGCGCCGCCGATCGCGGCGCCGAGCAGGGCGAGCAGCCCGTGTCCGGCCAGCGCGCGCCGTTCCAGGGCCTGCTCCTGGTGGTTGACCGCGCGGATCTCGCCGAGGAGACGGTCGCGCAGGTACGCGCCCAGCCCGAACAGCCGCACCTCCTTGGCCGGCTCGACCGAGGTGAGCAGGTCGGCGTAGAAGATCTGGCGGCGCATCGCCGGGCTGATCCGCCACTCGAGACCCACCTTGCGCCTGCTCAGCGACAGCTGCACGCCCAGCGACGGCAGCGCGGACAGCAGGACGATCGCCGTCATGACCGGGCTCAGCGCCATGAGCGCGGCGACGAACCCGGCCAGCGTGACCAGCCCGCGCACCAGCGACAGGCTGGGGGCCAGGATCTGGTTGGCCGCGCCGGTCCCGGCCTGCTCGGCCAGCCTGAGCCGGTCGCGGAAGCGGGGGTTCTCGAACGGGCCGAGGCCGACGAAGGTGTTGACCGAGGTGAACAGGCGTTCGCGGGTCAGCAGGGCCATGCCGCGGCGCAGCCGTCCGTCGGTGTGTTCGGTCAGGTGCGGCAGCAGCGCGGCGACCAGCCCCACCGCGCCGAGCATGATCGTCGGCATCAGGACGGCACGGCCGCCCGCCAGGCCGTCCAGGATCAGCTTGGTGCACCAGGCGGCGGCCACCGGCGTCGTGCCGCCGGCGAGGACGGCGAGCACCGAGCAGACGGCGGCGAGCGGGGCGGCCCGCCAGGCCAGCCCCCACACCGTCACGGCCCGCCCGGCCAGCCGCACCACGCCGGGCGGGACGTCGGGGGTCATGCGGTGACGGGAGCGCCGAGCCCGGCCACGGTGACCGCGCGCGACCTGACCCGGCCGGAGTCGTCGAGCAGGTAGAAGGCGGGGAAGGCGGAGTTGGGGAAGGCCAGGCAGACCGGCCCGTTGGCGGGCTCGGCGATCACGGTGGCGCTGCCGCGCAGCGCGTCCGCGTAGCTCTCCCCGCCGGGGCCGGACACGACGGCGAGCACCTGCGCGGGGGAGTAGCCCGCGTCGGCGACGAGCTGGAGGAACGGCGGCAGCTGCCCGGGACAGGCCTGGCACTCGGTGTCGAAGAAGCCGATCACCGAGGGCCGTCCGATCCCGCGCACGTCGGGGACGGTCGAGCCCACCGGCAGCAACGGCGGCCCCGAGGGAGCGGCGTGCTGCTCGGCGTGGCGCACCCTGCGGATCACCGCGAACGTCAGCACCAGGTTGAGCGCGCTCATGACGCCCACGATGACCAGGGCTGCGATGACGTACGGCATCAGAGGTTCCTCTCCAGGAGAAGGTCGGCGAGGTCGTCGAAGAGCACCAGCACGGCGGCGAGCACCGCGGCGGCGGCCAGCGCCAGCGCCACCCCGGCGAGTTCGACGGGCCCGCCCGGCGTCGCCCAGCCGGTGACCGCGACCACGATCAGCACCAGGTTGCGGACGATCTGGGCGCGGCTCAGCGGAGCGGCGGTGACGCCGAAGCACCGGCAGGCGGCGGCGGAGCCGCGGCGCAGGGCCCGCAGGATCGCGGCGGCGAAGGCCGCGAGCAGCACGGCGGCCAGCACGAACCCGGCGCGCTCGCCCAGGACGAGCAGCGCCACGGCGGTGCTCTCGCCGGCCAGTGCGGCCACCGCGACCGGCGCGGCGGGCACGCCGGGAACCAGACCGGGGACGGACGACACGAAGGCGCGCCAGCCGGTGGCCTTGCCCGCCAGCGCGGCCAGGAAGACGAGGCAGAGCACGGCCCTGCAGCCCAGCTCTACGTACGGCATGGCTCTATGTACGGCATGGCTTCGGGTACGGCACGGCGCTCCTTCACGGGCGGGTCCTCGCACTCACGGGTGGGGCCGCCCACGGCCCGCTGCGGTGGGGTCGTGGGCGGGGTGTGGAGGGTCAGCAGCACTCGTAGCAGGACACGTAGGTCGTGCAGTCCGGCCGCACGCAGGTCCACGCGGTGTGGTCGAGCCAGTGGTAGCACCAGCACTCGTAGGGGCACCCCCTGGCGTCCGCGGTGCTGGCGGGCAGCAGGGCGCCGAGCATCCGGTCGCCCAACGCCTTGAGTGTGCGAGTCATCCGACCTCCTGGGTGAGAGGGGCTGTGTTCGCCTGATCATCACCATCGGGTCAGGGGAGGGGCAATCCTTTCGGACTGCCACCGAAATGCGACAAATCAGGCACTGTATTCGAGCAGTTCGTGCCCCAGCGAGGTGAGCACGTGCCGCACCGCCCGGCCCTCGCGGTAGGTGTTCACCAGTCCCGCCAGCCGCAACGCCGTCACGTGCTCGGACACCGTGGAGGCGCTCACCGCCAGCGACCTGGCCAGCTCGCCGGTCGCCGAGCCGCCGCCGATCGAGCGCAGCACCCTGGCACGGGCCTGCCCGACGACCTGGGCCAGGGCGTCCGGCGTCGCGGGGCGGAGGGCGCCCTCGTCGCTGACCGGATAGGCGATGGCGGCCCGTTTGTCGCCGCGCGGCGGCGACAACGCGAGGAAGCGGCGGCTGGCGCACATCAGCGGCGAGAGCGTCACGCCCCGGTCACCGAGCTCCACCGGCGACGGGCACAGGTCCGAGGTGTCGATCTGCAGGGCGCAGCCGTACCAGCTCAGCCTGGGGGTGAGCCTGGGCAGCGTACGGCCGAAGCCCCGCACGCAGATCAGCTCGGAGCAGCGGTTCACGTGCGCGCTCAGGCGGAGGCGGATCGCGTCCCACTCGGGGGCCACGCAGCTGACGTAGAAGGCGCGCAGCGCGTCGGCGACGTCGCCGAGACCGGGCTGGACGTCGAGCTCGTCGTTGAGCGTGCCCGCTCCGGGCGGCAGCGGCAGATCGGCCCAGAGGAAGCCGGACACGCTGTGCGGCGCGTGGTGGACACGACGTACGAACGGCATGGCTCTGGCAGGCGTCCTGCGCGCCAGATCCCGCCACGGCGATCCGGGCACGGCGAAGCCGGGATGATGCAGGCACAGGGCGGCGAACAGGGTGTGATGCAGTGGGGAGATGGTGAACGTCGTCGCGGCCAGTCCTGCGGCAGAAAAGACCAGACGCATATCCCAGCCCCGTTGTCAGGAAATGTCCGGACATACTGGAGTATGCGGCTGTTAGGACCTGCTAACAAGGGTGCGGAGGACGACCCCCAGAACCCGATCGGCCGGGACGAGCCCCCACAACCGCGAGTCCGCGCTGACCTCCCCGTCGCCCAGCACCACGAGCTTTCCGGGCGGCACCGTGGCGGGCGAACCGGGGCACTGCGGCGGCACCGGCTCACCCGGCAGCGCCGCGACCCGCTTGACCACCCAGTCGGCGGCCGCGACCGGCGGCAGCGGCCCGTCCCGCCAGCGCATCCCCGGCCCGATCGGTTCGAGCACCACGATCTGCCCGCGCCGGAGCGCCTTCCCGCGCTGCACCAGCAACCGGTCGCCGGGCCGCAACGCCGGCACCATGCTCTCCCCCCGCACGGTCACCACCGCCAGCCGGCGCCTGGCCCCGTACACGACCGCGACCAGCAGAGTGATGAATCCGGCGAACACGGTGATCATGGGCATGGCGCGAGCGTAGACGTCCGGACTGTGGGGCTCAAGAACTCGTCCGGTCGGACGGGGGGCTGAAGTCTCGTCCGCGACGAACGCCGTCACCCGGCGAGCGTGACGCTCGGACGGCGTGGGGCGCCCGTTCCCCGGGGGCGGACACTCATGGGTACGGGCGCGAGCGCGAAGGCTTGAAGGGGCGGCATCGCGGTGGTGATCCGCTAGTCGGGGGAGCGCAGGAGCATTGCCTCCACCTCGGAACCGGCATCGGCCGTGCAGACGTACGTGGGCCTTCCGCTCGCCGGGTCAACGGCGTACAGGGTCGCCCGCTTGCCGCACTTCGAGCACCAGGCGTCAGGCCCGCCACCGAGCTCGGCCAGGCCGACCTTGATCTCTGGGATAACAAAAGCCATGCGGGCAGCGTAGGTCGGCCTGGTCGGGACGTCCGTGGTGACAGGGCGTCTTGCGGAATCCATGCCCGTAGATTGTTCGACACGGGAGTGACGGGCTCGGTGGGACACCGGGAGAGTCGCCGTCCAGGCATGCGAGAGCTTCCCGCCTGACCGGCCTCACGTGCCGGAAGCCGGTCGGCGGTGGGTTTTGTCAGAGGTAGGTGCCGTAGAGGTCCACGGTGGGCCAGGTGGTCACCGCGTTGGCGGCCTTGTGGAGGGCCGGGTCGATGTCGGCGTAGCTCAGGCCGGAGGCGTCGTCGCGCTGGTTGAACAGGGCGGCCCAGGTCAGCCCGTCATACCGGCGCACCAGCAGGGTGTAGGTGCCGGGGAGGCTGCCGGTGTGCCAGGTGTTGCGGCCGCCGGTGACGTTGCGGACCGACCAGCCGCAGCCGTACCACCAGCCGTCGCCGTTGACGCCGGTCTCGGGCTGCGCGAAGGCCCGGGAGATCGACGTCGAGGTGAGCACCGAGCCGGCGGCGTCGAAGATCCCGGCGAAGCGCACCAGGTCGACCGCCGTCGCCAGCCAGCCGCCGTGCGCGTCCATGTTCTCCAGGTTGAACGAACCGTACGGAGCCGGGACGGAGGTTCCGGAGGCGTCGAACACCGTCTTCCCGGTGTACTTCGAGACGTACGGCACCTCGCCGGTGACGGCGTTGGCCTTGAGCGTGCGCCCGAGCCTCATCCGGGTGATGCCGCGCGGCCCGAGGATCTTCTGCTGCACGTACGTGCCGTACGGCATGCCGCTGACCTTCTCGATGATCCGGCCGAGCAGCAGGTAGTCGTAATTGGCGTAGGCGTAGGTGCTGCCTGGGTCATGGTCCAGGGGGAGGCCGCTGGCGTACCGCATGATGTCGGCCTGACGGACGGGCAGCGCCGCGCCGAGCGCCCTGGAGACCGCCAGGTCGCTGAACATCGGATCGGCCGTGACGGAGGAGTCCCAGCCGCCCAGGTGCTGCAGCAACCTGAGGACGGTCACGTCCTTCAGCCGCGGATCCACCGTCCTGCCGGACGGCGGCGTCAGGGGGAGCAGGTCGGGCAGCCGGTCGGTGAGCTTGAGCTTGCCGTCCTGCACCAGCTTGAGTACGGCCGCGCCGGTGATGGGCTTGCTCAGGCTGGCGATCCGGAACAGCGAGGTCGGCTGGGTCTTCAGGGTGGTGCTGGTCGTCCACGTGTAGCCGCGGGCCAGGACGAGCTTGCCCTTGCGGGTGACGGCGAGCGATCCGCAGGACAGGTTACGGGCCTGCATGAAAGCCTTCATCGTGCTGTCGAAGCTGCCCAGCCCGGCTCCCAGGGTTCCGGTCGTCTTCCACGTCCCGGCGGCGGCGTCCGCCCGGCCCGGCTGACCGGCGAGGAGCCCGGCGCCGGCCAATCCGAGCCCGGCCAGGCCCATCGTCCGGCCGAAATCGCGTCGGGTCAGCCTGTCAGGCATCTGTCTTCCTCCTTGATCGAACAAAACAACAGGGGGCAAACTATCTGAAACTTCGCTGATGGTGGCGTCGATCGCCCGAGCTTGCGGGGGCACGGCAGGCCGGGCTCATGACGATCGTGCACGTGCGGCCCGGCCCTGACCGCGCCCCCGGCCGGGGAAGTTCCGGGCGTGGTAGGGCAGTCCCCACCATCGGGACACCGGTCGGCATGATCGATTCCGGCGCCCGGCGGCCGAAGGATGGGCACGTCACCTCGTCCAAGGGAGTTGCCGAGAACATGCGTGAGTATCTTGCCGTCGCTGCGGCCGCCGTCGTCCTGCTGGGCGCCGCGTCGCCGGCGCCGGCCGCCGCCAAGCCGCCGTCGCCCGCCCTGCAGCAGCAGCTTGACCGGTTGACCCGGCAGGACGGCTTGGCGGGTGCGCTGGTGTCGGTGCGTGAGCCCGGCGGCCGGGTCAGGACGTGGACGTCCGGCGTCGCCGAACGCGGCGCCGACCGGCCCATGGTCGGCGCGGACGCGCACTTCCGCATCGCCAGTGTGACCAAGTCGGTCGTCGCGGCCACCGTGGTGCGCCTGGCGGACCAGGGTGAGATCGATCTGGACGCCCAGGCGGAGCAGTACGCGCCCGGCCTGCTCGACGGCAGGCCGATCACCGTGCGGCAACTGCTGACGCACACCAGCGGCCTGCCCGAGTACCTGCCGCTGATCGACCCGGCCCACATCGGCGGCGACGCCGGCTTTCTGCGTCTGGCCCTGGACGCCGAGCCCACCGGCGAACCCGGCGAGAAGTGGGCCTACTCCAACACGAACTACCTGGTGGCCGGCATGCTCATCCAGAAGGTCACAGGCAAGGACTTCCGGACGGTCACCCGCCAGGGCGTCCTGAAGAACCTGCGGCACACCTACTGGCCGCGTCAGAACGAGCTGGACATCCGCGGCAGGCACGCCCACACCTACGGCGTGAACCCGTTCGACCCGAAGGGCCACGGCAAGGTGGTCGACACGACCCTGGAGCCCGGCTACCTCTTCGGCGCCTCGGGCGGCCTGATCTCCACCCCCGACGACCTGAACCGCTTCTGGCAGTCCCTGCCCGCCTCCACGATCAGGACGATGCTCGCCCGGACCGTCCCGGCCGACGACCCGCCGAAGGCCGACTACGGCCTGGGCGTCTACTCCTACCCGTTCGCCTGCGGCCCGGCCTGGATGCACGACGGCGGCCTGCCCGGCACCCGCGTCCTCAGCGGCCGCGACCGCTCGGGCCGCGCGGTCACCCTCTACGTGACCGGCACCCCGAAGAACGACGCACACATCTTCGAAGCCTTCGGCACCGCCCTGTGCGGCAGGTAGCCCTGGCCATCCGGGGGCGCCGTCACGGGCGGGAGCCCGAGGCATGGTCCGGGTCGGCTGCCTTCTCGCGCCACTGGCATCAACGGCGCAGCAGCAGGCGCAGCAGGCGTAGTGCTCGGGAGCGGCGGCCCGAGTCGGTCGAGAACATGTAGATCATGGCGGGGAGTGTCACCAGCGCGGCGCTCGTCACGACCAGTGCGGCCAGGTGGGGCAGCATCATGGAGCTTCCCTTCGATTCCGGAGATCGGCGTTCACCTCGGCCGGTGCCGAGGGCGTGCACCGATCCGTCACGGGTGGGTGTGCGTTCCCCGGGATTCTGGAATCCTGACATCACCATGTCTCCGCAAGCCCCCCTGCCGGAGGATCCCCTGGCCGTTCTGCGGGAACGCCTGCGGGACCTGCATCTCCACGCGGGCGAGCCCAGCAGCCGGGCTCTGGCCAGGCAGACGGGCGCGATGAGCCACTCCACCGCGCACGGGGTGATCCGCTGCGTCAGCCTGCCTCGGTGGGGCAACCTGGAGCTCGTGGTGGAGGCGTCGAAGGGCGACGTCACGGAGTTCAAGGCCCTGTGGATCGCCGCCCACGACCTGCGTTCGCAGCGCGGTCGCCCGCCGGACGCCGAGACCGGGTCCACGGTCCGGACGGAACACCCCCCGGAGCCGGTCCTCGATCCCCTGCATGAGCTGTACCGGCCGGTGGAGGGGGCGGAGGCGGAAGGTCACTCCGGCGCCGTCTGGTCGGTGGCCTTCCATCCGGACGGGCACCTCCTGGCCAGCGGCGGCGACGACGAAACGGTGCGGTTGTGGGATCCCGCGTCGGGACGCGCCACGGCGCCCCCCTTCGTCGGCCACATCGGCCCGGTCCGGTCGGTGGCCTTCCACCCGGGGGCGGACCTGGTGGCCAGCGCCGGCGATGACGGGTTGGTCCGGTTGTGGCAGCTCGATTCCGGGCAGCAGGTGGGGCGGCCTCTCGACGGCCACACCGGTCCCGTCCGGGCCATCGCCTTCCATCCGCACGGCCATCTGCTCGTCACCGCGGGCGCCGACAGGAAGGTGCGGCTGTGGAAGAGCACTCAACCGCCCGACCACCAAGTGCTGTACCGGCGCATCGACACCTTGCACGCCCGCCTGCGCCGGTCGCGTTCATAGCGGCGATCGCCGGGCGAACACATCGGGACCCGTACCGACGGGGTGCTGATCATTCGTTCCTGATCACGATGGCCAGGAATCGCGAGTCCAGCATGCTCCGGGAGAAGGCGAAACCAGTGAGCTGCTTCGCCAGCGCGAACGACCGTTGGAACGAGGCGTGGATGCCCGGGCCCTGCCGGTCGTGGTCGGGATCCAGCCCTACCTCCCGCATCTCGACGAGCAATCGGTCGGGATCGCTGCCCATGCGCGCATGAGGGGAGAGGTGGTTGAAGCGAGTGATCTGCTCGCCGTCGGTCGCGTAGGTGAAGTGGTCGTCGGCGTGGAGGTTCCGCTCGATCGACACGACCTCGGTCCCGTGGGAGAGAGCCGGCAGCAGGCGGTTGCAGCGGGCTGGTGGCGTCCAGAGTTGGACGAGCACCGTCCAGCCCGCCGTCTCCAGTGCGCCCACGTAGCCACCGCGCAGGTGGTCGGCGTCGATGCACTCCATCGTTCGTTCCTGAAGACCGTCGAAGGTCACCTGCTCGATGTCGCCGGGCCCTGCGCCGAGGCGGGTCAGCGCTTCGCGAGGGGTGAGGGATCGGGCGAAGGACACGTACGAGACGTCATGGAACGGGCCGTACGTGGCCAGCCAGTCGAACTCCTTGTACACGTCCGTCAATCCAGCGCTGAAGCTCATCGGCGCGACCGATGGAGCCAGGTGGCGAGCAGCGAGGCCACGAGCCATACGGTGATGAGCGCAACGGCGCGCGCGGCCATGTACGCCGCTGTCAGAAGGCCGTCCATGACGTACTCGGTGACCGCGTCCCCGAGGAACATGATCGTGACGAAGAGGGCGACGCCGAGCACGACGTGGGCCGGGTCTTGGCCCTTGAACCAGGTACGTCGCGCCATCACCAGGACACCTTCACGATCGGCCGTGCGGCATGTGCCGCTGATCGTAGTATCTGCCGGCTCCGGACCCCAGCGCCCGCCCGGCTGCGGGGAGCCGGGAGCGGGGACCGAAGGAGTCGTTGCGGATGACAGGTGGCGGCAACGGTGCGACTGTGAAGGCAGGGCGACCTGCTGGAGGAGATCGTGGAACACCCCGAGCTGACCACGGACATGGTTCTCGCCGCCGTCCGGGATCACGGATTCGCGGCCTACGACGTCCTGGTCAAGGACTTTCCGTCGGACGTGGTGGTCGCGGAGTTCACGAAGGCGGCCAGGTCGGGCTTCACCACCTTCGGCGTGGGGGTGCACCTGGCGTCGTTGACCGACAAGGGTCGGGAGCGTCTCGGTTAGGCCCGGTTCGCGCACGTTCCCGACCAGCGGGATCATTCCCGCCAGTCGGGCGCGCGCGACGAAAGGCGATCACGTGCTTCGTGCCAGGGGCTCCTGTCTGGTTTCCGTGTTGATCGCGACGTTGCCGCCGGAGAGGACGGCGACGACCGGTCCCGGCGGCAGGTGCGCCTGGTGGGCGAGGTAGGCGGCGGTGGCCACCGCGCCGCTGGGTTCGGCGCGTTCGCCCAGCTCCCGCTGGAGCAGGCCGGCGGCGTCGTCGATGGCGTCCTCGGTCACGGTCACCATGTCGTCCACGTACCGGTGGATGTGCTCCCAGGCCAGGGGACCCAGCACCGGCGCGCGCAGTCCGTCGGCCCGCGTGCGGTAGGTCAGCTCCACCGGCCACGCCGTGCGCGTGCCCGACCGGAAGCTGGCCGTCCCGTCGGCGGCCAGTTCGGGCTCGACGCCGATCACCCGGATCGCCGGGTCGGCGGCCTTGACGGCCACCGCGATCCCGGCCAGCAGGCCGCCGTTGCAGACGGGCACCAGGACGGTCCCGGCGTCCGGCAGGTCCAGGCAGATCTCGGTCCCGGCGCTGCCGTGCCCGGCGATGACGTCGAACGCGTCGGAGCCGATCACCGTCGCGCCGAACCGGTCGGCCAGCGCCAGGCAGGCCTCCTCCCGCAGCGCGGGCGGGACGATCACCACCTCGGCGCCGAGCCGGCGCGCGGCGCCCACCTTCAGCTCGGGCGCCGTGTCCGGCAGGACGACGGTCGCCCGCACCCCGTGCTCGGCGGCGGCGTAGGCGATGGCCTGGGCGTGGTTGCCCGACGACTGCGCCACCACGTGCCGGACGCCGCGCCCGGCCAGCCGGCCCACGGCGTTGACCGCGCCGCGTACCTTGAACGAGCGGGTGGGCTGCCGGTTCTCCGGTTTGACCCAGAGCCGTTCGCCGGACAGCCGCAGCAGCGGCGTGCGCCGGACGTACGGCGCGATGCGGTCACCGGCCGCCCGGACGTCGGCCGCGGTGACCAGCCGCACCCCCGCCGCCCCCTCCGTTTCTATGGGCTCAGCACCGCCGTTCATGCGCTCAGCACCCTCTCCTGGATGGCGTCCAGGTCGGCCGCGGCCTCGGAGGGCGGGGCGGCGTCCGGGACGAGGTCCTCCAGGTGGTGCAGCGGCCGGTGCCGCAGCCCCAGCAGCCCCCAGAGCACCAGGAACACGCCGCTGGCCAGCAGCACCACCCCGGCGCCGCCGCCGGGCCCGTCGGAGAACCGTCCGGCCCAGTCCGCCAGCGGGCCGGCGGAGAGGAAGCCGATCGGCTGCATGGCCGTGGCGATCATGATGTTCACCGCGAGCACCCGCCCCTGCAGCTCGGGCCCCACCTTGACCTGGATGATCGACAGCCAGTGCGCGTTGCCGATGCTCATGCACGCCAGCCGGACGAACAACCCGGCCGCGACCAGCCACACGACCGGCCACACGCCCATGAGCACCACGCCGAGCCCGGAGCCGACGACGAAGCCGATCATGCCGGTCGCCCGCCGCCGGGTGCCGCCCCACACCAGCACCACGCCGGTGCCCACGGCCGCGCCGACGCCGCCGACGGCGGTCACCGCGCCGAGGTCGGCCGAGTCGCCGATGGCCAGCACGACCGGGGTGACCAGCACCCACATCAGCGCGGTGCAGAAGTTGACCACCGCGAAGTAGAGCGCCATCACCATCAGCGGACGCCGCCGGCGCAGGAACCGCCACCCGCCGGTGAGCGCCGCCGTGAACGTCTCCTCGCGCCGGTGGAACAGCCGGTCGGGGAAGCGCACCAGCAGCAGTGTCAGCACGCCGACCGCGAACGTGGCCACGTCCACGGCCACCACCGCCGACAACCCGAACAGGCCGATCAGCGCGCCGCCCGCGAGCGGCGCGACCACGTTGCCCGCGCCGAAGCCCACGTTGGCCAGCGCGTTGGCCTGCGGCAGGTACGGCTTGGGCACCAGCTGCGCGATCGCCGCCAGCCAGGCGGGCTGCTGGAACGCCGACACGACCGAGGTCACGCCCACGATGAGGCAGACGTTCCAGAACTCCAGCCGGTCGGTGGTCAGCAGCAGCACCAGCGCCACCATGGCGATCCCGGACAGGGCGTCGCAGGCCAGCATGATCTTGCGCCGGTCCACCCGGTCGGCCAGCGCGCCGCCCAAGGGGGTGAGCAGCACGGCGGGGATCTGCGCCAGCATCGTGATCAGCGCGAGATCGAGGATCTCGCCGCTGCGCTGGTAGGCCCACACGCCGAGCGCGAACGAGCTCAGCGCCGTGCCCAGCGCCGAGACGATCTGCCCGCCGGCGACGGTGTAGAAGGGCCCCAGTCTGGTGCGCTCGGGCGGGCGCACCGGATCGGGCAGCGTCCCGGCCGCCCAGCGGGTCAGATGCGCCAGCACGACGGCGGCCAGCGGCTCGGCCTGGTGGCGCAGGAAGTAGTGGCCGGCCCTGGGCAGCACGGCCCGCTCCACCCGCGGCGCGAACGCCGCCCACTCGGTGTAGCGCTCCTCGTGCAGCTCGGTGGCCCGGTCGCGTTCCCCGACCAGGCTGAGGATCGGGGCGCGCAGCGGCGTGCCCTCGCCGGCCAGCTCGTGGCCGAACCACTCCTGCGCCTGGTCGGCGTCGTGCCGCATGGCGCGTACGGCCGTGCGTTTGGCGGCCTCGTCCATGTCGTCGAGCAGGCCGCCCGAGGCGCGCAGCGCGTCGCGGAACAGCCGGTCGGACACCAGACGGTCGCCGCCGAACAGCCGCCTGACCATTCCGGGCAGCCGTGCGGCCGGGAAGCTGGCGGCGGCGATCACGCCCAGCACGGGCACGCCGTCGGACTCCAGCTTCCGCGCGAGCGCGACGGCGGG
>NZ_JBFAOR010000026.1:0-64595 GCF_040675255.1 Nonomuraea sp. NPDC049624 | reverse complement strand
GCGAACGGATCTGGTCGGCGCGACTGAAGGATAGGACGTATGACGTATGACTGCAATGCCCGGCATGAGCCGATTTCACTCTCGCTCAACTCTTCAGTGCGCTTTCCGAGGCAGGCCACGTGAGCACTCCGGACCCCGGCATGTGGCTATCGGACCGCATCGACGCCCGGGAGAATGCGCTGACCAGCCAGATCGAGCAGACCCAGGCCCGGATCGAGGAACTGACCGGCCGTCTGCGGGGAACTCGACCAGACCTCGATCACCTACGATCACCCGCAAGACCCTGCTCGTCCTCGCCGCCGAGCCCGATCCCCCACCAACGCCGCCACCCGCTCCCGCGATCCCTGACCACCCCGCCCACCAGCAGATTCTCGCCTTCATAACCGACACCGGCCAGCCCACACGAGCGCGAGATCTCTGAGCCGCTCTGGACCCTCCCTTGGTGCGAAACAACATCGAGAACACCTGCGCCAAGCTCAACGTCTGGTCAGCCTGGGCATCCTCGTAGAGATCGAGCAGGGCTTGTTCGGCTCAGCTGCGTCCATAACCGGAGGCGCCCCCTTTGGCCAGCCCGCCTCATGCGGACCAGTGATCAAAGGGACATCAACTCGCGAACGTAGGCATTCACCTCAGAGTGCAGTTTGCGAGCCTATCTCCGTGATGCCGCAGTGTGATCGTAGGGATTTGTAGTGTTACCGCCGGTTGGCGGGTCCGGTCGTGCTGTGATGGCTGAGTGACTGAGCACAAGCCGTACCCGAGCGACTTATCCGACGCGCAGTGGGCGTTGATCGAGCCGGTGCTCACGGCGTGGAAGGCCGCGCACCCATCCGTCAGCGGCCACGAGGGCGGTTACGAGTTACGCGAGATCGTCAACGCCATCCGCTACCAGGGGCGGACCGGCGTGCAATGGGACTACCTCCCGCATGACCTGCCGCCCAAGAGCGCGACGTACTACTACTTCTCCAAGTGGCGCGACGACGGCACCGACAAGACCATCAACGTGGAGATCGTCGAGCGTAACCCCGCCGGCAAGGGGTTCGTCCCCCAGCCCAAACGATGGGTCGTCGAGCAGACGTACGGCATCTTGATGTCCCACCGCCGTCTGGTCCGCGACTACGAGCACCTGCCGGCCAGCTCCGAATCACGGGTGTATTGGGCGATGACGGATGTGATGTCCCGCCGTCTGACCCGCGGCACGGCCCGGCCTGAGCGGTGGACATGACCAGGCCCGACGGGCAACCGGCCGACCCCGGCAGCTGGCTGCTGGATCGGATCGACGCCCGCGAGCACTGGCTGACCTGCCAGATCGAGCAGACCCAGGCGGAGATCGACACTCTCAGCGCGCGCCTGGGCGAACTCAGCGAGCAGGTCGAGCACCTGCGGATCACCCGCAAGACCCTCATCTCCCTGGCCGAGGAGGACCTCGCCCAGGCCGAACCGTTTGCGCCGCCAGCGGTCCCCGCTCACCCTGCCTACCAGCAGATCCTCACCGTCTTCGGCGAAGCCGGCGGCTCCCTGCGTGCCCGTGACGTGGCCATGGCCCTGGACCTGCCCCTGACGCGCAACGACATCCAGAACCTCCGCGCCAAGCTCAAACGTCTGGCCGGCCGCGGCATCCTCGTCGAGACCGAACCGGGATTGTTCACCCAACCGCGCCCATAGCTCGAACGACCAACCTCGGACCTGCCAACCTAAGCCAACTCCACCGACAAAAGGGGGATCAGCTCGCGAAACGTACTCTGAGAAGTCATCAACACGGCGTCTGATCCACATGCGGCCACTTCGTGGATTTACGCCTCCTCCCACAAGGAGCACCCCACTCCAGTCCGGCAAGCTGACCTGGAGGACAGGACCATGGATCTGAATCGCTGAGCAGGGTGACAGAAAGAAGCGATCGCGCTGTGCGCCCTTCGGTGAAAGGCGGAGCCACGCCGTTGGCGAAAGGCATCTTGGGTGACTCTCAGTCATGCAGCAAGTGGGCGCCAGCCCCGAAAGGGGGCGACGTACGAGGGGGGCGGGGTGATGTCCGAGCAATTCGATGGCGGTATCTAGGACGCTCAGGATGAGGCGGCACGGAGGCCGGACGGTGCGAAACCGGTCCTCAGCACCTCGCAGTTTCGACCCGCCGAGCTGCGCCTGCTCGGGTGCGGACCGGTATCGGCGCGACCACGTCCTCCATGTCGTGGCGAGCGCGGCCGACAGCTTTCCGTAGCCGCGTCTCCAGGCCACGGGCGCGGCAACAGCTCGCGGGCTAGCCCGACGTGTTGCCCAGCCGCCAAGGCGAAGGCGTTGGCACCGGCGCCGAAAGCGTCGGGGGCGTGAGGAAGGCCCGAGGGCTAGATCAGCCAGCTGGCCCCTGCGGGGCCCACACTGGTCCCAGTGAGAAGGAAGCCCTCGGATGGCCTCGCACCTTGTATTACGAGGAAAGCGGAAAGGCTAGAGAACTTTTCGAAGTGAGAAGGAAGCCCTTCCATGGCCTCGCGATCATCACCCTATCAGCCGGGGATCAGCTCGTGCAGAGTCGCCGGTGTGTACACCCGGGCACCGGGCGGCAGAGCGGCCGGCGCATGCAGCCCGATGTAGGTGGTGTGATCCCCCGTCTGAGGCTTGGCCCGCAGCAGGTCGACCAGGTGGCGTACGCGCAGGTGGTCGCGTTCCACGATGGAGCGCACCAGCAGAGCGGTGGTCACCCGATTGCCCTCCACCTGGTTGAACCCCGGCTGGCCCTTCAGGTAGAGATGCAGCCACTTCACCCGCCAGCCGCCGTCGTCACCACGCAGGAAGGCCAGCGGCAACGCGACGCGGCCCACGCCGCGCAAGTCGGACTTCATCCGTACCGTGCGCGGCTCGAACGGCAGGCCCTGCTGGTCGGCGGCCCTGGTCATGTAGCCGAAGAACGCCTCCGCGGCCTCGTCGAAGGCCTCGCCGGCGAAGATGTTGACCTGCGGGATGATGATCGGCTTGGTCGCCTGGGCGAGACGGATGTTGATGAACTCGCTCGCCCCGTCGGGAGCCTGGGTGAGGTCGCCGGAGTATTGGGCGAAGTCGTTGCCGTAGTTCGTCCACGAGATGTGCTCGGGCGCGCCGTAGGCGGCGTCCAGCATCAACGCGGACAGGTCGTAGTCGGTACGCCGCTCGGCCTGCCGCCAGTGGACGAAGAAGCGCAGCAGTTCACCGTCCACGCGGGTGAGCGAGCCGCGCGGCAGCATGCCGAGCCCAGGAGTGACGGCCTTGGCGGACAACGGCAGGGCGACGTCGAGCATCTCGGGGTCGACGATCAGCCGGCCGGGGGCCGGCAGCCGGCGGATGATCTCCGCGTCCAGGATGGCCGCGGCCCGCGTCACGACGTCGCCTGCCAGCGGTGGCCGCTGGTCGCCGGTCGCCCAGGCCCGGCCGTTCCGGTTGACGAACACGCGACCGGGCGCGGGGATGAGCCGGTTGGTCAAGTGCTCGCGCAGCGACAGCAGGACTCGCCCCGACGCGCTCGCCGCGGCCTTCTCGGCAGCTTCCAGCACGGGTTCCAGCACGGATGCCGGTGCGGTCGCCGCGGTGCCGGTGCGCAGCAGGTGGTCCAGGCGGCGCAGCAGCGCGCCCGGCGCGTTCTGGAGCAGGTCGACGGCCTCGCCGGTACGTCCCTGCGCCAGGGCCGCCTCCACCCGGCTGCCGAGACTGCTCACGCGGCGTGCGCCTCGCGCGGCTTCAAAGACGTGCGCGGCGTGCGGGAACTGCGGGTATTCGTGGGGGTGCAGCCGTTCGCCGAGCCGCTTCCACTGCTCCCGGTGGGAAGGCACGTCGCCGAGCTTGGCGGGGGAGGCGACCGCGTCCAGGGCCTGCAGCAGGGCGCGGCGCTCGGCCCGGCGGAAGGAGCGGAACCTGGTCGGGGCGGCCAGCGTGACGTCGCCGCCGGAGGCGGCGCAGGCGAGTCTGAGCACGTCGGTGACCGTGTCGACGAGCAACGGACGGCCGCCTGCCAGGCGGGCCTCGTTGATGACGGCACGGTTCTCGCGTACCGGGATGGTGTCAGGTACGGCGGCGCAGGAGGCAGCCAGGATGCGCAGCGCGGCCAGGTCCTCGGCCGGCAGCGGCACCGTCGAGCCCGCCAGCGACAAGTAGAGCTCGCGCGTCTCCGACTCAAGGCTGCCGCCAAGGTCCAGGACGGTCACCCGGTCGCCGGCCAGCGGGATCAGCTCGGCGTGCGCGGCCAGCAGGTCGGCGTAGGTGTGCTGGTAGCGGCCATAGCCGGGCAGCGCCAGCAGGTTCAGTGCGGACGGTCTCGACGACTGCCGGAGCCGTTCCACGGCGGCGGGGTCCAGCATGGCCTCGCGCAGCAGAGCGGCCCAGAACTCCAGCGTGTCCGGCACGTTCTTGGGGAAGTCGAGGAAGTAGGCGTTGTGCTCGACATGGTCGCCGACCAGCGTGCGCACGGCTGCCAGGATCCGGACGCCGAGATCGACGACGGTTTCACCGCGCAGCTCCGACAGGCGTTCCAGCAACGGCGCCGAGCAGGTGAAGCCGACACTCAGCAGCGCGACGTCGAGCTGACGCGCGGCGACCTGTCCCCACTGCTGCGGGGCCTGCCCGGAGCCGGCGGGCACGCTGCCGATGGGAACTCGCAGACGGCGGGAGATGACGAGCTTTTCCAGATCCTCCACATCGGCACCATAGTGGTGAAGCGTACTGGTCCACCGCTGCTTTCTCCCGCGGCGATCATGCCGGAACCCGGCCAGGGGCAGGACGGCGGCCTGTACAGGCGGGCGAGACGACCAAGGATGCCTCCACAACACAGGCGTCAGCGGCGGGCGACAGAACCACACGCCCGGTCACCGAACGCTGCCCCAGGTCCGACAGGCGCCGGCGCGCCCCCACTCGATCGCCCGCCAGGAGTTCGCCACCATGGCCCAGGCCGCCGACGAGTGCATCACGCAGGTCGCCGGCCTCGACACGGTCGGCGAAGAGGCGGTCCGGCGTGAGAACAGCAGCCTGCTCACCCAGATGATCGCCGACCTCGAAGCCCGGCTCACCGAGCCGGGAGCGCTGACCAGGACCGCCACCGGGGCCGTGGCAGATGGTCCCCCGGACACGCCGCATGCCCAACAACAAGCCCCGGAGCCCACCATGACCCCGCTCTAACGCACCCTCGCCAAAGCCTTCACCGAGGTCGTCATCAGGCTGGACCTCAGCGACGACGCCATCACGCCCGCGGCCACGATGCAGGTGATCGGGCCGGTGGCCGTCTCCTGCAGGACCTGTCCGAGCACGACCGGCGAACCCTCGCCGACCTGATCAACCAGTTCGCGCAGCAGGAAGCCGATCCTGAGCGGCAGCTGACGGCCTGGGAGGCGCCCGAACCCCTGGGCCTTCTGGTCTGACACGATCAGACCGTGTCTCAGCTGCAACAACGAATGGCCGCCCTTGTCGACGAAGCTGGCTACCGCCGTGATGAGCCGATCGTGGTCGGCATCCAGCACGGTGGTTCCCGTTCTGCTGGCCCAGGGGTTGACACTCAATGGTGGGCCGCTGGGCGCGACCACGCTCGCCTACATGGCGTCATTGTCGAAGCAGATGACCGCTGCCTGCGCGGCGCAGCTCGCCCAACAGGGTGAGCTGGACATGGAGTCGGCCTTGTCACGCTGGCTACCCCAGCTACCCGCGTGGGCCGACGCTGTCCGACTTCGCCATCTCGTCCATCACACGGCAGGTATGCCGGCCGACGCCAAAATCGAAGCTCTCATGGGTCGGGACGCCGACCGAACAACAGAGGGCGTCATCCAGGCTCTTGCCCGATTTCCGGTGTTGGATCGTGAGCCGGGCGCTGCGCACGCCTACTCCAACGCCGGCTACGTCTGCCTTGCCGCCGCGGTGGAACGAGCGCTCGGCCAGCCGCTGCCCGACTTTGCCCGAAGTCAGCTCTTCGCGCCGCTGGCGATGGTCAATACCCGTTACTGGACGGGGCCCGATCCTGCACCGCCCGGCGCGGCCCCGCTCGTCTCCTCTCATCCCGCTCCGCTGTCCGTCGGCGATGGAGGGGTGTGGAGCACCGCAACCGATCTGCTGCGATGGGGCCAGGCCCTCAACGCCGGCGAACTCGGCATCTCGGCGCTCATCCAGACCCCGGGACACCTGGATGACGGAACACCCATCGATTACGCCTGGGGCATCGGTGTCCGATCGCACGCTGGCTATCGCGTCTATCGCCACGGAGGAGGTTGGCTAGGCCTGCGTGCCCTCCATGCCCGAGTACCCGATCTGGACCTGAGCATGGTCCTCATCGCGATCGCCGACCACACCGAACACCGAGTAGCCCTCCTCAACAGCCTTCTCGACGAGATGACCAGCCGCGGCCTCTCCAATTCGATGGACTAGATCACCGACTCTCGCGTCGTCGGCAGATCGATCTCCCTCTCTGTGGGCTCGCTGTTCGACGTTTCGCCTCGCGTCGCGAGCCAGCTGCTGGACGTCTCTATGGTGTACTCGCCAGCAGCCGCAGCAGCTACTTGCCTTACGTGCCTGGCAAGATCACACCGCTCTGAGCTGTAGGAAAGGCTACGAACCCAAGATGACCATCGCGCCCGGGGGGCGCGGGGCAAGGAAGCAGGCCACTGGAGTGTCACGGGCATGGCAGCCTTGATCTGCAGCTGGCCCAGCAGGAGGCGGAACGCCGTGCCCGGCCGATGCGGTACAGGGGTGGGCGATCGGCTGGAACGGTGTCATGGTGAGAGGGGCCGGAGACCTTGGCGTCGACCGCCTTCGCAGGCGGTCCCGAAGCGGAAGCGGTGGCCATGCCGGGTTCGGACGGAGTGTCGTGGTTAGGACGCGGCAAGCTGGTGCTGGGCATGATTCATCTGCCGCCGCTGCCCGGTACCCCCTTCTATGACGGGGGCGGTGTCGAGCCGATCGTGGAGCGCGCCGTCGTCTCCGCGCGTGCGCTCGTGGAAGGCGGCGCGGACGGATGCCTGATTCAGACGGTGGACCGGGTGTATGCCGCAGGGACAGACTCCGATCCGGCGCGGATCGCGGCCATGGCTCTCATCACCCGGGCGGTGGTGGAGACGGCCGGGCCGGGATTCCAGGTCGGGGCCCAGCTGATGCGCAACGCCGTGCAGGCGTCGCTGGCGGTGACGCAGGTCGCGGGCGGGCACTTCACCCGGGTAGGCGCGCTGGTCGGGGCGACCATGACGGCGGGCGGCCTGGTGCAGGGCGACCCGCTCGCGGTGGCGGATTACCGGAACAAGATCGGCGCGCAAGGGATCGCACTGATCGCCGAAGTCGCGTCGATGCACTTCTCCTGGTTCGGCGGCGGCAAGACGGTGGCCGAGGTCGCCGCGACGGCCCGGCAGGCAGGCGCGGACGCGGTCTCCCTGTGCCACCGCGACGACGACATCACCATGGGCATGATCGCCGCAGTCCGTGCGGCGTGCCCGCGGCTTCCGGTCGTCCTGGCCGGGCACACCCACCACGACAACGCCGCCCGCCTCCTCGGCTCGGCCGACGGCGCGGACGCGGCGTTCGTCGGAACCTGCCTGGAGAGCGGAGGCTGGGGCGGCATGATCGACAAGGACAAGGTGGCGTCGTATGTGGACATCGTGCGCTCCGCCCAGCGGTATGTGGGATGACCAGGACGGAAAGCGGCCCTGGCCACGGTGACCGTCGGCCACCAAGGGAAGGCAGCATAACGGTGACCTCTCGCTACACGCTGGCAGAGATACCCCGCCAGGTCGCCGCGCTGAGCCAGGACCTGCGCGCCTGCTACCCCGTGGTCGCGGACGCCGCACGGCGACGGGCGAGAGGGCCGAGCTGGGGCGGCCTGACGCGGGTGGTCGTGACCGGTAACGGCGACTCTCTGCACGCGGCGCTGGCCACTGAGATGGCCTTCCATACCTTGGGCGGGGTGGCGTGCGAACCTGTGAGCACGCTGCGCCTGCTGGAGTACGGCACCCCGTGGGAGCGCCGAGCGGGAGTGCACACGCTGGTGGTGGGCGTCTCGGCGTCGGGTGGCAACGCCCGGGTTGTCGACGTGCTCACGCGCGCCGCGCAGCACGGCGTGTGGACACTGGCCGTCACCTCGACCCCGGACAGCGCCGTGGCGCGGGCCGCGCAGCACGCGCTGGTGCTTCCCTTGACCGGATTGCTGCCATGCCCTGGGATCCGCACCTTCCAGGCCAGCCTCCTGACCCTGTACGTGGTCGCGATCGAGATCGGCCGAGCCCGAGGTCACCTCGCCGACAGCGCAGCCGACACCGTGGGTGCCGAGCTCGCAGCGGTGGCCGACGCCGTGGCGGCGACCACCGACCTGGTACGGCACAACTGCGCCCGGGTGGTCGATCAGGTGGCCGGCGCACCGGTGATGCTGGCACTGGGCAGCGGTCCCGGATACGGCAGTGCCCAGTTCGCCGCCGCCAAACTCGTCGAGGCAGCTGGGGTGCTCGCCGCGGCGCAGGACCTCGAGGAGTGGGAACATGTCGAGGTGCTGGCCCGCCCGCTGGACATGCCGACCTTAGTGTTCGCGGCGGCGGGCCGTACCCGGCGGCGCGCTGTGGCCGTGGCGCGGCGGGCCCGCGCACTCGGCCGCACCGTGATCGCTATCGGCCAGGACGGCGACACCGACCTCGCGGCGGCCGCCGGGACCCTGCTGCCGGTAGACGGCGGGGTGCGTGAGGAGTTCTCGCCGCTGCTGGCGCAGGTGGCGGCCAGCTACCTGGCGGGGGAGGTCACACGCCGGCTGGGGCGGGTACCGTTCTCCACCAACCAGCCCTGACGGTCGACCCCGAGTCATGCCATCACGGTGAGGCGCCGGGCCGGCATACCAGCCGCCGCTGCCGGGGCGAGCTCGACGGAGGTGGCCCCGTCCAGCACGATGATCGCGTCCGGCAACACGATGATGAGGTCCCCGTTCGGGCTGGCAGTAAGGCCTGAGCATGTGGCGGAGTAGATGCGGGGCGGTGGGCTGTTGACGGGCACGATCGAGTTCACGGCGCGCGACGTGAGGTAGGTGCCGTTCCCGCCCATGGGGCGCCATGCTCTGCCGCGTTCGCCGTCCTTGACCCCCGTTCTCCATGCCGATTCCCGCCTGTTGCCTGGCGCGCCGGTGATGGTGGTGTGCCGGGCCTCTGGACGCGCAGGGGTGTGCGGCATACGGTCATCCTCTATGAGCGACTCATCGCAACCGAATGAGCACTTAGGGTCGACCGTGGGGCGGTTGCTGCAGGAGATCGAGACCTCGTGCGGCGACTGCGGCGGGTCGGGGCGGCGCGAGCCAATGGCGTGGATCCGCTGGAAGCAGACATGGCAGATTCTGGTGGCCCGCGCGCGTGAGGAGCGGGAGAAAGCGGGCTTGCCGCTCCGCCAGTGGGTGACGGGCTTGGAGAACGTCGTCGGGATCCACGGCGCCGGGCCGACACCTCCTCCGGAGCAGGTCCCGGCCGAGGTGGCGGCAGCCGAACAGGCATTGGCCGACCACGACGCTCAACGGCCACGTGAGCACTACGAGAGCGCCACCTGCCCGACCTGCGCAGGAGTCGGCTTCTGCCTCACCGAGGACGGGAAGGCCCTGGTCAGGGTTCTGGAGAGGCATGGCTTCCTCCGCATGAGCAAGCCTCGCCCGACCCCGCCACCGCCCGAGCCGCCATCGCGACCTCCGAACGAAGCCTATGGGCAACAAGGGGTGAGCACCGGAACGGCTGGCTGAGCCGCAGGAGTAGCACCCTCGGCAGACCTTGACCGCGGTGGCCGAGAGCTCTGGGCGGCCCGCCTGCGCCGCGCATGCGATGGCGCCTCCCGAGATCGTCAATGAGACTCCGAGGGTTGAGCGCGGCCAGCGAACTGTACGCCTTCGCCGATCGGAAGGATCGTGTGTCTATGAGCAAAGACAAGCGCCCACGACGGGCAGCACCGGCCGGTACCCAATTGACCGAACGTGCGCTCATCAAGGGATGGGCCGGCCCTGCGCGGACCCGGGTACGGCAAGCCGTTCCAGACGACCTGCCCGCCATCGCTGAGCTTGTCCCGCTGGCCGGGGTAGACCTTGACGACGCCCTGGTCAAGGCGATTCGCGACGGTTCCAGCGGCATCGGCTTGCGGACGGGCATCAGCCAGGGACAACCCGGCTTTCACCGGCACATGGGGACGGAATTCATCACCGGCGACATGATGAGCGCCTATCTGCACGCCTCGTTGGTGCTGGTAGCCGACCACCGCGATCGGGGAATCGTCGGCACCCTGATCGCCTATCCGCCCGGCAACCTCATCACCGAGCTCATCGGCAGCGGCCGCATCTCTCCGTCGGAGCAGAGCGGACAGCAGATCATCATGCTGGGCGCCGTGGTCTTGACGAAGATCAAGGCCATCGCGGTCGCCGAGCACGCCCGCGGCCAAGGCGTCGGCGCTGCTTTGCTGAAACGCTGCAAGCAGATCTACTCCCACTGCGGGTACGTGCTGTTGTACGGGGCGATGCCCCCCCACCCCTGGCCTGGACGCCTTCTACCGCCGCTGCGGATTCGAGATCCAGCAACCCGGTGAACCCATCGACCTGTGGCGCGTCTACGGCATTGGAGTCAAGGCGGTCCCCGGAGCGGACGAGCGGATCTTCCACCGATGGCAACTGCCTGGCTGACCAGTCCATCGCAACGCCCTGACACCCGCGCACCGCTGGCACTGTCGACGTGGCGGTGACGGCCCCAAATCGAACATGCCCCCCCCGCTGCCGGTCATCTGCTCGGTCTTGGCCAGACTGCAGGCGCCGCCCCAGTTGGCCTTGATCACCATCGCCGCGTCGGCGCCATCCCGGGCGAGCAGGTGCAGAGATCCTCCGGCGGGCACGGCTGGCAACTGGCATGGAGTGGCCACGGGCCAGCGGAGTGTCTGGTCAGGGCGGGGTGCCTGCCGTGACCAGAGCGTCTCGGCTCTCCTTCGTGCCCCCGTCATGACGACGCTTGTGCGAGGACAGTGCGCAGGAGGGGATCAATCAGGACGGTGTCACCGGTCAGCGTGAGCAGGCAGTGGGCCGACAGCCGCCCGCAGAGGTCGATGACGTCCAGTTCGTCCATGCCGCTGTCAGCCACCGCAGCCGCGCTGGCCAAGCCCAACAACGACATCGCCTGACACGCTCCCGGTACGCCTGCGGCCCCCAGGCTGCTCACTACGCTGATCAGAACGCACTCGCCCAGACCAGGGAATCAACCATGGCAGACACCCATGAATCGATCATCCGTCTCCTTGAAACCGGGGTCCGAGAGCAGGTGTACCCCGGCGCGGTCTGGGCGATCGGCGACGCAGACACCGTACTCGACAGCGGCGCCCACGGAGCGATGGCCCCGGGCCAGGCGGCGATGCGCCTCGACACGGTTTTCGATGTCGCCAGCCTCACCAAGATCCTTGCCGTATGGGCGGTCATCGGCACCCTGTGGCACGATCAGCAACTCTCGCTGGATGACCCTGTGGCCACCTTTTGGCCTGAGGCCGCCGGATATCCGCTCGGCCAGGTCACCGCCCGCCAGCTCCTCACCCACACCGCCGGCGTCCCGCTGCGGGCCAACCTGCGGGCCTACGGCACCGACCCCCAGGTCATCCGCGAAGGTGTCCTCCACGCGGAGCTGCACCGCCCACCCGGCCAGGCCGTCGAGTACACCGACCGCGCTGCCTTGATCCTTGGGTTCCTCGCCGAGCACCTCGCCGCGCGCCTGGCACCAGCCCGCAGGACGACGTCCACGTCCACTACGGATTCACCGGAACGGCCATGTGGGTGTCACCAAGACTGAATCGATGGGCAGTCCTGCTCACCAACAAGCTCTACTTCACACGCGATCGCGACCCGCTCATGGCCATCCGTGACACCTTCCGCCAGCATGTCTTTGGCTAACTCTCTGCGCTCGAGGTCCTGTGGTCGCCGTTCGGCGGTGTGGGTGGCGCTGGACAGGGCCGGTGCTCAGATCGTCGAGCTCGCGCTCACGGTCGGCCAGTGTGACGAACACCGTGGGACTAATCGCTGACGTGGCTCTTCGATCTCACCGAGCCATCCTTTGCGTTCAACCTCGGCGATGCGGCGCCGTTGGCTCACCCGTCCTTGGCCGCACGCCGGTTGGCCTCGACCATCTCCTCGAACGAGCTGTACAGAGCAGGCCAGCCGGGGCGGGGATCCAACACGGTGTCGGGCAGGCGGTCGAAAGCGATCGCCAGACCGACCTGCAGACTGTTGCGGCCCTCAACCGCCAGCCACCCGGCACAGGTCAGATCATCACCAGTGGCCGGCTCGCCCGGGTGGCAGCCGAACAGCGGGGCGTCCAGTGCGGCGTGTCCATGCTCGGAGCGGCAGGTGACGCGCATGGCGTCGAACTGCTCCGGCGTGAAGGCGCCGGGCGGTGCGTCGCGCCGGAAGGGGCACGGGCCGCAGGGAGCGTGACGGTGCTTGAGCGGGTCCACCTTCGCAGGATCGGCGCCGAGACGATCAGGAGCCGGCGGGTCAGCAGCCGCGCGGTCATCGCCGTCGATGGAGCCTGTCCGGAACAGCTCTGTCAGGGGCACGAGCGAGGCCGCGTTGGCCTGCCGGGTTTGCTCAACCGATGCTGTGAAGCGGCTGCGGGTCCTGTCCCTGTCCGCTGCAGCGTCGGCGTGCGCGCGTGGCTGTGCCTGCCGGGCAGGACGCCCAGGCTGCGTGGACTGTCCGAGTCGAGAATCGGGGCCGGCCGAGCGCTGGGCCGGCGGCTGCTGGTCGGTCATGACGCTGCCAATCGCAAGGGGCGGACGGGGAGGGAACGCGCATGCACGGGCTGACGGCGCGCGGCGGGAGGACGGAGTCGTCGGTGCTCGGCGCAGGGCCGCACATGCTCAGTGCAGTGGGGTGGCTGGTCAGACATCGCGTGCGGTGCGTGGGGAGCGTTCCGGCTTCGGCCTGCGTCTCAGATGCCGGACCAGGGCGATCCAGCTCAGCTTGGCCGCGTCGTCGGCCAGGTTCTGGATGAGTGCAGTGAGGTCGCCTTCGCGCTGCAGGTCTTCCTGCTCCTGAAAGGGGTCGGGGCTGGCCGACGGCAGGCGGGTGCAGGCCACACGCAGGCGGCCACGGTCATCGGACTTGAGCCGCCAGTTTGCCACGCACGGGCTGTCGAGAATGAGAATCTCGCCGGCGGCAGGATCGGCCAGATGGGTGGCGATCCTGGCGGCCGCCACCTCGGCGCTCAGGGCGTCGCGCAGGTCGGGGAAGTGCTCGGCGAGCGTATCCACGATGCGGCGGCCCTGGACCGCTCGAAGACGATGCCGGCGGCGGTGTCGGTCGATCATTCGGTCTCCTGCTCATTCTGCCCGGGGCCGAGGGAGCGCCGGTGGGCCGATAGCATCAGCAGACGGTCGGCCTCGGCGGTGCCAACCCGTGCTGCGCCGGCCACGGCGTTCGGGGCCAGGTCCCAGCGCAGCCATCGGTCGGCAAGCGGATCGGGCAGTGGCCGCCCCTTGTGACGTAAGTCAGCGGGAGTCACCTCGGCCAGCAGCAGGCGTGGTGACAGTCCTTCGCACACGGTCAGCGACAGCAGCGCGCAGCGGCGGTGCATCCCGGCATCGGTGACGAGCTCACCGTCCAGATCCGCCAGCACCAGCATCCGCTCAGGCAGACGCTCCCCGCACACCTGGCACAGGTGATCCTGTTGGCAGCGCAGCAACCGGCCGCCATGAATCTGCGTCCAGTACACCACGCCGTCCAGTACCGGGGTGATCCACGGCAGCGGCAGCCCGTGCACGCGCGGGCGTGGCCACCCCGCAGGGCAGGCGTCCACGCCGGAGGCTTGCATGGCGGCGTCTTGATGCCGCCACACCTGGTTGGGCGGCGGCGTCTTCGTCGCATCCTGCATGGTGGTCACGACGGTCATCCTTCCGGAGGGACCGAATGACGGGCTGGTGATTCCCCGCCATTGGCAAGGTGCGGCGGGCACTGCCGCACGATGCCTTCACGGTGGGCGGCCTGCAAGGCGGCCTGCCCGGTCTCAGACACCCGGTACCGCATGGGGTAGGTGCCGGGGACGGGCATCTCCAGCCAGCCCCAGTCCACCAGGGTGCTCCACCAGGCGCCGCCCGGGTCGGGAACCCCGTGGTAGGGCTGCCGGTCCGGCACGACCTCGATCTGCGGGGGATCGAGCGGCCGGCCGGTGTGCTCGTCGAAGAAGCAGCCACGGATCCACAGGCTCAGATGTCCGTCGTCGATGTCGGCCAGCGTGCGGATCAGGGCCATTTCGGCACGGCTCCGTGAGCCGTCGTCGTGGCCCGCCTGGTGCGCGGCCGCCGTGTGCGTGTCCCTGGCCAGGCACGCGGGGCAGCACCGTTCGAAGGTCAGCCGTCGCTGCTCGGTGCAGGCGTCCAGCGCTTCGCCGCAGACCTGACAGGGTGCGAGATCGGTGTCAGGCACGTTCGCCTTCTCTCTTCAGGAGTCCATGGAGACGTGTCGTGCCGAGCGGATGCCAGCGGAGAACTCAGGCTTCGGCATCGGGCTGGTCTCGCCCGCGCACCATCTCCAAGACGCTGTCCATGCGCTGGAAGCGCACCCATTCCTGGGCTCCCGGCTCGAACAGGTGGCGGGGCATCCATTCCACCTCGCAGTGCACGCATTCGGGAATCGTGATCTGCCGCGGCTGGCCGTCCGGCGTGGACACGGTCATGGTTCGGGAGGTGAGGGGCTGCAGGCACTCCGGGCAGAACCCTTCGGCCACGCTCGGCTGGGCACGCGACCAGTGGTCGGGCCCGGGATTCTCGGTGTATGGCACGGGGACGTCCAATTCGTCAAGACACATGCGATTGTGCCGCAGCTGCCGCCGCGGTGTCAGTGAACGGGGGAACGGAGACCGGGGCCACCGGCGGTGGCTCGCCAGCCTGGGCTGCCGGAACGGGTTCCTGTTGCGCGGAGTCCGCCGGGGAGTGGAAGTCGTTGCTGCGCAGCTCGTGCGGCTGCGCGAGGTCGGGGTTCGCGAAGGGGGCGTCGGCGGCCCGGCCAGGACCCGGGTCGAGGCCGGGAGAAAGTTGCTGGGTGAGCAGTTGGGCGAGCCGGTGCACGGCGTGCCCGTCCAGCTGCGTCTCGCCGCGGTCGTAGCGCTGGGTGGTGACGGGGGAGGCGTGCCCCAGCAGGGCTTGGACTTTCTCCACCGGGACGCCCATGGCGAGCAGGAGGGTGGCGGCGGTGGCGCGGAGCATGTGCGGGGTGAGCTTGGCGACGTCCAGGCCGGCGGCGCGGGCGGCGCGGCGCAGCGCGGTCTGCTGCCGCCACCGGTCGAAGCTGCGGCCGTCGGCGCGCTGGAGCAGCAGGTCGCTCGGCTTGCGGCTGGCCATCAGCGGCCGCAGCAACGCCATGGCCACCTCCGGCAGCGGCACCACGATGACGGCGCCGCCCTTGAGCCGGAAGCGGATCACCCAGTGGCCGGCTGAGCGCTCGATCCGACCGACCGTCAGGCTCTCCAGCTCGCCGGCGCGCATGCCGGTGATGGTCAGCAACGCCACCGCGGCGGCGTCGGCCGGATGCTCGGCGGCGATCGCCTGCGCGCCGCGCAACAAGGTGGTGCCCTCGGTCAGATCGAGGGCGGGGGTCGTGCCGACCTTGCCGACCTCGGGCGCCTCGACCCACTGGGCCGGACTGTGGCCGATCACCTGGCGGCGGGCGGCGTAGCCGTACAGCGATTTGAGGTTGGACAGGTGCCAGGCCAGCGTGGCCGGGGCCAGCGCCTTGCCGCCGCGGTTCAGTCCGGCGGCGGCGCCGCTGCCGGTGCCGAGCTGGTCGAGGTAGGCGACCACGACGTCCTCGGTGACCTGCCACAGCCCGGCGCCCGGCGCGGTCAGGGCCCACCACCGGACGAACTTGGCCACCACGGCCAGCCGGTCGCGGCGGGTGGCGGCGGTCTTGCCCGCGCGCAGCCAGGCCGCCACCGTCGGCCAGCTGGCCAGCTGGTGCGTCGCCGGGTCGTCGTCGCGGGGCAGCGCGTCGATGAGGTCGACGTCGGCGCCGGGCACCTCACCGCCATCACGCGGCCGGCGCCGGGGACGCAGCCCGGCGATGTCGCCGACCGAGGCCACCAGCGGCGACGGCGGCGGCAGCGGCGGCCCGCTCGCCCGGCCGAGCGGACCGATGGCTCCGCCGCCGTACCCGCCGGAGCCCGCGACCGTCGCAGCGGCAGGCGGGACGGTGCTCGTACCGGGACGCCACACCGTGGTGGGAACGAGCACCTCTTGTCCGCGGCCCATCTGCTGTCCCGTCACGGGCGGGCTCCCGACGTCCGGCCTGCCGGGCCGCCCACGGCATCGGCATCAGGCTCCCCAGGCGTGGCCTGGCCGGGCCCCCGCGCGGCCAGCTGGGCGGCCCGGCGCTCCAGGAGTTCCTCCAGGTCGCACACCAGCGGCGGCCAGGTGGTGGTGTCGGGGCGGATCGCCTCGATCGGGAGCTGGCCAACCAGCACGCTGAGCCGGGCGCGGACGTGGTGCGGGCCGATGACGGCCAGCCAGCCCGCGCACAACCGCAGCGGATGCGCGGCATCCGGCTGGTCCAGATGGCAGGCCATCCGGCGGCCGCCGAACATCAGCTCGGCCTCGTCCAGGCTGTGGGCACCGCCCCGGGTGTCGCCCTCGCCGGCCTGGATCAGCTTCCGGATGTCCTCGTCGTTGTAGGCGGTCAGATCGGCGTCACGCCTCCACGGGCACATCCGCTCGCCCCCGCACGGCCGCGAGCGGAACTCCAGCGTGCCCGCCCCCTCGACCGCCCCGTCCAGTGGGGTAGGGGGCCGGCGCGTGGCGCTGGCCTGCTCTGGGGCCTGGTCATGTGCTGCCATGGACGCTTCCTTCGTCACGTGCTCAGCCCTCAGCCTTCCGCGCCGTTCGGCGCAGACGTCGGCGGAGTCTCCACCCCCGGCTCGTCAGGACGGGCGAGGACAGGTTCCGTCGGGGGCGGTGCCTGCTCGATCAGGCCGGCCAGCCGGTCGAGGGCGTCCAGCTCCGCGGCCCGCCGGTGCAGCTCGTCGACGGCGTGCAGCAGCCGGCGGGTGTCGCCGCTGAACACCGTGGCGTCGGCGTCGGCGAACTTGCCGTCGAGCACCCGCAGCCGTTCGACGGCGTAGCGCAGTTCCTGGGCGAAGGCTTCGCGCACGTTCCGTCGCTCCAGGTTCAGGCCGTACGTCAGGTAGCGCCGGTCCGCCGCCGGGTGGCTCATCCGCGACTCCTCCAGGATCAGGGCCTCTCCGCGCGGGAAGCCCGGCGGTGAGAGTTCTCATCTTTCTGCCAGTACCGATTCTCATCGGGTTGTCAGTAAGCCCAGATGGCGCTTCATAGAAGTCGATTCTGGCATCGGGATGGAGGAACGGGCAGCCAAGCGCGAGGCGAGCGACCCTGGGTAGGCGGGCATTTCCTCACCGTCACAGTTTCCTGGCTTCGATCGTTACGGTATGGAATCATCTGGATTGCTGGAGTTACCATCCGGGGTGTTGGCGCATGTGACCGAACTGTCCAGTGTGGTAACGCGTCTGCACGCGTGCTCACCGCCGGTACGAGGGAGCGGCTATGCGCAAGCCCGTCGACACCTCGAATGGGGAGAGTCTCCACCACCTTCGCGGTCCCGCCACGCGTCGCCTTCTGGCTCTCGATGAGCGTCAGGAGCTCACCACCGCGCACGTCCGCCTGCTGAGCTCCTGCATGGGGATCAGCGAGCGGACACTATGGCGATGGGTCCGCGCCGGACGTGAAGAAGGCCGCACGGAGCGAAAGCCGCACCCACGGTTCGTGTTGACCGAGGACCTTCGTGTGCGGCTGGCCCTGCTGGGCGGCAATGTGGCCAGGCTTCATCGGGAACTGACCGCAGAGGCGGACGGCGCCCCGGTACCCGGTCTGTCAACGCTGTATCGGGCGGCTGATCGCGATCTGGGCGCTGGGATACGAGCCGGGTTCCGCAAGGGTGAGCAGGCTCGGCGTGCCTTCGATGTGTGGCTGCAGCGGCCCAAGGGGGCCGGGCACGAGGACGAGAGCCACCGCAACCGGGTGGGGGAGGGCGATCATAAGCAGCTGTCGATAGAGGTCGAGGTGGAGGGGCGGCTGTGTAAGCCGTGGGTGACCTGGTTCATCGACTGTGCCACGTGTGCGATCTGCGGGCTTGCGGTGACGTCCGGCTAACCGTCCCGTGAGAGCGTGCTGGCAGCGCTGCGAAGCGCGATCTTATGTGAAGCGCCGTATGGGCCGTTCGGCGGGTTGCCGGCGGGAATCCGGGTGGATCAGGGCAAAGACTTCCTGTCCCGGACGGTGGGGCAGTCGCTGGCCCACTTCGGCGTGATGGTGGGCGACCTGCCGGGCTACAGCCCGTGGCTGAAGGGCACCGTCGAAGAGCTGAGCGGGGCGGTGGAGGAGATGGTCCTGCGTTCCCTGCCGCGCTATCTCCATCAGCCCACGCTCCGGGGCGGCAGGCCGGTCGACCCCGGCGCGCCCGCCGTGCGCCTTGAGTTCTTCGTCGGCCTGCTTCTGGACTGGGTCAGCGACTGGAACACCCGCATCCCCAAGAGGGGCCTGGCAGGGCGCACGCCACTGCGGGAACATGAGCCCCGCAAGATCTTTGGCGTCACACAGGCGTCACGCTGGCGCAGCACGGCCGGCGGACGTGGACCGACACGAGCTATCACACTACGTCACCACCGAAAGCCGGCCAGAGCCATTGTTGTTCTACCGGCCCAATCGTCGCAACTTTCCCGGCGGTGCCGGCATCCAACGAGCCGTGCACATGTTGATCGACGGAGACCCGCAACACCTGGGAACGTATTGGCTGGCCGGGCGGCTCGGCGCGGGCGGTCAGGGAGTGGTCTACGAGGGCTACGCGGAGGACGGCACCCGTGTCGCGATCAAGGTGCTGCACAGCGGCCAGGTCGCCGAGCTCGCCAAGGAGGCCATGGCGGCCCAGCGGGTGGCCTCGTTCTGCACGGCGCGGATCATCGAGGTCCGGCTCGACGGGCCCCGGCCGTACATCGTCAGTGAGTACGTCGAAGGCCGGACCCTGCGGGACGCTGTCAGCGCGGGCCGCCGCTTCTCCGGCGGCGACCTGCACCGGCTGGCGACGGCGATGGCCACAGCGCTGACCGCGATCCACGACGCCGGGGTGGTCCACCGCGATCTCAAGCCTGACAACGTGATGCTCGGACCGGACGGACCGCGTGTGATCGACTTCGGCATCGCCAGGACGGCCGACATGTCGTCGACCGCCACGGGGCTGGCGAGGGGCACGCCGACCTACATGGCTCCGGAAGCGTTCACCGGCCACCGGGCCGGGATGCCGGCCGACGTGTTCGCGTGGGGCGCGATCATGCTGTGCGCGGCGACCGGCGCTGACCCGTTCGAGGCCGACAGCCTGGGCGCCGTCATGCATCGGGTCCTGTCCGCCACTCCGGACCTGAGCGCGCTGCCGGACCCGCTGCGCCCGCTGGTGGCCGCCGCGCTCAGCAAGGAGCCGCTGCACCGGCCCCGTGCCCGCGAGTTGCTGCTCGCCCTGGTCAGCGGCGGCGCGGGCCTGGACCTGCGGGATCTGCTGGCCGAGGGCGGCAGGGCGGCGTCCGGGATGAACGGCGAGAGGGGCGATCCGGCGCTGGGCACGCTGGCCGAGGACGCGTACGCCATGCTCGACGCCGACGAGCGCGAGCTCGCGCCCGAGGTGTTCCTGAGGCTGGTCACGGTGGGCGAGCGCGGCGACCTGTCGGGGCGCAGGGCCGAGCTGGCCGAGCTGCTGGAGGGCAGGACCCCGCCCGAGGTCTCCTCGGTGACCCGGATCCTTGAGGTGTTCGTATACCTGCTGGGCCGCGACGGCGAGGAGATCTGGCTGGCCCGCCCGGCGCTGCCGCGCGCCTGGCCCCGCTACCGCCGCTGGGTGGAGAGCAACCGGGACGGACTGGCCGTACACCAGGAGATCCTGACCGCCGCCCGCCGCTGGGACCGATCGGGCCGCAGGGACGGCGACCTCTTCCGGGGCACCGCTCTGGAGGGCGCGCTCCAGTGGGCGGCCACGGCCCGCAGGAACATCACGCTCTCCCCCGCCGAGCGCGACTTCCTGGCTGCCTCCGCCGCGCTGACCAGGTGCAGGACCAGGCGCGGCCGTCTGGTCACGCTGAGCCTGGCGGGGTTGCTGACGATCGCGCTGGTCGCGGGTGGTCTGGCGGTGCAGCAGAGAGGGCTGGCCGACGAGCGGGCCGGGCGCATCGCCGTACAGCGCGACGAAGCCGAGGCGGCGCGGCTGGCGCAGCTCGCGGACACGTACCGGCAGAGCGATCCGCGCCTGGCCATGCAGCTCAGCCTGGCCGCCTGGCAACTGGACCGGACGCCGCAGACCAGGGCGGCGCTGACGACGTCGCTGGCGCAGCGCGAGGTGGCGGTGTTCAAGGACCCGGCGACGGCGGCCGGCACGCTGCGGGTGCTCGGCGCGGACGGCCGGACGATGGCCAGCGTGAGCGGCGACACCGTACGGCTCTGGGACCTGCGCACGGGTAATCCCGCGGGTGGGATCGCCAAGCTGGGCCTCGGCCGCGACCGCCCGGCCGCAGCCGCTCTCTCCCCCACCGGCCGCCGGTTGCTGGTGGCGACCGGCAAGCAGGCCGGGGCGTGGGACCTGCGGACAGGCCGGCGGATCGCGGTATGGCGGTTCGACCATGAGGTCGGGGAAGTCCTGGATCTGCAGTACGACAGCGTGGACAGGTACGCGCTGGTCCGGATCGACGACCACGACCACCTCTGGGACCTGGAACGAAACCTCCGTACCAGGACCGACGCCATGCTCGCCTCCATGACGCCGTCGGGCGAGGCCGTCTACTCCTTCCCCTCGATCCCGCCCACCCGGATCGACCGGCTGCGCGTACCGGACCTCTCCAGGCAATCGACCCGCGCGGTGGACGACCCGTGCGACCTGTGCGAATGGCCGCTCGCCGGCGCCCCGGACGGCCGCTCGCTCGCGGTGGCGGTGAGCGACGGCCTGCGGATCGTCTCGCCCGCGGACGGCTCGGTCCTCAGCACGATCGGGCAGGACGGGGTTGCCTGGAACCGGGGCAGGGTGACCTTCAGTGCCGATGCCCGGCTGCTCGCCACGGCCACCCACGACGACATCCAGGTATGGCGGCCGGAGGGACAGTTCCTGACGAAGGTGACGCTGCCGGAGGGCCTGCCGGAGGACTTCCCGAGCGTCCCCCAGGTCGCCTTCGACGGCCGCGTGCTGCGCTACCTGACCGAGGACCGGGTCGTCACCGTGGACCTCGCCGACCTGGAACAGGACGCCCGGGGACGGCCCTGGTCGGAGACCGCGCTGACCTCCGGCCGCCTGCTGGCGACCGAAGACTCCGAAGAGATCCACCTGACGACGCCCGGCGGGGCGCCGGGCACGCCCCTGCAGCGCCGGGCCGAGCACGACACAGCGGACGCGCTCGCCCTCAGCCAGGACGGGCGGCTGGCCGCCGTCGGCGGCTCCCGGACGATCTCCGTACTCGACACGGGCACCCGGCGGGAGCTGGCCAGGCTGGCTCCATCCGGGTTCACCGGCACCGATCATGTGGTCTTCAGCCCCGACGGAACCCGGCTGGCCGCTGTGGAGGACGGAGCAGACTCCGGCACGTACAGGCTGGACATGTGGGACTGGAAGGCCCGTCGCCTGCTGTGGTCGCAGCAGGTGCGGCAGGTTCATGACGTGGAGTTCGCTCCGGACGGCAGCACCCTGGCGGTGACCACCGACGCCGAGCGTCTCTACGAGGTGGCCTCGGGCGAGCCGATGGGCGAGCCGTTCGGCGGCAGCGACCAGGGGGTCACCCTCTCGGCCGCGGTCTTCACCCGTGACGGCAGGTCGATCGCCGTCGTGGACCTGGGCGGGCGCATGACCGTCTACGACGTGGCCACGCGCCGCCCGGCCGGAGAGCCGATCATGGGGAACCTCGCGGGAGCGGCGGTCAGGTCGCCCCGCGAGGACGTCGTCGCGGCGAGCACCAGGGACGGCCGGGTACGGCTGTTCGACCTGGCGCGGAAGGCGCCGCTGGGTGAGTTGCCCGACGGCAACCGGGACGGCGTGCAGGCCCTGGCCTTCACCGCCGACGGCTCGAAGGTGCTGGTGCTGGACGGCGCGGGTACAGTGCGTGAGCAGCCCGTCGAGCCGGGCGCGGTGGCGAAGGCGGTGTGCGCCCGCGCGGGGCAACCACTTGACAGGGCACAGTGGGCGCGTTACATCACGGGTGTCCCCTCTCGCGCGACCTGCGCTCAGTAGCGGCCGAGCATGCCGCGGCGGCGTGCGAGCGTTCGAGCCGGTCGAACCGGATCACCTCATGTGGTGGTGGGCGCTTCCCGCAGCACTGCTGGTTGGCGCGGCGGTCTGGGGCGTCTGCGCCTGGCTGCTGCACGACGTGGGCACACCGCTGGGCTCGGCCGAGCAGGTCTGCGCACGGATCGAGGCCGTCCGGACCGCGCTGGCGGCCGGGGCGGGTGTCGGTGCCGCAGCGACGTTGCTGCTGGCCGTCGCGCCTCGCCCAGGACACCCCGGCGCCGCGGCAGACCATCGTGGACGTGATCTGCTCGTATTTGAGGATGCTGTACACGCCGCCGCACGAGGACCGCGGCGAGAAGATCCGCGCAGCGCGCCGCCCGCGCCCGCAGGCCGGACCGCCCGGGCACGAGCGGCGGCCGCAATCTGCATGAGGAACGCCAGGTCCGTCTGACGGCGCAGCGGTACTGAGGTCGAGGCGTCGTCCTGCCGTGATGCCCGAGTACCGTGGCTGGTTGATGAGCTGGTCGGCAAGGGGGCCCCGGAACGGCTCAAATGCCGAGGCCGATGTCTTCGTCGCCCCGGTTCCGTCCCGGGCACCCATGACGACCTCGAAACCTGCGCCATGGCGGCCCAGCCCATCCCTCATCACGTGCGCTTCTACGCCTCAGCCATCGACCGCGTCAATGCTTGGCCTCCGCCGAATAGCGGGGCACGCCTTCCATGCAACATGCCGTCGGGCCGGTCAACGTGCCTTACTTACCTGACAAGATCATATCGCGCTGACCTGCGAGGAGACGCTAAGAACCCAAGATAACGGCCGCGACCGCCACCTGCCCGCCTTCGAGGCCGCCACCGACAACGCCGTCGCCAAGGGGTTCCTCCTCGCGGACGACGCGCCGAGATCAAGGCCCTGGCCGCCGCGTCCCTGGAGGCCAGGGTGCCCTGAGTCCGGCTCAGCCGAAGAACGCGCGGCGGCAGCAGCAGCACGGCGCCTCACGTACGGCCTGGCTGGGCGGGCCCTTCCAGACCAGTGCGAGCAGGGCGGGCGCCTCGACGTCGTCGATCACCAGGGCGGTGAGATCGCCCTGCTGCAGGGCCGTCCCGAGCAGGACCGGCGATCCCTCGCCGACCTGGTCAACCAGGGCGCGCAGGAGGAACCCGATTCTGACCGGCAGCTGACGGCCTGGGAAACACCCGAAACCCTGGGACTCCTGTTTGGGCCTCGTTAAGGCTTGCCGGTCTTGACCTGGCCGATGAGATCCCTCAACTACTTACAGTCTCGGTGACCGGCTGACGTGTGTCGACCTGGTACGCGCGCTGCGGCAGCAGGTCGTGCCCGACCAGGCCAACGTGTGGGCGGCCTTCCCCTGGAGCGGCGGCGACCGGAAGGCCATCAGAACGATCACCTACGCCAACGAGGGCGACACACCGGTCACCCTCGACCTGTCGGCGGACCGCGAGGTGCTGAAACTGCCGTCGGACCAGGTCACCGTCCCGGCCAAGGGCGAGGCGTCGGTCACGCTCACCATCGACGCGAGCGGGCAGGAGCCGGGCGACCACCCGGGGACGGTCACCGCCAGGTCGGGCGAGACGGTGATCCGCACGCTGGCCGGCGCGTACGTCGAGCCGGAGTCCTACGACGTCACTGTCACCGTCCTCGGCAGGCAGGGCCGGCCGGTCGACGCCCAGCATGGCGAGGTCTACGACGCCAAGACGGGCGCCATCTATCCGCTGCCCTTCCGGGAAGGGACAGCCACGGTACGAGTGCCCAAGGGTGACTGGAAACCTCTACACCAGCACGCGCGAGAAGGTCGAAGGAAAGCCCGTGCTGACCATCGCCGACTCCCCGCCGAAGGTCTACGGCGGCGACCAGCGGGTCATCGTGGACACGCGCCTGGCAAGCCGGTGAGAGCCACCGTCGACGACCCGGACGCCCAGCTCCAGCGGGTTCTCACCCTCGGGCTGCAGCACGGCGCGTGGGGCGACTGGACCCGGTTGTTCGGTGTCGACACCAACTCCCAGTTCTTTGCCCGCCGCGTCACCGGGTCTGACCTACACCCTGGCGACCACGTGGCTCAGCAGGGACATCTCGCCCAGCCCGTACGTCTACACCCTGGTCGACCGGCGCACCGGCGGCCTTCCCGAGGATCCCACGTACCACGCCAGCCGGAAGGAGCTGGCCGAGGTCACCGCGACCTACCGGGCCCCGGGAGCGGCCGCTACGGGCACCGTCGAGGCAGGGCTGCCCACCGGCGGTCCGATGGGGCGTTCCAGGTGTCGTCGGTCGGTGACATCGCGCTGCCCGGCAGGCTCGTCCACTACCGGACCCCTGGCCTGGTCTACCAGAGCGCCTTCGAGGTCGGCGCTGCGGTGACCTCCGACGGCGGCAGGCTCATGAAGCGAGGTCACGCCGGAAGCGAGCTCTGGAACGCCGCCGCCACCGGCTCGGCCACCCTCGCGAAGGACGGCAAGGTACTGGCCACCGCCGGCCTCGCGGACTGCGACGTCCAGGCGCTGAAGCGCTGCGAGCTGCGTGCCGGCCTGCCCGCCGGAGTCGGCGCCTACACGCTGACGGCGTCGATGCGCCGGCCCGCCACGCTCTCCACCGAGGGGACCTCGGTCTGGACGTTCCCGTCCGCCACCACCGCCGAGGAGCAGCCGCTGCCCCTGACGGCCGTCCGCTACGGCCCCGAGGGGCTGGACGACTCCAACAGGGCGAGGCCGGGTAGCACGACCCGCGTGCCCGTGTGGGTCGAGCGCAACCCGGGCTCCCCGAAGGGGAGGGTGCTGGTGATCCGGCTGGAGATGTCCGCCGACGACGGCGCCACCTGGCACGACGTCATGGTCGCCCGCGCCGGCCGGGGCTGGAGCGCCAGGCTGACGAACCCTTCCACGGCCGGGTTCGTCTCCCTCCGCGCGGCGGTCACCGGCTCCGCCGGCCACGCGGTGACCCAGATGATCATCCGCGCGTACGCCGTCGGCTGATCGCATACGGTGGTGCATGCCTGACTTACCGTGAACGCGGCCGGAATCAGCACGTCGGCGGCGACGTTGTGAAGATCGCCCGCCTGGAAGCCTCTGTCCGGGTGCGACTGTCAGGATCTCAGAGTGGACCACGGCCACAGGAAACGAGGAGGCCCGCCCATGGTCAGCGTCAGTGTGGAGACCGCGGAGCAGACGGAAGCACGCCTACGGCGCGTGATCGCGGCAGCCCGGCTCGTCGTGCACAACGGCGTCTGGTGCTTCCAGGAGTCTCCGGCCGACCGCCCACCAGCCCTTACCGGTGACACACTGGCGGTGGTCCGGGACGACGAGAGCTGGAGCGCCCTGGTCCCGTTCACCCACGAGCACGACGGTGTCGAACGATTCGGGGTCTTCTCCTTCCACTTCCCTGCCGACCTGGACAACAGTGGCTTCGTCGGCTGGCTGGCCACCCGTCTCAAAGTTCAGCTGGGGACCGGCGTGTTCGTCATCTGCGGCAGCAACCGTGCCGGCGGAGGAATCTACGACTACTGGGGCTGCCCCATCGACCTGGTGGACGACGCTCTGGCAGTCATCGAGGAACTCCGTGCCCGGGGTCTTTGAGATTCCCGGGTCCGCATGGCGGGAAGGGCCCAGATCTCCTCGGCGGCCCCGTACATGATCTCGACGGCATGAGCCGTTTCGTCATGACGGGTTGGTTCAGTGCTGTGGACCTTCATAGAAGGCGTTGACGCGGGCGGCGTGACCGTGCTGGTCCAGTTCGACGACGTCGAGAACACGGTTGCCGTTCTCCCGCCGGTAGAGCAGCGCGTAGCCGCCCGGGCTGGTCAGCAGCGCTTCCTCGGTGAAGGTCAGGTCCGGGGCCAGTTCCAGTCCGAGCTCGAAGTGCCTGCGCAGCTCTGCCTTGCCCTGCAAGCGGCCATCGGCACGTCCCCAGCGGCGCACCACGGTAGGGGCGACGAAGTCGACGTTCTCCGCGTAGCAGGCCAGGATCGCATCGAGATCGCGTTGCTCCCACGCTGCCAGCCAAGCGTCGGCATGGGCTCGATGATCCATCGTCACAGTCTCCTTCGGGTGTCTGCGTGATCCGAGAGGGCCAGCTGCTGGAGCATTCGCCCCACCCCCCGGCCGCCGGCGAAGCCTGGGAAGGCGGTCCACTGCGTGGGCGTTCGCCACGGCAGCTGTTGTGCGGTCAGCGGACCAGGCGGAAGAAGGTCCGTAGCTCCTCGACGAACAGGCCGGGTTGCTCGAAGGCGGCGAAGTGTCCACCCTTGTCAGGTTCGTTCCAATGCCTGATGTCGGTGAAGCGTTTCTCGGCCCATCGCCGGGAGGGCCGGGGGTTCTCCTTGGGGAAGATCGAGCATCCTGCCGGGACGGTCACCAGGTCCGTCGTCTCGGTGGTGAAGAGCCGTTGGACGGCTTTGAAGCTCTCCCAGTAGAGCCGGGCGGCGGACGCGCCGGTGCCGGGTAGCCAGTAGAACATGAGGTTGTCGAGGAGTTCGTCACGGGTGAGGGCGTTCTCGGGGTGGCCACCGCCGTCGGTCCAGGCGCGGAACTTCTCGATGATCCAGGCGCACAGCAGCGCCGGTGAGTCGAGGAGCCCGTAGCCGATGGTCTGTGGCCGGGTGGACTGCTCCAGGGAGTATCCGTCCTCGCTCTCCTGGCCTCGTTCCAGGTCGGCGATGGCGGCCTGCTCGGCTGGGGTGAGGTCGTCGAACGTGGCCGGATCCGGAGCCGCCAGCGGCGGGAGGAGGTGGATGCCCGCCGCGTGGGCGGGATCCCGCAGGCCGATGAGGGTGGTGATGGTGGTGCCCCAGTCGGAGCCTGCCGCGCCGTAGCGGTCGTAGCCGAGGCGGCCCATCAGTGTGATCCAGGCGTCGGCGATCCGCTCGACGCCCCAGCCCTGGTGGTCCGGTTTGTCGCTGAAGCCGTAGCCGGGCAGGGAGGGGCAGACGACGTGAAAGGCGTCGCGGGCGTCGCCGCCGTGGGCGGTCGGGTCGGTGAGCGGACCGATCACCTTGAGGAACTCCACGATCGAGCCCGGCCATCCGTGCGTCAGGATGAGCGGCATCGCGTCCTCGTGCGGTGAGCGGACGTGGAGGAAGTGGATGCCGAGGCCGTCGATGGAGGTCCGGAACTGCGGCAGCGCGTTCAGGCGCCGTTCGGTGGCCCGCCAGTCGTACTCCTCGGCCCAGTACCGGCACAACTCTCGCAGGTAGCCCAGCGGGACGCCCTGGGACCAGTCCTCGACCGTCTCCTTCTCGGGCCACCGCGTGCGCCGCAGCCGTTCGCGCAGGTCGGCCAGTACGGGCTCGGGGATGTCGAGACGGAACGGGGTCACGTGGTCGGACATGCTGCCTTCCTCGTCGGATCGGTCGCTGGTGGGCAGGGGAGCGGTCGCCGGCCTGCGGCGTTCGCTCGCGGCGGTCATTCCCCCGCCAGGAGGAGCGCCTGCTGGGGAGCGAGGCGGACGTAGCCGGTCCTGGGCCGGTCAGGAGTGACCGTGGGATCGTCGGTGTCGAACACCGCCGGGGCCGGCAGATGCAGGCCGGCCGCAGGGCTGTTCCGGAGGTTCGCCACCGCCCAGAGGGCTCCCCGGCGGTAGGCGGTCACCGGTGCGGCGAGCCTGGCTCTGCTCACGTCGTCGGTGGTGGCCAGCACGTGTGTCAGCGCGCGTCTTGTGGCCAGCAGCCGGCTGAGGGTGTTCAGGTGGGATGCGGGGTCGTCCTGCTGCGCCGCCACGGTCTGGTCGTCGCCGCGTGCACCGTCGGGAAGCCAGGGGTGCCCTGTGGTGAAGCCCAGGCCTGGGCCGGGCCGCCATGGCATGGGGGTGCGGGCGGCGTCGCGGCTTTCCTCCGGCTGGGCGGCGCCCAGCGGGTCGGCGCCGCGACCGTGCGGCACCTGCCCGTCCACCAGGCCGAGCTCCTCACCTTGGTAGACCCAGAAGGTTCCCGGCAGCAATGCCATCAGGACGTGCAGCGCGAGCGAGCGACGCCGTCCCCGTGGCCCGCCGCCGAACCGGGTGACGGCGCGGGAACGGTCGTGGTTGCCCTGCACCCAGGAGAGCCGTGGCGACGCCCTCACGGCGGCCTCGATCATGGTGTCGATGCGGTCGGCGTCCCAGTCGGTCTCCACCAGCCCGAACCAGAACGACGAGTGCAGCCGCTCGCCCTGCACGAAGCGCGCGAGCGCCCGGGGATCGAGCTCGTAGACCTCGCCGACGAGGAAGGCGTCGTGCCGGTCGGCGATCCGCCGCCACCGCTCGTGGATGGCGTGCACGCCGCTCTGGTGGATGTCGTGGCGATGCTCCTGGCGGCGCCAATCCATGGTCACCCCGCGGGCCGGCAGGATCCGGCCGGCCGGCAGCAGCGGGTTGTCCCGCAGCTCCGCGTCCTTGACGAGGTAGCCGGCGGTGTCGATGCGGAAGCCGTCCAGCCCTCGCGCCAGCCAGTGTTCGACGATCGCGTCGACCTCGGCTGCCAGTGCCGGGTTGCGCCAGTTCAGGTCGGGTTGTTCGGGACGGAACAGGTGCAGGTAGTACTGGCCGGTCGCCGGGCTGAACGTCCAGGCGGGACCTCCGAAATGGGACGGCCAGTTGTTCGGCGGGCCGCCGTCCGGGGCCGGGTCGCGCCAGATGTAGTAGTCGCGGTGCGGGTCGTCCGCGCAGGAGGAGGCGGCGACGAACCATGGGTGGGCGTCGCTGGTGTGGTTGACGACCAGGTCGCCGATCACCCGCATCCCGCGCCGGTGCGCCTGCGCCAGCAGCCCGTCGAGGGCCGCCTGCCCGCCGAACGACGGATCCACGGCCCGGTAGTCGGCGACGTCGTAGCCGTGATCGCGCATCGGAGAGCGGAAGAACGGGGTCAGCCACACCACCTCCACTCCGAGCCGCTCAAGGTGATCCAGCCGCGCGCTCACCCCGGCCAGGTCTCCCCAGCCGTCACCGTCGCTGTCGGCGAACGACGGCAGGTACACCTGGTAACCCACGGCGTCGCGCCACCACGGCCGGACCCGCGAGCGCTGCAGCAGGTGGGCCAGCCGGCCGAGGCCGGGCAGGGACAGGTCGCCGTCCAGCCCTCGCAGCGCCGCGGTCGGCATGCCCGCCGCCCGGCCCGCGGCCAGCCCCGGCTCGGAGTCCTCCACCACCAGGCAGGCCGACGGTGCGACGCGAAGGCGGCGCGCGGCCTCCAGGTAGCCCTCGGGGTCGGGTTTGCCCGCGCCTACGTCGTCGATCGTCAGCAGAATGGGCGGATCGATCCCCGCCGCCTGCAGGCGCGCCTTGGCCAGCCGTCCGTCGGCGCTGGTCACCACGGCCCACGGCAGCTTGAGCCGGTCGAGCGTGGCGAGCAGGAGGCGCGCGCCGGGCGCCGCCGTGACGTCTGCCAGGTCTTCGTACTGCAGGGCGTGCTGCCGCTGCGCCGCGGCCATGACGGCCTCGTCGTCCAGGGCGGGAAGCAGCCGCCGGACCGTACGCGCGGCCGGGCTCCCATGGGCGATGGCGAGGACCACGCCGGGGTCGACGCCGTACTCCTCGGCCCAGATCGACCAGGCCCGCTCGACCGAGGCGTCGGAGTCCACGAGAGTGCCGTCCATGTCCAGCAGGACCGCTTCGACCGCCGCGAGATCCGTTCGTCGTGTCACAGCGTCCCCCTTCGATTAAACTCGTGTATCGAGCATAAAGGAAGGGCGACGACACATGGCAACCCCACGCAACCGGGCCAGGTCCGTGCGGGCCACGGATCTCCGCTGGCGCAGCGCCTTGGCCGTGCTAGACGAGATGCGCCGCGAGCCGGGTGTGACCAGGGCGGCCGTGGCGCGGCGACTCGGGCTCAGCACCGGCTCGGCCACCGAGATCACCTCCCGGCTGCGCGACCTCGCCCTGCTCGCCGAGGCCCCTGCCGCCGCGACGTCACGGGGCCGTCCGACGAGCGTGCTCACCCCCCACCCGGACGGCCCCCTCGTCATCGCCGTGGACCTGCGGCAGGAGGACTGGCGATGCGCAGTCGCCTCGCTCGACGGAAGGCCCGGCATCGTGGAGACCGGAACGCACCGCAGCCGCGCCCCCGAGCACGTGATCAGCACGGTCGCCCAGGCGGCGCGACGCCTCCACCAGCGATACGGTCAACGCGTCCGGGCCGTCTCCGTGGCGATCGCGGCCACGGTGCAACACGGCAAGGTCGTCCAGTCCTCCGTGCTCGGCTGGGACGCGGTGGACCTGGCGGCGCTGATGGACGACCCGCGCACTCCGCTGCTGATCGGCAACGACGCCACCCTCGCAGGGCTCGCCGAGGCCAGGCAGGGCGCCGCAGCGGGAGCGGCGAGCGTCCTGCACGTCACCGTGGAGGTGGGCGTCGGCGGCACCCTGGTCGTCGACGGCCGGCCCCTGCACGGAGCGACAGGCGCCGGCGGGGAGTTCGGGCACCTTCCCTTCGGCGATCCCGACCTGCGCTGCCCCTGCGGCGCCCGGGGCTGCTGGGACCTGGCGGTCGACGGCCGCGCGATCGCCCGCCACCTCGGCGAGCCCCCACCCCGCGACCCCCGCACGTACGCCGAACAGGCCCTGGCGCGCACCCCGGCGGAACCGGCCGTGCGGGCCGCCGTCGGCCGCGCCACCACCGGACTGGCCCATGGCCTCGCCGGGCTGATCAACGCCCTGGACCCCGCCGTCGTCACACTGGGCGGCCTCGCGGAGTCGCTGCGAGCCGCGGCCGAGCCGCAGTTCACCGCTGCCCTGACCGACGGCCTCATGCGCTTCCGCCGCCCGCACCCGCCTCCCGTGCTCGCCGCCGCCCTCGGCCGCGACGGGGCGCTGCACGGGGCGGCGGTGACCGCGCTCGACCACGTCCTCACCGAAGAGGGCCTCGCTGCCTGGGCGGCCCTGCGCACCTCCCACTCCCCGGCCTAGCACCTCCGCCGTCTTGGGCGGTGCGCAAGCCGCGTCGTATCTGCCGGATGCTCAGCCGGTGGCCGCGCGGGACGGCTCGGGCCGCTCGGCGCCGGTGACGTCGCGGCGCAGGCGTGGCAGGGTGAGGGTGATGAGCAGACCGGCGATCATCCCGGCGGCGGTGAGCATGACGACGAGGAACTCGCCGTCGGCCGTGGCGGCGCGCAGGGCCTGGCCGGTCTTGCCGCCGGTGCCGAGGTCGGCGATGACGGTGAAGACGGCCAGGCCGATGGCGTTGCCGATGTTGAGCGCCGTGGAGGCGATGCCGTTGGCCACGCCCTGCTCGTGGGTCGCGGTGCCGGTCGCGGCCGCGATCCACATGGCGGTCCAGACGATGCCCTGGCCGACGCCGGAGACGATGAGGCCGGGAACCAGCAGGCCGTAGCCGACCTCGGCGTCGAAGCCGAGTGCCAGGACGGCGGTGCCGGGCACACCGATGGCGAAGCCGATCAGCAGGGAGGCGCGGGTGCCGATCCGGGTGGCCAGCCGCTCGCCTGCCTGGGTGCCGGCGGCGATGGCCAGTGAGGGGATGAGGAAGGCGAGCCCGGTCTGCAGGGCGCTGTAACCGTGGATGCTCTGCAGCAGCACGGTGAGGAAGTAGGGCAGGACGCCGAACGTGGCCATGTAGACGAAGGTCACCAGCATGCCGACGGTCAGGCTGCGGTTGCGGAACAGCCGGAAGGGCATGAGCGGGTCGGCACTGCGCGCCTCGACCAGCGCGAAGACCACCAGCAGCGCGGCGGCCAGCACGAAGGCGCCGGCCACCGGGAGGCTGCCCCAGCCCAGCTCGGGCCCCTCGACCAGGGCGAAGACCAGCAGAGTCGATCCGCCGGTGACGCTGAGCGCGCCGGGGATGTCGAACCTGCGCCGTTCCCCCCTGCCGGGATCGCGGGGGATGACGGCCAGGGCGGCCAGCGCGACCAGCCCGGCCAGGGGGACGTTGACGAAGAACACGGCGGGCCAGCCGAAGTGCTGGGTGAGCAGGCCGCCGAGCAGGGCGCCGATGGTCAGGCCGCTGGCTCCGGCGCCGCCCCAGACCGCCAGCGCCCGGTTGCGCTGCGGGCCCTCGGCGAACAGGCTGTTGAGCAGCGCCAGCGTGGCGGGCAGCAGCAGCGCTCCGCCGATGCCCTGGATCGCCCGGGCGGCGATGATGACGGCGGGGCTGGTGGCCAGCCCGCCGGCCAGCGAGGAGACGGCGTACAGAGTCAGGGCGAGCACGAAGACGCGGCGGCGGCCGAGCAGGTCGGCCGCCCGGCCGCCGAACAGCAGGAAGCCGCCGGCGAAGACGACGTAGGCGCTGACCACGAGCTGCTGGGTCTGGCCGGGGAAGCCCAGGTCGGCGCCGATCCGCGGGAGCGCGACGAACACGATGTTCAGGTCGAGCGCGTAGATGAGCTGGGCCAGGGCGAGCAACGCCAGGGTCAGGCCGAGCCGCGGCCTGGCGTCGCCCAGGGACTGTGTGGACATGGTTCGCCCTTCGGAGGGAGCCGGGTGGCGGGCATGCGGAAGCCCGCCCCGCAGAAATGACTGTACGTATATTTACGTACGATCGAACTATGCCACAAGAATCGTTCGAAAGTCGCGGTACAGTTGGACCATGGCCTTCCGTCACCCCGACCGCGACCAGCTCCGGATCGAAGACGTGCTGTCGGCGCTGGGGAACGGCGTGCGCCTGGCCGCCGTCCGCCTCTTGGACGCCGGTGGCGAGCACAACTGCACCAGCGTCCTCAACACGCTGGGCATCACCGCGAAATCAACGATGACGCACCACTGGCGGGTGCTGCGCGACAGCGGCGTCATCTGGCAGCGGCCCGCAGGCCGGGAGAACCTGCTCGTCCTGCGCCGTGAGGACCTGGACGCCCGCTATCCCGGGCTGCTCGACGCCATCCTGTCCGGCGCCCGCACCGACGCCGCCCTCGATCGCGGTGACCGCACCGGATCGCCCACCTGACGGCGGGCCACGGGTGACTGCGCGGTCCCCGGCCTTGGCCGCGCAGTGCTACGGCGTGTCGGTGATCGCGCCATCCAGGCCGGAGTGCTTGAGATCCAGCCGGGAAAGGTCGCATCCGCGCAGGTCGACGCCAGTCAGGTCACACTCGCGGAACGACGTGTGGTGGAGGATCGCGTCGGTGAGGACCGCGCCGGTCATGGTCGCCGGCTGGATCATCGCACTGCCCAGCCGGGTGAAGGCGATGGTCGCGTCGATCACCTCGCTGTAGCCGAACCCCGCCCCGGTGAGGTCGGCGCCGGTGAGGTCGGCGCCGGTCAGGTCGGCGCCGGAGAAGATGGCGCCGCGTGCGGAGACGCGCGACAGATCCGCGCCCGCGAGGTTGGCGCCGGCGAGGACCATGTCGTCGAGCTCCATGCCGCGCAGATCGGCGCCGGAGAGATCGAGCTCCTCCTCCGCGTTGTCGGCGCGCCACTGGTTGAAGGCGGACGGCCCCTGCCTCAGGACCTCGATGACCTGCGCCGTTCCCACGTCGCCCGCCTCGTGGAGACGCCCCGCCCGCTTCGGACTGTCGGTGGAGACGAAAAGTGCGGTGAGGGTGGCGACATCCTTTCTCGCGCCGGCGAGCTCTGCGACCAACTCCTCCTCATGCGGATACATCTCGGCCATCGCCTCCGTCATCGCAAGACGAGTGCTCAGCAGTGTCAGCGCGTTGTCCCGATCGCCGTCGCTCTTGGCCAGGTCGGCGAGGCGGCGGAAGGCCAGGCCGGCCTGCAGTGCCGTTTCCGGGCTCATGGTCGCCTGGAAGAGCCGGGTACGGATCTGCGCGCATTCGGCCCAGGTCTCGTATTCCTTGTCCTTGTGCTCTGCCAGGTCGAGCGCGCGGTACACCTCGCCTAGATGCTGTAACGAGTCGGCGAGCCGCTGGTCTGCCTCCATGAAGGTCGGGTGCTCGGCTGCGAGTTCGTGGTAGATGTCCACGGCGACCGTGAGCACCGCCTCGGCGGCCACCGGCCGGCCGTCGGCGAGCCGGGCCTGGCCGCAGGTGTCGTACGCGGCGCCGAGGCAGAACCGGGCCTCGTCGCGCTGCGGGTGGGTGGCGGCCCACTCCTTGACGGCGGACAGCGATCGTTCGGCCACCTTCCGGGCGGCGCGCGGGAAGCCGTTCCGGATCAGCATGGCGACCAGATGGTCACGAACGGTGCCTTCGTAACCCGCCGGTATGGACGGCAGGATCTCGCCCAGCAGCGCCATCCCCGCGTACTCGAAGTCGGTCTCCAGGCTATCGACGACGTCGAGGGGGAAGCGCATCAGGTCACTGGTCCCCTGGACCGCGACGAGGTGGCGGCAGACCGCGACGTAGTGGTCGAATGTGCCGCCCTCGTGGGTCCGGCTGTAGTGCATGTTCATGGCACGTTCGTGACGGTCGGGGAGCGCCGGCCCCTGATGCGGCGTCAGCAGCTCGGCGAGCCAGCGGTCGGCGAGGTAGACGATCTCGCCTTCCCATCCCTCCCATGCGTGGAGCAGTCCGAGCTCGGCGAGCCGGTTCGCAGTAGCTTGAACGCTGATGAGCGCCGCCCGCTCGGGCTCGGGGCGTCGCCTGCGGTCCGGCTCGCGGGTGTCGCAGGCGACGGCCAGGTCGTATGCGGTGACGGGGACGGTGGCGATCGCGGCTTGGAGCAGGATCTCCCGCTGTTGCCCTGTCAGCTCGGCCATGATGAGGTCGAGCGGTACGGCCCCCGGCGTCACGGCCGCGAGCCGCGCCCGCACACCCTCGGGATTGGCCGACAGCCAGGCGTCGACCAGTTGCAGAGACCGTGGATGCGCCGCGGTCGAGCGGACCACACGCTCGCGGGTGACCGGATCCACGGTGGACAGCAGGGGCAGCCCTGCGGCGAGCGCGGTTCCTGCGGCGAGGTCCAAGGGGTCCAGCCGCAGGAGACCGAGGCGGTCGTCCGTGGCAGAGGGCGGTAACGGCGTCCGGCTGGTCACCAGCACCCGGCCCCGAACGGCGGCCCGGCACAGCCGCTCAAACACCTCGCCGAAGCCGGGATCCAGGAAACCCGTACCGCCCAGGTTCTGACTCAGGTCGTCGAAGAGCAGGACCAGAGGGAAACTCTTCAGCAGCCGACAGGTCATGTCGAACATGGCATCGTCCGACCGAGCCACGCCGATGGCCCCTGTCATGTGCGCTTGTTCTGGGGAGAACTCCTCGCCCCAACCTGAAACAGCCTCTGTGACGCCTCGGAACAGCGTTCGCGGAGACCATCTGCCCACCATGGCGGCTACCGCCCAGCCATCGGCCTGAAGCCGTCCGAGCACCTGGTGAGCCAGGGCGCTCTTGCCCATCCCCGCCTCACCGGTGATCACCAGCCCGGCCGGGCCTACGGCCAGCCTGGTCAGCGCGGCCCGCACGTCGGACTCTCTGACCAGGCCAGGCGCTCCGAGCCGCCGCACCTCCGGGCTCATGTTCGCTTCCGCATTCACAATCGTCCTCCAGCAGACATGACAAATTCGTGGCGTTTGCTACCTGGGCCGCGGTGGCGGCGACTTCCATCCGCCGGCTACTTCTCGGCCTTGTCGAGGAGGGGGGAGGATGGCTCCGGGACAGCGGCCGGACGTGCCGTGTGCCGGTGGATCAGGATGACGCCGGCCATGCTGACGAGCCCGCCGACGAGCTCGACCGGACCCGGTATCTCTCCCAGCCACACGAACGCCACGCCGATGGCGATCGGCGGGACCAGGTACAGGGCTGCCGTGGACTGCGCGATGGGGTACCGGGCCACCGCGTATCCCCAGGTGACGAAGCCGAGCGCGGACGGCAGCAGGCCGAGGTAGAGGGTGGACACGGCGGCGTCGGTGGGCGCCCGGAGCAGGTCGTGCACGGCGCCGGGCGCCAGCGGGGCCAGGAACAGCGTGCCCGCCCACATGGCGTAACAGGCGACCTCCAGACCCGTGTACCGCTTCAGCAGCGGCTTGGTGGCGAAGTGGTAGACGCCTTGGACGACCGCCGCCGCGAGGATCACCAGCGCGCTGGTGGTGACCTGCGCGGAGCCGGCGGCGTACGCGATGAGCGCCACGCCGGCCAGGGCGGTGACGGTGCCGGCCACGATGGCCGCCGAGAGGCGTTCACCGAGGAAGATCGAGGCCAGCAGCACGCTGAACACCGGCGCGGTGGCGATGAGCAGGCTGGCGGTCCCGGCTGGGACGTGCACCTCACCCCAGTTGAGCAGCAGCTGATAGGCGCTCATCCCGGTGAACGCGCACAGCGCGATCAGCGGAAGGTCGCGCCGGCCCGGCAGCCGGACCCGCAGCATCGGGCTCACCACGGCCAACGCGACGGAGGCGACGGCCAGGCGCCAGAAGGACAGCGCGCCGACGCCCAGGCCGTTCACGCCGACGCGGATGGCGGGGAAGGCCGACGCCCAGAGCACGACCGTCGAGATCAGGGCCGCCAGACGCAGCGAGATCGGTGGATTCACCCTGCGCAGCATGCTGCGTAGAATCAGAAAGTTCCAGTTACTCTTTCTTCTTAAATTAAGAAGGGTTGCTTACGTGTTGGATCTGCGCCGCCTGCGTCTCCTGCGTGACCTGCAAATCTACGGCACCGTGGCAGCGACGGCCGAGGCCAGACACCTCAGCGGACCGGCGGTGTCACAACAACTGGCCGCCCTGGAACGCGAGGCCGGGCTGCCGCTGCTGGAGAAACAGGGGCGGCGGTTGCGGCTCACCCCCGCGGGCCACCTGCTCGCCGAGCACGCCGAGGTCATCCTCGGGCAGATCGCCACCGTCGAGGCCGACCTGCGCGCGTTCCAGGAAGGCGGCCAGGGCCTGGTCCGGCTCGCGGTGTTCTCCTCGGCCGCCCGGGTGCTGATGCCCCGCCTGTGGCGGCGGATGTCCGCCGACGGCGCGCCCACGCCGGAGCTGCGCGTCACCGAGTGCGAGCCCGATCCGGCGGCCGAGGCGCTGCGCCGCCGGGAGGTCGACATCGCGATCGTCCACGCCTACAGCCTGCTGCCGCGCGAGCTGCCGCCCGGGTGCCGGCAGCACCACCTCATGGACGAGCCCGTGTTGCTGGCCATGCCCGCCGCCCTGGCCTCCCAGCGGGGGCTGGGCCATGGGCATCCGGTGCACCTGGCCGATCTCGCGCACGAGCACTGGCTGATGCCCGGCGCCGAGACCTCCTGTCACGAGATGACCCGCCGGGCCTGTGGCGCCGCCGGTATCGTGCCCCGTCCGATCGTGACCGCCAACGACTTCTCCGTGCTGAGCGCGCTGGTGGCCGCCGGAGCCGGGATGGCGCTCATCCCCCGCATGGCCCTGCCCCGCGACACCGAGGGGATCAGCCTGCACCCGCTGGCCGAACGCGTCGAGCGCACGGTGACGGCCTACACCCGCACCGGCGACGCCCGCCTGCCACGGGTCGGGCTCGTCCTGGAGGCGATCCGCAGCGCCGCCGCGGACGTGACGAGCGCAGCGGACGAGTGGAGGGGGTGGGGCGCTGGCAGGGGGCAATGATCGAGTGATCTGTGTTCCCCATTGAGCGGCTGAGAGGTGTCACTGTTCGTGGTCGCCCGGGGCGTAGCGGCCCCATGGGCTTCCGGCTGCGGTGGAGGGGCGGGTGGGCGTGTCTCCGTCGTAGCCGAGCATGCGGCCGACCACGGGGGCGGGGGTCTGCAGGACGAGCTGGCGGATCGCGGCCGAGCGTGCCGGGCCGGCGAGGATGCCGAGCTTGCTCAGGCGTGACCGGGTGGTCGTGGGGTCCAGCGGTTGTGCGCCGCGGCGGCCGGGGAGCAGCCGGCGGCTGTCCCGGTTGGTCGCCGTGGTGTTGTTCGGTCTGGCCTGCGTGTAGCCGAGCAGGAGTCCGGCGAAGGGTCCGGGGACGGGTGAGGGCGGATCCCCGAGACTTAGGAGAACTTGGTCGCCGTCGCGGGTGGGTCGTCGAGGGAGAGCCGGAGGATGCGGCTGATGGGCTGGGCAAAGAGCAGGACGAGCAGGGCGATGACCCGGTCGCGGTCGGGGACGCTCTCGTCGCTGAGGGCCTGCGGATCAGGGCGAGTCGTTTCCACTGGCTGATCGGGGCCGGGGTTGACGGTGACGCGCGTTGGGATGGCCACTTTGGGCATGTGGCCGGCGACCACGCACCAGCGCAGCAACGCCGTGGCGGGCCGCCGGGCCAGGAAGGCGGTGGCGTGCCAAGCATCCAGGTCGGCCTGGACGAGGACGCGGCGGGCGTCCTGGTTGCGGTTCATGCCGAGGGGTTGCCTGTTGGCGATCGTGCGGAGCTTGCGCAGCAGGTGCCAGGTGGCGAAGCGTTCGAGCAGCTTCTCAACGAGACGACTCTCCCGGTCTCGGGCCTGGTCTGCCTTGGTGTGGTGGCCTTCTCGGCCGACGCGGTGGCCATTTGCGGGTAGGCGGAGGTGTAAGTGTCGGCGGTGCAGGGGGGCTGGGACTATCCGGCCGGAATTGAACGATAAGCCTCCGCCGCAGGTCAGGCAGGGTTGCGAAGGGGCGTGGGTGGATGGGGCACGCACGATGCGACACGCCTTGTCCTATCTGTAGGTCATCGGTCCGGAAGCGACCGCTACGATCGGGAGAAGATCACGAGCTGTCGCGCGGGCGTGGCACGAGGAGACTGGTTGAGCGACAGCGGGGCCGCCGATGCTGAGGACGAGGCCGGTGAGGCAGCGGCTGCGCCGCCTCCGTACGAGCCGGTGCGGGTGGTGCCAACTCGGCCGGATGGCTGGCCTGACTGGCTCGGTCGCAGGCCGATCAGCTCGGCCGACCGGGACAGGATCCTGAAGAATCTGAGTGCCGATCAGGAAGAGCTGGACGCTGCCAAACGACGGGACGGCCTGTGTCTCGCACCGCTGTTCTCGTCCGTGACGATCGAAGGGTTCGGCGGGCAGGGCGATCCACGAAAAGTGGCCCGGCTGCGAGCCGCCATCAATGCGGCGTGCCGGGTCGCGGCGGGCGATCGGCGGACCAGTTATCACGCGACGGATGAGCGCATCACCATCGGGATCGCGGGGCCGGACGCGCGTGAGCGGATCGCGGTGCTGCGCCGGCAGCTCGCCAAGATCGGCGGCAGCCGCGGCTGGACGATCACCGAAGATTTGAACTGACCAGCTCTCACGGTGAGTGGGGGTGGTGACTGTGCGGTTCCAGAAATGATCGTTATCGAGACACGAGCAGTCGATCTTGCCGCTTCGCAACGTCCCAGGTCGATCATTTCTCAAAGGCCGTGCCCGAAAACAACGTCTCACTACGGAACAAGGTCACCGTTTATGACACTCATCTCGGATGAGCAAGATCGGCTACGGGCGGGTCAGCACTCGCGACCAGAGTCCCGACAGCCAGCGCGACGCGCTGGCGGCTGCTGGATGTGACCGTATCTTCATCGACAAGGCGTCCGGCAAGCTCGACCGCAGGCCCGAGTTGGACAAGGCCCTGGACTACCTGCGGCCGGGTGACACCTTCGTCATCACCCGCCTGTCCCGAGCGGCCCGTTCGCTGAGGCACCTGCTGGACCTGGCGGCCGACTTGCGCGGGCGCGAGGTCGACCTGCTGGTGCTCAAGCAGGGCATCGATACCTCCACCCCGACCGGGCGGCTGCAGTTTCACATGTTCGGCGCGTTCGATGAGTTCCTGCGTGAGCTCATCGTCGAGGGCACGCTCGAAGGGCTGGCCTCTGCGCGAGCCCGCGGCCGTGTCGGTGGCCGGCCGCGGACGCTGGACGCCGATGGAATCGAGATGGCCCGAGCGCTGTATGAGATGAAGGGGCAAGACGGAAAGCGCAAGTACACCGTCCAGCAGATCGCGGATCGGCTTAAGCCTGCAATCCCCTGACCTGCGGCGGGAGGCCTAACGTTCAATTTCGGCCGGATGGTCCCAAGACCCCGTGCAGGCCCTGGAGGTGTGGCCCAGCGTTTCCTGCACGCCCTTCATCTCCGCGGCCGATCCCTGGTCCATTTCCGGGCCGAATCGATGCCGGTATTCCAACGGAGTGAGCCCCATCTTGCGACGCATCAGCGCACGCAGATTGGCTCCGGTGCCCAGCCCGCTGTGCCGCGCGACCGTCTCAAGGTGCGACTCGCCCCGCTCGATCAGCCGGCACGCCAGGGCAAGCCGTTCCCCGGTGAGCCACGCCAGCGGCGTGGTGCCCAGTTGTGCCCGGAAGCGGCGATGCAGTGTGGCCGGACTGACCGAGGCGCGCGCCGCGAGGTCGGACACCGCGAGCGGGGCGTCCAGACGCTCCTGGGCCCAGGCGAGAACAGGCGCCAAGGACTCATCCGGCACATCGGGCACGGGCCGCTCCACGAACTGCCGCTGCCCGCCGTCGCGGTGGGCGGCGAAGACGAGCCGTCGGCTCACGGAATTGGCGACCTCCGCGCCATTGTCGCGGCGGACGATGTGCAGGCCCAGGTCGAGCGCGGCTGCGCTCCCCGCGGCGGTGAGGATGTCACCGTCGTCCACGAACAACACGTCTGTTTCGAGCCGGACGGAAGGGAAGCGGGCCCGGAAGGAGTCCGCCCACTGCCAGTGCGCGGTGGCCCGGCGCCCGTCGAGGACCCCGGCCTCTGCCAGGGTGAAGGCACCGCTGCAGAAGCCGACCAGGCGGGCACCGCGCGCATGCGCCCGCCGGATGGCATCGAGCACGGCGGCGCGGCGGGGCACCTCGACGTCGGGACGGTTGGGGACGATCAACGTGTCCGCCGAATCGGCCGCCTCCAGGCCGGCGACGCCCGTGAGTGTGAAGAACCCGTCCCGCATCAGCGTGCGCGGCTCGGGGGAACACAGGCGGAAGTCGTAGAGATCGCGCCCGAGCTCGGGCCTGCGCAAGCCGAAGATCTCCGTTGCGCAGCCCAGCTCGAAGGGGTTGGAGTTCTCGTCCACGATCACGACGACCCGATGCTGGCCCGCAGCATGGATGGTATGCGAGGATTCTTGCGCCATGTGCTATTTCTAGCACTCACGCCGAGAATGCCCGATCGGCCAGGATTGACGCGTGAGCAATGAACCCATCGCCCTCAGCAAGGCTCTGGCCTCCTTCGACGCCCTGTGGAGCCCCCGCATCGTCACCCGCGTCAACGACTACGACGTACGCGTTGCCAAGGTCGAGGGCGAGCACATCTGGCACGTCCACGATGACACTGACGAGTTCTTCCTCGTGCTCGACGGGGAGCTGTACATCTCCTTGCGTGAATCCGGTGGAGAGCGCATGGTCCGGCTCCCCACGGGCGCGGCGTTCACCGTCCCTCGCGGCACGGAACACAAGCCGTCCGCTCCCACCGGAGCCGCGATCCTCCTGTTCGAGCCCACCGGGACGCCGTCGGTCGGCGACCGCCACGCCCCGATCCCCGACCACGTCGACGCAACGACAGGGTACGCGCTCGACCTCTGACGGCAGCCGGGCGTGCCCCTCAACCGCCGCTCAGCCGGCCGCTCGCTCAAGCGTGGGCCGTATCACCGGTTGAATCTCGGATTCAGGTGGCGGCTCGCGGCCCTAGTGCTGCGTTCCTCGAAAGGGCGTGAGAGTGCCTTTGGCCAGAAGCCTCGGGCAGGGGCACTCTCATGACAGGAAGTTCCGCCATGCCGAAGCTACTGTTCGCGCGGGCTCCGTGCGATGAGAGGGAAGAACGCGGTGTGCGCTGGTTGGCCGGTGCCCGGCACGCTCCCGGTGAGTGAATTCAGCGCGCCCGGATCGTGGTGGCCAGCTCGAACGGGCCCGGCCCTGGGCCCACCGCACACCGCCGATGTGACCGACCGGAGGAAGAGACCGTGACCCCCGAGATCACCGACGCGCTGGCCAGGGACCTGGTCGACACCCAGTTCCCGCAGTGGGCCGGGTTGCCGCTGAAGCTGCTCGACCCGGCCGGCTCCGACCATGTGATCTACCGGCTGGGCGAGGAGCTGTCCGTGCGGCTGCCCCGCCACGACGGCGCCGTCGGGCAGGCGGAGAAGGAGGCCGAGTGGCTGCCCCGGCTCGCGCCGCACCTGCCGCTGGCCGTCCCGGTGCCGGTGGCCGTGGGGCAACCAGACTTGGGGTTTCCGTGGCGATGGTCGGTGTCGCAGTGGCTGGAGGGCGAGCCGGCGACCGTCGAGGCGCTCGCCGGCTCGTCCGAGGCCGCCGTCACGCTGGCGGGCTTCCTGACCGCCCTCCAGCGATTCACCCCCGACGCCGTCCCGGGCGAGGGGCTCTCGGGCCGGCCGCTCGCCGACCGCGACCGCGACACGCGGGCGGCCATCGCCCGGGTCGCGGGCGTGTTCGACGCCGCCGCGATGACCGAGCTGTGGGACGCGGCGTTGGCCGCCCCCGCCTGGAACCGTCCCCCGGTCTGGTTCCACGGCGACTTCCACACCGGCAACCTGCTGACGGCCGACGGCCGCCTCAGCGCGGTCATCGACTTCGGCGGGCTCGGCCTCGGCGACCCGGCCTGCGACCTGACCATCGCCTTCACGCTGATGACGCTCTCGAGCCGGGCCGCCTTCCGCGCTGTGCTCGGCGTAGACGACGCCACCTGGGCCCGGGGCCGCGGCTGGGCCCTCGCCACCGGCCTGAACGCCTACGTCACGTACGCGGCCGTCAATCCCCGCGTCGCCGCGCAGACCACCCGTCAGATCACCGAGGCCCTGGCCGGCTAGGGGCGGGTCAGACGGGGAACCGCACACCAGTCAGGCGTTCCGACAGCTCCCACAATCGCCGGCCGGTCTCGGGGTCGGCGGCGGCGGGGGCAGGCCGGACCCGCTCGGGAGCGCCCCGGAGCTCGGCCATACCGCTGGGGCCGATGAACTCGCCGCCCTCGACGCCGGGCGCGGTGGCCGCGTGGAGCTGGGGGAGCGCGCCCTGCGCGGGAGGCTGGGCGCCGGGCGCGAGAAGGTGGCCGAACAGCAGCTTCACCAGGCCGGCCGAGGCGCGGGTCGTCGCCCTTGGCGAGGAGGTCGAGCAGCAGGCCGGTGAGCGCGAAGTGGCCGAGGTGATTGGCGGCGAACTGCGGCTCGTGGCCCTCGGCGGTGAGCGTGCGGGGCGGCGCCATCAGGACCGCGTTGTTGACCAGCACGTCGAGGCGGCCGAGGCCGGCGCGGAGGCGCTCGGCGAACGCCCGCATCGAGCCGGGGTCGGTCAGGTCGAGGCGGCGCACGTCCGGCGCGGAGCCCGGTCCCGCGAGGCGTTCCTCGACACGGGCTACGCCGAGACCTCGATGCACCACATCGCCGAGGCCGCGGGCGTGTCGATCAAGACCGTCCACCGCCACTTCGACGGAAAGGACGAGCTGTTCAGCGCCGTCATCCACGACGCCTGCTCGGCTCCCGAGGACCCGGAGGGCGAGCACGCCGACCTACCGTGGCTGTGTGTTGCCGGTACGCGGTCCGCCGCAGGTTGTGACCGCGTACCGGCTTGCGTCGCGTCAGTGCGCGGGGGTGGTGGCGCGTACGAAGTCGGTCAGCGACTGGGGCGTGACGTTCGGGTATCTGGCGTTGTCCAGGCTGTCGAACTTGGCTTTGCCGGTCACCATGCACCACTGGTATTGCAGCGCCACGTAGTCGAACGGGTTCTGGGTGAGTGCTGCCTGACGGGTGATCTCCGCGCGCAGGTCGTCGGCGGTGCCGAGGTGGCTCAGTCGCAGGGTCCGGCCGGAGCCGCGCTGGACCGCGTCGTGGAACTGGCGCATCGACATGACCTCGCCGGCGAAGCGCAGGGTTCCGGTGGCGGCCGGGTCGAGGGCGACGGCGGCGGTGTAGGCGGCGGTGTCGGGCACCGAGGTCAGGTCGAGCGGCTGGTCGGGGTCTCCCCAGTGGGACAGGGTGGCCTGCTGCCAGTCGATCAGCCCCATGAAGCCGGTCATCACCTCATAAAAGGCCCCGTTGAGCACGGAGATCACGTCCAGGCGGGTGCCGGCGCGTGCGGTGGCGGCCTGCCGGCGCCAGTCGATCATGAAGTTGTCGCCATCGTCCAGTTTGGTCAGGTCGAAGGCGAAGTCGGATGGGATGAACCGCTGGGCGCCGGCCTTCTCCGCGGCGCGCACGAGGTTGGCCTGCCCGTCCACGATCACTTCGGGGCCGCCCTGGACGGCCGAGATCACGGTCGTGGCGTCGCCGACGGCCTCTGCCAGCTGCTCGGGCGGATCGGTGATGTCGCCCTCGACCAGCTCCAAGCCGCCGTCCCGCATGAGGGAGTTCTTCTTCTCCTCGCTGGTGCCGGGTCGCACCAGGGCCCGTACGGGGGCGCCCTGGTCGAGAAGGGCTCGGACGATCTGGCCGCCGAGCAGCCCGGTGGCACCGGCCACAAAGATCTTGGGGAAAGAGGACATCATGGAGGGACTCCTTGCTGGTAACTGCTGTGAACGTTCGCCCCAAGGGGGCGTTTCAGGGATGCGGTCAGGGGATGAGCAGGGTCTTGCCGACGGTGCCGCGCGCCTCGATGGCGGCATGCGCGTCGGCTGCCCGCTCCAGCGGGAAGCGTTGGCCGATCACCGGTGTGAGCTGCCCGGCCGCGGCCAGCTCCAGGACCTCGGTCACCAGGTCGCGGGCGAGGGCGGGCCTGCTCCAGAGGAGACCCGCGCTGAACCCGGTCAGGGTCAGGCCCCGGCCGAGCAGTTCCATGGGCCGGACCTCCAGCGGCGTGCCGCTGGAGAAGCCGAACGTGATCTGGCGTCCGGTGCCCGGTGTGAGCAGGTCGAACGATTCGCGGCCGAGCGCTCCGCCGACATGGTCGAAGACCACGTCCATCGAGCCGCCTGCGGCGTCACGAGCCTGGGTCGTCCAGCCGGGGAGCGTGTAGTCGACCACGTGGTCGGCGCGCAGCTTGCCGAGCAGCGCGAGCTTGTGCTCCCCGCGCGCCGCCGCGACGACCGTCGCCCCGGCCCGCTTGAGCAGCTGCACCAGGACCGTGCCGACAGCACCCGCGGCCGCCAGCACCAGGACCCGGTCACCGGCGCTCACGCGAGCCGCGCTGATCAAGCCCTGGGCCGTGACGCCGTACCGGTAGAGGGCGACCGCCTCGGGCAGGTCGATGCCGTCGCCGACCGGGATGAGGGAGCCGGTGGGCACGACGGCGGTCTCGGCGTATCCGCCCAGGCCCGTCGTGCTGGCCAGGACCCGCGCGCCGATCAGCGCGGTATCGCCGCCGGGGCCGACCTCGGCGACCAGCCCGGCGATCTCCTTGCCGAGGATCACCGGAAGCGGCGCGCCGCCGAGTGCGCCGCGCATCGTCCCCGCCCGGACCTGGGTCTCCAGGAACTGGACGCCGATCGCGGCCACCCGCACCGCGACCTCGCCTGCCGTCGGCCTTGGCGTGGGGACGTCCGCGATGCGCAGGTGTGCCGGTGGGCCGAATTCGTGCAGCACGACGGCATGCATGTGACATCACTTCCTTGATGGAAAGGCAGTAGGGGAGTGCGCGACGAGGGGGACCCGCAGACGGCCACGTCGCGCTCGGGCACGCAAGACGGGAGCCGGGGGCAACCACGACAGCCCTGGCCTGGGCCGATGGAGGTGCGGCCACGTGTCGAGGATGGCCGGTGGCGTGCGGCAGTACGAAGCCACGAGCCGAGAGGGTGTGGAGCAGCGGCGGCACCGGACGTCTCTGTGCCCGGACTTCTGCGTGGCCGCAGGTCTACGTCGCGACGCGGGCGAGACGACGGTACCGTGACGGGCTCATTGCCCCTTCTTGATCGCTTCGCTGAGCGCGCCGAGGCCCGCGGCCAGTTGCTCGACGTCAGCCGGCTCCCACTCCGCCAGTAGGGCGGCGACCGCTGCCGTGCGCGCCTTCCAGAGTTTGCTGATGGCGAGCTTGCCCGCCCGCGTGACGCTCACCAGTTGTGCGCGGGCATCGGCCGGATCGGGCCGCCGCTCGATGAAGCCGCGTGACTCCAGGCGTTTGGCCGGGGGTGACAGTGTGGACTTGTCCACCTCCATCAGCTCCGCCAGGACCGACAGTCGTACCGGCGCGTGCAGCGACACCTGGGCGAGCAGGGTGTAGTCGCCCAGGGACAGCTCCAGCCCGGAGGCGGCCATGATCTTGCGTCGCGTGGCCGGGGAGAACATCCAGTTGCCCACCGCGGCCAGCGCTGCCGCCACGCCGTCGACGGCCTCACGTTGCGGGCGGGAGCGGCCGTCCTTGCCTGCCGACACGTGTTCCATCCTCACACCGTCCCCGAAATGGTTGGTTTGGCAAAACCAACTATGTCGTATGGGGGAACTGGATGCAAGTGCATGGGCCGTCGATGTCAGGACGCCCGTGCCACCCCGGCAATCGCGTAACCGGTACAACCGGGGAGCCGCACCCGATGAGGTGAGCAGTTGGGCAGGGAGGGGCAGATGACGTTGAAGGCGTGGCCGCAGCGACCAGGATCCGGGTCAACTGTTCAGGGCGTACCGCTCGGGTGGGCCTCAGCACCCGCCCCTCGGCCGCCTTCAGGCATCCCGGACGCGGGAACCGCAAGCCGGGCCTGCCTCGGCCCTCGGAGCCGGGCTTGATCTAAGGTTCGTGCCTGCGCGAATCATCTCTCTCAACGCCTGGGGAGGCGCGATGTTCGACGAACTCGCCCCCTGGCTCGACAGCTGCGACGACGACCACTCCCAGGCCGAGTGGGCCCTTGCGCTCTGGGCGATCGCAGCAGGTGACACGATCCAGGAGCTCTTTATCGCACTTGAGCAGTGTCTCGACCTGCTCCCGAACAGGCGGCGGCGTGCCGTCCGCATCGCGGCTCTTCGCCTCGGCGAAGCCGGGCTCCTTGCAGAGCGATCAGTGACAGCCACCACCGCCAGCGGCTTGCTCGCGGAGATGCCGGCTGCCCGAGCTGGCCGCGCAGTCACACAGCGCAGTCCAGAATGGGTGGCTCCGGCAGCCGTTCAAGAGCGAGGACCACTGGCAGGCGTTGCCCGCACAGCAAGGTGGCTCAAAGTCGATCAGGCGCCACGATACCGATAGGCCGACAGCGGCCGCCGGTCTCATAGTCCGATGCCGTGCAGGGGGTTGTCGTTCCACTTGTCGGCCTGGCGGATGTAGCCGGCAACGACGGGGGAGCCGTCGCCCCAGCGTCCATGACGGGTGATCGCGGACATGGGCGCACCGGCCTTGGCGGCGGAGGTGGCGCCGCCCGCGCGCAGGCCATGCGCGGTGTAGGCATCGGCGTGGTCGAGGCCGGCGGCTGCCGCGGCCCGTTTGACGATCAAGTTGATCGACTGCGGGGTCAGCCGTTCACGGCGGCCGCGCCCGGCGACGGGATGAGTGCGGGCGGCGATGCGGCCGTGCCGGTCGATCGGGCGGAACAGCGGCCCGGTCGTCACACCGGCGTCCGCCAGGTCGGCGAGCCATGCGCGGGTCACCCGGACGGGGCAGGTCCGCGGGTGCTGGCCGTAGGGGATGGCGACGATCTCGCCGTGGGCGTCCTGGTCGGTCTTGCTGAACGGGACGTACAGCTCCAGGCCGTCAGCGGTGAAGGTGAGGTCGTCGATGTCGATGTCGGTGATCTCCGAGCGGCGGCCCATCAGGGCGAAGCCGAGCACCAGGACGGCGCGGTCGCGGCGTCCTGCAGGGGTGCCGTCGGGCGGAGCGTCGACCATCGCGCGCAGCCGGTCGACGGTGATCGGCGGAGACTTACGGGGGCGGTGGCCTTGCTGGGCGCGTTCGCGGCGGTAGGCGCGCAGGGCCAGCCGGGCCGCGGTGGTGGCGGGTTTGGCGAGCTGGGCGTGGTCGTGGGCGGCCAGCACGCAGGCCAGCGCGCGGTCGATGGTGGAGGGGGCGTACTGCTGGGCGGCCAGGTGGGCGACGTAGTTGGCCAGGGTCGCAGGGGTGGCGGGCAACAGGGTGCCGCCGGTGGACCGGCACCAGGTGGCGTAGGCGCCGAAGTCGCGGGCGTAGGCAAGGCGGGTGTTGGCGGCCAGGCCCTCCTCGACCAGTCGGGTTGTGCGGCCCTCCAGGAGGTGCTCATCCGGGGCGGCGGGCGGCGCGGGGGCGCGCTCCGGGAGCCGTTCGGGAGCACCCATATGGTTTTCCATGATCAACTCTGGTTAGCGATAAGTGAGCTTATCGCTAACCAGATCTGAAGATGCCGATCTCCGGGGAGGCGGGAGGAGTGGCGGGCATCGGCTGCGGATCACGCCACTGACAGCAGGTGGGAATCCCGCTGACAGTAGGTGAGAAAACCCCAGGTCAGAAAGATGAGAACTCTCATTCAGACGGCCGACGATCATCGTATCTCACACAACTTGAATTGTGTGAGATAGTCGAACGTTGTTTCTAGTCGTATCCGTATCCGTTCAAACGGATACGGATACGAGAAGGAAACGATTCTGATGGGCTTCCTGGCGTGAATGAACGTGAGGAGCCGGCGGGATCAGCAGGGCAGAGCGCGGGGGATTCCATCGCGGGACGGCTCGGGGTCCCGTCCGTGGACGAACTGTCCGATCCTGGTCCCGCGGCGGACGTCGCGGACGGGGGAGTGGTGCCGGAGCCGCTGTCCGGCCGAGTGGAGGAGGCAGTCGCCGCCGAGCGCGCCGCGCGTACCCGCGCCGCCGGCCGACGGGCCTGCCGGTACTGCGGCGGCGCCCTGCCGCCGGGCAAGCGCGCCGACGCGCTGGACTGCAGCCCCGACCACCGCACTCGCTACCACCGCGAGCGCGTCCCGGCCGAGACCGCCGCCGCCCGCGACAGTGGTCAGGTGCGCCTGGAACAGGCCCAGGCCGTCCTCGGGCCGCTGGCCGACCAGATCGCCGCCGCGGCGGCCGGGCTGCGCGCCGACCTGGAGCAAGCCGTCGCCGACACGATCGCGCAGGCCCAAGCCGCCCGCGCCGACGCCGCGCAGGCGCGCCGCGAGAAGAACGAGGCCGACACCCGTGCCGAGCTGGCCGACCGCCGCACCCAAGCCGCCCGGGAAAAACAGGGGGCCGCCGAACGGGAGCAGCGCCGCGTCCGGCAGGAGGCCGACAGCAAGGTCGACGCGGCCAAGGCCGACGCCCGCGACGCCTGGGCTCAGGTCGCCGAGCACGAACGCGCCCGCGGCGCGGCCGAGCAGGCCCGCGACGACGCGCTACGCGAGCGTGAGCAGGCCGAGGTCGAGCAGCAACGGACTGCCGCCCTGCTGGAGGAGGCCCGGCGCGAGCTCGACCGGCTGCGCGCTGCGGCGGACGCGCACGCCCGGCTCGCCGAGACCCTGCGGGCCGCGGCCGCTGATGCCGACCTCGCCCGCGAGCGTGCCGAGCACGACAGCCGCCAGGCCCAGGCCCGGGCCGAGACCGCCGAAGGCCGCGCCGAGACCGCCAGGCAGGAGGCGGCCGAGGCGCGTTTGGCCCTGGTCGCCGCGCAGGGAGAAGCCGCCGCCGCGCGGCTGCAGGCCCGCGCCGAGGACGAGCTGCGCCAGGCCGGCACCGACCGCGATCTCCAGCGCGAGCGCGCCGTGGCCGCCGAACAGCAGGCCCGCGCCGCCCAGGCCGAACGTGAACGCGACGCCGAACAGGTGCGGGAACTACGTGACCGGCTGGCCGCCGCCCAGACAGCCGCCGGGCTGGTGCTGCCCGACCTGGCCGACCTCAGCGGCGACCTCGGTGAAGGCGTGCGCGGCGTGACGGTGCCTGGCGCTGGTGTCGTCGTCGCCCGGCAGCCGGACGGCGCCGTGGTGCTGCACCACCAGGGTCGGCAGATCCGGGTGGGCGACGGCGAGCACGCTCCGGCCCACGGCCGGGCCCTGGCCGCCGCGCTGCTGGCCCTCTCCTCGCCGCGATCGTGAGTGCCCTGGCACACCCCGCCGCTCCCGGTTGAGGAACCGGCGAACAGCCGTTGGCGGCACCTGGGAGTAACTTGGCTGGATGCTCCGGCAGGGCCTCGGTCACGATGAGCTCGGGCGGTCACTGGACCGCTGCCAAGGGGAGCGGGATCAGCGGAGGAATCCCTGTGAAGGTCAGGGGTGCCCGCGAAGTGCGGCCGGGTCGTGTTCGGGGCGTTCGGGCCCACTTGCTGGCCCAGGATCCGGTTGGCGGCTATGCGTCGCGCATCCGTAGGAGCAGGCCGCCGGCCAGGAGCGCCGCGGTGGCCCAGGCCGTGGCTGTGTTCTCCGCTGGAAGAGGACGTTGCGATGATGCGGCGACTGGGCCGATCGGATGTGGTGATACCGGGAGGCCTGGCAGCAGGTGGGGCAGCCAAGGGAGCAGCTGCCGTGAAAGTGCTTGGGGGGCACTAACCTCCGGGCATGGCTGAATCACGGCACCCCCGCCAGATCATCACGCGGCTCGTCGACGGACGCATCTGCGTCTACGACCTGGCTGCCAAGGCCAGCGGCGTGCTGTCACCCGCCATGATTTGTCCACCGTCTCCCGGGGACGACGTCATCGACCACGCAATTGCCGCTGACTTTCAGCGTGTCTACTACACGACTCTGAACGCGGTCGTGTGCGTGACGCCGGACGGAGCCGAGGTCTGGCGGTCTGGGCTTGAACCAGAGTCAGTCCAGCGATACCGACACGAGCCTGGCTGTGTGCTGTCGTTCGATGGACGCGTGGTGTGGGTCTACCGCCCTGACGCCATGGCCGGCCGTGACCGACCCGACCAGTGGGTAGCCCTGGACGCCTGGTCCGGAGCGGTCATCGCGCAGGCGGATCTGCAGACCGTCGGGCACGGCGGAGTGCAACTGCTGCACGGGACGAGCGGTCAAGTCCTCCTCAACGTGGGAGAAGGACAGGACGGTTCGGTCATCTACCGCGCCTCACTGACCAAGGCCGGGATCGATCTCTTCTGCTACCCCTGGGACGATCGATGCCTCATCGACCTGTCGCCCGATGGCCGCCAGTTCATGACCGTTGACCACAACCAGGCTGACATCGCCGTCCACGCCTACCCCGAAGGCGGGGTGGCGTTCACCCTCTCGGTCGACGCCTTCGGACACGACCCGGACGAGGCCTATGTGGAATGGTGCGGCGGCTACCTGAGCCCAGACACCGTCATCGTCACCATCGCTGGCGAAACCGAGGACGAGCAGGAGTGGATCCACCACTACCGCGTCGATGCGCGCTCTGGCCAAGTCCAAGCCGAGCTCGACGCGCGCGGGGAGCATTCCTACGACATCCGCCCTCTCGGGGACGGGACCTGGCTCACCACGCATCCATCTGGTCACCCGGTCCGCTGGACCGATTCATAGGAGACCCCGCCGCTGAACTGGGCGAACCTCAGTAGAGCCGCAGTGCCAGGCACTCAGTTCGATGGCCGAGGCAGAAGGTGGATCACGCCCACCGAGGTGTCCTTGACTGGTGAGGCGTGGACGGCGCGAACCATCGGGCTGCCGGGCCAGAGCGGGACGGAGGCCTGCTCCGGCGTGCCTCCGCCGTTCGGGAACTCCGGGGTCGGCACGGCTGTTCTCGACTACCTGGCGGACGCAGCATCCAGGCTTGGCGGCCTTCAGCCGGAACAGGTATCGGCGTCGCAGCCGTCGCCGCTCGTTCCTCCCGTCGTCCCCGTCGTCCCCGTCGTCGTTGTCGTCGTTGTCCCTGCTCTCTTCGTCGCCGGGGTCGCCGTCGGCGGCGTTTTGCCCCTTTGGCGTAGCCCCCTTTCCTGCCGGGCGGCTTCTTCCAGGGCTGCGCTCAGCTCACCGTCCAAGACCATCCCGGCGGCATGATGGTGGGCGCGGGCGGTGGTGGAGTCGACGCTGACCAGGTCGAGGTCGGCCTGTCCCCGGGCTGCGGCCTCGGCGATCATGGCCTGCATCAGCTGCTCGAACACGCCGTCCCGCGCCCAGGAGCGGAACCGGTCGTAGGCGGTGGACCATGGCCCGTACTCCTTCGGCAGGTCACGCCACGGGCTGCCGGTACGAAACCGCCACATCACCGCGTTGAACAGCCGTCGCAGATCCGGGATCGGACCCCGCTCACCCAGCGGTAAGTGAGGCTCGATCAAGGACCATTCTTCGTCGGTGAGGTCTCCACGCGCCATGTTCGATGGCCTGCCAGGGTCACCGGCCGTACCGCAGGCAATCCCTCTGATCTCAACTCCGTACAGGCCCTAGCCCTGGCACTACCCCGCGGCGCGAGAACCCGGACCTCCCCCGGCACCACCCCCGCTCCTACCCCGCCGTGCTCTCCCTGACGATCAGGTGGTGCGGGACGACGATCTCGGCGGGGGCCCCGGCCGTGCCGGCGATGGTCTCGATGAGCGTGTCGACCGCCGTACGGGCGATCACGCCCTTGTCGGGGGCGACCGTGGTGAGGCTCGGCGTGCTGTACTGGCCCTCCTCGATGTCGTCGACGCCGATCACCGCGACGTCGTCGGGCACCTTCCGCCCGGCCCTGGTCAGCGCCCTGATCGCGCCCAGGGCGAGCAGGTCGTTGTAGCAGAACACGGCGTCGGGCGGCTCGGGCAGGGCGAGCAGGCGTTCCATGGCCTCGGCGCCGCGGCGGCGGTGGAAGTGGGGGGTCGAGACGATCAGCCGTTCGTCGACCTCCAGGCCCATGCGGGCGTGCGCCTGGCGGAACCCGGCGGTGCGGAGCTGCGCGGTCTCGCCGGTCGCGTACGGCTGGTCGCCGATGGCCGCGACCCTGCGGCGGCCGAGGCTCAGCAGGTGGGCGGTGGCGTCGCGGGCGGCCGCCACGTTGTCCATCGCGACGTGCGGGAAGCTGCCGTTGAAGATGTGCTCGCCGAGTAACACGATCGGGGTCTTGTTGCCGCGTGCGCGCAGCTCGTCGGCGGAGATCGTGAGCGGGCTGAGCAGCAGGCCGTCGAACATGGTGGCGCGCGACTCGCGGCCGAGCAGCTCGCGCTCCCGCTCGCCGTCGCCGTCGGTCTGGTCGATCATCACGACGTAGCCGTGGGCGCGGGCCGCGGTGATCACCTCGCGGGCCAGCTCCGCGAAGTACGGCACGTCCAGCTCGGGCACGACCAGGGCGATCATCCCGGTACGCCCCTGCTTGAGGTTGCGGGCGATGAGGTTGGGCCGGTAGTCCAGCTCGTCCAGCGCGGCCTGTACGCGGGTCCGCAGCTCGTCGGAGACCGGCGCGTATCCGTTCACCACGTTGGACACCGTGCGGATCGACACGTTCGCTCGTTTGGCGACGTCGCGCAGCGTAGGACCGGCCATGCGTCTCCTATACCTCCAACCGAGGGTGACTGGGAAGATCCCGAACCCAGTATTGCATCGTTGCAGAGAAGTATGCATGATGTCTGCATCGTTGCAGAGCCTTCAAAGGCCGAGGAGTTATCGATGTCCACACCCCCGATCGACCGTCGCGGTTTCCTCAAGGGAGCACTCGGCGTCGGCGCGCTCGCCGCCACCGGCGCGCTCGCCGCCTGCGCGCCCGGCGGCCAGAGCACCGGGCCCAGCAAACTGGCCAGACCCACCGCGTCGGCGTCGACGGCGGCCAAGGGCGAGATCACGATCTGGAACCGGTCGGGGGACCTGTTCAAGGTGTTCGACGCCGCCATCGGCAAGTTCCGGCAGGCGTACCCGGGGGTCAAGGTCAACCACCTGGCCGTCGACATCGACGCCAAACTGGCCAACACCCTGATCAGCGGCACGGACGTGCCCGACGGCAGCTTCTGGGACGACGCCAAGATCGGCGGTCAGGCCGAGCACCTCTTCGACCTGACCGACCTGATCGCGCCGTACCGGGAGCAGACGTCGGCGTACAAGCTGTCGGTGAACACCGTCGAGGGCAAGATCTACGGCGTGCCGTGGGATCTCGACCCCGGGCTGCTCTGGTACCGCGCGGACATCCTGGAGGACGCCGGCGTCGACCCCGCGAGCCTGGCCACGTACGACGACCTGCTGACCGCCTCCCGCACGATCCGCGAGAAGGACCCGAAGACCCGGCCGATCCACCTGGACAAGAGCCCGTTCCTCGGCCAGCTCTGGCTGGAGATGCTGGCCAACCAGCAGGGCACGAGCCTCACCGACGCGCAGGGCAAGCTCCGGCTGGACTCGGCCGAGTACCGGCGGATCTTCACCTGGATCCAGACGGCGGTCAAGGACGGGCTGGTCACGCACGCGCCGTACCTGGAGGCGGCCGACGTCAACACGCTCGACAGCGGGCAGCAGGTGTTCGTGCCGTGGGCGATCTGGTGGTCGTTCGCGCCGCAGCAGCTGCTCAAGGCCACCAAGGGCAAGTGGCGGGCCGCGCCGCTGCCGGCCTGGACGCCGGGCGGCGCGCGCAGCGGCGCGATGGGCGGCAGCAGCTTCGTGATCCCGGCCAAGGCCAGGAACCCCGAGCTCGCCTGGCTGCTGTACGAGTTCCTGTGCTTCAAGGAGCCCGGCTACACCGCCGTGTACGGCCCCAACGACGTCTACCCGGGCGGCCTGTCCACCTCGATCCCCAGCTACACCCCGGCCCAGGCCAAGCCGCTGTTCAAGCCCATCGACGCGCTCGGCGGCCAGGACCTGTGGAAGGTCGCCGTGGACGCCGCCGCGACCATCCCGGCCGCCGCGCCGATCCCCGTCTGGTGGGCCCAGTCGGTCGACTACCTCGGCGACAACCTGCAGCGCCTGATCGAGGGCAAGATGTCGCCCGACGACGTGATCGCCGACTCGGCCAAGAAGATCCAGCGCAACCTGATCGACCGGTCCTGATGAGACGTGTCCGGCTCACCCCGTACGTGTTCGTCGCGCCGTTCTTCGCGGTCTTCGCCGCGTTCGGGGTCTATCCGCTGCTGTTCGCGTTGCAGCTCAGCTTCACCCGCTGGCGCGGCGCGGGCGAGGCCCACTGGGTCGGCCTCGGCAACTACGTCTACCTGCTGACCAGCCCCGACTTCTGGGCCTCGCTCGGCAACAGCGCGATCATGTGGCTGCTCATCGTGCCGCTCCAGATCGTGGCCGGGCTCGCGGGGGCGGTCTTGCTGGCCAACGCCAAGCTGCGGCTGCGCGGGCTGTTCAGGGTGGCGTTCATCGCGCCGTTCGTGACGCCGCTCGTCGCGATGGCCCAGGTGTGGATCGTGGTGTTCGACCAGGACTACGGGCTGGTCAACCACGTGCTCAACCTGGTGGGGCTGCCCGACGTGGCCTGGCTGACCTCGACCGCGTGGTCGAAGCCGACGCTCGCGCTGCTGTTCCTGTGGAAGACGACCGGGTTCGCGATCATCATCCTGCTCGCCGGGCTCCAGGCCGTTCCCGGCGGCGTGTACGAGGCCGCCGCGCTCGACGGCGCGTCCCGCATGCGCCAGTTCTGGTCGATCACCGTGCCGCTGGTGCGCAGGAGCATGGCCTTCCTGGTGGTCGTGCAGACGCTGGCCGTCTTCCAGATGTTCGCCGAGCCGTACGTCGTGACCGAGGGCGGCCCGTACGGCTCGACCACCACGGCCGGCCTCTACCTGTACGAGCACATCACCGCGTCGGACCTCGGCACCGGCTCGGCGAACTCGTTCCTGCTCGTGCTGCTGGTCTTCGGGCTGTCCCTGGCCGCGACCAGGATGCTGCGGCCGAAAGACGAGGTGTGATGAACCAGACCAGACCGGGCATCGCGCAGTACGCGGTGCTCACCCTGCTCGCCCTCGCGTTCCTGTACCCGATCTGGTGGGCGGTCAGCTCGTCGCTGAAGCCCGCCGCCGAGATCATCACCAGCCCGCTGTCGGTGGGCGAGCTGACCCTCGACAACTACCGGGCCATGTTCGCCGACGTGCCGATCGGCACCGGCTTCGCCAACACGGCGCTGGTGCTGGTGGTCAAGGGCGCGATGACGATGTTCTTCTGCCCGCTCGCCGGCTACGCCTTCGCCAAGTACGACTTCCCCGGCAAGAACCTGCTGTTCGGCGTGGTCATGCTGACCCTGATGCTGCCGACGCTGGTGCTCGTCATCCCGCTGCTGCTGGAGATGAGCACGCTGGGCTGGGTGAACACGTACCAGGCGCTGATCCTGCCCGGCAGCGTCGACGCGTTCAGCATCTTCTGGATGCGGCAGACGATCGCCGCGATCCCCGACGAGCTGATCGACGCCGGGCGGGTGGACGGCGCGGGCGAGTTCGGCATCTTCGCCAAGGTCGTGCTGCCGGTGATCAGGCCGGGGCTGGCCGCGCTGGCCGTGCTGACCACCATGAACGTCTACAACGACTTCGTTTGGCCGGTCGTCGCCGTCAACGACACCTCGCACCAGACCCTCCAGGTCGTGCTGTCCACGCTGGCCCAGAACGTCACCGGGAACAGGGTGGGCGCCGACTTCGCCACCGTCTGGGGCGAGCTGCTGGCCGCGGGCAGCATCGCCCTGCTGCCGCTGCTGGTGATCTTCGTACTGCTGCAGCGGCACTTCATCAACGGGATCCTCGCCGGCAGCGTCAAAGGCTGACCTGGCCCCCTCTTTGTCTGAAAGGAACACCATGACGCCCCGTGCGGAATACCCCAGGCCCCACTTCGACCGGTCGCACAGCTGGTCGAGCCTCAACGGCGACTGGGACTTCCGGGCCGACACCGAGCCGGACTGGGACCGGACCATCACCGTGCCGTTCGCCTGGGAGACCGCCGCGTCCGGCATCGAGGCGCACTGGCTGCCGCTCGCCTGGTACCGCCGCCGGTTCACCGTCCCAGCCGAGTGGACGGGCCGGGTCGTGCTGCACTTCGGGGCCGTGCACCACGAGGCCGCGGTGTGGGTCAACGACGTCGAGGTGGCCCGGCACCGGGGCGGTTACACGCCGTTCGAGGCCGACGTGACCGACGCGCTGGGCGACGGCGAGCAGGAGGTCGTGGTCCGGGTGTCGGCGCCGCTGGACAAGCGGGAGCTCGCCCACGGCAAGCAGCGCAGCATCCCGCGCGACGACTTCGACGGCGTGTGCTTCACCCCGTCGTCGGGCATCTGGCAGAGCGTGTGGCTGGAGTGCCGGCCCGCGACCCATCTGACCGCGCTGAAGCTGCGGCCCTCGTACGAGCTGGACGCCGTCGAGGTGGCGGCCAGGACGTCGGGTACGGGCACCCTGCGGCTGACCGTACGCGAGACCGGCCAGACCGTGGAGACCCAGGTCACGGACGGGACCGCCACGGCCAGGCTGCCGATCGCGAGCCCGCGCCTGTGGTCGCCCGAGGACCCGTACCTGTACCACGTGGACGCCGAGCTGGTCTCCGAGGACGGCGTCGACCGCGTGACCGGGTACACCGGCCTGCGGCGCATCGAGGCGGTCGGCGAGGACCTGTATCTCAACGGCCGCCGCCTGTTCGTGCGCGGCGTGCTCGACCAGGGCTACTGGCCGCGTACCGGGATCACCGCGCCGTCGGACGCGGCCCTGCGGCGCGACATCGAGCTCGCCGCCGAGGCGGGCTACAACCTGGTGCGCAAGCACCTCAAGCTGGAGGACCCGCGCTTCGTCCACCACGCCGACACGATGGGCATGCTGGTGTGGGCCGAGCCGGCCGCGACCGGGCGGTTCTCGGCCGAGTCGGTGGCCGCGTTCGAGGAGCAGATCGCGCCCATGACCGAGCGTGACGGCAACTCCCCCGCCGTCGTGATCTGGGGCCTGTACAACGAGGAGTGGGGCCTGGACTGGGACATCCCGGGCGACCCGGCCAAGCAGGAGGCGGTGGCCAGGGCGTACGACCTGCTCAAGGCCCTCGACCCGACCAGGCCCGCCGTGGACGACTCCGGTTGGGCGCACGTGAAGACCGACCTGCTCGACTGGCACTACTACGACGAGTCCGCCGCCTCCTGGGGGAAGACCGTCGCCGCGCTGCTCGACGGCGCGCAGGACGACTTCCCGGTCAAGCTCGGCCCCGACTTCGTCGTGCGGAAGAAGCTCGCCGGCGTACCGTCCCAGCCGCTGCGCGGCCTGCCCAACCTCAACAGCGAGTACGGCGGCGGCTTCACCTGCGTCGAACGCGCCTGGCACCTGCGCTGGCAGACCCAGGAGCTGCGCCGCCACGACCGTCTGGCCGGTTACGTCTACACCGAGCTGTACGACGTCGAGCACGAGTCCGCCGGCCTGCTGGACTTCGAGCGCCGCGCCAAGGACCTGGCCGGCGTGGAGCCGGCCCACGTGAACGCGACGACCACGCTGGTGCTCGACGTCGTCCCGGTGGCGCCAGGACGCGACCTGCTGAGCGCGTCGGGCGAGGTCGCGGTGCCCGTACGGGTCTCGCACCACGGCGGCGAGCCGGTCGGCGGCCATCTGCACACCGCCTGGACCCCGGTCTTCGGCCCCGCCCCCGCCGATCCCGGGGCGGCGGGCCCGTGGGCCGAGGCGAAGCCGTTCCTGCTCGGCTCCCCCGCCGAGGTACGCGCCGCGCTGCCGGACGGCTGGACCAGCGGCCGCCTGCACGTCGCCCTGGTCAGCGAGGGAGCGGTCGTGGCCCGCTCGGCCGTGGACGTGGACACGCACACGGACCCGGTCATCGGCGACGATCCCAAGGCGTGAAAGTTTCACACGTTCCCGCACTTCAGAAGGGGTGAGGGCGGCCCTCGCATTGACGGGCGGTAACGCGGCGACCGAGCATGACGCCGCGTTCCCCCTCGCGGAAAGGGCACCCCCATGCACACCTCGAAGGCGGCACTGACCGCCCTGGCCACGGTGGTGGCCGGAGCGGCTGTCGCCGTCGCGCTGACCACCACCCCGGCGGGCGCGGCGACCGGCACAGGGACCGGGGAATCATGGTGGGCAAGCTGGCCAGCTCGCCGATCCCGGTCAAGGTGGCCTACTCCCACCCGGTGCCGACCTTCTCCGGTCACGGAGCCTGTGACGCGGACGAATGGATCAACGCGATCGTCAACGGGCCCAACGGCGACGGCGACTTCCACAAGGGTGACCTGGCCACGCCGTTCTGCATCAGCAACAGCACGTTCTGCCTGAGCCGGGAGTCCTTCCATCCCAGGGCGGCCGGCACGACGGGGTACGCCACCGCGGTGCAGAACGTGGTGAGCGCCATCGGCTACAAGGGCTCATAGAGGTAACGTCAAAACGTGCTGGACCTCGACGAGCCAGAGGCGACGCCGGTCGGCTGCTTGCCGAAGCTGCTGACCGGCGTCATCGTCGTCCTGCTGCTCGCGGCGCTCACGGTGGTCGGCCTGGTCGTGTGGGCGCAACGGTCGATGCGTTCCCACCTGGAGGAGGGCGAGGAACACGACCGGGCCTTCATGAGCCGGCAGGCGGCGGAGATCGTCGTACGTCTCGAGAAGGCGGCAGCCGACGGCTCACTTCCGGACAAGGAGATCCACGAAGCGGTCTACAGGTTTGCCTGGCACGCCGAGCGCCCCGACGGGCTGGTGCGGATCGTGGTCAAGATCCCGTCGATCACGTCACCCGGGCCGCCGTAGCTGTCGCCGTGCTCGTCGGCGGTCAGCAGCTCGGCGGTGACGCGGGTGGTCAGGCTGTCGCCGAGCGCGGTGCGGTTCTCGCGATCAGCGGCGCGGCCGGTGGCCAGCGCGAGCACGGGCACGCCGGCGGCCAGCAGCGCACGGGCACGGAAGGCGGCAGTGGCGGTGGAGTCGCTGACCTGGCCCAGCCCCTCCAGCAGCGCCGCGCGGTCGCCGGACCGGTCGGCAGCGTTGAGCAGGAACGCCAGAGCTTTGGCCAGTTGCCAGGCGATCTCGGCGTACGGGTCGGCCTGGTTCATCGGCTGCGACAGTGCGCCGTACAGCGCTTCGCTCAGGGTACGCAGCTCGGGCAGTGCTGCGTGAAACTCGGCGCCGGGAACAGCGGCTGGGCCGGGCGCGGGGGCCGAGCTGGTCATGACGGCTCCGAGAGGGCGGTGGGGGTGCTGGTGACCGTGCGGGGCAGTCGGCCGGCCGTGTAGGGGTACTTCTTACGCAACGCCCCAAGCCGGGCCTTGGCCTGGGCCGCGGTTACGGCAGTGGGAGCGGGCAGGCTGTGGCTCAGCAGCTCGGCGATCTGTTCCCAGGTGCGGCCGCGAGCACGGGCGGAGTGCAACACGATCAGTTCGCGCTGCTCGGCGGCGGTGTGGGCGTCGACGACCGCCATGAGGGCCGCGTCCACGTCCGCGTCACTGATCGAGTCGTAGCCGAGCAGGCGGCGGCCGAAGTTGGCTTCCTCCTCCAAGGCCAGGGCCACTAGGGATACCGCCCGCTGGGGGTCCACCCAGTAGTGCGACTGCATGCGGGTGGCCTGCTCGCGCTCGGCATCATCCCCCTAGCGTTGGACGAGCCTGCGCAGCGCCTCACGGGGCCGTTCTTGAAACGGCTGGACTGAAGTTGACGGGATCCCGTCTGATCATCACGATCGGGCGGGATCTCGTCGTTTCAGGGGTTTCCGAATCGGGTTCGTCCTGGTTTGAGAGCTGCGGAGCAGGTGCCCGGGAAGGTCCAGGTGGTGTCAGACCGCTGGTCGAGGACCGAGTTCGCGTCGTTGGGCATGGCGAAGCCGACGCCGGGCTGGGTGCTGCGACAGGGTGATCTGAATTGCGGCTTATGGGATAGGTGGTGGCCTGCTCCGACCCGGGAGCGGCGTGCGGTCGACCTGATCTGCTGGGATTTCGACGACGTCGGCCGAGGTGTCGGGCTCGTCTGGAGGCTGCTGGGTGTGGCGCCAGTGGTCGAGGAAGTGGTCGTTGGCGACGGCGACGATCAGCGCGGCCAAGATGGTCTGGGCGACGCGGCCGTGGGCGAGCCGGTTCTTGGGGTCGCCGAGGTCGAGGTCATGTCCCTTGACTCTGCCGTTGATCCCCTCGGTGTTGGCGCGGACGGACTTGTAGGTCCCGATCCAGGCGGGACTGAGGTAGGGCAGATCCTGACGGAATTTGTCGAGATGGCCCAGGTCGCCTTTGCTGACAGTGATGGTCTGCTGGCGGCAGATCTTCGGCAGTTCGCCGGGCTTGTGGTCGGGACTCGGGGGCAGGACGCGGGGTTTCCCCGCCGGGTGAGCGGCTCGATGCCGAGCGTCGGTCAGGTCGACCGTGGTGGGACGGCTGGGCCCGCGCTGGTGGAGGCGGTCGAAGCGGGGGCAGGTGACCGAGGGGGAGGTGCCTGCTGCCGGGCATTGGAAGCGGACAGTGCCGCTGGTGTTCGGGCTCTGCTTGAGGCGCAGCAAGTACGGCTCCCGCGCGCTGATCAACGCGGTGAGTTCCTCCGACGGGGCGCGGATGGCGGCGTCGTCCAGGCCGGTGGTCGCCTGGGCGAGCCTGTCGGGGAGGAGCGGGCAGGCGAGGCTGCCGTCGATGAGCGGGGCGCCGTGGGCACTGCCCTGCACTCCGCGCTGGTCGGCCTTGTAGTCGAGGGCGAGTCGGTAGCCGAGTTCGCGTGCGGGCTGGGCGAAATGGGCGGGTTGCTGGTCGGTGTAGGCACGGTCGACGACGGCGAAGGCTGTAGGAAGGTCGAGCGTGGCCAGGAGCTTGAGGGTGGAGATGGCATTGGCGCCGATGCGTTTGTGCGGGGTGTCGAGGACCAGGCCGAGCGCCAGTTGCGGGAAAAGGCCGAGTGCCGAGCGGGTGCGGGCGGCGACGGTGAGGGTGGCGCTGTAGCCGTACTCGGGCGGGTCGTTGCCGGCCGAGTGGTGCCAGCCTGCGGTGATCTCGGTGGGGGCGATCAGTTCGCCGGTGGAGCGGCGAGCTCGGGGCGGGCGGGCGAAGACCGGGGCGGCGGTGGTGTCGATGCCGACGTCGCCGCCAAATCCTGCCAGGTAGCCGCGGCCTTTGCTCCAGCGGGCCGGGGTGAGCACGAGCGCGGTGACGAGGTCTTGCAGCAGGTCCCGCTTGCGGGTGTGGTCGGGATCGTCGTCTTCCCGGGCGGTGGCGAGCAGGTCGGCCTCGTGCTGAGGCAGGCGTGTGCGACGGTCGTGCCGGGCCGGGTCCAGCAGGCTGGTGAGCCGGTCGGGGGCGCGATAGAAACGCCGATTGTCAGCCAGGCAGGCATGCGGATCGTCGGCAGGCGGCCGGTCGGTGTCCGGTCCCAGCTGCTGTCGGGCGGCCGCAGAGAGGCAGAAGGCGGACAGCCGCCAGGCTTCGGTCAGGGTGGCTTTGCCGCTGTGGTGGATCGAGACCATCAGACAGACGAGCACCGCCCGGATCGGCACTCTCGCCGGTCCGGGGCGTGGGCCGAGCTCGGCGTGGATCAACGCCATGATGCCGGAGTCGTCCAGCAGCCGGGCGTAGTGGCTGACGACGGCATCGGGGATCTGTGCCGTCTGCTTGGCGGGTGGCCGGGGCCGGGTGGCTCGGGCTCGGGTGGTGCTGGCAGTCACTACCAAACGAAGACCGAAACAGCTCTGCAGTAAACCCGTGCTGCCCAGACGTTGCCGCAGACTGCCGCCATGCTGCAGAACGCCACTCCTAACCTGCCTACTGTCATATCCTGCCATACAGGTTATGATGGCAAGGTGATTATGACGGAGCCGATGTTCTTGGCTTTGACAGCACTCCTCGACGAGCCGCGACACGGCTACGGGATCGTGCAGGAAGTCGACCGGCTGTCTGAGGGCAGCGTGCAGCTCAAGATCGGCTCCCTGTACGGGGTGCTCGACCGGTTGGCTGCCGACGGCCTGGTGGAACTCGACCACGAGCAAGCGTATTCGGGACGCCTGCGCCGCTATTACCGCATCACTGACGCCGGGGCAGAAGCGCTCGCGAGGGAGCTCGCCAGGCTGACCGGCACTCTCCACATCGCTGCCGAACGCCTCGGCGCCCACCGGCGCGGTTCCGGAATCCGGCCCTCCACCGCCGGAGGTCCGGCGTGACTCTCCTGGAGCAGCGCTACCGCTTCATCCTCAAGATGCTGCCCGCCTTCTACAGGGCCGAGCGCGAAGAGGAGATGGTCGAGGCCTTCCTCCAAGGCGCTGGACCAGATGATGACGGGCACAGCGCGCGACCGAGTTGGGGCGAGGTCGCCTCCATCGCCGCACTGGCGATCAGAATCAGGCTTGGCGGTATCGGCGCTGCCCCCCGCTCGCGCGCCGTCGGTGACGCGGTCAGGCTGGCCGCTCTCCTCGGGCTGGGCTACCAGGCCGCGATCAGCTGGATCACCATAGTCTTCTCGCTGCGTGCCCTCGGCTATCGACCGGGGCAATCGCCGCTCATCGCGCCCGGCGGACAGGCGTCGGAACTCGTGTCGATAGTGGAGAGCCTGGTCTGGATCGCCGCCTTCGCCGCGCTCACGCTCGGCAAAGTGCGGGCAGCCAAGCTCCTGGGCGGTCTGGGGCTGACGTACGTGCTGGTCATGCTCGGGATCGACATTCTCACCTGGCCTCGGTCGGTCATCGACTCCGGGCCCTACGTGCTGGTCATTGTAGTGCCCGTTGCGGCGCTGCTGACCGCATACCATCGGGATGCGCCGGTGCGGCGCTCCCCACAGCTCTCCGCCCTGCCTTTGAGCCTGGCCGCGATATACATTGCCATCGCGCTCGCCTTCACCAACGCTTGGGGTACGGCTGCCGCACCCAGTCAGCCCACCATGTGGATTGCCGGCTGGATCGATCCGCACAGTGTGACCGCAGCGGCGCTCTTGATCGCGGGCCTGCTAAGCCTGACGCGCAAGACCCGACCGGCCTGGCGATTGGCCCTCGCTGTCGTCGCGTTGCCGATAGCCGCGGCTCGCTCACCGCTCTTCCTGCTCGGTGCCGCCGGCCCCATGCAGCCGTACACCATCACTCTGATCATCCAGTGCTCGGCATTGCTGATTCTCTGCCTGGTGCTGACCGTTGCAAGTCTGCGCGCCCTGCCCCGCCCAGTCCAACTTCCACTTCGAGGCCGCAACTAGCAAGCCGCCTGGAGGCCAAGTGCCGGGAAACGATCATGGTGCACGCGGGAAGCGATCTTCAGTCCATGTGCATCGTCCCAAGCCAGGCATTCTCGTGAACACCCCTCACGGCGCTCGTCGAACTTCATGGGTCGGCCGGAGCGCCAATCGGGGTGTCGAGAGGAGCGGCGCTGGCGCGCAGGATGATGTCGGTGGGGTGCCGCTTCTTCAGCTCCGTGTACCGGTGCCGCGCCTGGTCGGGTGTGATGCCCCCGACGGCCGTGCCGGAGGACAGCAGGGTGGCGATCTGCTCCCAAGAGCGGCCGTGGACCCGGGCCGTGTGCAGCAGGCACAGCTCGTCGAGCTCGGCAGCGACGCGGGCGTCGACGGCCGCGGTCAGGGCGGCCTCGACGTCCTTGCCGGTGACCGGGGCGGCTCCGTCTCGGGAGCGGCCGTTGCGGGCTTCCTCATACAGGGCTAGGAGCTGTTTCTTGGATCAGGTTCGGAGCCAGATAATCAGGGCGGCCAGGGTGACGGTGCCGAGGAAGATGTAGGCGCGCTTGTCGTAGCGCGTGGCCACGGCCCGGAAGTTCTTCAACCGGTTGATGGCCCGTTCGACGATGTTGCGTGCCTTGTAGCGCTCGGCATCGAAGCCGGTGGGCCGTCTCCCGGCGGAGCCGCGCCGGATGCGGTTGGCGCGCTGGTCACGTGGTTCGGGGATGGTGTGGCGGATCTTACGGCGTCGCAAGTAGACGCGATTGGCGCGCGAGGAGTACGCCTTGTCCGCGGCCACGCTGTCGGGCCGGGTACGCGGGCGTCCCGGCCCCAGGCGAGGGACCCGCACCGCCCGCAGCACCCGCTCCAACTGCGGGCTGTCGCCGTACTGGCCCGGCGTCAGGACCAGCGACAGCGTCCGGCATCGGCCGTCCGCCGACAGGTGG
>NZ_JBFAOR010000025.1:0-71163 GCF_040675255.1 Nonomuraea sp. NPDC049624 | reverse complement strand
TTAACCCCTGCCCCCCCCTGCTGCGGGGGGGGGCCCCCCCCCCCCCCCAAAGCCCCCTCCCACCCCCCCGGGGGGGCGGCCCCCCCGCGGCGGGGGGGGCCCCCCGCCGTCGTGTTCCGCGTGCTATCTCAAGGTGACGCGCTTGATGATGATCGGGTTCTTCGGCGCGGTCGAGCCGCCGTCGCCCACGATGTCGTCGCCGTTGACGATGACGCCGTCCTTGGCCACCTTCTCGATGATGTCCAGGCCGGAGCGGACCATGCCGAGCACCGAGTACTGCGGCTCCAGCTGGCCGTTCTCGTCCGACAGCGAGATGGCGAACTGGCTGCTGTTCTGCCCGGACGCGCCGTCGGGCTGGGTCAGGAACACCACGCCCTTGGTGTAGGACATGCCGACGGCCTCGTCGCCGAACACGTAACCGGCCGTGCCCTGCCCGTCGGTCGGGTTCCGGCCGTCGGCCTTGGCCTGCGGGTCGCCGCACTGCAGCAGGTACAGACCGGCCGTCTCCGGCGTCACCAGCCGGTGGCACTTGGTGTTGTCGTAGAAGCCCTTCTTGGCCAGGAACGCCATCGAGTTGACCGAGCACGGGGTCGCGTTCGCGTCGACGTCGATCACGATGTCGCCGTGGTTGGTGCTCACGGTCATCGTCTTGAGCTTGAGGTTGGGCCGCTTGCCCGGCAGGCCGACGAACTTGTTGGGCGCGGAGTCGTCACGCTTGTAGGTGCACGACACCTTGCCCGCCTTCTTGGGCGGCGTGGTGCTCGGCAGCGCCGTCGGGGCGGGGGAACTGGTGCTGGCGGAGGGCGAGGGGGTGCTCTCCGCCGCGACCGTCTTCTTGTCGTCGCCCATCAGGGTGGTCGCGGCGAAGATGCCGCCCGCCACCACGACGACGGCCACGCCCGCGCCGATGAAGGTGTTCCGCCTGGCTTTGGCGGTCTGCTCGGCCGCGCGCCTCGCCTGCCGCTCCTTGTGCTCCCGGGCCAGCTCGCTCTGGCGGTCGTCGCCGCTCACCGGTTGTCTCCTTCATCTTTGCCGACACATGACCAAACAACTCCGCGAATGCTACCGGCCTCCGATATGTGCCGGGCGTAAGTGGCGGAAGCCGCAGAGTGGGGCAAGCGAGGAGAGAACCATTTCGCTGACGGATACGTAGTCCAGGTGGACCCCTCCAAGGAGTGATCGTGTTCGACCAGATCCTCGGCCTGCCGGCCCATCCGCTGATCGTGCACCTCGCCGTGGTGCTGACCCCGCTGCTCGTCCTCGTGGGCGCCGCGTACGCCCTGGCGCCCCGCGTACGGGCCGTGACGGCGTGGGCGGTGGTGCTGCTGGCCGTGGCCGCCCCCGCGGCGGTCCTGGCGGCCAAGGAGAGCGGCGAGAGCCTCAAGCGGGCCCGCTTCACCGGCGTGGGCGGCCCGCTCGGCGCGCGCGTCGCCGTCCACGAGGGCTTCGCGACCCCGCTGCTGCTGTCGGCGGCCGGGCTCGCCGCCGCCTGCCTGGCCCTGGTGTACGCCACCACCCCCGCCCGCGGCTCGCTCACCTCCGACCGGTTCGGCAGGCCCGTCACGCTGGTGCTGTCGGCGCTGACGGTCGTCCTGGCCGTCGTGGCGGGTTACTTCTGCTTCCGGGCGGGCGACTCCGGGGCCAGGGCCGTGTGGGCCGCGGCGGGTCTGACCGGCGTGTAATCTCGCGTTGTGGATAGCCTGTTCGATTCGGCGGCTGAGGAGGCCACCCCGCAACCCCTCGCGGTGCGGATGCGCCCGCGCACCCTCGACGAGGTGATCGGCCAGCGGCATCTGCTGGGCTCCGGCACGCCGCTGCGGCGGCTGGTCGAGAGCGAGGCCCCCATGTCGCTGTTCCTGTGGGGCCCGCCCGGCACCGGCAAGACGACCCTGGCCTACGTCGTCTCCAACGTCACCAAGCGCCGTTTCGTCGAGATCTCCGCCGTCTCGGCCGGCGTCAAGGACGTCCGCGCCGCCATCGACAACGCCCGCCGCGAGCTGGGCATGAGCGGCCGGCAGACCGTGCTGTTCGTCGACGAGGTCCACCGCTTCAACAAGGCCCAGCAGGACGCGCTGCTGCCGGCGGTGGAGAACCGCTGGGTCACCTTCATCGGCGCCACCACCGAAAACCCGTACTTCTCGGTCATCTCGCCGTTGTTGTCGCGCTCGCTGCTGCTCACGCTGGAGTCGCTGTCCGACGACGACGTGCGCGCGGTCCTGGAGCGCGCGGTGGCCGAGCCGCGCGGCCTGGACGGTCGCGCCCGGCTCGCGCCCGAGGCCCTCGACCACCTGGTGCGCCTGGCCGGCGGCGACGCGCGCAGGTCGCTGACCTACCTGGAGGCCGCCGCGCTGCTGGCCGACGACATCACCGTCGAGGTGGTGGAGAAGGCCGCCGACAAGGCCGCCGTGCGCTACGACCGCCAGGGCGACCAGCACTACGACGTGATCAGCGCGTTCATCAAGTCGATGCGCGGCTCCGACGCCGACGCGGCCCTCCACTACCTCGCCCGCATGATCGAGGCCGGCGAGGACCCGCGCTTCATCGCCCGCCGCATCGTCATCTTCGCCTCCGAGGACGTCGGCATGGCCGACCCCACCTGCCTGCAGACCGCGGTGGCCGTGGCCCAGGCCGTGCAGCTCATCGGGCTGCCCGAGGGGCAGATCAACCTGGCCCACGCCGTCATCCACTGCGCGATGGCGCCCAAGTCCAACGCGGTCGTCAAGGCCATCGGCGCGGCGGTCGGCGACGTCCGCAAGGGGCTGATCGGCCAGGTCCCCGGCCACCTGCGCGACGCCCACTACCCGGGCGCGGCCAAGCTCGGCCACGGCGGCGGCTACAAGTACCCCCACGACTTCGACCACGGCCTGGTGCGCCAGGACTACGCGCCCGAGCAGGTGCGCGACCGCCGCTACTACGAGCCCACCCGGCACGGCGCCGAGGCCCCGGTGGCCGACCGCTGGGCCCGGATCCGCGAGTTCCTGCGCGGCTCCTGAGCCCCTGCCCGCGCGCTAGATTGATCGCCATCATGACCGACCACCGCGCGAGCTTCGACGCCCGCATCACCTTCGGCAACGGCGGCGACCTCGCCGTCCACGGCTTCCGCGTCGACCTGCCCGGCCCCGACGCCTCCGAGGACGAGATCGCCGGGCTGTTCGTGGCCTCGCTCGGCCTGCTGATGACCGACGGCGTCGAGCTCGACAACGTCGAGATCTTCGCCGAGCCGCACAAGGGCACCAGGGGAGGGCCCTCCGACCGCGCCGCGCAGGCCGCGCCGGCCGCCGGGGGAGTGCTGGTCGAGCTGGCCCGCCCGCCCGCCGACGGCGGCACGCGCCTGGTCGCGCCCGGCGGCGACCTGACCGGCCTGCCCCTGGCCCGCACCGCCGAACTGCCCGCCGTGGTGGTGCGCGTGGCGGGAGCCGAGGCGCGGGAGGTCGGCGTGGGCGCGCTGGCCGCCTTCGACGTGCGCGGCAGGGCGGTGCTGCTGCACACCGGCGCGCCCGGCGGGGGAAGGCTCACCCCGCAGGCCGCCGAGTGGCTGGCCGCGAGCGGCGCGTCCCTGGTCGGCACCGACGCGGACGGGCTCGACGGCCCGGGGGGCTCGGCGGCTCTCGACGTGCTGCTGGCGGCGGGCGTGCCGGTCGTGGAGCGGCTGGCCGGGCTCGACCGGCTGCCGCCCACCGGCGCCCTGTTCACGGCCGCGCCGCCGCTCCTGGAGGGCGCCGGGCGGGTTCCCGTACGCGCCTTCGCCCGCGTGCCCGAGCCGTGACAGAAGGCGTGACAGAAGGAGCGGCAGGAGGCGGGCCGGGCGGCGGAACGCCTGGTCGGAGCGGCATGTGATCGGTCACGGAAGTGTCCGCAGGTGGCCTCGCCGCCGGATCCGGCCCGTTTTCCTCACCGACCTTGTCGCCGGGACGCGATAGGGTTCATGCCGTTCCGGCCCAGCGTACGAGGGAGATGAGCGGATGCTTACCGCTGGAGAGGTCGCCGGGCTGATCGCGGCCACGGGCTGGATTGTCCTGGTCTGCGTTCTCGCCATGGTGCTCGTCAAGCTCGCCAGGCTGCTCACCGAGACCACCAAGGCGGTCTCCGACCTGAACAACCGCCTGGTCCCGCTGCTCGACGACGTGAGCGTCACGGTCAACGAGACCAACAGGCAACTGGTCGCCGTCGAGGCCATCGCCCAGGACGTCAAGCAGGTCAGCGCGCACGCCGCCAAGCTCAGCGCGGTGACGCAGACCATCTTCACGGGCCCGCTGATCAAGGTGTCGTCGCTCGGCTACGGCGTGCGGCGCGCCATCGAGGCCCGCAGGCCCGCCCGGGTGAGGCGGTCCCGGTGATCAGACGGCTGTTCTACCTCTCGCTCGGCGCGTTCCTCGCCTTCTGGGTGATGCGCAGGCTGCAGGCGCTGCACCCGACCCACGTCGTACGGCGCACCGCCGACGGCGCGGCGGGGATGCTCGCGCGGGTGAGAGACTTTACCTCTGACGCGCTCGGCGAGGCCGCCGAGCGCGAAACCCAGTTGCGGGCGCGCTTCGGGCTCGACAACGCTGAAATCGACAACTGACTACCAGCAAAGGATGGCCACAATGGAGTCGGCAGAGATAGCCCGCCGCTTCCTGCGCTTCTTCGAGGAGCGTGGGCACAAGGTCGTGCCCTCGGCCAGCCTGATCGCTGAGGACCCCACGCTACTCCTGGTTCCTGCCGGTATGGTGCCGTTCAAGCCGTACTTCCTGGGGCAGCGCAAGCCTCCGGCGTCACGGCTGGCCACCGCGCAGAAGTGTGTGCGCACCCCCGACATCGAAGAGGTCGGCAAGACCACCCGGCACGCCACCTTCTTCCAGATGCTGGGCAACTTCTCCTTCGGCGACTACTTCAAGTCCGAAGTGATCCCGTTCGCGTGGGAGCTGCTCACCAGGTCCGAGTCCGACGGCGGCTTCGGCTTCCCCGAGGAGCGGCTGTGGGCCACCGTCTACCTCGAGGACGACGAGGCCTACGACATCTGGCGCAACAAGGTCGGCGTGCCCGAGAGCCGCATCCAGCGCCGCGGCCTGGAGGACAACTACTGGCACATGGGCGTGCCCGGCCCCGGCGGCCCCTGCTCGGAGATCTACTACGACCGCGGCCCCGAGTACGGCAAGGAGGGCGGCCCCGTCGCCGACGAGGACCGCTACCTCGAGGTCTGGAACCTCGTCTTCATGCAGTACCAGCTCAGCCAGGTCCGCACCAAGGTCGACTTCGACATCTCCGGCGAGCTGCCGGCCAAGAACATCGACACCGGCATGGGCCTGGAGCGCATGGCGACGATCCTGCAGGGCGTCGACAACCTCTACGAGATCGACACCACCTACAAGATCCTCGACAAGGCGGCCGAGCTCACCAAGACCCGCTACGGCCGCGACCACCGCGCCGACGTGAGCCTGCGCGTGATCGCCGACCACGTGCGCACCGGCACCATGCTGGTCGCCGACGGCGTCATGCCCGGCAACGAGGGCCGCGGCTACGTGCTGCGCCGCATCCTGCGCCGCTCGGTGCGCAACCTGCGCCTGCTCGGCTCCGGCGACGAGCGCTACATGCACGAGCTGACCGACGTCGCGATCAACGTGATGGGCGAGCAGTACCCCGAGCTCAAGGCCGACGCGCCGCAGATCCACGCGGTCATCGACGCCGAGGAGACGTCCTTCCTGGGCACCCTCCGCACCGGCACCGCGATCTTCGACGTGGCCGTGGAGGAGACCAAGCGCAAGTCCGGCTCGACGCTCTCGGGCGACCAGGCCTTCCAGCTCCACGACACCTACGGCTTCCCCATCGACCTCACCCTGGAGATGGCGGCCGAGCAGGGCCTGAAGGTCGACGAAGAGGGCTTCCGCCGCCTGATGAAGGAGCAGCGGCAGCGGGCCAAGGCCGACGCCGCGGCCAAGAAGACCGGCAACGCCGACATCTCCGTCTTCGGCCACCTGCTGGAGAAGGCCGGCAAGATCGACTTCCTGGGCTACGACGAGACCGAGGCCGAGACCACCGTCGTCGGCATCCTGGTCGACGGCGTCAGCGTGCCGGCGGCCGGCGCGGGCACGACCGTCGAGATCGTGCTCGGCCGCACCCCGTTCTACGCCGAGGGCGGCGGCCAGCTCGCCGACCAGGGCGTCATCCGCACGGCGGGCGCCGAGGTCGAGATCCTCGACGTGCAGTCGCCGCTCAAGGGCCTGATCGTCCACCGTGGCAAGGTCCGCAGCGGTGAGCTGAAGGCGGGCGACGAGGCGCAGGCCGAGATCGACGTCGAGCGCCGCCGGGCGATCTCGCGCAGCCACAGCGCCACCCACCTGGTCCACCGCGGCTTCAAGAACGCGCTGGGCGAGACGGCCGCGCAGGCGGGCTCGGAGAACTCCCCGGGCCGCTTCCGCTTCGACTTCACCGCGGCGGGCGCCGTCCCGGCCAGCGTGCTGCGCGACGTCGAGGACGAGGTCAACGCGGTGCTGATCAACGACCTCAAGGTCAACGCGTTCTACACCTCCCAGGCCGAGGCCAGGGCGATGGGCGCGCTGGCGATGTTCGGCGAGAAGTACGGCGACGAGGTCCGCGTGGTCGAGATCGGCGACTACTCGCGCGAGCTGTGCGGCGGCACCCACGTGCACAGCTCCGGGCAGCTCGGCCTGGTCAAGGTGCTGGGCGAGCAGTCGGTCGGCGCGGGCGTGCGCCGGGTCGAGGCGCTGGTCGGCATCGACGCCTTCCGCTTCCTGGCCCGCGAGAGCGTGCTGGTGGCCCAGCTGTCCGAGCAGCTCAAGGCGCGCCGCGAGGAGCTGCCCGAGCGCATCGAGGGCATCGTCACCCGCCTGCGCACCGCCGAGAAGGAGCTGGAGAAGGTGCGCTCGGCGCAGGTGCTCCAGGTGGCCGGTGAGCTGGCGTCCCAGGCCCGTGACCTGCACGGAGTCTCCGTGGTGACACACCGCGCGCCTGATGGCACCGGCGCCGACGATCTGCGTAAGCTCGCGCTTGATGTGCGTGGCAGATTCCCGGCCGACCGGCCGGCGGTCGTGGTGATCGCCGGCGCCCCCTCCGACCGGCCCGTGGTGGTCGCCGCGGTCAACGAGGCGGGGCGCGAGCGGGGGCTCAAGGCCGGAAGGCTGGTCGGCGTCGCCGCCAAGGCTCTTGGGGGTGGCGGTGGCGGCAAGGACGATGTCGCGCAGGGCGGCGGTACGCGGCCCGAGGCGATCGGCGACGCGCTCGGCCTGGTCGAACAGGCCATCGGCGAGCAGATCGGATGACATGAGGTTCGGTTCGCGGATCGGCGTCGACGTCGGCTCCGTACGCATCGGCGTGGCGCGCAGCGACCCCAGCGGGACGCTGGCCACGCCGGTCGAGACCGTGCGCCGCGGCAAGGGCGACCTCGACCGGCTCGCCGAGATCGTCGCCGAGCACGAGGCGATCGAGGTGATCGTGGGGTTGCCCACGTCGCTGTCCGGGCGTGAGGGGCAGGCGGCCGGGCTGGCCCGCGCGTTCGCCGCCGAGCTGGCCGGCCGGCTGGCGCCCACACCCGTGCGGCTGTTCGACGAGCGGCTCACCACGGTCGCCGCCCAGCACGGGCTGCGGGCCAGCGGCGTACGCGCCAAGAAGCAGCGCGGGGTCGTCGACCAGGCGGCCGCCGTCGTGCTGCTCCAGGACGCCCTCGACTCCGAACGCGCCACCGACAGACCACCAGGCAGGCCCGTCGAACCGCCCCCCGCGGCGGCCGACGGACCTGCCTCATGACCGGGCGGCACCGAAAGGCCCGTCCCGAGGGCATGGTTCGTGCGCAGGCCCCGATGCCGCCCGCCGGGCGTCCGACCGGCGAGGTGGCCGCGTGAGCACCACCCCCGACGACGACGGCGAGGTCATCCCGTTCCTGCGGCCGGACAGCGAGCACGAGACGCAGCCGGCGGCCGAGGACCCTCCCCGAGGCAGCCGGCAGCCGGCGGCTGGAATCCCTGCCGGCAGCAGCTCGCAGTGGGCCGGCGAGGAGCCGCCCGGGGGCGGCCCGAGGTCGGCTCGCGAGGAGCCATTCTCAAGCAGCCCGCAGTCGGCCGGCGAGGAGCCTTCCGGCAGCGGCCCGCGGTCGGCTCGCGAGGAGGCTTCCGGAGGTGGCTCGCGGCCGGTGGCCGGGGGGTCCGCCGGGAGCGGCCCGCGTCCGGTGGGTGCGGAGCGGGCCGGGAGTGATCGGTCGTCCCGTCGTGGCCGGGCCCTGGGCAAGGCTGGGCTGGTCTCCGCCGCGCTGGTCGCCGCCCTGGTGGCGGCGGGCGCGGGCGTGCTCACGGTGGTCAGGCCGTACCTGAGCCCCGAGGACTTCGAGGGCGTGGGCAGCGGGACGGTGACCGTCCGCATTCCGCCCGGGGCGAACGCCGAGGACATCGGCACCGCGCTGGCCGACGCCGGCGTGGTGGCCAGCTCGCGTTCGTTCGTGAACGCGGCTCAGGAGCGGGCCGTGGCCAACCGGCTGCGTCCTGGCCACTACCGGCTGCGCAAGGGCATGGCCGCGGGCGCGGCGCTCGACCTGCTGCTCGCGCCCGCCTCCCGGATGGTCAGGCGGGTGGCGGTGCCGGAGGGGCTGCGCGCGGCCGAGGTGCTGCGGCGCGTCGCCCAGCTGGCCGCGCTGCCGCTGAAGGAGCTGCAGAGCGTGGACAAGAGCCTGCTCGGGCTGCCGTCGTACGCGCCCGGGATCGAGGGTTTCCTGTTCCCCGCCACGTACGAGGTCGAGCCCGGCGACAAGGCGGTGGACGTGCTGGCCGCCATGGTGGAGCGGTGGGGCGTGGCCGCCCGGCAGATCCACCTGGCGGAGCGGGCCCGGCGGCTCGGCCTGACCCCGCTGGAGGCGCTCACGGTCGCCAGCCTCGTGCAGGCGGAGGGCGGCACCGACGCCGATTACCCCAAGATCGCCAGAGTGATCTACAACAGACTCAAGAGCAACACGCCGCTGGAGCTCGACACCACGGTCCTGTACGCGCAGAACCGCCGGTCACTGAAAGTCACGGAGAGCGACACCAAGGTGAACTCGCCCTACAACACCTACCACCGCCGCGGACTGCCGCCGGGGCCCATCGCCAATCCGGGTGAGAAGGCGCTGCTGGCGGCCCTGAATCCAGCCGCGGGTGATTGGCACTGGTTTGTGACGACGGATCCGGCGCATAGAATCACCAAATTCACCAACAAAGAGAGCGAGTTCGTGAGATACCGGGAAGAGTTGAACAAGAACCTCGGGACGGACTGATGTTCGGCGGGACCCCCCCTGTGCCCGCGCAAAAGCCCCATACCGGGTCATGCGCCCTCTTCCCATCCCCTAGCATGGCTACCCAGAGTGATCTCCGCTGGTCGTGGGAGCATGACCGGCGGATCCCCCCGTTTCGCCCGGTGAGCTCCGCCGGTTCGGCACAACCGCTTGACGCCGAACGGGCCGTGCCGGGAGATTGGCCAGCGCAGCTATGAGCGATCTCGATCTGAACTCCCTGCTCGGCACCGAGGACGACGAGGGCCGGTCCCGGCGCCGTGCCCGCGGCTCCGGCAAGCGCGGCGGCAACCGCCGCCGGCGCAGACGTCGTAACCGGGGCGGCTTCATCGCGCCGTTGCTCGCCTTCGTCGTGCTGGCGGGCATCATCGGCGGCGGCGGCTACTACGGCTACCTGTGGGTCAGCGACGCCCTCGTGCCCGACGACTACACCGGCCAGGGCACCGGCGAGGTGACCGTCGAGATCAAGGACGGCCAGAGCGCGTCGGAGGTGGCCGAGGAGCTGGTGCGCCTCGGCGTCGTGGCCAGCGCCAGGGCGTTCAGCACCGCCATCGGCAACGCCGGCAAGAGCGGCTCGCTCCAGCCCGGCCAGTACAAGATGCGCAAGAAGATGTCGGCGGCCGACGCGGTGGCGATGCTGAGCCCCGAGAACAAGCTGCTGGCCAAGGTGGGCGTCAAGGAGGGCCTGCGGCTGTCCGACACGCTGACCACGCTGGCCAAGGCGACGGGCAAGCCGGCCAAGGGGTTCGCGGCCGCGGCCAAGGACACCGCCGACCTCGACCTGCCGTCGTACGCCAAGGGCAAGCTGGAGGGCTACGCCTTCCCGGCCACCTACGAGTTCCCGCCCAACGCCACCCCGGCCCAGATCCTGGGCGCGATGGTCAAGCGGTTCAACCAGACGGCCGACGAGGTCGACCTCGAAGGCGGCGCCAAGGCCCTGGGCCGCAAGCCCCAGGACATCGTGGTCATCGCCAGCATCATCCAGGCCGAGGCCGGCCGGTTCGAGGACATGCCCAAGATCGCCCGCGTCATCTACAACCGGCTCGACCGCGACCCGGAGATGAAGCTGGAGATGGACAGCACGGTCATGTACGCGCTCAACAAGTACCGCACCGCCGCCACCATCGCCGAGACGAAGACCAATAGCCGGTACAACACGTACATGTACCTCGGCCTGCCGCCGGGCCCCATCTCGAACCCGGGCCAGCACGCCATCGAGGCGGCGCTCAACCCGGCCAAGGGCGACTGGCTCTACTTCGTCGCCACCGACCCCAACAGCCGCGTCACCAAGTTCGCGACCACCGAGGCCGAACGCCAGGCGCTGCTGGCCGAGTACAAGCGGAACGGCGGCTGACCTCCGCCGCGGGAGCCGTCCGACGACCGGCGGCCCCCGCGGCGTGGTAGGAGGAGGGACCGTGTTCCCGGAAGGAGTGTCGATGCGGGCTGCGGTCATGGGCTCGCCGATCGGGCATTCGCTCTCGCCCCACCTGCACAGGGCCGCCTACGCGGCGATGGGGCTCGACGGGTGGAGCTACGAGGCGATCGAGTGCGACGAGGCGCGGCTGCCCGGCCTGCTCGCCGGGCTGACCCCCGTGCGCGGGCAGCGCGACGGCGAGCGGGGCGGCGAGCAGCGCGACGGCGAGCAGGGCGGTGAGCTGGGCGGCGAGCGCGCCTGGGCGGGGCTGTCGCTGACGATGCCGCTCAAGCGCGCCGTGCTGCCGCTCCTCGACACCGTCTCCGACCTGGCCGTCGAGGTGGGCGGGGCCAACACCGTGGTCTTCGCCGACGGCCTGCGCCACGGCCACAACACCGACGTTTACGGCATCGAGCGGGCGCTGGCCGAGGCGGGCGTGCCCGCACCGCGGTCGGCGACCGTGCTGGGCGGCGGCGCCACGGCCGCCTCCGCGCTGGCGGCCCTGCGCAACCTGGGGCTGTTCGCGGCCACGCTGCTGGTCCGCGACCCGGCCAGGGCGGGGGAGACCGCCGAGGTGGCCGAACGGCTGGGCGTGGCGCTGGCGGTGGAGACGTTCGACAAGCTCGACGCGTACACGGGGGTGGACCTGGTGGTCTCCACGCTGCCCGCGGGGGCCGCCGACGCCTTCGCCGGGCGGCTGGCCCGCGTGCCGGCGCTGTTCGACGTGGTCTACGCCCCCTGGCCCACCAGGGCGGCCACGGCGGTCCGCGACGCGGGCGGCACGGTGGTCGGCGGCTTCGCGATGCTCCTGCACCAGGCGGCGCGGCAGGTGGAGCTGATGACCGGCCGTCCGGACGTGCCGGTCGAGGCCATGCGCGCGGCGGGCGAGGCCGAGATCGCCCGACGGGCCGCGGCCCGTCCGCAGTGATCTTCCCGATGATTACCCGCGCCGGCGGGATGATTCGAGGCGCCTGCGTGGTTGTGGTAATGTAGCTCTCTGATCGGTCCGGCATGCCTTGCTGGACGCGCAAGCGGAGGTCTCCCTCCCACCCGAGTCGCCGAAAGGTGGCCGGGTCCAGGATCACGCCGGACTCTCCGGGGAGCTCGAGGCCACGAAGCCACAGAGCTCAGTGGCCCCGCATGCGCGACGTGCGGGGCTTTTCGCGTCTTCGGCGCGGAAGGCCCCCGCCACGACGAGCACGTAGGGATCGCAAACCTAGGAGGCCCCATCAGCACTGAGCCCCGCATCAACGAGCGTATCCGAGTTCCCGAGGTTCGCCTCGTGGGCCCGAACGGCGAGCAGGTCGGCATCGTCAGCATTCACGACGCGCTGAAGCTCGCCCAGGAGGCCGACCTCGACCTCGTCGAGGTCGCGGCCACGGCTCGACCGCCCGTGTGCAAGCTCATGGACTACGGCAAGTTCAAGTACGAGTCCGCGATGAAGGCGCGCGAGGCGCGCAAGAATCAGGCGCACACGATCATCAAGGAGATCAAGCTCCGGCCGAAGATCGACCCGCACGACTACGAGACCAAGAAGGGTCACGTGGTGCGGTTCCTCAAGGCGGGGGACAAGGTCAAAGTCACGATCATGTTCCGCGGGCGTGAGCAGTCCCGGCCGGAGCTCGGCTTCCGGCTGCTGCAGCGGCTGGCCGAGGACGTCCAGGAGCTCGGGTTCGTGGAGTCCCAGCCCAAGCAGGACGGCCGTAACATGATCATGGTGATCGGTCCGCACAAGAAGAAGGCCGAGGCCAAGGCCGAAAAGGCTGCCGCCAAGGCGCAGCGTGGCGGCGAGGAGCTTCCCGCATCGGAAGAGGAGTCTTCCGTGCAGGCGGCGGAACCTTCCGTACAGGAAGCGTGACCTGCAGCCGGGGTTAGCCTTACACCACGCGCCCCGGCAGCCACCGGCAGACGAACAAGCCGCGACCGGGCCGGCCAGCACCGGCCCGGCCACCGGCACGACCGAATTGAGGAGAGACGGCGACATGCCGAAGATGAAGACGCACAGCGGTGCGAAGAAGCGGTTCCGGCTCACCGGCACCGGCAAGCTCAAGCGCCGCCGCGCCAGCCGCGCGCACTACAACGAGTGGAAGTCGTCCACGCTGACGCGTCGTCTCAAGGGTGAAGTCGTCGTTTCGCCGGCAGACACCAAGAAGATCAAGAAGCTGCTCGCCAAGTAGCGCGAACCCCCGGGGAGAAGAAACATGGCACGCGTGAAGCGGGCGCTCAACGCCAAGAAGAAGCGCAAGGTCGTCCTCGACAGGGCGAGCGGTTACCGTGGCCAGCGGTCGCGGCTGTACCGCAAGGCCAAGGAGCAGATGCTCCACTCGATGACGTACGCCTACCGGGACCGCAAGGACCGTAAGGGTGCGTTCCGCCGTCTGTGGATCCAGCGGATCAACGCCGCTGCCCGCGCCAACGGCATCACCTACAACCGCCTGATCCAGGGCCTGCGCCTGGCCAACATCGAGGTCGACCGCAAGATCCTCGCTGACCTCGCGGTCAACGACGCCTCGACCTTCGCCACGCTCGTCGAGGCCGCCAAGAAGGCGCTGCCGTCGAACGTGAACGCTCCGGCCACCGCGAGCTGAGGTCGCCTTCAGGCACAGAGGGCCCACCGTCACGGTGGGCCCTTTTGCTGTATCCACGCACGATCAGGGGGAGAGCATGGCCGGGTCCGAGCTGACCAACGTGAAGTCGCCGAGGGTGAAGGCCGCACGCAGGCTCACCAAGCGCGCCTTCAGGGAGCAGGACCGCAGGTTCCTGGCCGAAGGGCCGCAGGCGGTGCGCGAGGCGCTCAAACTCGACGGGGTGACGCTGGAGCTGTTCACCACCGCCGAGGCCGAGCTGCGGCACGCCGAGCTCGTCACCCAGGCCACGCTGCAGGGGGTGCCCGTCCACCGGGCCAGCGGCGAGGTCATGTCGGAGCTGTCCCAGACGGTGACCCCGCAGGGGCTGCTGGCGGTGTGCCGGCTCGTGCACGTGCCGCTGGAGGAGGCGCTGGCCGGGCAGCCGAAGCTGGTCGCGATGCTGGCGCACGTACGCGACCCGGGCAACGCCGGCACCGTCATGCGGGCGGCCGACGCCGCCGGGGCGGACGCCGTGATCTTCACCGACGCCTCCGTCGACCCCTACAACGGCAAGTGCGTGCGCGCCAGCGCGGGCAGCCTGTTTCATCTGCCGGTCGTCATCGGTGCACCGGTCGCCGCCGCCGTGCGTCAACTGAGGGAGCGGGGCATGCGCGTGCTGGCGGCCGACGGCGCGGGCAAGCACACGCTCGACGACGTGGATCTTTCCGGACCGACCGTGTGGATCTTCGGGAACGAGGCCTGGGGACTGCCGGAGGAGATACGCGCCGAGGCGGACGATGTGGTCAGAGTGCCCATCTACGGACAGGCTGAAAGTCTCAACCTGGCCACCGCCGCGGCGGTGTGCCTTTACTCCTCCGCCAGGGCTCAGCGAGTGCCCTAGGCGGCCGGAAACCCGCTATTGTCGGCGTTGTAGGCGGAGGAGGCGAGGTCGTGCACGGCGCAGAAACCGACGGGCGAGTCGTGGCCGCCGCGTGCACGATCTCCATCGACGACCTCCCCGACGGTCTTATCGTGACCGACCGATATGGGTGCGTGCTGGCCGTCAACCGGGCCGCCGCCCGGCTCACCCGGGTCGCCATGGAGCGCGCCGTGGGCCGGGAGATGAACGAGGTCTTCCCCTTCCGCGACCACGACGGGCGCGAGTGGTGGAAGGCGCTCGATCCCGAGGGCGGGCTGCGTACCAGGACCAGGGTCCCCGAGCGGCCGCTGCACCTGCCGGGCGGCCAGGAGCTCTACGTCGCGGCCCGGCTGGTGCGCGAGCCCGAGCGCGGCGGCGAGGTCGAGCGGGTCACGATCACCCTGCGCGACGGCGGCGCCCGCGCCCGGCTGGAGCGCAGCCGCGCCGACCTGGTCTCCACCGTGGCCCACGAGCTGCGCTCGCCGCTGACCAGCGTCAAGGGCTTCACCGCCACCCTGCTGGCCAAGTGGACGCGCTTCACCGACGAGCAGAAGCGCGTCATGCTGGAGACCGTCAACAACGACGCCGACCGCGTCACCCGGCTCATCACCGAGCTGCTCGACGTCTCGCGCATCGAGTCCGGGCGGCTGGAGGTGCGCCGCCAGGTCGTCGACCTGCCGGCCAGGGCGCGCCGGCTGGTCGCCGGCCGGGTCGCGGCGGGCGACTCCGAAGACCGCTACCGCCTGATCGTCGGCGACCGCCTGCCGGAGATGTGGCTCGACCAGGACAAGATCGACCAGATTCTGGGTAATCTGGTGGAGAACGCGGTGCGCCACGGGCGTGGCACCGTGACGATCGAGATCGAATCCGTCGGATGGGGAGTGGCCGTGTCGGTGCGCGACGAGGGCGAGGGCATCGAGCCCGAGCTGGCTCCGCGCGTCTTCCGGCAGTTCTGGCGGGGCGGCAACAGCCGCAGGCGCGGCGGCACCGGGCTCGGCCTGTTCATCGTGAAGGGCCTGGTCGAGGCACACGGCGGCACGATCACCGTGCAGCGCGCGCCCGAGGGCGGCGCGGAGTTCCGATTTACCGTGCCCACCGGCACACCCGACTTCGCCACGGTCTGAAGCCCCGAGCGGCTCGACAGCCGTCGAAGTCGGTCCGGTGGGCGGGCCCCACTAGACTCATTTCCGCTCAAGCCCTGGATACGGAGCTCACTCTTGTCTGACTACGACCCCGTCGAGGTGACGCCGTTGCATGCCGACGAGCTGTCCCGCATGGAGGCCGACGCCCTCACGGCGATCAAGGCGGCCGACAGCCTCGACGCACTCAAGCAGGCCAGGCTGGCGCACGCGGGCGACCGCTCGCCCATCGCCCTGGCCAACCGCGAGATCGGCGCCCTGCCGCCGGCCGCCCGCGCCGAGGCCGGCAAGCGCGTCGGCGGCGCCCGCAGAGCGATCGGCGAGGCGCTGGCCGCCCGCCAGGCCGAGCTGGAGGCCGAGCGCGACGCCCGGGTGCTCGTCGAGGAGACCGTCGACGTCACCCTGCCCTGGGACCGGCGGCCGCGCGGCGCCCGTCACCCGCTGACCACGCTGCAGGAGCGCATCGCCGACGCGTTCGTCGCCATGGGCTACGAGGTCGCCGAGGGCCCCGAGCTCGAAGGCGAGTGGTTCAACTTCGACGCGCTCAACATCGCCCCCGACCACCCCGCCCGCTCCGAGCACGACACGTTCTTCGTGGACTCCACCGAGTCGGGCATGGTGCTGCGCACCCAGACCTCGCCGGTGCAGATCCGCGCGCTGCTCCAGCGCGAGCTGCCGGTCTACGTCATCTCGCCGGGCAAGACGTTCCGCACCGACGAGCTCGACGCCACCCACACCCCGGTCTTCCACCAGACCGAGGGGCTGGCCGTCGACGAGGGCCTGACCATGGCCCACCTCAAGGGCACGCTCGACAGGTTCGCCGAGGTCATGTTCGGCGAGGGCATCACCACCCGGTTCCGGCCGAACTACTTCCCCTTCACCGAGCCGTCCGCCGAGATGGACCTGAAGTGCTTCGTCTGCCGCGGCGCCTCGGCGATCCCCGGCAACCCGCCGTGCCGCACCTGCAAGTCCGAGGGCTGGATCGAGTGGGGCGGCTGCGGCATGGTCAACCCGCGGGTGCTCATCGCCTGCGGCGTCGACCCCTCGCGCTACTCCGGGTTCGCGTTCGGCATGGGGATCGAGCGCACGCTGATGTTCCGCCACAACGCCGAAGACATGCGAGACATGATCGAGGGGGACGTGCGCTTCACGCTCCCGTTCGGAATGGAGATCTGATGAAGGTCCCGCTCTCCTGGCTGCGGGAGTACGTCGATCTCCCGGTGGCCACCGCGCACGAGGTGGCCGACAGGCTCACCATGGCCGGGCTCAAGCTGGAATCCATCACCTCCTACGGCCACGACGTCAAGAACGTCGTCGTCGGCGAGGTGCTGGAGATCGAGGAGCTCACCGGCTTCAAGAAGCCGATCAGGCACTGCAAGGTCGAGGTGGGCGAGGCGACGCCGCGCGAGATCGTCTGCGGCGCCACGAACTTCGTCGCCGGCGACCGCGTCCCCGTCGTGCTGCCCGGCGGCGTGCTGCCGGGCGGGTTCGAGGTGGGGGCGCGCAAGACGTACGGGCGCATGTCCGAGGGCATGATCTGCTCCGAGCGCGAGCTGGGCCTCGGCGACGACCACAACGGCATCATGGTGCTGCCCGCCGGCACGCCCATCGGCACCGACGTGGTCGAGCTGCTCGGCCTGCGCGACGACGTGATCGAGCTGGAGATCACGCCCGACATCGGCTACGCGCTGTCCGTCCGCGGCGTGGCCCGCGAGGTGGCCACCGCGTTCGGCGTGGCCTTCCGCGACCCGGCCGACGTCGAGGTGCCCGCCGAGAGCGAGCCGTCCTGGCCGGCTTCCATCGGCGACCCGACGGCCTGCGACCGGTTCGTGCTGCGCGAGGTGCGCGGCTTCGACCCGACCGCCCAGAGCCCGCTGTGGATGCGGGTGCGGCTGAGCCGGTCCGGCATGCGCCCGGTGTCGCTGGCCGTCGACATCACCAACTACCTGATGCTGGAGCTGGGCCAGCCGCTGCACGCCTTCGACCGGTCGAAGCTGACCGGCGAGATCGTCGTGCGGCGGGCCCGGGAGGGCGAGCGGCTGGAGACGCTCGACCACGTCGTGCGCGAGCTCGACCCCGACGACATCCTCATCACCGACCAGTCGGGCCCGATCTCCATGGCGGGCACGATGGGCGGCCTGGAGACCGAGATCTCCGACGGCTCGACCGACATCGTCATCGAGGCCGCCCACTTCTCGGCCACCGGCATCTCGCGCGAGTCGCGCCGGCACGGGCTGGTCTCGGAGGCGTCCAAGCGGTTCGAGCGCGGCGTCGACCGCGAGCTGCCGCTGGTCGCCTCGTGGCGGGCGGTGCGCATGCTGGCCGAGCTGGGCGGCGCGACCGTGCAGCCCGGCGTGACGCACGCCGAGGTCGACGTCACGCCGGCGCGCATCGCGATCCCGGCCGGTCATCCGTCGGCCGTGGCGGGCGTCCCGTACTCCAAGGAGGTCGTCGTCGGCCGCCTGGAGCAGGTGGGCTGCCTGGTGACCGACGGCGACGACCCGGCCGTGCGCGAGGGCGGCGTCGACCCGACCGGCGTCGTGACCGGCGGCGAGCTGGCCGCCAGGCTGGCCGTCACCGGCCCCGACATGATCACGGTCACCCCGCCGTCGTGGCGGCCCGACCTCACCGACCCCAACGATCTGGCCGAAGAGGTCATCCGGCTCGAAGGCTACGACCGGCTGCCGTCGGTGCTGCCCAGCGCCCCGGCGGGCGCCGGGCTGACCGAGGGGCAGCGGCTGCGCCGGCGGGTCGGCCGGGCGCTGGCCGAGGGCGGCTACGTCGAGGTGCTCAGCTACCCGTTCATCGGGGCCGACGACTTCGACCGGCTGCAGCTGCCCGCCGACGACGCGCGACGCCGGGCCATGCGCCTGGCCAACCCGCTGTCGGAGGACGAGCCGCTGATGCGCACGACGCTGCTGCCCGGCCTGCTCAAGACGCTGGTCCGCAACGTCGGGCGCGGCTTCGGCGACGTGGCGCTGTTCGAGACGGGCGCGGTCTACCGGCCCCGGGAGAACGCCCCCGCCGCCGCTCCGGTGCTCGGCGTCTCGCGCCGTCCCACCGAGGAGGAGCTGGCCTCGATCGAGGCGGCGCTGCCCGACCAGCCGCTGCGGGTCGCGGTCGTGCTGGCCGGGGAGTTCGAGCGGTCCGGCTGGTGGGGCTCGGGCCGGCAGGCCTCGTGGGCCGACGCCGTGCAGGCCGCCCGGCTGGTCGCCGCCGAGTCGCGGGTCGAGCTGTCCATCAGCGCCGACCAGCACGAGCCCTGGCACCCGGGCCGGTGCGCCGCCCTCTACGTGGGCGACACGCTGGTGGGGCACGCCGGTGAGCTGCACCCGCGGGTCATCGAGGCGTACGGGCTGCCGCCGCGCACCGCCGCCATGGAGCTGGAGCTGTCGCGGCTGGAGTCGGGCATGCCCGGGCCGGTGCAGGCGCCGCCGGTGTCGCCGTACCCGGTGGCGACGCAGGACGTGGCGCTCGTCGTGCCCGACTTCACGCCGGTGGCCGACGTGGAGGCGGCGTTGCGCGACGGGGCCGGCGAGCTGCTGGAGTCGGTGCGGCTGTTCGACGTCTACGCGGGTGAGCAGGTGGGCGAGGGGAACAAGTCGCTCGCCTACACGATGCGGTTCCGGGCGGCGGGCCGTACGTTGACGGTCGAGGAGACGACGGCGGCCAGGGACGCGGCGGTGGCGATGGCGGCCGACCGCGTGGGCGCCCAGCTCCGCAGCGCCTGAGCCGATCACAGGGGGCCGGTACGGATCGCCGTACCGGCCCTTTCTACTTGCGGCGCCGGCCGAGGGCGGTGAGGTCGATGTCGATGTCGAACGGCACGGTCAGCTTGAGCCGGTGATGGTGGACACCGGTGCCGATGTAGGCACCGGTGGCGGGGTCGAGCTCGTAGACGTAGACCACCGGCAGCGCGCCGGCCTTCTCGATGCGCCAGAAATGGGGGATGCCCGCCTCGGCGTAGAGGGTGGGCTTGCGCTTCCTGTCGCGCACCTCGGAGGCGGGCGAGACCACCTCGGCGGCGAGGACGACATCCTTGGCCTGCTAGCAGGTCATCGTTTCGTCGGAAGGCGCTTGTGGCCCAAGGACGATCAGGTCGGGCTCGGGCCGCTGTTCGGGGGTCAGCTTCACGGCCATCGCCTGGCAGACCTGGAGGCGGTCGGGGGCGGCCTCGGCGAGCGCTCGGTGCATCCCGAAGATCATGTCGTGGTGGAAGCGTTGGCGGGGGCCCGCGAAGACCAGGCTTCCGTCGATCAGCTCGGTGTGCGGAGGCAGATCCGGAATGCGGTCGAGGTCCTCGGCGACAAAGCCCTGCGGCGGAGGGAAGGCCCAGTCGGGGAGGACCGCTTCGGCAGTCATCCTCCAACGCTAGTCACTGCACTCCGCTCACGCTCGGTGAACGAACGTACACGCGTGCAACTCGCGGGAGAATGTGGGGCATGAGGCAGTTGCTGGTGTTCGGCGAGCGTGGGGATGCCGAGGAGGTCGCCGAGACGCTGGGGGAGTGGTTCCCGGGGCTCGGCGTGCCCCGGGTGGTACGGGAGACGCTCGCCGGTGAGGACGACGCCGAGGACGCCCAGTGGCTCGTCGTCGTGGAGGGGCTCGACGAGCAGGCCCTCGGCCAGGTGGATGAGCTGGTGGAGCGGTACGACGGCTGGCGGGAGCCGGAGTAGGGCCCCGCGCCGGCCGGTGGGGTGGCCGGCCGGTCAGGCCGGGGTGGGCTGGTCGGACGACTGTTCGAGGCGGCGGGCGCGTTCGGCGATCGCGTGTTCGTCGGTTCTGGCGTCGTAGCGGCGGAACCCGGGCAGGGCGGCGGCCAGGCCGAGGACGGCGCCCACGCACAGCAGGCCGCCCGCGCCCAGCGAGAAGCGGGTGCCGCCGAAGTTGGCCATCAGGCTCGCGCGGGCGTTGCCCAGCATCGGGCCGCTGGCGTACGACAGCAGCTCGATGCCCGCCAGCCGCCCGCGCAGCTCCTGCGGGATGGTCTGGTTCCACATCGTGGTGCGGAAGATGCCGCTGATCATGTCGGCCGCGCCGGCCAGCGCGATGCACAGGAAGACCAGCCACACGCTCGGGGCCAGCGCGGTCAGCGTCATCGCCACCCCCCACAGCGCCGCCGCGACGATCACGCCGAGGCCCTGCCGCTGGACGCGGGCCGTCCAGCGGCCGGTCACCGAGGCGGCCAGCGCGCCCACGGCGGCGGCCGAGTACAGCAGGCCGAGCGACTCGGGCGAGCGCAGCTCGTCGGCCAGGAACGGGAACAGCGCGTTGGACATGGCGAACACCATGGCCGCGATGTCCACCAGGTACGTGCCCATGAGGTCGCCGCGGCCGGTGGCGTACCGCACGCCCTCGACCAGCGACCTGAGCGAGGCGGGCGCGGCGTCCTCGACGGGCGGCAGCGAGCTGATGCGCCACAGCAGCGCCAGGGACAGCACGAAGGTCGCCGTGTCGATGGCGTAGGCGACGTGCGTGCCGAGGTGCACCAGCAGCAGGCCGCCCAGCGCCGGGGCGACGATCGCGCCGACGTTCCAGCGCAGGCTGTTCAGCACCGCCGCCGCGGCCTGCTGGTCGTGCCGGACCACCTGCTGCATCACCGCCTCCAGGCTCGGACGCTGCAGGCAGGCGATGCCGGTGGACAGGGCGCCCATCACGTACAGGACCCAGACCTGCGGGTGGGGGAGCATCGCGTTGACCACGAGGGCGGCGGTGGTGACCAGCAGGCCCAGCTCGCTCAGCACGATGATCCGGCGGCGGTCGAGCGCGTCGGCGATCGCGCCGCCCCACAACCCGCACACCACCATCGGCACGAACTCCGCCAGGCTCATCAGCCCGACCGCGACGTAGGAACCGGTCAGTTCCTTCATCTGGTACGGCAACGCCACCATGGTGATCATCGTGCCGAACATGGTGACGACACCGGCGCCGAACAGCAGCCGGTAGTCGCGGGAGTCGCGCAGCGGGCTCAGGTCGGGGGAGAGCTGACGGAGCAGGCGCATGAGTGACACGAAGTCTGATTGTCGGACCACGTCCGCGATGAGGGCAAATCATTTAGGAACGGCGAAGGCCCCCGGGGGGACCGGGGGCCTTCGCGGGAGGGATGTCAGGCGGCGGGCACCTTGTCGAGGAAGCCGAGGACCTTGCGGATGCGGCCGTCCTCGGCCAGCTCGATCACGTCGAAGCCGACGGCCAGGGGCTCCTCGCCGGCGGGGCCGAGGTGCCAGGTGAAGCGGGCGATGTGGTGGTGGGCGTCGAACACCTCGCCCGGCGTGAACACCAGGCCCGGGAACATGCCCTGCGCGCCCTCGATCACGGCGGCGATCCCGGCGTGCCCGGCCACGTCGGCCATGGGGTCGGTGTAGGTCGCGTCCTCGGTCCACAGCTCGGCGACGGCCTTGGCGCGGGCGTCGGCGTCGGTCTCGTTCCAGGCGGCGACGTAGCGCTCGACGAGTTCGGTGGTCATGACGATCTCACTTTCTGCCAGGAGTTCTTTCGACGGTTCTCAGGAGAGGTGCTAGCGGCGGGTCCGGCGCAGGCCGGTGATCTGCAGCTCGGCGAACAGCCCCACGACCAGGGCCTGGGCGATGGCCCAGACGGCGCCGAGCGTGCTGAGTTCGAGCGCGCCGGTCACGACGGCGGCCACACTGCCCAGGGTCCAGGCGATGTTCAGGCCGATGACGGCCTTGACGGCCGCCGGGTTGATCGCGGGGCGGGAGGCCAGCAGGCCGACGGCGGCGCCGTACACGAGCAGGAAGATCCCGATCTCGCGCAGCAGGCCCGCGCCCGGGCCGAGCAGGTCGCTCGCCGGGCCGGCCAGGGCCAGGTAGACCAGCCCGTTGCCGCCGGTGACGACGGCGTCCGCGGCGAGTGCGAGGCGCAGGAACCTGGTCCGGTCGGCGGTGACGGTGAGGGCGGTCATCTTGGCTCCTTCAAGTGCTGGTTGCGACACTTGAACGATGTCAGCCGGGGCGTAGGGGCCGCGATTACGCACCAGGTAATGAAGTCCGCGAACCGCTCTCTGACCTGCGGGTTCTTCGGGGAAAAAGAACGGGGCGCCTCCTTGCGGAGGCGCCCCGGAGGGGTTTCAGGAGGGTGCGGGTCCCGGAAGCTGGGTCCGGAGAGGTACGGCGTCCCGGGAGGGGACGGTCAGGAGCCGAGGACCTCGCGGCGCAGGTGGGTCTTGAGGATCTTGCCGCCGGGGTTGCGGGGGAGCTCGCCCTCGCGGAACCACACGTGCGCCGGGATCTTGAACTTGGCGATCCGGTCCGCCAGGAACGAGCGCAGCTCCTCGGGCGTGACCGACCGGCCCGGCGCCGGCCGGATCACCGCGCCGACCTCCTCGCCCAGCTCGTCGTGCGGGACGCCGATCACCGCCACGTCGTCCACCGCCGGGTGCTCGAACAGGGCGGCCTCGACCTCGGCGCAGTAGACGTTCTCGCCGCCCCTGATCACCATGTCCTTGGCGCGGTCCACGATGTAGACGAAGCCCTCCTCGTCGATCCTGGCCAGGTCGCCGGTGTGCAGCCAGCCGTCCACGAACGTCTGCGCCGTGGCCTCGGGCTGGTTCCAGTAGCCCATGATCACGTTCGGGCCGCGTACGCACAGCTCGCCCACCTCGCCGGCGGGCAGCTCGGCGCCCATGGGGTCCACCACGCGCACGTCCACGACGGCCGAGGGCATGCCGATGCTGTCGGGCCTGGCGTGGTACTCGGCGCCGCCGTTGCCGATGGCCAGGGCGGTCGTCTCGGTCATGCCGTAGCCGTTGGAGGGGGCGCGGTCGGGCAGGTTCGTGGTGATGCGCTCCAGCAGCTTGGGCGGGGCGGGGGCGCCGCCGTAGCCGAGGGTGGTCAGCGACGACAGGTCGTACTTGCCGAAGTCGGGGTGCGACATGAGCTGCCAGGCGTTGGTCGGCACGCCGATCATCGTGGTGACGCGCTCGCGCTCGATCAGCCGCAGCGCCTGCTCGGGGTCCCACTTGTACATGAGCACCACGCCGCCGCCGGTGAACATCGAGGTGATCATGGCGGAGAAGCAGCCGGTGACGTGGAACAGCGGCACGGTCAGCAACGTCACCCGGCGCACGCTCGCCGCCGCGCCCGCGTCCTTGCCGGCCATGGTGACCGAGCGGACGAGGCCGTAGGCCACGGTCATGGGGGACTGGCCGAGGTTGCGGTGGCTGCCCAGCGCGCCCTTGGGCCGGCCGGTGGTGCCGGAGGTGTAGAAGATCGTCGCCGGATCCTCGGGGGACAGCTCGACGTCGGGCAGCCGCACGTCGGCGGTGACCTCGCCCAGCACGTCGTCGAACGACCGCGCGCCCTCGGGCGCCTCGCCCCTGGTCACGATCATCGGCACGCCCGTGGAGGCCAGCCTGACCGCCCGCTCGCCGTCGGCGATCAGCACCTTGGCCCCCGAGTCGCGCACGCCGTAGGCCAGCTCGGCCTCCGTCCACCAGGCGTTCAGCGGGACGGCGATGGCTCCGGCGGCCAGCGCGGCCGAGAACGAGACCACCCATTCCGGGTAGTTGCGCATGGCGATGGCGACGCGGTCGCCCTTGGTGACGCCGTACTCCTCGACCAGGCGGCCGGCCAGGGTGGCGGCGCGGCGGAAGTGCTCCTCGAACGTGATGTGCTCGTCCTCGTAGACCAGGAAGACCTGCTCGCCGTGGAACCTGCTGGTCTCCAGCAGGGCGCGGAAGTGTGCCGGCGCGTGCTTCCACGTGCGTACCCCGGTGTCGCCGATCTCCTCGGTCTCGAAAAGCTGGCCGGGGCCGGTGAGCTGGGCTTGGACCTGGGCGTGCGAAAGGGACATGCGCAGAACTCCCGCATCAGACGATTATTCCGGACTTTCACAGTACCGACCGGTAGGTACGTCGCGCTAGAGCAGCCAAAACCCCGGGGGCGGGCAGCCGTGAAAGTTTCATGTGAAAGCCGATATTTTTCGCTCGCCAACTGCTCTTTTGGGGGCTGGGTGGGATCGGCATTGATCGTTCTCTCGCATGTCAATACCGTCTGCGGTGCGATCCGCCGCGGATCGAAAGGTTTCGGAATCGAGTGCCTGCCTCCGGAGGTAGATGCCCGTGCTCTCGTCCCTGTCCGTCAGAGTCCTCGCCCTGCTGGGGATTCTCGCAGCCTTCCTCCTCCCCGCCACCTCCGCCGACGCCTCGGCGCCGCTGCGCACGCACGCGTCCGCCAAGGGCAAGTTCATCGGCACGGCGCTCGCCACCGGCCCGCTGTCCGGCGAGACGTCCTACCGCACCATCGCGGCGACCGAGTTCAGCCAGGTCACCGCCGAGAACGCGATGAAGTGGGACGCCACCGAGCCCAGCCAGGGCCAGTTCAACTACTCCGGCGCCGACGCGATCGTCGCCTTCGCCGCCCAGAACGACCAGCAGGTGCACGGCCACACCCTCGTCTGGCACAACCAGACGCCGGGCTGGGTGCAGGGCCTGAGCGCGACCGCGATGCGCGCGGCCATGCAGAACCACATCGCCAACGTCGTCGGCCACTTCGCCGACAACCCGGCCGTGGTCTCGTGGGACGTGGTCAACGAGGTCTTCGAGGACAACGGTAACCTGCGCACGTCGTTCTGGTACAACACGCTGGGCTCGGGCTACATCGCCGACGCCTTCCGCGCCGCCCGCGCCGCCGACCCCGACGCCAAGCTGTGCATCAACGACTACAACACCGAGGGCATCAACGCCAAGAGCACGGCGATCTACAACCTGGTCTCCTCGCTGCGCCAGCAGGGCGTGCCCATCGACTGCGTCGGCTTCCAGTCCCACCTGGCCATCCAGTACGGCTTCCCCAGCGACTTCCAGCAGAACCTGCAGCGCTTCGCCGCGCTCGGCGTCCAGGTCCGGATCACCGAGCTGGACGTGCGCATGCAGACCCCCAGGGACGCCACCAAGGACGCCACCCAGGCCACCTACTACCGCAACGTCGTCAACGCCTGCCTCGCGGTGACCGCCTGCCAGGGCGTGACGATCTGGGGCTTCACCGACAAGTACTCCTGGGTGCCCGACACCTTCCCCGGCCAGGGCGCCGCGCTGATCTACAACGAGAGCTACCAGCAGAAGCCGTCGTACACCGCCGTGCACGACGCCCTGGCCGGCGGCGCCTCCACCGACACCACCCCGCCCAGCACGCCGGGCGCCCCCACCGCGGGCAACGTCACCGCGAACTCGGCCACCCTCACCTGGGCCGCCTCCACCGACACCGGCGGCAGCGGCCTGGCCGGCTACAACGTCTACCGCGAGCAGGGCGGCACCGACACCCAGCTCGGCCAGTCCACCGGCAACAGCATCAACCTGACCGGCCTGACCGCGGCCACCCAGTACCAGGTCTACGTGCGGGCGCGCGACGGCGCGGGCAACCTGTCCGGCGAGTCCCCGGCGGTCACCTTCACCACCCTGACCGGGGGCGGCGGAGGCGACTGCACGGCAGCGGGCACCGTGCAGACCCAGTGGAGCGGCGGGTACGTCATCCAGCCCGTGACCGTCACCAACACCCGCACGTCCCCGATCAACGGCTGGACGGTCACCTTCACCCTGCCCGCAGGGCACACCCTGACCGGCTCCTGGAACGCCGCCGTCACCGTCAGCGGGCAGAACGTCACCGCCAGGAACGCCGGGTACAACGGCACGCTCGCGCCCGGCGCGAGCACCAGTTTCGGGTTCCAGGTCAGCAGGTCGGGCGGCGACACCGCGACGCCGTCCGCCTACACCTGCTCCTGACCCGCGCGACCCCCCGGGCGGACATGGCCGCCGCCCGGGGACCCGCACGCCGGCGCGGCGGGGCACGGGAGGGTGCCCGAACGGGGCCCTTGGTGGGGCCTGCGCGCGGTGGTACACAGTGCACATGGCAGAGATCATCCTGTTGCACTCCGCACAGGGCCTGCGACCGGGGGTAATGGGGGCCGCGGAGGCGCTTCGCGCGGGCGGGCACGTCGTGCGCACGCCCGACTACTACGACGGCGAGGTCTTCGACGACCTCGAATCCGGGCTGCGCAAACGGGACGCGATCGGCTTCGACGAGCTCGCGCGCCGCTGGCGGGAGATCGCCGCGCAGGTGCGCGGGCCGGTGGTGTTCGCCGGGTTCTCGCTGGGCGGGTTCGGGGCCCAGCTCCTGGCGGCCACGCACCCGCTGGCCCGGGGGCTGCTGCTCTACCACGGCTGTGCGGCCGTGGCCGAGGTGAGCGCGCAGGGGTGGCCGGTCTCGGTGCCGGTGCAGCTCCACTACGCGGAGGGCGACCCGTGGGTGGACGCCGGTGACGTCCGCAGTCTGCGGACGGAGTTGGGGCCGTTATTCGAGTGCTTCATTTATCCGGGAAATGTGCACTTGTTCGCCGATCCCGATCTTCCCGGATACTCGGAAGAGTCGGCGGCGCTTATGTGGAAACGTTCCCGCGACTTTATTGCGCGGATATAAGACGATTTCACGGATATTTCGTACTTGGGTCTATCAAAAGGGGCGATCTTTACTTTATGATCTCATCGGCCCATCAAGATCGACGGAAGGATCGCTCATGACGATCGAGATCAAGAAGGTCGAAGAAGTCGAGACCACCGGTAACAGCAACAGCTGCTGACCACTTCGGGCCTCCCGCGACGCGGCCCGACCCCGCGGGAGGCCCTCACTCGCCCGGGAGCCGCCTTCATGCCCAGGATTCAGGTGAATCCGGTCTTCCCCCTGTTCATCGACGACGCCCGCGGGCGCGTCCGGCTCGGCGACTTCCCCCCGACCGGCCAGATCCTCGACCCGGCGCCGCCGCCCCTGCGCCGCCTGCTGCGCCTGTGCGCCGAGACCCCCGTCGAGCAGTCCGACCTGTACGACCTCCTCGACGACCTCACCCCCGCCGAGATCGACTCGGCCGTCGAACAGCTGCGCGCGGCCCGCTTCCTGGTCACCGACGCCGAGCTCGGCACGCTCGCCGCCGACGCCCGGCTGTCCAGGTTCGCGCTGTTCATGGCCATGTTCCAGCCGGCCGACCGGGCCGTGGCCGCGCTCGGCGACCTCGCCGCCCGGCACGTGGCGGTGCTCGGCGCCGGCGCGATCGGCGGCCAGGTCGCCCTGCACCTCGCCACCTCCGGCGTCGGCCGCCTGACCCTGCTCGACGACGACCGCGTCGAGATCGGCAACCTGCACCGCCAGCACCTCTACACCGTCCGCGACCTCGGCGAGCCCAAGACGGCCGCGGCCGCCCGCAGGCTGCGCGAGCACTGCCCGGACGTCCGCGTCACCCGCGTCGAGCGGCGCATCACCGGCCCCTCCGACGTCGTCACCGACGCCGACCTCGTGGTCAACACCGTCGACACCCCGCAGCCGCACATCCGCCGCTGGGTCAACGAGGCCTGCGTGCGGGCCGGCACGCCGTTCGTCACCGGCGGCTTCAACCAGCACGTCGGCCTGCTCGGGCCGCTGGTCGTGCCCGGCAAGACCGGCTGCCTGGCCTGCCAGGAGGCCGCCCTGGCCGCGCGGTACGGCTCCACCGTCCTGCCCGCCAACGACAATCCCGGACGGGCCATCCCGTCGTTCGGGCCGCTGTGCGGGATCGTGTCGGGCATGCTCGCGTCCGAGGTGATCCGCTTCCTGACCGGCATCGGAGCTCCCGCCGTCGAGGGCCGCAGCCTCTGGCTCGACCTGCTCACGCTGACCACCACGGCCTACGACTTCGACCGCCGCGACGGCTGCGAGGTGTGCGGGTGAAGGCCGAGCCGCTGACGGACCTGTCGTTCCTCAGCGTGGTGGCCGACGGCCCCGACGACTACGTGATCGGCAACGGCGAGACGTTCGTCAACGTGCCCGGCGTGGCGGCGGCCGTGGTGGAGGCGCTCGACGGCACCAGGACGGCCGCCGAAGCCCGCGCCCTGGTCCTGGCCGAACGCGGCCTGGACGTGGACGTCGCCGAGTTCGTGACCGGGCTCGGCGCGGCCGGGCTGCTCGGGCCGCCGCGGCGTCCGCCCAACGTGTGGGACCGGATCAGGCCCGGCCACGTGGCCTGGCTGTTCTCCCGCCCGGCGCACACCGTGCTGGCCGCGCTGACCGTGTGCGCCCTGGCCGCGGCGGTCGCCAGGCCCGGCGTGCTGCCCTCGTTCTCCTCGCTGGTCTGGTCGGACAGCCTCACCTTCACCGTCGCCTTCGCCGTGGGCTCCTGGCTGCTGGTGCTGGTGCACGAGCTCGGTCACATCGCCGCGGCCCGGTCGCTCGGCGTGCGGGCCGAGCTGTCGCTCGGCACCCGCCTGCAGTTCCTCGTCGTGCAGACCAGGATCACCGGCATCTGGGGCGTGCCCAGGCGCGCCCGCTACCGCGCCCACCTGGCGGGCATGCGGGTGGACTGGTTCCTCGCCTGCGCCGGGACCTGCGTGCTGTACGCCGCCGACCTGCCCGTGGTGCGGCTGGTCGTCGTCATCTGCCTGTCGCAGATCGCCTGGCAGTTCCTGTTCTTCATGCGCACCGACGTCTACTACGCCATCGCCAACGCCGGCGGCAACAAGAACCTCATGGCCGACGCGCAGGCGTACCTGCGGGCGCGGCGCACCCGTACGGCGCCGCGCGGCGTGCGGGTGTACGCCTGGTTCCTCGTGGCAGGACGGGTGCTCGGGCTGGCCTTCTTCGCGCTCTACACGATCCCGGTGACGGTCGCCGTGTGCCGGCGGGCCGTCGAGGAGCTGCCGGGCTGGCAGCCGGTCGCCGCCCTGGCCGTCGTCGGCGCCGGCTGGGCGCTCTACCTCGCCGTACTCGCCCGCCGCCTGCTCGCCTCGGCCCGCCGCCCGTCCCCCTGAAGACCGGCGCAGGCCGCACAGCCCCGGCCTCCTGGGACGACCGGCGCAGGCCGGCGCGGTCCCGGCCGCCCCCTCCACGGCCGGGACCGTGGCGATCAGGCGCCCCCGCGGCTCCTGGCGACGACCTCCTCCGTGGTGAGCGGCGCCTTCGGGTGGTGCGTCAGGCACATGGGCACGCGTGCCTTGGCGAACCCGCCGCCCTCGCCGGCCACGTAGAACTCGCCCGCGCCCAGCCGGGAGATGTCCGGCACGTCGCCGCCGCCCTTGGACTGGGCCATCTCCCTGGCCGCGCTGATCTGGATCGGCGCGTTCAGCAGGCCGAAGAACTGCGTGGCGCAGTTGCCCGGGATCTGGTTGTGCAGCCCCTTGGGCGCCTGCGTGGCGAAGACCAGGCCCAGGCCGTACTTGCGGGCCTGGGAGGCGAGCAGCACCGTGCTGCGGGTGGAGACCGACGCGCCTCCCGCCGCGGGGGCGAACGTCTGCGCCTCGTCCATGACGAACAGCGCGCCCAGCGGACGGTCCTGGGCGGGGTGCCGCTTGAACCAGACGAACAGCTCCATCTGCAGCCGGCTGACGAAGCTCTGCCGCTGCTCCAGGCCCGGCAGCCCGGCCAGGCTGAGCACCGAGACGCGGGCCCGCCTGCCCGGCGGCGGCGTCACCAGCAGCCCGGGATCGACCGGCTCCCCGGCCCCGCCGAACAGCGGGTCGTTGTCCATGGCCGCGGTCAGCGACTGGGACAGGTCGGCCGCGATGCGCCGGGCGCTGGCCAGCTCGCTCACCCCGTCCGGCAGGTCGGCCAGGTACGCCGCGAACCCTCTCAGGCTGGTCGCGCCGCCGCCTCCGTAGGCGGCCAGCGCCCGCCTGAGCACGGCCTGCCCGCGCAGCGCCTTGTCGGTGTTGGCGTCCAGCCTGACCCGCGGCACGATGAACGCGACCGCGGCCTCGACCGCCTCGGCGAACTCGTCGGGGTCGCCGGCCAGGCTCGCCAGGTCGGGCAGCGGCTGGAAGCTCAGCGGCCGTCCGCCGGTCCGTCCCGGCGTCCAGACGGTCACGTCGGTGGCCGCCAGGTACTCCGCGGCGCGGCGGGCGTCGCCCTCGGCCCACGTGCGCGGCGGGTCGGGCCACGGCTCGCCCAGCCGGGCCAGGTCGTTGTTCGGGTCCAGCACGATCGATGAGACGCCGCGCAGGGCGCACTCCTCGACCAGCCGCCTGATCAGCACGGTCTTGCCCGAGCCGGAACCGGCGAAGATCGCGGTGTGCTTGCGCAGCGCCTCCAGCGCGATCCGCACCGGCTCGCCGTCCGAGACGCGCCGCCCGATCGTCAGGGAGTGCTCCTCGTCGCCGCCGCCCCGGCTCCTCGCCGCCACAGGGGCCTCGGGGGCCGGTACGGCCGGAACGCTCCACGCGTCGGCCAGTGCCTCGGTGAGGAAGCCGATCCCGGACGTCGGCCGCCGCGCGGCGAGCCAGGCGGCCAGCTCCGGCGGGTTCTCCGCGATCAGGGCCCGCAGCGCGGCGAGGACCTGCAGGTCCTGGCGGCTCATCCGCAGCGTCCTGCCGCCCGCCCGCTCGAACGCCGCGATCGCCTCCCGCGTCGCCGGCCCCGGTGACCAGGGGGTGTCGCGCAGCAGGAACAACCGCCGCTTGGGCACCTCCGCGTCCAGCCCGGCCGCCACGCACGCCTTGCGGAGGCGGTTCAGCGCCGCGTTGCCGTGCGTCGCGCTGATCGCGCGGAAGGCCCAGTGGACCTCGTCCTCCCTGCTCTCGTCGAGCGTGCGGCGCAGCCGGGCGTGCAGCGGGGGCTTGGCGCTCGGCGGCGGGTCCATGCCGAAGGCCCGGCCGGCCGCACCCTGCTCGGCGATCCACGCGTGCAGCCCGGCGGCCAGCAGCGCGGGCATCGCGGTGTCCTCACTGGCCTGGTCGATCACCGGAGCTTGCGCGGCGGCCAGCAGCTCGGCGAAGCGGCCGTCGAGCGCGGCGAGATCGCCGGGGACGGCGGGGTGGGCGTGCTCGGCAGGGCGCGCGGTCGGCTGCGCATGTGCCGCCGCCTCCGCCGCGAACCCGGTCAGCTCCCTGACCTCGCCGTCCAGCAGGCAGGCGCGGACGTGCCGGTCGATCCGGATGAGCAGATCCCGCGGAGTGATCCCGGGCGCCTGCTCGAACGCCTCCGGCCGGACCGGCCACGTCGGGTACGGCGGCTTGACGCCCGCCTCGCCGTACTGCACCTCGAAGCGCGTGGCGACCATGGTGCGGGCGGTGGCCGCGTCGGGGATGGTCTTGAGCGGCACCGCCTGGCGGAAGCGGTCGCGCACGGTGTCGACCGCGACCCGCTCGATGAGCGCCCACGTGGCGGGGATGCAGGTCACGACCGTCAACGTCCGGCGGGTGACCTCGCGCAGCGCCATCAGGCCGCCCGCGATGCGCTCGATCATGAGCTGCTCGGCCGGGTCGTGCTCGGCGCTGCCGGAGGTGGTGACCCGTGACTGGGCGACGAGCGGGTCGATCTGGTCCACCGCGACGATCGTCGGGCCGGTGAGCGCCATCAGCCGCGAAAGATCCCTGACGATCTCCTGCGGCGTGCGGCCGAGCTGCCGGATGCCCCAGCGGGCCCGCTCGCCCGGCTCGCCCTCGGGCGCCGACGACAGGTACGACTCCCCGAGGTCCTGCAGCCCCGGATCCTCGCCGGCCAGCAGGACCAGGGCGCGCGCGGCGTCCTGGCTGTCGCGGCCGACCTGGCCCCCGACGCGGCGGAACGCGGTGACGAAGGCGTCCAGCTCGTCCCTGGTGAGGCCGCGCTTGCCGGTGATCGAGCGGCGGGCCATGCGGGACAGCCCCGCCATGATGGCCAGCCGGTCCAGGAGCACGGTGAGCTGCGTCTGCCCGTCGTGGCGGGGCCGGGAGAGGCTGTCCAGCAGGGAGACCACGATGCTCTCCCAGAACCCCTTGGCGTCCAGCAGGCCGACCAGGACGAAGTAGCCGTCCTCGCGCTGGGCGCGTTCGCGCAGCCAGCCGAGCAGGTGGGTCTTTCCGGTGCCGCGCTGGCCCTGCACGACCACGCCGATGGGGCTGCTCTCGGGGCGGTGGGCGGCCTCGGCCAGCCCGTCGAGGAGGATCTTCGTCGACGCGCCGTGCAGGCCATCGACGTGGAAGGGAGAGCGGCGCCACACGTCGTCGGCGCCCTCGGTGTAGTTGAACGTCAGCGCGGCCAGGTCCGCGATGCCGCCGCCGCTCACAGCTCGCCGATCCACAGCAGATGCTTGTCCTGCCCGCCTATGATCACCGCCGCTTCGCGGTCCTCGGGCGTGAGCGTCTTCTGGTTCGACTCCGGGACCAGGTTCACGTCCGGGAGGCGTTCCATCACGACGAGCGCCTCGTCCACCTCCTGCTTCGGGACGGCGGGGAGCAGCCGCCGGAGCGGGGCCAGGCTCACCCACGAACCGGGCGCGGCGGCCAGCTCGGCGTACGCGGCCCGGATCTGCGACTCCAGACCGGCGGGGGGCACGTCCGGCTCCGGCTGGAAGATCTCCGACAGCCGCTGGTCGGTGCGCCGCATGAACCGGGGCAGCCATTCGAGCAGGGCCCGCGCGATGGCCCCAGACGAGCCGGTCTGCGGCGGGATCGCCCCGGCCCGCAGGTCCTCGGCCAGCCTGGCCCACCCGGAGTCGGTGAGCACGTGCACGAAGGCGCGTCCGCGTTTGGGCTGCCGGCTCTCGACCAGCTTCAGGTCGTTGAGCTTCAGTCGCCGCGGGCGGTCGATGATCAGCTTGTAGTGCTCCTTGAGCTCGCTGCTGGAGACCTCGCGGGCTTCGACGGCCAGCACCAGCAGGGCAGTGAACTCGGGCAGGGTCAGCCCTTTGTCCGGCATATCTCATCCTTCCGCTCTGCGGCGGTTCCGCAGAAACTGGCCGATCTGACGGACGACGGTGTCCATGTCAGTCATCACCTGAGCATCGGGAAAGCGCAGCACGGCGTAACCGTCGAGTTGGAGGAGAACGTCCCGCCGCCGGTCCGCGGCGAACTTGGCCGGAGCCCGGTGGTCGGGGCCGTCGATCTCCACGACGCAGCGCTCCCGCTCCCAGACCAGGTCCACCCGGATCGGGACGTCCAGCGGCCCCGGCCGGTACGTCTGGTTCCAGGCCCGGCCCTCGGCCCACGCCCGCGCGGACAGGGCGGCCTCCAGCGCCCGCTCGCTCGCGCTGCCCGGATGCGGCCTGCCCGCCACCGGCGGATACGCGACGGCGGGCGCCCGATCGGCGGTCGCGGGAAGCGGGACGGCTTCGCGAGCGTCAGGTACGGCTGCGGGAAGCGGGCCCGCGGGGAGCGGGTTCAGGGTGAGCGGGCCCGTGGGGGGCGGGTGCGCGGGGAGCGGGTTCAGGGTGAGCGGGCCCGTGAGGAGCGGGTGCGCGGGGAGCGGGGTGGCGATCGTCCGTACGCGGTCGTCGTGCAGGGGCGCGCCCGCCAGCCAGACGCCGGCCCCGCCCCGGTGCGCCAGCCACTCGCACCCGGCGACCAGCACTTCCAGCGCCGCCGCGCCCAGCCCGTCCGGCACCCGCACCAGGACCGCCAGCCGGGCCCGGCCGAAGCTGTCGGCCAGCACCCTGACCAGCCCCGCCGCCCGGACCTCCGGCGCCAGCCCGCTGGGCCCGCCGCTCAGCGCCCGCCGGGCCAGCTCGGCGAGGAACGGCCCGAAGTGGCCGGTCACCGAGGCCCTGCGCAGGGCCAGCGCCTGGACCGCGGCCACGTTCACCCCGGACGGCTCCCGCATGCCCTCGGCGCCCGGTAACCAGGCCGGGAACAGCGCGATGGCCGCCTTGTCCAGCTCACGCAGGACGGAGGCGGCCAGGCCGGCGACGGAACGTTCCTCGGCGGCGAAGTAGGTGACGACGGCCGGGGCGTCGTCCGGCAGGGGATCGAGGGCCAGTGCCAGGGCGTCGGGGTCGGCGTCGAGCCGTACCACCTGGCCGATCGGCAGCTCTGCCCACGACGGCACGGCTTCCCTGCCCTCACAAGATCGGAAACTTCGGCACCTGGGAGGGTAACCCCGTCCCTATCGGGCTGTCACCCAGACCGGGGACACGCCCTCCACGGACGGGACGTGGGCGCGGGTCAGCAGGGCCTGGGACACGCTCGCCTTCACCAGGGCCGCCGTCCGCACCACCGGGACGAGCGTGAGCGCGAACAGCAGGCCCACCGCCGTGTTGAACACCACGAACGGCACGGTCCCGGTGCCGAGGCCGAGCAGGGCGGGCAGGCCGCCGTCCACGCCGGGGATCGCGGCGATCGCCCAGCCGTAGATCGGGAAGGTCAGGCCGAGCACCGCGCCCGCCCACCACACCGCGCTCACGACGGCGGCGGCCAGCGAGACCGGGAAGGTGATGATCGCGTGCAGCAGGTCCAGCGCCGCCTGGCCGGAGACCAGCGGGTTCATCATGCGGCGGAAGGAACCCGCCCCCGCGGGGGTCTGCGCGTAGCGGGGGCGGGCGATCGGGTGGCCGAGCACTCCGGGGAGCGCGGCGCGCTCCAGGTCGGCGAAGTGGCGGGCCATGGCGGCGGTGGCGGCCAGGACGGGCAGCCCGGCGAACACGACCGCCGAGCCGAGACCGGCCGAGACGCCGGCGACGGTGAGGGTGAAGGAGGCGGCGGCCATGGGGAGGCCGAGCAGGGTGTAACGGGTGTCGGTGGCGACGCGGTGCCGGAGGGTTGTCATGGCCACGACGCTACGGGCCCGGCGGGGCAGCGATCGATCCTGGCGGCGGGCCCTTGCATGGTAGGGCAGGCCCTACCATGACCTCCGGCGGGCCCCTGGAAAACCGGTCCCCGCTACTGCGGCTGGTCCACCCGGATCACGGTCAGCTCCTGCGGGCGCACCGGCTCCCGGCAGTGCGCGCACACCGTGAGCGGCTCCAGGGGCTCGCCGCACGAGTGGCGCCACACGGTGGGCGGCTCGCCCTCGGTGACGTACCGGTCGCCCCAGTCCATGAGGGCGAGCAGGACCGTGTGCAGGGCCTGGCCCGCCTCGGTGAGGACGTACTCGTGGCGCGGCGGGTGCCGCTCGTACGGCACCCGCTCCAGCAGGCCCACCTCGACCAGCTTGCGCAGCCGGGCGGTGAGGATGTCGCGGCTGGCGCCGGTGTTGCGGGCGATCTGGTCGAAACGGCGCACCCCGAGCATGATCTCGCGCATCGCCAGCAGGCTCCACCGCTCGCCCACGACGGCCAGCGCGTTGGCGATCGAGCACTCTCTCGGGCGCGACAAGGCCCCTCCGCTCAGGTAGGTCCGGATTTCCAACTTACCATCAGGCGGCCCGTCCAGGGATGGCGGCGAGCAACTCGCGGGTGTAGTCGGCGCGCGGCGAGCCGAAGATCTCGGCCGCCGTGCCGCTCTCCACGATCCGGCCCGCCTGCATCACGTGCACCCGGTGCGAGATCATCCGGACGACGGCCAGGTCGTGGCTGATGAACAGGTAACTGAGCCCGAGGTCGCGCTGCAGGTCGGCGAGCAGCTCCAGGATCTGGGCCTGGACCAGCACGTCCAGCGCGGAGACGGCCTCGTCGAGCACGACCAGCTCGGGGGAGAGCGCCAGCGCCCGCGCGATGGCCACCCGCTGCCGCTGGCCGCCGGACAGCTCGTGCGGCAGCCGCCCGGCCACCGACGCCGGCAGCGACACCTTCTCCAGCAGCTCGGCGACGGTCCGCGCGCGCTCGGCCGGGGTGCCCACGCGGTGCACGCGCAGCGGCTCGGCGATCGACTTCTCCACCGTGTAGCGGGGGTCGAGCGAGGCGTACGGGTTCTGGAAGACCGGCTGCACCCGGCGGCGGAAGGCGAACAGCTCCCGGCGGCCGAGCGAGGTCAGGTCGGTGCCGTCGAACAGGATCCGGCCGGAGGTGATGCCGTCCAGGCCGAGCAGCAGGTTGGCGGTGGTCGACTTGCCCGAGCCGGACTCGCCCACGACCGAGACGGTACGGCCGCGCGGGATCGTGAAGGAGACCCCGTCCACCGCCGTGAACTCCCCGCCGCCGCCCCGCAGCGGGAACACCTTGCGCAGGTCCTCCACCACGACCAGGTCCTCGGCGCTCTCCTCCGGGCCGGGCTCGGCCACCCGCACCGACGACAGGCTCGGCACGGCCTTCAGCAGCCGCCGGGTGTACTCGTGCCGCGGGTCGGCCAGCAGCTCGGCCGCCGGGCCGGTCTCCACGATCTCGCCCCGGTACATGACGGCCACCACGTCGGCCCGCTCGGCGGCCAGCGCCAGGTCGTGCGTGATGAGGAAGACGGCCGTGCCCATCTCGGCGGTCAGCTGCCCGAGCTGGTCCAGGATGCGCCGCTGCACGGTCACGTCCAGGGCCGAGGTCGGCTCGTCGGCGATGAGCAGCTTGGGCCGGCACGCCAGGCCCATGGCGATGAGCGCCCGCTGCCGCATGCCGCCGGAGAACTCGTGCGGGTACTGCCCGGCCCGCCGCTCCGGCTCGGGGATGCCGACCATCTCCAGCAGCTCGGTCACGCGCCCGCGCGCCGCCCGGCCCGCGGCCAGGCCGTGCACCTCCAGGGCCTCGGCGATCTGGTCGCCGATGCGCATCAGCGGGTTGAGGTTGGACATCGGGTCCTGGGGCACCAGGCCGATGCCCGCCCCCCGGACGGCGGTCATCTCGCGCTCGCTCACCCCGGCCAGGTCGCGGCCGTCGAACAGCACCTGGCCGGTCGTGATGCGGCCGCCCGCGGGCAGCAGCCGGTTGACCGCGGCGGCCGTGGTGGACTTGCCCGAACCCGACTCGCCGACCACGGCCACGGTCTGTCCCGGCAGGATCTCCATCGAGACGTTCCTGACGACGGTGACGTCCTGCTTGCGGGTGCGGAAGGCGACGGAGAGGTCGCGGATCTCCAGGAGCGGGGTCATGCGGTCCTCGATCGGTGGGTGATGGCCTGCAGCAGGCCGGTCCAGAGGGCGTCGGTGGGCGTCGGCGCGGCCGTCGTCAGCAGGCGGTTGCTCGCCAGCGCGATCGCGACGTCCCGGCCGGGGACGAACCCGACGGCGCAGCCGACGTAGCCGGGGTGGCCGAGCACGGTGACGGTCTCCCCCCGCAGGTCGAGCCGGTAGGTGCGGAAGCCGAGCGCCTGGCCGGGGTCGGGGCCGGGGGTGAAGAACTCGCGGGCGACCTCGGGCCGCCACAGCCGGTCGTGCTCCTCGTAGCGGGACAGCGCGGCGGCGTACCGCAGCAGGTCCGGGACGGTGGAGAACAGCCCGGCGTGGCCCGCCACGCCGCCGAAGGCGTGGCAGGCGTTGCCGTCGGCGACCCGGCCCAGCACGGGCTCGCGCCGCCAGCCGGCGAAGTCCGTGCTGCGGAAGGGCACCGGGTACGGCTTGGAGGTGTCGAGCATGCGCATCTCGACCCGGTCGTCCAGGGCGCTCATGGCCACCTCGGGGCCCGCCGGCCGGGCGTACGTGGTGCCGGCCAGCCCGAGCGGGCCGGTGACCAGCTCGGCCACCGCCCGCTCCAGCGACGTGCCGGTGACGGTCTCGACCACCCGGCCGAGCAGGATGAAGCCCAGGTCGGAGTAGTGCCGTTCGCGGCCGGGCGCGTAGCGCGGTGCGGGCATCCGCGGGTCGAGGTACAGCGGCCACCACTCCCACAGCCCGGCCCGGTGCAGCAGCAGGTCCCGCACGGTCACCTGGTCGGGGCAGCCCTCCGGCAGGTACGCGGCCGCCCGCTCGTCCAGGTCCACCAGGCGGTCGGAGACCAGGCGGAGGAGGGCCGTGGTGGTGGCGACGACCTTGGTGACCGAGGCCAGGTCGTGGTACGTGCCGAGGGTCATGGGGGCCTCGCCGGCCAGCGCGCCGCCGTCCGTCCGGCGCACGGTGCGGTGGCCGGTGCACTCGGTCAGGTCGAACCACGGCGTCCGGGCCGCCCGGACCAGGCCCGCGGGCGGGCCTGGTTCGACGCTCGCCGGTCCCTCCGGCCGGCTCGAAGGTCCGGACGGCGCGGCGGGGGCCGGGGTCATCGGCGCAGCACCAGCGAGCGCGGCGGCGTGGGCAGCGGGGCGGGCAGGACGAGCGGGCCCGCGCCCGGCGTCAGCGTGCCGAGCACCCGGGCGGCCTTCGCGCCCGTGCCGCCGGGGACGGTGCCCGGCAGGCCGTGGGCGGTCAGCCAGCCGATGAGGGCGAAGGCGATGGCCTCCTTGTCGTCGGCCGGGGCGCCGAGCTCGTCCGACAGCGACACCCGCACGCCGGGCAGGGCGGCGCGCAGGCCGTCCATGATGACCGGGTTGCGGCAGCCGCCGCCGGAGACGACGAGCACGTCCACGCCGGCCGCGGCGACGTCGGCCGCCACCGTGCGGACCGTCAGCTCGGTCAGCGTCGCCACCAGGTCAGGCCCGGACGGCTCGCGGCCCGCCCTGGCGATCGCCGCCTCGACGTAGGCCAGGTGGAACAGCTCCTTGCCGGTGCTCTTCGGCGCGGCCAGCCGGTAGTACGGCTCGTCGAGCAGCACGTCGAGCAGGCGTTCGTCCACCCGGCCTGAGGCGGCGAGGCGGCCGTCCTCGTCGTAGCCGCGCGGGTTCAGGCCGCGGCCGGCCACCACGGCGTCGACGAGGGCGTTGGCCGGGCCGATGTCGTAGGCGCTCAGGACGCCGTCGCGCACGACGGTCATGTTGGCGATGCCGCCCAGGTTGAGCGCCGCCGCGCCACCCGCGCCACCCCTGCCTGCCGTGCCGCCCGTGCCACCCGTGCCTGCCGTGTCGCCCGTGCGCCCGTCCGTCAGCAGGCCGCCGAGCAGCAGGTCGTCCAGTACGGAGACCAGCGGGGCGCCGTGCCCGCCCGCGGTGATGTCGCGGATGCGCACGTCCGACAACACGGGCGCGCCGGTGCGCTCGGCGATCCAGGCGGGCTGGCCGATCTGCAGGGTGCCGCGCGCGTGTGCGCCCTCCACCCAGTGGAAGACCGTCTGGCCGTGGGAGACGATCAGGTCGGCCGGACCGGCCTGCTCGGCCGCGGCCGCGGCGGCCGCGGCGAAGCACTGGCCGATGAGCGTGTCGAGCACGCACACCTCGGCCAGCGTGACCGGCGCGGGCGGCAGCGCGGCCACCAGCCGGGCGCGCAGCTCGCCGGGGTAGGGGGTGCTCGCGGTGTGCAGCACGCGGCCGGTCAGCACGTCGCCGTCGAGGGCGAAGTCGACCAGGGCCACGTCGATGCCGTCGTGCGAGGTGCCGGAGATCATGCCGAGGATCTTCACGCCGGCTCTCCCAGCGCCACGCGCAGCCGTCCCTCGCTGCGGTCCAGCAGCGCCGCCGCCTCCTGCGGCCCGAGCCCGAGCCGGGCGCCGAGCACCGCCTGCTTGACGTTGAAACCGTGCTGGTCGAGCACTCGTTCCGCCTCCTCGCGGTCCACGCCGGCGATCGTGCGCACGATCCTGATCGCCCGTTCCCGTAGCTTGCCGTTGCTGGCCTTGACGTCGACCATCAGGCTCCCGTACGTCTTGCCGAGCCGGACCATGACGATGGTCGAGAACATGTTGAGCACGAGCTTCTGCGCCGTGCCCGCCTTGAGCCGGGTCGAGCCGCTGACCACCTCGGGCCCGACCAGCACCTCGATCGCGTGCTCGGCCGCCGCGCTGAGCGGGGTGCCCGGGTTGCAGGACAGCCCGACGGTCAGCGCGCCGCGCTCGCGGGCCCGCCGCACCGCGCCCAGCACGTACGGCGTGCGCCCGCTGGAGGCGATGCCCACCACCGTGTCCAGCGGCCCGACGCCGGCCGCGTCGATCGCCGCCGCGCCGGCCCCCGCGTCGTCCTCGGCGCCCTCGCACGGGTGCACGATCGCCCGCTCGCCGCCGGCGATGACGGCGAAGACCTGCTCGGGCGGGGTGCTGAAGGTGGGCGGGCACTCGGAGGCGTCCAGGACGCCGAGCCGGCCCGGCGTGCCCGCGCCCACGTAGACCAGCCGGCCGCCGGCCCGTACCAGCTCGGCGGCGGCCTCGATGGCCGGGGTGATCTGCGGCAGCGCCGCGGCGACCGCGGCGGGGACGGTGGCGTCGGCCGCGTTCATGGTCGCGGCGAGCTCGGCCACGCTCATGGTGTCGATGCCCGCGAAGCGCGGGTCGGCCGATTCCGTGGTCAGTTCTGAGAGGTTCACCGCTTGCCTCGGGTTCTGGGGTCGAGAGTGTCACGCAGGCCGTCGCCGAGCAGGTTCAGGCCCACCACCAGCAGCACGACGACCGCGCCCGGCGCGATCAGCGTCCAGGGGGCGACGAACACCAGGCTGCGCGCCTCGAAGATCATCGAGCCCAGCGAGGGGGCGGGCGGCGGCGTGCCCAGGCCGAGGAAGCTCAGCGACGCCTCGGTCAGCACCGCCCACGACAACGACAGCGCCACCTGGATGACGATGATCGAGGTGATGTTGGGCAGCACGTGCCTGAGCATGATCTGCCAGCGGCTCTGGCCGGTGGAGACCGCGGCCTTGACGTACTCGATCTCCCGGAGGGAGAGCACCGGGCCGCGCGTGACACGGATGAAGATGGGGACGTACACGATCGCGATGGCGACGGCGACCGTGAACCAGTTGCGGTCCAGCACCGAGGCCAGCGAGAGGGCGAGCAGCAGCGGCGGGAACGCGAACAGCACGTTCGTCACACCGCCGATGGCGCCGTCGGCGAAGCCGCGGTAGAAACCGGACACCAGGCCGCCCAGCGTGCCGACCACGGTGGCGAAGGCCACCGCGACCACCGCGATGAGCGCCGAGTTGCCGACCCCGGCCGCCACCCGGGAGAAGACGTCCCGGCCGAACTGGTCGGTGCCGAACAGGTGCGTCCCGGACGGCGACAGGAACCGCTCGGGCGGGTTCTGGGCGATCGGGTCGTAGGGGAGCAGCCCGGGGTACGACAGCGCCGCCACCAGGGCCAGCACCAGCAGCACGATCGTGCCCGCCAGCATGGCGGGGCTCCTGCGCAGCGCGGTCACGACGCCCTCACCCGCGGGTCGATGATCCGGTACAGCCCGTCGGTCAGCAGGTTGACCAGCACGAACGCCAGCGCGATGACCAGGACCGTGCTCTGCACGACCGCGTACTCCTTCTGCTGGATGCCGAGCAGCACCTGCCGGCCCACGCCGGGCACCGAGAAGATCTGCTCGACCACGACCGCGCCGCCGAGCAGGTAGCCGAACTGCAGCCCGGTCATCGTCACGATCGGCACCAGCGCGTTGCCCAGCACGTGCCGGACCTGCAGGCGGCGCGGCGGCACGCCCTTGGCGCGGGCGGTGCGCACGAAGTCCTCCGAGCGCACCTCCAGCACCGCCGTACGGGTGGTGCGCAGGATCGGCGCGGCGATGCCGAAGCCGAGCACGAGCGCGGGCAGGAACATCTGCTGCAGGTTGAGCAGCGGGTCCTCGGCGAGTGTGGCGAAGCCCTGGCCGTTGGGGTTGAAGCCGAACGACGCCGCGAAGATCGACAGCAGCGTGGTGGCCAGCAGGAACGCCGGGACCGACAACCCGGCCAGGCTCACGACCTGGCCGAAGGCGTCCCGCGGCGAGTTCGTCCTGGACGCCGACAACATGCCGAGCGGCACGCCCAGCAGCAGCGCCAGCACGATCGAGAACACCGCGAGCTCGAACGTCACCGGCAGCGAGTGCAGCGTCATCTCCAGCACGCCCTGCTGCGAGCGGGCCGAGTAGCCGAAGTTGCCGGTGAGCATGTTGCCCAGCCAGGAGAAGAACTGCGTGATCGGCGACTGGTCCAGCCCGTAGTACTGCTCCAGGGCCGCGCGCTGCGCCGGGGTGAGGGCAGCCGCCTCCGTGCCGAGCCCCGCGGTGATCTGGTCGCCGGGGATCGCCCGGAGCATGACGAAGACGAACACGGCCACCCCGAACAGGGTGCCGATCGTCGAGGCCACGCGCCGGACGGCCCGGCTGGCGAGGATCCGGCGCATCAGGCGACGGACGTCGTGCGCAGGTACTGCAGCGACCCGCTGACCATCGGTACGAACCCGGACACGTTGGAGGTGGTGCCGGTGTAGGTGTAGCTGGTGAACAGCCAGATCCAGGGCGCGTTGGCCTCCAGCTCGGCCGAGACCTTCTCGTAGATCGCCTTGCGGGCGGCCGGGTCGGTCGTGGCCTTGCCCTCGGCGAACAGCTTGTCCAGCTCCGGCGAGCTGTACCCGGCGACCTTGTTCAGGTTGCCCTTGCTGGTGAAGTAGCGGCCGTAGGAGCCGTCGGGGTCCGGGCGCCCGCCGTTGAGCGCGACGGCGGCGTCGAAGTCGGCCGCCACCCAGCGGTCCACGAACGCGCCGGACTCCAGCACCTCCAGGTCCAGGGTGATCTTCGCCTCGGCGAGCTGCGCCTTGAGGTTCTGGGCCTCGTTCACGGAGGTGGCGTACTCGCCCTGGGAGACGATGGCCTTGACCGTCACGCCGCCGGACTTGCCCGCCTTGCCGAGGTACTCGGCGGCCTTGGCCAGGTCGCGGCTCGGGCAGGGACGCTTGGCCGGGTCGGACTTGAAGGCCGGGGCGGTGATCGGCCCGGTCACCTCGCCCTCGCCGAGCGCGGCGGTGTCGAGCACCTGCTTGCGGTCGATCGCGCACTGGATCGCCAGGCGCACGTTGACGTCCTTGAGGTCGCCGCGCTGGGCGTTGAGCTGGAGGGCGTGGTAGCTGAGCTGCGGCGTCTTGGTGACGGTGATCGTGCCGCCCCCCTGCGCGGTCTGCGCGACCAGCGGGTCGTTGAAGACCGCCAGCTGCACGTTGCCCGACTGCATGGCCGAGACGATGGACGACTCGTCCGGGATCACCCGGAACTCGACGCTGCCCACCTTCGGCTTCTCGGCGCCCCAGTACTTGTCGTTCCTGGCCAGCGTCAGCGACTGGCTCGGGACGCGCTTGCCCAGCGTGAACGGGCCGGTGCCGTTGGGGGTGGCGTTGAGCTTCTCCTCGGTGTCGTCGGAGGAGAGCATCGCCATGTTGACGGTGGCCAGGTTCGCCGGGAGCGCGGCGTCGGGGCCGGTCAGCTCCAGCACCACCGTGCTCTCGTCGGGGGCCTCGACCGACTTCACCGACGCCAGCGACGCCCGCGCCACGGCCGCGGTCTTCTCGTCCATGATCTTCTCCAGGGACGCCTTGACGTCCTTGGAGTCGAAGGCGCTGCCGTCGGCGAAGGTCACGCCCTTGCGCAGGGTGAGGGTCAGCTTCTTGCCGTCCTCGGCGGCCTGCCACGACTCGGCCAGGCCCGGCACGACGTTCAGGTCCTTGTCGAACTCGGTGAGGGTGCCGTAGATGTTCTGCAACACGTTCACGGCTGTGAACTGGGTGGCCTTCCAGGGGAAGAGCGTGTCGGGGTCGGAGGTCACGCCGACGACCAGGGCGCCGCCGGACTTGCCCGTGGCGCCGGTGCTGGTCGCGGGCCCGGAAGACGATGAACAGGAGGTCAGGGCGATGGACAGCACTGCGGCGGCGCCGATCGCGGAGAGCGCGCCACGGGGCATGTGGTCTCCTCAGGGGCAGTAGGTCATAAAATTACGCAGACCCTACCACTGGTGTACTAAATTTCCTCAACACGGATGGATGACGAATGGTCGAGGACGACGGAAGCCTGCTGATCCGCATCCGTGCCGCCATGCCCGCATTACGGCCATCGGAGCGGCGCATCGCCGAGACGTTCACCGGTGACCCGGCCGCCGCCGCGAACCTGTCCATCGCCGAGCTGGCCGCCCGCTGCGCCACCTCGACGACCTCGGTCGTGCGCTTCTACCAGCGCATGGGATACGCCCACTTCAAGGACTTCCGGATCGACCTGACCAGGGCCGCCGCCCGGGAGGAGCTGACCACGTCGAGCCTGCCGGAGGTGTCGGGCGACATCGACCGCCACGACAGCCTGGAGGGCATCGTCTCCAAGGTCGCCACCAACGAGACGCTGTCCATCGCCGACACGGCCCGCTCCCTCGACATGCAGGCCCTGGGCCGGGCGGTCTCCCTGCTGCTGGCCGCGCGCCGGATCGACACCTTCGGCGTGGGCGCGAGCGCGCTGGTCGGCCTGGACCTGCAGCAGAAGCTCTCGCGCATCGGGCGTACCGCGATCAACTGGCACGACGCCCACTCGGCCTGGACGTCGGCGGCCACGCTCGACGCCGGCTGCGTGGCCGTCGCGGTCTCGCACACCGGCGCGACCGTGGACACGGTCGAGTTCCTGGCCATCGCCCGCCGGTCGGGCGCGGCCACGGTGGCGATCACCAACTTCCGCGACTCGCCGCTGGCCGCCACCGCCGACGTGACGCTGACGACGGCCGCCCGCGAGACCGAGTTCCGCTCCGGCGCGCTCGGCAGCCGCATCGCCCAGCTCATGGTCGTCGACTGCCTGTTCACCGGCGTGGCCGCGGCCAGTTACGACGAGTCGATGGCGGCCCTGCGCAACACGTACGCGGTCGTCCACGACCGGACGGTGTACAAGCGGGGGTGAACCGGCCTGACCAGCATGGAAGTGTTTCTTTGGCGGCACGTGAATCTAGTGACAAAAAGTGATGACACAACTACTTTAAGTTGACATTCTGGTGGCGAGGCATCGTCTACCAGGAGAGACACCACATGCAGCTGATCACCCGTGCCGACTGGCACGCCAAGAAGCCCACCACCAGTTACACCCGGCTGGCCGGCACCAGAGGCGTCAAGATCCACTACACCGGCGGGAAGGTGCCCTCCGACCTGCCGGACGCCGACAACCACGACAAGTGCGCCGACCTGGTCCGGGACATCCAGCGCATGCACATGTCCGGCGGGCGCGGCGAGACCTACATCGACCTCGGCTACAACATGGTGTGCTGCCCGCACCGGCGCACCTTCATGGGCCGCGGTCCGCACGTCCTGCCCGCCGCCAACGGCCCGGGGCTCAACTCCGGCCACTACGCCGTGCTCGCCCTGCTCGGCAACACCGGGTTCACCGAACCGAACGACGACCTGCTCAACGCCCTCGTCGACGCCATCGAGTACCTGCGCGAGCACGGCGACGCCGGCGACGAGGTCAAGGGCCACCGGGACGGCTACGACACCGACTGCCCCGGCGACCCGCTCTACCACTGGGTGCGAAGGGGCGCCGAACGCCCCTGAGACGGTTCGGGCAGGCGCTCGCCGCGGCCCGGCTCGCGGAGACGAAGCCCGGCATGGGTGACGGCTCCCCGCCCGGTGAGGCGGCGCACAGGGAGACGGCCGGGCCGACGCCGGAGGCCGCCATGGACGTCCATGGCGGCCTTCAGAGCTGGGTCAGGTCGCTACAGCGGCCCGATCGCGGGGAAGGTGGTCACCACTTCTCCCACTCGCCCGTCCTGAAGCACTTCATCGCCCAGTAGGCGAGCTTGGACGGCCCCGTCCAGCCCACGTAGGGCGCGTGTCCCTGCACGCAGCGCATCTTCTTGATCGTGACCGGCTCCCACTTGCCGTGCGAGCACGCCGGGACCAGCTTCTTGATGACCGGCTTGCCGCACAACCACCGGACGCTGGGGCGCGGGCCGGCGGCCTGCGTCCACGTGGCCGTGACGGCCTGCGCGGAGACCGGGACGGCGGAGACGGCGGCACTCGCCGCCGAAGTGGCCGAAGTGGCCGCCGTGGCCGCCGTGGCGGGCGTCCCGGCGGACAGCGCCAGCGCGAACGCCCCCGCCGCAGCCGCCGTCCCGAGCTTGGTGATCGTCCTCATGACGTCTTCCTCCCTTGTCGTGCCGGATGTCGTACGGGCACGGTAGGGCGGCGGACGTTGAGCTCCCGTTGAGGATCCGTGCAGGACCGGGCACCCAGGGATGGGCCGTCTCCAGGAGCCGGCGACCGGCGCGACGAGTGTGCAGGCGGCCGGCCACCCGGCGGCGCCGCGTCAGACCAGCCGGCCCACGTGGGCCAGCGCCTGCTTGAGCAGCACCCCCTGGCCGCCGGTCATCTCCTGCTGCACGGCCGGCGAGGACGCCTCCTCCGGGGTGAACCAGACCAGGTCCAGCGCGTCCTGCCGGGGCCGGCAGTCACCGGCCACGGGCACGATGTAGGCCAGCGACACCGCGTGCTGGCGCGGGTCGTGGTACGGCGTGACGCCCGGCGTCGGGAAGTACTCCGCGACGGTGAAAGGCTGCGGCGAGACGGGGATGCGCGGCAGGGCCACCGGCCCGAGGTCCTTCTCCAGGTGGCGCAGCAGCGCGTCGCGGATGCGCTCGTGGTGCAGCACCCGCCCCGAGACCAGCGCCCGGCTGACCGTGCCGTCCGCCGCGATCCGCAGCAGCAGGCCCACGCGGGTCACCACGCCGGTCTCGTCGACGCGTACCGGCACGGCGTCGATGTAGAGGATCGGCAACTGGCCGCGCACCGACTCGAGCTCTTCGGGGGCCAGCCATCCAGGCGCGGTTTCGGTCTTTTCGGTCATCTGTCGATCGTATGCCCCGCGCCGCCACTGAGGGCGTAAGCCCCACCGACCGATCCCCGGGCGGGGTCAGGCCCGCCTGGCCGGCCTGCCCCTGCCCGCCAGCCACGACGCCGTGCAGACGACCAGCACGATACCCATGAACGGCAGGTACTCGGCGACTCTTCTCATGACAGATCACGCTCCGCTCTCGACTTGGCGAGCCGCCGGCGTTGCGGCTCGACGGTGTACCGGGGGTCGCACGCCGAGGCCGTCCCGGCGTGGAAGATCCCGAACCGGGTGCACACCGACCCGGCCAGCAGGGCCGCCCCCGCGGCTGCCGCCGCGACCCTGCTGCGAGCGCCCAGCCCCTGACCGAGCAGGGCGCCCGCGACCGACAGCGCCTGACCCGCCCTGAGCAGACGGCTGCGCCGCAGCGGCTCGGCGGTCAGGCCCATCCGGCGTTCCATGCGGACGGCCGCCGCGCACTCCAGGGCCGCCCCCATCACCGCCGCCCGCCGGGCCGGGGCCGCCTGCGCGACCGGCGCGGCCAGCATGCCGAGCCCGCCCGCCGACGCGGCGGCCGAGCCCGCGAACAGGAACGGCATCTCCCTGAACCCGTCGTGCCAGGCCGGGACGGCGGTGTCGCAGATCAGCACGGCGGTGTAGGTGGCCAGCGCCGGCCCGGTCAGCCCGGCCCCCACCGTGGCCGCCCGGCCCAGCCGGGGGAACCGCCCGGTCACCCCGGTGAGCGCGGCCAGCCCGGCCTGCGGCCCGTACGCGGTCAGGATCCAGGTGCCGACGCTCATCGGCGAGGTCACCTTGAACACCCGCAACATGTTCAGGAAGCGCGACGGCTTGCCCAGGTCGTGGATCAGCGCGTACAGCGAGCCGCCGACCGCGCCCAGGGCGGCCAGCTTGGCGGCGCGGGCCAGCGCCGGGCGTCCGGTCAGCTCGGCGGCGGCGGCCAGCGTGGAGGAGGCGCCGGCCAGGCCGCCGAGGAACAGGTAACCGGCGATGTCGTGGTCGCTCCAGGGCGTGCCGTTCAGGACCGGCAGACCGTAGTAGGAGTCCGCCGCCGGCTCGGGCGGCCGCAGGGAGCGGCTGCCGCGGCCCGCCGAGCCGGGCGTGGCCTCGCGCTCGGTGCGCAGGCCGGGCGCGTCGTCCAGGCGCACGTCGGTCTGGTTGCTCATCGGCCCCTCCTCCAGGCCGCCGCGGCGGCCATCCCGGCCAGCAGGACCAGCGCCGCCGCGCCGGCGTGCCGCCACATCGACGGCAGGTCCGCGGTGGTCACCACGGGGTCCGGCGGCAGGCCGTACACCTGGGGCTCGTCCAGCAGCAGGAAGAAGGCGCCGGTGCCGCCCACGCCGTCGGCCGGGTCGTGGCCGTACAGGCGGGCCGAGGACACGCCCGCCGCGCGCACCTGCTCCAGACGGCGGTCGGCGCGCTCGCGCAGCTCGTCCAGCTCGCCGAACTGGATCGAGTCCGTCGGGCACGTCTTGGCACAGGCCGGCTCCTGGCCGACCTCCAGCCGGTCGTAGCACATCGTGCACTTGGCGGCCGTGCCGCTCGCCGCGCGCCGGCCGATCACCCCGAACGGGCAGGCGGGCACGCAGTAGCCGCAGCCGTTGCAGACGTCCTCCTGGACGACGACCGTGCCGTACTCGGTGCGGAACAGCGAACCGGTCGGGCAGACGTCCAGGCAGGCCGCGTGCGTGCAGTGCTTGCACACGTCGGAGGCCATCAGCCAGCGGAAGTCCAGGTCACGGGCGCCGGTCTCCTGATGGCCCAGCGGCTTGCGCTGCTCGACGAACGCCACGTGCCGCCAGGTGTCGGCGCCGAGCCCGACGGAGTTGTCGTAGGACATGCCGGTGAACAGCAGGCCGTCCTCCGGCACCTGGTTCCACTCCTTGCAGGCCACCTCGCACGCCTTGCACCCGATGCAGACGCTGGTGTCGGTGAAGAAGCCCATGCGCCTGGGCGGGTCGTCGTAGCCGGCGTCGAGCGGCGCCCGGTCGAGGTCGAAGGCCACGGCTCACACCTCCGTTCCGGTGTCCTCGGTCACGCCCGCCCGCCGCCGGTAGGCCAGCACCAGCTCAGGCAGGGCCGGGCCGCGCGGCCTGCGCCCGGGGCGGATGTCCGCCGACAGGGCCTTGACCTCCTGGATGTGGGAGTTGGGGTCGAGCGAGATGGCCGCCAGCTCGTTGGCCGCGTCGCCGGTGGCCAGGCCGTTGGGGCCGAAGTGGAAGGGCAGCCCGATCTGGTGCAGGACCTTGCCGTCCAGGTGCAGCGGCGCCATCCGGTCGGTGACCAGCACGCGGGCCTCGATGGCGCTGCGCGCGGTGACGACCGTGGCCCACTCGCCGTGCACGAGCCCGCGCTCGGCGGCCAGCTCGGGCGAGACCTCGCAGAACATCTCCGGCTGCAGCTCGGCCAGGTACGGCGTGTGCCGGCTCATGCCCCCCGCCGTGAAGTGCTCGGTCAGCCGGTACGTGGTCACCACGTACGGGTAGACCGACGCGCCCGGCTCGGCACCGCTCGGCTGGTAACGGTTGGCCTCGTGCCGGTAGAGCTTGCGGGCCGGGTTGCGCTGCCGCCCGTAGAGCGGGTTGGCGACCGGCGAGTCCTGGGGCTCGTAGTGGGTGGGCAGCGGGCCGTCCACCACGCCCGAGGGGGCGAACAGCCAGCCCTTGCCGTCGGCCTGCATGATGAACGGGTCGATGCCCGACAACGCCGCCGGTCCCTGCGCCCCCGGCTCGGGCCGGTAGGACGGCGGTTTGCCCTCCTCGAAGTCCGGCACGTCCAGGCCGGTCCAGCGGCCGGCGTCCGCGTCCCACCAGACGAGCTTCTTGCGCTCGCTCCACGGACGGCCGTCCGGCGCGGCCGAGGCCCGGTTGTAGAGCACCCGCCGGTTGTCCGGCCACGCCCACGCCCACTCGGCGGCCACCCAGTCCTGCTCGGCGGCCGGTTTGCGGCGGGCGGCCCGGTTGACGCCGCCGGCGTACACGCCGCAGTAGATCCAGCAGCCGCACACCGTCGAGCCGTCGTCCTTGAGCTGGCTGTAGCCGTCGAGCGGCCGGCCCTCGGCGTCCCAGCCGTTGATCTCGGCGAGCACCGCCTCGGCGACCGGCTCGGCCGTCTCGCCCTCCACGGGGTAGTCCCAGGTGAGGTCGAGCAGGGGCCGGTCCATCGGGTCGGCGGAGCCGGCCAGCTTCTGCCGGATCATGCGCCCGAGGTGGTACATGAACCACAGGTCGCTGCGCGCGTCGCCGGCCGGCTCGACGGCCCGGTGGTGCCACTGCAGCCAGCGGTTGGTGTTGGTGAAGCTGCCGCTCTTCTCGGTGTGGGCCGCAGCGGGGAAGAAGAACACCTCGGTGCCGATCCCGGACGTGGTCAGCTCGCCCGTCTCGATCTCGGGGCCGTCCTTCCACCAGGTGGCGCTCTCGATCAGGTTGAGGTCGCGCACCACCAGCCAGTCGAGCCGGGCCATGCCCAGGCGTTGCATCCGGGAGTTGGCCGAGCCCACGGCCGGGTTCTCGCCGAGCAGCAGGTAGCCCTTGCAGGTGCCGTCGAGCTGCGCCAGGACCGTGTCGTACGTGCTGTGCGAGCCGGTCAGGCGCGGCAGGTAGTCGAAGCGGAAGTCGTTGTCGGGCGTCGCGGCCGGCCCCCACCACGCCTTGAGCAGGCTCACCAGGTAGGCGGGCATGTTCGCCCAGAAGCCGCGGCAGGCGGCGTCGGCGCGCAGGAAGTCGCGCATCTTCTCGTGCTCGTGGGCGTGCGGCATCGGGATGTAGCCGGGCAGCAGGTTGAACAGCGTCGGGATGTCGCTGGAGCCCTGGATGCTGGCGTGCCCGCGCAGCGACTGGATGCCGCCGCCGGGGCGGCCGATGTTGCCCAGCAGGAGCTGAAGGATGCTGGCGGTGCGGATGAACTGGGCGCCGTCGCTGTGCTGCGTCCAGCCCACCGCGTAGACGAACTCGGCGGTCCGCTCCGGCCCCGAGTTCTCCGTCAGGTGGCGGCAGACCTGGGCGAACAGCTCCGGCGGCACCCCGCACACCTGCTGGACCATCTCCGGCGTGTAGCGGGCGAAGTGGCGGCGCAGCACCTGCAGCACGCAGCGCGGGTGCCGCAGCGTCTCGTCCCGCCGCGGCTCGCCGCCCAGCGGCACGCCGGTGCCGCCCTGCACCTCGGCGCGGCCGGCCGGGAGGCTGCCCGCCGGCCGGTCGTAGTCCTCGTCCCGCTCGCCGGAGGCCGCGACGGTGTGCATGCCCTCGTACTGCCAGGTGTCGTCCTCGTAGCAGCGGTTGTCGGCGTCGAAGCCGGAGAACAGGCCGTCGAGGTCCTCGGCGTCGCGGTAGTCCTCGCGCAGGATGGTCGCCGCGTTGGTGTAGTGCAGGACGTAGTCGCGGAAGAACAGCTCGTTCTCCAGCACGTGGTTGACGATCGCGCCGAGGAAGGCCACGTCCGAGCCCGCCCTGATCGGCACGTGCAGGTCGGCCAGCGCGCTGGTACGGGTGAACCGCGGGTCCACGTGGATGACCACCGCGCCGCGGGCCTTGGCCTCCATCACCCACTGGAACCCGACCGGATGCGCCTCGGCGAAGTTCGACCCCTGGATCAGCACGCAGTCGGAGTGCTGCAGGTCCTGCAGGAACGTCGTGGCCCCGCCGCGCCCGAACGACGTGCCGAGCCCCACCACGGTCGAGCTGTGGCACACCCGCGCCTGGTTCTCGATCTGCACCACGCCGAGCGCGGTGAGCAGCTTCTTGATGAGGTAGTTCTCCTCGTTGTCCAGCGTCGCGCCGCCCAGGCTGGCGATGCCCATCGTGCGGGCCACCCGGCGGCCCTTGTTCTCCCACTCCCAGGTCGCCCGGCGGGTGGCGATGATCCGGTCGGCCACCATGTCCATGGCGGTCTCCAGGTCGAGCTCCTGCCAGTCGGCGGCGTACGGCGGGCGGTACAGGACCTTGCTCAGCCGTCCTGAGCCGGTGGTGAGCTGGAGGCTGGAGGCGCCCTTCGGGCACAGCCGGCCCCGGCTGATCGGGGAGTCGGGGTCGCCCTCGATGTGCACCACCTTCTCGTCACGGACGTAGACGTTCTGGGCGCAGCCCACCGCGCAGTACGGGCACACCGACTTGACCACGCGGTCGGCGGCGGCCGTCCGGGCCGGGTGCGCGCCCGTGCGCGGCGACTTCACCGCGGCGGCCCGGCCGAGCTTGTCCTTGCCGGTGAGCTGCCGCAGCAGCGGCCAGGAGAACCCCATGCCGCTCACGCGTCCGTCCGGCGCATGCGCCGGTCGCTCCAGGCCCGCTCGCGCATCCAGGCGCGCACGTCGCCGCGCTCGACCGGCCCGACCTCGCGCGGGTTGACCAGCTGCTGGGTACGTCCGGCCAGCAGGCCGGGCCGCCCCCGCCGGCGTGCCACCGCGTCGCTCCCGTCGGCCGGCACGCCCGTCGCGATCAGGTACGCGCGCCCCGCGGGCACGCCCAGCAACCTGCCGATCTCGGCGTAGTCCAGCCCCTGCGACAGCAGCCGCAGCACCCGCTCCTTGCTCGGCATCGTTCCCCCCGGCGCCCGTGCCCCCCCGGTCCCGGTCCTCCCCTTCGCCGGCAGGAGGAAACCCGAAGTCCCACGTCAAAGGCGTATTTGGGGGACAGTTGGCGTCAGGCCAGGCGGGCGGCGGCCTCCGCCCAGGCGGCGGCGTCGCCGGACGGCTCGTACCGGCGCAGCTCCTGCGTGGCGGCCACCAGCGCGCGCATCCCGGCCAGGTCGGCGACCAGCCCGGCCGCCCGCGCCTGCACCAGGACGTTGCCGAGCGCGGTCGCCTCGGCCGGCCCGGCCACGACCGGCAGCCCGCAGGCGTCGGCGGTGAACCGGCACAGCAGCTCGTTGCGCGACCCGCCGCCCACCAGGTGCACGACCTCCACCTCGCGGCCGGACAGCTCCATGGCCTGCCGGATCGCGTTGCGGTGGCCGAGCGCCAGGCTCTCCAGCACGCAGCGCACGAAGCCCGCCGGCGTCGAGGGCGGCCGCTGCCCGGTGCGGCGGCATTCGGCGGCGATCCGCGCGGGCATGTCGCCCGGCGGCAGGAACACCGGCAGATCGGGGTCCACCACGGCGGCGAACGGACGTTCGCGCGCCGCCGCCGCCAGCAGGTCGTCCAGCGAGCAGCCGGGCCAGGCCCGCAGGCACTCCTGCAACAGCCACAGCCCCATGACGTTGCGCAGGTAGCGGACCGTGCCGTCGATCCCGGCCTCGTTGGTGAAGTTGGCCGCCCGGCCCGCCTCGGTGAGCACGGGGGCGGCCAGCTCCACCCCGGCCAGCGACCAGGTGCCGCACGAGACGTAGGCGAAGGCGGGCCCGGCGGCCGGCACCGCGGCCACGGCCGAGGCGGTGTCGTGCGAGGCCACCGCCCGCACCGGCGCCGAGAAGCCGATCTCCGCCGCGACGTCGCGGCGGACGCCGCCGATCGGCTCGCCGGGCTGCCGCAGCCGGGGGAAGATCCCCTCGGGCAGGCCCAGCCGGTCGATCAGCGGCACCGCCCAGGACCGGGTGCGCACGTCGAGCAGGCCGGTGGTCGAGGCGTTGGTCACCTCCGCGCCGATCTCGCCGGTCAGCCAGTAGCCGATCAGGTCGGGGACGAGCAACATCGTCGCGGCCCCGTCGAGCCGGTCGGCCAGAAGCTGGTAGATGGTGTTGAACGGGAGCACCTGCAGCCCGGACACCGCGTACAGCGCCTCGGCCCCGATCAGCTCGGCGACCTGCCCGGCCACCCCCCGCGTACGGTCGTCGCGGTAGTGCACCGGGTTGCCGAGCAGCGCGCCGCTCTCGTCGAGCAGGCCGTAGTCGACGGCCCACGAGTCGACCCCGATCGAGGTGACCGGCCCGGCCGCGCGCAGACCGGCCAGGATCTCGCGGTAGAGGCCCAGGACGTCCCAGTGCAGGCGGCCGGCCAGGCGGACCGGGCCGTTGGGGAAGCGGTGGACCACGGACGTGGCCAGCCCGTCCGACAGGTCGGCGACCAGCACCCGGCCGCTGGAGGCGCCCAGGTCCACGGCGGCGAATCGGCTCATTGGGTGGACTCCCTCGCGACCAGTTCGGGCTGGAACATGATGTGCTGGTGGGCGTGCTCGGCCGGGTTGTCGCACTCGTCCAGCAGCAGCTCGGTGGCGATGCGGCCGAGCTGGTACGTCGGCTGCCGCATCGAGCTGAGCGACACGGCCGAGGCGGCGGCGAACTCGATGTCGTCGTAGCCCATCAGCGCCACGTCGTCGGGCACCCGCACCCCGGCGCGCAGCAGGGCCCGCAGCACGCCCAGCGCGAGCAGGTCGTTGGCGCAGAACACGGCCTCGGGCAGGCCGCCCGCCATCAGGTCGGCGGCGGCCTGCTCGCCCGCGCGGGCGGTCATCGCGGCCGCCCCGACCACCCGCAGCGAGGCGGGGTCGAGCCCGGCCGCGGCCAGCGCCTCGGCTGCGCCCCGCCGCCGCTCGGCGCACTGCCGGATGGTCAGCGGGCCGGTCACGTACGCGAGGCCGTGCCCGCCCCTGGCCAGCAGATGCCGCACCGCGGCCCGGCCGCCGGCGACGTCGTCCACCGCGACCGCGCACTGGTCGGGCCGGTGGGCCGGATGGTCGACGAGCACGACGCTGATGCCGCGCTCGCGCAGCCGGTCCAGCCGGGCCGGGTCCTCGCCGGACGGGGTGATCAGCACGCCGCGCACCCGCTGCTCGGCCAGCACGCCCAGGTTGCGCTCCTCCTTGTCCGGGGAGCCGGCCGAGTTGCCGAGGATCACCGCGTAGCCCAGCTCGCTGGCGACGTCCTCGACCCCGGCGGCGACCTCGGTGAAGAACGGGTTGCCGATGTCGATGACGCTCAGGCCGATCGTCCTGCTGTGGCCGGCGCGCAGGGTGGAGGCCGAGCCGTGCCGGACGAAGCCGAGCTCCCGGATCGCGGCCTCCACCCGTTCGCGGGTCGCCGGGGCGACCTTCGCCGGTCTGTTCAGGACGTTGGAGACCGTCCCGGGGGAGACGCCGGCGCGGGCGGCGACGTCCTTGATGCTGACCATGGCCATGGCGCCACATTAAAACGTACCAACGGTGAGGTTGGCCAGTGCCGCCGATCTGACCGTGGAGACGCATTGACAGCGCCCCCGTGTGATCGTAGTTTCCTCCGCGATGGATTAAAACGTTTTGAAGAGGGGTGACCGTGCGACGACGGCCTGCTGGCCGGCTACCTGGAGACCGCCGGCTTCGCGGCCGCCAGGAAGGCGATGGAGGCCACCGAGGTCAACGCCCGCCGGCAGGCCGAGATGGCGCCCTTCTTCGAAGACCTCGACGGCCGCCCCGACGAGGGCATGCGGCCGCCGGACGAAGTGTTCCACCTGGACTGATCGGGAAGTCATGACCACTGACATCAAGGCCGCCCTGCGCGCGCTGCACATCGAGACGCCGTCGTGGGCGTACGGCAACAGCGGCACCCGGTTCAAGGTGTTCGCGCAGCGGGGCGTGCCGCGCGACCCGTACGAGAAACTGGCCGACGCCGCTCAGGTGCACGCCCACACCGGCGTCGCGCCCACGGTCGCCCTGCACATCCCCTGGGACAAGGTGGCCGACTACGCCCACCTGGCCGCCCACGCCCGCGAGCTCGGCGTCGGCATCGGCGCGATCAACTCCAACGTCTTCCAGGACGACGCCTACATGCTCGGCAGCGTCACCAACCCCGACCCGGTGGTGCGCCGCAAGGCGCTGGCGCACCTGCTGGAGTGCGTCGACATCATGGACGCCACCGGCTCGGACACCCTCAAGCTCTGGTTCTCCGACGGCACCAACTACCCCGGCCAGGACGACATCCGCGCCCGCCAGGACCGCCTGGCCGAGGCCCTGTCCGCGGTGTACGCCCGGCTCGGCGAGGGCCGGCGCTTCCTGCTGGAGTACAAGCTGTTCGAGCCCGCCTTCTACACCACCGACGTGCCCGACTGGGGCACCGCCTACGCCCACTGCCTCAGGCTCGGCCCCAAGGCGCAGGTCGTCGTGGACACCGGCCACCACGCGCCGGGCGTCAACATCGAGTTCATCGTGGCGTTCCTGCTGCGCGAGGGGAAGCTCGGCGGCTTCGACTTCAACTCCCGCTTCTACGCCGACGACGACCTCATGGTGGGCGCGGCCGACCCGTTCCAGCTCTTCCGCATCATGTACGAGGTCGTGCGCGGCGGCGGGCTGACGGCGGGCGTGGCCTTCATGCTCGACCAGTGCCACAACATCGAGCCCAAGATCCCCGGCCAGATCCGCTCGGTCATGAACGTCCAGGAGGCCACGGCCAAGGCGCTGCTCGTCGACCGGGACGCGCTGGCCGCCGCCCAGGCCGGGGGAGACGTGCTGGGCGCGAACGCCGTGCTGATGGACGCCTACAACACCGACGTGCGGCCGCTGCTCGCCGAACTGCGCGAGGAGACGGGCCTCGCGCCCGACCCGATGGCTGCGTACGCCAAGTCCGGATATTTCGAGAAAATCGCTGCCGAGCGCGTCGGCGGCACGCAGGCCGGCTGGGGGGCCTGACCACCATGGACGTCATCAACGAGCTCCTGGACCGCTCCCACCGCCTGGGCGCCGACCCGCGCAACACCAACTTCGCCGGCGGCAACACCTCCGCCAAGGGCCGCGCCGCCGACCCGGTCACCGGCCAGGACGTCGACCTGCTCTGGGTCAAGGGCTCCGGCGGCGACCTCGGCACGCTCAGGGAGGCGGGCCTGGCCGTCCTGCGCCTGGACCGCCTGCGCGCGCTGGCCGCCGTCTACCCCGGCGTCGAGCGCGAGGACGAGATGGTCGCCGCCTTCGACTACTGCCTGCACGGCAGGGGCGGCGCCGCCCCCTCGATCGACACCGCCATGCACGGCCTGGTCGAGGCCGCCCACGTGGACCACCTGCACCCCGACGCCGGCATCGCCCTGGCCACCGCGCGCGACGGCGAGGAGCTGACCCGGCGGGTCTTCGGCGACCGCGTGGTGTGGGTGCCGTGGCGGCGGCCCGGCTTCCAGCTCGGCCTGGACATCGCCGCCGTCAAGGAGGCCAACCCGCAGGCCGTCGGCTGCGTGCTCGGCGGCCACGGCATCACCGCCTGGGGCGCCACCTCGCAGGAGTGCGAGGCCCGCTCCCTGGAGATCATCCGCACCGCGGAGGAGTACCTGGCCGCCAACGGCCGCCCCGACCCGTTCGGGCCGGTGCTCCACGAGCCGCTGCCCGAGGACGAACGGCACGCGCGGGCCGCCGCGCTGTTCCCGGTCGTGCGCGGGCTGGCCTCCACCGACGCGCGGCAGGTCGGCCACTACACCGGCACCCCGGAGGTGCTGGACTTCCTCTCCCGCGCCGAGCACCCGCGCCTGGCCGCGCTCGGCACGTCCTGCCCCGACCACTTCCTGCGCACCAAGGTCGCCCCGCTGGTGCTGGACCTGCCGCCGGACGCGTCCCTGGACCAGGCGGTCGCCCGGCTGCGCGAGCTGCACGCCGCCTACCGCGCCGACTACACCGCCTACTACGAGCGCCACGCCACCCCGGACTCGCCGCCGATGCGCGGCGCGGACCCGGCGATCGTGCTGGTGCCCGGCGTCGGCATGTTCTCCTTCGGCAAGGACAAGCAGACCGCCCGCGTGGCCGGCGAGTTCTACGTCAACGCGATCAACGTCATGCGCGGCGCCGAGTCCGTCTCCGCCTACGCGCCCATCCCGGAGTCGGAGAAGTTCCGGATCGAGTACTGGGAGCTGGAGGAGGCCAAGCTGCGCCGGATGCCGAAGCCCAAGCCGCTGGCCGGGCGGGTGGCGCTGGTCACCGGGGCGGGCTCGGGCATCGGCGCGGCGACCGCGCGGCGGCTGGCCGCCGAGGGCGCGTGCGTGGTGCTCGCCGACCGCGACCGGGCCGCCGCGGGGAAGGTCGCCGCCGAGATCGGGGCCTCGGCCTACCGGGCGTCCGACGTCGCGGTTGCCGTGGAGGTGGACGTCACGTCCGAGGATCAGGTCGTGGCCGCCGTACGGGCCGTCGTGCTCGCCTTCGGCGGCGTGGACCTGGTGGTGAACAACGCCGGCCTGTCGTTGTCGCGCTCCCTGCTGGAGACCAGCCTGGACGACTGGGACCTGCAGCACGACGTGATGGCCCGCGGCTCGTTCCTGGTCTCCCGCGAATGCGCCCGGGTGCTGATCGATCAGGCGATGGGCGGGGACATCGTCTACATCTCCTCCAAGAACGCCGTCTTCGCCGGGCCGAACAACGTCGCCTACGGCGCGGCCAAGGCCGACCAGGCCCACCAGGTCCGCCTGCTGGCCGCCGAGCTGGGCGAGCACGGCGTCCGCGTCAACGGAGTGAACCCCGACGGCGTGGTGCGCGGCTCGGGCATCTTCGCCTCCGGCTGGGGCGCCAACCGCGCGGCGGTGTACGGCGTGGAGGAGGAGCGCCTGGGCGAGTTCTACGCCCGGCGCACCCTGCTCAAGCGCGAGGTCCTGCCCGAGCACGTGGCCGCCGCGGTCTACGCGCTCGCCGGCTCCGACCTGACCCACACCACGGGCCTGCACGTCCCGGTGGACGCGGGCGTCGCCGCCGCCTTCCTCAGGTGAGCCCGGGTGGCGGCCTCACGAGTAGGCCGCCACCACCCCCACGACCATCAGCAGCGCCCCGGCGGCGGTGACCACGCTTCCCGCCGCCACGGCCGCCCGCCTGGCCCGCCGCCCCGCCCCGGCCCAGTAGAGCAGCACGTAGGGCAGGAACCCGATCCCGCCCAGCCCCACCGCGGGCAGCGCCATCGCGGCCAGCACGCCCCTGGTCCCGGCCGGCGCCGCCCGGTCGCCCTCGGGCGTGAGCTGCGCCCGCGTCACGTCGCCCGCCGTGGAGTCGGGGGAGGCGTCCACCGGGACGGACGGGCCCCCGGAGTCGGGCGTGAACCGCCCCTTGCAGTCGTAACGCCCCTGGCCCAGGTCGGCGCAGGAGAGCACGGTCAGCGTCCCGGGCGTGCCGGTCCGCCCGGTGGCCAGCCGGAAGTCCTGGACCGACAGCACCGCCGGCAGCACGCAGATCCCCACCCACAGCAGCACGATGACGGCGCGCCCGAACGGCCCGGGACCGGGCCCGCGCGACGGGGTGACGAAGGTGAGATCGGGCAGGAAGTCGCTCATGCCCGCAGCATCCCGCCCGCCACTTGGGATTGGCCTGGAAAGGACTGGGACATGGACCTGTCACCGGCGCGGGCCGTCCCGGCTTGCATAATCATCCTCTTGAGTGCATCATCTTCACAAGCAAGGTCATGAGACAGGGTGCATAATTATGCAGGAGGGTCGGGATGAGAGCAGCGATCGCGGGAGCCAGCGGCTACGCCGGAGGTGAGCTGCTCCGCCTCCTGCTCGGCCATCCCGAGTTCGAGATCGGCGCGCTCACCGCGGCCTCCAACGCCGGCAGCCCGCTCGGCGCCCACCAGCCGCACCTGCCGCAGCTCGCCGACCGCGTCCTGGAGGAGACCACGCCGGGCGTGCTCGCCGGGCACGACGTGGTCTTCCTCGCGCTGCCGCACGGCCACTCCGCCGCCGTCGCCGCCGAGCTCGGCGAGGACACGATCGTGGTCGACTGCGGCGCCGACCACCGGCTCGCCGACCCCGCGGCCTGGCAGGAGTTCTACGGTGGCGACCACGCCGGCACCTGGCCCTACGGCCTGCCCGAGCTGCCCGGCCAGCGCGAGGTGCTGAAGGCGGCCCGGCGCGTCGCCGTCCCCGGCTGCTACCCGACCTCGGTGCTGCTGGCCCTGTGGCCCGCCTTCGCCGCGGGCCTGGCCGGCCCCGACGTCGTCGTGGTGGCCGCCAGCGGCACCAGCGGCGCGGGCAAGGCGGTCAAGGCCCACCTGCTGGGCAGCGAGGTCATCGGCTCGGTCAGCGCGTACGGCGTGGGCGGCGTCCACCGCCACACCCCCGAGATGGAGCAGGGGCTGTCCGCCGTCGCCGGCGCCCCCGTACGCGTCTCCTTCACCCCCACGCTGGCCCCCATGAGCCGCGGCATCCTGGCCACCTGCACCGCCCCCGCCGCCCCCGGCCTCACCCGCGAGTCGCTGCGCACCGCCTACGAGGTCGCGCTGAAGGCCGAGCCGTTCGTCCGGCTCCTGCCCGAGGGCGTCTGGCCGGCCACCTCCATGACCTACGGCGCCAACACCGCCGCCCTCCAGGTGACGCTCGACGAGCGCGCCGGCCGCGTGGTCGCCGTCATCGCCATCGACAACCTCACCAAGGGCACGGCCGGAGGCGCGGTCCAGAGCGTCAACCTCGCCCTCGGCCTGCCGGAAGAGCTCGGCCTTCCCCTGACAGGAGTTGCTCCATGAGTGTCACCGCCCCACTGGGCTTCCGGGCCGCGGGCATCGCCGCGGGCATCAAGTCCGGCGACGCCCGCGACCTGGCCCTCGTCGTCAACGACGGGCCCAGCCGCGCCGCCGCGGGCGTCTTCACCGCCAACCGCGTCAAGGCCGCCCCCGTGCTCTGGTCGCAGCAGGTCCTGGCGGGCGGGCGGCTGCGCGCGGTGGTGCTCAACTCCGGCGGCGCCAACGCCTGCACCGGCCCCGAGGGCTTCCAGGACACCCACGCCACCGCCGAGAAGGTCGCCGAGGTCATCGGCGACAGCGCCGGCGAGATCGCGGTCTGCTCCACCGGGCTGATCGGCGAGCGGCTGCCGATGGAGGCCCTGCTGACCGGCGTCCAGACCGCCGCGGGCCAGCTCTCCCGCGACGGCGGCCTGGCCGCGGCCGACGCCATCCGCACCACCGACACCGTCTCCAAGATCTCCTTCAAGCGGGCCGACGGCTACATGGTCGGCGGCATGGCCAAGGGCGCCGGCATGCTCGCCCCCGCCCTGGCCACCATGCTCTGCGTGATCACCACCGACGCCGACCTGACCAGCGAGGAGCTCGACACGGCGTTGCGCGCCGCCACGGCGACCACCTTCGACCGGCTCGACTCCGACGGCTGCATGTCCACCAACGACACCGTGCTGCTGCTGGCCAGCGGCGCCGCCGGGGTCCGGCCCGACCTGGCCGAGTTCGGGCAGAAGGTGCAGGAGGTCTGCGCCGACCTGGCCAGGCAGCTCCTCGTGGACGCCGAGGGCGCCTCCAAGGCGATCGCCGTCGAGGTCGTCGGCGCCGCCTCCGAGGGCGACGCCGTCGAGGTGGGCCGCACCGTCGCCCGCTCCAACCTGCTCAAGTGCGCCATCCACGGCGAGGACCCCAACTGGGGCCGCGTCCTGGCCGCCGTCGGCACGACGAAGGCCGCCTTCGAGCCCGACCGCGTCAACGTCGCCATCAACGGCATCTGGATCTGCCGCGACGGCTCCGTCGGCGACGACCGCTCAAAGGTCGACATGCGCCCCCGGGACGTCACGATCACCATCGACCTGTCGGCCGGCCGCCACAGCGCCACGATCCACACCACCGACCTGACCGCCGAGTACGTCCACGAGAACTCGGCGTACTCCTCGTGAGGGCCGTCACCGCGGCCACCAAGGCCGAGGCCCTGATCGAGGCCCTGCCCTGGCTCACCCGCTTCCACGGCGCGACCGTCGTCATCAAGTACGGCGGCAACGCCATGACCGACGAGTCCCTCAAGGAGGGCTTCGCCGAGGACGTCGTGTTCCTGCACCACGCCGGCCTGCGCCCGGTCGTCGTCCACGGCGGCGGCCCGCAGATCAGCAGCGCCCTCGACAGGCACGGCATCGAGTCCACCTTCACCGCCGGCCTGCGCGTCACCACGCCCGAGGCCATGCAGGTCGTCAGGATGGTCCTGGTCGGGCAGGTGGGCCGCGACATCGTCGGCCTGGTCAACCGGCACGGCCCGTTCGCCGTCGGCATGTCCGGCGAGGACGCCTGCCTGTTCACCGCCGAGCGCAAGCCCGCGCTGGTCGACGGCCTGCCGGTGGACATCGGCCAGGTCGGCGAGATCGTCAAGGTCGATCCCGGCGCGGTGCGCGCGCTGATCGACGACGGCCGCATCCCGGTCGTCTCCAGCGTCGCCGTCGGCGCCGACGGAGAGATCTACAACGTGAACGCGGACACCGCGGCCGCCGCGCTGGCCGTGGCGCTCGGCGCGCAGAAGCTGATCGTCCTCACCGACGTCGAGGGCCTGTACGCCAACTGGCCCGACGACACCGACGTGATCGACCAGCTCGACGCCGACGAGCTGGAGAAGCTGCTGCCCACGCTGTCCAGCGGCATGGTGCCCAAGATGGAGGCGTGCCTGACCGCCGTGCGCGGGGGAGTGCCCCAGGCGCACGTCCTCGACGGCCGCGTGCCCCACTCGATGCTGCTGGAAATCTTCACCAACGAAGGAATCGGAACCATGGTGATGCCCTCATGAGCCTCCACGAGCGGTTCGAGCAGGCGTTCATGCCCAACTACGGCGTCCCCCCGATCGCCCTGGCCCGCGGCGAGGGCACCCGCGTCTGGGACGTCGACGGCAAGGAGTATCTCGACTTCATCGGCGGCATCGCGGTCAGCTCGCTCGGCCACGCCCACCCCGCCCTGGTCCAGGCCGTCTCCACGCAGGTCGCCACGCTCGCCCACACCAGCAACCTGTTCCTGCACGAGCCCGAGGTGCTGCTCGCCGAGCGGCTGCTCGGCCTGCTCAACGCGCCCGCCCGGATCTTCTTCGCCAACTCCGGCACCGAGGCCAACGAGGCCGCCTACAAGCTCGCGCTCAAGTACGGCCGGCGCGAGGGCCGCTCCTACTTCGTGGCCGCCGAGAACGGCTTCCACGGCCGGACGATCGGCGCCCTGTCGCTGACCGGCAAGAAGGCCATCCGCGACCAGTTCGGCCCGTTCCCCGTCGACGTGCGCTTCGTCCCGTACGGCGACGCCGACGCGCTCAAGGAGGCGGTGACCGGCGACTGCATCGCGGTGTTCCTGGAGCCGACGCAGGGCGAGGCCGGCGTCGTCCCGCCGCCCGAGGGCTACTTCGAGGCCGCCCGCGAGATCTGCGACGCCACCGGCGCGCTGCTGGTGGCCGACGAGATCCAGTCGGCGATCGGCCGTACCGGCCACTGGTTCGCCCACCATGCCGACGGCGTCACCCCCGACATCCTGACCCTGGCCAAGGGCCTCGGCGGCGGCCTGCCGATCGGCGCGTGCGTCGGGTTCGGCGAGGTCGGCAGGCTGTTCGACAAGGGCGACCACGGCTCGACGTTCGGCGGCAACCCGGTCTCGTGCGCGGCGGCGCTGGCCGTGCTGGACAATCTCGACCTCGACCACGTCAAGTCGGTCGCCGCCGGGCTGCGCGGCGGCCTGGAGGCGGTCCGCCACCCGCTGCTGAAGGGCGTGCGCGGGCGCGGGCTGTGGCTGGCCGCGGTCCTCTCGGAGGAGCGGTCCGCGCGGGTGCAGCAGGCCGCCGCCGAGGCGGGCTTCCTGGTCAACGCCCTCCAGCCGGACGCCGTCCGCCTCGCGCCGCCGCTCGTGGTCACCCACGAGGAGGTGAACGCCTTCGTCGAGGCGTTCCCCGCGATCCTTGAGGAGGCGTCGGCGTGACCCGGCACCGCGCGGACTCGGCGCAGGTCAGACACTTCCTGAGGGATGACGACCTGACGCCGGAGGAGCAGGCGGAGGTGCTCGACCTGGCCGCCGCGATGAAGAAGGACCGGTTCGGCTACCGGCCGTTCGAGGGCCCGAAGACCGTCGCCGTCCTGTTCGACAAACCCTCGGCCCGCACCCGCGTCTCCTTCCACACCGGCATCGGCGAGCTCGGTGGCCTGCCACTCGTCGTGGACAACGTCGCGGTGCTGATGGGCAGGGGCGAGCCGACCGCCGACATCGCCCGCGTGCTCGACCGCCAGGTGGCCGCCATCGTGTGGCGCACCACCGGGCAGCACCTGGTGGAGGAGATGGCCGCCGCCTCGGCGGTGCCCGTCGTCAACGCCCTCACCGACGACTTCCACCCCTGCCAGATCCTCGCCGACCTGCAGACCGTCCGCGAGCGGCTGGGCGGCACGGCCGGGCTGACGCTGACCTACGTCGGCGACGGCGCCAACAACATGGCCCACTCCTACCTGCTCGGCGGCGCCACGGCCGGCATGCACGTACGGATCGCCGCCCCGGCCGGCTACCAGCCCGACGCGGTGATCCTCGGCCAGGCCGCCGCCGTCGCGGCCAGGACCGGCGGATCGGTGGTGGCGATGACCGACCCGGCCGCGGCCGTCCAGGGGGCGCACGTGATCGCCACCGACACGTGGGTGTCGATGGGGCAGAGCGGCGAGCAGGAGCGGGCGGCGGCGTTCGCGCCGTACCAGGTGAACGCGGGGCTGCTGGAGCACGCCGCGCCCGAGGCGATCGTCCTGCACTGCCTGCCCGCCTACCGCGGCAAGGAGATCACCGCCGACGTCCTCGACGGGCCGGCCAGCGTCGTGTGGGACCAGGCGGAGAACCGGCTGCACGCCCAGAAGGCCCTGCTCCACTGGCTGGTGACCCGGGGATGACCATCCCGATGACCAAGGCCGCGCGGCAGGCGAAGATCACCGACCTGCTGCAGCGCAAGGCGGTGCGCTCCCAGCCCGAGCTGGCCAAGCTGCTGGCCGAGAGCGGCGTCGAGGTCACCCAGGCCACCCTCTCCCGCGACCTGGACGAGCTCGGCGCGCTCAAGCTGCGCGCCGACGACGGCTCCCTGGTGTACGCGCTGCCCGGCGAGGGCGGCGACCGCATCCCGCTCACCAGGACGGGCGGCGGCGGCGAGACCCCGGCGGCGCGGCTGCACCGCATCGCCGAGGAGCTGCTGGTGGCCGCCGAGGCCTCGGCCAACCTGGTCATGGTCCGCACCCCGCCGGGCGCCGCGCAGTTCCTCGCCTCCGCCATCGACCACGCCGACTGGGAGTCGATCCTCGGCACGGTGGCGGGCGACGACACGATCCTCGTCATCAGCCGGGATCCGGCGGGCGGCCAGGCCGTCGCCGAGGCGCTGCTGCGCGTGGCGGACCGGCGTGGCTGAACCGGTCGCCGGGATCGCGGCCGCCCCTGACGCAAAGAAGGGCTGAGTTGCACTATGGTCGCGTGGGAAATGGAGGAGATGACGGTGAGTGATGGCAAGCCGATGCGGCTGTGGGGCGGGCGCTTCGAGAGCGGTCCGTCCGACGCGCTGGCCCGGCTGTCGGTGAGCGTGCACTTCGACTGGCGGCTGGTGCCGTACGACCTGGCGGCGTCCAGGGCGCACGCCCGCGTGCTGCACAGGGCGGGGCTGCTGAGCGACGAGGAGCTCGAGCGCATGATCGGCGCGCTCGACGACCTGGAGGCCGCCTGCAAGGCGGGCGAGTTCCGCCCGACCGTGGCCGACGAGGACGTGCACACCGCGCTGGAGCGCGGCCTGCTGGAGCGGCTCGGCTCGCTCGGCGGCAAGCTGCGCGCGGGCCGCAGCCGCAACGACCAGATCGCCACCGACCTGCGCCTCTACCTCCGCGACCACGTGCGCAGCATCGTCTCCCGCCTGGTCGAGCTGGAGACCGCGCTGATGGCCCAGGCCGAGCAGCACGCCGAGACCGCCGCGCCGGGCATGACGCACCTGCAGCACGCCCAGCCCGTCTCCTTCGGCCACCAGCTCCTGGCCCACGTCCACGCCTTCACCCGCGACATCGACCGCCTCACCGACTGGGACAAGCGCGCCGCGGTCTCCCCGCTCGGCTCCGGCGCCCTGGCGGGCTCCTCGCTGCCGCTCGACCCGCAGGCCGTGGCCGAGGAGCTCGGCTTCTCCGCCGCCGCGCCCAACTCGATGGACGCCGTCGCCGACCGCGACTTCGCCGCCGAGTTCCTGTTCGACGCGGCGATGATCGGCGTGCACCTGTCGCGGCTGGGCGAGGAGATCGTCCTGTGGGCCTCGCAGGAGTTCCGCTGGATCGAGATGGACGACGCCTACTCCACCGGCTCGTCGATCATGCCCCAGAAGAAGAACCCCGACGTCGCCGAGCTGGCCCGCGGCAAGTCCGGCCGCCTGATCGGCAACCTCATGTCGATGCTCACCACGCTCAAGGGCCTGCCGCTGACCTACAACCGCGACCTGCAGGAGGACAAGGAGCCGGTGTTCGACTCGGTCGACACGCTGCTGCTCGTCCTGCCCGCGATGGCCGGGCTGGTCGCGACCATGCGCGTCAACACCGCCCGCATGGAGGCCTCGGCCCCCGACGGCTTCGCCCTGGCCACCGACCTGGCCGAGCTGCTGGTGCGGCGCGGCGTGCCGTTCCGCGACGCGCACGAGGCCGTCGGCCACCTGGTGGTCTGGTGCCAGGTCAACGACAAGGACCTCGGCGACCTGACCGACGACGAGCTGGCCAAGGTCTCGCCGCACCTGACGCCCGACGTCCGCGACGTGCTCAACGTGCCCGGCGCGCTGGCGGCCCGCAAGGCCCACGGCGGCACCGCGCCCGACCGCGTACGCGACCAGCTCGTCGCCCTGCGCGAGGCGGTCGACGCGCAGGCGGCATGGGCCTCGGGCAACTGAGCGCCGCGCCGCTGCCGCGGAGTTTCTTCGACCGGCCCTCGCACGAGGTCGCGCCCGACCTGCTCGGCCGCGTCCTCGTGCACGGCCCGGTCGCCGTCCGCCTGACCGAGGTCGAGGCGTACGGCGGCCCCGGCGAGGACCCGGCGGCCCACACCTACCGCGGCAGGACACCCCGCAACGCCGTCATGTTCGGCCCGCCCGGCCACCTGTACGTGTACTTCACCTACGGCATGCACTTCTGCGCGAACCTCGTCTGCCTGCCCGAGGGTCACGGCTCGGCCGTGCTGGTCCGCGCCGGCGAGATCGTCGCCGGCCTGGACGACGCCCGCGCCCGCCGCACCCCGGCCGCCGGCCGGCGCGCACGGCTGCCGGACCGTGATCTCGCCCGCGGGCCCGCCCGGCTGGCCGTCGCGCTGGGCCTGCTGCGCGAGCACAACGGCCTCGACGCGATCTGGGAAGGCTCGCCCGCCGCCCTGCGCCCCCTCACCGGGAACCTCGGGAATCCCGGCGACCCGGGGCGTTCCGGCCACGGGCCGGAGCACGCGACCTGGCTCACCGGCCAGGGGCCGCAGCACGCCACCTGGCTCACCGGCCTGCCCCACGGGTCGGCCGCCGTGCTCGAAGGCCGCCCGGCCGACCCGGACACGATCCGGTCAGGCCCGCGCACCGGCGTCTCGACCGCCAAGGAGACCCCGTGGCGGTTCTGGATCGACGGCGACCCGACCGTCTCGCCGTACCGCGCTCACGTGCCGCGCCGGCGCAGCTCCGCGGCCACCTCCGTGGGGGAGACACCCAGCTCGTGAGCGCTGAAGACGTGCAGGTGGTCGCCGGTGTCGATCTCCAGCATCTCGCTGCGCAACCCGAACCGCCTGCGCACGTCCACCGTGACGTCCTCGATCGCCGCCCACGGCACGTGCCGCCGGCCGGCGAACCCGTGCACCACCGTGATCCCGTCGGCGTCGGCCGACAGCCGCACCGGCACCAGCACGTCGCGCAGCCCCATCCCGCCCACCAGCACGGCCGCCGGCACCGCGAGGATCACCCCGCGCACGTCCCCGGCCACCCACCAGAAGACGGCGAGCCCGGCGCACGCCAGAGCCCCTAAGATCTTGAAAACGGCCAGCTCGCGACGGACCCTCCACATGGACACCGAGCGTATCCAAGTGGCGCGCCGGCACACCGATCGGGCAGGCTAAAGGCACCGACTCCGACTCAGGGAAGCCACATCACCGTGACCGACATCATCGACGACCTCGCGTGGCGAGGATTGATCGCCCAGTCCACCGACCTCGACGCCCTGCGCGCGTCCATGGCCAAGGCACCGATCACGGTCTATTCCGGTTTCGACCCCACAGCGCCGTCCCTGCACATCGGCCACTTCGTGCCGTTGCTCACGCTGCGCCGCCTGCAGCTCGCCGGGCACAACCCGATCGGCCTGGTCGGCGGGGCCACCGGCCTGATCGGCGACCCGAGCGGCCGCAACACCGAGCGCTCCCTCAACTCCAGCGAGATCGTCGCCGAGTGGGTGGAGCGCCTGCGCGGCCAGGTCGGCAAGTTCCTCGACTTCGACGCCGAGTCCAACCCGGCCCGCCTGGTCAGCAACCTCGACTGGACCGGTGAGCTCAGCGCCATCGACTTCCTGCGCGACATCGGCAAGCACTTCCCGGTCAACCGCATGCTCGCCAGGGAGTCGGTCTCCGCCAGGCTCGCGGGCGAGGGGCTCAGCTACACCGAGTTCAGCTACCAGATCCTGCAGTCCAACGACTACCTGGAGCTGTTCCGCCGCTACAACTGCACCCTGCAGATCGGCGGCAGCGACCAGTGGGGCAACATCACGGCGGGCGCCGACCTGATCCGCCGCATCGAGGGCGGCCACGTGCACGTCCTGACCCAGCCGCTGATCACCAAGGCCGACGGCACCAAGTTCGGCAAGACGGCGGGCGGCGCGCTCTGGCTCGACCCCGAGATGACCTCCCCGTACGCCTTCTACCAGTACTTCCTCAACTCCGACGACCGCGACGTGATCCACTACCTGAAGGTGTTCACGTTCCGCAGCCGCGAGGAGATCGAAGAGCTGGAGAAGGCGGTCGCCGAGCGCCCCTTCGCCCGCGAGGCCCAGCGCACGCTGGCCGAAGACCTCACCGAGCTGCTCCACGGCCGCGCCGAGCTGGAAGCGGTCATGGCCGCGTCGAAGGCGCTGTTCGGACAGGGTTCGCTGGAGGACCTGCCCGCCGCCACCCTGGAGGCCGCCCTGGCGGAGGTCCCCAAGGCCACCGTCGCCGAACTCGGCGCGTCCTTCGTCGACCTGCTGGCCGACAGCGGGCTGGTCGAGTCGAAGTCGGCGGCCAGGCGCGCGGTCAAGGAGGGCGGCGCCTACCTGAACAACGTCAAGATCACTGACGAGGCGTACGTGCCCGAGGCGTCCGACCTGCTGGCGGGCCGGTTCATGGTCCTGCGCCGCGGCAAGAAGTCGATCGGCGGTGTCGAGGTCGCCTGATCCCGACCGACGAGGCGGGCCCTCCGGGGCCCGCCTTCCGTATGCCTGGACGAGCCCTGCGCGGTTCACTTGTCGTATGGCGAGGCGGGTCCTCCGGGGCCCGCCTTCCGTATATCTGGACGAACCCTGCGGGGTCCACTTGTCGTATGGCGAGGCGAGCCCTGCGAGGCCCACTGCCGCATGGCGAAGCGGGCCGCCGGGATGCCCCGCCCGTCCTACTTTCGGGCTGATGTCCGCGTCGGGGTCCGCGCTGGTTTCCGTTCCGGTTTCCGTTCTGGTTTCCGTTCGAACAGGGCCACCGTCAGCCCCGGCAGATCCGCCGAATGCTTGACCGACACGGGCTCGAACCCCGCCTGCCTCACCTGCGCCACCCGCGGCACGGAGTCGCCCTGCAACCCCGCCTGCTTGGTGCCCCGCCACACCACCCAGACCCGATCGCGCCCCTTCAACGCCGCCGCGACCTCCGACCTTTCGGGGTAGCCGAACCCGTCGGCGTCCGGCACGTCACCCGTCTTCAGCACGTCGTCCGGCATCGCCGCGTCCGCGTAGTACTCGAACCCGGCCCGGAGCTGGCTCTGCCCGTACACGATCGCGTCCTCGGGCTCCGCCTTGACCACCCGCAACGCCCACGGGATGTTCTCGAACCGCCCGTTCTCCTCGCGTACCGTCACCTGGTTGGATGCCGCGAGCAGGCCCCCCCCCAGCACGAGGGCCACCCCCGCCGGCACCGGGAACCGCGGCACCCCCGCCACGGCCACCCCCGCCAGCAACGCCAGCGCCGGCGCCGTCACGAACAGGTACCGGTCCACGTACGCCGGTGTCACCAGCTGCGAGACCGCGAGCAGCAGCAGCGGCGGCAACACCAGCCACCCCACCCCCGCGACCGCCCACCGCCGACCTTCTCCGGCCCCCAGATCCCGCCCCGCCGAACCACCACCATCCCCCCGCACTCCGCCAGACGCCGCAGAACCGTCCCCCCACGCCTGGCCAGAGGCTGCGGAACCGTCCCCCCACGCCTGGCCAGAGGCTGCGGAACCGTCACCATGCCCCCACACCTGATCAGGCAGTGCCGACCCGCTGCCGCCGTCCCGCATCCGATCACGGCCCGCCGTCGACTTCCACAGCACCACCGCGCCGGCCAGCGCGACCACGAACAGCAGCACCCCGGCCCCGGTCGAGCCCGCCGCCATCTTCGGGAACTTGAGCCACACCTCCGGCCCCCGCTGCGGGATCCAGCTGATCGCGTGCCGCTCCCCGAACCCGACCAGTCCCAGCACGACCGCGGGCAGACCTCCGATCCCCAGCGCCACCGCCATCCGCACCAGCACCCCACGCCGCACCAGGGCGAGGTGCGCGGGCAGCGCCAGCACCGCGAACAGATGCGTGCAGCACACCAGCGCCACCGCCACCCCGTACGTCACCCACCGCCCCCCGCCCGGACGTACCACCGCCCGGTGCAGCGCCCAGAACGAGAACACCACCGCGGCCGCCGCGAACGCGTAGGACCTGGCGAAAGCCCCGTAATAGGAGACGGACGGCAGGATCGCGAACAGCGCCGCCCCGATCACCCCCGCCCGCACACTGTGCAGGCGCCTTCCGAGGTTCGCGAGGAACCAGGCCGCCACCCCGATCGCCACCGCCGACGGCAGCCGCAGCCACAGCTCAGCCGTGCCGGCCTTAACCCAGAAGTGCATGAACAGGTAGTACGGCAGGAAGTGCCCGTCGATGTTCCTGGCCAGCTCCCACAACCCCGCCAGCGAACGGGAAGCCGCGCTGATGGTGGCCAACTCGTCACCGTTCAGGGTGGCCGCCCCCGTCCCGGAGAACGCCACCGCCCCCGCGACCAAAGCCATCCACCAAGAGGCAGAGGAACGCAGACGGGTCGCAGGTCGGACTGAGGGGGCAAGTGTGGCGGCAGTGGTCACCGGGGCAGAATACGCGTCCCTCAGAACCCCCGCCCTGCACTCTGAACCCTGCAGCCGTCCGAACAACCAGGTCGGCGTCCCGGCCTCCCCACCGCCTCCACACGCCGGTCACCGCCTTCGTAACGAACGCGCTGAAGCCCAGCCGCCGAACACAACCCCGCACCTCAGAGCGGCAAGCGGCGCAGACCGTCCCGCTCCCCGCCCCCAGAGCGTCCGAACGACCCACCCCACCCCGCCGGCTCCGCCATCCGAGCTGGCCTGACTCTCACCCCTAACCGCGCTTCCCCAGCCCCGTCCCCGAACTCGCCGATCACTCCCTCCCACAGCCAGTCGCCATCCGCCCCGGCTGCGGGCGAGCCTTCGTCGACGACGGCTCGCGCAGCACGGGTGACGAGCACCGCCATCCCGCGTTCCGCCATGCTTGCCGTACGGCGATTTGACGTGTCGCGGATCGCGACCTAATCTTTCACTTCGTCCCCGGGAGCGAGCCGGACGCCGATCAGGCGGACGGGCCCCAGGACAAGCCCCTTGAGATGACAAGCCACCTCGGTCGAGGCGCTTCTACGCGCTTTGGCATGGGTTGTCCTCTGGTGCCTGAAGCACGCCGAATAATCGGTTGATTCGACAGGTTCCGGATGACACGGTAAGTTACGAGGGTTGCCTCGGAAACGAGGCGTCCAATCCTAGGCAGGTTTGGTCCGGTTTGTTCAAGTCTCCGGATTTGACACGAAATCGGCGGGCCTGCTAAGATTAAGAAGACGAGATGAACGCCTCCGAGCGGGGATCCGGGAACGGGTTCTGGTGAGGAAGTACGCGTCCGTTTCTTGAGAACTCAACAGTGTGTTAAAAGCCAGTGCA
>NZ_JBFAOR010000024.1:0-71258 GCF_040675255.1 Nonomuraea sp. NPDC049624 | reverse complement strand
AGCCGGCCCGGCAGCACGGCGGCCAGGTCGCCGCCCGAGGCCAGCAGCTCCAGGTGGCTCGGGACGCACTTGACGACGTCCACCCGGTGCTCGGCGAGGTAGCCGGCGAACGCGGCCGGGTCCATCGCGATCTCGCGCGGCACCAGGTGCACCGTCCCGCCGGTGGTCAGCGCACCGAACACGCAGGTCAGGCCGAAGTCGGCGGCCGGTGTTGAGACCACGGCGAACGACCCGCCGGGGACGTCGATGCGGGGGAGCATCCCGTCGAGGTAGCTCAGGACGTTGCGGTGCTCGGCGGCCACCGCCTTGGGCGTGCCGGTGGAGCCCGACGTGAAGATCACATGATGCAGGTGCTCCGGTCGCACCGCGCTCTCCGGCCTGGTCTCCGGGAGGTCGGGCAGTCGGTCCAGTTCCAGGACCCGGACGTCCGGGCCGAGGCGGTCGGTGAACTCCGACACCGTGACCACGGCGCGCACGCCGGCGGCGTCGAGCATGGTCGCGATCCGTGCCGCCGGATAGGTCGGATCCATCGGCAGATATCCGCCGCCGGACTTCTGGATGCCGAACAGCGCGCACGCCAAGGAGGCGCCGGGCTCCAGCAGCACGCCGACCGGCTCGTCCACGTGCACCCCGGCCTTGATCAGCCAGTGCGCGATGCGGTTGGCGGTGGACTCCAGCTCGGCATAGGACAGCTCGCGATCCGCGCCCACCACGGCGGGCGCGTCCGGGGTGGTGTCCACCCAGCGTTCGATCAGGTGGTGCACGGCCTGGCCGGGTGCGTCCGTGGGCGCGGGACCGGCCAGGACGGGGCCGGTCACCGGCTCCAGCGGCACCGCCCCCACCGGCGCGTCCAGGTCGGACAACATCCCGTCCAGCAGGGCGAGGTACCAGTCCACCAGCCTGCGGACGGTCGCCTCGTCGAACAGGTCCGTGCGGTAGCCGAAGCCGCCCCGCAGCGGGGACCCGGGACCGCTGTCGAGCACGTACAGGTCCAGGTCGAACTTCGCCGTCCGCTCGGGGAGCTCGATGGAGGTCGCCTCCAGGCCGGGCAGCTCGGGACGTCCCTGGTCGGGGATGTAGTTGAGCAGCACCTGGAACAGCGGGGTGGCGGCCAGGTTGCGTTCCGGCCGCAGCCGGTCCACCACCCGGTCGAACGGCGCTCCCGCGTGCGCGAGCGCTCCCAGCGCGGCCTCCTTGACCCGGTCCAGCAGCTCCCGGCCGGTCGGGTCGCCGCCCAGGTCGGTACGGACCACGACGGTGTTGATGAAGCAGCCCACGACGCCTTCGGTGTCGGGACGGTCCCGTCCGCTGACCGGCACGCCGACCGCGATGTCGTGGACCGCCGACAGCCGCGCGAGCAGCGCCTGCAGTCCGGCCAGCAGCACCATGAACGGCGTCATGCCCGGCGCCGACCGCACCTTGGCCGCCAGCTCCGCCGGCAGTTCGACCTCCAGCGAGGCCCCTGCCGGGTCGGCCACCGCGGGCCGAGGACGATCGGTCGGCAGGTCGAGCACCGGCGGCAGCCCCCGCAGCCGTTCCGCCCACCAGTCCAGGTCGGCCAGGGCCGGGACGGGCGCCACCTCCGCGTACTGGGCGGGCGGCGGGCCCGGCGGCGGGCGCAGGCCCAGCCGGGCGGCGTACAGCGCCGACAGCTCGGACTGCAGGAGGCCGCGCGTCCAGGCGTCCGTGGCGATGTGGTGGAAGGTGAGGGAGAGCACGTGCTCCGTCTCGTCGACCACGAACAGGACCGCCCGCATCGGCGGCTCCCGGTCCAGCGCGAACGGCGTGGCCAGTTGCTCGGCCACCGCCCGGCCGACCTGCGAACGGTCGATGGTCACGGTGGTCACCGGCACCTCCGCGGCCGTCCGTACCTCCAGGACCGGTTCGGCGCCGGTGGCGATGATCACGCTGCGCAGCACCTCGTGCCGATCGGCCAGGTCCCTGACCGCGCCCAGCAGCGCGTCCGCCTGCAGCGGCCCGCGCAACCGCAGGGTCATCGGGACGTTGTAGGCCGTGCCGTCCGGCTCCAGCTGGGCCAGGAACCAGAGCCTGGCCTGGGCGCCGGACAGCGGCGCCGGGCCCTCCACGCGCTCACGTCGCGCCACCGCCGCCGAGGCGGGGCGGGGGAGCGCGGCGGCGAGGTCGGCGAGCACGGAGTGCTCGAAGAGCAGCCGCACCGGTACGGCGACGCCGAGCTGCTCGCGCAGGCGGCCCGCCACCCGGGTGGCGGCGAAGGAGTGCCCGCCCAGCGTGAAGAAGTCGTCGTTCGCGCCCACCTGGTCCACGTCGAGCACGTCGGCCCACGCCTGCGCCACCAGTCGCTCGGCGGCCGTGCTCGGCGGCACGAAGGCCGCCGCCTCCTGCCGCGGTTCGGGGAGGGCGGCTCGGTCGATCTTGCCGTTGGGGTTGAGGGGCAGGTGGTCGAGGGTGACGATGTGCGCGGGCACCATGTAGTCGGGCAGCCGTTCCCGCAGCGCCGACCGGACCGCCGGCACGTTCGCCGATGCGGGGGTGACCCAGGCGGCGAGCTGCCGGGCCTTGCCCTCGCCGATCGGGAGGACGACGGCTTCGGAGATCTGGGGGAGGGCTCGCAGGGCGGTGACCACTTCGCCGAGTTCGACCCGGTAGCCGCGGACCTTGACCTGGTCGTCGACCCGGCCGCGGAACTCGATCTGCCCGTCGGCGGTGAGGCGGAGCAGGTCGCCGCTGCGGTAGCAGCGGTCTTGGCCGGTCAGCGGGTCGGGGACGAACCGCTCGGCGGTCAGGTCCGGCAGCCCGATGTAGCCCCGGGTGATGCCGGGGCCGCCGACGACCAGCTCGCCAGGGACACCCGGCGGGACCGGCCGCAGCCGCGAGTCCACCAGATGGCCGTAGACGCCGGGCAGCGGACGGCCCAGCGGGACGATCCCGGTCCGGCGTTCCGCGGGGATCTGGTCGGTCTCGCAGACCAGGCAGATCATGGTGGATTCGGTGTGGCCGTAGTGGCTCTGGATGCGCAGGCCGGGTTTGGCGTTCCGGGCTCGTTCGACGAGGTCCCAGGGGCACGCCTCGCCCGCCAGGATCAGCAGCCGGCGCGGCAGCACGGCGGCCAGGTCGCCGCCTGAGGCCAGGAGTTCGAGGTGGCTGGGGACGCATTTGACGACGTCCACGTGGTGGTGGGTCAGGTAGTCGGCGAACGCGGCCGGGTCCATCGCGATCTCGCGTGGCAGCAGGTGGACGGTTCCGCCGGTGGTCAGCGCGCCGAACACGCAGGTCAGGCCGAAGTCGGCGGCCGGTGTGGAGACCACGGCGAATGACCCGCCGGGGGCGTCGATGCGCGGGAGCATCCCGTCGAGGTAGCTGAGCACGTTGCGGTGTTCAGCCGCGACGGCCTTGGGGGTTCCGGTGGAGCCGGAGGTGAAGATGACGTGGTGCAGGTGCTCGGGCCGGACGTCCACGCGGGGTCGATCGGCGGGCAGGTCGGGCAGTCGGTCCAGTTCCAGGACCCGGACGTCCGGGCCGAGGCGGTCGGTGAACTCCGACACCGTGACCACGGCTCGGACTCCGGCGGCGTCGAGCATGGTCGCGATCCGCGCCGCCGGGTAGGTCGGATCCATCGGCAGATATCCGCCGCCGGACTTCTGGATGCCGAACAGCGCGCACGCCAAGGAGGCGCCGGGCTCCAGCAGCACGCCGACCGGCTCGTCCGCGTGCACCCCGGCTTGGATCAGCCAGTGTGCGATGCGGTTGGCGGTGGACTCCAGCTCGGCATAGGACAGCTCGCGATCCGCGCCCACCACGGCGGGCGCGTCCGGCCTGTCGTCCACCCAGCGTTCGATCAGGTGGTGCACGGCCTGGCCGGACGCGTCCGTGGGCGCGGGACCGGCCAGGACGGGACCGGTCACCGGCTCCAGCGGCACCGCCCCCACCGGCGCGTCCAGGTCGGACAACATCCCGCCGAGCAGGGCGAGGTACCAGTCCACCAGCCTGCGGACGGTCGCCTCGTCGAACAGGTCCGTGCGGAATTCGAGCACGCCGTCGAACCCGTCCCCGCGATCCTCCAGCGTCAGGTTGAGGTCGAACTTGGCCGTCGGCGACGTCAGCCGCTCGGCCACGACCTCGACCCCGGGCAGGCTCATCGGGGCGACGCTGTCGTACACGTTCAGCATCACCTGGAACAGCGGGGTGACCGACAGGTTCCGCTCCGGCTGCAACCGCTCCACGATCCGCTCGAACGGCGTGCGGCTGTGGGCGAAGGCGTCCAGGGCGGTCGTGCGGGCCCGGGCCAGCAGCTCGCGCCCGGTGGGGTCGCCGCCGACGTCGGTACGCAGCACCAGGGTGTTGAGGAAGCAGCCCACCACGCCCTCGGTGTCGGGATGGTGCCGCCCGGCGTGCGGTACGCCCACCGCGATGTCGTCGCTGCCGGCCAACCGGCCCAGCAACGCCTGCAACCCGGCCAGGAAGACCATGAACGGCGTCGTCCCGGCGGTGGCCCGCACCTTGGCCGCCAGCTCCCCGTGCACCTCGAAGCCGACCGTGCGCCCGCTCCAGGCCGGCACGGCGGGACGGGGCCGGTCGGTGGGCAGGTCGAGCACCGGGGCCAGCCCGGTCAGCCGCCGCGTCCACCAGTCCAGGTCGGTCTCGCCGGCCGTCTCGTGCGCGTTCTGGCCGGCCTCCCAGGCGGCGACGTCGGCGTACTGCAGGGCCGGGGGCTCCGGCCGGGGGCCGGCGCCGAGCCGGGCCGCGTACAGCGCCGACAGGTCGCGCAGCAGCACCTGCTCCGACCAGGCGTCGGTCACGATGTGATGCAGGACCAGCACGAGCACGTGGTCGTCGGCGCCGAGCCGGAACACCGTGGCCCGCATGGGCGGCTCGGCGTCCAGCCGGAAGGGCCGCCAGGCCTCGGCCCGCAGCTCCCGCTCCAGCGACTCGGGGGTCACCTCCACCACGCTGACGGGCACGCCGGCGGCCGGCCGCACCCGCCGCCCCTCGACGACGCCGCGCAGCACCCAATGCCGCTCGCCCACGTCGGCCAGCGCGCCGGTGAGGGCGTCGAGGTCCACCGGCCCGCGCAGCCGCAGCGCCTGCGGCACGTTGTAGGCGGGGGAGTCCGGCTCCAGCTGGGCCAGGAACCACAGCCGCTCCTGGAGCGGGGACAGCGGCATGTCCACGGCCGACAGCGCCGGAATGCCCGCCGGAGCGGCTTCCTCAAGGGTCTCGGCCGCGGCCCGCGCCGCCGCGAGCCGGGAACGGAGCAGGTCGGCGACCCGGTCCCGCTGCACCTCGGTCATGCCTCCACCCCGTCCGTCAGGTCGGCGAGCAGCAGCTCTTCCAGGCCCGCGGCGAAGTCCGCGAGCACCGGACGGTCGAAGAGCAGCCGCACCGGCACGGCGAGCTGCAGGACCTCGCGGAGCCGTCCCGCCACCCGGGTGGCGGCGAAGGAGCTGCCGCCCAGGGCGAAGAAGTCGTCGTCGGCCCAGACGGCCGGACGGCCGAGCACCGCCGCCCAGATCGAGGCGACCATGATCTCGGCGTCGGAGGCGGGCGCGACCCGTTCGGCCCGCGGGCCGTCGCCGGGCTCGGGCAGGGCGTCCCGGTCCACCTTGCCGCTGGACAGGGTGGGCAGGGCGGCCAGCGCCACCCACCGCCGCGGCACCATGTGGTCGGGCAGCCGGGCGCGCAGATGTCGCTCCACCGCCGCCAGATCGGCCGTCTCGGGCGTGACGTAGCCGACCAGGTGGGCCTGGGCGCCCGTGCCGGACACGGTCACCGCGCCCTGGGCCACCTCGCGCAGCACGGCCTCGACCTCGCCCAGCTCGATGCGGTAGCCGCGGACCTTCACCTGGTGGTCGCGGCGGCCGTGGAACTCCAGCGTCCCGTCGGGCCGCCAGCGCGCGAGGTCCCCCGTCCGGTAACACCTGCCGCCGGGGACGAAGGGATCGTCCACGAATCCGGACAGCCCCGGACGGTTCCGGTACCCCCGGGCCACGCCCGCGCCGCCCAGCAGCAGTTCGCCCACCGCGCCCGGCGGCAGCAGCCGCAGCCGCGGGTCGACGACGTAGGCCCGCTCGCCGGGCATCGGCGAGCCGATCGGCACCGGGCCGGGCTCGCCGGCGGACACGCGGTGCATGGTCGAGGTGACGGTGGCCTCGGTGGGGCCGTAGGCGTTCCACAACTCGCCGGCCCGCGCCAGGATCTCCGCGGCCAGGCCCGGGTCCAGCGCCTCGCCGCCGGTGACCGCGCGCAGCTCCGCGTCGCCCGTCCAGCCGGCCTCGATCAGCATCCGGTACGCCGTCGGCACCAGGTCGAGCACCGTGGCCTTGGCGGCCGCCTCGGCCAGCGCGTGACCGTCCCTGGCGGTGGCCCTGTCCACCACCACGCTGGTCCCGCCGCAGGTCAGGACCGTCCACAGCTCGGAGGCCGCGGCGTCGAACGTCAGCGGCGCCACGGCCGGCTGCACGTCGTCCGGGCCCAGGCGCAGCGCGGCCGCCGTGCCCGCCACCAGGGCGGCCAGGTTCGCGTGGGTGACCTCGACGCCCTTGGGCGTGCCGGTCGAGCCGGAGGTGTACATCACGTACGCCAGGTCGCCGGGCCGGACCTCGGGCAGCTCGGCGCGCCCGTCGAGCTCCAGCCGGTCGAGGTCCAGGACGCCGGGCCCCGGCACGCCGCCCCTGGCGAGCACGACGCGGGCCCCGGCGTCCTCGGCCAGCAGCCGCAGCCGCTCGGCCGGGTGCTCGGGATCCATCGGCAGGTACGCCGCGCCCGCCCGCCACACGGCCAGCAGGACGGCGGGCATCAGGTGGTCGCGCGGCAGGCGGACGCCGACGACGTCCCCGGGGGCCACGCCGTGCTCCAGCAGCGTCGCCGCCGCCCGGTCGGCCCAGTCGTTCAGGTCGGCGAAGCTCAGCGACGTGCCGTCGGGGCCCACCACGGCCGTTCCCGTGGTGTGGGCCGCGATCGCCCGCGGCACGGTCGGCAGCGGTCGCGGCAGCTCCGGCCCGGCGGCCAGCGCCAGCAGCGCGGCCCGCTCGTCCGGGGTGACGAGCTCCAGTTCGCGGCCGGGGTCCGTCATGGCGCCCCGGAGCAGGGCGATCAGGCGGTCCACGTACGCCTCGGCGCGGTCCCGGCCGAGCACCGCGGTGGCGTACTCCAGGTGCACCTCGCCGCCGGACGCCGTGCGGTTGACCAGCACGCTGAGCTCGTGGCCGGCGGCTCCCGAACCGAGTTCGGTGAGCAGTTCCAGACCTTCCACGCGTACCGGGACCTCGCTGTGCTGCATGGCCAGCAGCACGGCGGCGCGGGGCAGCTCGGCGGGCGGGATCTCCTGGTGGATCAGCGCCCGCGTGGTGGCGTCCGCGGCCTGACGCACCAGGTCGCGGAAGGTCGAGGCGTCGCCGGTCCGCAGCCGCACCGGCACGGTGTCGACCAGCGGGCCGACGACCCCGGCCAGCTCGGCGCCGGCGCGGCGCGCCGCGACCGCGCCGATCAGCATGTCCGGTTCCGCGCCGGCCAGGGCGAGCCCGGCCAGGTAGACCGCGAACGGCGTGACGCCGCACTCCCTGGCCAGGGCGGACACGCCGGCCACGAACTCCTCCGGCAGCGGCCTGGTCACCCGCGCCGCCGTCAGGTCGGCGGGCGCCGGAGGCGTCACCGGCGCGCCCGACAGCTCCCGCTGCCAGAACTCGCGCAGCCGCGGCAGCTCCGGATGCCCCTCCTGCTCGCGCACGGCCACGTCGCCGACCTGGACGGCGGGCCCGGCCACCGGCCGTCCGGCCAGCCCGGCGGCCAGCTCGTCCATCAGGATGCCGACCGAGCCGCCGTCGAAGGCGAGGTGATCGGTCACGACCACGAGCTCGGCGACCGCCTCGCCGGTCCAGCACAGCTCGGCCCGGACCAGCGGCACCTCGTCCGCCACGTCGAACACGTACGCGCCGGCGCGCCTGGCCACCCGCTCCGGGTCGGCCTCGGGGCCGTGCTCGGCGAACGGCACCGGAACCGGCGGATGCGTCACGGCGTACGGCACGCCGTCCTCGCTCACCGCGACGGTGCTGCGCAGCACCTCGTGCCGGGCCACGACGGCGTCCAGCGCCGCCCGCAGCGGGGCCGCGTCCCGCAGGCCGCTCACCCGCAGCCGGACCGACACGGTGGTGACCGGCCTGCCCGGATGGAGCTGGCGCAGGGTCCAGAACTCGCGCTGCATGCCGGTCAGCGGGTACGTGCTGCGGCCGCCGTCCCGCCGCACCGGCTCCTGGACGGTCTGGCGCAGCCGGGAGGCCAGCCCGGCCGCCGTGGGCTCGGTCAGGAACGCCGACGGCGGCACGGTGTGCCCCAGCCGGCGCGACAGCTCGTTCACCACCTTGACCGCGGCCAGGGAGTGTCCGCCCAGGTCGGCGAAGCGGTCCAGCACGCCGATCCCGTCGAGGCCGAGCACTTCGGCGATGACGTCGGCCACCAGGCGCTCGTCGTCGGTCCTCGGGGCGACCGGCGCCGCGGCGACCAGCCGCGTGGAGCCGAGCCTGGGCAGGGCCGCGCGGTCCACCTTGCCGGTGGGGGCCAGCGGCAGGCTCTCGCTGATCCCGATCCGGGACGGGACCAGGTGTGCGGGCAGCCGGTCGCGCAGCCACTCGCGCAGCTCGGGCTCGCTCACCCTGGTCGCGGCGACGTGGCCGACCAGGTGGGCGGCTCCGTCGTCGCCGGTCTGCGCCAGCACCACGGCCCGCCGCACCGCGGGGTGGCCGCCCAGCACGGACTCCACCTCGCCGAGCTCGACCCGGATGCCGCGGATCTTGACCTGGTCGTCGGCCCGGCCGGCGTAGCGCAGCTCGCCGTCCACCCGGCGGACCAGGTCGCCGCTGCGGTAGACGCGGACGCCGTCCGGGCCGGACCCGAACGCGGGGGAGTCCACTCCCAGGTAGCCGCGGGCCACCACGGGGCCGCCGATCCACAACTCGCCCAGCTCGCCGTCCTGGACGGGCAGGCCCTGCGCGTCGCGCACCGACAGCACGGCGCCGGCCAGCGGCTCGCCCAGGGGCGGCTCGCCGTCGAAGTCGCGTCCCGCCTCGAAGAAGGTGCAGGCGGTGCTGCACTCCGTCGGGCCGTACATGTTGAGGACGCGCTGGACGTTCGGGTTGGCGTAGATCTGGCGGATCAGCGCGGCGGTCAGCGGCTCGCCGCCCGACACCACGGTCCGCACCCCGGCCGGCAGCGGGTCGCGCAGCAGCACCGACAGCGCGGAGGGGACGCCGAAGACCGTCCTCACCTCGTCGCGGGCGGGCAGGGACGGCAGCGCCAGCAGGTTCTCCGCCATGATCACCGTGCCGCCGGCGACGAGCGGGACGAACAGCAGCATGATCGAGGCGTCGAAGCAGATCGACGCGCCGGCCAGCATGCCGCCCAGTTCCTCGGCGGAGTACGCCGACGCGCCCCAGGCCAGGAAGTTCATGGTGTTGCGGTGCTCCACGACCACGCCCTTGGGCGTCCCGGTGGAGCCGGAGGTGTAGATCACGTACGCGGCGTCGGCGACCTCTCCCGCCACGCCGGGCGCGTCCTCGCGCGGCGCGACGTCGTCGACGTGGACGACCTCCGCCCCGGTGAGGGTGGCCGTCGCGGCCGCTGCCGTCGTGGAGAGCACCGCGGTGACCTCGGCGTTCGCGGCCATGAACCGTAAGCGTTCTGCGGGGTAGGCCGGGTCGAGCGGGACGTAGGCCGCGCCCGCCTTCCACACGCCGAGCAGCGCCGGTAGCAGCCATTCGCCCTGTTCCAGGCAGACGCCGACGTGGTGGCCGCGTCCGATGCCGCGTTCGAGCAGCGTGTGGGCGATGCCGTTGGCGCGGCGGTCCAGGTCGGCGTAGGTGAGGCGGGTGGTGCCGGCTATGACGGCGATGCTGTCAGGGCTTTTCCTGGTTTGGATGGATATGGCCTCGTGAACGCGTGTGCCGGCCCCCTGGCCTTTCACGTCGTCGGTCATGGTGTCTCCCCGTAAAACCCACCGCGATTGGCGGCAAATACGTACAAATTGCGCGATGAAGCATAATCCGCATGATCGATTTGTCGAGGGCTTTCTGGGGCGAAGTTGGCCGTCAGCGTGAATGACGCCGCGTCAGGTTTTCCGGTCAAACTCCGATAGTTCTGTGACTGTCGGTAGTGGCTTATCTTCGGGTGGCGAATTCGTTATCCCGGATGGTGGAAGAAGGCCCGTTCCGTGGGGGTGGCGTTCCCTCTTTGGGCCTGCCGAAGGTTTACGTCGGGCGTCAGTGCGGGGGGCTGCTGGCGTGGTGACAGGTGGGGCGTCGATGGGGTCCTCGGGTGCCGAGCCTTCTCAGGGCAAGGTCATGAGAGCTGGGGGCGTCCGAGGGGTTCCGGGCAGTTCGGGGGCGCCCGGCCCGGTGGCTGGCAGCGGACGAGGTCCGGCCGTTGGCGGAGGAAGCCTGCGCCCGAGTGTCGTGGCGGCGGCGCGGTCCGGTGTGGCGCTCAGACGGGGTGGCGGGGCGGCGCGATCGGGCGGTACGGCGGGGCGGGACGTTGGGCGGCGGGCCAGGGGCGTCCAGGTGGGACGATGCGGTACGGCGGGGTGAGGCGGTACGGCGGCCCGGTCGGGCGGTACGGCGGGGTGAGGGGGATGGGACGGCGTGGCCGGGCGCGTTGCCGGTTCGCGCGTTGCCGGGTTCGACCGTGACCTCGATAGGCCGTTGCTGGGGCGGGCCGGGCTTCGGTGTGCGGCGTCCTGTGGGGGCAATGCTCCCCGGCCCTCGCTCCCCGGCCCCGGTTTCTGGCTGCGGCCTCGGTCCCGGGGCCGGTTCCTGTCTCCGGCCTCGGTCCCGGGACCGTGCGCTCGGGTTTGTCCGCTCCTGGGCCGCTCGGACTCCAGGGCCCGCCCCCGGACTCCCGGGCCCTTAGGACCCCGCCCTCGGATCCCACCGGACCCAGATCCCCATCCCCGGACCACCGTCCCAGGCCCCCCGGACCAGGACCCTCGGACCAGGACCACCGGACCTCCGAGTCGGCGGGGGCGGGGGCCAGGCGCTCGGGTGCGGGGGCGGTCTTGAGGTAATTGGACGCCGTTGTTTGTTCGGGAGCAGAACTTGTGGATTGTTCGCCTTGTCGAGGCATTCAATGAAGGGGGCTGATATTCGCGGGGAATTGCTTCAGTGCGAAATAGTGGTGGGAAATCGGTTCAGGCGTTCGTGGGTGGTGTGGTGGGGGGATTGTTGGAATTCAGGAGGGTGGCCAGTCGGTCCAGGCCGCCCTTGATGAGCCGGCCGTACCCGTCGTCGCCCAGTGCGCCGATCCCCGCTCGGGCCTGGTCGAGGTGGTCGCGGGCGCGGTCCAGGTCGCCCAGTTTGCGGTAGCACTCGCCCAGGTTCAGGTGCAGCGACGGGTACAGCGCCACCACCGGGAGCGCCACCCCGGCCTGCGCCACCTGTTCGTCGGTGACCCGGTCGGCGGCGGCGAGCGCGCGCAGGTCCCACATCAGCTCCTCGTGCACGTCGTCCTGGACGTCGGCCATCGAATGGGCGAGGACGCAGACGTGCAGCGGGTCGCCCTGCTCGCCGCCGATGTCGTCCCAGATCTGCGCGAACAATTCGCGAGCGGCTTCAGGGCGGCCTTGGTGGTGATGTAAGTCCACCCCTTGGCCGATCCTGGCCATCGTCGGATCGGCGGTGGTCATCGGTGCTCCTTCACTGTCGCGTGAAACAGCGGTCAGCGTGCTTGTCCGGACCGATCCGGAGGGCCGTCGAGCCGTGATCGCGGTAATTCGGCGGGGTTCATCCGCGCCGGAGACGTTCGAGGTGCGGCAGTTCCGCCGCGCGCGGGCGGCCGGGCCGGGTGTCCAGGAGCCGCCATCGGGTGGTGACCCCGTCCGGGCCGTCGAGCGTGCCCCGCGCCAGTGCGGCGTCGATGCGGGCCCGCACGTCGGCCTCGGCCGCCGCCTCGGCCGCGAACAGGACCCGCACCCGGACGACGTCGCCCGCGCGGTCGGAGGCCGTGTGGTGCGCCGCGATCGGGCAGGGCGGCTCGTGCTCCCAGTGCCCGCACAGCGCCACGGTGATCGCCGCGCCGGGCGCGCGCACATCGCCGTCCGTGTCCATGACGATCGTCGCCTCATGGGCGAAACCCGTACGCACCCTTCCATGATTCACGTACGCGGACGACGGGTCCAGCGCCCGGCGCCGGTCTCACGCGGGCGCGTACTGTGACGCGTACTCCTGCGAGGGCGGGATCGGGGTGATCACGTCCACGAGGACGCCGTTGGGGTCGGCGACGATGAAGTGCCGCTGGCCGAAGTCCTCGTCGCGCAGCGCCAGCTCCGGGGTCAGCCCTTCGCGCCCGACCAGGCGCTCCCACTCGGCGTCGACGTCGGCGACCTCGAAGTTGATCAGCAGCCCCGCGACCGGACGGCGGTAGGCGGCGGGCAACGTCGGGTGACGGTGGTCGAGCAGGGCCAGCTCGTACGGACCGCGGCGCAGGCTCACGTACCAGTCGGCCTCGAAGGTCACCTCATATCCGAACAGCCGGACGTAGAAGTCCTTGGACGCGGCGAGATCGGCCGTGCACAACACCGGATACACGCTGCTCAGCTTCATTGCGTTCCTCCTCCTCAGTTTCACGTACCAACGGTATGTGGGCGTACACTATTTGGGATACCGTCGGTATGTCAAAGGGGACGCAGTGACCAGGACGACGCAGTGACCAGGACGGAGCAGAAGGAACGCACCCGCCGCACGTTGCTCGCCACGGCGCGGCGCCTGTTCGCGACCAGGGGCTATGCCGGGGTGGGGCTGGCGGAGATCGTCGGCGAGTCCGGCGTCACCAAAGGCGCCCTTTACCACCACTTCGAGGGCAAGCCCGACCTCTTCCGGGCCGTGCTGGAACAGGTGCAGCGTGAGGTGGCCGACCGGGTGGCCGCGGCGGCCGACGCCGAGGACGACCCGTGGGCGCAGCTCAAGGCGGGCTGCGCGGCGTTCGTCGCGGCCGGCGCCGATCCCGACGTGCAACGGATCATGCTGATCGACGGCCCCGCTGTGCTCGGCTGGAACGAGTGGCGGGCGATCGACGAGGCCACCAGCGTCCGGCACCTGACCGAGGCGCTGGCCGCGCTCGTCGCGGCCGGCGTCATCCCGGCCCAGCCGGTCGCACCGCTGGCCCGCCTGCTGTCCGGGGCGATGAACGAGGCCGCGCTGTGGCTGGCGCAGTCCGCCCCCGACGAACTGGCCGACACGCAGGCGGCACTGTCCCGCCTCCTCGACGCCCTGCGCGCCTGAAGGGGCGCACCCCCGCCACCGAGAGCTCGCGCTCGCCAAGAGCCTGGCCCACCGGACGGGCGAGGCCGGTCAACGCTCGCCACGGTGGCCGATCGGGCCGGTCTGGCTCGGGGGCGGGCGGTCGAGCCGGTCGGGCTCGGCGGGGGGCTGGTGGCCGTTGTGGTCGTCCCCGCCGAGCCGCTGCGAGCGGGAACGTCAGCCGGTGGCGCAGGTCTTTCCGTTGAGCGCGAAGCTCACCGGTGCAGGCAGCGCGCCGCCGCCGTACGCGGCGGTGAACCCGACCTGCGTCTGCGAGCCGACCCCGATGACCTTGTTCCACTGCTTGTTCACCCCGGCCACGCCCGCACCGGCCTGGGTCCAGTTCGCGGACCAGCCCGAGACGAGGCGCACGGCGGCCGCCGCCGGATAGTCGACCGTCAGCGTCCACCCGTCGACCGGGGTCGTGCCGGTGTTGCGCACGACGAGCTCGGCGTCCAGCCGCGGCCCTCCCGTCGTGGCCCGGTACGTCACCGTGCACGGCGCCTCCGACGACGGGGTGGGCGACGGCAGCCCCTCCCTGGCCAGCGCGGACAGCGGGTCCGACGGCACGCTGAGGTTGCCGCCCGCGTCCTTGGCGACCACGACGTACGTGTAACGCTGCCCGACGACCAGGCCGGGTTCGGCGAAGTTCAGGCTCGGCGGAAGGACCGTGCCGACCCTGCGGTACGCCGTCGCCGTCTCCCGGTACACGTCGTACGCCGTCACCGCCACGTTGTCGGTCGACGGCTGCCAGCAGAACGTGACGCCCGGATAGTCCTGCAGGCAGGCGTCGCGCAGGCCGGTGGGCCTGGACGGGGGCACGTGGTCACCCGGCAGCGGGCTCGGCGAGCCGGTCGGGGTCATCCCGAGCGTCGCCGGCACCGTGATCAGGGCCGACGGCGGGCTGAGGTGCCCCGCCAGATCCCTGGCCACGACGTACATCGTGTAGAGGCGGTTCAGCTCGCCGGAGAACCCGCCGATCGTGCTGGTCGTGCTGCTGGCGAGGACGAAGCCGTCCGGGTCCAGGCGGTACAGGTCGTACCCGGCGACGCCCGTGTCGTCGGAGGAGGGAGACCAGCAGATGGACGCGTAGCCGGTCGGGTTGGCGGCGAACGGCACCGGGCACGGCCGCAGCCCGCCGGGCCGGGTCGGCGGCGCGTCGTCGGCCGCGCCTGAGACAGCCGCGACAGCCGCGCCGGAGACGGCCGCGTGCCCGACGTCGTGCGCCGCCGGGACGGAGGCCAGAGCCGTCCTCCCGGTCGGGCCGATCGCCAGCGCGGCGAGGAACAACGCCAGAGTGAGGAAGCCGAGGGTGAGGCCAACCGCTCCCAAGGATCGTCTGCCAGGCCGCATAGGGCCCCCTTCTGATCGAGCCTGCACCCCCTCGCAGTGATCGTGAACGAGTTTTCAGGTTCCGTAAAGCCGGCAATCCGCCGCGCCTGAGCGGCCGTGTTACCTTTTCCCGCCGCCACTCGTCATGGGGTGACGACCGAGAACGAACGGTCGTCAGACCCACGAGTGAATCGAGAACAGAATGCTGACCGCCATCATGTACACCACGATCTACGTCACCGATCAGGACCGCGCGCTGGAGTTCTACACCGCGGGGCTCGGCCTGGAGAAGCGCATCGACGTCCGGGGGCCCGACGGCCGTTTCCTCACCGTCGGCGTGCCCGGCAGCCCGGTCCAGATCCTCCTGTGGTCGTATGCGGCGGCCGCCGGGCAGCCGGGCGTCGCGGGCGGGAACGGCGCGCCGGGCCCGCTGATCCTGGAATCCGACGACCTGCGCAAGGACTTCGAGGTCATGCGCGGGCGGGGCGTCACCTTCGAGGAGTCCGAGCCCGTGGACTATCCGTTCGGCGTCCGCGCCGAGGCGGTGGATCCGGACGGCAACCGGATCTCGCTCCGTCAGCAGCGCAGGCCGTGACCGTGCACCCGGCCGGCCCGATGGCCGAGGCGTTCGAGGCCCAGCGCGATCGGCTGCGCGCCGTCGCCTACCGCGTGCTGGGCTCGCACGCCGACGCCGACGCCGAGGACGTGGTCCAGGAGGCCTGGATGCGGCTGGTCCGTCAGGACGTGTCGGCCATCGGCAACCTGGCGGGCTGGCTGACCACCGTGGTCGGCCGCATCAGCCTGGACCTGCTGCGATCCCGCCAGGCCCATCCCGAGACGGCGTACGGGCAGGAATCCGCGGATTTGCTGGGGACATCCGGCGACGAGCCCACGCCGGACGAGCAGGCGGCGCTGGCCGACTCGGTCGGCCTCGCCCTCCTCGTGGTGCTCGACTCGCTCACCCCGAGCGAGCGGCTGGCGTTCGTGCTGCACGACCTGTTCGGGGTCCCGTTCCAGGAGATCGGCCACATCCTGGGCAAGTCAGCCGACGCCGCCAAGATGATCGCCAGCCGCGCCCGCCGCAAGGTCCGGTCCACGGACCGGGCGGCGGGCCCCGCCCGCGAGCACCGGGAGGCCGTGGACGCCTTCCGCGCCGCCGCGCTCGGCGGGGACTTCGAGGCGCTGCTGCGGGTCCTCGACCCGGACGTGAAGCTGACCGTGGACACCCCCGGCGGCGTGGTCGTCACCCTCGGCGCCACCGCCGTCGCGGCCGGAGCCCGCATGTTCGCCGGCGAGGTAGCCGGGCAGCGGCCCGTGCTGGTGGACGGGCTCCTCGGCCACCTGTCCTGGCGCGCCGACGGGACGCCGCTGTCCGCCATCGCCTTCACCGTCGCCGGCGGCCGGATCACCGGCATCCACATCGTCGTCGACCCGGCCAAGCTCGCCGCCCTCGACCGGCCCGCCCCGGCCTGACCCGCCGCCGTCAGGGCCGCCCCCGGGCCCGGCAAGGGTGCTGGTCCGGGCCTGACAAACCGTGACGGTCCGGGGCTGGCAAAACCGTGCGGGGGCGGACCCGGCGAGGCGTTCCGGGCCAGGCCGTCGGCGCCGTGAATGTCGCGTCTGGACCGGTTGACAGGCGCCCCCTACCATGGGCGCGTGCGGCTGAACGTCCTCGGGCCCATGGAACTCGTCGTGGCCGGGCGGGCCGTGCCGGTCGGGCCGCCCAAGCAGCGGGCCCTGCTCGCCCTCCTCGCGATGCACGCCGGCCGCGTGCTCCCCGCCGACCTGCTGGCCGACCGGCTGTGGGCCGGCGACCCGCCGCCGAGCGTCCAGGGCAGCCTGCAGGTGTACGTCTCCAACCTGCGCCGCCGGCTGGAGCCCGACCGGCGGCCGGGCACGACCCCGGCCGTCCTGGTCAGCGCCGCCGACGGCTACGGCTTGATGACCGACGGGCTCGTCCTCGACACGACGGACTTCGGCACGCTCGTGTCGGCCGGCTCCGCCCACCTGGCCGCGGGACGGCACGAGCAGGCGGCGGCCGACCTCGCCGAGGCGCTCGGCCTGTGGCGCGGCGACCCGTACGCGGACGTGCGCGCGCAGGAGTGGGCGCAACCGGAGATCGGCCGCCTGGAGCAGGTACGGCTGGACGCGGTGGAGGCGCTGGCCGCGGCCCTGCTGGAACTGGACCGCCACACGGACGTCGTCGCGCGGCTGGACCCGTTCGTCCGCGAGCACCCGCTGCGTGAGCGCGCCTGGGAACTGCTGGTGCTGGCCCACTACCGCGCCGGCCGGCAGGCGGCGGCCCTCGAATGCCTGCGCGGGGTGCGTGACGTGCTGGCCGGCGAACTGGGCATCGACCCGGGGCCGCGGCTGCGCGAGCTCGAAGCCGCGGTGCTGCGCCAGGACGCCACGCTGTTGCCGTCCGGCCGTCCCGCCACCCCGCAGCCCACCCCGCCGAAGTCCCCACCGCCGCCCCCGCCGTGGACGCCGGTGCCCGCGGCGCCGCCCGGCGGCGGCGAGCCCGTGCCGGACCTGCCGGTGTTCGTCGGCCGGGAGAGCCCGCTCGCGTTCCTGACCGAGGCGGCCGCGGCGGCGTCCGCCGCCGGGCAGGTCGTGCTGGTGGACGGCGAGCCGGGCGTCGGCAAGACGAGCCTGCTGAGGCGCTTCCGCGCGAGCGCCGGCGTGCCGGTCGGCTGGGGGGCGAGCCCCGACCACGAGACCGCGCCCGCCCTGTGGCCCTGGGAACGCGTCCTGCGCGACCTCGCCGCCGTGGCCCCGTGGGCCGCCCTGCCCGGCGAGGTCGGCACGTTCCTGTCGGGCGGCCCGCAGGCGGTCCCGGCGTCGGACGCGCAGGGGGCGCGGCTGCGGTTCTTCGAGGCCGTCGGCACGTTCCTGGCCGCGGTCGGGCCGGCGGTCGTCGTGCTGGAGGACCTGCACGCGGCCGACGACGCCACGCTGCGGCTGCTGGTCCACGTGGCCGCCACCGCCCGGCCGGGCCTGCTGCTGGTGGCGACCTTCCGGCGGCACGAGGCGTCGGCGCTCACCGCCACGCTGTCGGCGCTGTCCCGGCTCGGCGCGCGCCGGCTCGGGCTGGACGGGCTTGCCGCCGAGGAGGTCCGCGCGCTGGTCAAGGAGCTGTCCGGCCGCGATCCGGGCGGCGACGGGGCCGAGGAACTGCGCCGGCGCACGGCCGGGAACCCGTTCTTCCTCGCCGAGCTGGCCAGGGCCGGCGACGGGCTGCCGCAGGGTGTCCTGGACGTCGTGCTGCACCGGGTGGCGGGCCTGGGGGAGGAGGCGGCCCGCGTGCTGGAGCTGGCCGCCGTGATGGGGGACGAGTTCGAGGCGGTCGTCCTGGCCCGGGTCGCCGGCGGCACGGTCGGCGACCTGCTGCCGTCGCTCGACGCGGCGCTCGGCGCGGGGCTGGTCCGGGAGTCGTCGTACCGGCTGGGCGGCTACGAGTTCGCGCACGCCCTGGTGACCGACGCGTTGTTGTCGCGCCGGTCGCGGCTGTGGCGGGCGCGGGTGCACGAGCAGGTGGCGGCCGCCCTCACCGCCGTGCATGGCGACCGCGACGACCGCGACGAGCGCGCGGCGGTGATCGCGCGGCACTGGCTGGCGGCGGCGGAGCTGGGCGCGCAGCCCGCCCGCATGGCGATGGACTACGCGGCCCGCGCCGCGCGGGCGGCCCTGCGGCGGCACGCGCCCGACGACGCGGCCGTGTCCTGGCAGGAGGCGCTGGCGGCCGCCGAGCCGGCCGGCGCGAGCGCGGCCGAGCGGTTCGAGCTGGCCGTCGGGCTGGCGGAGAGCCGCTACGCCGCCGGCCGGTTCGACGAGGGTTACGAGGCGGTCGAGCAGGCGCTCGCCATGGCCGGCGACGACCTGGACAAAGCCGTCAGAGCCGCCGACATCGCGATGGGACACGGCATCTGGGTGCCCTTCCGGTACGGCGTCGACGTGGCCGCCGTACGCGACGCGGCGGACCGGGCCGCGCGCGGGCTGCCGCCGTCCACGCCGGACTGGGCGACGGCGCAGGCCGTCAGGGCCGTCGTGCTCGCCCAGACCGGCCGCGAGGACGAGGTCGGCGCGGTCTCCTCGCAGGCCGTGGCGGCGGCCGAGCGCCTGGACGACCCCGCCCTGCTGCGGCGCGTCCTGCACCTGCGGCTCATCGCGCTGCAGGGACAGGACTTCGTCGAGGAGCGTGCCGGGACCGCCCGCCGCCTGCTGGCCGAGCCGGACCTGTCGCCCCAGCTCAGGGTGATCGCGCAGCTGCACCTCGTCGGCCACCACGTGGAGCACGGCAGGATGCCGCAGGCCCGCGACCTGCTGGCGGAGATCGGCACGCTGCTGCGCGGCCTGCACAATCCGACGCTGGCGCTGCAGGCCGCGGTGGCGCACGTGGGGCTCGACCTGTTCCAGGGCGTGCCGGACCCGGCCCGGCACTTCGAGCCCGTCAGGGCGATGTTGTCGTTCGCCGACCTGGCCTACTTCGAGCTCAGCATGCTCGGCGGACGGGCCGAGACGATCATCCAGGAGGAGCGCCTGGGCGAGGAGGCGGCCTGGATCGAGGAGATGGCCCGGCACACCGGCCTGGCGGGGCCCGCCTACGCGCTGGCGTACGCGCTGGCGGAGCTGGGCGAGCCCGAGCGCGCCCGGCGGCTCCTGCGCGAGACGCCCATGCCGCCGCGCGACTACCACTGGGCGATGGCCGCCATGTGCCGGCTGCACGCGGCGATCCGGCTCGGCGAGGCGGACGTCGTCCGGGAGGTCTACGACGCTTTCCGGCCGTTCGCCGGGCTGCTGCACGTCAACGGCGCCTGCACCACCGTCGACGGCGCGTACGACGGCCACCTGGGCGAGGCGCTGCTGGCGCTCGGCGACCGCGAGGGCGCCCGGGCCCACCTGACCGCGGCGGTGCGCCAGCTGGAGCGGGCGGGAGCGGCCTACTGGCTGACAAGGGCCCGCCAAGCCCTCGCCAAGTGCACGTAGAGGCCCGGCGCGCACGCTGTTCCCGACACGTGAGGGAACAGACTGATGATCACACCAGACCACCTGACCGGCTTCCTGATGATGCACGCCGGTTTCCGCGCCGAGTTCGGCCGCCTGGCCGATGCGTGCGGCGACCCGCGTGACGACGCGCACGAGGAACTGCTGGAGGAGCAGCTCGCGCTCGTGCTGGACATGCTGCACGCCCACCACTCGCACGAGGACGCCACCCTGTGGCCCAAGCTCACCGTCCGCGCCCCGCAGGCGGCGGACGCGCTGGCCGAGCTGGAGTCCGAGCACTCGTCGCTGGACCCCCTGATGGAGGCCGCCGCCGACCGCGGGGTGCCCCTGGCCGGCCGCGCGCCCGTCCTGCGGCGGCTGCACGAGCTCGTCAACGAGCACCTCGACCACGAGGAGCGGGTCGCCGTGCCGCTCATGCTCGCCCACCTCACCCCCGGCGACGTCGAGGCCGACCGGCGCCAGGCGATGGACGACTTCGGCCGCCGCCGGGTCCCCGTCATCCTCGGCTGGCTCGCCTCCGGCGCCGACGCCCGCCTGCTCGCAGCCTCGTACGCGGACCTGCCGGTCGTGGCCCGGCTGATGTTCCGCCTGTTCTGGTGGCCGGCCTACCGGCGGCGTTTCACCCGCCTGTACGGCACCACCCCCGCCGACCTGATCCTGGAGCCGTGATGACCGCATCCGCACCGACCGTCTCGCCGCGCCTGGCGGCCGAGGTCTTCGGCCGCGCCCTGGTCTGCGAGTACGCCTCGCTCACCCGCGACGGCCGCCCCGTCACCTGGCCCGTCACGCCGTACGCCGGCGCGGGCGGCACGATCGACGTCAGCACCGGGCTCACCTACCCGGACAAGGCCGAGCGCGCCCGCCGGGACCCGCGCGTCGCGCTGCTGTGCTCCGGCGCGGAGGGCGGCGGCCCGGACCGGCCGCCCGTCGTCCTGGTGCAGGGCCGGGCGGCCGTGCGCGACGCGGACCTGCAGGCCGGCACCGACCGGTACGTCCGCGAGTCGCTGGCCAAGACCGGCGCCGGGTTCGCCGGGATGCCGTGGTTCCTGGTGAGACGGCTGGGCTGGTACTTCGCCCGCATCTGGGTGGAGGTCACCCCCGAGCGGATCGTCTGGTGGCCCGAGGGCGACCTGTCCAGGACGCCGGAGATCTGGACGGCCCCTCCGGACGTCGCCGTGCCCGCCTCCGATCCCGCCCCGACCAGCCCCCGGCTGCCGAGCCGGTCGGCCCCGCCGGCGGACTGGCGGCCGTTCGCCGTCCGCGCCGCCCGTCTGGGCGAGCCCGTCGTCACCATGGTGGCCGACGGCATGCCGCTGGCCGTGCGCACCCGCTCGGCCGTACGGACCGAGGCCGGCTTCGACCTGCGGCTGCCCGCGGGCGTCCAGGCGGCCGACGGGCCGGTGTGCCTGACCTTCCATCGGCACGGCCCGGCCATGGAGTGGCAGGAGAACGTCGTGCTGGTCGGGCGGGCCACCGGCGCGGGCGACCGGCTGAGCGTGCAGGTGGAGCGGGCGCTCAACGACTGGAGCCTCGCGGGGAGCCGCCGGGAGCGCAGCCGTTCGTTCCTCGGCCAGGGCAGGCTGCTGCGGAAGCGGCTGGAGGCCGAGGCCGCCCGCCGCGGCCAGCCCGTTCCCCGCGTCCGCCGCCCGCGCGACTGACGCCGCCCCCGCGATCGGACGCTGGACGCCGCCCGCCGGTCCCCGCCGGCGGCGGCCCTACGGGGTGAGGATGCTGATGCCCAGCATGCGGGCGCCCGTCTCGGTGCGCGGGCGATGCGTGCTGCCCGGCGCGAACACGACGTAACTGCCCGGCCCGAGCCGGTGCCCCCGGTCGATGAACTCGCCCGAGATCACGTAGTAGCGTTCCTCGCCGTCGTGCACGTCCACCTCGGGCCATTCGGCGCCCGGAGCGAAGTCGTACATCCAGCCGCGGGCCCGGTCGGTGGCGGGCAGCCGCCGCCTTACGATCCCGGGGACGACCTCGACGGCTTCCACCTCGTCGACGTTCAGGATCTGGACGTCGTTCGCGTCTTGCGTCATGCCCCCATCGTCGCGGCGGACGTCCTGCCCCGCCCAGTGTCTGGATTGACGCGTGGCGGTATTTTCCTGCCATGAGCGTTCAGCGAGTGGTGGCGCTGGTCCTGCCGCCGCAGTCCACGTTCGAGCTGGCGTGCGCGGCGGAGGTCTTCGGGGTGCGCCGGCCGGGTCTGCCCGCCCGCTACTCGTTCCAGGTGTGCGCCGAACGTCCGGGCGCCGTGCCGACCCTGGCCGGGTACGACATGGCGGTCGGCGCGGGCCTGCCGGCGCTGGAGACCGCCGACACGGTGGTGATCCCCGGCTGGCACCGCCGCGACGACCCGGCGCCGCCCGCCGTGATCGACGCGATCCGGCGGGCCCACCGGCGAGGCGCCCGGATCGTCGCGATCTGCTCGGGGACGTTCCTGCTCGCCGCGACCGGACTGCTCGATCACCGCAGGGCCACCACCCACTGGCGGCTCGCCGCCGAGCTCGCTGGCCGCTTTCCCGACGTACAGGTCGAACCCGACACCCTGTACATCGACCTGGGCGACCTCGCCACCAGCGCCGGCACCGCCGCCGGCATCGACCTGTGCCTGCACCTGGCCCGCGCCGACCACGGCGCGGCCTACGCCGCGCACATCGCCCGCCACATGGTCATGCCGCCGCACCGCGAGGGCGGCCAGCTCCAGTACAGCACCGCGCCCCCCGCGCCCACCGCGGACCGCCGGCCGGAGTCGCTGGCGCCGCTCCTCGACTGGGCCGCCGAACGGCTGGACGAGCCCCTCACCCTCGACGACCTCGCCGCACGGGCCGGGGTCTCCCCGCGGACCCTGGCCCGCCGGTTCGCCGGCCAGCTCGGCGTCAGCCCCGGCCGATGGCTGCTCCAGCAGCGCGTCACGGCGGCGCGGGCCCTGCTGGAGGAGACCGACCTGCCCGTGGAGACGATCGCGGTCAGGGTCGGCCTGTCCTCGGCCACCAACCTCCGCAGACGTTTCCACTCCCTGGTGCACACCACGCCCGCCGCCTACCGCCGCTCGTTCGGCGGCCACGACGGCGGCCACGACGGCGGCCACGACGGCGGCCACGACGGCGGCCACGACGGCGGCCGTCCCCCCGTCAGGGGCGGGCCTCGTCGTCCCAGGCCACCGGCGTGACCTCGCCGGTCTTCCAGTCCGAGCGCAGGATTCCGTAGGCGACGGAGTCGTACAGGCGTCCGTCGCGTCCCGGCCAGGCCCGGCGGTAGTGCGCCTCCTTCACGAAGCCCGCGCCGCGGAAGACGGCCCGCATGGCCAGGTTGTCCTGCCGGGTGGTGCCCTCGATCCGGGTGATCCCCGGCAGCTCGGTGAACAGGTGCCCGGTCAGCCAGCGCACCGCCTGGCCGCCGAGGCCGCGTCCCCGGTGGGCGGCCCTGATGCGCAGGTCGAAGACGGGCCCCTCGTCGGCGAGGTCCTGCAACCTGATCAACCCGGCCCGCTGGCCCTCGGAGACCACCCAGAAGGTGCGTTCGTCCGCGTCGTCGTAGTGCCCGTCGGCGGCCCGCCGCCGGACGGCCTCGGCCTCCGGCCGTCCGACGTGGAAGGGCCAGTCCTCGCCGGTCAGGAAGGCGACCAGGTCGTCGACATCGTCAGGGACGAACCTGATGAACGCTGCTGTCATGATCCAGCGTTCTACCAGATCGCCGCGACCGGCCGGATCACCGGCCCCGCGCCTCCTCGGCGACGCGGTCGACGGCCTGGACGGCGACGGCGGGCTCGTCGACGTAGATGTAGTGCCCGCTGCCCGCGGCGGTGCTCAGCCTGCTGCGGCCGGACAGCGCCAGCCACTTGCGCTGGCCGGCCGCCCACGCCCGCTCCAGGCGCGGCCCGTACTCGGGCAGGGCCTCCAGGTACGGCTTGCCGTGCCGGACGACCTCGACCGGGATGTCACCGGCGGAGCGGACCGCGCCGTCGGCGATGACCAGCTTCTCCGGGTTCTGCCCCTGGAAGATCGCCAGGTTCTGCGCGCGCAGCTCGGCGGCCGGGCCCTCGGCGGACTTCGGGATCGCCTTCTCGATGTCGTTCATCATGGTGGGCGGGGTGGCGTCCAGCAGGACCAGCCCCTTGACCCGGTCCTGGTGGTCGGGGGCGTACCGGGCGGCGATCAGCCCGCCCAGCGAGTGACCGGCCAGGACGACCGGGGCCTTCCCGGCGACGCGGTCGAGCACGCCGGTCAGGATCCGGCCACTGGCGGCCAGGTCCTGCGGGCCGTCCGGCTGGTCGCTCTTGCCCGCGCCGAGCCGGTCGTAGGAGCAGACCCGGTGCTTGCCGCTCAACGTCTTCTGCAGGGGCGCCATCTTGTCCAGCCCGTCGCCGCCGCCGTGCATCAGGACGACGACCGGCCCGCCCTCGACCGGTTCGCCCGAGCAGGACACGTTCACCGACCGGCCCGCCACGGTGATCTTCTCAGGACCGGAGATCGGCGCGGCCGCGGACGCCTTCGTGGAGGGCGCGGCGGGCGCGGAGGGCGTGGAGGCGGCGAAGGGGTCCCAGTTCTCCATCGCGTCGCCGTCGCAGCCGGCCACCCCCACGCCGAGACCGACGCAGCACAGCGCGGCGGCGAGGGGTGTCCTGATCTTGGCGAGCATGAGGTCCTCCAGTGAGCCGGCCGCCGCGAGGGCGATGCGCACGGCGGGGATACGAGCGGGAAGGGCCGGCGGAACGCCGTGGCCGCCCCGCAACGTTACGGACCGTGCGGCGCCGGGATCGTCACCGCACGGTGGACATTTCCCGGTAGCTCGCACGGGGGACAAAGCAGGCTTATCGGCGCCCGCACCACCGCTGTCCCGCTACGCTCGCCCGGTGATCGATCTGCGGCGGGCCACGGAGTTGTGGCGGCGGTGCGACGTCGTGGTCCGGGATCTGCCGTTCGGGCTGCTGGTGGCGGTCGCGTCGCTGCTGCCGGGCCTGCACGACAAGGGCACGCAGGTGGGCGACCTGCCCGCCCGTCCCTTCGACGCGGTGGCCCTGGTGGCGATCGCCCTGGAGTGCCTGCCGCTCGCCGTCCGGCGGCGGTGGCCGGCGGTGTGCCTCGTGCTGGTGTCGCTGGGTTTCGTCCTCGACCAGCTGCGTGCCTACCACCTGTTCGCGAGCAACGTGCTGCCCGTCGCGCTCATCAGCGCGGGCGCCCACCTGGAGCGGTTCCGGCGCCCCACCGTGGTCCTCCTCTCGCTGGCGTACGTGCCGCTGGCCCTCGCGCTCGACCGGCTCGGCGCGGACGAGCGGGTCGAGGGGTACGTGGTGTTCTACCTGGCACTGGCGCTCACCTGGGGCATCGGGGCCTGGCTGCGTTCGACCCGGGCCGCGGAGGAGGAACGCCGCCGCCACGTCGCCGAGGCCACCCGCGCCGCCGAACGCACCCGGATCGCCCGCGAGCTGCACGACGTCGTGACGCATCACGTGACGGCGATGGTGGTGCAGGCCGAGGCCGCCCGCTACCTGACCGCCGTCCCGGAACGGCTCGACGCGACGCTGGACGCCGTCACCGACACCGGCCGCCGGGCCATCGCCGACCTGCGGCACATGCTCGACCTGCTCAAGGCCGATCACGACCCCGACGGCCTGCCGTCCGCCGCCGACCTGCACACCCTCGTGGAGCGGACCCGCCGGGCGGGGCAGCCGGTGGAGTTCGCCGAGGAGGGCGGCCGGGCGGAACCGGCGGGCAGCGCCGAGCTGGTCGCCTACAGGGTCGTCCAGGAGGCCCTGACGAACGCCCTGAAACACGCCCACGGCAGCCCGACCACGGTCCGGGTGCGTCACGGCGGGAAGGAGATCAGCGTGGTGGTGAGCACCCACGGGCCCGGCTCCCGGGCCGCCGCCCCGGGCGGGAGCGGGCGGGGCCTGGCCGGGCTCCGCGAGCGCGTGGAGGCCCTGGGCGGCGAGTTCAGCGCCGGCCGGCAGGCGGGCGGCGCCTTCGTGGTGCGGGCCCGGGTCCCCGCGGGCGGCCCGTCGTGAGCGCGCCGATCCGGGTCCTGGTCTGCGACGACCAGGCGCTCATCCGCACCGGCTTCGCGACGATCATCGACGCTCAGCCGGACCTGGAGGTGGTGGGGGAGTGCGGCGACGGCCGCGCCGCGGTGGACCTCGCCCGCCGGCTGAGCCCCGACCTGGTCGTCATGGACGTGCGCATGCCGGTGCTCGGCGGCATCGAGGCCACCCGGCTGCTGGCCGGCGCGGGGGTCGACGACCCGGTCAAGGTGCTCGTGGTGACCACGTTCAACCTCGACGAGTACGTCTACGAGGCGCTGCGCGCGGGGGCCAGCGGATTCCTGCTCAAGGACGCCCCGCCGGCGCAGCTCCTGCACGGCATCCGCACCGTCGCCTCGGGCGCCGCGCTGCTGGCCCCCGAGGTGACACGCCGGCTCGTCGGCCGGTACGCGGCCCGCATCCGTCCGGCCGAGCCGCCGTCCGGGGAGACCGCGCTGACGCCGCGCGAGCTGGAGGTGCTGCGCCTGATCGCCGACGGCCGGTCCAACAGCGAGATCGCCGCCGCGCTGGTGATCAGCCACGAGACCGTCAAGACGTACGTGTCACGCATCCTGGCCAAACTCGGCCTGCGCGACCGGGTGCAGGCGGTGGTCTACGCCTACCGCCGGGGCCTGGCGACCTGACGCCTCACAGCGGCGCGGAGTCGAGGGGGATCGGGCGGAACATCTCCGGCTCGTCCTCGGGGGTCAGCGCCGTCGGGCCGAAGATCCAGTCCACGAACGAGTAGTCATGGACGTCGCGCTCCCGCAGCAGGGCGTTGCGCTGCAGTCTCCGGACGCCCTCCAGGTGCCACAACGCGCCCCACGCCCGCGCCGTGCCGACCACCCGGCGGCAGTGCTCGGGCCGGACCGCCTCGTAGGCGGCCAGCGCCCGGTCCCAGTCGACTCCCGCGGCGACCGGGCGGCCCTCGGCACGCTGGGCGGCGACGTGCTCGCCGAGCACCCAGCCGTCCTCGATCGCCATGATCGCGCCCTGCGCCATGTACTGCAGCGGCGGGTGCGCGGCGTCCCCGAGCAGCGCGATGCGCCCGGTGACCCAGGTCATGATCGGGTCGCGGTCGAACATCCGCCACCACCGGTCGCGCCACATCAGCGGCAGGCCCTGCTGGACCTGGTCGCAGGTTCCCGCGAACGCCGCGTCCAGCTCGTCGGGGGTGCCCCAGTCGTCCTCGCCGGCCAGCGCCTTCGGCGACTCGAACACGGCGACCTGGTTGAACGTCTCCGCGCCCCGCAGCGGGTACTGCACGAAGTGGCAACGCGGCCCGACGTACACGACGACGTCCTTGTCGTGCACGTCGTTGCCGGCGACCTGCTCGAACGGCACCGCGCAGCGGTAGGCGACATATCCGGAGTTCACCGGCTCGTCCTGGACCAGCAGTTCGCGGGCGATCGAGTGCAGGCCGTCGGCGGCGATCACCACGTCCGCCTCGTCCACGACGCCGTCGGCGAAGCGCACCCGGGCGCCGCTGTCGACGTTCTCGTACCAGGTACAGCGGGCGTCGGTGAGCAGTTCGACGCCCGCCCGCTCGCAGGCGCGCAGCAGGATGCCGTGCAGGTCGCTGCGGTGGATCACCAGGTAGGGGTAGCCGTAGCGGCGTTCGACGTCGCGCAGGTCTAGCCGGGTCAGCTCGGCGGCGTCCAGGGCGTCCTTCATGACCATGCTCTCGGGCAGCACGCCGAGCGCGGACGCCTCGGCCAGCAGGCCGTAACGGTCCAGGATGCGGGTGCAGTTCGGGGCGAGCTGCAGGCCGGCGCCGACCTCGCCGAACGCCGAGGCCTGCTCGTACACCCGGACCCGCAGGCCCTGGCGGACCAGGGCGAGGGCGGCGGACAGACCGCCGATGCCGCCCCCGACGACGATCACGTCGGCACGGGTGGAGGGGAGGGTGCCCATAGGATCTTCCTTCTCGTCACAGCCACGGGGGCAGGGTCGGTGGGCGTCCGCCGCCGGCGACGGTCACTCCGCCCGCCGGGCGTCCGGCCAGATAGGCGGTCACGTCGGGCAGCGACCCCTCGACGTCGGGCACCGCGCCGGGCCCGCGCTTGGCGCGGATGTCCTCCCGCAGCTCCCGCAGGAAGCCGTCGGGAAGGTCGGCGAAGGTGAGCCCGGCGGCCAGGTCCACCGCGTGCACCATGACCTCCCGGCTGCGCATCCAGGGGATCTCGCTCGCCGGCACGGTCCGTCCCTGCGCGGTCACCACCTCGGCCCGCCACGCCTCCTCGGGCAGGGCCGCCATGGCGGCGGCCAGGGTCGCGGCCGACTCGGTGAACCACCGGGTCAGCTCGCCGGCGTCCAGCAGGGAGCCCCGCTCGATCCCGGCGGCGCGTTCCTGCGGCGAGGCGTACATCGGGCTCGGCTCGCCGGTGCGCGCCCAGCGGACCAGGTTGCCGATCGCCTCGGCGTTCGCCGCCAGGTGCGCCACGACGTGCTTGCGCGTCCAGCCGGGCAGGGCCGAGGCGGCGCCGTACTCGCGCTCGGACAGACCGGCGATCGCCGACGCGCACAGGCCGGTGCCCGTCTCGACCCACGCGAGCGTGGTGGCGAGGTCGCGCGCCATCACGCGCCCTCGCCGACGACGCGGTTCTCCAGCCGGCCCAGCCCCTCGATCTCGGTCACGACGAGCTCGCCGCCGCGCAGGAAGACCGGCGGCTTGCGGGCGTGGCCGACGCCGCCCGGCGTGCCGGTGGCGATGACGTCGCCCGGGTTGAGGCGGACCATCGTCGAGACGTAGCGGACCAGGTGGACCGGGTCGAAGAGCAGGTCGCCGGTGTTGTCCGACTGCATCACCCGGCCGTCCACCTCGCACCGGACGTCGAGCGCCGGCCGCGGGCCGGTCTCGTCGGCGGTGACCAGGAACGGGCCGATCGGGGTGGTGGAGTCCCAGTTCTTGCCCTGCAGCCACTCCCGGGTCCGGAACTGCCAGTCCCGGCAGGTGACGTCGTTGAGCACGGTGAACCCCGCGATCGCGGCGACTGCCTGCTCCTCGTCCGCGCGCCGCACCGGCCGGCCGATGACCACGGCGAGCTCGGCCTCCCAGTCGAACTGGTCGGTCTCCGCCGGACGCCGGATGTCGTCCGCGGCGCCGATCAGCGTGTCGGCGAACTTGGCGAAGAGCGTCGGGTACTCGGGCAGGTCCCGGCCCATCTCCTTGATGTGGTTCTGGTAGTTCAGCCCCACGCAGACGACCTTGCTCGGCCGCGGCACGACCGGGGCCAGGTCGGCGCCGGCGAGCGGGTGGCGCGGGCCGTCGGCCGCCGCGGCGCCCTCCAGGCCGCCGGGCGCGGCCAGCACCGCGCCGACGTCGGCCCGGCCCACCTCGACGAGCTCGTCGCCCTCGACGCGGACGGCGGCGGTGCGGTGGTCGTCCAGGCGGACGGTGGCGAGCTTCATCGGCTGTTCTCCTCGGTGTGGCTGCGGTACAGGCCGAGCCTGGTGAAGATCGGGGCGTCGCTGAACTGGAACAGGTCGAGCGCGCCGGAGTCGGAGTCGGAGGCCGACGCCTCCGAGCGGATCGACAGCGGCTGCCAGGACGGCACGACGAACAGGTCGCCGCGGCTCACCCGCCAGGACCGGTCCCCGACGGTGACCTGGCCGGACCCGTCGAAGACCTGGTAGACCGACGAGCCGGTCTCCCGGTACGGCGCGGTCTCCACGCCCGTCGTGATCCGGTGGAACTGCGCCCGGATCGTCGGCAGCACGTCGCCGGCGGTCGTCGGGTCGATGTAGCGGACCAGGGCGTGGCCGGGCTCGATCGGGCCCGCGTGCCCCTCCCGCTCCAGCGCGAGCTGGTCGGTCAGCGCGGCGTCGGTGTCGGTCCAGCGGTAGCAGAGCAGCGGCGTGCCCTCGTGCAGGCGGAGCTGGGAGACCGGGGCCAGGCCGGGGTGCCCCCAGAGCCGTTCGGCGCGCGAACGGCCGGGGGTGGCGTGCTCCTCCTCGGTGAGGGTGTCCCGGCCGAAGTCGAAGAACTGCGCCTCGACGCCGTACTGGAAGGGGATGTCGAGCCCGTCGATCCAGGCCATGGGCGTGTCGGCCGCGTTGTGGTGGGCGTGCCAGTGCAGGCCGGGCTGGGGGAGGAAGTCGCCGCGGCGCATCGGCACCGGGTCGCGCTCGACCACGGTCCACACGCCCTCGCCCTCGACGACGAAGCGGAAGGCGTTCTGGCTGTGCCGGTGCTCGGGGGCGTTCTCGCCCGGCATCAGGTACTGGATCGCGGCCCACAGGGTCGGCGTCGCGTACGGCTTGCCGCCCAGGCTGGGGTTGGCCAGCGCGATCGCCCGGCGCTCACCGCCGCGGCCGACCGGGACCAGTTCACCGGCGCGGCCGGCGAGGTCGAGCAGCGTGCCCCACTCCCACCGGTGCGGCTGCGCGCTGGAGCGCGGGTGCGGCGGCATCAGGTCGCCGATCTCCGTCCACAACGGGACGAGCAGCGCCTTCTCGAAGCCTCGGTAGAGGTCCTCCAGCTCGGGGCTGAGCGAGGGCTGGTCCGGCCGGTCCACGGCGGCGATCTTGACCGGCGAGCCGCCGGCGTTCACGTGGGGCATGGCCCCGACTATCCGCGCAGGCGGCCGGGCTGGAAAAGAGGATTCTGCACAGCGGAATTCTTGTGCCAGGATCGGTTCCATGGCCAAGCCCATGAAGACCCCGCCGGCCTACGCGCCCACCAGCGTCGACCATGCCCTGCGGCTCGCGCAGATCCTCCAGCTCGACGGGGTGATCACCGTCTCGGCCGCCGCCGAGCGGCTCGGCGTGGCCCGCTCCACGGCCCACCGGCTGCTGACCGCGCTGGTGTACCGCGATTTCGCGGTGCAGAACGACGACCGCAGCTACCGGGTGGGCCCCGTCCTGGCGCTGGCCGAGCGCGCGCAGTCCGACGTCGGCGCGCTGCGGGCGGCGGCGCTCGGCGAGATGCGGGCCCTGGTGGACCGGATCGACGAGACGGTGAACCTCAGCATCCGCACCGGGCGCAACGTGCGCTTCATCGCCTCGGTCGAGTGCGGGCAGGCCCTGCGGGTGGGCAGTCGTGAAGGCATGGTCTTCCCGGCCCACCAGGCCACCGGCGGCCTGGTGGCGCTGGCGGCCCTGTCGGACGAGGAGCTGGCGCAGCTCTACGCCCCCGGCGACCGGGGTGACCCGGCCGAGGAACTGCCCGACCTGGCGCGGCTGCGTCGGGACCTGCGGTCCGTGCGGCACAGCGGGGTCGCGCTCAACCTGGAGCGCACCGAGCGGGGCGTGGTCGCGGTGGGATGCCCGGTCAAGGGCCGCGACGGCGCGACCGGCGCGGCGCTGTCGATCTCGATGCCCAGCGTCCGCTACTCCCCGAAGGAGATCAAACCCCTCGTCACCGCGCTCACGGCCGCGGCCGACGCGATCAGCCGCGCCCTCTGAGCCACCGGTACACCGTCCGCCTCACCGGAGGAGGTCGCGCCGGGTGAGCGTGCTGCCGAGCGCGGCCGCCGCCGCGCGCACCGCGGCGACGTGCCCCTCGGGCCGGAACCGGCCGGTGGGGCCGGCCACGCTGATCGCGGCGAGCGGCTCGTCGCCGCGCCCCAGCACCGGCGCGGCGACGCACACCAGCCCGACGGCCGACTCCTCCGCCTCGAACGCGACCCCGGTCTCCGTGACGCGCCGCAACTGGCCGCGCAGGATGCTCGGCACGACGACGGTGTGCGGCGTACGCCGTTCCAGCGGCCCGGTCAGCACCTCGCGCCGCAGGTCGGGCCCGGCGTAGGCGAGCAGCGCCTTGCCGATCGCGGTGCAGTGGAGCGGCATCCGGCCGCCCGTGCGCGACGGCGCCCTGGCCTGGCGGTGCCCGCCGATCTTGGCGACGTAGACGACGTCGTGCCCCTCGCGCACGCCGAGGTGCACGGTCTCGTGGGTGCGTTCGTAGAGATCCTGCAGGAACGGCATGGCCAGCTCCAGCAGGCTGCGTTCGAGCGAGGCGAGCATGCCGAGCTCGAACAGGCCGCGGCTGAGCCGGTAGCCGCCGTCGGCGCGGTCGAGCAGGCGGTTGGCGACCAGATCGCCCGACAGCCGGTGGACGGTCGCCTTGTGCAGGCCGGTACGCCGCACCAGCTCGGCGAGGCTGACGACCCGGTCGTCGGGACGGAAGGCGCGCAGGATCGTCACCGCCTTGCCCAGCACGGTGTCGAGGTCGGCCCGATCGGTCACCCGAACAGCGTATCGCTGAACGAGACGATGTGCTGGTTGGGGCGGCATCCTGCCTGCACAGTGGGGGGATGAACGAAACCAACGGGCCCGCCGCCGCGAGCCCGTCCGACATCGCCGCGGCGGCCGGGCGGCTGGCCGGCGCCGCCGCGTCCGGCGTGCCGTGCGCCCCCGTGCGGGACCTGATCGGCCGCGACGACCTGGCCGCCGCGTACGCCGTCCAGGCCGCGCTGACCGCCTCCCGGCTGGCCGCCGGCGCGCGCGTCACCGGACGCAAGATCGGCCTGACGTCGGAGGCGGTGCAACGCCAGCTCGGCGTCGACCAGCCCGACCTGGGCGTGCTGTTCGAGGACATGGCCTACGCCGACGGCGACGCGATCCCGGTCACGCGGATCCTCCAGCCGCGGGCCGAGGCGGAGATCGCGTTCGTGCTCGGCGCCGACCTGGACGAGGGCCCGCTCGACGCCCCCCAGGTCCGCGCCGCGATCGAGTACGCCGTCGCCGCGCTGGAGATCTGCGGCAGCCGGATCGCCGGGTGGGACATCTCCTTCGGCGACACGGTCGCCGACAACGCCTCCGCGGGCGCCTACGTCCTCGGGACGGAACGCCGCACCCTCGGCGAGTTCGACCCGGTGGAGGTCGCGATGTCGATGAGCATCGGCGGCCAGGAGGTCTCCACCGGCACCGGCGCGGCCTGCCTGGGCGACCCGATCGAGGCGGTCGTGTGGCTGGCCCGCATGGCCCGTGACCTCGGCGAGCCGCTGCGCGCGGGCCAGGTCGTCCTGTCCGGCGCGCTCGGCCCGATGCGGCCGGTCGCCGCCGGCGACACCGTCACCGCCACCCTGTCCGGCCTCGGCACGGTGACGGTCCGCTTCACCGAAGGAGCAGCAGCATGAGCAGGACGAAGGTCGCGATCATCGGCTCGGGCAACATCGGCACCGACCTGATGATCAAGGTGTTGCGCGGCTCGCGGCACCTGGAGATGGGCGCCATGGTCGGCATCGACCCGGCGTCCGACGGTCTGGCCCGCGCCGCCCGGATGGGCGTCCCGACGACGTCCGAGGGCGTCGACGGCCTGATCGGGCTGCCGGACTTCGACGAGATCGGGATCGTCTTCGACGCCACCTCGGCCAAGGCGCACGAGGTGAACGCCGCCAGGCTGCTCCCGCTCGGCAAGCGGCTGATCGACCTGACCCCGGCGGCGATCGGCCCCTACGTCGTCCCCGCCGTCAACCTCGACGAGCATCTCGACGCGCCCGACGTGAACATGGTCACCTGCGGCGGCCAGGCCACGATCCCGATCGTCGCCGCCGTCAGCCGGGTGGCGCCCGTCGAGTACGCCGAGATCGTCGCGTCCATCGCCTCGAAGTCGGCCGGGCCGGGCACCCGGGCCAACATCGACGAGTTCACCGAGACCACCTCGGCCGCCATCGAGCAGATCGGCGGGGCGCGCCGCGGCAAGGCGATCATCATCCTCAACCCCGCCGACCCGCCGCTGATCATGCGGGACACCGTCCTGTGCCTCGTCGCGGCGCCGGACCCGGCCGTCCACGACGAGATCCGCCGGTCGGTCGAGAAGATGGTCGCCGACGTCGCCGCCTACGTCCCCGGCTACCGGCTCAAGCAGCAGGTGCAGATCACCGAGGTGCCCGCCGACCAGCCGGTGGAGACGCTGCTGGCCGCCGGCGCGGCGCGGCCCACCCACCAGGTGTCGGTCTTCCTCGAGGTCGAGGGCGCCGCGCACTACCTCCCGGCCTACGCCGGCAACCTCGACATCATGACCTCCGCCGGCCTGCGGGTCGCGGAACGCATCGCCGCACGGAAGGCGGGCCTTCGATGACCACCCCGATCTTCGTCCAGGACGTCACCCTGCGCGACGGCATGCACGCCGTCCGCCACCGCATCGGCCTGGAGGACGTCAAGCGCATCGTCACGGCGCTGGACCGGGCCGGCGTCGACGCGATCGAGGTCGCGCACGGCGACGGCCTGGCCGGCGGGTCGCTCAACTACGGTCCCGGCTCGCACACGGACTGGGCGTGGATCGAGGCGGCGGCGTCGGTGCTGGAGAACGCCCGCCTGACCACGCTGCTGCTGCCCGGCGTCGGCACCGTCCACGAGCTGAAGCGCGCCTACGACCTCGGCGTGCGGTCCGTCCGGGTCGCCACGCACTGCACCGAGGCCGACATCTCCGCCCAGCACATCGCCGCGGCCCGCGAGATCGGCATGGACGTGTCCGGCTTCCTGATGCTCTCCCACATGGCCCCGCCCGAGGAGCTGGCCCGGCAGGCCAAGCTCATGGAGTCCTACGGCGCGCACTGCGTCTACGTCACCGACTCCGGCGGCCGGCTCACCATGAACGACGTGGCCGCGCGGGTCCGCGCGTACCGCGACGTGCTCGACGACGGGACCGAGATCGGCATCCACGCCCACGAGAACCTCTCGCTGTCGGTCGCCAACTCCGTCGTCGCGGTCGAGAACGGCGTCTACCGGGTGGACGCGTCGCTGGCCGGTCACGGGGCGGGCGCGGGCAACTGCCCGCTGGAGGCGTTCGTCGCGGTCGCCGACCTGTCGGGCTTCGAGCACCGGTGCGACCTGTTCCAGCTCCAGGACGCCGCGGACGACATCGTCCGCCCGCTGCAGGACCGTCCGGTGCGGGTCGACCGGGAGACGCTGACCCTGGGATACGCCGGCGTCTACTCGTCGTTCCTGCGGCACGCGGAGGCCGCCGCCGCGCGGTACGGCGTCGACGTGCGCGGCATCCTCATGGAGTGCGGCCGCCGCCGGCTGGTCGGCGGCCAGGAGGACATGATCGTCGACATCGCCCTCACGCTCGCCGCCGGGCGCGAGCAGCAGTCCGCCTGACCGTCAGGCCGCCGGGCGCGAGCAGCAGTCCGCCTGACCGTCAGCCGCCGGGCGCGCCCCGGCGGCCGGCGATCAGCGACTCGCCGATCGCCACCAGGGCGTCGGCGAGCTGCTCCATGAACTCCGCGATCGGCTTGCCGTCCCCGGACTGAAGCGAGACGAAGGCGCCGTCGAATCCGGCCATGCCGAAGTGGGCGAGGGCGTCCGCGACCGCGTCCGCGGTCTCCTCGCCCTCGCCGGCGAACGACGAGCGGATCATGTGCCGCATGAGGTCGCGGCCCTCGCCGCGGACGTCGGTGACGGTCCGCGCGCCCGTGACGTCGGCGCCGTAGTGGACGGTGATGAGCTGTGCCAGGCCCGTTCGGACGCCGCGCTCGCCCGCCCCGCCCACCTGCGCAACTACGTGGACGGCCTGCCGAAGGGCGCCCCGCTGCCCAAGTGGGTCAAGCCCGAGCTGCTGCCGAAGATCCAGGCGCCGACCCTGCTCATCCACGGCCGCGACGACCGCGTCGTGTCGTTCGAGACCTCCCTGTACCTGCTGGCCAACATCCCGGACAGCCGCCTGGTGCTGCTCAACCGCTGCGGGCACTGGGCGATGATCGAGCACGCCGACGAGTTCAACCGGCTGGTCACCGACTTCATCGCGAACAACTGACCCCCGGGGCGCGGGCGCCTGCCCGCCCGCGCCCAGGACCGCCGATCGCCCGGCGACGGCGAAAGACGCGCGCCGGGGGCCCGGCCGATCCCGTCCCCGTTCCGCTCGCCGTCAGGCCGTACGCACGCCGCGCCGACCGCTGGTGCCGTTCACCGGCTGCCGTGGAGTCACGGGCGCGCCGCATGGTGGGCGGTGGCCAGTTCGGCGAAGGCGACGGCTGCGGGGAGCGGGTCCGCGGGCAGGGCGAGCAGGACGGTCCGCTCGGCGGCGGGCTCCAGCGGGATCGCGTGCACGCCGGCGAGGCGGGCGGGCAGCGACAGCTCGGGGACGACGCTCAGCCCGAGCCCTTCGGCGACCATGGCGAGGATGCTGCTGGTGTCACGCACCCGGTAGTGACACTTCAGGCTCACCCCCGCCGCCCGCGCGATCGCCGTGATCAGCGGCTCGCACCCGCCCGTGGACATGATGAACGGGTGCCGCGCCAGCTCGGCCACCGGCAGCGAATGCCGGACGCTCAGCTCATGCCCGCTGGGCAGAACGGCCAACATCCGGTCGACGGCCAGCGGCCGCGCCACCGCCTCGGCGGGACGCGGGACCTCGCTGACCGCGGCCGACACGGTGGCGATGTCGGCTGCCCCGGTCGCGAGCCACTCCAGGACCTCGTCGTCCGAGCCCTCCATGACCGCGAGCCGCACCCGCGGATGCGCTTCGGCGAATCGGCGCAGAAGGGGCGGCAGCAGCCGGGCGTTGGCGCTGGGGATGACGCCGACGCGCAGGCTGCCGCGCTCCTGCCCGCGGATCGCGGCCACCTCCTGTTCCAGCGCCTCCGCCTGGGTGAGGATGAGCGTCGCGCGGCGGCACACGGCCCGCCCGGCCGCGGTCAGGCGCACTCCCTGGCTGCCTCGTACCAGCAGCGCCACCCCGAGCTCGCTCTCCAGCGCGCGCAACGCGTGACTGACGGCGGACTGGGTGGTGGCCAGCTCCTCCGCGGCCCTGGTCATGTTGCCGGCCCGCGCGACCGCCTGCAGGATCCTGAGCTGGGTGAACGTCACAGCGCCGCACGCAGCAGCCCGGCCACCAAGGGGTGCGGCTCCTCGGGACGCGAGCGCGCCTGCGGCACGAACAGCGTCGCCACGTAGTACGGATGCCCGGGGATCTCCAGCACCCGGGCCTCCCCGTCGCCGTCCACGCCGGTGACCAGGAAGCCGCCGTCGTGCAGGACTGCTTGCCGGCCGGGGGCGAGGCCGAAGTTGCAGTAGTACTCCTCCTCGACCTCGGTCCGCCCGTACAGCGCGGCCACCCGGGAACCGGAAGCCAGAGTCACGGGCATGGTCCTGCCCGCCAGCGAGCAGGTCAGCTCCGACACGAACAAGGTCGAGGCGTACGGGTCGTATTCGGCGTGCTGGGCGTCCTCGTAGCCGAGCACGCGGCGTGCGTACTCGATGACCATGTGCTGGCAGCCGCCGCACGTCCCCAACGTGGGGACGCCGTGCTCGCGGCCGTGCCGGAGCGCGGCCAGCGCGCCGCTCAGGCTGCGGTACGGGCTGCCGGGCGCACACCACAACACGTCGGCGGCCTTGACCTCGGCCAGGTCGGACTCCAGCGGTTCGGTGGCGAGCCAGCGCACGTCCACCGTGATGCCGAGGTGCGCGGCGGCATGGCGCAACGCGTCGTCGGTGGCCAGGTGCGGCGGAAACGCCGGGTCGCGGTCGCCGATGACCGCGACGCGCAGGGATCTGTGCATGGCCCTCACTATGCGACGGCCCGGCCACGAGCGCCAATGCCGAACCACGCCCCCGCCATGAGCGATCACTCATGCTCACCACGCGACGGGACGCCAGCTTCGACGATCTCCTCGATGGCTCACAGAGCTCGAAACCATCGATCGAGCACGGCGAAGTCCTCGGCGGCGAGCCCCCTGCCCCTCATGGCGAGGCCGGCCGGGCCCGTCCGGGCGCCGGCCGGCCGTGCGAGCCGCGGGTCAGGGGTTGTCGTAACCGATCCACTGGATGTACCAGCCGAACTGCTGGGCGGTGCCCGGGGACAGCGCCGACGCGTCACGCCACTGCACGTAGACGCGGAACTTGGTGGCGGTGGCGTCGTAGACCGCGCTCGGGCCGACCAGGTTCCACTGGTTGCCGCCCGTGCTGCTGACGGAGGTGACGTAGACGGGACGCCCGGTGAAGTGCGCGGAGCTGGTGTCGACGTCGATGTAGATGCCGTTGGAGCCGTAAGCCTGCCAGCCCTGTCCGGGGGTGGTCTGACCGGCGGCGATGCGGGCGGTGGGCATGGGGGGATCCTTCCGTCCGAGGAGTCTGTCACGCTCAGTATTCGATTCGACACGAAAAGTGTCGAGGCCAGGAATGCTTGGCCCCGCGGGCACAGGAATCGAGCCGGAAAAGGGTCTGGCCAGGTGGCGGGACCCGTGCGTTCCTACCGCCGGCTGGCCTCTCGCCAGTACGCCAGCTCTTCGCGGGCGGCCACGGTGTAGGGATGGCCGGGGCCCAGCACCCGCAGGAGATCGGTCAGCAACCGCTCGTAGGCGCCGGCCGCACCAGCGGCGTCTCCCGCCTCGCCTCGCCATCTCGCCAGGTTTCTGCGGGTGGTGAGGATGCTGGGGTGATCGGGGCCCAGCACCTTCAGGCGATCGGCCAGCAGCTCCTCCAACGCGGCGTACGCATCCGCCACGTCCCCCGCCTGGCCCCTGAACGACGCCAGGTGAGCGCGGGCCGCCAGGGTGGCGGGGTGGTCGGGGCCCAGGACGCGTTCCATGTCGGTCAGGAGTTCGGCGAAGGCGGCGGCCGCGCCGGCCGTGTCCCCTGCCTGGCCCCGCCATCCGGCCAGGTTGGCGCGGGTGGCGAGGGTTTCTGGGTGGTCGGGGCCCAGCACCCGCTCCATGTCGGTCAGGAGTTCGGCGAACGTGGCGGCCGCGCCCGCCACGTCCCCCGCGTCACCCCGAAAGAAGGCCACGTGGCTGCGGGTGGCCAGAGTGTCGGGGTGGTCGGGGCCCAGCAGTCGCGAGCGATCGGCCAGCAACTCCTCGAACGCGGCGGCCGCGCCCGCCACGTCCCCCGCCTCGCGCCGCGCGGACGCCACGTTGTGGCGGGCGGCGAGAGTGTCGGGGTGGTCGGGGCCCAGGACGCGTTCCATGTCGGTCAGGAGTTCGGCGAAGGCGGCGGCCGCGCCCGCCACGTCCCCCGCCTGGCCCCGCGAGCCCGCCAGGTTGGTGCGGGTGGCCAGGGTGGCGGGGTGGTCGGGGCCCAGGACGCGTTCCATGTCGGTCAGGAGTTCGGCGAGCGCGGCGGCCGCGCCCGCCACGTCCCCTGCCCGCCCCCGCCATCCCGCCACGTTGCCGCGGATGGCCAGGGTGTCGGGGTGGTCGGGGCCGAGGTCGCGCAGGCAGGTGGCGTGCAGGCCGGCGGAGGCGGCGACGGCGGCGCTGACCCGTCCGGCGTGACCGAGGCTGGCGGCGGCCTGGAACAGCACAGGATGGGCGCCGGCGCCGGGATTGCACAGGACGGTTCCGGCGGCCTGGTGCAAGGCGGCGGTGTTGGCGCGCAGGATCTCGCCGAGCCGGTCGCGTTCGACCGGCGGCCAGACGCGTAGCAGGGCGTCGGCGGCGGCGCCGGCGACTTCGGCGAACAGGCGGGGGCCGAGCTCGGGCCGGGCGATGAGGTTCTCGCGGGTGGCGCGCTGCACGAGCCGGTGGACGCGGATCTCGCGGTGGGCTGCGGTGCGGTCGTGGTCGAGCAGGCTGTGCCGGTGCAGCACCCGCAGTACCTCGTCCACGATCACCTCGTCCACGCCGCCACCGCCGCGGGCCGCCTGGGCGGGCAGGTGGCCGGTCAGGTACGCCAGGGCGGGCGGGCTGGTCAGCACCGCCTGCGGGATGCCGGCCGCGTCCAGGACGCTGGTCAGGCACAGCAGCGGGCGGGCGAGCCCGGCGGGCGCGGCCCGGCCCGCCTCGTCGATCGACAGCTCCCAGGTGGCCGTGACGATCCGGCGATGACCGTCGGGCAGGTGGTCCTCGCCGGGCACGGCATGGTCCAGCAACCTCGTGGCCAGCCGTCGCCGGTACTCGGCGCAGCCGATGGCCGCGTTGGCGGCGTAGGCCGCCGCCTGGGCCAGCGCCAGCGGCAGGAACCCCAGGTCGGCGGCCAGGTCGTCCAGGTCGGCGACCGGGACGTCGTCGCCGAGCTTGGCCCTCAGGTAGGAGCGGGCCTCGGCCGGGGTGAAGGCGCCGACGCCGACCGTACGCCGGTCCGCCCCGGCCAGGGCCGCCTCCCGCAGCCGGGTGGTGACCAGCACCCGTCCGCCCGCCGCCGAAACCGCCGACGGCGGCCACAGGCCGGCCAGATCCTTGGGACGCCGCACGTCGTCCAACACCACCAGCCAGGACCGGCCGGTGGTCTCGGCCCAGACCAGGAACTCCCGCGCCGCCTGGTCGGGATCGTCCAGGCCGGCCGGTGACAGGCCCAGGCGCGCCGCGGCGCGGGCGTAGGCGGACACGATGCCGTCGCGGGTGGCGGCCTCCACCCACACCAGCACCTGCACCCCCTGCCGCCAGGCGCGACGGGCGTGGGCGGCGGCCAGCTGGGTCTTGCCCACCCCGCCCGTCCCCGCCAGCACCTGGGCGGGCGTCCCGCGCTCGCCGGCCGCCGCCTCCACAAGCTCGGCCACCTGCCGGTCCTGGAAGCAGTCGGCGGGCTGCGGGATCACGCCCACCCGAACCCGCTCCGCGGGCGCGGGCGGAGGCGGGCCGTTCCCGGCCGGGGCGATCCCGACTGGGCCGTTCCCGGCCGGGGCGGGAGCCGGGCGGGCACGGTCGGCGGCCATCAGCCGATCCCAGTCCCGCGCCGACGGGCGGGGCTCGTCCGCCCATGCGGCCAAAGTCGCGCCGACCTGGACGAGCTGGTCCAGATTCCGCGGCTCGGCGGTCCCGGTCGCCCATCCGTTCACCGTCGTGTGCGGCACCCCCGAGACCCGGGCGAGCTCCTTCTGCGTCACCCGGCCGGGATTGTGGACGCGGGCCTGGTCCCACAGCCGCGCCAGCTCGGCCAGGACCCGTGAGCCCGACCCCTGCGGCCGGAACGGTGAATCCGCCACCACGTCCGCCTCTCCGCCCAGCGAGGACCGCCCTTCCGGATCCGGGACGGACCGCTCCGGATCACCGCCACCAGCAGCTTAATCCCGCGAATCCGGACCTGTCCGGCATATCTTCACCCTCGCCGCCGGCCCCGGTGTCATGGTCGGCATGACCGACAACCGAGCACCCCGCCGCGCCCCCTCCGCGTCGCGACGCCGTTCCGCCCGCCTCCGCCGCACCCTCGCCGTCGCCCTGGCCCGCGGGGCTGCGGAGGCCGCCGGCGGCGGCCTCGTCGGCCTGCTGTTCTGGTGGATCACTCACCGCTGAGCCGGGCGTCCAGCCCCGGTGCGGGGACCGGGCATGTGTCGGGCTTGTGGCCGACGCCGGTGCGCTGCGCGCCGGGGTTCACGCGGGCGGGGTGTAGCCGGCGGAGCGGACGAAGTCCCCGGTGAGCTCGGTGAAGGCGCGGGCGGCGGCGCTGCGGTAGGCGCCCTCGCGGTGCAGCAGGGTGACGGTGCGGCTGGGCAACGGCGGGTCGAGGGGGACGGGCGTGAGGTGCGGGTGCCCGTGGGTGATGGCGTCGGGCAGGACGGTCGCCAGCGTGGTGCGGCGCACGATCTCGGTGAGCGCCTGGATGGAGTTGGCCTCGACCGCGATGCGGGGAGCGGCCCGGTGGCGGGCGAAGTAGGCGTCGATGTGGCCCCGGGTGGCGAAGTCGCCGCTGAGCAGGGCGAGCCGCTCGTCCTTGAGCGCGCGCACCGGTAGGGGAGCGGTCGGCGTCCGGGGGTGCGGGGTGCCGGTGACGAGGCTGAGGGTCTCGGTGAACAGCGCGGTGGGGATGACGCCGGGCAGGTGCGGGCCGGCGAAGGCGATGCCGAGGTCGAGGTCGTCGGCGAGCAGGGCCGCTTCCATGCGGTCCTGGGTCATCTCCGTCAGAGTGAGGTCGACGGCCGGGTGGCGCACGTGCAGCTCGGCGGTGAGCGGGCCGACCAGGTAGGCGGTGAAGGTCGGGGTGACGCCCAGCCGCAGGTGACCGCGGGAGAGATCCTGGACGTCGTGCACGGCGCGCTCGGCGGCGGCCAGGTCGCGAAGCGCGCGCCGGGCGTGGTCGGTGTAGACGGCTCCGGCGTCGGTGAGCCGTACCGCGCGGCCGGTGCGGTCCAGCAGTTGCACGCCCACGGTCCGCTCCAGCTGCCTGATCTGCTGGGAGAGCGTGGGCTGCGAGATGTGCAGCTCCTCGGCCGCGCGGGTGAAGTTGCCGTGTTCGGCCACGGCGAGCAGGTAGCGCAGGTGACGCAGTTCGAGAGCGGCCATGGACAAACTATAGATGAGGCCAATGAATACCAGGCGGAACGCCTCTTGGACGCTATAGGACCAGGTCAGGCATGCTGGATGACAGCAGCCCGCAAGGGCCGGCCATCGCCGAAGGGAGTGACCATGCAGGACCTCGCCGAGGGCGTCGCCCGCTTCCAGCGGGACGTCTTCCCGGCCAAGGCGGAGCTCTTCGCCCGTCTGGCCACCCAGCACACACCGCACACGCTGTTCATCGGCTGCTCCGACGCCCGCGTCGTCCCCGAGCTGATCACCGGCACCGAGCCGGGTGACCTGTTCGTCATCCGCACCGCCGGCAACCTGGTGCCCGCCTACCGTCCCGAAGCCGACGGGGTGGCCGCGAGCATCGAGTACGCGGTCGCCGCCCTGGGGGTGCGGGACGTCGTCGTCTGCGGCCACTCGGCGTGCGGCGCGATGACCGCGCTCGCCGAGGGGCACGACCTCAGCGGCGCCCCGACCGTCGCCGCCTGGCTGCGGCACGCGGACGCCTCCCGGGCCCGCACCGCCGCCCACGGTGACGTGCCGGCCCTGGTGCGGCAGAACGTGCTCGCCCAGCTGGCGAACCTGGCCACCCACCCCTCGGTCGCCCGCGCGCTGGCGGCGGGGAAGGTCGCCCTGCACGGCTGGGTCTACGACATCCCGACCGGCCGCGTGGAGGACCTGACCGCCGTAGGCGCCGCGCGCACGGCCTGACCCGGCTGCTGGAAGCCCGCATCCAACCTGAAGACAAGGACGTACCGACACATGGTGCACGCACAGTTCGACCCCACCGCCCGCCAGGCCCTGGCCGCCGCCGCCGTCGAGGCCAAGACCCGCAAGGACCTGTCCTGGCAGCAGATCGCCGACGCCGCCGGCCTGTCGGTGGCCTTCACCACCGCCGCCGTCCTCGGCCAGCACCCGCTGCCGGAGAGCTCCGCCCGGGCCGTGGCCGAGCTGCTGGACCTGGGCGAGGACGCGGCTTCGCTGCTGCAGACCATCCCGATCCGCGGCTCGATGCCGGACCGCATCCCGACCGACCCGACCATGTACCGCTTCTACGAGATGCTCCAGGTCTACGGGACGACCCTCAAGGCCCTGATCCACGAGCAGTTCGGCGACGGCATCATCTCCGCGATCAACTTCCGGCTCGACGTGAAGAAGGTGGCCGACCCCGAGGGCGGCGAGCGTGCCGTCATCACCCTGGACGGCAAGTACCTGCCGACCAAGCCCTTCTGACCGAGCCGTCCCGACCGATCCCTTTGCACGGGCCCGGTCCCGGGCCCGTCTCCCGTCCCCGCGAGGCCGCCCCGACGGCGGCCCGCCCGGCCACTTCCGGAGGACCTTCATGGACTTCGTCCAGCGCACCATCGACCTCGCCCGCCAGAACGTCGCCGAGGGCGGCCGCCCGTTCGCGACCGTCATCGTCAGGGACGGCGAGCTCCTGGCCGAGAGCGCCAACAAGGTCGCCCAGACCGGCGACCCGACCGCCCACGCGGAGATCCTCGCCATCCGCGAGGCCTGCACCAGGCTCGGCACCGAGCACCTGACCGACGCCACCATCTACGTGCTGGCCCACCCCTGCCCGATGTGCCTGGGCGCGCTGTACTACTGCTCCCCGGCCGAGGTCGTCTTCCTCACCACCCGCGACGCCTACGAGCCCCACTACGTGGACGACCGCAAGTACTTCGAGCTGGGCACCTTCTACGACGAGTTCGCCAAGCCCTGGCAGCAGCGCCGGCTGCCGATGCGCCACGAGCCGCGCGCGGACGCCGTCGAGGTGTACCGGTTCTGGCAGGAGCGCAACGGCGGCGAACGCCGCGTCGCGGGCGCGCCACCCCCGCATAGGCCCAGGATGCTCCTCTACAGCTTGCGGACGTTCTCGGCCACGTAATCGAAGCTGTCCTGCGACCGCTTGACGACGTCGAACTCGACCTCGTCACCTGCCTCCAGAACGCGATACCCACTCGCCGCGATATCGCTGAAGTGCACAAACGCATCACGATCTGCCGGAAGGTCGGGGGAGGAGATCGCTCCCCAACCCTTCTCAAGGAGAAAGAACTTCACCGTGCCTCTAGTCATGATCGTATTCTCGCTGTCCGTCTTCGGAACGGCCACCGGGTTTCGAAACGGCTCAGGGACGTTCGGGCGGGCTACGGTTCGCCGAGGTTGCGTAGCAGGGCGCTTTCCAGGTGGGCGGGGATGTCGGCCAGTCGCCAGCCCTCCCGCTGGGCGCGGCGGGCCAGGTTCTCGTGCAGTTCGGCGCTCACCGGGACGACCTGGTGCCGCGAGTCGAGGATGGGCTGGTACTTGCGGCGGATCTCGTGGTCCTGGCGGCGGATGAAGTCGAGCAGTCCCTCATGGTCGTGCGTCAGGTCGGTGACCGCGAGCACCGCGCGGTCGGCGAGCCAGGCGGGCATCGGGTAGTGCGCCCTGACCTCCTCGGCCACCTCGGCGGCGTCGGCGGCGTCGGCGCCGCCGTCGTCCTGTCCGGGCGGCGGGAAGGTGCCCGCGAGCACCACCATCAGCCGGTCGGTGGGGAAGCCGCCGGGCAGCGGACGGCCCTCGACGAGGGGCCTGATCACGCCCGTCAGCGCCCGCCCCGAGCGCCCGGCGAGCAGAACGTCGACGGCGTCCACCAGCACGACGCCCCGGTGGATCGCCGCCGGCCGGCCTGAGGAGCGGGAGACCAGCTCCTCGACGATCTCCGTCGCCCACCACGGCTGCCCGCCGCCCTCGTTGACCGCCTCCGCGTCGCCCGCGGTCAGCGCGGAGCCGTCCAGCACCGCCCACGGGACGTCCCAGACCTCGGCCAGCGCCCTGACCAGGGCGGTGCGCTGGCCGGTGCGCGGGTCGACCAGGACGACGCACTGGCGGGCGGCGTCGCCGCCGGGGGAGCCGTAGTGCCTGCTGCTGACCACCGCCAGGGTCTCCCTGGCGCGGACGGCCCCCGGCAGCAGGTCGCCGAGCTTCCTCGCCACCTGGTGCGGCGTCAGCGGGCGGCCGCCGGCGGACGGGGAGGCCAGGGCGGCGGCGTTCAGTCCCCTGCCCACCAGCGCCGCGTCGACGATCAGCGGCGGCGCGCCGGGCTCGGGCCGCTCGAACATCGTGGCGGCCAGCGCGTTCTCCAGGACGCCGCGCAGCCCGCGCGCCCCGACGCCGCGCAGCAGCGCCTCCTCGGCGACGCGCTCGACGCCGTCCTGGGTGAAGACCGTGCCGTTCCTGCCCTGCAAGGCCAGCAGTCCGGCGTACTCGTGGGTGAGGCCGTTGTGCTCGTTCTGCAGGATCCTGACGAGCTCGGCGTGGCCGAGGGGGAGCGTCGCGGTGATCACCGGGAAGCGGCCGACCAGCTCGGGCAGGAAGCCGTACTCGATGACGTCCTCGGGCAGGATGTGGTCCATGAGCGCGGCCCGGTCGCCCAGGGCGTTCTCGGGCAGGCTGAGCCTGCGGGCCACGTGCTCGGCCAGTCCGTTGAAGGCGCCCAGGCACACGAAGAGCACGTTCTTGGTGTCGAACTGGTAGAAGTCGAGATTGGCCGACAGCTCCGAGCCGCCCTTGGGGACGTCCACCACCGACCCCTCGACGAGCTTGAGCAGCTCCTGCTGCACGGCCCCGCTGGAGGCTCGGCTGCGTTCGCCGTGCCCGAGGGCGAGCTTGTCGAACTCGTCGACGCAGACGATGCCGTACTCCGCCCGGCGCAGATTGAAGGAGCTGGCGATCAGCAGCCGGTAGAGCATCTTCTCCACCGTCGTCCCGCCGTAGCCGGTGCTGCTCAGCACGGTCGCGTTGGTGATGACGAACGGCACGTCGAGCAGGCGGGCGATGGTCTCGACCAGCATCGTCTTGCCGGTGCCCGTCGGGCCGAGCATCATCACGTTCGCCTTGCGGATGGCCACCGGCGGCGCCTCGAACCGGTTGGCCATCGTCAGTCGCAGGTAGTGGTTGCTGACCGCGACGGACAGCCGCTCCTTGGCGGTGCGCTGGCCCTCGATCCTGCTGTCCAGGTGCCGCACGATGTCGGGTGGGTCGCGCAGGTCCACGCGCGGCAGGATGCGCGTCTTGGCGTCGATGAAGTCGTCCAGCGTCAGCCGGGCGGACGCGCGGGCGCCCGCGGCGGCCGCCGCCCACTGGACGAGCTGCCGCAGCTCGGCGCCGGTGAACCCGGCGACCCCCGCGGCGATGGCCTTGAGGTCCACGGCCGCGGTGAGGTCGTGCTCGGCCAGCAGCAGCCGCAGGATGTCGGCGCGCTGCGCCTCGTCCGGCGGCTCCAGGTCGATGCGCAGGCCGAAGCGGGCGGGGGCGAACAGCGCCCGGTCGATCACCCGGGGCCTGCTGGTGGCCGCGATGACGTAGACCCTGCCGTTGGCGCCGAGGTCGTCCATGGCCGTCATCAGCTGCGCCATCGTGCGGTGGGCCTCGGACTCGCCGCCGACGCCGGAGCTGGGCTCGCTGCTGCGCTCGACGGCGATCAGGTCGATCTGGTCGATGAAGACGACGACCGGGCTGCCGCTCCCGGCGCTCCTGCTCGCCTCCTGGAAGGCCTGCCGCATCCGGCTGGAGCCCATGCCGATGAGGATCTCGTGGAACTCGGCGCCCGAGTAGGCGTACAGGCGGACGTTCGCCTCACCGGCGACGGCCCGGGCGAGCACGGTCTTGCCACACCCGGACGGCCCGGTGATGAGCACCGCGCGCGGCACGTCCGCGCCCAGCTTGCCGTGCGGTTTGCGCAGCCAGGCCACGACCGGTTCGAGCTGCGCCTTCACCTCGTCGAGGCCGCCGAGCCGGTCGAAGCGCTCGTCCGGCTTCTCCGCCGGCCGGCCGAGGGTCTGCCCCTGTTTGGGCTGGTTGGCGGCGAGTTGTTGCAGGCCGCCGGCCAGCATCCTGATCGCCAGCCCGACGAAGATCAGCGGAAGGCTCACCGCCAGCACCAGCGCCCACGGCACGCCGAGGAGCCAGGTGACCGCCGTGCCGACCCACGTCCCCAGGTTGCGCCATTCGCCGCTGAACAGCAGGTAGAACGCGAACGCGCTAGCGGGCACCGCCAACGACCGCAGGAACTTCACAGGGGCCTCCCCGCTCAGGGTCCGGTATGAGTGAACAACGCCCAGACGAGCGGCGCGTACGGCATCCGCTCGCGCAGCTCCAGCACGGCCTCGTGGAGCGCCCCGGCCGTGCCGGACGGGTCCAGGCCGCCCTGCCCGTCGCCCAGCCGCCGGTAGACGCGGTCCGCGACGTCGGGCGCCGTGCTGTCCTCCAGCTGCCACTGCGCGCCGATCACGTGGCGGAACCCGGCCAGGTGAACGGCCGACGACAGCGTGATCGCCTCGTCGGAGAGCCGCTCGTCGCCGCGCGAGGTGTCGCAGCCGGACAGGAACGCCAGCCGCGCGTGCTCGGACAGGTCGAGCGCGGCCAGGTCGCGAACCGTCAACGGCCCGTCCTGGAGCACCAGCCAGGCGTGGAACGGGCTGGCCGTGTCCTGCGCGCCGTGGCAGGCGAAATGCGCCCAGGGGCTGGCCCGCAGCACGGTGAGCACGGCCTCGCGGGTGGCGCTCGCGCCGCGCAGCAGGCGGGCGCCGGGGAAGCAGCCGAGGAAGATCTCCTCCTCGCGGGCCGCGCCCGGCAGGTCGGCCGCGCCCGGCGTCACCGGCATGGACACGACCAGCGGCCGGCCGTCGGGCCGCGACACGGGCGGCGGCAGCGCGCGGATGTGGGCCAGCGCGCGCACGGTCGGTGTGTAGGAGGACACCACGCGATCCATCACCGTGCTCGGCCGGGCGTCGTGCCGGGTGCGGTGGTCGCCGGAGGCGTGCAGCGGCAGGAAGACCGCCGGCCCGGTCGGGCACCACCACACCCGCCGCGCGCCGGGCAGCCGGTCGAGCACCGGCCCGGTGACGGCCTCCCAGGTCCAGCGCAGGGTGTCCTGGACGGTCTGCCGGGCGGTCAGCCGTTCCTCGAACTCCACCGCCGCCCCGCCGAGCGCGTCGATCGCCTCGGTGAGGCCGGTCACCTGGGCCTCGGCCGCCTCCGCCGTCAGGCGGGGCAGCGGCACGACGGTCACCTCCCCGGCCTCGACGACGAGCGCGTCGCAGCGGTAGGTGCTGACGTTGACCACGACCACGGGCCCGTCCGAGGCGGCCGCCGCCAGCCGCCCGAAGTCCATCGACCGCTGGAAGTCCGCGAACCCCGGGTGCCGGCGGACCTCCGTCACCAGCGCGGCGTGCCGCCGGGCCGCGAGGTGCCGGCGGTCCATGTCGGCGGAGCGGACGTCGAGCTCGGCGTACACCTCGGCGAGGCGGCCGGCCAGTTCGGGCAGCTCCCGGGCCAGCCGGTCCCGGTCGGCCCGGGCGTCGAGCGCCTGCGCCAGCAGGACGCCCCGGCCCTGCTCCAGCAGCTCGACGGCCAGGCGGGCGTCGCCGGTCTCCAGCGCGCAGGCGGCCGCGTCGCTCGCCGCCCCCTGGAACTCCGCCAGCAGCCGCTCCTGGTCCCCGCGGTTCAGGCCGCGCCAGGCCAACGCCTCCAGCAGCCGGACCATGATCGCGAAACCCTGGACGGCCAGCGCGAAATCCCCTTGGCCCGCGGCGAGACGCCCCCAGAACCGGGCCGCGCCCGCGCGCGTGGTCGCCGGGGCCGCCTCGACGGCCGCGCTCTCGCGCAACGCCTCGATCGCCTCCGCGCGCAGGCGCCGCGCGTCGGCCGGCTCGTCGTCGGCCCACCGGTCGAGCAGCAGGGCCAGCTGGTTGAGCACGCTGGCCCTCAGCGGCTGCCCGGGGGAGATCAGGTCCAGCGTCTCGCGCAGCAGGCGCACCGTCTCCGCGTACGGGGCCGGCTCGCCGGTGGCCTTGGCCCTCATCGACAGGCAGAGGCCGAGCATCGACAGCCACAGGGGATACTCGGCGTGCGTGACGGGCCCGGCGGCGACCGCGTCGCGCAGCATGTCGGCGGCCTCGTCGAGATCGTCGGCCACGTGGGTCGGCCGGGGGCCGTCCCGCAGCTCGTGGACCATCCGCGCCAGCGCGTCGGCGTCGGCCGGCGCCGGGCTCTCGTCGCCCTTCAGCCGCAGCAGCAGGCGGGCGACCCTCCGCTCCTCGTCCGTCACCAGCGACGCCTCGGCCCGCGCGACCAACGCCATCCCCAGGCTGGCCATCATGCCCGCCCGGCTCACGTGCGTCCGGCCGAGCCTGGACAGGGCGGCGCGGAGCAGCTCCACCGCGTCGCCGGACGCCGCCGCCTGGTCGTGGACCATGAGCGCGTTGGCCAGGTTCCGGCTGGCCAGACCGCTGTCCGGCGTGTCCTTCGGCACCGAGGCGACGGACTCCCGCAGGATCAGCCGAGCCTCCTCCAGCGCCGCCGTGTCGTCGTACTGGACGTAGCGGCGGAACAGGGCGCTGCCGAGGTTCGACAGGTAGGAGCCGCGCAGGGAGTGCTCGGGCGGGGTCAGCCGCACGCACTCGCGCAGCGCCTCGATCGCGTCGTCCAGGTCCTTCTCCACCCCGAGGTCCTCGAACCGGGCGAGCAGGGAGCCGCCCAGGTTGGCCCGGTAGAGCGCGGCGTCGTAGTGATGGTCGGGGGTGGCCCGCACCGCCTCGGAGTGCGCCCTGACGGCGGCGTCGATGTCCTGCTCGCGGTGCCCGCGTTCGAAGGCGGCGTGCAGGGCGCTGCCCAGGCCGGTCAGGGCCATGCCGCGGTTGGCGTGGTCGGGCGGCGTCGCCGCCACCCCCTCCCGGCACAGCCGCAGGCACTCCGCCAGGTGCTCCTCGCGCCCGGTGATCCGGTAGGCGATCAAGTACGTGTTGGCGAGGTTGGCCAGGTGCAGGCCGCGCTCCGGGTCGCCCTCGGGCAGGCGCTCGACGCCCGCCAGGAGCAGGTCCTGGGTCGCCTGGAGGTCGGCGGCGGACCCCGTCGCCTGCATCCTGCGTCCCATCGCGGTGCCCAGCGCGGACAGCAGCTCGCCGTGCGCCGGGTGCCCGGCGGGCAGGCCGGCCAGGGTCGCCCGCATGGCCGCGATGACCTCGTCGAGCAGCGTGAGCCGGCCCGACATCATCGCGATGATCGAGGCTTGGTAGGCGATCTCGACCAGGTGGGCGGTCCGCAGGGCGTGCTCGGGCGGCAGCAGCGTCAGCTGCTCGCGGATGTGGGGGATGAGCCGGTCCGCCGTGAAGGTCTGCTCCGAGACCTCGATACCGTGGTCGAGCAGCCAGCCGAGCCCCGCCCTGATGCTGCGCCGCTCCAGCTCCGAAGCCGTGGGGAAACGCCGCCGCACGATCTCCAGCAGGTCGCGCAGGCGCCGGTCGCGGCCGGGCAGGTCCTGTCGCCGCGCGAGCAGCATGGCCAGCTTGACCACCCGCGACAGGTAGTAGGTGTGGCCGGGGTCGGTCTCGGCCACCAGCCGGCTCAGGATCGTGTGGGTCTCGTCCTGGTACTGCCTGAGCCGCTCCGGGTCGAGCTCGGCCTGCCGCTCCAGCGCCAGGACCAGGTTGGCCATCGCCGAGTCGCGCAGCTCGGGATCCAGCTCCGGGCCGTCGCGCAGCTCGCGCAGCAGCGCGACCGCCTCCTCCAGCACTTTGCGGTTCTCCGCCGCCATGCCGTGGTCCGGGCGGTGCAGGTCGTAGGTGTTCAGCAGCGCCGCGGCGCGGCTCAGCCGGGCCGCCGCTCCGGCGTCGCCGCCGCCGGCCAGCCGCACGACGTCGCGGTGGGCGGTGAGTGAGTCGTCGATGTCCTCGATCCGTCCTATGTGGTCGAACCGCATCGACAGCCCGTCGCCGAGCGCCGACAGCCACTCCGCCCGTTCGGGATGGTCGTCGGGCAGCCGGTCGAGGGCGTCCCTGAGCGTCGCGAGCGCCTGGTCGAGCTGCTGGAGGTCCTGGCTCGACGGGTGCTCGCGGATGACCCACACCGCGTGCCGGGCGGCTCGGACGGCTCGGCTTCGTCGGAGCATCGGTGTCCTCCCGCCGGGGCCGTCCTCGTCGCATCGCGTATGAGCGCGTCGGAGCGCTCTCCTGCGCTTCGCTTTGCGCGACGTGGGTGTTACCGTCCGTCCGTCTTGCCCGCGTCGCCGGGCGGGTGGTAGACACCGAGCCATGGCAGATCCGCCGGACGACGGCCGCGCGCTCGCGGCCCTGTGCGAGAGCCTTCCCCGACTGGTCCGCATGGCTGGGGCGGAGGGGTGGTCGGCCGAGCTCGACGAGGCCAGGCGCGCCCTGCGCGGCGGCGAGCGCCGTCCCCGGGAGGTCGTCGACGACCTGAGCCGCATGCTCGGCCTCGACGTCCTGGCCCGCGGCAAGCCGGTCGTCCCCGCCCTGCCGTCGGCCGGCGACCTGCCGCCGCCGCCCGGCGGGTACCGCTGCCCGCTGGGCCGCTGCCGGCGCGAGGCGCGGCCCGAGCCCGGCGGCGCGATACCGGCGTGCGACGTCTACGAGCTGCCGCTGAGATACGCGCCGGGATGACGGGGTTCCTGTCGAGCCTCGGGCAGAAGCTCGCCGAGCGCTGGCTGACCGTGCTCGTCCTGCCCGGCGCGCTGTTCGAGGGCGTGCTCTGGGTCGCCGCCGTCCTCGGCCACCGGCGCCCGTGGGACGTCCCGTTCCTGGCCGCCCGGGCCACCGCGCAGACCAGGGCCATGGACGGCCAGCCCGTCGCGCAGGCGCTGCTGCTGGTCGCCCTCCTGCTCGGCGCGTTCGGGGCGGGGCTGGCCGCGAACGCGCTGGCGGGGCCGGTCGTGCGCTGCTGGTTCGCGCGGGGGCCGCGCCCGCTGGCCCGCCCCCTGGTCGAACGCCGCAGGCGGCGCTGGGACGACGCCCACCGCGCCTACGAGTCGGCGACGGCGGCCGAGGGCGAGAGCACCGCGGACTTCGAACGCCGCCGGGGCGAGCTGGCCGCGCGCCGTAACGCCATCGCGCTGGCCCGCCCGTTCCGGCCCACCTGGATGGGCGACCAGCTCGACGCCGTCGCCGTCCGCGTGCGCAACCGGTACGGCATCGACCTCGACGCCGCCTGGCCGCGCCTGTGGCTGGTCGTCCCCGACCACGCGCGCACCACGATCGGCGACGCCCGCGCCGCCCTGACCGGCGCCGCCACCACGGCCGCCTGGGGCGTGCTGTACCTGGCTGTCGCGGCGGTCACCCTGTGGTGGCCGGCGGCGCTGGCCGGCGCGGTGACGATCGCGGTCGGCCACCACAGGGGCAGGTCGGCGACGGCCACGCTGGCCCAGGTGTGCGAGGCCACCGCCGACCTGTACGGGGCAGAGCTGGCCAAGGCGCTCAACGTGCCGCTCGCCGACGGCCAGGTGTCCCAGCGCGTCGGCTTCACCATCACCGAACTTCTCCGCAAGGGCGCCTGAGACCGGCCTGCCCGGCAGCCGGCGCTCGGGCCCGCATCCGCGCGCTGGGAAGGACGGCAGGTTCCCGCGGGACGCCGGGTTGATGGACGGCAGCGGTCCGGCCGTACGGCCACGCGCTCGGTCGCCCCAGCGGAGGCTTGGACTCGGGTCTGCCTCGCCACTGCGGCGCGAAGAGCCACACCGAACTGGTCCGGTGCGTCCAGCCATGGATGGTGCCCCGCGTCGGGGATGATGATGGCTTCGCAGTTGAGGCGGGTTCCCAGACGTGGCAGAGCATCAGCCGGGCGGCTGTCTCCGGCCCGCGCTCGGTCAGTTCGTGGGCCAGGTTGAGGCACTCGCGCATGTCGCGCCCGAGCCGGTCCAGGGTGACGACGGTGATCCGGTGACCGGCGTGCGGCGGGACGCGGCGCAGCAGGTCCTCCAGGCCGTCGCGGACCATCGTGGCCCCGGTACGCCGGTCGGACCAGATGAGCTCGTCGGGGGTGCCGGCGGCCTTGAGGATGTCGATCTGCCGGGTGAGATCTTGAGCAGTAGTGCTGACCGGGCATGGCCGTAGTCCACGAACCTCGCGGTATCGAGAGCTGACGCCATCACAAGGTTACGGGAACCACTTTCGGGACCAACTCATGAGACTGGCCGACCTGCGGGGATGTCGCTGCCAGGGTGCGCCGGGGTCGCGTCTCGAAAGCATGGATTCGAGACGACCAGGAGTCATCACTACGGGTGACATGCGGCCAGCGGGGTGGACAGTTGATGCCGATGACGAGAGCATCGCGGGCGATCAGGCGGTGACTGAACGGACCTGGATAGCCTCCGGCGGACATGGGCGAGAGGCTCAGCGACCGTCCGTGAAAGCAGCAAGGCACTTCGGGCAAGAAAGGGCGACCATCGTTCACTTGACCCAGCGGAGACGCCTGCATGGCCGTTCCACCTGACCTGGCCGACCCACCCGATCTACGGGTGGACTTCGAGCAGATCTTCAATGCGCACTTCTCCGAGATCCACCGCTACATCGTCAGGCGGTTGTCCGACGACGTCGCTGACGACCTGGCCGCCGAGGTGTTCCTGGCGGCCTATCGGGGTGGCTATGACGCCTCGCGCGGCGGGGTGCGTCCGTGGCTGTACGGCATCGCCACCCACCTCATCGCACGACACCGCCGTACCGAGATCCGTAGATGGAAGGCGCTCAGCCGGACGGCTGAGCGCGCCGGGCACAGTCCCGAGCACAGTCCCGAGGACGCAGCCCTGGCCCGCGTGGCCGCGGGCCAGCTGACCGGCAAGCTGGCGGGGGCGCTGGCCGGGCTCAATCGTGGGGACCGCGACGTCGTGCTGCTGAGCGTGCTGGGCGACCTCAGCCACGCCGAGGTCGCCGCCGCCCTGGGGGTCCCAGCGGGGACGGTGGCCTCCCGGCTCAACCGCGCTCGCAAGCAACTCCGCAAGGCACTCGGCGACGTCAACCCTCTGGAGGAGATCCATGGATGAGCTGAGACTCCTGGCGAGAGCGCTGCCTGACGCTCCGCCGCCCTCGGCGGAGGTGGTCGAGAAGGCCCGCCTCCGGCTTGCCGCCGCCCAGCGCGAGCCGGTACGGCCAGGTCGAGCGAATCGGCGGGGCCTCACTTGGGGATGGACCCTGGGAGCGGCCGCGACAACGATCGCCGTCGTCATGGCCGTCGTCACGCTGGTGTCGAACATGACCGCTGTTCCCCCAACGGTGCTCGCGCCCCCAGCCGGCAACGATGCCCTGCTCCAGCTGGCGGACCGGGTCGCGAAACTGCCGGACGAACGCGGCGACTACTGGCGCAGGCCGCTGCTCAACAATGGGCTGATAAGGGTCCGGGCGGGCGGCGAAACGTTCAACGTCCTGTCCTCGTCACGGATCGACCTCTGGCAACCGCGCGACCCCGGCGACCCCGTTCAGGCGGAGCAGCGGCAGCAGTTCGTCCGTCCCGCCACCGAAGCCGACGAGCGTGCGTGGCGAGCGGCGGGTTCTCCGGTCACGGTCCAGCGCGTGTGCACGCCGGGCGGCATGGCGGGCGATTGCGCGAAAGTCCAGCTGCGGTTCAAGCCGTCACAGTGTGTTTACACGCGCGCGGCCGAGCCGGGCGGCGTGCTCGGTGACAGACGGCTCGGTGAGCTCACGCTGGCCGACCTCGCGGCGCTGCCCGGCGACGCCGAGCAACTCCGGGAGAAACTGCGGACCTACTGGAAGACCCGAAAGGCCAGCCGGCCCAAGGAGAGCTTCGAAGAATTCCTCTCCACCTCCTCCCACCTTCTGGAGCTCCCGGTCAAGCCCTCGGTCAGGGCGGCCACCCTGCGTCTGCTCGCCGGACTGCCGACGACCAAGGTGCGCGGCTCGATCACCGACCCTCTGGGACGGACGGGAATCGAGGTCACCTTCATCAAGAGCGAGGGCTTCACGGCCGGATTCGGTACCGATGACGAGGTGGCGCAGCGGTACACCACCATCCTCGACCCGCGGACCGGCACCGTCTTGGCGGTAGACGTCGCGATCGCGGCCGAGAGCACGGAGGGGCTCGCCAAGGGGACGTTCATGGACTATCAGGCATGGGCACCTGAGGCGGGCTGGACCAGCGAACGCCCCGAGCGGCCACGCGGCTGCCGGCTCAGCGACCGTCCGCTCCCGTGACGGGCCGCCCCGGGCACGCACGCTCACCACCTTCCTTTCTGTCAGCGCCTGCGGGCGGCGGAATCGCGTCCGGCTTGGCAGCGCGCAAGCGCTTCTCCGGAGACTCGCGCGGACAAGGGGCTTAACGCACGACCCGGTTCCGATGTATCAGGTCCCAGCCCCGTCGCTACGGGTGAGATGCGGCCAAATAATGTTGCTGATTCCCCGGTCAAGCTGCGTTGCAGGTCACAAACATCTCCGGCCTCGCGCGCGCCCGCGCGTAAGCCGGGCCGGAAAGTCCCGAAACTCCCCTCGCGTACGCGTGCGTGGGCCTGTCGGGAAAGTCCGGGAACCCCCCGCTCCTGGCGGGAGAGAGCCGCGCACGGAGAGACCCCCAGCCCCCTCGTAGTTCAAGGGGGCCGGGGCTCTCGGCGGTGCTGGTAGTTGGATGCTTGCTGGAGGCGTCCGGGGCCGGGTCACGTCGCCTCCGAGGGGGCGTATTCAGGTCAGGCGAGAGGTTGGTACTCGGCGGCAAGGTGGTCTTGAGATTCGGCGTGGCGGTGCGCAGCCGGCGCAGCGAGGCTTCGCAGGCCCGCCGCAGATCGCCTGGTGAGCCGGCGGGGACCAGGCCTTCGGCGGTGCGGCGGACTCCGGTCTTGGTGGCCAGCACGACGCGGTCGCGGTGCGGTGCGAGGGTCTGGCCGAGGAGTTCCTCGTTCGCTCCGTCGCCGTAGAAGTCGCCGGTGTCGAACATGGTGACGCCCGAATCGAGGGCCTCCAGCAGGGTGGCTGAGGCCTCGTGCGGGTCGGCGGGGCCGTAGGTGCCGGTCATGCTCATGCAGCCGAGGCCGAGTCGGGAGAGCGCCGGGCCGTCAGGTCCAAGAGTGGAGAGCATTGTTCCTCCGTCACTTTGCCAGGGCCGCGCGGAGGAACGCGAGGATCTCCGCCCGGGCGGCTTCGGCCTGTGGTTCCACGCCGGGCAAGGTGAGGAACGCGTGCTTTGCTCCCGGGTACTCGGTGAGCCGCACGGGGGTCCCTGCCTCGCGCAGCTGCTCGGCGTAGCGGCGGCCGTGGTCGGCGAGCGCGTCCCGGGTGGGCACGACCACGAGCGCCGGGGCGAGCCCGCTCAGGTCGCCCGCGTACAGCGGCGAGACCGGGCCGGTGTCGGCTCCTGGCGGGACGGCGAGCCGCTGGATGAGCTGCAGTTGCGGCAGGGCCCGGGCCGGGCTGTATGCGTACTCGGTGATCGAGGGATGGTCGAACATCGTTCCGGTCATGTCGACCACGGGGTTGACCAGCACCTGCGCCTTGAGTTCCAGGCCGGCCTCCCTGGCCCGGATGGCCGTCAGGGCGCTGATCAGCGCGCCGCAGCTCTCGCCGAAGACGGCTGCGCGCGCCGGGTCCACACCCCACTGCGCGGCGTGCCGCAGCACGTGCTGGAGCACGTCCCAACCGTCGTCGGCGGCGTTCGCGAGCGGGCTGCCGGGGGCGAGCAGGCGGTGCTCGACCGAGACGACGAGGGCGGGCAGTCCCACGGCGAGGTGGCTGTTGGTCCAGTCGCACTGCGCCGCCGTGCCCACGAAGCCGCCTCCGTGCAGCGGCCGGGCAGTGCCACCTGCTGCCAGACGATCGCGGCGCCGGGATTCGGTTCCCCGAGGATTACCCGAGCCGTGCCGGACGCCCGCCAGCGGTTCTCTGCGTCGCGGTAGGCGCGCAGTTCCTCGGTCGTGATTGCCGAGAAGTCCGGCTCCGGCGGCCGTGTCGCAATGGTGGTCTCACTCATGTGCCCTTCTCCCCCTCCCGGCCGGATGCCGGGTGTGCCGTTGTGGCTGGGCCGTGTGTTGCCCCCATTATGCACGCGGTGCGTGCATCGCCAAGTGCATAAGGTAGGCTGAGCCCGGACGAGAGGGGCGTGATGACTGGCCGACGGCGATGGTCGACCGAGGAGATCCTGGACACGGCGGCGGAACTGCTGCGCACGGGTGACGCCGAGTCGTTCAGCGTGCGCAAGCTCGCAGCGGTGCTCGGGACCGACTCCTCCAGCCTCTACCGGCACTTCCGCAACAAGACCGAACTGCTGCGCGCGGTCGCCGACCGGATTCTGCTGGCCGCCATGGACGGCTACCGCCCCGACGGCGACTGGAAGCAGCGCATCACCGCCCTGGCCCTGCGCCTTCGCGAGGCCTTCGGCGAGCAACTCCAACTCGCCACGGTGTGGGGACGCTATGGGTCCGGCGGCGCCGGATCCCGATTGGTCATGGAGGAACTGCTGCAGGCCCTGCGCACGTCCGGCCTGCCCGACGAGGACATTCCGGTGCGATACCACCGCATCGTGATCCTCCTTGCCGCGCTGATCGCCTCCGAGGCCGGCATCAGCACCATCACGCCCGAAGAGTACGAACAGGCCATGGAGCAGTTCCGCGTCGCGGTGCTCGGCGCCGACCCCGAACGCTTCCCCGCCCTGGCCCACTTCGCCCGCGACATCCGCCCCCTCGGCGCAGACCGCCGCGCCGCATTCGAGGAGACCCTCGCCGCCCAACTCGCCCACATCGAGGCCCAGATCCCCTGACGTGCCGGACGATCGGTGTGGGCGAGGAGAGCTGAACGAGAAGTGCCGGGTGCTGGTTCTGCTCTCGGCCAAGGTGGACGGCCAAATCAGAATCAGTCAGCCACCACGGCGGTCGTCGACGGTCATGACCAGGCCAGGCCATGCATTCGCGAAGCGGCCCAGGTCGTCGGCAAGTGGGGGCAGGTGCACGCCGGGCAGAAAGTGCACAGTCGTCCCTGTGGCGCCGTCGCCGGCGATGGGCTCCAGGCCGGTGACGGGCACGCCGTGCTCGTACCGCTGGGTCCAGGACCCATTCAGGCGGCGGTTGGTGTGGATGAGCCACTCGCTGAGCGCGGCGACGACGGACATGCCGCGGCGCGGATGCCCGTCGGGGAGAGTCTCCGCGCCGGGGTCGTCGAAGAAACGCAGGTCCTTGGACGCCATGACGGGCTTCTTCACCGGCCGCCTTCGTTCATCGAGACGAGTGTCGGTGCCTCGCCCTTCGTCGGCCACGGACACCGAGCCGTCGGGGTGAAGGGTGACGGTGCAGCGTCCGGCGCCCGTGCTCGCCGCCTCGTCGGCCGGGTAGGCGAGGACTTCGAGGATCAGGTGCCGGACGCCGCCGGGCGCGAACTCGGCCGGGTTTCCTCGGATGTCGGCGAGGTGGCCGAGGTCGACGTCGGCCGCCCAGTCATGGGTGGTGTTGCGCCAGGAGGATCGGGATGTGCTCACCACAGCACCCTAGTCACGGCTCAGAAGGGTCAGTGAGCGTGCTGGGTGACCAGCAGGTCCATCCGAGCCGAGCCCTGCCGGCTGGGGCATGGCTCGCCATCGGCCCCTTGGCCACGTCCACAAGCTGAGGGAACGCGGCTTGTCGCCGCCCGCCCGCGCTCAGAACCGGTAGCGGAGAATGCGCGCCCCTTGGCGGGACAGGGCCGTGCTGCCGGCGGTGAGCCGGGTCAGTGCGCGCAGCGGTTGCGGGAACAGGGCCACTTCCGGAGCGCGGGTGAGAATCTGCTCCTCGACCAGTTCGAGGCCGGCGTCCCAGGACTCGGGTTCGTGCGGGTCGTCGAAGCCCTGGGCGGCTTTGATGCCGAGTGCCTTGATGGTCGGGTGGTACTTCATGGCCCAGGCGGCGAAGCGGGTGTAGCCGTTGAGCGCGAGTTCCCCCGAAGGGAAATGGCCGGTCAGCGCGCGGGTCATCACCTGGAAGGAGTCGCCGGGCATGAAGGGGAGCAGCCCCTCGGCGACGATCATCGCCGGCCGGTCACCGGGGATGGCTGTGAGCCAGTCGGAGCCGGTGAGGTCGGCTCCGACCAGGTGGGAACGGCCGGGCAGGCATTCCGATCGCAGGTCGATCACTTCGGGGAAGTCGATGTCGTACCAGTCGACGCCGGGCGGGGGATCACAACGGGACATCCTGGTGTCCAGGCCGCAGCCCAGGTCGAGCACCACGCATCCGGGATGAGCGGCGACGTAGGCGCGGACGACGTCGTCGAGCTTCTTGGCGCGCAGTGCCGTGGTGAGGACGAGGCTGGGCTTGACCTTCAGCTTGCCGAAGTCGTAATCGATTCTGCGGGCCAGTTCGGCGGAGAGCGTGTCGCCGAGGATGGGGCTGGGCAGTCCGGCGTCCAGAGCTCTGGCGTGGAGAGTGAGCAGCAGCGTTTCCTGGATCAGCCCGAGCTTGGGTTGCCAGCGGTGCATGGGGGTTCCTTAACGGCGTAGCGGATGACGGGCCGCGAGGTTCTGCAGCCACGTCAGGGAGTCGTGGGCGGCTTTGATGCGCTCGGTGCGGTGTCCCTCGCCGCCCGCGATGTCGAGCCCTTCGTCGGCGATCTCGCCGAACGCGCTCAGGCTGTCGAGCTTGCGCTGGATGACCTTCTGCCAGGCGTCGTCTTCGATGCGGTAGTAGGAGACGCGATCTCCGGGCCTTCTCACCTTCTTGACCAGGTCGATGGCCGTGAGGAAGCGCATGTTCGAGGTGAGTGAGGCCCGGCTGGCCTGGATCGCGTCCGCGATCTGGCCGGCGGACTGCTCGGCCGGATCGCAGATCATGAGCCAGCCGAGGATGCGTCCGGTGATGGGCGGCAGCCCCCACTCCTCGACGCAGAAGGCGGCCACCCGCTCCACCCATCGAAGCAGCCGGTCCTGCTGTTCCCCAGCGGTCATCGTCGCGTCCTTCCTTGTTGATCGTGTGCCGGTTCACTGTGTCATGGCGGCCACCGACTCGTAGGTGGGTGTCGGGGTGATGTCCGCGAGCCGGGTCCTGCGCAGGTAGAGGTCGAACCAGTCGATCGCGAGCGCCATCGCCTCTTCCAGGCCCGGGCCGGTGTAGAGCCCGAGCACGTCGTAGGGCAGCACCGCGAGCCGCTTGGGCTCGCCCGCCTTGGCGAAGGCGCTCTGCGCCTCCTCGAGCATGTGGTACGGGTCCCAGCCACCGTTGGCGATCATCAGCAGCGGCGTCGGCGCGAGCCGGTGGATGAGATTCTCCGGTGCGAAGGTGAGCAGGTGCTCGGCTGAGTCGAGGGTCTTCTCGTTGCGGTAGGTGGGAAACAGGCGGGTCGACATGTCCGGGGTGTCCTTCACGCTGTCGCCCTCCAGCGTCAGGTGCGGCACGCGAGCGCTCTGCCCGCCTTCGTAGCGCCGTTGCCAGTCCTGCTGCAGTTGGTCGCGCAGCGCGTGGACACCGGCACGGCCCAGAAGGCGTTCCATGTACCGCCATCCGTCCCACACGCTGGGGCTCTGCACGACGACGCACTTGATGCGCCGATCGAGCACGGCGGCTTGGGCCGCCACCGAGCCGCCGATGCTCACCCCCCACACCCCGATCCGCTCCGGCTGCACCTCGGGGCGGGTCTGCAGGTAGGACACGGCGCTGCGGAAGTCCTCCACCTGCCGCTCCGGGTAGTCCAGGCCGCGCGGCTCGCCTTCGCTGGAGCCGACCGTGCGGTAGTCGATGGCCAGCACCGCGAAGCCGGCCTTCACGAAGTACGGCGCGAAGAACGCCAGCGCCTCCTTGACCATCACCCCGCTGTGCCCGAGCACCAGCCCGGGGACCGGTTCGCTCGTCTCGGGCAGGTAGAGATCACCCGCGCAGCGGGTGCCGACGCTGTTGAAGGTCACGTGTTCCATGGCTTGCTCCGCATCCATTGGCTAGTTATTTCAAACATGACTGAAATAGCTAGCAATGTCAATCCAGAAGGCTGCGCAGGAAGAGGTGGCCCCCCCGCCGCTCACGTCGGCGTATCGCGGCATACGGCCGGGGAAATGCCCCCAAAGTCCTGGACATGAACTTAAGTGACAGATGATCCAGGTAAGGAGACCGGATGGGAGCCGATCCCCGTAGCCGGTTCGTGGAGATCTACGAATCCGCCTACGAACCCATACTCGGGTACGTCCTGCGGCGCTGCCCGCACCCCGAGGACGCGGCCGACGTGGTGGCCGAGACGTTCACCACGGCGTGGCGTCGCATCGAGGAACTGCCCGAGGGGGACGAGGCGCGGCTGTGGCTGTACGGCGTGGCGCGGCGGGTGCTCGCCAACCACCGGCGCGGCGAGGAGCGCCACGAGCAGCGCACGGCGGCCCTGCGCGAGCGGCTCGCCGCCTTCCCCGCGCTGGCCCGCTCGCCGGAGGACGAGATGTCCCAGATGGGAAAGGTCTTCCGCGGCCTGTCCGACGACGACCGGGAGCTGCTCTCCTTGGTCGCCTGGGAGGCGCTGGACCACGGGCAGATCGCCCGCGTGCTCGGCATCTCCCGCAACGCGGTACGGATCAGGCTCTACCGCGCCCGCAGGCGTTTCGCCCGGGATCTGGCCAAGGCCGGCTTCGACCACCCTCGCGCCGTCGCCCTCGAAGGGAGCCCGTTGTGAACCTCGCCGATCTCGCCCGCGTCGATGACCAGGATCTCAGAGGAGAGGCGTCCGCGCCGGAGACGCAGGAGCTCATGCACGCGATCATGTCGGAGGAGCGCGAGCCCGCCGTCGTGACCACACCCCGCCGCCGACGCCGACGGCTGGTGCTGGGGCTCGCGACCGTGGCCGCGGCGGCGGCCGTCGCCGTCGGCACCAGCGTGGTCGGCGGTCCGGTGACCAGCTACGCCAACGCCGCCGTCTCCATCGAGAACGCCGGCCCGTACTTCAGCGTGACCATCACCGACCCCACGGCCGACCGCCGCCGCTTCGAGGAGGCGTTCCGGGCGGTCGGGCTGAACGTCACGGTCAAGGTGATCCCGGTGGCGCCGTCCGAGGTGGGCAAGCTGATCGGCCCCGTCGTCCCGGACGGCTTCAAGTGGCACGGCAGCATCGGCACCCAGGGGATCACGCCGTGTTCGTCGGCGTTCTGCGGGAAGGTCTGGATGCCGGCCGACTTCCCCGGGCGGGTGGTGTTCGGCATCGGCCGCCCTGCCAGGCCCGGCGAGCCGTACGCCGATGACGGCCCGGTCGACCCGGAGGACGACGAGGCCCTGCCCGGCTACACCAGCCACGGCAGGACGGTCGCCGACGTACGGGCCGAGCTGGGCCGGCGCGGCCTGAAGGCCGGTTACCGGCTGTTCTGGAAGTACGCGGAAAAGGACGACGGGAGCATGTCATGGTTCGACGAGGCCGTCCCCACCGGCCGGGTCAAGGACGACTGGATCGTGGCGTCCACCCGCTTGCACAGCTCCGACACCGTCGACCTGTACGTGATCCCCGGCGCGGACGCGGGTCCCGCCCCCAGCCCGTACCCGCAGCCCCAGTGGTACGACTGAGCGGCGCGCCGGGCCGGGACGCGCTGGAGGTCAGGTGGGGGTGGCGTTGAACGGTCCCCGGGCCGCCCGGCGTCTGGCCTGGCTGGACGCGCTGCGCGGGCTGGCCGCGATGGTGGTGGTCTTCGAGCACGCGCTCAAGCCGCTGTGGCCGGAGGCGCGGCTGCCGGTCAAGGCCGTCTTCGATCCCGGCTGGTACGGCGTGCTGGTGTTCTTCCTGGTAAGCGGCTACATCGTGCCGGCGTCGCTGGAGCGGCGAGGCAGCCTGCGGGCCTTTTGGATCTCGCGGATCTTCCGGCTGTGGCCGCTCTTCATCGTGTGCGTGGCCGGCATGCTGCTGCTCGTGGCGGCCGGCTGGGACGACCTGCACGTCTGGTGGGGCACCCGGACGGTGGCGCTGGCCCTGGCGCACGCCGGCATGCTGCAGAACCTGCTGTACGTCCCGAACCTGGTCAACGTGCTGTGGACGTTGTCGTACGAGATGGCCTTCTACCTGCTGCTGACGGCGATGTTCACCCTGCGCGTGCACCGGCGCAGCACCGCAGCCGCGCTCACGTTCGCGGCGGCCGCGGTGCTCGGCGCCGGGATGCTGCCGGTGACGCTCCTGTCGGCCGGCGGGGCGGGGCGCATGCTCACCGTCGTGGTCGTCGTGAGCGCCGTGCTGGGGGCCGGGCTGGCCGCGGTGCTGTCCGGCGGCAGGCGGACGCGGCAGGCGGGCGCTGTGGCCGTCGCGGCCACGGTCCTCCTGCTGCTGGCGGTCAACCAGAGTTATCCCGGTCCGTGGCAGGGGCTGTTCATCCTGGCGACCATGTTCGCCGGCACCGCGCTGTACCGGGTCGAGACCGGCGAATTCGGCCACCGGCACCTCGCGTCCGTGGCGCTGGTACCGGTGGCGGGGTTATGGCTCGCGCGCGCCGAGCCGGGAACCCAGGTGGCGACCGCGGCGGCCTGGCTGACGTTCGCCGCCGCGACGGCGCTGCGCCGCCGTCCGATGCCGTCGTGGCTGACCTGGCTGGGGCTGGTGTCCTACTCGATCTACCTCATGCATCCGCTGCTGCTGGAGAGCGTGGAGTTCTTCCTGCCGGACCCGCCGGCCGTGCCGGTGGCGGCGCGCCTGGCGCTGCTGGCGGCGGTGTACGCGGCGCTGCTCGGGCTGTGCGCGCTGACCTGGAGGTGGGTGGAGTTACCGGCGCAGCGGTTGGGACGGCGCCTGATCAGCCGGTCCGGATCCCCTCGGGCGGCGCCCAGCCCGGCGCGGGCGCCCGGCGGGTGAGGCCGCTGCGCCGTCCGGCGGGGTTCAGCACGGCGGACGCCGCCCCGCCGAGCGCCGCCGGCGCGGCCTCCATGACCGCCGAGGTGGCGGCAGGCAGCGTGAGGCCGGTCCCGAACCCGGCCAGCACCAGCGGCGCGACCAGCGCCCAGTAGCCGGTTCCCGTCCCGGGCGCCAGCCGGCCGAGCAGCCCGGCCCCGCCGATGACCAGCCCGTACGCCATTGGCACCCACGCCCCCGAACGAGCCGCGAGCCGGCCGCCGAGCGGCGAGGACAACATCGGCAGCATGGCCAGCCCCGCCGGCCGGGCGCCGAGCCCGTGAACCCGCTGGAAGTACCGCGGCACGGCGAACAGCAGCCCACAGAACCCCAGGTTGAGCAGCACTCCGACGACCACGGGGCCGAAGAAGCCGCGCTCGCGGAACAGTCCCAGCGGCACCATGGGAGCCCGTGAGCGGCGCTCCAGCAGTCCGCCGAGGTCGAGCGCCCCGATCGCCCGCGCCCCGACGTCCAACCCGGCACGCCGATCGCCCGCCGCGGGCGCGGAGACGTACCGGCCGGTCAGAACCAGCCCGAGCACGCCGAACGACACGTCCAGGAAGAACACCGAAGGGGCGAACGTGAGCGTGTAGCCGTCCACGACCCACTGCAGAACCGGCAGGCTGGCACGCAGGTCGTCGCCGATCGGCGGGATCGCCACAGTGACCACCGTGACGTCCAGGAAGTAGCCCAGGCAGAGGGCGAGCAGGGACGTCCTGCCCGGGGAACGTTGAAGTGCGGTGGCAGCCATGCCACGCGCATCTTGTCCATGGCGTCGGCGTGGTCGCTCAGCGCCTCGGTGTGCGCTGCCAGGGCGACTCCTGGTTCTCCGGAACCTACCGGCGCTGATGCGGTAGCCCGTATTCTGCTGTCAGCTTCCCCCCGCAGCCGGAGAACAGATGCCGACCACGGTCGAACGCGTCGCCGAGGTATGGTCCCGGCAGGCCGACGCGTCCTGGTCGTCCGGCTCCGGCTACCTGATCGCCCCGCGCCTGCTCATCACCTCCACGCACGTGCTGTCCGCGACGGGCCGCCCCGGGCCCGGGGCCGAGATCAAGGTCAGGACCGCCGACAAGACGCGCCTGTGGTCCGCCGCGTGCACCTGGTCGTCGCCCGACCCTCAGGTGGACGTCGCTGTCCTGGAGATCACCGACGACGACTGGGCCGATCCACCTGTCGCGCCCGTGCGCTGGGGACGCCTGGTCAGCCGCCGGGCGGAGGTGGTCTGCCAGGCCTCGGGCTTCCCTGAGGTGCTGGCCCAGCCGGACGGCGTGCGCGAGCGCGATCAGGCCGGCGGCCGGGTGAACCCGGAGGCGGGCGCCAAGCAGCGCCGCTATCACCTCCAGGTGCTCAACCCGCCCAAGCGCACAGGCGCCGGGTCGCCCTGGGCGGGGATGTCCGGTGCCGCGTTGTTCGCCGATGACATGCTGATCGGCGTGGTGGTCGCCGACCATCAGGGATACGGCGGGGCCAGGCTGCTCGCCACGCGAGCCGAGGCCCTGTTCGCCGAGCCCGGTTTCCTCGACGCGATCGCGGTGCCGGCGGTCCTCGAACCAGCCGAGCTGGCCAGGTTGTTCTCCCCTCCGGCCGACCGGCGCCGCCCGCGCTCTCCCGCGGCGCTCCTGCGCGCCGACGCCGAGGCGGTGCGGTGGTTCACTCCGAGGGACGACGAGCTGGCCAGACTCATCGGCTGGTGCTCCACGGACGAGATTTTCGACGCCCGGCTCGTCTTCGGTGCCGGCGGGCTGGGCAAGACGCGGCTCGCGCGCCAGCTCGTCGCCCACCTGCGCCGCGAGGGCTGGGTGACCGGACAGGTGGTGGCCGAGAACGCGGCGGCGCTGCCGGAGGAGCCTCTGAGCCGGTTACGCGCGTGTGACCTGCCCCTGCTGCTCGTGGTCGACTACGCCGAAACGCGGCCTGACGTCGTCCGCCGGTTGATCGAGAACGTCGGGATCGACGACGGCAGCGCAGTGCGCGTGCTGATGCTGGCGCGCTCGGCCGGGCAGTGGTGGCAGCGGCTGACCGCGAAGTCCGACCTGATGGAGTACGCCCTCGAACTCGCCGAGCTCCACCCGATCACCGGCCTGCCGGCGTGGACGGGAGCACGTGAGACGGCGTTCAGGGAGGCGGTGGTCGACATCGCCGCCCAGCTCCATCGGGTGTCGGGCCTGCAGGAGACGTGCTGGACTGACCTGGCCGCCCAGGTGGCGCCGCCCGATCTGGGCGGTCCCGGCTACGGATCGCTGATGCGCCTTCATCTGAGTGCCCTGGTGGGGTTGCTGCAGGCGGGCCCCGCACCGGCCGCCGCGCGCAGCCGTACGCCGCACGAGAAGATCCTCATGGTGCATGAGAACCGCTACTGGCGGCGTACGGCGGACGCGATGGGCCTCGCCTTTCTGTCGGACGACACGTTGCGCAACACGGTGACGATCGCCACCTTGTTCGGGGCGTCGAGCAAGTCCCAAGCCGTGGCACTGCTCAGCCATGTCCTCGGCCTGCGTGATCTCGGGGAGAACGAACTCCTCGTCGTCCACCAGTGGCTGAGCACGCTCTATCCGTCCCAGGAGGGGGAGTGGGGCCCCTTGGAGCCGGACCGCCTGGGTGAGTATCTCGTGGGAACACATCTGCGCGAGTGGCCCGACCTGATCGACGAACCGCTGGCCGCCGCCTCCCTCACCCAACTCCACCAGGCCTTCCACGTGTTGGCCCGGGCGAGCGGCGACCACCCCCACGTCGGGCGGCTGCTCAAGGAGCAGGTGGTCGGGCAACTAGCGAGATACGGCCCCGTCGCCCTGCAGGTCGTCATCGAGACCGAGCAGCCGGGATACCTGATCGCGGCGCTGGAGGACGGCGTGGCCGGCGTCTCCGCCTCTGACGAGGCCGCGCTGGTCGCGCTGGCCGGTTCCTTCCCCGCCGGCGCGCCCGCGCTCAACCTGCTGGTCGAGCCACTGACCAGACTCGCCATATCGGTGTACGGCAGGCTGGTGAGCGAGGGCAGGACGGACTACCGACCGGAGCTGGCCAGGGCGTGGCAGAACCTGAGCGATCACATGCGGGAGGCCCAGCGCCACGATGAGGCGCTCGCCGCCAGGGCCGTGGCGCTGGAGCTGTACCGCAAGCTGACCGGCCGGGGCAGCGCCGCGGCGGGAGGAGCCTCTCATGCGTCCTGACCACGGTTATCTCCCCGAGTATGCCGCCAACCTCGTGAGCTACGCCGAGCAGCTCATGGAGGTCGAGGAGCACGCGGGTGCGTCCGCCGCGGCGCGGGAGGCCGTCGAGGTCTACGAACGGCTGCGCGGCGAACCGCTCGGGCTCGCTCGCGCGCTGACCGTGCGGGCGGAGTCGGCCGCCGCGCTCGGACGGTTCGGCGACGCCATGGCCGACGCACCGTCCGCCCTGCTCGTCCTGTGGGACGCGGTCGCCGAGACGGGCAGCACGCCCGTTCTGCGGGACGCCCAGCTGCGTGTGCTCCTCCTGTTGGCCGACGTCCAGCTCCGCGCGGGCCTGGCAGCGGAGGCACTGGCCACGGCCGAAGCCGGCCTCGAGCTGCTCGCCGGGTCCAGGAGCCGCAGGAGGGCCGGCGGGGCGAAGTTCTCCGCGCTGAAAGCGCAGGCGCTGGGCCTGCTCGGACGTGACGGCGAGGCAGCGGAGGTCATCGAGGAACTGGACGAATCCCGCAATCCCCCTCACGACGCCGCCTTCTCTCACCAATATCCCGATGAGGCGGTCGCCTTCTATCGTGGCCTCGCCGAGCACACCCCGGAGTCGGCCCTGCCGGCGCTCGCCGCGGCGCTCACCGAACGCCGCGGCAGGCAGCGGAGCCAGGGCGACGATGAGGGCGCTCTCGCGACGGCCCGCGAAATCGTGGACGTCCATCGGCGGCTCGCGGAAGCGGAACCGGACCCCTACCGGATTCCTCTCGCCTACGCTCTGGCGGCGCAGGCGGAACTCGAGCGGGCGGTCGTCGCGGACGACGACAGGAACGAGGACAGGGACGATGACAGGGACGATGACAGGCCCGGGCTCGACCGGGTCGCCGCTCTCCTGATCGAGGCCGCCGAGCTGCTGCCGAACGACCACGAGGACCGCGCCCGGTTCCTGGTGGCGGCGGCCGTCGAGCAGCCGCCGGACACCGCGATCACCGTCCTGACCCGGCTCATGCACGAACAGGACGGCCTCGCGACCCACTCGCTGTTCGTCTACGCGACGCTCGGCGATCTCCTCGTTGACCGGTTCCAGCGTCTCGGCATGGACGAAGACCTCGAGACGGCCATCGGGGTGCTGCGTGAAGGGCTCGCGGTCGTGTCCGAGGCCGAGCCGGAGCGCGACGTCCTGTGGATCAGTCTGAGCGGGGCGCTGCGGCTCAGGTACGAGCGATCGGGGTCGCTCGCCGACCTGGACGAGTCCATCAGCCTGGTCAGAGCGAACCTGGATCTGTCGGCCGGCGCGAGCGCCCCCGCCGAACTCGGACTGCTGCTCTTCCACCGGTTCCTGGCGGTCGGCGAGCAGGCCGACGTCGATGCCGCGATCGAGATCATGCGAGGCGTGGCCGCGGCGATGCCGGCGGACTCCGCGGACGCCCCGCTGGTCGCCGGCCGTCTGGCCGACATGCTGGGGGCCCGCTTCGAGCGGTCGGGCGAGAGCGATGACCTGCGCGCCTACCTGACGGCTGCAGGGGAAGGCCTGTCCGTCACCTCCGCTGATGCGCCCGAATATGCCGTAGCGCTCGATCGGCTCCGTCACGCCGTATTGCGGACGTACGAGGCGACCGGGGAACCGGCCGTCCTCGACTTCCTGCTCGACCTGACGCGCCGGCTCGTCGGCCTGGACATGCCGGGCAGCCACGGAGCCCTCGCCCTCGTGCAGCTCGGCCACGCCCTGGAGGAACGCTTCGAGCGTTTCGACAACCCCAGCGATCTCGAAGAAGCCGTGGACGTGGCCCGCAGGGCGGTCCGCGCGATGCCGGAGGGCGACCCGGACCGGCACTGGGCCCTCGCCCTGCTCGCGAAGGTCCTGCTGCGACGCTCGTGGTCCGCCGGCATCGCGGACGACCTGGACGAGGCCGAGGCGCTGATCCGGCTGGCGGCGGCCATCGCCCCTCAGCAGGCGCGCCGGCAGCACGAGGCGTTCATCGACACGCTGCGCGAAGCCCGGTTCCGGCTCACCCGTGACCTCGCCGACCTCGCCGCGCAGCACCGCGGGCGTTGGGAGCGCTCGGGAGACCCGGCTGCTTTCGAAGGGGCGCTGGAGGCGCTCGCCGCGATCGCCGGACGGCTCGACGAGCCGATCGCGGAGCGCGTGCTGGCCTGGCAGGAGTACGGGCGGCTCGCCATGGCGGGCGGCGCCTACGAGCGCGCGCTCGGCGCGTTCCGCGCCGCGATCGAGCTGGTCCCGCTGGCCATGTCGGACCGGCTCTGGCATGCAAGGGGGAGGCGCGAGGACAGCCTGACCGAGCTGGCCGGCGACGCCGCCGCGTGCGCGCTGGAGACGGGACGGCCGCAGGAGGCGCTCACACTGCTGGAGCAGGGACGTGGGCTGCTGCTGTCGCAGGCCCTGGGTGTACAGGAGGATCTTCGCACGCTGCGTGCGCGCGCACCTGAGCTGGCGGAGCGGCTGTCGGCGCTGCGGATCGCCGTGGACGAGCCATCGTCACGTGAACCCGCAGGCCGGGAGGCGGAGGAGTTCGAGCGGCTGGTGGAGGAGGCACGCGCCCTGCCCGGCATGGCGGGGTTCCTGCGCCCGCCGGCGGTCGGCGATCTCCTCCAGGCCGCGGCCGAGGGGCCCGTTGTGGTTCTGAACATGAGCGGACACCGCTGCGACGCGATCGCGGTGACGACGGACGGGTTTCTCGTCATCCGCCTGCCTGGCCTCGATCGTGCGGCGGCCACCGAGCGTGCACGCCGTTTCCTGACCGAGCTCACCACCGCCTACCGGCCGCTGCGTGACCGGCTGGGCCGGGAGCAGTCGCTGGCCGAGACGCTGGCCTGGTTGGCGGAAGTCGTGGTCAGCCCGGTACTGGAGGCGCTGCGGCCGCACCTGCGCGCAGCCGAGGGCATGCCGCGCGTGTGGTGGGTGCCGACGGGGCCCCTGAGCGTACTGCCGTTGCACGCGGCTGGGTGGCTCCCGGAGACTTCCGCCATCGACTCGGTCGTCTCCTCATACACGGCGACGATCGGCGCGCTGACGCGCTCCCGTTCGGCCACGCCCGCGGGCCGACCGCGTTCGGCCCTGGTCGTGCTGCCGCAGCCCGCGGAGAGCCCCATGCGGATGCCGGGGGCCGAGCGGGAGGCGCTCACCGTCGCCCGCCTCCTCGACCCCGCCGTCATCCTCGAGGGAGAGCAGGCCACCAGGCAACACCTCCTGCAAGAGCTGCCGGGCGCCGACGTCCTGCACTTCGCGGGCCACAGCAGGACGGACGCCGACGACGCCACAGCCGGCTCGCTCCTGCTGTCGGACGGGCTGCTACGCCTGCGGGACATGGCCGCGCCCAGCCGCCTGACGTATCTGTCCGCCTGCACCACGGCGGCGCCGGGCGCCGCCGGCGAGCCCATCAACCTGGCGGTGGCGGCGCAGCTCAGCGGCTCCCAGCAGGCGATCGCCACGTTGTGGGAGGTCGACGACCGCGCCTACGCCGACCTCGCACAAGCCTTCTACGAGGAACTCGCGGACGCGAACGGAACCCTTGACGTGGACCGCTCGGCGCGAGCCCTGAACGCCGCCGCGCGCCGGCTGCGTGAACGTTACCCGCACATCCCCTCGCTGTGGGCCGCACATATCCATGTCGGCCGCTGACCACGATTGGAGCCCCATGACCGACGACCAGTTCGCCGACCTCAGCGCCACCATCAGGCAGATCAGGCGGGAGCTCACCCGAGCCATGCACGAGGGCGAGGGTCAGGAACTGCTGTTCGGGCTGGGCCCCGTGGAGCTGGAGTTCCTCGTGGACGTCAAGAACGAGGTCAGCGGCGAGGGCGGCGTCAAGATCAGCGTCATCTCGGTCGGAGCCAAGAAGGCCAAGGGCCGGTCCGATTCGCACAAGATCAAACTCACCCTGAACCCCGTCGACGTGGACGGCAACCCCGCCCGCATAGCAGCGATGGGCAAGTCGTCGATCCCCGACTCCTGATCCGCGGGGCCGCGGCGGGTGCGGAGTTACGTGCGCGGTCCCCATCCACAAGTCCTGAAGTGAACCTCCGCCATCCCGCCACAGGCTCCGCGTCTGCCCGCCTTCAAGTTGCGGGTCAGAGGGATGGCGCCCCACGGCGAAGGCCCTGGAGGAAGGAGTCGACGGGGCTCGTGCCGTCTGTGTTCACGACCCGCGGTGGTCAGGAGGCCACGGCGACGCGGTATGCCGAACACAGGACAGGAGTTCCGCCCGCAGACATGTCCACTGGTACTCCTCAAGCAGCCGTCGATGACCTATGCAGGCGGGGTCGTCGCCTCCCGTAGGGCGGTGACGACCGTCGTTGGGACGTAGTTCTCGGGCACGCCGTCGACCAGGATGAGGTCGGTCTCGATGGGGCGTGAGCGCAGCGGTGCGATCTCCCGGTACGCGGGAGAATCCCACCACGCCCGCGCCTCGGCGATCCTGGAAGCCGAGCATCCCGACATGTCCGGGCCAGCTGCCCTCCTTCACCTCGTGGCGGGTGGCCTGGACGAGGTGGCGTCCGCCGTACGGTTCGAAGGTGGCGGGGAGCCGTTCGATGTACTCGGCGACCTCCGGGTGAGGGGCCTGCCTTCTGCAGGTCGGTGAGGACGCAGGCCACCTCGTCCCGGGCCGCGAGCTGAAGCGCGCTGGTCGCCCGTTCTAGATGGGACGGTGATGGACGTACTCCACCACTGTCCCGTCGGGGTGCCGGGCGTTGAAACCGGCTCCGGTCGGCACGTCCTGAAGCGGGAACACGATCTCCGCGCCCTCAGCCACCAGCCGCTCGTAGTACGGCCGCACGTCGTCCACCAGCAGGGTGCCCACAGTGTCCCGGAACGG
>NZ_JBFAOR010000023.1:0-73030 GCF_040675255.1 Nonomuraea sp. NPDC049624 | reverse complement strand
ACCTCGGAGGTGAACAACGACAACTGATCGACCATCCCGTTGAACACCGAGGCGATCTCACCCAGCAACCCGTCGGCGTCCTCCGGCAGACGGGTGCGGAAATCGCCGTCCCGGACCGCCGTCAGCCCGCCGAGCAGCTGGCGCAGCCGAAGCTCGCCGACCTCGGCGCCCCCGGACGCGGAACGGGAGCCACCGGTCATCGCTTCGCTCATGTCACCCTCGTGTCCTACGACGTGTCAGGACCGTCCTGCCGGTGACCTCGCGAACGGCCCTGATCAGGCGGCCATGATCGAGGTCATCGACGGAGCAGTCGTGGTTGTTGGTCATCCGGATTCTAGAGCCGGCACTCATGATCTTCAGCCCCGAACGCCGAGGTACGGCGGCTCACGACGACTCGCGGAGATCGGCGGGGCGCTGCGCGCCCATCGCGGCCACGGCGTCGCCCACGTCGGCGTGGACGGCCAGCGAGGACCACACGCCGGTGACCTGGAGGACACGCGCCGGCAGTTCCTGCACGCCGGCCAGGCGGAGCACGCCCCCGCGGTCGAGCACCGCGGCGTTGAGGCGTAACAACACGTGCAGGCCGCGGCTGTCCATGAAGCTCAGCCCGCTCAGGTCGAGCACCGCGCCGGCCCCGGGCCGCAGGTGCCGCTCGGTGAAGGACTCCAGCCGGGTCGAGTTGGAGGCGTCGAGCTCGCCGATCACGGTCACCAGCACGCCGCCGGGCAGGTCGCGGCAGCTCAGGCTCAGAGGGGTCACGCCGTCACCGGAGGCCGGGCAGCACGAAGGCCCGTCCGGCCGGAAGGCGGGGCGGACGGGTGCGAGGGCGGACGAAGCAGGTCAGGCATCACAGGCCGGCGGCGGGTTCGGCTCGGTCACGGGACCGGCCTGGTCGCCCGGCGGGCGCGGCCACCCCGACGGTGCTGCCTCGCGATCGCCTGGCCTGCGGCTGTGGCCTCGCCGCGGACGCGCCATGTCGCCGCTACGGCCGGGACTCAATCGCGATCATCTCCTCCGTGCCGCGGCGATCCGTGCTCGTCTCCAACCCTTGAGCCTTCGGCGGTGGCGGGTCAGCACATCAGACGAAGAATCCGGCTCACTCCTGTCCACAGAACGAAACGGGCATCAGTGGATCAAGCGCGGCGAGGCTCGGCCGCGCGGCGGAGGGTGTCGCCGGGCGAGCAGCCGAAGGCGGCCCGGTAGAGCTGGGCGAAGCGGCCGGCGTGAAAGAAGCCCCAGCGGGCGGCGACGGCGGTCACCGTGGTCGCGGGATCGCCGGCCTTGAGCTCGGCGTGCGCGCGGGCCAGCCGGGCTTGACGCAGGTAGCCCAGCGGGGTGGTGCCGAGGTGCCGGCGGAAGGCGTACTGGAGGGCGCGGGGGGTGATCCGGGCGGCGGTGGCGATCTCGTCGAGGCCGATGGGCAGGTCGGCGTGGTCGTCGATGAAGGCCGTCGCCCGGCGCAGCGCCTCGGGACGCGCGGAGCCGGGGGCGGCGTCGCCGGCGTTGGTGGGCAGGGCGGTGAGCACGCTGGCGGCCAGCAGCTGCCCGGCGGTGGAGACGACCAGCGGCTCGGCGGCCAGCTCGGGGGCGGCCAGGACGTCGTCGCGCAGGTAGGCGAGCGTGCGCCGCAGATGGAGGCCGGCGGCGGCGGAGACCGGGCGGTGCCCCACCAGCCGGACCGGCTCGGCCCGGCGGCCGGGCAGCGTGCCGGCCACCTGCTGCAGCAGCGCGGGGTCGAACATGATGATGTCGTAGCGCGAGCGGCGGATCTCGCCGGTGTAGGGCAGGTCGTGCGGGGCGAACAACACCGTGTCGCCGGGGCCGAAGAGCTCGTCCGGCCCGCCGGCGACCTGCTGGGCGATGGTGCCGGTCTCGACCGTGCACAGGCACACCTTGCCGAGCGGGTTGACGTCGAAGCTCATCGCGTACTCGAGATTGAGCCGGTCGATGCTGACCGAGCCCATGACCTGGCGGGAGATCCGGGTGCGGGGGTTCTTCACGTCGGAGCCGATGCGCATCTTGGCGTACGCCTTGCTGAGGAACTCCTCCGTCTGGCCGATGTCACGGCTGTCGAAGACCTCTGGGCCCATCGGACCACCTCTTTCCGGACGGCGGGACCGCGCCTGCCGCAGCCCGCGCCGATTTTCCCAAACGGCTACGACAACGGCTGGGGGATGAGTGTGCAGGGCCCTCTGCCAGGAACGATCCGTTTTTGGTATACCATTTTTCGGGTGACTTCCTGGACGATCTCCAACGTGCGCCCCTGGGGCGGCGCGCCCGTGGACCTGACCATCGACGGTACCCGGATCGTCGCCGTGCTCCCGGCCGGGACCGCCCCGCCCGCCGGCGAGCGCGTCGACGGCCGCGGCCTGCTGGCCCTGCCCGGCCTCGTCAACGCCCACGCCCACGTCGACAAGAGCTGGTGGGGCCGGCCCTGGGTGTCGTACGGCGGGGTGGCCACCACGCAGGGCCGCATCGAGCACGAGCGCGCCGAGCGGGACAAGTACGGCATCCCGGGCGTGGACGGCACGGTGGCGGTGCTGCGCGAGTTCCTGCGGCACGGCACCACGGCCACCCGCACCCACGTCGACGTCGACCTCGGGGTCGGGCTGCGCGGCATCGAGGCCGTCCGCGAGGCCGTGGCGCGGCTCGACGGGGCGATCGACGTCGAGATCGTGGCCTTCCCGCAGGACGGCGTCGTCCGCCGGCCCGGCGTGCTCGACCTGCTCGACCAGGCCGCGCGGGCGGGCGCCACCAGCATCGGCGGCATCGACCCCGCGACCATCGACCGGGACCCGGTCGCCCAGCTCGACGGCCTGTTCGAGATCGCCGAGCGGCGCGGCGTCGGCCTGGACATCCACCTGCACGACGGCGGCGAGCTCGGCGCGTTCCAGTACGAGCTGATCATCGACCGCACGCTCAGGACCGGCCTGCAGGGCAAGGTCACCGTCTCCCACGGCTTCGCCCTCGGCGACCTGGCCCCCGAACGTCAGCGCGGCCTGCTCGACGACCTCGCCGCGGCGGGCATCTCCTGGGCGACGGTCGCGCCGGTGCGCACCGCGCCCCTCCCGTGGCGGGGCATGGCCGAACGCGGCATCGGCCTCGGCCTCGGCACCGACGGGATCAGGGACCTGTGGTCGCCGTTCGGCGACGGCGACCTGCTGCGCATCGCCCTCGGCTTCGCCCGGCTGCACGGGCTGCGCTCCGACGACGAGCTCACCGCCGCCGTGGAGCTGGCCACGACCAAGGCGGCGCCCTTCGTGCACCGCGACCGGCACGACCTCGTCGCGGGGGCGCGGGCCGACGTCGTGCTCGTGGACGCCGAAAACGTGCCGGACGCGCTCGTGCGGGTGCCGCCGCGGGCGCTCGTGGTCGCCGGCGGCCGGGTGGTCGCCCGCGACGGCGCCGTCCTCCTGGACGCCTGACGCCCGCGCGGGGTTCGACGTCCTCCTGGACGCCTGACGCCCGTGCGGGGTCAGGAACCGTCGGAGCGCAGCCGGTCGGCGTGCTCGCCGATGAGCCGGCCGCTGGTCGCCACGTGCCGGGCGACCAGCTCGCCGACGCGGGTCACGTCGCGGGCGGCGATCGCCTCGTAGAGCTCGCGGTGCTCGTCGGCGACCGCCTGGAGGTCGTCGTGCCGGCCGAGCAGCCAGCGCATCCGGCTGCGCAGGACCTGGCCCACCTCGACCAGCAGGTCGTTGCCCGCGATGGCGGTGGCCGTCTCGTGGAAGTCGGCGGCCGCCCGCCGGGCGCGGATCGCGTCGCCGGCGCGCGCCGCCCGCAGCTCGGCGTCGAGGTCGGCGCGCAGCCGCCGCAGGCCCTGCGCGTCGTGCCGCCGGGCGGCGAGCTGGAAGGTGACGGCCTCGAACGCCGAACGCACCTCCACCAGGTCGGCGACGTCGCGGGCGGTGAACTCGCGCACCACGGCCCAGGTGCGGGGCCGCAACGTCACCAGCCCCTCGGCGGCCAGGGTGGCCAGGGCGTCGCGCACCGGCACCCGGCTGACGCCCAGCTCGGTGGCCAGGTCGCGCTCGACGAGCTTGCTGCCCGGCGGGCGGACGCCGTCGAGGATGTCGTCGCGCAGCCGCCGGATGACGCGTACGGACTCGGGCTCGAACCCGGCTCCTGCCACCATGCCCCTCAGTCTCCCACCGCCGCCGCGTCGGACGCGTCGTCCCCCGCGTCCTCCCTGGTGTCGAGGTGCCGCGCCTGCTGCTGGAGGTGGGCGAGCATGACCTTGCCCGCGGGCGTCAGGGCGCGGGCCCCGGGCAGGGTGGCGCCCACCGAGCGGCGCACCGACGGCAGCGGCACCGGGAGTTCGAGGAGCTGGGGGTCGGTCCTGACGAAGAGCGCGGGCAGCGCGGCGATCATGTCCGTGCCGAGCAGCAGGGAGCGGATCGTCAGGATGGACGTGCATTCGGTGCGGTCGGGCGGCAGCGGCAGCCCGTTGCGGTGGAACACCTGCTCCAGCTCCCGGCGCAGCGAGGTCTGCTCCAGCGGCAGGATCCACGGGTAGTCCAGCAGGCCGGCCAGCTCGCGGGCGTGCGCCGCCGGGTGCCCGGCGCGGGCGACCAGCAGCACGGGCTCGTTGTAGAGCGGGATCTGGCGCAGGTCCGGGCGGTCCTCGATGGGGTTGAGCCGGCCGAGGATCAGGTCGAGGTCGCCGCCGGTGAGCTGGGGGACCAGCGAGTCGAACGTGCCCTCCTTGACGATCACGGTGATGCCCGGCCGCTCGGCCTTGAGCGCCGCGATCGAGCGGGGGAGCAGCACGTTCGTGGCGGCCAGCAGGGTGCCGACGGTGACCGTGCCGGCCGTGCCGTCGGCCAGGCCGGCGATGCGCTCGCCGGCGCGGCGCAACTCGGCCTGCACGGCGCGGGCGTGGTCGATGAACGCCTCGCCGAAGAGGGTGGGGGTGACGCCGCGCGATCCGCGGGTGAACAGCTCCACCCCGAGGATCTGCTCCACCTCCCGCAGCCCCCGGGTCACGGCGGGCTGGGCCAGGTGGAGGTGCTCGGCGGCGCGCAGGACGCCGCCCTGCTCGGCGATGGTGGTCACGAGCACGAGATGCCGCAGCTTGAGCCGGCCGCTCAGCAGGTCCAGCGGACGAGATATCACGAAATCATCATATGACCAGGGCGAACCTGCCCTATTTCGCTATGTCGGCCGGAACCGGGTGGTCACCCAGGCGTTCGGCGTCGTTGCGCGGGATCACCAGGGCGGCGACGAGGCTGATGACCGTCACCACGGCCAGGTAGGCGGTGATCGACAGCGAGGTGCCGGTCGAGGCGAACAGCGAGGCGGCCACCAGCGGCGTGATACCGCCGCCCAGCAGCGAGGCGAGCTGGTAGGCCACCGACGTGCCGGAGTACCGGATGGCGACCGGGAAGAAGCTGGCGGTCAGCGTGCCCTGCGGCGCGTGGGTCATGGCCAGCACCGCGCCCATCACCAGCATGAAAACCGCGATGAGGGGCTTGTTGCCGGTGTTGACGACCGGCAGGATCGCCAGGGCGCCGGCCAGCAGCACCACCGAGCCCCAGGTGAAGACGGAACGCAGCCCGTGCCGGTCGCCGAGGTGGGCCCACAGCGGCGCGGTGACCAGCCACACGGCGGCGCCGCCGATCACGCAGCTCAGCAGGAACGTCCGCGGCAGGCCGGCCGCGGCCTCGCCGTAGCCGAGGATGTAGACCATGAAGATGTAGGCCAGCGCGCTGTTGCCGATGATCACGCCGATCGTGTGCACCACCTCGCGCCAGTGGTCGCGCAGCACCACCGCGATCGGCAGCTTGACCGGCTTGCGCCGCTCGACCAGGTCGGCGTAGTCGGGGCTCTCCTCGATGCGCAGCCGCAGGTACAGGCCGACCGCCACCAGCACGATGCTGAGCAGGAACGGCACCCGCCAGCCCCAGGCCATGAAGCTCTCCTCGCCCAGCAGCGAGGACGTGCCGAGGAAGACGGCGTTGGCGCACAACATGCCCGCCGGGGTGCCCATCATCGGGAACGCCCCGAACAGGCCGCGCCGGCCCTTCGGCGCGTGCTCCATCGTCAGCACCACCGCGCCGCCGAGCTCGCCGCCCAGGCCGATGCCCTGGGCGACGCGCATCACCACGAGCAGCACCGCCGCCCACACGCCCAGGCTGTCGTACGTCGGCAGCACGCCGATCAGCGTGGTGCCGATCCCCATGATGAGCAGCGAGACGACGAGCGTGTTGCGCCGCCCGATCCGGTCGCCGAAGTGGCCGAAGACGATGCCGCCGAGCGGGCGGGCCAGGAATCCCACGGTCATCGTGCCGAAGGAGGCGATGGAGCCGGCGACCGGGTCCATGGCGGGGAAGAACTGCTTGTTGAAGACGAGGGCCGCGGCGGTGCCGTAGAGGAAGAAGTCGTACCACTCGATGGCGGTGCCGATGAAGGCGGCCCGCGAGACGCGGCGGGCGGCCAGACGGCGATCTGTGTCCATCTCTCTGTGCCTTCCGAATGAGGGTACGGAAGAGGATGCACGCTGGTGGTATGCCAGAACGAATACCGATTCGGTCGGCAGGCATAGCAGAACCGACATATAACGAAATAAAGATAGCCAGGCGACATTTCGGTATTGGACTGTTATGTCGAGAAATCAGCAGAATGTCGACCATGAAGCCCGCGCACTACGTCAACGGCGTCTTCACGACGGCGGGGACCGACTTCCCTCTCATCTCGCCCGTCGACGGCCGCACCGTCGGAGCCGTCCCCGAGGCGTCCCGCGAGACCGTCGACGAGGCGGTCCGGGCCGCCCGCGCCGCCCTCGACGGCCCCTGGGGAGCCGCCTCCACCGAGGAGCGGTGCGCGTACCTGCGCCGGATCGCCGACGGGATCGAGGCCAGGTTCGAGGAGTTCGTCGAGGCCGAGGCCGCCGACACCGGCAAGCCGCGCGAGCTGGCCGCGACGGTGGACATCCCGCGCGCCGCCGGCAACTTCCGCGCCTACGCCGACCTGGCCTACGGCCGTCCCGAACGGGCCTACAACACCAGCGTCCCGGCCTGGAGCGGCAGCGGGCAGGCGCTCAACTACACCGTGCGCCGCCCGCTCGGCGTGGTCGCCGTCATCTCGCCGTGGAACCTGCCGCTGCTGCTGCTCACCTGGAAGGTCGCGCCGGCCCTGGCCGCGGGCAACGCCGTCGTCGCCAAGCCGTCGGAGGAGACGCCCTCCACCGCCACGCTGCTGGCCGAGGTGATCGACGCGGCGGGCCTGCCGCCCGGCGCGTTCAACCTGATCCACGGCCACGGCGCGGGGGCGGCCGGCGAACACCTGACCGCGCACCCCGGCGTGGACGCCATCGCCTTCACCGGCGCCTCGGCCACCGGCAGCGCCATCATGCGCAACGCCGCCGCGCACGTCACCCCGGTCTCCTTCGAGCTCGGCGGCAAGAACCCGGCCCTGGTCTTCGCCGACGCCGACCTGGAGGAGGCCGTCGAGGGCACGATCCGCTCCAGCTTCACCCACTCCGGCCAGATCTGCCTGTGCACCGAGCGCGTCTACGTCCAGCGCCCGATCTTCGAGGAGTTCACCCGGGCGCTGGCCGAGCGGGCCAGGGGCCTGCGCGGCTACGGGCCGATGATCTCGGCCCAGCACCGCGACAAGGTGCTGTCCTACTACCGCCTGGCCGTCGAGGAGGGCGCGACGGTACTGGCCGGGGGAGGCGTGCCGGAGTTCGGCGACGCCCGCGACGGCGGCTTCCACGTCGAGCCCACGGTGATCACCGGCCTGCCGCCGCACGCCAGGACCGTCCGCGAGGAGGTCTTCGGCCCCATCTGCCACGTCGCCCCCTTCGACGAGGAGGACGAGGCCGTCCGGCTGGCCAACGACAGCCCGTACGGCCTGGCCGCCACCGTGTGGACCACCGACCTGTCGCGCGCCCACCGCGTGGCGCCCCGGATCCAGGCCGGCATCGTCTGGGTCAACTGCTGGAACCTGCGCGACCTGCGCACCCCGTTCGGCGGCGTGAAGGCATCCGGCATCGGGCGCGAGGGCGGCGAGTACTCGCTCGACTTCTTCTCCGAGCCGGTCAACGTGTGCGTCAAGATATGAGGACAGAAGTGACAGACAACCATCGCGCCGCCGCCGCGCGGCTGCTGGAGGCGTACGCGTCCGGCCGCCCGTGCGAGCCGGTCCGCGACCTGGTCGACGGCCTGGAGGCGGCCTACGCGGTGCAGAGCCTGCTCACCGAGCACTGGCTCGGCGAGGGCAGGCGGATCACCGGCCGGAAGGTCGGGCTGACCAGCAAGGCCGTGCAGGCGCAGCTCGGCGTCGGCGCGCCCGACTTCGGCGTGCTGTTCGCCGACATGGCGGTGCCCGACGGCGCGGAGATCCCGGCCGGCGCGGTGCTCCAGCCGCGCGCCGAGGCCGAGGTCGCGCTCGTGCTCGACCGCGACCTGCCGCACGAGCGCCACACGGTCGCCGACGTGATCGCCGCGACGGCGTTCGCGCTGCCCGCGATCGAGGTCGTCGGCAGCCGCATCCGCGACTGGGACATCACCCTGGCCGACACCGTCGCCGACAACGCCTCCTCCGGCCTGTACGTGCTGGGCAACCGCCCGGTCTCGCTGCGCGACGTGGACCTGCGGCTGGCCGGGATGGTCATCGAACGGCGCGGCGAGCAGGTCTCGACCGGCGTCGGCGCGGCCTGCCTGGGCCACCCGCTGCACGCCGCGGTCTGGCTGGCCGACACGCTGGCCGCGCTCGGCCGTCCGCTCCGGGCGGGCGACACCGTGCTGACGGGGGCGCTCGGCCCGGTCGTCCCGGTGCGTGCGGGCGACGTGCTGGAGGCCCGCATCGACGGGCTGGGCGACGTCCGCGCCGCCTTCGCCGCCGACGACGAGAAGGAGGAGCGGTGAACGCGCTCGCCGAACGCCTGGACGAGGCCACCCTGACCGGCCGCGCCATCCCGCGCCTGACCGACACGGCCGACCTCGACGTGCCGGCCGCCTACGAGGTGCAGCGCGCCCTGATCGAGCGGCGGCTGGCCCGCGGCGAGCGGATCGTCGGTGTGAAGATGGGCTTCACCAGCCGCGCCAAGATGGCCCAGATGGGCGTGGACGACGTCATCTGGGGCCTGCTCACCGACGCCATGCTGGTGGAGTCCCGGCTCGACACCGCCGGCCTGATCCACCCGCGGATCGAGCCGGAGATCGCGTTCCTGCTGGACCGTCCGGTGCGCGGCACCGCCGACGTGGCCTCGGCCGTCGGCGGCGTCGCGGTCGGGTACGAGGTGCTCGACTCCCGCTACGAGGGCTTCAGCTTCACCCTGCCCGACGTCATCGCCGACAACGCCTCGGCCAGCGGCTTCGGCGTCGGCCCCTGGCGCCGCCCGCAGGACGCCGGCGACATCGGCAACCTCGGCCTGGTCATGGAGATCGACGGCCGCCAGGTCGCCGGCGGCTCGTCGGCGGCCATCCTCGGCCACCCGCTGCGCGCGCTGACCGCGGCCGCCCGGCTGACCAGGGCCGCCGGGATCGAGATGGAGGCCGGCTGGATCGTCCTGGCCGGCGCGGCCACGGCGGCGGTGCCGCTGCCCGCCGGGGCGCACGTACGCGTCGGCGCCGCCGGCCTCGGACACGTGGAGGTGACCACCCGATGAGTGACGCGCTGCTGGTCGAGGGCAAGGCCCGGCCCCGCGGCCGGTTCCCGCACGTCAAGCGGGCCGGCGACTTCGTGTTCGTGTCGGGCACCAGTTCGCGCCGCCCCGACGGCTCCTTCGCCGGGGCGAGCGCCGACGAGCTGGGCACCACCAGCCTCGACATCCGCGAGCAGACCAGGGCGGTGATCGAGAACATCGCCGACCTGCTGGCCGCCGCCGGAGGCGGCCTGGAGGACGTGGTGAACGTGACCGCGTACCTGGTCAGCATGAACGACTTCGGCGGCTACAACGAGGTCTACGGCGAGTACTTCGACGAGAGCGGCCCCGCCCGCACCACGGTCGCCGTCCACCAGCTCCCGCACCCGCACCTGCTGATCGAGATCTCCTGCACCGCCCTCATCCCCCAAAGGAGCCAGGCATGATCCCCCCCTTCAACCTGAACAAGTGGATCGACGAGCACCAGGACCTGCTCAAGCCGCCGGTCGGCAACGCGCAGATCTGGAAGGACGCCGACCTCATGGTGACGATCGTGGGCGGGCCCAACCAGCGCACCGACTTCCACGACGACCCGATCGAGGAGTTCTTCTACCAGCTGCGGGGCGGCATGGTGCTGCGGGTCATGGAGGAGGAGGGCAAGCCGCCGGTGGACGTGCAGATCGGCGAGGGCGACGTCTTCCTGCTGCCGCCGCACGTGCGGCACTCGCCGCAGCGGCCGGTGCCCGGCTCGATCGGCCTGGTCGTGGAGTTCGCCCGCCCGCAGGGCGCGCTGGACGCCTTCGAGTGGTACTGCGTCAACTGCCACCGCCTGGTCCACCGCGCCGAGGTGCAGCTCCAGTCGATCGTCGACGACCTGCCGCCCGTTTTCCGCAACTTCCACGAGGGCGACCGCACCTGCCCCCACTGCGGCGCCGAGCACCCCGGCAAGGACTGGCCGGAACACCTGCGGCCGGTGGTCCGGTGACCATGATCGACGTGCACGCGCACGTCTTCCCGCGGATCTCCCGCGAGGAGGCCAGGACGCTCGCCGGGGCCGGCGAGCCGTGGCTGCGCGACGGCATGATGATGAGCGGCGAGGACGACTACCGCCCGGTCACGCCGGAGCTGTGGGACGCCGGGGCCCGCGTGGCCGCCATGGACCGCACCGGCGTGGCCGTGCAGGCGGTCTCCTCGACCCCGCTGCTGTTCGGTTACGCGGCCGACCCGGACCGCGCCGCCGAGTGGTGCGCCATGGTCAACGACCGCGTGCTCGACCACTGCGCGCAGGCCCCCGACCGGCTGCTGCCGCTGTGCCAGGTGCCGTTGCAGGACGCCGCCCTGGCCGCGAAGACCGTCACCGAGGCCAAGGCCGCCGGTCACCGCGGTGTGCACATCGGCAACCACGTCGGCCCGCGCAACCTGGACGATCCCGACATCGTCGCCTTCCTCGCGCACTGCGCCGAGCAGGACATGCCGGTGCTCGTCCACCCCTGGGACATGCTCGGCGCCGACCGCATGCGCGGCCACATGCTGCCGTGGCTGGTCGGCATGGCGGCCGAGACCCACCTCGGCATCCTGTCGCTGATGTTGTCCGGGGCGTTCGAGCGGCTGCCGGGCTCGCTGCGGCTGTGCTTCTGCCACGGCGGCGGCAGCTTCGCCTACCTGCTGGGCCGGGCCGACAACGCCTGGCACCAGCGCGACATCGTCCGGGAGCACTCGCCCAGGCCGCCGTCGGCCTACACCGACCGCTTCTACGTGGACTCCGCGGTGTTCGACCCGCGCGCCCTGCGGCTGCTGGTGGAGGTGATGGGGGCCGAGCGCGTCATGCTCGGCACCGACTTCCCGTTCCCGCTGGGGGAGCTGGAGCCGGGCGCGGTCGTGCGCGCCTGCGCCGAGCTGGACGAGCAGGGCCGCGCGGCCGTCCTGGGCGGCAACGCCGCCGCCTTCCTGGGGCTCGGGGGATGACGGTCGCCGAGACGCTGCTCGGGGCGTTGCGCGGCGTCCGGGCCGGCGGCGTGAGCACGTTCAAGGGCGTGCGCTACGCCGCGCCCGCCCGCCGCCTGGCCGCGCCGGAGCCCGCGCGCCCCTGGCGGGGCGTCGCGGACGCCCGCACCCCCGGCCCGCCCGCCCCGCAGCGGCCCGGCCGCATGGCGTGGGTGCCGGGCCTGGAGATCGACCCGGCCACGTCGGCCGAGGACTGCCTGTTCCTCAACGTCTGGACGCCCTCCGCCGAGGGGCGCCGCCCGGTGCTGGTGTTCCTGCACGGCGGCGCGTTCGTCTTCGGCTCCGGCTCCCAGGCGATGTACGACGGCACCGCGCTCGCCCGCGACCACGGCCTGGTCGTGGTGACCGTGAACTACCGGCTCGGCCTGCCCGGCTTCTGGCACGGCGACGGCGTGCCGGCCAACCTGGCGCTGCGCGACCAGATCGCCGCACTGGAGTGGGTGCGCGCCAACATCGCGGCCTTCGGCGGCGACCCGGCGAACGTCACCCTGGCCGGGCACTCGGCGGGCGGCACCTGCGTGCTGGCGCTGATGACGTGCGCGCCCGGCCTGTTCGCCAGGGCGGCGGCGATGAGCCCCGTCCCGTACGGCTTCCGCACTCCCGCCGAGGCCGCCGCCTGGACCTCGGTGGCGCGTTCCGCGCTCGGCGGCGACCCGTACGCCGTGCCGCTCGCCGATCTGCTGGCCGCCGAGGAGGCCGCCGTACGCGCCTGCGCCCCGGCCGCGGGGCTGCTGCCCGCCGCGCCCGTCGTGGACGGCGACCTGCTGGCCGTCCACCCGGTGGAGGCGGTCCGGACGGGCGCCGCCGCGCGCGTCCCGCTGCTGGTGACGACCACGGCCGAGGAGGCCCGCCTGTTCACCGCGATCGGTCAGGACGGCCTGGACACCGGCGAGCTCTTCGCCGGGCCCGCCCGGGAGCTCGCCGACGCCCATCACGGCCCCGCCGGGCACCACGTCTGCGGGCACCGCTCGCCCATGAGCCACGGCGGCGTCGCCCTGGGCGCCTGCCACCTGGTGGACGTGCCCCTCTACCTCGGCACCCACGGAACACCGCTGACGGGCACGGGCCCCGAGGTGGACGCCCTGGCCCACGAGATGAGCACCGCCTTCGCCCGCTTCTGCCACGACGGCACGAACCCGTGGACGACCCCGGCCGGCCGCGCGGCGGACGGGGTCACGGGCCGTCGGGGGTGGTGAGCGGATGGCCGGGGAGCGGGGTGGACAGGATCATGGTGCTGGAGGGCGGCCCGTAGACCGCCAGGCGGTCGATCAGGTCCTCGAAGGCGACCATGGAGACCGCCACGATCCGCAGGATGCTGCACACGTCGCCGGTGACCCGGTGGATCTCGCGGACCTCCGGCCAGCCGGCCACCTCGGGGTCGCGCAGCACGCAGCGGGTGCCGTAGCAGGACATGCGGATGAAGGCCGAGACCGGCCAGCCGGCCCGCACGGGGTCCACCGTCGCGTGGTAGCCGGTGATCACGCCCGACTCCTCCAGCTTCCGTACGCGGTCGGCCACCGCGGGCGCGGACAGGTGGATCCGGCGGGACAACTCCTTGAGGGAGAGCCGGGCGTTGTCCTGGAGCTCACGCAGCAACTCCCAGTCGGTCTCGTCCACGATCACGCCTTCCGTTCGTAAGCCTCAAATCACGATTTATACCGAAATATAAGCCTATATGGCGATACAGCCTTCCATCTGGCATTCCTTCTCCATCATCCCGACGCCATCATGGGGACAGCAAGGCTAAGAGAAGGGCAAGCGCGTGGACGCGACGCGACAGTTATCAGCAGTGCGGCCGACCACGGCGGAGGAACGCGCCGAACGGGCCAGGGCGACGGGCGGAGCTCCCACCCTGGATTTCGAGACCCGCACTCCCTACGACGCCTACGTCCGCACCGACGTGCTGCACGATCTGCAGCACCCGATGAGCGACGACGCGGGCGAGATGTCGTTCCTCATGATCACTCAGGTGATGGAGCTGTACTTCAAGCTCATCGCCTTCGAGCTGCGCAACGCGCAGGAGCGGCTGCGGGCCGACGACGTGTGGGCCGCGCTGGACCCGCTGCGCCGTACCGTGCTGCACCTGCAGGGCCTGAACGCGAGCTGGCGCGGCCTGCGCTGGATGACCCCCGCGGACTTCAACCGCTTCCGGGACGAGCTCGGCGAGGCCAGCGGCCTGCAGTCGGCGATGTACCGGCACGTGGAGTTCCTGCTGGGGCTGAAGAACCCGGCCCTGCTGCGCCCGTTCAGACGCCAGGAGCGCACCCACCGCGACCTGCTCACCACCCTGGAGTCGCCGAGCCTGTGGGACGACGCCATCGCCCTGCTGGCCCGGCTCGGCCACGACCTGCCCCGCGAGCTGCTGGAGCGCGACTTCGCCGTCGAGCACGAGCCGCACCCGGCCGTCGAGCGGGCCTGGGTCGAGGTGTACCGCGACACCGGCCCCGGCAACGCGCCGCGGCTGCTCGGCGAGGCGCTGACCGACGTGGCCGAGCAGTTCGGCGACTGGCGCTACCAGCACGTGACGGCGGTCCGCCGGTCGATGGGCGCCAAGCCCGGCAGCGGCGGCTCCAACGGCCTGGCCTGGCTGGAGCGCAGCATGGCGCGGGTGGTCTTCCCCGAGCTGTGGTCCGCCCGGACCCACATGTGAAGAACGGACGACACGTGATCGACGACTGGAAGCCCGCCGAGCAGGACGCCCTCCGCCGCGACCGCGACGACCCGGGCCACCGCGAGCTCTTCGTGGTCCCGCCCGCCGACGGCGGCGGCCACCCCGAGTGCGCCTACTTCGCCGGCAACTCCCTGGGGCTCCAGCCCCGGGCGACGGCGGCGGAGCTGGCCGAGGACCTTGAGGCCTGGGCCCGGCTCGGCGTGGAGGGACATCTGGAGGGGGCCCGTCCGTGGCTGCCCTACCACGAGCGGCTCACCGGCCCGGCCGCCCGGCTGGTCGGCGCGCTGCCCGAGGAGACCGTGGTGATGAACTCGCTGACGGTCAACCTGCACCTGCTGATGGTCTCGTTCTACCGGCCGCGCGGCACGCGGACCCGGATCCTCATCGAGGACACCGCGTTCCCCTCCGACAGCTACGCCGTGCGCAGCCAGGCCCGCCTGCACGGCCTGGACCCGGACGAGACGGTGGTCCGGCTGCGCGACGGCCGGGAGGTGCTGGACTTCCTGGACCGCGAGGGCGACACGGTCGCGCTGGTCCTGCTGGGCGGCGTCAACTACCTGACCGGCGAGCTCATGGACATCCCGGCGATCACCGCGGCCGGCCGGGCGAGCGGTGCGGCCGTCGGCTGGGACCTGGCGCACGCCGCCGGCAACGTGCCGCTGGAGCTGCACGCGTGGGGGCCGGACTTCGCCGCCTGGTGCTCCTACAAGTACCTCAACTCCGGGCCCGGCGCCCTCGGCGGCGTGTTCGTCCACCAGCGGCACCTGGGCGACCCCGCGTTGCAGCGGCTGGAGGGCTGGTGGAGCACCGAGCAGGCGACCCGGTTCGAGATGGCGCCGGTCTCCCGGCCGCCGGCCAGCGCCGACGCCTGGCAGGTCTCCAACCCGCCGATCTACGCGATGGGCCCGGTGCGCACCTCGCTCGGCATCTTCGACCGGATCGGGATGGCCACCCTGCGGGCCCGCAGCGTACGGCTCACCGCGTACCTGGAGAGCCTGCTCGACCGGGTCACCCCCACCAGGCCGCTCACGGTGGTCACGCCGCGCGACCCGGCCCGCCGGGGCTGCCAGCTCTCCCTGCGCGTCGAGCGCGGCGGCGCGGCCGAGCTGACCCGCCGGCTGCGCCACGAGCACGGGGTGATCGCCGACGCCCGGGAGCCGGACGTCGTCCGCCTGGCGCCGACGCCCCTGTACTCGACCTACCACGACTGCTGGCGCGCCGCCGTCGCGCTGGCCGAGTGCGTCGAGGAGGACCGATGAACGTCACCGTGGTCGGCGCCGGCCTGACCGGCTGCCTGCTCGCCTGCTACCTGGCCCGGCGCGGCCTGGACGTGACCGTCTACGAACGGCGGCCCGACCCGCGCGCCGGGCTCGCCGAGCGCGGCCGCTCGATCAACCTGGCCATCTCCGAACGCGGGCTGGACGCGCTGCGCCGGATCGGCCTGGAGGAGCAGGTCATGGCCGGCGCGCTGCCGATGCGCGGCCGGATGATCCACCCGGTGGACGGGCCGCTGAACTTCCAGCCCTACAGCCACGACGGGGTGCGCTCGATCAACTCCATCAGCCGCGGCGCGCTCAACAACACGCTGCTGGACGCCGCGGAGTCCGCGCCCGGCGTGAAGATCTTCTTCGGGCACCGGCTGACCGGCCTGGACCCGGCGACCGGCGCGATGGAGTTCGACACCGCGGCCGGCCCGGTGCGCGCGGCGGCCGGCGTGGTGCTCGGCGCCGACGGGGCCGGCTCGGCCGTACGGGCCGAGCTGCTGGCCCACCGGGGCATCAAGGAGAGCCTGGACTTCCTCGGCCACGGCTACAAGGAGCTGACGATCCCGCCCGTGGCCGGCGATTTCGCCTTCGACCCCGGCGCCCTGCACATCTGGCCGCGCGGCACCTCGATGATGATCGCGCTGCCCAACCCCGACCGCTCCTTCACCTGCACGATGTTCTGGCCGACCGACGGCACGTCGAGCTTCGCCTCGCTGAGCAGCCCCGCCGCGATCGAACGCCACTTCCGCACCCACTACCCGGACGTGCCCCCCCTCGCGCCCGGTCTGGTACGGGAGTACATGGAGAACCCGGTCGGCCGGCTCGGCACCGTCCGCTGCGCGCCGTGGCAGACGGACGGCCGGGTCGGCCTGATCGGCGACGCGGCGCACGCCATCGTGCCCTTCTACGGCCAGGGCGCCAACTGCGGCTTCGAGGACGTCACCGTGCTCGACCGGTGCCTGACGGAGACCGGCGGCGACTGGGCCCGCGCGCTGCCGCTGTTCGAGTCGCGGCGCAGGGACGACACCGACGCGATCGCCGAGATGGCGCTGGCCAACTTCGTCGAGATGCGCGACAAGGTCGCCTCCCCGGTGCACCGGCTGACCAAGAGCGTGGAGCACCGTCTGGAACGCGCGCTGCCCGGCCGCTACGTGTCGCGGTACGAGCTGGTGTCGTTCTCCACGGTGCCGTACGCGCAGGTCAGGCGGCGGGTACGGCGGCAGCAGCTGCTGCTGGCCGGGGCCGCCGCGGCCGGGGCCGCGCTGCTGGCGGCGGGCGCGGCCGGGCTCGCCCGGCTCGGCTCCCGCCGGTCCGGCGGGAGGTGAGGATGGAGAACCGCGCCGTCCTGACCCGCCCGGCGCCCGGCCCGCTGCGCACCCTGCGGTACGGGGCCGACGCCGACCAGGTGATCGACCTGTGGCCGGGCGAGGGACCCGTGGTGGCGCTGGTGCACGGCGGGTTCTGGCGCCCGGAGTACGACCGGACGCACCTGCGGCCCATGGCGAACGCGCTGCACCGGGCGGGGTTCGGCGTGGCCGCCGTCGAGTACCGCCGCCGGCCGGGGGATCCGGCGGCGGCGGTCGCGGACCTGCGGGCCGCGGTCGGCTTGCTGCGTCCCTCGGTGGTCGTCGGTCACTCGGCCGGCGGTCATCTCGCCATGTGCGCCGCCCCGGACGGGACCGCCGTCCTCGCCCTGGCCCCGGTCGCCGACCTGCGGCTGGCCGCGCGGCTGGACCTCGACGACGGCGCGGTGACCGACTTCCTCGGCGGCCCGCCGGACGAGCATCCCGGCCTGGACCCGGTACGCCTGCCGGACCGGCGAGGCCCGCTGGTGATCGTGCACGGCACGGCGGACGAGCGGGTCCCCGTCCAGGTCTCGGAGTCGTACCTGGCGGCCCACCCGGGGACGTCGCTGGTGCGCGTCCCGGGGGCGGGCCACTTCGTGCTCATCGATCCGGAGAGCCGAACCTGGCCGCTGGTCAGGCGTGAGCTGACCGCCCTCCTGCCCGCCTGACGGCGTCCGCCGCGAGCAGCGCCGCGCCGAGCTGCACCGCGACCAGCGAGCGCAGCGGGATCGGCGTGCTCCGCGCGTCGGCCTCGGCCTCGGCGAACCACTCGTCGAAGCGCGCGCCGAGCCGGGCGCGCTCGGCCCGGACGGCGGGCGTCGCGTTGCCCGCGGCCAGCTCGGCGTCCAGCATGCGCAGGCAGGTGCCGCAGTACCGCAGCCGCATGAGGTGCACGAGCTGCCGGCCGCCGACCGCCTCGGCCACCGTGGCCGGGCGGTCGGTGCCGGGCAGGCTCTCCCACTCGCCGATGAAGTCGTCGTGGGTGCCGACGAAGTCCTCCAGCGCCCGGCGGAAGGCGGAGCGCACGGTCAGGTCGCCCTTGACGCGGGCGAGGGAGGCGGCCAGCTCGCCGATCAGGTCGCGCTGCCCGGCCAGGCAGTCGCGGATCGTCTCCTCGTACTTCTGGCCGGTCGGGGTCTGGTCGGAGACGCGGGGATCGGCCCAATAGGGCAGCTCGGTGACCAGGTGCAGGGCGCCGAACCGGTCGGCGTAGTCGACGCTGCCGCCGCCGGTGCCGTACGTCGGGCCGATCTCGGCGCCCCGCGGGGTCAGGTAGGCCGCCGGCGCGATCTGGACGGCGCCCGGCAGCTCCGGCGGGCCCATGTGCAGCGGCAGGCCCTCGGCCGTGGCGATGGCGGTCAGGCGGGCGGCGAGCGCGGGGTCGTTGCGGCTGAGGTAGTAGAAGGCGCCCTGGAGCTCGCCGTTGTGCAGGGAGTAGACGAGGGCGGGCCGCACCTCGTCCATCAGCCGCATCAGCGCCTCGGTCTCCGGCAGCGTGCGGTCGAAGAAGTAGTCCTCGCCGGTCAGCGGGAAGGTCCATTCGACCTGGTCGGCCTCGGCCGGGCGGTAGAAGTGCTCGGCGTAGGCGCGACGGTCGCTCGGGCGGGCGTACCAGCCCTCGTTGAGCCGGGCGCCGTCGGGGTCGACGCAGGGGATGAGGTGCCAGCGGAAGCCGAACTCCTCCCGCAGCGCGGCGTCCTCGACGAGCTGCCGCAGCAGCGTGCTGACGGTGAGCGCGCCGATGGGCTCGTTGGGGTGGGGGCCGCCGATGATCACGGCGTCATGGGGGCCCGCGCCGATGGTGGCCACGCGCAGCGGCTCGCCGAGGCGGGAGGTGCCGATGCGGCGCAGGCGCACCAGGTCGGGGTGGGCGGCGGCGAGGTCGTCGAGCTCGGCGTGCATCTGGTCCACCGTCGGGAACGCGGTGAAGTCGGGCACGCGGCTCATGTGGGGGGTGACGTCCATTTCGGGCCTCCTGATAATCTGGATTATTCTAGTAAATCAGATTATCTTTACGGCATGCAGGAGATGTCATGCGGCTGAACAGGGCGGAAAGCAAGGCCGCCAACAGGCGCGCGCTGATCGAGGCCGCCCGCGAGATCGTCGGCAGGGACGGCTCGAAGGCCAAGCTGGAGGACATCACCGAGCTGGCCGGCCTGACCACGGGAGCGGTCTACTCCCTGTTCGGCGGCAAGAACGGGCTGATGGCCGCCATGGTCGACGACTACGTCGGCCCGCTCGACCTGCGCACGCCCGAGACCGGCGGGTTCGGCGCCCGGCTGGCGGACGTCGTGGCCGAGATCGCCCGCCGCTACCTGCACATGTCGGCCGACCCGCAGGCGGCCGGCCGCATGTTGTTCGAGACCCGCGTGCTCGACCTCGTGCTCAACGACCCCGACCTGCACCGCAGGCTCAACACCTCGATCAGGTCGACCGAGGTCGAGTTCGCCGCGCTGTTCACCGGCCGCGAGCACGGCGGGGCCGCCGTCACCGAAGGCCAGGCGCTGCGCCTGGCGCGGGCGCTGTCGGCCCTGCTGTCCGGCCTCGGCCAGAGCGTCGTGCTCGGCGCCCACGAGGCCGACGAGGAGTTCTTCGTCGAGACCGCCCTGGCGCTGATCACGCCGGCGGTGCTCGGACCGGCCTAGATCACGGCCGGGGTTCGGGGGGACCACACGGCCGCACGTCACCCCACCCCGAAAGGCAGAACCATGTCCAGATCCGGCTTCGGCGTCATCGGCGCGCCGGTGTTGTACATCGGCGTGCTCCAGACCATGGAGATGACGCTCTCGCCCGCGCTTCCGCTCGTCCAGCAGGACCTGGGGGCCTCGCCCGGGGCGCTCGCGTGGATCTTCACCGGCTCGCTGATCAGCTCGGCGATCGCCACCCCCATCGTCGGCCGCCTGGCCGACATGTACGACAAGCGGCGCGTGCTGCTCGCGCTGATGGCGATCAGCGGCGCCGGGGTCCTGCTCGCCGCGCTGGCGCCGAACATCACCCTGATGATCGCCGGCATGGCGATCGAGGGCATCTGGCTGGGCGTGCTGCCCCTGACCGTCGGGCTGTTCCGCGACACCCTCACCCCCGAGCGCGCCGCCACCGGCAACGGACTGGTGGTCGGCGTCGCCGCGCTGGCCAGCGCGCTCGGTCTCATCCTGGCCGGGCCGATCACCTCGGCCCTCGGCTACCGGTCGCTGTTCCTGCTGGCCGTGGCCGGCGTCGCGGCGGCCGCCCTGCTGGCCTGGTTCACCGTGCCGTCCACCCCGCGCGCGGCCGGCGGTCGCGTCGACTGGGCGGGCGGGCTGCTGCTCGGCGGCGGCGTGGCCCTGGTCATGCTGGGCCTGACCGCCGTCTCCAGCTGGGGCTGGACGTCCCCGGCCACCCTGGCCCTGTTCGCCGCCGCCGCGCTGACGCTGGGCCCGTGGGCGGTGGTCGAGCTGCGCGTCGCCGACCCGCTGGTGGACCTGCGGCTGCTGGCCGGACGCACCCCGGCCGGGGTGACCGCCATGGGGGTGCTGCTCGGCTTCGCCTCCTTCGGCCTCGTCGTCGCCCTGCCGATGATGCTGGCCGCGCCCGCCGGCACCGGGTACGGCCAGGGCGCCGACACCCTGTGGATCGGCATCTACATGTTCCCCATGGGCGTCGCGGGCACCGTGATCGCGCCGCTGGTCGGGCCGATGACCAGGCTGCTCGGCCGGCGCGCGGTGCTGGTGCTGGGCAGCGTGCTCGTCTGCGGCGGGACCGGCGGGCTGGCCCTGTGGCACTCCGCCGCGTGGCAGGTCATGGCCGCGGTGACGGTCATCGGGCTGGGCGCCTCCATCGGCCTCACCGCCGGGCTCAACGCCGTGGCCGCCGACGTGCCCGGCGAGCGCGCGGCCGGGGTCAGCGGCGTGGTCTTCGTCGCCAAGAGCATCGGCGGCACGTTCGGGGCGCAGTTCGGCGCCATGGTGCTGGCCTCCGGCGCCGTCGCGGGGGTGCCCACCGAGCAGAGCTTCGTCGAGACGTACCTGCTGTCGGCGGCGCTGGGCCTGCTGGCCGTCGCCGCCGCCTTCGTGATCCCCGCGACTGTGCGGAAGACGCAAGCGGGGCCGGCGGTTTCTGCCCTGGCGACGAAGCCGTCCGCCCGCCCCGGTGAAAGCCTGTGACGATGACGAACGTCTACATCTCCATCGACATGGAAGGCGTGGCGGGCATCGCGACCATGGACCAGGTCTCCCGCGCCGGCCACGGCTACCCGCGGGCGCAGCGCCTGATGACCGCCGAGGCCAACGCCGCCATCGAGGGTGCCTTCGCGGCCGGGGCCACCAGCGTCCTGGTCAACGACAGCCACGGCACCATGGACAACCTGCTGCACGAGGAGCTCGACCCGCGCGCCCGGCTGATCTTCGGCACGCCCAAGCTCGACTGCATGGCCGAGGGCGTCTCGGCCGAGCACGACGTGGCCATGTTCCTCGGCTACCACGCCGCCGCCGGTTCGCCGGGCGTGCTCGCCCACACCTACTCCTCGCACTTCTACGAGGTGCGGCTCAACGGCGCGATCGTCTCCGAGGCCGAGGTCAACGCACTCCAGGCGGCCGCCGTCGGCGTGCCGGTGGGGCTGCTCACCGGCGACGACGTCATCTGCGACGTCGCCGGCAAGGCGTTCCCCGGGGTGCGCACGGTCGCCGTCAAGATCGCTCACGGGCACACCGCGGCCGACAGCCTCTCGCCGTCCGAGGCGCGACGGCTGATCAAGGAGGCGGCCGCGGAGACCGTGCGCTCGGCCGGGGAGCTGCGGCCGCTCGAGCTGCCCGGCGTGCTGGAACTGGAGATCGACATGCCCACCACGCCCGCCGCCGAGCTGGGCGAGCTGGTGCCGGGCGTGCGCCGCATCGCCGACAAGACGCTCGCGGCCACCTTCACCACCCCGAGGGAGGTGCTCGGATGCGTGACGACCTGCTACCACCTGGCGGCGGACGCCATGATCGCCAGGATGGCCCTGTACGGCAGACCAACCAGGTAGCCCCCAGGTTTGCCGCTCCGGACAAGCGTTTCGAACCCGGACATCCAGATACTTGAACGATGGATTTTGAGCAGGTAGAACGCGCGCTCGACGCCCTTCCCGGCCTCCGCCCCGGCGGGCCGGGACTGGCGGTCGGGGTCTACGCCGACGGCAAGGTGCTGCACACCGCGGCGAGGGGCATGGCCACCGTCGAGTTCGGCGTCCCGATCGACTCCCGCACCCGCTTCGACATCGCCTCCATCAGCAAGCAGTTCACCGCCGCGTGCCTGCTGCTGCTGGCCCGCGACGGCAGGCTGAGCCTGTCGGACGACGTCCGCGAGCACGTCCCCGAGCTGCGGCTCGGCGTGCCCGTCACGCTCGACCAGTGCCTGCGGCACACCGGCGGCCTGCCGGAGTGGTACGGCCTGCAGGCCGTCACCGGCGTCCCGTTCACCCTGATGGACGAGGAACGCCTGATGAAGATCGTGGCGAGCATGCGCCGGACCACGTTCGAGCCCGGCACCCGCTTCTCCTACTCCAACACCGGCTACGTCCTGGCCGCCGTCGTGATCCGGCGGCTCACCGGCCGCTCGCTGGCCGACTTCGCCCGCGAACGGCTCTTCGAGCCGCTCGGCATGGACGACACCGTCTTCCGCGACGACGCCTCCGTCCCGCTGCCGCGGATGGCCTACGGCTACGACGGCGCCGGCGCGCGGGCCGACACGCAGGAGAGCGCGGTCGGCGACGGCGGCCTGGTGACCAGCGTCGCCGACCTCGCCCCCTGGCTCGGCTTCCTGGCCGACGGCCGGGTGCTGGGCGCCGACGTGCGCAGCGCGCTGCTGGAGCGCACCACGCTCGCCGACGGCGCCGTCCTGCGGTACGCCCGCGGCATCTGCCACCTGACCGTCGGCGAGCTGGACGCCTACGGCCACGCCGGCGGCATGCACGGCTACGTCGGCAACCTGCTCCACCTGCCGGAGCCCGGCCTCGGCGTGGCCGTGCTGACCAACCACAGCGGCCTGGACCCGGTCGGCCTCAGCCTCGGCCTGGCCCGCGCACTCACCGGCCAGGACCCGGCCCCCCGCCCGGCCCCCGCCCCCCGGGCCGACGCCGAGGCGGCCCGGCCCGCCCTGCTCGGGCACTGGTACGACCCGGAGACCGACGCCACGCTCACGCTCGAACCCGCCGGCGACGACCAGGACGGCAAGATCGCCCTGACCGGCGCCGCCGACCTCGAACTCGCCCTCGACGTCGACGGCCGCTGGTACGCCCAGGTGCCGGCCGGCCGGATCTGGATCGTGCCGGAGGACGGGCGGCTGCTGTTCGGCCACGACGGTTCGATCCGGTGGCCGAACGTGTACGAGCCCTGCGACCCGCCGGGGGAGCAGCCCGCCCCGCAGGGCGCCTGGCTCAACGACGAGACGGGCGTGCTCGCCGTCATCGACGAGGGGACGCTGCGCGTCGGCCTGACCTTCCAGGCCCCCGTCGCCCCCGCACCCGCCGGGACGTGGCGGGCGGGCCCGTTCACCCTGCGCCTCGACGGGGACGGCGACCTGCTGCTCAGCGGCTTCGGCCTGCTCGGACTGCGCTTCGCCGCCCAGCCCGAGGGCACCGCGCCCGTCGGCGTCCCCCCTGGTCTGGTCTAGGGCCGTGTTGGCCTGCAGCACGAGCCGGGGCGCGCAGAGTTTGGCTGCCGGGTCAGTGAACGAGGAAGGCCGGGCTTCTAGCGTCCGACTATTCCCCCCGCTCACACCCCGAGGTGGTTCCATGACATCCGCAACCGCACTCGCCAGGCTCGCCACGGGCGCTCTGCTCGTGCTGGTGGCCGGCTGCGCCGGAGCCGCGAGCTCCGGCGCGGCCCCCGACACGCTTCGCTGGGCGACGGGGACGGCCCCCAACAGCCTCGACATCGCCCACGGCTTCAACGACGCCTCCACGACCGTGCAGTTCGCCGTCCTCGACACGATGGTGACCCTCGGCGCGGACGGCAGGGTCATCCCGAGCATCGCCGCCTCCTGGACCCATCCCGACCCGCGCACGTACGTCTTCACCATGCGCGAGGGCCCGAAGTTCAGCGACGGCACGCCCGTCACCGCCGAGGACGCCGCCTACTCCCTGACCCGCCACCTCGACCCCGCCGTGACCTCCCAGGCCGCCAGCTACGTCACGCAGGTCAAGAAGGCCGAGGCCACCGGCCCGCGCACGGTGAAGGTCACCCTGAGCAAGCCCAGCGCCAGCTTCCTGGCCACCGCCGCGCTGGCCTGGCAGATCGTCCCGAAGAGGCTGGCCGCCGCGCACCCGAAGGACCTCGGCTCGCCCGAGGTCGGCACGCTCGGCTCCGGCCCCTTCAAGGTCACGAAGTTCTCGCTCACCTCCGGGGTGACGCTGGAACGCAACGATCTGTACTGGGGCCCCAAGCCGGAGCTGCGCAAGATCGAGATCAAGGCGATCGGCGACGCCGAGACGCTGCGCCTGGCCGTCTCCTCCGGCGAGGTGGACGGCACCAACGACATCCAGGTCAGCGAGACGCGCAAGTGGAGCGCCCTGCCCGGCGTCACGACCTCCTTCTACCCGGCCAACAACATCACCTACCTGTCACTCGGCGTGCGCGAGGGGCCGCTCAAGGACGTGCACGTCCGCCGCGCCATCGCCCACGCCCTCGACCGGGAGGCGCTGGCCACGCTCATGACCAGCGGCCACGGCGGCATCGCCGACCTGATGCTGCCCAAGCCGCAGCTCGCCGCCCTGTACGGCGGCAAGCTGCCCAAGCTGCCCGCCTACCCCCACGACGTGAACGCCGCCAAGGCCGAGCTGGCCAAGTCGGCCCACCCCCAGGGCTTCACCCTGACCGCGCCGTACGACAGCGGCAGCGACGACGTCAAGGCGCTGCAGGCCATCGTCGCCGACCTGGCGGTGATCGGCGTCAAGCTCGACCTCCAGCCGCTGCCCACCGAGCAGTACCGGCAGCGCATGTTCAGCCACCAGGACACCCCGCTGCAGCTCGTCGACCTGCTCTACGGCACCCCCGACCCGGGTGAGGTGCTGCCCGACCTGGTCAGCCGCGCCTCGGCCGGGCCCCAGGGCTTCAACTTCAGCGGCTACGGCTCGCCCGAGACGGACGCCCGGCTCGACGACCTGGGCAAGCTCGAGGGAGCGGACCGTGCCGCCGTCGTCACCGACGTGCTGGCCGAGATCGCCGACCAGGTGCCGTACGTGCCGCTCTACACCAAGGAGGCCGCCGTCGCGCTGCGCAAGCGGTTCACCGGCCAGTTCGGCACCTGGACCATGAACGTCTTCAGCACCATCCGCCCGGCGGCCGGTGTCTGATGGCCTTCGTCGCCCGCCGCCTGGCCGCCGCGCTGCTCCTGCTCGGCGTCCTGTCCGTGCTCACCTACGCGCTGCTGGCGCTCGCCCCCGGGGACCCGGAGCAGGTCCTGCTCGGGCCGCGGCCCTCCACCGCGGAGTCGCGCGCCGCCGTCCGCGCGCAGTACCACCTCGACGACCCGCTGCCCGTCCGCTACGCCACCTGGCTCGGCGACGCCGTGCGCGGCGACTTCGGCGCCTCCCTCTACAGCCGCGAGCCCGTCACCAGCGTCATCGCCGACCGGCTGCCCGTCACCGCCGGGCTGGCCGCCTACGCGATCATCCTCACCCTCGCCGTCGGCCTGCCCGCCGGGCTGGCCGCCGCCATGCGCAGAGGCGGCCCGCTCGACCGGGGCATCACGCTCTCCGCGCTGGTCGGCCTCGCGATCCCGCCGTTCGCGATGAGCATCCTGCTGCTGTACGGCTTCGCCGTCACCCTCGGCTGGTTCCCCGTCTTCGGCGCGGGCGAGACGTTCGCCGAGCGCGTCGCGCACCTGACGCTGCCCGCAATCGCGCTGGCCACCGGGCAGGCGGCGGTCGTCATCAGGCAGATGCGGGCAGCCGCGCTCGACCTGGCCGGGCAGGACTTCATGACCTTCGCCCGGGCGCGCGGCGTCGGCCGGGCCCGCTACTGGATCGGGTACGCGCTGCGCAACACCGCGCTGCCCGTCCTCACGGTCGGCGGACTGCTGCTGGCCGCCAACCTCACCGGCGCGCTGTTCGTCGAACGGGCCTTCGGGCTGCACGGCGTCGGCGAGCTGCTCGTCAGCGCCGTCGGGCAGAAGGACCTGCCCGTCGTCCAGGCGCTCGTCCTGATGGGAGGCGCCGTGGTGGTCGCCGTCAACCTGCTGATCGACCTGGCCTACCTCGCGGTGGACCCGCGGGTGCGTCATGGGGCGGTGGCCGCGTGAGCGTCGTGACGGGGACCGTGCGCCTCGGCGGCCGGGCGCGGCGGCTGCGCCGGTCCAGGCCGGGGCCGCTGACGCTGCTGTCGGGCGGGATCCTCGCCCTGATGGCGTTCGCCGCGCTGTTCGGGACGTGGCTCGCGCCCTACGACCCGGCCGCCCAGGACCTCGCGCTCGGCGCGTCGATGCCCAGCTGGGCCCACTGGGCGGGCACCGACGAGCTGGGCCGGGACGTGTTGTCGCGCTGCCTGGCCGGAGCCCGCTCGGCGCTGCTGTGGCCGCTGGTCGTCGCGCTCGGCACGTGCGCGATGAGCACCTCGCTCGGGCTGCTGGCCGGCTACCGCCGCGGCTGGATCGACGCCGTGATGATGCGGGTGGTCGACCTGCTCATCGCGATGCCGGGGCTGCTCATGCTGATCGTCCTGGTGGGCGTGCTGGGCGGCGGCATCGGCTGGGCGGTGCTGGCGATGGCGGTGCTGTTCACGCCCGGCGACATCCGGGTGGTGCGCAGCCTCACCATGGCCCAGCGCGAGCTCGCCTACGCCGAGGCGGCACGTACACTCGGGCTCAGCCGCGGCCGCATCATGTTCAGGCACCTGCTGCCCAACATCGCGCCCACGGTCGTGGCCGGCGCGCTGCTCAGCTTCGTCGCCGCGCTGGTGGCCCTGTCCGGCCTGTCCTTCCTGGGCATCGGCCTGCCCGCCGGCACGCCCGACTGGGGGCTGATGATCGAGGAGAACCGCGGCCTGCTCGACCTCAACCCGTGGGCAGCGGTGGTGCCCGCCGCGCTGGTCACCGTCGCCGCCACCGCCGCCACCCTGCTGGGCGACCAGCTCTTCGAAAGGCTCTCCGATGCTTGAGACACGCGGCCTGCGGGTCGTCGGCGACCGGGTGCTCGTGGACGGCGTGGACCTGACGGTCGCCGCGGGCGAGACCGTCGGGCTGGTCGGCGAGTCCGGCAGCGGCAAGTCCCTGACCGCCCGCGCCCTCGTCGGCCTGCTCCCGCGCGGCCTGCGCGCCGAGGGGTCGGTCGAGGTCGGCGGCGCGCAGCTCGTCGGCGCGTCCGAGCGGCTGCTGCGCGGCGTGCGCGGACGGCGGATCTCGCTGCTCATGCAGGACCCCTTCGCCATGCTCAACCCGCTGCGCACGGCCGGCGCGCACATCGCCGAGACCCTGCCCGGCCGCACGTCCCGGCAGGAGATCGCGCGCAGGCTGGACGAGGTCGGCATCGACGACCCCGCCGTGGCCGGGCGCTACCCGTTCCAGCTCTCGGGCGGCATGCGGCAGCGCATCGCCCTGGCCGCCGCGCTGGCCGGCGACCCCGAGCTGCTCGTCGCCGACGAGCCCACCACCGCGCTGGACGCCACCACCCAGCACGAGATCCTGGCGCTGCTGCGCCGGGTGCAGGAGGCGCGCGGCATGGGCGTGCTGCTCATCACCCACGACCTGCGCGTGGCGTTCGCCGTCTGCGACCGGGTCGCGGTGATGTACGCCGGGCGCGTCGTCGAGCAGGGGCCGGGCCCGGAGCTGGCCGCGGAGCCCGCGCACCCGTACACGGCCGGGCTGCTGGCCGCGCTGCCCTCGGCGGAACGCACGCTGGAGCGCCTGGTGGGCATCCCGGGCGCCGTGCCGCGGGCGGACGCGGTGGCGGACGTCTGCGCGTTCGCCACCCGCTGCGACCGGGTCGCCGACGCCTGCACCGCGGCCAGGCCGCCGTTGCGCCCGATCGGGCCCGGCCGGCTGACCGCCTGCGTGCACGACACCGCCGGAGCCGCCCGCCCGGCGCTGCGCGAGGCCGCGCTCCCCGCCGCCCCGGCCGCCGGCGAACCGCTGCTGCACATCGAGGACCTGCGCAAACGGTACGGCGCCCACACCGCCCTGGGCGGCGTCAGCCTGCACGTGAACCCCGGCGAGACCGTCGGCCTGGTGGGGGAGTCGGGCTCGGGGAAGACCACGCTGGCCCGGTCGGTGCTCGGCCTGGTCACCCCCGACGGCGGCCGGATCCGGCTCGCCGGCCTCGACGTCACTGACCGGGCCGCCATGGACCCGCGCGAGCGCGCCCGCGTGCACCGGCTCGTCCAGTGCGTCTTCCAGGACCCCTCCACCTCGCTCAACCCCGCCATGACCGTCGGCGCGACGCTGGCCGAGGCGATCGCCAGGGCCGCGCCCGCCGACCGGATGGGCGTGGGCGAGCTGCTGGAGCTGGCCGGGCTGCCCGCCGCGTACGCCGCCCGCCGCCCCAAGGCGCTGTCCGGCGGCGAACGCCAGCGCGTCGCCATCGCCCGGGCCCTGGCCGTCCGGCCCGCGCTGCTGATCTGCGACGAGCCGGTCGCCTCCCTGGACGTGTCGGTCCAGGCGCACGTGCTCGAACTGCTGCGCGGCATCGGCCGGGAGCTGGGCACCGGGATGTTGTTCATCACCCACGACCTCGCGGTCGTCCGCCAGGTCGCCGTCAGGACCGTGGTGCTGTTCAAGGGCGCGGTCGTGGAGGAGGGGACGACCTCGGCCGTCCTGGACGCCCCGGCCCACGACTACACCAGGCGCCTGGTGGCGGCCGTCCCCTGACATGACCGACGAACCTCGTACCCGGGAAAGGTAAGACCTTCATGCACGACCTCATCCTGCGCGGCGGCACCCTGCACGACGGGTTCGGCTCGCCGGGCCGTACCGCGGACGTGGCCGTCGCCGGCGGACGCGTCACCGCGACCGGCCGCGACCTCGGCCGGGCCGCCCGCGTGGTGGACGTGGACGGCATGGTCGTCGCGCCCGGCTTCGTCGACCCGCACAGCCACTCCGACACCGTGCCGTTCATGGCCGGGGAGCAGCCGTTCAAGCTGCGGCAGGGCGTCACCACCGAGATCATCGGGAACTGCGGCTTCTCCTGCGGGCCGGCCGACCCGGAGTCGCCCCATTTCACCCCCGGGATCTTCGGCGAGCACGCCTTCACCACCTTCGGCGGCTACCTCGACGCCGTGGAGCGGGAGGGCACGACCAACAACCTGGCCGCGCTCGTCGGCCACAACACGCTGCGCACGGCCGTCTGCGGCATGGACGCCGCGCCGCCGCCCGGCGCGCTGGAGCGGATGACCGAGCTGGCCGAGGAGGCGTTCGCCGCGGGCGCGTGCGGGCTGTCCAGCGGCCTGGAGTACGTGCCGGGCGCCTACGCCGGCACCGCCGAGCTGATCGCGCTGGCCCGCGCGGCCCGGCGCTGGAACCTCGTCTACGCCACCCACCTGCGCAGCGAGAGCGAGGGGCTGGCCGCCGCGCTGGACGAGGCCGTCGAGGTCGCGGCGGCGGCCGGGGTGCGGCTGCAGGTCTCCCACTGCAAGGCGTCGGGCCGGGCCGTGCACGGCTCGTCGGCCATGCTGCTGGACAAGCTGACGGCCGCCCGCGTCAGGGGTGTGGACGTGCGGGCCGACGTCTACCCGTACCGGGCGTTCTGCACCGGACTGGTCGCGCTGCTGCCGCCGGCGGCGTGCGAAGGCGGCGAGCCGGAGCTGCTCAGGAGGCTGGCCGACCCCGGGGAACGGCGGGCGCTGCGCGCGCTGGCCGAGGACCCGGAGCGCACGACCGGCGTCGGCCTGTGGCGGGAGACGCACCCCGAGGACGTGCGGCTGCTGCGGCACGCCTCCGCCGGCGTCACCGGCCGCTCGCTGGCCGATCTGCTGGACGGCCGCGAGCCCTGGGACGCGCTGTGCGACCTGCTCATGGCCGACCCGCACGCCGACGGCGTCTTCCACACCATGCACGACGACGACGTCACCCGGATCATGCGGCACCCCCTCGTGTCGATCGGCTCCGACGGCGGGCCGCCCGCCGGGCCGACCCATCCCCGCACGTACGGCACCTTCCCCACCTTCCTCGGCGAGTACGTGCGCGAGCGCGGGCTCGTGCCGATGGCCGAGGCGATCAGGAAGGCCGGCTCGGCCACCGCGGCCCAGTTCGGCCTGGCCGACCGGGGCTGGCTGGGCAGGGGAGCGGTGGCCGACGTGTGCGTGTTCGACCCCGCGGCCATCCGCCACGACGGCACCTACGACGAGCCCGCGACCCGCCCGGCCGGCGTCACCCACGTGCTCCTGGGCGGTCGCATGGTGATCGAGGACGGCGAGTTCACCGGCGGCCGGCACGGACGCCTCCTGCGCGGGGGCCGGGCGTGAGCGGCCAGGGCCGGGTGACGCTCGGCGTGCTGCTCGACAGCCTCGGCGCGGAGACGGTGAGCGCGCTGTGCCTGCCGGCCGGCCGCCAGGCGATGGTGGGCGCGCCGGTCATCCACGGCTCCGACGAGCCGCTGGCCGCCTACGCCGGGGCGCTGCTGCTGGCCACCGGGCGGCCGGAGCCGTCCCTGCTGGAGAGCGCGGCCGCGGCGGGCGTGAGCGCGGTCGTCGTCCGGGACGGGCTCGGCGACGCCGCGGCGCTGACCGAGGCGGCCCGCGACGCGGGCGTGGCGCTGCTGGCCGCCGCCCCCGGCCTGGCCTGGGGCCAGCTCTACGCCCTGGTGGACGCCCTGCTCGCGCTCGTCGCCCCGGCCGCGGACCTGGGCGGTGGCCCGGCGGGCGACCTGTTCGCGCTGGCCAACCAGGTCGCCGCCCGCGTCGGCGGCGCGGTGGCCATCGAGGACCTGGCCATGCGCGTCCTGGCCTACTCCACGATCGGCCAGCCGATCGACGACCTGCGCAGGGAGGGCATCCTCGGCCGGCGCGTGCCCGAGCACCCGACGAACGCCGAGGAGTACGCCGCCGTCCTGCGCTGCGAGGGCGCCGTGTGGAGCCACGAGCCGCGCGAGTACCTGCCCCGGCTGGCCATCGCGGTCCGCGCCAGGGGCGAGGCGCTCGGCACCATCTGGGCCATCCAGGCGGACGAGCCGCTCGCGCCCGACGCCGACGCCGTGCTCGCCGAGGCCGCCAGGACCGCCGCCCCGCACCTGGCCCGCCTCAGCCTGGCGGCCGACGAGGCCCGCCGGACCAGGGACGAGTGGGTGGGCCGGCTGCTGCGCGGCGTCGGCCCGGCCGGCGAGCTGGCCGCCTCCCTGGGCCTGCGCCCGGACGAGCCGGTCAGGGTCGTGGCCGCCGGGGACCCGGCCGGCCGGACCGACGTCTTCGCCGCCACGCACGCCGCCGACCTGCTGCGCACCGCCTACGCCGTCTACCGGATCAGGGCCGCCGTCGGCGCCGTGGACGGCCGGACGTACGCGATCGTGGCGGCCGGCGCCGGGACCGCACTGCTGCGCCGCGTCACCGCCGAGACGCTCGGCCGGATCACCGACCGGCTCGGCGGCCACTGGCGGGCCGGCGTCGGACGGGTCGCGGCCTCGCTCGCGCAGGTGCCCGCCGCCGCCCGGCAGGCCGACGAGGCCCTGCGCGCGATGGGCGGCCCGCTCGCGGGCGGCGAGGTGGGCCTGCACGAGGAGCTGGCCGCCGCGCTGTTCCTGCTGGACGCGGCCGCCTCGATGCGGTCCGGCCCGGCGCTGGTCGGCGAGCCGCTGTCCCTGGTGACCGAGCACGACGCCGGGCACGGCACCGAGTACGTCCGCAGCCTGCGGGCCTGGCTGGCCGCCCACTACGACGTGCCCAGGGCGGCCGAGGCGTTGTCGCTGCACCCCAACACGCTCAGGTACCGGCTGCGCCGCATCGGCGAGCTGATCGCGCTCGACGACCCCGACGTCCGGCTCGTGCTGGGCCTTCAGCTCCGGCTGGCCGAGATCGGGGCGTCCGGCGCGAGCGGCGGCCAGAGCCCGGCGTCCGGCACAAACGGCGGCGGCTGAAGTTGGGCTTGCGCGCCAACGATCCGGCGGCGGTCCGGCGGAATGCTGGTGCCATGCTCGAAATCCGCATCCTCCACGGGACCTCCGAGTTCCAGGCCGCCGACCGGCTGCTGCGCCGCGTCTGGAACACCAGGGCGGGCGACGACCCGCCGGTGGCCGTCGACCTCATGTGCGCCCTTGAGCACACCGGCGGCTACATCGGCGGCGCCTTCCTCGACGGCGTGCTCGTCGCCGCCGCCTCCGGGTTCCTCGCCGAGGGGGGCAGCCTGCACTCCCACGTCGTGGGCGTGGCCGCCGAGGCGCGGGGCCGGGGGATCGGCCAGGCGATCAAGGCGCACCAGCGCGCGTGGGCCGCCGAACGTGCCCTGAACTCCATCTCCTGGACCTTCGACCCGCTCGTCCGCCGCAACGCCTTCTTCAACCTCGCCAGGCTCGGCGCGCGGGCCGAGCGGTACGTGCCCGACTTCTACGGGCCGATGAACGACGGCATCAACGGCGGCGACGTCACCGACCGCCTGTTCGCCCACTGGCCCGTGCACCCGGCCCCGGACCGCGAGCCGGGCGCCCTGGGCGGGACCGAGGAGGCCGAGGTGATCCTCGACGAGACCGGGGCGCCGCGTGAGCCGGGCGGCGCGGCCGTGCTGCGCTGCGCCACGCCCGCCGACGCCGAGCGGCTGCGGCGCGAGCAGCCCCGGGAGGCCGCGCGGTGGCGGACCGCCCAGCGGGCCGCCCTGGGCGGCGCGCTGGCCCGCGGCTACCGGATCGCCGGGTTCACCAGGGACGGCTGGTACGTGCTGGAGCGCGCGGCATGAGGATCGCCGAAGCCGAGCTGCGCACGGTCGCGCTGCCCCTGATCACCCCGTTCCGCACCTCGCTCGGCACGCAGACCGTGCGCCGGGCGCTGCTGGTGCGCGTGCGCGGCGCCGAGGGGGAGGAGGGCTGGAGCGAGTGCGTGGCCGACGACGAGCCCACCTACAGCCCCGAGTACCTGGAGGGCGCGGCCGACCTCATCCGCCGTTTCCTGCTGCCCGCCCTGTTCGCGGTGCCGCGCCTCGACCCGGCCGGCGTCGGGCCCGCGCTGGCCCACCTGCGCGGCCATCCGATGGCCAAGGCCGCCGTCGAGACGGCCGTGCTGGACGCCGTGCTCAAGGCGCGCGGCCTGTCGCTCGCCGCCCACCTGGGAGGGGTGCGGTCCAGCGTGCGCGTCGGCGTGTCCGTCGGCATCGCCGCCACCCTCGACGACCTGCTCGACACCGTGGACCGGCACATCGGCGCCGGGTACGCCCGGATCAAGCTCAAGATCGAGCCCGGCTGGGACCTGGAGCCGGTGCGGCTGGTGCGCGAGACGTTCGGCCCCGGCCTGATGCTCACCGCCGACGCCAACACCGCCTACACCCCCGCCGACGCCCGCCACCTGGCCGGCCTGGACGCCTACGGCCTGGCCATGCTGGAACAGCCCTTCGCCCCGGACGACCTGGACGGCCACGCCCGGCTCGCCGCCCGCATGGACACCCCGATCTGCCTGGACGAGTCGATCACCTCGGCCCGCTCCGCCACCGCCGCGATCAGGGCGCGCGCCTGCTCGATCATCAACATCAAGCCCGGCCGGGTCGGCGGCTACCTGGAGTCCCGCCGGATCCACGACCTGGCCCTGGCCGCGGACGTGCCGGTGTGGTGCGGCGGGATGCTGGAGACCGGGCTCGGCCGGACGGCGAACCTGGCGCTGGCCAGCCTGCCCGGCTTCACGCTGCCGGGCGACATCTCGGCGACCGCCCGCTACTACGAGCGTGACATCACCGCGCCGATCGAGCTGACCGGCGACTCCATCACCGTGCCCGACGGCCCCGGCGTCGGCGTCACGCCGGACCCGGACGCCTTGGCGGCCTTCACCACCGACCCGCCCGTCCGCGTCACCCCCGCCCGATGAACTGACCGTCGGCCGGGCGCTTCGCCCCCGCCCGGCCGGACGGGCGCCCTCACTCGTGCTCGGTGAGGTGGTCGAGCAGGACCTGGCTGATGTCGGCGAGCTGCCGCAGCTGTTCCGCGGTGAGCAGGTCGACCAGGTGCTCACGGACGCTGGTCACGTGCTTCGGGGCGGCCGCCCGGAGCGCGGCGTGCCCGTCGTCGGTGAGCACGGCCAGCCACCCGCGCCGGTCGCCGGCGTAGTGCTCCCGGCGCACCCACCCCTTCTGCTCCAGCTTGTTGACCGCGTGCGAGATGCGGCTCGGCTTGGAGTTGGTCCACTGCGCCAGCTCGCTCATGCGCATCGTGCGCTCAGGGGCCTCCGAGAGCAGGACGAGCAGCTCGTAGTAGGTGGGCGGCATGCCGGCGGCCGCCATCAGGTCGCGTTCCAGGCGGTCGGTCAGCAGGCGGGTGGCCAGCCCGAACCTGCGCCACGCCTGCTGTTCGTCGCCCGCCACGCCATGGTGACCAAGGTGCGCGGCAGCATCCCCGTCCAGGAGGCCACCGCCCGCCTGGACGCGGCGAACCCGGCGGCCTCCGCCGTCCGCGTGGTGCTCGACGTGGCCGGCATCCAGACCGGCAACCAGATGCGCGACGGCCACCTGCGCACCGGCGACTTCCTCGACGCCGCCGCCCACCCGCACATCACGTTCGAGTCCACGTCCGTCAAGCATGCGGGCGGCGACAGCTTCGAGGTCACCGGCGACCTGACGATCCGCGGGGTGACCCGGCAGATCACCGTCCCGCTCGACTACACCGGCACCGCGGTCGACGCGCAGGGCGTCACCAGGGTCGGCTTCGAGGGCAGCACGGCGATCAACCGCAAGGACTTCGGCATGACGTACAACGCCGCGCTGGAGACCGGCGGCGTGATGATCTCCGACCGGATCACCCTGGAATTCGACATCTCCGCCGTCAGATCCGCCTGACCACCGGCAAGACACCGGAAACCGGTCGGCTCGTTCGTGCTCAGGGCCAGGCCATGACCAGCTGGGTGTGACGCTTGCGGAAGACGCGGCCGTCGGCGGGGGCCGGTACGGCGGCGTCGGCCGGGTGGAGGGTGAAGACCGGGTCCGGGCGGTGGCGCCGATCGCGATCCCAGGCCAGCACGTGGTCGTGCAGCTGCCGGGCGAGCCCGGCGCCCTCGCGGCCGAGGCCGCAGGCTCCGAACTCCCATCGCCGCTCGGCGTCGTGCGGGCCGTGGGTCTCCCGAATGGTGAGGTAGGCGAAGCTGTCGGGGACGATGAGCGCGGGACAGTACCAGCGCATGGCCGGCTGGACGAGCCCGCAGTCGCGGCCGGGGTCCTGCCAGAACATGCCGAACCGCTCGTCGTCGGCGGCGATCGACAGGTGCATCGTGTCGAACGGCCGACCATGGCCGACGGTGACGCCGGTCCACAGCTCGGTGCGGTCGCCGTCCAGCGCCTGGTCGAGGCGGGCCGCGTCGAGTGCGGGCCCCTGCTCCAGCGTCAGCCTGACGGCGCCGCCGGCCAGCACCGGTTCTTGGTCGGGCAGCCTGCCGGCCCCCTGGCACGGGACGAAGCCGCAGACCGTCGGGTCGAGCCCGGCGAAGTGGTCGCCCTCGCGGACGAAGGTGAAGGACCGGCTGATGGTGGAGAAGCGCAGCGGGACGACCATCCGGCCGTCCGGGGCGAGCAGGTGCCCCCAGGGCACGTCCCACACGCCGACGGTGACGATCACGGCGTCGAAGCCGCCGCTCGGCGCGTGCCGCCCGGCCGCGTGCTCGGCGTCGCCTAGGACGACCCGCACTCTGCCGTAGCCGGTGTCGGCGAGGAAGCGGCTCGCGCGTTCGGTGACGAAGGGATCGATGTCGACGGTGACGACCAGCCCGTCCGGCCCGACGATCTCGGCGATGAGGGCTGCGTTGCAGCCGCCGGAACCCACCTCCAGAACCTTCGCGCCGGGGCGGAGCCGGGCCGCTTCGAGCATGCCGGCCTGCAGCCAGGGCGCGCTGATCGAGCTCGTGGCCCGGCCGTCCGGGCCGCGCTTGGTGACGACGACGTCGTCGGCCGCGTAGGCCGCCTCCGCAGAAGCCTCGGGGGCGAACCGCTCGCGCGGCACCTTCACGAAGGCCGCCTCGACTGCGGGGGAGCGGATCCAGCCGGCTCGCCTGAGCTCGGCGACCAGGTCGGCGCGCAGACGTTCGGGAGAGCCGGACGGCGGAGTGGTCACGGCAGCGAGAGTAGCCGGACCGGGCCGGCGACACGCGCGGCCGCGGCCCCATGTCCCCGCCGCCGTTACGGGACATGAGGAGCCCGTACGGAGGTCCGATGCCGTGGGCCTGCCGGGCGCCCAAGCACAGGCGTTCGACGGCTCGACGCTGAGGCCCGTACCGTCGGCGCGACGTACTGCGTCGGCACAGGCTCGCGAATCCCGGGGCGGTCAGGACTCAAGGTCTCTGAGGACGTCGGGAGCGTGCTTCAGAGCATTGACACGAAGCGCCGACAGACGTGAACTCGGGCGAACTGCGTGCGCATGGCATGCTCGTCCTGCAAGCTGGCATGCGCGAAGATCGCCATGGGCCGCAGGCCTGGCTGGCGCGCACCGATGGCCCTGTCCGGCTCGCTGGGATCGGTGTAGTAGTTCGTGTAGACGTGGAGGTAGTGCTCTCCCTCGGTGAAGCCGTTGGCTCGATACCAGCGCAATGTCCCCGGATCGTCCCTTGTCCAGGCGTCGAGCGTGCGTGCGCCGAGCCTGCGGGCTCGGGCACGGGCTTGGTCGAGGAGAGCGCGGCCGATGCCCCGACGTTGATGGTCAGGATGAACCGCGATGGTTTCAACGGTCGCCAGTTCACCGTCAATGGCGACGTCGAGAATTCCGGCAAGAGTGCCGATGTCCTGTGTGATGAGTTCGAAACCGGGAGCTGGGGTCGCGGGTTTGCTCGTGACGACGTCGTCGATGTAGGCGGTTGTCAGGAAGGACAGAACGCGGCAGCGCAGCCAGGCGCTCTCGTGCTCGGGGTTGTAGTCACGGATGGCGTAGTGCAAGGCGGGGATACTCAATGTGGCCGGCGATGTCCGGATGGCGGTGGTCGCGGCCTTGAGAGATCATGGTGGCGATTCTGTATGGCCCGTTCGTCGCCCGGCAACCGATTTGCCGCCCTGGAGGGTCCGTCGATGCCGTGCGGCCATCGCTAGCCAGGGTCAGCCTTCGCCGTGCGCCGCCTCCCGCTGTGCTCGGGCCTGAGTCTGGGCGGCCCTGACAAAGATCAAGGCCATCGCGGTCGCCGAGCACACCCCGCGGCAGAGGCGTCGGCGCCACGCTACTCAAGCGCTGCAAACAGATCTATTTCCACTGCAGGTACATGCAGCTCTATGGACAGGTGCCGCCTACGCCAGGCATGGATGCCTTCCGCCGCCGATCCGGATTCGAGATCCGGCAACCCGGCGAACCCATCGCCCCGTAGGTCGTCTACGGCATTCATGTCCAGGCGGTTCCGGGCGTAGACGAACGGATCTTCCGCTGCTGGCCACTGCCCGGCTGAGCGTTCCATCGAGATCCACAGGCCGCCACGCCTGAGCACTTCACTGGACCCTGCGGTACGCAGGGCGACCGGGAGCCGGTCTCGATGATCGTCGCTCGTGCGGCCCCTGGCGTCTTGACGCGCCACCCCGGCGGCGGCCGCGTATGGCAAGATCACCTTGCTGAACGGGGGACGCGGCAACCACGTCGCGGCCGGCGTCGGGGAACCGGAGGAAGTCGGGCGATGCGAGCAAGCAACCCAGGGCGGATGCGCAAGGCGCTGGTCGCGGGCGTGGTCGTCGTGTCGGGGCTCGGCGCCGAGCCGGCCATGGCCGGTGCCGCTCCTGCGGTGCCGGAGTCGGTGGCCGCGGACCCGGCCTGCTCGGGTGGCGTGCTGAACGCCGTCGCCGACGCCGGTGCGAAGGGCGACGGGCAGGCCGACGACACCGCGAGCATGCGGCAGGCGATCACCACCGCGTACGCCTCGGGACGCTGCCTCTACCTGCCGGGCGGCCTCTACCGCATCACCGGCGGCCTCGACTGGAGCAAGCCCGCCTCCATCCTCGGCGACCCCGACACACCCGCCATCTTGCGCAGCACGACCAACGCCGCCCTCGCCGACACCACCTACGCCAACCGGTGGGACCGTACGCCCGTACTGGACAACGTGGTGTTCGACGGGCTGCGCCTGGACGTCAACAGCCCCTACAAGACCGGGCCGATCATCCGGCGCAGCGTGTTCGTCAACCGCACGGGCGACGGGGAGACGCCCAGCGGGGGCGACGAGCAGCAGACGAGCTCGGCCCAGGTCGCCGTGGCTCTCACCAACGTGGTCGGCGCCAAGGTTCAGGACTCGATCTTCCTGTCGGACCGGCAGGTGGACGGCGGCGCCCCGCTGTTCACCTACCGCACCCGCGAACTGACGATCAGCGGCAACGTCCTGGGCGCCGACCTGTCCTCGACGGCATGGCTGAGCACCTGGGCCGGCGGACGCTCCTGGTCGCAGGCCCCGGCGACGCGCCTGGCCGAGGTGCGCCGCCGTACCGGCCTGCCCGCCGCCCTCGGCCACATCCAGCGTGGCATCAGCATCAAGGGCGACATCAACGCGACCGTCTCCGGCAACATCGTCAACCGCGACCCGCGCAGCCGCGCCAAGAGCGATCACGGCGTGTACGCCTGGGGCTTCGACGGACTCAAGATCACCGGCAACTGGCTGCGCGGCTGGCCCCAGGACGCCAGGGGCGGGCTCAAGGTGCGCAACGGCGCCGGCGCGACCATCGCCGGCAACCTCCTGTACGGCACCGCGCTGCTGCTCTACACCTACGACGTGACCAACGCCCCCAAGGTCTTCCAGGACGTCGTCGTCTGCGGCAACGTCTACGACATCCGCACGGTCACGCCCGCCGCCGACCACAGCGGGATCATGTACTGGCGCAACTTCCCCGGCACCGGGGCCGAACAGGCGATCGCCGTTTTCGGCAACCGCTTCCTCGACCCGCTCGCCGGGACCCCGGGCCGCCCCGACGTCTCCCAGGTCGCCGGGGACGCGGCGGCCTTCACCGCCTCCGACAACACCTACGCCGACGGCCGCGCCGTGCCGGTCGTGGGCATGCGCAACGCCGCCCCCACCGCCGACCAGCGCGCCCGCTGCGCCGGCAGCACCGTCCCGGAGCTCTCCATCCCCGGTTACCAGGGATAGGAGCCACCCGATCATCTCTTCCCGCCCGATGTCTGGAACCGATCCAAGACGTCCTGGGCGGCCTGGGTGGCCTCCAGCCGGGCCGCGGTGGCGGCCGCCGCCGGCGCCGATAGCTGATCGGGTCCGAGCCCCGGCCGACCGGTAGGCCGGGGCTCGGCCTCCGTCCCGCGCGGCGGAAGCCCCGCAGGCGGGCAGGTCAGGCGGCCGGGCAGGTCAAGTGGGCGGGCAGGTCAGGTGGCCGGGCCGGGGCGGTCGGGCCGCTGGGCGGCGTCGTCGGTGCGGGCGCCGGACAGGATGGCGTCGAGCAGGCCGGGGTAGCGGGCGTCCAGATCCTCGCGCCGCAGGACGAGCAGGTTCTCCCGGCCCGACGGCTGCTGCCAGATCACCCCGCTGTCACGCAACACCCGCCAATGGTGGGTCATGGTCGACTTCGCGGTGATCCCCAGCGTGTTCAGGACGCTGGTGCAGTTGTGCTCGCCGCCGGCGTCGAGGATGCGGACGACGGACAGGCGCACGCCGTTCCCCAGCGCCGACAGCACGTCTTCGACCCGGATCTGGTCGCGGTCGGGATGACGGAAGGCCATGGTCCAACTGTACCGCGACTGTCGAACAATTCCCCTTCGGTCTGGCATAGTACGACCGTACGTCAATACTCGTACTATCGTTTCGTGCGGCGGGCCTTCGCGTGCCCGCTCACCGGCTCCCTCCGAAGGGCGTTCCATGTCCACACCATCCACGCTGCCCGCGGCCGTCGCGGACGGCGTCAAGCCCCGGCTCGGCTGGACCCTGGCGCTGCTCGCCCTGGCCCAGCTCATCTACGCGCTCGACCTCAACATCGTCTTCGTCGCGCTCCCGCGGATCGGCGCCGACCTGGGCTTCCCCGGCCAGACCCAGCAGCTCGTGGTCAGCGCGTACGTCGTCTTCGCCGGCGGCTTCCTGCTGTTCGGCGGCCGGGCGGCCGACCTGCTCGGCCGCCGCCGCGTCTTCGTGCTCGCCCTGGCCCTCTACGCGCTGTCCTCGCTGGCGGGCGGGCTGGCCACCGGCCCCGTGGTCATCATCGTCGCCCGCGCGGTGCAGGGCGTCGGCGGGGCGTTGCTGCTGCCGTCAACGCTGGCGCTGCTCAACAGCCTGTTCGCCGAGGGGCGGCAGCGCAACCGGGCGCTGGCCGTCTGGGGCGGCGCGGGCGCCAGCGGGCTGACGATCGGGGCGCTGCTCGGCGGCGTCCTCACCGAGAACTTCGGCTGGCCCGCCGTCTTCTTCGTCAACGTCCCCCTGGCCGGGCTGGTCGCGCTGGCCGCGCTGGCCGTCGTCCCGCGTGACCCGGCCGGGCGGGAGCGGCGCAGGTTCGACATGCCGGGGGCGCTCACCGTGACCGGCGGGTCCACGCTGCTGGTCTTCGCCCTGGTCGAGGGGCCCGAGCTGGGCTGGGGCAGCCCCCTGGTCGCGGGCGCCTTCGCGGTGGCCGCCGTGCTGCTGGTCGTCTTCGCGCTGGTCGAGGCCCGCAGCGCGGATCCGCTCATGCCGTTCCGGCTGTTCCGCAACCGCAGCCTGACCGTCGGCATGCTGGTCACCTTCGTCTACATGGCCACGTTCGGCGTCCTGCCGTACTTCCTCACCGTGCTGCTGCAGAGCGTCCACGGCTACAGCGCCCTGCAGAGCGGGCTGGCCTTCCTCGTCCCGTCGCTGGCCATCGCCGCCGGCACCCAGGGCGGCGAACGCCTGGCCACCCGGATCGGCACCCGGGCCACGCTGCTGATCGGCTTCGCCGTCGGGGTCGCCGGGACCGCCGTCCTGGCCCTCGGCTTCGACGCCGACGCCGGGTACGGCCTGCTGATCCCCGGTCTGGTCGTCTCCGGGCTGGGTCAGGGCGTCGTCTGGACCGCCATGTGGATCGCCGCCGCCACCGGCACCCCCGCCCACGAGCAGGGCGTCGCCAACGGCATCGCCTCCACCGCGCTCAACATCGGCAACGCCATCGGCCTGGCCGTCTTCACCGTCATCGCCGACGTCGGCACCGCGGGCAGGACCGGCCAGGCCCTGCGCGCCGCCACGGCGGACGGCGAGTTCCTGGTCGTCCTGCTGACCGCGGCGGTGATGATCGCCGGCCTCCTGGTCACCCTCGCCCTGCCCCGCCACACCCCCGAGCCGACCGCCTGACGGTCCGCCCCCTGACGCGCGTCCCGGCCGCCGCGAGCACCGCCTCGGTGCCTGCGGCGGCCGAGGCGTTCGCGGCCGCCGGGCCGCCGTTCAGTGCTGGTGCGCCTCTTCCAGGGACGCCCCCGCCAGCCGCGCCCTGACCGCTCCGGTGAAGGCGGGGCACTCGAAGACGTTCTCGTGCGGGCAGGCCATGCCGTGCGCGATGGCGGTGCGCGCCACCTGGGCACGGGCGATGCGCTCGTCCAGTTCGGCGAGTTTGCGCCGGTACAGCTCGCGCCACGCGTCGCCCGGCTCGGACCGGGCCGCGATGAACGTCCTGATCTCGCGCAACGTGAGGCCGACCTCGCGCAGCAACAGGATCACCGCCACCCGCTCGGCCGCCGCCGGCGGATAGCGCCGCTGCCCCGAGACGCGCTCGGGCGCCGGGATGAGCCCGAGCTCCTCCCAGTAGCGCAGCGCGGAGGTGGCGACCCCGGTGCGTTCGGCCAGCTCGCCGATCGTCAACTGCTCACTCATGGGACCGCAAGCATACGGGGGCTACTTCAACGGACGCCGGCGACATGGTCCCCTCCGGCAAGGCCGCGATGACCCTCATGGGCACCTGGATCAGCGGCTACTGGGACGGCAACCAGGTCAAGCCGGGCGAGGGGTACGACTTCTTCCCCTTCCCCGAGATCACCCCCGGCGTGCCGCAGGCCGCGCTCGGCCCGGTGGACGGGTTCGCGATCTCGGCGCTCCATCGCCCCTGACCTGCGGCTCTCCCCGTTCCGAGCTTCCCGGCGCGACCTCTCGCGCCGGAGAGTTGACAGTGGCCGGCCCCTCTCCTAATCTCTTCTCCAGAGAAGATAAATCTTCAAAGAAGCAAATGCTTCTGAGAAGTTACCCCCGGAAGGGCAACGACCATGGGCAACACCCTCACCGCCGCCGACGCCGCCGCCATCACCTCCGTGCTCGACCGTCTCGCCGACGCCTGGAACCGGGCCGACGGCGGCGCGTACGGCGACCTGTTCACCGAGGACGCCACCTACATCACCTACGTCGGCACCCTGTACACCGGCGCCCGCGAGATCGGCGAGGCCCACCAGGCGCTGTTCGACAGCTTCGTCAAGGGCACCCGGCTGGCCTACGAGACCGTCGGCATCCGTCTGGCCGGCCCCGACACCGCCCTCGTCATCACCCGCGGCGACACCTACAAGGGCAAGCCGGGCAAGCTGCACAAGATCCAGACCTACACGATGGTCCGGCAGGCGGACGGCGACTGGAAGATCGCCGCCTTCCAGAACACCAAGCACCAGGCCCTCATGGAGGCCATCTCCTTCAAGTTCCAGCCCGCCAGCAGGCCCGCCGCCCACGCCTGAAGCCCACGCCTGAAACCCACGCCTGAAGCCCTCGCCCCCTCGCCACGGAAGATCGCCCGCTCATGACCTCCCTCGCCGTCGTCGCCGCCACGGGCCGCACCGGACGCCTCGTCGTCGAACACGCACTGGCGGCCGGGCACACCGTCACCGCCGTCGCCCGCCGCCCCGACGGCCTCGGCCTCGACCATCCGCGGCTCGTCCGCCGCGCCGCCGACGTGACCGACCCCGCGAGCCTGCGTGCCGCGCTGACCGGCCACGACACCGTGATCTCCGCCCTAGGCTCGTCCGGCCGCGGCCCCACCACGGTCTACTCGCAGGGGACCGCCGCGATCGTCGCGGCGCTGCCGCCGTCCGCCCGGCTCGTCGTGATCTCCTCGGCCGGGCTGGCCGTCCCGGCCGGCGCCGGGCCCGTCACCCGGTTGCTCGGCCGCGTCCTGCACCACGTCATGCGTCATCCGTACGCCGACATGGCCCGCATGGAACAGGCGCTCGCCGGGACGCGGCTGAACTGGACGGCCGTCCGCCCCACCGGCCTGACCGACCGGCCCGGCACCGGCCACCCCCGCGTCTCGATCGGCGCGACCGAACGCCTGGGCGCCCGTACGTCCCGCGCCGACCTGGCCGCCTTCATCGTCGCCCACCTCGACGACCCGCGGACCTACCGCCTGCCCGTCGCCGTCTCCTCCTGACCGCGACCCCGCCCTCACCGCCCCGGGGGAGGGGCGAAGGCGCCGGCCTCGGCGGCGAGCACGGCCGTCCGCGCCGCCTGTTCCGGCAGGTCCGGGTCGGGGGACGTGCGCAGCAGCACCAGGTGGTGGTAGAGCGGCGCGGTGGCGGCGACGAGCAGCCGCCGCGCGTCGGTGCCGGCCGGCAGCTCGCCCCGCTCGACCGCCCGGCTGACGATGACCTCGCAGCGGGTGTACCGGTCGTCCCAGAGCCGCCGCAGGCCGCGGGCGGCCTCCTCCGAGCGGAACGAGGCGGCGATCAGGGCCGTGGCGATCGACGGCTGCGCGGTCATGGCCGCCTGGTTCTCGTGGTTGAGCGCCGTCAGGTCGCCCAGCAGGGAGCCGGTGTCCTCGGGCTGCCAGTCGTCGTCGCCGGTCGCCTCCAGGACGTCGGCGAGCAGGCCGCCGACGTCCCGCCAGCGCCGGTAGACCGTCGCGCGGTGCACGCCGGCGCGGGCCGCGACGGCGTCGAGGGTCAGCCCGTCGAAGCCGCGCTCCGCGAGCTCGGCGCGGACCGCGTCGAGAACCTGCGCGCGGATGCGGCCGGTACGGCCGCCCGGACGGCGGCGCGGCCCGGACGACGGGCTCTCGGGCGTCGTCGATCCCTTTCCCGTTTGCGGGGCGGACGTCGGCATGCCACCATCTTAATGTACAAGTTGTCGCATTAGCGGTGGCGGAAGGAAGAGATCCATGAACGCCCGCGGCCCCGCCGACCCCACCGTCCTGCACCCGATGCCCGCCCAGCCACGGGTGGTGCTGCTGCGGCCGCTGGTCAAGTCCCCGCTCATCGAGGTGGGGGAGTTCTCCTACTACGACGACCCCGACGACCCGACCGCGTTCGAGACCCGCAACGTGCTCTACCACTACGGTCCGGAGCGGCTGGTCATCGGCAAGTTCTGCGCCCTGGGCACCGGGGTGCGGTTCATCATGAACGGCGCCAACCACCGCATGGACGGCCCCTCGACCTTCCCCTTCCCCACCATGGGCGGCTCGTGGTCCGACCACTTCGACCTGCTCACCGGCCTGCCCAACCGCGGTGACACCGTCGTCGGCAACGACGTCTGGTTCGGCCACGGCGCGACGGTGCTGCCCGGCGTGCGCATCGGGCACGGCGCGATCATCGGCGCCGGCTCCGTGGTCACCTCCGACGTGCCCGACTACGGGATCGTCGGCGGCAACCCGGCCCGCCTCATCCGCACCCGCTACCCGGCCGACGACGTCGCCCGGCTGCTCGCGGTGGCCTGGTGGGACTGGCCCGCCGAGCACATCACCGAGCACGTGCGCACGATCATGTCGGGCAGCGTCGCCGACCTGGAGGCCGCCGCCCCGGGTGCGCGTCCCGCCTGACCCGCCGACCAGCGCTCGTCCCGCCGACCAGCGCTCGTCCCGCCGCGACAGAACCTGAAATGAGTGATTCGCCCGTGTCCCGCCGCCGCGCCCACATCGCCATGGTCGGCATCCCCGCCGTCAGCCACGTCCTGCCCAGCCTGGAGATCGTCCGCGAGCTGGTGGCCCGCGGCCACCGGGTGACGTACGCCAACGACCCGGCGGTCGCCGACCTGGTCACGGGCACCGGCGCCGAGCTGGTCCCGTGCACCTCGACGCTGCCGGTCGCCGACAACGACTGGCCCGACGACCCCATCGCGGCGATGAGCCTCTTCCTGGACGACGCCGTCCAGGCGCTCCCGCAGCTGCGCGCCGCCTACGACGACGACCCCGCCGACCTCTACCTGTACGACATCGGCGCCTACGCCGCGCGGGCCATGGCCGAGGCGCAGGGCCGTCCCCTGCTGCAGCTGTCGCCGACGTTCGTGGCCTGGAAGGGTTACCAGGAGGAGGTGGCGGCCCAGCTGTGGCGGCTGCCCGGGGCCGACGCCTACCGAGCCAGGTTCGCCGCCTGGCTCGCCGGATGCGGCGCCACCACCACCGACGTCGATGCCTTCTCCGGCCGTCCGCCCCGCGCGCTGGCCCTGATCCCGCGGGCCATGCAGCCGCACGCCGACCAGGTCGACACCGCCACCGTGACCTTCGTCGGCCCCTGCCACGACCTGCACGGGCAGGACGGCTGGACCCGTCCGGCCGACGCCGCGAACGTCCTGCTGATCTCCCTGGGGTCGGCCTACACCCGGCAGCCGGAGTTCTACCGCCGGTGCCTGGCGGCCTTCGGCGACCTGCCCGGCTGGCACATCGTGCTGCAGATCGGCAAGTACACCGACGTGGGGGAGCTGGGCGAGATCCCGTCCAACGTCGAGGTGCACCCGTGGGTGCCGCAGCGGGCGATCCTCGACCAGGCCGACGCGTTCGTCACCCACGCGGGGATGGGCGGCTGCTGCGAAGGGCTGCTGGCGGGCGTGCCGATGATCGCCGTCCCGCAGGGCGCCGAGCAGTTCGCCAACGCCGACCGGCTCGTGGAGCTGGGCGTGGCCCGCCGCATCGACACCGCCGACGCCACGGCGCAGGCCCTGCGCGCCGCGCTGGCCGAGCTGACCGGCGACCCCGAGGTGGCCCGCCGGCTGACGCGCCTGCAGGCCGAGGCGCGGGCCGAGGGCGGCACCACCCGCGCCGCCGACCTCGTCGAGCAGATGCTCGGCTGAGCCGCCGGGCCGTGCGACGGTCGTGACCGGGTGAAGATCACGTGGTAGGTACGCTCTCGTCATGGAGTTCTTCTGCTACCACCGTGACCGTCCCGGATCGGGCCCCCTGCGCGGGGAGCTGGGGGAGGCGCACTGGTCCTACATGGACCGGTACGAAGCGGAGCTGATCGCCCGCGGCCCGACCTTCGACCGCGACACCAGGGCGGCCACCGGCAGCGTGCACATCGTCGACCTGCCCGACCCCGCCGCCGCGCGGGCGTTCGCCTTCGACGAGCCCAACTACCAGGCCGGGGTCTACCGCGACGTGCTGCTCCGCCGCTGGCGCAACGTGCTGGGGCGCACCATGTGGGAGTTCCCCGGCGGCCGGGAGGGCGGGAACCGGTACCTGGTGCTGGGCCTCGGCTCCGGGCAGCCCGCCGACCTCGTCCCGCCGGCCGACGGCGACGAGCTGATCGCCTACGGGCCGCTGCTGTCCGACGACGGCGCCACCTGGGTCGGCACCGCGCTGCTGGTCCGCGCGCCGGACGCGGACGCGGCCCGCGCGGTCCTCACCGCCGACCGCTACGCCGGGATCGAGGTGCACGACTGGGGGTTCGGCGGCCGTCGATGACTAGCGGGCGATCACCTGCACCTCGGGAAAGCGCGGGGAACGCCGGTCGAGCAGATGGCCTTCGCGTCGTAGCTGCAGATCGAAGAAGGCCCTGGTGTAGGCGCGCGTGACGGCCACGGCACGCGCCGCCGGCAGCGTCCCGTTCACCGCTCGCAACTGCTCCTTCGACAGGCCCAGCGCCGCGGCCGCCTGCTCGTACACCAGCGGCAGGTCGGTGTAGGAATTGTGCTTGGCGCCGTTGGTGCGCACGTGCAGCCGCCAGCCCTTCAACCGGGACCAGAAGGCCTTCTGCCCGCGGATGGGCTTGTCGAAGATCTCGGCCTCCATGAGCATGTACGGCTTGGCCAGCCCCTTGGCGGCCACCTTGCCGAGGGCGGGTCCGTCCAGGTTCAGCACCGCCTTGATCCGCCGGTCCGCCAGCATCGTCGCGGCGGCCGTCGCTCCTCCGGCGGAATGGCCGAACATCCCGACCCTTTTCAGGTCGAACGCGCCGCGCAGACCCTCCGGCAGCGCCCGGCGTTCAGCGTCGGGGTTCTGTCCCTTGTTCAGCTCCTTGAGCCGGTCCAGCACGAAGCGCGCGTCAGCCACCCGCACGTTGATCTCGTCGGCCTTCTCCGCCAGCCGGCTCACCGGGACGGGCTTCAGCACGCGGCCGGTGACCGTGCCGTCGGGGAACTCCACCTCGCCCGCGTCGCCCGGATGGTCGATGGTGACCACCATGTAGCCCCAGCTGGCCAGCTCTTCGACCGTGGTGGTGTTCATGGAACGGTCGGCGCCGTTGCCGGGCGAGAACAGGACGACGGGCAGCCCCCGCCCGGCTACCCGGGCCCCTTCGCGGCCATGGGTCAGGGGCAGGCCGACAGCCGCGGGCGAGAGGCCGTTGTTGCGGTAGAAGGCCTCGGCGGCGCGGGGCGGCAGCCAGGGCGCGGCGGGGCGGCCGTCCGGACGGCGCGTGGGGTACCACAGGCTGACCATCAGCTCACGCCGGTCATGCGTCTTGATCCACGGGTCGGCCCTGGAGCCGTCACGCAGGTGCAGGGTGACAGTGCCGATCTCGCGAGGGCCTGTCGGCTGCGGCAGGGTCACGGTGACGGGCTTCGACCTGGCCTGTACGGCGGGTCCGTTGAGCAGGAGGCCGACCGCCACCGCGGCGGCCAGACCCCGTCGGAGAAGTGCGCGATTCATGACCGCCACGCTAGGTACGCGCAGCGCGCAAAAACTCCGTACCGGAGATGATTTCGGTGCTCATGCCCATGAACGAAGCCGCCGTCCATCTGGAGGGGAGGTCACGGCCGGCCGGGTCTGGACACCGAGGGCACTTCCTGCTAGCCGGCGGTGGCAGGGCGGGATCCGCAGGTGAGCACCCGGTGGCCGCCGGCCGCCACACCCACGAGACGGTCAGACGGCCTCGGACGGCTCGGCGGGCTCACCCGGCTCCCCGGGCTCACCGGGCGCGGCGTCCCGGAGCGCCTGCACCGCGGTGACGGCCTGGGAGATGCGGTCGTGGAGCGTCACGAGCTCGGCGGTGCCGGTGATCTCCAGTATCCGGGCCACCGTGGGCTGGAGGCCGGCCAGGTGCACGTCGACGCCGTGCGCGCGGGCCAGCGTGGCGGCGGCGAGCAGCACGGACAGGCCGGAGCTGTCCAGGAACGTCAGCCGGTGCGCGTCGATGACCAGGTGCTCGTCCAGGCGGCGGCGCACCTGGTCGAGGTAGGTCTCCAGGTGGCCGGAGGCGGTGGCGTCCACCTCGCCGGCCACCGTGATCACGGTGATCCCCGGCAGATAGCTGCTGGCCAGGTGCATCACAACCGCTCCACATCATCCGGCAGTCGATCGGGCTGGGCGTCCGCGGCCGCGCCGGCGGCCTCCTCCACGCAGGCGTGGATGTGCAGCGCGTCCCACACCCCGGTGATCTGCAGGATGCGGGCCGGGATGTCCCGCACGGCGGCCAGGCGCAGGCTCCCGCCCGCGTCGTGGACGTCGTCGTGCGCCCGCAGCAGCACGTGCAGGCCGCTGCTGTCCATGAAGGTCAGCTCGCCCAGGTCGAGGATCACGGACCGGCCGGGGCGAAGGGCGTCGTGGATGGCGCCCTCCAGGCGATCGGCGTTGGTGGCGTCGAGCTCACCGGAGACCGTGACCAGCGCGCCGGCCGGAACCGGCCGGCAGCTCATGTCGAGCACGGACATGGCGGCCTGGTGGCGGCGCTCGACGCGACGGCAAGGTACGTCTGGGTGACGGACATCTGTTGTTCCCCAAGTGGGCCTGGCCGGTAGGGACGGCGTCTGAGCCGCCCTCGACCCAAGGTTAGGGGCGAAGAGGGTTGCAGGAAAGAGCTTTCGTCATAGGATCTTCAGGTAAGCATTTTCGTCCGCCCCGCGGATCCGGGACGTCCAGGTAGAAAGCGTCAGAGGCTGTGCCCGACCCTGAAGACCATCCGGCGACGTGGACCTTCCTGACTCATCACGCCCGCGTGCTGGTGGAGATCGCCCGTGATCCCGGCGTGCGGCTGCGCGACATCGCCGCCCGCATCGGCGTCACCGAACGCACGGTGCAGAACATCGTCTCCGACCTCTTCCAGGCCGGCTACCTGACCCGCGAGCGGATCGGCCGCCGCAACCGCTACAGCCTCGACCTCGACCGGCAGTTCCGCTACCCGACCGAGGCCGGGCTGCCCGTCCGCCTGCTGATCGACATGTTCACCGCCCGCGACCTGCCCGGCGAGGACGGCTGACCCGCCGCGGCCGGGCCGGGCGCACTCGTCCAGGGCCGCTAAGCTGCGCGTATGGCGCGGATTCTCCTCCTGCACTCGATGTACGGCCTGCGGCCCGCCGTCCACCAGGCCGCCGAAATGCTCCGGGGGGCGGGGCACGAGGTGCACGTCCCCGACCTCTACGACGGCCGCGTCGTCGACACGCCCGAGGAGGGCATCGCGATCAAGGAGGAGATCGGCAGCGAGGAGCTGCTGAAGCGGGCCATCACGGTGGCGGCCCCGCTGTCCGGCGACGGCCTGGTCTACGCGGGCTTCTCCCTCGGCGCGGCCATCGCCCAGAACCTCGCGCTGGGCGACGAGCGTGCCCAGGGGCTGCTGCTCATGCACGGCACCTCCGACATGGCCGAGGGCGCCGCCGCCGACGACCTGCCGGTGCAGCTGCACGTCGCCGACCCCGACTTCTACGAGCCGGTCGACTGGCTCAACGCCTGGTACCTCCAGATGCGCCGGGCGCGGGCCGACGTCGAGGTCTTCCGCTATCCGGGCGTCGGTCACCTGTTCACCGACCCCGGCCTGCCCGACTACGACGCCCCGGCCGCCGAGCGCGCCTGGGCGGTCGCCCTCGACTTCGTCGCCGGTCTCTGACGCCCGCCCCGGCCCGGGTACGACCCCGGCCGCACCGGGTAGGGGCCGGGGATGAGGTTCGGGAACTGGGAAGTGCGACCGCTGGGCGGCTGGCCGGGCTGCCTGGCGATGATCCTGATCTCGCTGCTGCTGTCGGCCGTGCTCACGGTCGTCGTCAACCTGCTGCTGCGCTGACCGGCCCCCCTGCCTGCCCCGTGTGGAGCTCAGGCCAGCGGGGTGACGTCGAGCCGCCCGCCGTCGCACACCTGGCCGGCGTCGAAGGGCACGTTCAGGTACGACCGCTCGTCCGGCGGGATGACCAGCAGGCGGGCGGGGCTCGGGCAGGCGGTCTCGTCGCCGGTCTCGACGACCGTCCAGTGCAGTGTGGTGCGGGCGCTGCCGCCCGGCTTGACCATCACCCGGTGCTTGGGGCCGGTGGCGCGGCGGACGCGGGTGCGCAGCGTGTCGCCCTGCTTGTCGATCATGATCAGGCCGGGGTGGCCGTACAGGGTGCAGGCGGTGCGTGAGCTGTTGGTGAACACCAGCGGCGCGTTCCTGTTGCCCGCTCCGGCGTCGATCGTGCCCAGGCGAACCTGGAGCTGGCCGGCCGAGCAGCGGCGGACGGGGGCGGACTCGCCGGCCAGCGCCGGCGCGGCGCCGCCCGCCAGCAGCAGCCCGGCCACGAGCGTGGCGGTGGTGATGCGTCTCATGTGGTGTTCGACGCAGGGAACGCGGTGAAAGTTACGGCCGGACGTCCCCGAACGCGATCGGACAGTGCCGGAGCGCCGGAAGCCAGAACGGAGGGGGTCCGGTGGGACCCCCTCCGCTCCGGCCCTCAGTCACCCCCCGGGTACGTGGGGCACCGGGCGGACCGTCATCCGATCCGCTGCCACAGAGCCGGTACGACGTCGGGCGTCCAGTCCGGCTGCGAGGTGTGGGCGATCACGCAGCGGTAGCGGACACCCTGGTAGGTGACCTCGTCGCCGGCGTTGTAGGCGTGCCATTCCTGCCAGGTGTCACCGCTGCCGCCACCGTTCACCGTCAGCGAGAACGACGTGCCGTGGCTGGCGGAGCCGTTCGCGTTGAGGGTGATCGTGTACGTCTGCGCCGGCGTGCTGGACGACGTGGTCACCGTCACCGTGGACGACTCGCCCGAGTTGATGGACGACGGGCTGAAGGTGACGGTCGCGCCCGGCGGCACGCCGTCGGCCGCCAGCGTGAGCGGGATCGGCCGGCCGGTGGTGACCTGCGTGCTCAGCGTGGTGGTCGCCGTCGCGCCCGCCGTGACGGTGGCCGACGACGGGTCCGCGGCGACGGTGAAGTCGCCCGCCGGCGTGCCGCCGGTGACCGTGAGCGCGTAGCTCGCCGTCTGCGTCTGGGCCGTGCCGGTGGCCGTCACCGTGATCGGGTACGTGCCGTTCTTCGCCGTCGAGGCCACCGTGAAGGTCAGCCTGGAGGACTGGCCCGACTGGATCGTGGCCGGGTCGAAGGCCGCGGTGACGCCGTTCGGCAGCTTGGCCGCCGACAGCGTGACCTGCTGGGGCTGCCCGCCGGTCGTCGCCGTGTTCACCGTGGTGGCCACGGTGCCGCCGGCCGTCGCGGTGCCCGCCTCCGGGTCGAGCCGGACGGAGAACGCGTCCGGGTCACCGGGCCGGGAGACGGTCAGGGTGTAGTTCTGCGTCTGCGTCTGGGCCGTGCCCTGGGCGATCACCTGGACGGTGTACGTCCCGGCCGGCACGGAGGACGCCGTCGCGAGCGTCAGCGCCGACGACTGGCCCGACTGGATGGTGGCCGGGTTGAACTGGGCGGTCACGCCCGCCGGGAGCGTGCCCGTCCTGAGCTGGATCTGCTGGGCGTTGCCGCTCGTGGTCGTGGTGGTCAGCGTCGAGGCGGTGCTGCCGCCCGCGTCCACGGACCCCGACGTGGGGCTGAGCGTCAGCGAGAACTGGTCGGGGATCGGCCGGTTGACGGTCAGGGTGTAGTTCTGCGTCTGCGTCTGGGCCGTGCCCTGCGCGATCACCTGGACGGTGTACGTCCCGCGGGCGGCGTTCGCCGCCACGTTGAGGGTCAGCGTGGACGACTGGCCGGACTGGATGGTGGCCGGGCTGAACTGGGCGGTCACGCCCGCCGGCAGCGTGCCCGTCCTGAGCTGGATCTGCTGGGCGTTGCCGCCGGTCGTCACCGTGCTCAGGGTCGTGGCGGCCGAGCCGCCCGGGTCGGCCGCGCCGGAGCCGGGGCTGACCTGCAGCGAGAAGGTGTCCGGGTTGGCCACGCAGGTCGGGTCGCTGGTACCCCGGACGCTCACGGCGTCCCAGGCCGACTTGACCGCGTTGAACTCCACGCAGCTGTTCGGGAACAGCGCCTTGGCCGCGTTGAGCGAGGCCACCCGCGCCTTGGCGTGGGTCCACGGCTGCGTCTTGGCCTGCAGCGTGCCCATGAAGATCTTGCCGGCCTTCTGGATGCCGATGCCGGTCACCGAGGACGGTCCGCCGGTGCAGATCGGGCTGCTCGGCTTGCCGCCGCCGGGGTTGTTGCCCTCGGCCAGCAGGTAGAACCAGTGGTTCTGGGGCCCGGCCGCCGCGTGCACCTCGGTGGTGGGGATCGCGGTGCTGTAGCAGTTGGGGTCGCCGACCTGGGACGGGTTGTACATGTACCGGATCGGGCCGTTCCCGACGAGGTTGACCTCTTCGCCCACCTGGTAGTCCGGCGGGTCGTTCGGGTTGTTGGCGTAGGCCTCGGTCAGCGCGCCGAAGATGTCGCCCGTGGACTCGTTCAGGCCGCCGACCTCGTTGTTGCCGGTGTCGCCGCCCGGGGTGTTGGTGAAGACGGAGTGGCCGAACTCGTGGCCGACGACGTCCATCGGGGTGGCCTGCTGGTTACCGGCCTGGTTGTGGCCGAAGGTGGTATACGAGCCGTTCCAGAAGGCGTTGACGTCGTTCAGCCCGACCCGGATGGGGAACGAGCGGCCCGTCCCGCTGTGGCCGTTGCGGCCCAGCCAGTCGCGCAGCATGTTCCATTCCATCTGGGCGGCGTACAGCGCGTCCACGCAGGCCGTCTCCAGGTCGGTGCCCGAGCCGTTGCCCCACGAGTCGCTGCTCTTGGTGTAGGCCGACCCGTTCTGGCCGCCGCACTGGAGGCCCGGCCTGGTGGTGTCCACCATCCGGTACGAGCCGGCGGAGCCGCTGGTGTCGATCGTCACCGTGCCGTCGTAGAAGCCGCGGCCGGTGCCCTCGTGCACCTTGTCGAACTTGTCGATCAGCGAGCCGGAGCGCGCGTCCACGAACACGTCGAGGATGCTGGGCCTGCCGGTGGCCGTCCGCCCGGTGACCTGGACCCGCCAGGCCAGCTTGGGGGTGGCGCTGGTGGCGTGCACGACCAGCTTCGCCGTGGTCACCTCGTCCACCTGGGGCAGGAGGGCCCTGGCGGTGGCCGTCGCCTGCCTGGCCGTGACCGAGGGCTCGGTGCCGACCTTGATCTTCGCGGTCTGGCCGGTGACCACCTGCTGGATCACCTGGCCGGCCCGGTCGGTGCCCACGACGACCTCGCCGCCGTAGACGGGCAGGCCCTTGTACGTACGTTCGTAGGTCAGATATTGCAGGCCGTAGGTTCCGGCGACGTTGGACGAGAGAGTGAAGGCGTCGCCGGAGCCCTTGTGCAGGCGTTCGGCGCCGGCGGCGAGTGCCGCGTCGGCGTTCACTTTCGCGCGGTCGCGCGATTTGGCGTCCGCCGGCGCGAACGCCGGGGGTTCGGTCCTGGCGACGGTGGTCGCCGCGGTGGATAAGTGCGCCTTCGAGGTGGCGCCGGCGGCGCCTGTCATCGAGGCGGTAAGGGCCGCCGCCGCCAATATGGCGATCGTGCCCGACTTGAACGTGCTGTTCACTCTGGGTGACTCCTCTCACATGTCCCCGGGGGTGTGGGGATCGAAGGAGCCCTTTGGCTGGGGCTTGCTTAAAGTTGTCACCCAGGGTGGTCAGGCGAACAGCTCACAAATTTCCATAACGCCACGGTATGCCGGGGGCACCGGCAGATCCGGCTCCACAAATCCTTGATCTTCAGCAAATGGACGCTGATATCCTCCGAAAAAGGGCGGGCTCGAAGGCTCGAAGGACGGGGAGCGCACGTGCGGCACGCACCGGACCAGGCAGACCGGATCCGCGCCCGGGAGCGCGTCGTGCTCGACGCGCCCGGCCCCGAGCCGGAGCCGCCGCGCCCCGGGGCCGAGCCCGCGCCGTGGCTGGCGCGCCTGCTGGACTTCTCCGGGCAGGCGTTCGACGGCGACCGCACGCTGCCGGCCCTGTGGCCGAGGGACGCGGCCCGATGAGCGACTCGACAAACGGCTCGACAAGCGGCTCGACGAACGACGCGATGAACGACCCGACGAACGACGCGATGAACGACCCGACGAACGACGCGATGAACGACCCGACGAACGGCCCGGCTACCGGCGCGACGGGCGGTACTGACCGGGCGGACCTCGTCCTCGGACGGCGTCTCGGGCGGGGCGGCCGGGGCACGGTCCACGAGGTGCCCGGGCGCCGGATCAACGGCCAGTTCGAGGTCGTCTACAAGGAGTACGACCCCGCCGTCCTGCCTGGCCTCGACGCCGGCGTGCTCACCGAGATGGCCGGGCTGATCGGCCGGCTACCCGGATGGGACGCGGCCTGGTTGTGCGACAAGGCTGCCTGGCCCGCCGAGATCGTCCGGCACGACGGCGCGGTCCGCGGCTTCCTCATGCGGTCGGTGCCCCACCGGTTCTCCTTCGACCTGCGGACGCCCTCGGGAACCGAGCGCCGACCGGCCACGATGGAGCTCCTGCTCAACCACGACGCCCACACCCCTGCCGACGATCCTGCCCACGTCAGCACCGGCGACCCCGCCGACGCCGGCGCTCATGACGGCGCTCACGGCGGTGGCATCGGTCGGCGGGTCGATGATCGCGACCGCCTGCTGCTGCTCGCCGACCTGGCCGACACGCTTGCCCGCCTGCACGCGATGGACATCGTCGTCGGCGACCTGTCGCCCGAGCACCTGCTGTTCGCCACGGACGGCTCCCCGGAGTGCTTCCTCATCGGCTGCGACACGATGCGGCTCGCCGGAGCGGCGGCGTTACCCCAGGTGGAGACGCCCGGCTGGGAGATCCCCGCCGACGAGCCCGACGGCACCCCGCAGGCCGACGCCTACAGGTTCGCGCTGCTGGCCGTACGGCTCCTGGCCCGCGACCGGACCTCCACGGACCCCAGACGGCTGGCCGCCGTCGCCCCCGCGGCGGCCGACCTCGCGGCGGCGGCGCTCGATGGGCCCGCCGACGAGCGGCCGCGTCCGGAGCAGTGGGCGGAGGAGTTGCGGCAGGCCGCCGCGTCGGCCACGCCCGCGCCCACCCACGCACCGCCCCCACCACCCCCGCTCCAGCCCCCGCCACCCCCGCCGTCACCCCCACTGGTGCCATCGCCGTCATCCCCACCACCGCCCCCGCCACCATCGCGAGGACTGCCGCTGCTGCCACCGGCACCATCGCAAGGGTCCCCGCTGCTGCGGCCGCCGTCACCTCAGCCGCCGTCACCTTCGCTGCTGCCCCCGGCACCATCGGTGGGGCCGCCGTCGCCGCCTCCGCCGGCGTTCCCAGCACCGTCACCGGCACCATCGCCGGGGGCGCCGCTCCTGCCGTCGCCCTCACACATGTCGCCGCCACCGCCGCAGGGGACTTCGAGGCCGCCTTTCCCAGGGCCCGGGGGGCCGCCTCCGTCCGGTGCCGGTCTCAGTACGGGGATGAAGGTCGGTCTGGGGGTCGGCTTGGGAGTGGTCGGTGTGGCGCTCGTCGTGGCGGCCGCGGTGTTCGTGGTCTCGGTGGTGAAGGATCTCGGCCCGGAGCGCGGGGACAGCCGGCTGACGGCGGCGTCCTCCGGCTCGCCGGACGCGGTCGCCCCCACACCGTCGCCGTCGCCGGCCACCCCGGGGCCCACCGAGACGCCCACCGAGACGCCCACTGAGACGCCCACCCTCGAACCGCCCACCGAGGAGCCGTTCGACCCGGGGGACCTCGACCGCCAGGACACCGACCCGATCCCGCTGACGCCGAGCGCCCTGCTGCCCAGTTCCTTCACCACGGCCAAGGGCGTGCGCTACACCCTCCGGTCGAGCGGCGTGGACAAGTGCCCGGACGCCTACCACGCGGCCAACGTCCGCTCGGTCCTGCGCAAGGCGCGTTGCTCGAAGATGGTCAAGGGCTCGTACGTGAACCCCGGAGCCCCCGGGAACAAGCGCATCATGGTCTCGGTGTGGGTCGTGCCGCTGAAGAACGACGGCCGGGCCGACACCGCGTACGCCCGGCTCGACGACGCCTACGCCGACGCCTGGGGGATCGTATGCCCCAGGAAGGGCCCCGGCTCGGGGCTGTGCCACTCGACGAGCTGGAGCCGGGCCCAGACCTGGGGATGGGTGGGGTACACCCACCGCTACCTGCTGCACACCATGGCCGTCTACACCAACCGCGCCAACTCCACCAGCACCCGGCCGTGGCTCAAGGACGCCTCCAAGGCCGCGTACAAGGCCATCGGCCCCAAGGTCTACCAGGACACGAACTGACCCCGCCGCCGGACGTCAGTCGGGGCGGTTCAGCGCCGAGTGGCGGCGCCCGTAGGCGAAGTAGATCACCAGCCCGATCAGGAACCACACGACGAACCTGAGCCAGGTCAGCGGCTCCAGGAACGTGATCAGCCAGAGGGAGAAGAGCACCCCGATCGCCGGCACCACCGGCATGCCCGGCATGCGGAAGCCGCGCGGCAGGTCGGGACGCCGGTAGCGGAGCACGATCACCGCCGCGCAGACCACCACGAAGGCCAGCAGGATGCCGATGTTGGTCAGCTCCGCCGCCTCCCTGATCGGCAGGAACCCGGCGATGAGCGCGGACCCGGCGCCGACGATCCAGGTCACCCTGGACGGCACGTGCCGCACGGGGTGGAGCTTGGCGAACCAGGAGGGCAGCAGCCCGTCCCGGCTCATCGCGAACCACACGCGGGTGACGCCCAGCATGAACGTGAACATGACGGTCAGGATGCCGACGATGGCGCCGACCGCGATGACGCTGGCCAGCCCGGACAGCCCGACGGAGGCGAACGCCGAGGAGAAGCCGCTCTCGGGGTCGATGTCCTGGTAGTTCTGCATGCCGGTGAGCACGAGGCAGGCCAGCACGTACAGGACCATCGAGATGGCCAGGGAGTAGAGGATGGCCTTGGGCATGTGCCGCTGGGCGTCCTTCGACTCCTCGGCCGCCGTGCTCATGGCGTCGTAGCCGAAGACGGCGAAGAACACGGTGGCCGCGCCGGTCACCGCCCCGCCGAAGCCGAAGGGGAAGAACGGCGTGTAGTTGGCCGTCTCGATGTAGAAGAAGCCGACCACGATCACCAGCAGCACCACCGCGACCTTGATCGCGACGACGAACGTCTCGAACCGGGCGGCCGACCGCATGCCGAGGTTGAGCAGGAACGCGATGAACAGGCACAGGATCGCCGCGAACAGGTCCACGACGTGTCCCGGCCCGGTGCCGGGCGCGCCGAGCATCCAGGCGGGCAGGTCGATGCCGAACTGGCCGAGGAGGAAGCCGAAGTAGCCGGAGATGCCGATCGCCACGACCGCGACGATGGCGGTGTACTCCAGCAGCAGGTCCCAGCCGATGAACCAGCCGACGATCTCGCCGAGCACCGCGTACCCGTACGTGTACGCCGATCCGGCCTTCGGGATCATGCCGGTGAACTCCGCGTAGGAGAACGCGGCGGCGGCGCTGGCGATGCCGGCGATCAGGAAGGAGATCACCACGGCGGGCCCGGCGGTCTGGTTGGCGACGGCGCCGGCCAGCGCGAAGATGCCGGCGCCGATGATGCCGCCCACCCCGATCGCGGTGAGCTGCCAGAGCCCGAGCACGCGGTTGAGCTCGCCCTCGTGCTCGGTGGCGATCTGTTCTACTGGTTTGCGGCGGAATATCCCGGACCCGCCGTCGAAGCCTCGCGCAGACGTCATGGCGGGGTCCTGCCCTGACAGGAAGCCCGCCACGCGCATGACGGCGGAAGTCGGACAGACCGGCTGGAAGGAGCCGGTCCGTCCGCTGCCTACCCGGCGTGTCCCACGGTGACCTGGGCGCGGGCCTCGGTGGCGTTGCCCGCGCGGTCCACCGCCCGGTACGTGATCGTGTAGACCCGGTCCTGGCCGCCGTCCCGCTCGGCGCGCAGGGCGAAGGAGGTGTCGGCGGTGCCGGTGGCGGCCTCGCGCACGTCTTCCCGGGCGTCGCCCTGGGAGCTGGTGATCGAGACCAGGGTGACGGTGACGGGCCCGGCGTCGGACGCCTTCAGCGCGACCTGCACCGGCACCAGCTTGCGGTTCGGCGGCCACAGCCGGGCGGGGTCCGGCGTGACGGTCAGGGCGGGGGCCGTCGCGTCGATCCGGACGGTGACCGACTTCGGCTCCTCGACGTTGCCCGCCCGGTCGGCGCTGCGGAAGGCCAGCACGCTCTCGCCTTCGCGGTCCACCCGGACGGGGGCCGTGTAGGGCTGCCAGGAGCCGTCGCCGAGCCGGTACTCGGTGCGCGCCACGCCGGAGCCGGCGTCGGCGGCGGTCAGGACCACCTCCACGGGCCCGTCCGACCAGCCGGCGGGCACCCCGGACGCGGTCGTCACCGGAGGCTCGCCGTCCTCGCTCGCGGGGGCGGAGTGGATCTTGAAGCCGTCCACGATGAAGTACGAGCCGTCCTTCTTGACGCCCTTGAGCGTGTGCGGGCCGGGCGCCAGCCCGGTCCTGGTGTAGACGACCTTCTGGTACTCCCGGGTCGGGTTGCTGTTGTCGATGGTGGCGTCGAGCTTGCCGTCCAGGTAGAGGTCGACCTTGCCCTCGTCGGAGTTGACCTGGGCGATGTACTCCACGCCGGTGCCGTGGAAGGCCAGCTCGAAGGAGTCGCCGTCGGTCTGGGTGGCGTGCAGGTCGTCGAGGGTCGAGCCGCCGCCGCCGCGCCGGTCGTTCTTCCAGTCCCAGCCCTCGCCGGTGTAGGTGACGCCGGAGACGTTGTCGATGGTCTCCACGCCGTACGCCTTGGTCAGGCTCAGTTCGGTCAGCGCCTGCGCGCGCCAGACCTTCAGCGGCACCGGACGCCCGGCGGGCGTGCGGTTGTAGACCTTCCAGAAGCTGTCGCGGCCGGTCACCCTGGTCCCGGCGATCTCCCTGATCACGTCGCCGGTGCGCAGCCCCTGGCCGTGGGCGTGGGACCCGGCCGGGACGGCGGCCAGGAACAGGCCGTCGTAGTCGGTGAGCCCGACCGAGGACTTCACCTCGTCGCTGTGGACCTCGGTGGCCGTCGCGCCCATGAGCGGCTCGGCCAGGTTGCCGATCGTCATGCCGGTCTCGGGCGCACGCCAGGTGAGCGGCGGCGGCGTGGGCGAGCCCGGCTTGCCGAACCCGGTCATCGGGAACGGCTGGAAGCCCAGCGCGAGGGCGGGGGAGCCGGCCTTGAGCGTGTAGTCGAGCTTGGCCGGGTCGGCGTACGGGCTCTGCCCCTCGAACAGCGGGTCGGCGACCACCGAGCGGGTGTCCAGCCCGCGGGCCCGCCACGCGGCGCTGATGTCGGCGACCGGCTTGCCGTTGTTCCAGAACAGGTTGTCGTCGTAGACCGTCCCGGACGTGGACGGGTCGCTCTGGATGAAGTCGTAGGGGTCGTCGGTGACGAAGATGTTCTTCTCGACGACGTCGCCGTTGCTCGCGTAGGAGACGTGGAAGTGGCCGCCGCCGTTGACGAAGATGTTGCCGCGCACGGTCCTGAAGAAGCCCTCACGCAGCTTCACCCCGCCGTTGAGCAGCAGGTTCCCGGTGACCTCGTAGTTGGAGGAGCCGTCGTCGAGGTCGACGTCCCAGTGGGAGGAGTGCCGGATCCGGTTGTGCCGGATCTTCGTCGTCTCCATCGCGTCGAGCTTGGCGTACGCCTTCTTCTGGGCGTCGCCGGCGGTCAGCGGCCAGAAGCGGTCGCGGCCCCAGGTGTTGATCGGCCCGTGGTCGGAGGTCTCCTTCACGCAGTCGAAGATGTCGTTGTCCTCGATGACGTGGCCGCCCCAGGTGCCGTCGTTGATGTCGACGCAGGCGCGCGGGCCGTCGTGCACGGTGTTGCCGGACACCGTCACCCGGCGGCTCATCGAGATCTGCACGCCCGAGCTCTGCTTCTCGAACCGGCCGTTGCGGGTCATGTGGTTGCCGCTGATGGTGATGTCGCGCGGGTAGTCCTCGGTCTTCGGGCCCGGCGTGGTGTCGGTGATCGTGCGTCGCATGTCGTCCCAGGTGGACGGCTCGCGGACGGCCGCCGGCGAGCCGACGACCGCGACGTCGCTGGCCCCTGACCCGCGGAACTCGCCGCCGGAGACGACGTTGCCTTCGGCGTACCCGTCCATGAAGACGGCGTTGCCGCCGACCTGGTCGAACCGGGCGTCGCGGATGGCGACCCGCTGGGTGTTGCGCAGGTAGACCGCGCCGGCGCGGACGATGGCCCAGTCGCCGAGCTGCAGTTTCTCGTACGGGCGGCTGAACAGCGTGCGGTGGGTCTGGGTGAAGGTGAACCCGGTGAAGGTGAGGTCGCGCACCGGCGCGGAGGGCGAGTCGCCGACCACCCGCACGAGCTCCTCACGCTCGGCGGTCTCGACGCGGGCCGTGGCCGGGTCGAGGCCCGCGGGCGGCTGGAGGTAGAGGCGGCCGGCGTCCTTGTCGTAGAACCACTCGCCGGGGGCGTCCAGCTCCTCCAGGACGTTCTCGACCATGCGCTTCTGCGGATGCAGGCCGTCGCCCCGGTTGTTGTCCCCGACCCACTTCAGGATCGGGGCGCCGCCGGCTCCGACGCCGGTCACCCTGAACGAGTTCCCGCCCCATTCGCCCTGGTGCAGCCCGCGGACCAGCGCGGTCGTGGGGTTCTTCCAGCGGGCCACCCGTTCGGGGGAGATGGCGTCGGCGGCGTACCCGTCGAGCACGGGCTCCCTGGGATCGACGTTGGGGTAGCGGGCCAGGATCTGCCGGGCGCCGTCGAGGAAGAGCTCGTCGAAGTCGAGGCCCGCGCCGATGTCGGCCACCAGGGTCGCGCCCTGGTACGGGGTCCAGGCGGGGGTCAGCCGGCGTCCGCCGCTGAGCACGACCTGCTCGCCCGGGGCCGCCTCGTAGACGGCCCCGGAGTCGGCGGGGGTGAAGGTGAGGGGCTCGGCGAGGTGGTAGACGCCGCCGCGGACGCGTACCCGGGGCGGCTCGGGCGCGCTGGGCAGGATCGCGCGCACCGCGCGCCGGGCACGTTCGATCGTACGGAACGGCGCCGCCTCGGTGCCGGCGGCGGCGTCGTCGCCGTCGGGGGAGACGTGGAAGACGGTGCCGGCCGCCTGGGCGGAGGCGGGGGAGAGAGCGGTCAGTCCGGTCGCGGCGAGCGTTGCCGCGAGGAGCAGCCGCCAGGGCTTGCCGTGGCGCACAAGGGCCTCCAGTGGGGGGATGGCCCTCATTGTGGCCAACCACTCAGACGAAGGCGATCACGCCAAGGTCACGTTTCATCCGACCAATCAACCTCTTAGAGCCTGTAGTGCGTCGAAAACTGCGTTTTGTCCGCCATGTGATCGGATCTCTCCGGGTGTGGCCCATGCCCGAGCAGGTGGTTGTGGCTCGTCTTGAGGGTTAGGCCTCCCAGTGCCCCGCGCCGTTTGCAGCACGCAGATGGCGGTCATCGCATGGCAGGCTCGGCCATCACGTGCTCTTGAGGATCCTGGCGACCTGGACGCGGTTGCCGCTGACCGGGAGTGGCTGGCCTCCATGATGGCTGGACGTGCTGCGGACGGGTCGTGATGGTCCACCTTGCGCCGCCGGCTCCGGCGATCGACGTTTTCCTGCTCACGCAAGTGGCTTACGGCGGCGCAGCAGCCTGACCAGCCGGATCGCGGCCAGCACGCCCACCCCCAGATGCGCGCACACCAGGACGATCTGGAAGATCCGCTGCCCGCCGGTGAGGTCGGCCGCGTAGCCTCCGTCGTAGAAGCCGGACATGAACGCCAGCACCCCCGCCACGACCAGCAGCCCGGCGGCGGGCGCGGCGAGCGCCCGGCGGCGGCTGGTCGCCCCCGCGACCAGGACGACCTGCGCGCCCATCATCGGGATCGGCGCCGACAGGCGCGCCTGGGGGCCGAGCGCGTCCAGAAACGTGGCGTTCAGCCCGGCCGACAGCGAGATGAGCGCGCCGGCCAGATCCAGGGCGAGCAGCAGCCCGACCCCGGCGAGCAGCGAGACCTTCAGCGGCCGATCGGTGGTGGTCGTGGTGGCGACGGACATGTTCTTCTCCTGAGGTCGTAGGGAACGGCCTCAAGGATGTGCGGGGCGGCCGCCGGGCGTCATGAGTCTCATGTCCCGACCCGGAGGGGACTTCTCGTCCCGTGACGGCGGGACACCCGGGTGGCACGATTCACTCCATGAAGGACAGATCGGTACGGCGAGCCTCGCTGGTCGGCGGGGTGCTCGTCGCCCTCGTGGTCGGCTCGCTGGCGGTCGAGCCGCGGCTGCGGGCGCTCGGCGTCACGGGGATCGTCGAGCGGTTCGACGCCTTCCGCGGTGTGGCGGCGCTGTCGTTCGGCGTGCCGGGGCTCTTCGTGGTGTCGCAGCGGCCGGGCGGGCCAGCGGGCCGGGTGGGCTGGGTGATGGTGTTCACCGGGGCGGCCCAGGCGGTGGGGCTGGCGCTCGGCACGTACGGGCTGCTCGGCATCAACCAGGGTGTCGAAGGCGGCGTCGGGGGCGGGCGGCTGCCGGGTGACGACTGGGCGATGTGGGCGTCCAACTGGTTGTGGATGCCGGCTTACCTCGTCGTGCCGACGGTCTTCCTGCTGATCTTCCCGGACGGGCGGCTGCCCTCGCGCCGCTGGCGGCCCGCGCTGGTGGCGGCGCTCGTCGCGATCGGGGCCAACACGCTGGACTGGATGCTGCGGCCGGTGCCGTACGAGAACGTGCCCGGCCTGTTCCCCGACGGGTACGCGGGCGTGCTGGCCGGTCTGCGCGGCCTGCCCGACGTGCTGGACGGGCCGGTCGTGGTGTGCACGGCGGGGGCCGTGGCCGCCGCGGTGGCCTCGCTCGCCGTCCGCTACCGGTCGTCGGGCGAGGAGGTGCGCAGGCGGCTGCAGTGGGTGGTGGCCGCCGCGCTGATCACGGTCGCGCTGGCCGGGGTGGCGCTCGCCGCGCCGTGGGGGGCGGGCGCGCTCGTGCTGGCGGCGGTGCCGCTGCCGGTGGCGGTCTCGGTCGCGATCGTCGCCCACCGCCTGTGGGACCTGGACCTCCTGCTGTCGCGGGCGCTCGCCTTCGGCGCGCTCAGCGTCGGGCTGCTGATCATGTACGCGCTGGTCGCGTTCACCCTCGGTGGCATCGTCGGCGCGGGCGTGTCGGCGGTGCTCGTGGCGCTCGTCGTGCATCCCCTGTACGCCCGGGTCCTCGCCGCCGCCAACCGTCTGGTGTACGGCGACCGCGACAACCCGGCCCGCGCGCTGCGCATGCTCGGCACCCGCCTGTCCGGCGCCGGCGTGCCGGGCGAATTGCTCGACCAGATGGCCGCTGAGGTCGGCAGGGTGTTGCGCGTCCACTACGTCGCGGTCGAGGAATCCGGCGCGGTCGTCGCCTCCTGGGGCCGTCCGGGAGAGGTCGCCGAGAGCGTGCCGCTGCTGCACCGGGGGGAGCCGGTCGGCGCGCTGCTGCTCGGCGAACGGCTGCGCCCGAAGGACCACAGGCTGGTGGGCGAGCTCGCCCCGCACGTCGCGGTGGCCGTGCACGCCCACCGCCTCGGCGCCGACCTGGAGCGCTCGCACGGCCGTATGCTCGCCGCCCGCCAGGAGGAACGCGACCGCCTGCTGTACGAGCTGCACGACGGCCTCGGCCCCAACCTGGCCGCGCTCGCGCTCCAGACGGACCGCGCCCGCCGCCTCGTGGACACCGACCCCGCCAAGGCCAAGGGGGTGATGGACGAGCTGTCCAGGCGCATCCGCGCCACCGTCGAGGACGTCCGCACGATCGTCAACGACCTGCGGCCGCCGCCCCTGGACGACCTGGGCCTGGCCGGCGCGCTGGCCGAGCTCGGCAGGGGCTTCGCCGGCGACCTCGCGGTCGACGTGGAGGTGCCGCCCGACCTGCCCGTGCTGCCGCCGCCGGTCGAGCTCGCCGCCTACCGGATCGCCGCCGAGGCGCTGACGAACGCCGTACGGCATGCCATGGCCTCCCGCTGCACGGTCACGCTGCGCGCCACCGACACCCTGGAGCTGCGCGTGCAGGACGACGGCGTGGGCGTCGGCGCGCCCGTCCGGCGCGGGTTCGGCCTGGCCTCGATGCGGCGCAGGTCCGAGGAGCTGAACGGCACGTTCGAGCTGGTCACCGGCTCGGGCCCGGGCACGCTGCTGCTCGTCAGACTCCCGCTGGCGGCCTGATGATCAGGGTCATGGTGGTGGAGGACCACCCGGTGTTCGCCGAGGGCCTGGTCGCGCTCCTCGGCGACGCGCCGGAGATCGACGTCGTGGGCGTCGCGAGCACCGGCGAGGCCGCCGTCGACCTCGCCGGACGCGTCGCGCCGGAGGTGGTGCTGATGGACCTGCACCTGCCGGGCATCAGCGGCGTGGAGGCGACCGCCCGCATCCTCGCCGACCGGCCGGAGACGGTCGTGCTGGCGCTGACGATGCTCAGCGACGACGAGAGCGTGCTCGCCGCGATCCGCGCCGGAGCCCGCGGCTACCTGCTGAAGGAGTCGACCGGCGAGGACATCGTGCGCTCGGTGCGGGCGGTCGCGGCCGGGCAGGTGGTGTTCGGCGCCTCTACGGGCGAACGCCTGCTGTCGGTGCTCGCCACGACCGCGGCACGCCCGCGCCCGCTGCCCGAGCTGACCGACCGCGAGGTGGAGATCCTCGACCTGGTCGCGGTCGGCCTGAACAACCAGGCGATCGCGCGGCGGCTCGTGCTGAGCGAGAAGACCGTGCGCAACCACGTCTCCAACATCTTCGCCAAGCTGCACGTCTCCGACCGTTCGGCGGCGGTTGTCCGGGCGCGGGATGCCGGGCTCGGCTCCGGCTGATCATCGCCGACTTCCGTCCGCCCGCGACGTGCTCGGCGAGGCGTTCAGTACATCGCAAGCCCCGTCAGAACACGGGCCTCGGATCTGCGCGTGATCTGTCCCACCAGGTCAGACCTGCCGCAAGGGCCCAGCTGGGGGAGCCGGCAGGGTGTTTGCGCCCGATCGCCGGGGTAGGCCCCGATCGTGCGATGGTCTGGCGTGCGGGCTGGACCCTGTCCGTGGTGATCTGCCGCCCTGCGCTGCGCGTGCGGGGCGGCCACCATGAGCAGCGCTGCGTGAATCTCCTCCAGGGCCGAGTGCCGCCGGTCATCACTCGCATCACGGCAGGTCGTAGCCGCCGATCACCGGCCATCTCGCGCAGCAGGCCGATCGTCGCGCTGTCGTCGGATTCGCCCGGCTGGAACGCTGCGCCGGCCGCCCTCACCTTGAACGACGTCCACGGCTGGTGACTGGGCCGGAGGCCGGGCGGCGGGCTGCCGTCCGGCCTCCGAGGTTGGTCAGAACGAGGGGCAGGGGTTGTTGCAGGCGGTGTAGTTCGACGTGCAGTCGGTGTAGAAGAAGATCCGCTTGTAGTAGGAGCCGCCACAGTGGTCGCACCAGGTGCGGTACGTGCAGCCGGCGCCGGCGGTCGTCTGGGGGAGGACACGGGCGAGCACCCGCTCCGCGAGCTTGACCATTGCTGTTGTCCTTTCCTCACCTTTTCCTCACCGCCCGGCGGGACGCCGGCGCGGAGTTCGCGGCAGGTGGCCGACGACCACGCCCAGGAGCTGCCGGGCGGGTACGTAGCCGAGCCTGCGGGAATCGAGGCTGATCGGCCGGTTGTCGCCGAGCACGACCAGCTGTCCGGGTGGTACGACGGGCTCCGGCCGGGTCGCCAGCGCGGGCACTTCGGCGCGCGGCACCGGATCCCCGGGCACCGCCGCCGCCCGCTTGACCATCCACTTCATGCCCAGCCCCGGAGCCGCGGCGACCACCACGAGCCGTCCTGGCCGCACCCGGGCCAGGGGCGACCTGCGCACCAGGACACGATCGCCGTGCCGCAACGCGGGCTCCATGCTCCGCCCGCGTACGGTCACCGTGAGGAACCGCGCCCGCAACACGAGAACCAGGACGACGAGAAGAACCAGGACGACCACGCCGACGACGCCCGCCACGGCCACCGCGGTCAACGGACGCCCGCCGGGGCGTAGCCGCGGGCCTGGGTCGCGAACAGCTCGGCGTACCGGCCGCCGGCGCGTACCAGGTCCTCGTGGTCGCCGCGCTCGACGATCCGGCCGTCGGCGAGCACGGCGATCGTGTCGGCGTCGCGTACCGTGCTCAGCCGGTGGGAGATCAGCAGTGTCGTCCGGCCGGCGCGGTGCTCGCGCAGGACGGTGTGCACCTCGTGCTCGGCGGCCGGGTCGAGACCGGCGTTCGGCTCGTCCAGGATCATCAGCTCGGGACGGTCCCGCAACAGCCCTCTGGCCAGCGCGATCCGCTGCCACTGCCCTCCTGACAACGTCACGCCCGACTGCTCGTCGTCGGAGAACAGCTTGGTGAGCAGCGTGTCGTAGCCGCGCGGCAGCGCCCGTAGGATCGCGTCGGCGCCCGCGCGGACGGCCGCCGCCTCGATCCGCGCGCGCCCGGCCGTCAGGTCGCCGACCGCGATGTTCTCGGCCGCGCTGAGGTCGTAGGCGGCGAAGTCCTGGAAGACCGCGCCCAGTCGTTCGCGCAGCGCCGCCGGGTCGAGTTCGCGCAGGTCCACGCCGTTCCAGAGGATCGCGCCGCGCTCGGGGTCGTAGAACCGGCACAACAGCTTGACCAGGGTGGACTTGCCCGCGCCGTTCAGGCCGACCAGCGCCAGCGAGTGGCCGGAGGGGATGTCGAGATCGACGCCGCGCAGCACCCACGGCTGGTCGGGCCCGTAGCGGAACCACACGTCCCGCACCTCGATCCCCCGCGGGACCGGGCCGGGGGACGGCGCGCCGCGCCCGGACGGCGTGCGCGGGGCCAGGTCGGGTGCGGTGTCCAGGACCGCCCGGTAGTGGCCGAAGAGCAGCAGCGCCTCGTGCGCGGCGGCCAGGCTGCGCACGCCCGCCGCCAGCCCGCCCTGCGTGCCTGCCACCGCCGCCACGAACACCGACAGATCGCCCACCGACGCCCGGCCCGCGGCCGCCTCCGCCACGATCCACACCAGCCCGGCCCCCCAGATGGCGGCGGCCAGCAGCGCCTGCCCGCCCTGTCCCCGGAGCTGCCGCACCGCCACCCGCCGCCGCTCGGCGTCGATGGCCCGCAGCTCGGCCAGCATCCGGCCGCGGAAGAAGTCCCCGAGACCGAACAGGCGGATCTCCTTGGCGGCGTGCGGCATGCTCAGCAGCCGGGCGAAGAACAGCTCCCTGCGCTGCCCGTGTCCCGTGGTCCGCATGACCTCGGCCTGCTCCCGTCCCAGCCGCAGGTGCACGCGGAGCAGCGGCAGCGCCGCGACGGCGACGAGGACCGCGACAGCCGGGCTCACTCCGGCCAGCGTGGCCAGGAATCCCGTCGTCATGAGCACGGCCTGCGCCAGGCCCAGCGCGCTGGTCACCACCCGGCCGGGCCCGGCACTGCCGGCCCGCTCGGCCAGGTGCAGCCGGTCCTGGAACGCGGGCTCCTCCAGCCGGGCGAGGCCGGGCAGCGCGTTCACGGCCGTGTAGAGCCGGTCGCGGACGAGCAGGCCGACCCGGCGCTCGAACTCGGCGCCGGCGAAGGTCAGCACGTACGGGCCCGTCCCGGCGACCGCGGCCAGCGCCAGCAGCGCGGCGACGTACGGCGCCAGGGCCGCCGCCGTGGTGCCCCGCCCCGCCACCTCGTCCAGGACGAGCTTGGTGTACCAGGCGGTGAGCACCGGCGCCACGCCCGTCGCCGCGGTCAGCACGGCCTGCAGCACGACGTACCATCGGCCCGCCTCCCAGGCGAGCGCCACGGCCTGCCCGAGCGACCGCGCCGGGCTCCCGTCGCCCGGCCTCACACCGGCTCCGCGGTCGGCAGCGCGGCGGGCTCGGTGCCCGAACCGCTGATCACGCCGCGTTCGTCCAGCAGGTAGAAGGCGGGCAGCCCGCGCAGTCCGAAGGCGCGCCACACCGGCCCCTCCGGCTCCTCCTCGATCACCACCTTGGCCGCCGGTCCGATCCTGGCGGCCAGCTCCGCCACCTCGTCGGGCGTGCCGATGAGCACCGCCAGCACCTCCTCCCGGCGGAAGCGGCCCCGGCGCACGTAGTCCAGGAGGCCGGGCAGGCGCTCGCCGCACAGCGAGCAGGCGGGGCTGAAGAAGCCGACCAGGCGGATCGCGCCGGCGTCCACAAGCTCGCCGTCGCGGGTGGTGGCCGTGAACGGCGCGGGCGTCGTTCCGGGCGGGAGCACCGGCAGGGGGATCCGTTCCGGCGCGGGCCCGGCTCCGCGGGCGCCCCCGCTGCCGCGGAGCCGGGCGATGAGCGCCAGCACCAGCAGGAGGTTCAGCACGCTCAGCACGGTGACGAAAATGAGCAAGTACGTCATCGGAACACGCTCCTGAGATCGTCGATCTTGATGAGCAACAGCGCCGCGACAGCTCCGGCCAGCCCCGCGACGGCGCTCTGCGCCAGGGCGCCGGCCAGGACCGTCGCCGCCGGGGCAGCGCCGGCGACGTACCCGAGGACGCTCACGCCGGTGAGCAGCACGTTCCTGACCACGTGCACCGGCCCCAGCGTGCGCGGCGGGCCGCCGAAGCACAGGCAGGACGTCGGCGTACGCCGGGCCACGGTGAACGCGACGGCCGCCGTGAAGACCGTGCAGACCGCCGCGGCCAGGGCGAAGCCGTACTGCGGCGGGACCGGCGCGACCAGCAGCACGACGACCGCCGACTCGGCCGTCGTCACCGCGCCCGCCGCCCACCCGCGCCACCGGCGGCGGACGATCCCGCTCTCTTCCAGCGACCGCGCGAAGGCGGGCAGGTCGCGTGCCTTGCCCGCGACCGCGGCGCCGAACACCACGACGAGGGCGACGCCACATCCGACGGCGAGAAGGTCCATGCGCCGAACCGTAGAAAATCGGCGCCTCGGATTTACTGGCAAGCTTCTTAACTATTTGCCAGTATGTCCACCAGGCACACGGGGTGTCTGAGGCGGGGCGACCGGCAGGAATCGCGGCGGGAATCCAGATGAGCTCGGGCGGTGAAGCGCTCCGGCGCAGGCGGGTGGCGGCGGGATGGAGTCAGCTCGAACTGGCCACCCGCGCCGGTGTAGGCGTGCGCACGCTGCGCGACATCGAGCGGGGACACGTACGCCGCCCGCAGCGCGCCTCCCTGGAACGCCTGGTCGCCGCGCTGCCCCTGGCCGACGCCGACCGGGCCGAGCTGCTGGCCGGCTTCGAGCGCGCCGCGCCGCCGTGGATCGGGGTGCTCGGCCCCCTCGCCGTCCGACAGGGCGGCGTCGAACTGGACGTCGGCGCGGCGATGCCCCGGGCCCTGCTCGGCCTGCTGGCGCTGCACGCCGGGCGGCCGGTCCCGTCCGACGAGATCGTGGACGTGTTGTGGGAGGACCGGCCGCCGCGCACGTACGACAACCTCATCCACGTGTACGCCGGCCGGCTGCGCGCGGTCCTCGGCACAGAGGCGATCCGGCGCACGTCCGCCGGCCACCTCCTCGCGTCCGCCGCCGATTGCCTGGACCTGGCCGCCTTCGAGGCACTGACCGCCCGCGCCGGCACCCTCCCCGACGAGCCCGCGGACGACCTTGCGGCGGCGCTCGCGTGCTGGCGCGGTCCGGTGCTCGCCGGATCGCCCGGCCGTCTGCGCGAGCACCCGATCGCGGTGGCCGCCGCCAGGACGCGCGTCGCCGCCGCCCTGGCCTACGCCGACGCCGCCTCCGGCGCCGGGCCGCAGGTGGTGGCCGCGCTGTGGCGGGTGGTGCACGACGAGCCGCTGCACGAGGGCCTGGCCGCCAGGCTGATGACGGCGCTGGCCGAGCAGGGCGAGCAGGCGGCGGCCCTGCGCCTGTACGGCGAGATGCGGGCCAGGCTGGCCGCGGAGCTGGGCGTGGAACCGGGGAACGAGCTGCGCCGGGCCCGCGAACGCATCCTCACCCGCCCGCCCGAGGTCCCGGCCGGACGGCAACCGGAACGGGCGGTGACCGTGCCCGCGCAACTGCCCGCCGCCGTGGCCGCCTTCACCGGCCGTACCGCCGCGCTGCGCCGCCTGGACGGGCTCCTGGAGGGGCGGCGGGAGAGCGCGGCCATCGCGGTGCTCACCGGCACGGCGGGCGTCGGCAAGACGGCGCTCGCCGTCCACTGGGCGCACCGCGCCCGCGACCGGTTCCCCGACGGCCAGCTCTACGTCAACCTGCGCGGCTACGCCGCCGCGCACCCGCTCGGCCCGATCGACGCGCTCGCCCGCTTCCTGCACGCACTCGGCGTGCCACCCGAGCAGGTCCCCGCCGACCCGGACGAGGCCGCCGCCCTCTACCGGACGATGCTGGCAGGCAAGCGGGTGCTGGTCGTGCTGGACAACGCCTCGGACCCAGGCCAGGTGCGCCCGCTGCTGCCCGGCACGGCGGGCTCGGCCACGCTGATCACGAGCAGGGACACGCTGGCCGGGCTGGTCGCGCTCGACGGCGCCCGGGTGCTGCCACTGCCGGCGCTCACCGAGGCGGAGTGCCGCGACCTGCTCGCCCGGCTGCTCGGCCGCGCGCAGGTCAGGGCCGAGCCGGCGGCGGTGGCCGAGCTGGCCGCCCTGTGCGCCCACCTCCCGCTCGCCCTGCGCATCGCCGCCGCCAACCTGCTCGGCGCGCTCGCGCCCGCCGCCTCCAGTCAGCCCGTTCGGCCCGCACACCGGCCCGCCGCCGGGCCCGCCGCCCGGCCCATCGCCCGGTACGCCGAGCGGTTGCGCGCAGGTGACCGGCTGGACGTGCTCCAGATCCCCGGGGACGTCGAATCGGCCGTGCGGACCACGTTCCACTTCTCCTACACCGCGCTCACGCCGCCCGCGCGCCGGTTGTTCAGGCTGCTGGGCCTGATCCCCGGCCCCGACATCACCGTCCCGGCCATGGCCGCGTTCCTGGAGACGACCGAAGAGGAGGCCGAGGCGCTGGCGGCCGCGCTGCGCTCGGCGAGCCTGCTGGATGAGCACCTGCCGGGCCGGTTCGCCCAGCACGACCTGCTGAGGTTGTGCGCCGCCGAGTACGCCCGCGACGAGCGGGCCGAGCTGGTCCGCCTGCACCGCCACTACCTCGACCGGGCCGACGCGGCGGCACGTACGCTGTACCCGCAGTTCCTGCGGCTGCCCATGCCGCCCGCCGCCGAACGCTTCCCCGACCACACGGCCGCGTCCGGGTGGCTCGACGCCGAGTTGCCGAACCTGCTGGCCACGGTGACCCACACCGCCGAGCACGGCCCGTACGAGCTGGCCTGGCTCATCGCCGACACCCTGCGCGGCTACTTCTTCCTGCGTCACCAGGTGGCGGAGTGGCGCACGATGGGCTACACCGGCCTGACGGCGGCCAAAGCGGCCGACGAGCGACGGGCGCAGGTCGCGCTGCTGCTCAGCCTCGCCGGGCTGAACGGGTTCCAGGGCCGCCAGCAGCAGGCGCTCGACCATTACGCGGAGGCCATGCGTCTGGCGGAGGAGACCGGCTGGCACGAGGCGCTCACCGCCGCCCTGTGCAACGCCGGCGCCACGTACGCCGACCTGGGCATGCTCCGCGAGGCCGTCGATCACCTCGAACGCGCGCTCGCCCTCAACGAGGACCTCGCCCACACCCCGGCCAAGGCCATCAACCTGGGCAATCTCGGCTGCCTCTACCTGGAGATGGGCCGCCTGCACGATGCCGAGGCCAGCCTGACCCGTTCGCTGAGTCTGTGCCGCGAGCTGGAGCACCGGGCCAGCGAGGCGAACGGCCTGGCGATCATGGGCGAGGTGCTGCACGGCCTGGACCGGCTGCCCGTGGCCCGCGACACCCTCCTGGCCGCGCTGGACCTGCACCGGGAGATCGGCAACCGCGGCAACGAGGCCGACACGCTGCGCAACCTGGCCGCGGTCGAACGCGACGACGGCAACCTCGGCGAAGCGCTCCGGCTGGCCACCACGGCGCTTGAGGCCTCCCACCAGACCGGGCACCGCAGGCTCGTCGCCGACACCCTGCACACCCTCGGCCTGATCCACCTCGCGCTCGGCGACGTGGACGCCGCGCTCGACCACCACAGCCGGGCGTTGGAGCTGGCCAGGGCGGCGGGCAACCGCTATCCGGAGACGAAGGCGCTGCTCGGCCTCGCCGCCGGCCAGAGCCTGCGCGGCGCCCGCGAACCGGCGCTCCGCCACGCCGACCTGGCCCTGGCGCTGGCCCGTACCGCGGGGTACCGCCTGCACGAAGGCCTGGCGCTGGCCCTGCGCGCCCACATCGGCGGGGACACCGGCGACGCGCGCAGGGCCGGAGAGGTGTTCACGGAACTCCGCCTGACCGCCAAGGCGTGGCGACGCGCCTTCCTCCCCGCGGCCCGCTGACCGGGCGCCGGGCCGGTCCTTCAGGACTTCGCTGCCAGGGCCATCCGCATGCGATCGAGTCACCTCGCCCGGGATGACGCCGTGGACCTGCTCGATCGGCACGGGCTGCCGAAGGAGACGTACCGGAACCTGTACGAGGAGGAGTCAATCCTCGTGCCCGGCCCCGCCACGGTGACCGGCGAACTCTCCCGCCGACAGGCACGGGCGCACGCCGTGGGTCGACGAGCAAACGGCTCCCGGTCGCCGCTGCCGTGCTGAACGTGCTGCAGGACCACGCAAGTGATCATTCTTCTCCGTCGGGCCTGGCCGGGGGATGTCCGGTGTTGATGGGCGGCCGAGTCCTCCGCGAGATACGACATGGACCGCGCGGGTGCGGTCGTGATCGCGTCTGGGGGCGCCCAGCCGGGTCCCGCACCCTCCACAGGAAAGGCCACCTCGTCCCGGGCCGCGAGCCGAAGCGCGCTGCTCGCCCGTTCTAGATGGGACGATGATGGACGTACTCCACCACTGTCCCGTCGGGGTGCCGGGCGTTGAAACCGGCTCCGGTCGGCACGTCCTGGAGCGGGAACACGATCTCCGCGCCCTCAGCCACCAGCCGCTCGTAGTACGGCCGCACGTCGTCCACCAGCAGGGTGCCCACAGTGTCCCGGAACGG
>NZ_JBFAOR010000022.1:0-77904 GCF_040675255.1 Nonomuraea sp. NPDC049624 | reverse complement strand
CCAGTTCCTCAGACGGCACGAACACCCGGATCAGCACGCGGGGTTCGGCCAGGTCGGAGGAGTCGTCGCGCAGTCGCCACATGTCATCGCTCATGTCATCGCTCATGGCATCCACAGTGGCGCCGGGCGCCGCCGACAGGCAGGGGAGAGTTCATGGGATGAGTGGCACTCATAGGCTGGCGGTCATGAACGAGACCCTTCGCCGCGAGCTCGGCGCCCACCTGCGCGCGGCCCGCGAGGTCCCCGATCCGGCGGCCGAGGCCGTCCCGATGGACCGTCCGGCAGGAGACTGGAGGCTTGTCCATGCTCGTGTGTGGGGCGTTCCTGTCGTTGACCAGGCAGGCTCGGCGGCAGGTGGGGGAGCGGCGGTCATGTCAGGGCGATCAGGACAGGGCGAGTAGCGCGGGATCTTGAACAACGACCCCGCCCTCAGCCGGCCTCCGCACCGACATCGCCCGCCTCACCCCACCCGCCCCCGACCCGCTACACACCTCCAGCTCGCTGCCAGCCCCGCCCAGGCCTCCACGACCACGAGGATGCCGAATCTGTTGATGACGAGCAGCCCCAACGCCCCGATCCACCACCGGTCCCGGCCCCTCCGCCTCACCCTCGCCCGCACCGGGCCGGGCGGTGTAGCAGCATGGGCAGATGAGCGCCGTGGCGCTGCCCGGGACCTTCCAGCGATACCAGCAAGGCGTATGCGCCGCAGCGGGTGAGCGTGTCGCTCGCGGCAGCTCGCCCACCTGGAGCGGGACGGCGCGGCCACAGGAGGGACAGGCCGTGGCCGGCGGCGTCTGGTCACCGTCGGCCGAGCGCCCGTCGACGCTGGTGAACCGCACCAAGACCCGCAGCGGGGCCTTGAGTTTGCTGGCCGGCGTGCCGCATTCTGCGCAATCCAGCGACGCTGATCACAGGAGGAATCCACGCGTATAGCGGCGGGTGGTAGGCAGTTGTCTGGGTGGCTCGCCCACCCTGGGCGTTCGGCTTTGGGCGGTTCGCGCAGGCCGCCGCAGGCATGCCTCGTGCGGCCTCGCGCGCGTGCGGAACGGAGGTCACCCAGCGTCGGGTGGGCGAGGACGATCGCGTAAACGCTGCTCCATACCCAGCAGCCCGGCGTCCAGAGCGGTCTGGATCAGCCAGCTCCTCACCTGCCCGTGGCGTTGCTCGGGATCGGCCAGGTCCAGGCCGGGGTCGGCCAGCATGTGCACACCGGTCGAGTTCCCGGCGCCGGGGATTTGGGTGAGCCCGCGGGTGTCCAGGACCTGCGGGATCGGCCGGGAGGTGACCATGTGCAGGACGCGGGGCTGGGCGATCGTCAGCGCGTCGACGAACGCCAGCCCGGCGAGCGCCCCAACGACCCGCTCGTCAACCAGGGTTGAGATCATCGCGCCTATCACCAACTCGAGTGCCTCGATGCTCATCAACCGCTGCTCTGCGGGCGGCTTGGTCCGTCCGCTCACCGGTCGCCATTCCGCTTCCTGCAGCGCGTCCCAGTGCGCCAGGCGTGTGGTGACGTCCAGATGCACGCGCAGATGAGTGGCCTGGTGGCCGTACCCGCCGGGCACCTCGGCCGTTAGCAACGCTTCGACGGGCACCGGCAGACCCCGGGTCCGGTCCGGCGCAGGCGCCTGCCAGTAGAGCTGGATGACGCGCGAGCGGTTATGCCCCCGCCGCTCGAACGGCCCGCAATCCGCACCCAAGGAGACCAGATCGGACAGGACAGCGGGCAGCAGCGAGTGACTCAATGCCTCCGCCAGCCGATCAGCGTGCTGCTCACCCAGCGGCCGCCACGCGGCCCTCGGGTCGACGGCGATGTTGAGACCAGAACGCAGGACGAGATCAACCCGCTCATCCGTGCCCCCGGCGCCGACAGGTATGTCAGGCCGCTGGGTGCTCCACGGATCGGCCTGGGCCCGCATATCGTTCTCGGCGAACAGCGCGGCCAGCTGCTGCCAGCTCGCCGGATGAGTGGTGCTGTGGCTGCGGATGGGCGCGGCCCCGTCCACGAGCAGCGGGCGAGGCGTAAGGCCCGGGGCCACGCGCAGTACCAGCACGAACCGGCCGGAGCCGTCATCCATCGGGACCGGGACGATGTCCGGCACCCAGGGCGGCTCGATCTTGCTGTGGCAGTGCTCGGCGACCGCCTCGATCGTCTTCTCCTTAACCCCGGTGATCACCCGCCGGTCGCTGACACCGACCAGGACCAGCCCACCGTAGGTGTTGGCCAGGGCGGCGACGGCTGTGGCGATGCTCTGGGCCATATCGGCCTTGTACTCCACGGTGGGAGCCTCTGGCCCGACCAGCTTCACCAGCTGGCGAATCCGGTCCATCGTCACCTGGGTGGGAGCGGCGTGCAGCAGCGCCTGGATCAAGGACACGACGTTCATCATCGTGGACAGCGCGAGCTGCGGGTGCCGAATCTCCAGGCCCGGCCGGAAACAACGTGCGAGCTGCGCGTGCTGGCCCGAATGGACGTCTTCATCGCGCGCCAGATCCTCACAATTGGCTACGACAAGAGGCACGTACCTCGCTAGAGATCGCCTCGGCGCCATGCATCGACCTCTGTCAGCCGTCGACCGGGACGGGGTGCGCGGGCGGGCCATCGACGAGCAGGGTCGGCGAACAGGCGCGGCAGTCCAGCAGGTCGCAGCAGATCGCCGGTTGCCGCCAGTTCTTGCGCTGTCCACCAGCGGTGACCGGTGATGCTGGCCTTCTCGAAATCCTCCATCCGGGTGGTGCCGATCTCGAAGGCGGGAACGCGTGCCAGGTGACAGCGCTGGCGGACCTTGTAGGTCTGCACGGTGACCATGCCAGGTCGGACGCACAGGGTGATGGTGCCAGCGCCCGCCGTGGTCGAGCACGTTGGTGACGGCCTCGTTGACCGCCAGCACCAGATCCTCCAGCCGCTCCCCGCGCAGCCCTCCGGCCTCGGCGTAGGCGCGCGCCAGAGCACGCAGGCGGCCCAGATCGACGCTGATCGGGTAGCGCAGCACTCGCCGCTCCACCATCATCGCCGCCGGCCTGTATCAGACTCCGGGGAGAAGTGCGTGGACATCTTGTCCCGCTGACCCGCCGATCGATCATCGCACCCGCAACGGGCGAGTCCGCGAACGGCCTGGAGCTCCGGCTGTATTCCGATTCCGCGGGGGCGACTGCCTGGCGGGCGGCGGCCGGGACCGGCCGAAGAGCCGCACGCCCGGGCCGGCCGATCCGCCGGACAGCGCCCTACGGGTGGGGAGGTCGGCCGGACGATGAGATCGCGGCTTAGCGCAGGACCAGAGCGCGTTCGTTCAGCCATCCGTAGGAGCGCGGAGTGAGCCCGACGTCGGCGCCGTACGTGCAACAGGGAGGGTTGAGGTTGAGCCGGCTGCAGGCGCGGATGGGGCGGTGGCCTGCCGCGCGGCAGTGGACTCGCCAAACGCCGGTCCGTTCCCACTCGCGGCAGGCTCTGCCCGGGCAATATTGGCCGCCTGCGGTCTCGCGGCGCGGTGATCGGGCCGCAGGCGGCCGTGTCGGGTGGGTCAGTGCAGCAGGACGGAACCGAACCGGCCGGCCCCGGTGAGCCCGCCCGCGTCGGCATGCACGACCTGGCCGCTGGAGGGGACGCCGGTGGCGGTGCCGGGCAGGACGGCCAGCATGCCCTGGCCGTTGTTCTTGCCGGGCGCGCCCGCCACGAGCTCGCCCTTGCCGTCGCCGGTCAGGTCGATGATCGAGACTGACGCGCCGAAGTAGTCGTCGGCGACCGACTGCTCGGTGACGGGGTCTGCGGTGGGAACGCCGCCGGGGGACGCGATGCCGTCCTGGGTGATGATCTGCGTGCGGGACATGACCGGGCCGGTCGGTGAGCCGGGGATGAGCGCGACCGCGCCCGCCTGGTCCAGGTCGGACACCTTGGCGCGGGGAAGGCCGATGGCGATGTCGGCCGCGCCGTCGCCGTCGAAGTCGCCGGTGGCCAGGCTCGTGCTGATCTGCGCGAGCGTGGTCAGCCAGGTCAGATTACGGGCGGTGAAGCCGACCCCGGTCATGCCGGCGCCGTACTTGTCGCCGTACCAGACGTTGATGGTGCCGGTGCTCGGCGTGACCATCACCAGATCGCGGTAGCCGTCGCCGTTCACGTCGCCGAGCGTCACCTTGGAGTCGGACTTCGGGCAGGCGAGCTTGGTCGTCCCCGACGTGTCCGCGCACGCCTGGGGGCTGCCCATCACGAACGGGTCGGGAGAGGGGTTGCGCAGGTCGCCGGTGTACCACAGGTACGGGCCACTGTTGGCGGTGATGTCCAAGCCCACCCACATCATCTCCAGCCGGCCGTCGCCGTGGATGTCGCCGATGACCGCGGACCGGGCCGACAGGTCGCGGGCGGGACTCAGCCGGGTGGTCTCGAAGGCGCCGCCGTTGTACCAGCCGCCGAGCCCCACCCCGTAGCCCTGCCGGAACGTGCCCACGATGTCGGGCCGCACATCACCATGGTCGGCCAGGCCGAAGGCCAGCGACTCCATGGTGGTGTACGTGCCGGTCACGATCTGACGGCTGGTGTCATTGCCGCTGGTCCAGGAGTGGATCTGGCGCGCCCGGGTGCCACTGGAGATCAGGTCCGTCTTGCCGTTGCCGTCGGTGTCGGCCGCGGCCAGGCTCGCGCCCCATCCGGAGCAGGGGGTGTTGATCGAGTAGAGCATGCAGCCGGGTTCGGGCCGCAGGTGGGAGCGTCCGGTGAAACCGGAGGGCCCGCCGTACAGGACGGCGATCAGGCCGGTGTTGCCGCTTCCTGAGACCGCCGCCGGGTACGAGGGCATGCCCACGGCCAGGTCGTTGTAGCCGTCACCGTTGAAGTCGCTGTTGTAGGTGATGGGAGTGGCCGCGGCAGCCGCCGGCACAGCGAGGGAAGTGAGTGTCGTGGTCAGCGCGAGCAGCGCCGCCGACCAGGCGATCTTGTTCGCTTGCATGTCCGCATGATCGAATCTGCGACTTGCGGACTGGTTGGATCCGGATGGTCATCTGGATTCGGCGCACCTGCCAGCCTCGTGCACTGACGGTTCGAAGCCATCCCGATGCGAGTAAGGGGCACGAGATGCCAGGCGACCTGCGAAGATCAGGAGAGTGCGCCATGAATGGGGCACTAGCCCCAACCGCGATGTCGGTGAGAGGGGTGCTGCTGAACCTGCTGGTCATCGCGTGCCTTTGATGACGCCTGCGGCGAGGGCGGTGAGGTGGGTGAGGTCATGCAGGATGGTGCCGGCGCGGCTGATGGTGGTCCGGCGGACGGTGCCCAGGACGACCGGGTCGCCGTAGTCGTCGACCACGATCAGGTAGCCGCCGTCCTGGCCGAGGGGGTCGAGTGCGGCGGCGGCCAGCTGGGCCTGGGTGTAGGGGCGGATCGGCCGCTCGTTCTTGGGGCGCGCCTTGGCGCGGCGGGCAGCGCGGGCGGCCGCGGGCAGATCGGGCAGCGGCGCCGGCGCGTACAGCGCCGCGAACAGCGCCATGACGGTCTGCACCTTGCTGGCGCTGGCCGCCCCCTCGATCGGGCCCCGATGGGTGCAGGCGACATGGCGGCCGGCCCGGTCCTTCTGCGGCCGGCCGACGCAGCGGCCGCGCACGATGACGTCTTCCCGTCCGCTGACGCGGCCGCGCAGCAGCGACCAGGACGCCCACGCCGCGAGAGAGGTCGCCCCCACTCGAACAGCTCGATCCGGTCGCCGCCGTCGCCGTCCCCGCTGCGTAGGCACTTCCACGACGCCGAGTACGCCCACCTGTACGACCGGGTGGCGATCGCGCGGGCCCTGTTTGCGATCACCGGCGATCCCGAAGGGCTCGTTGCACCCCTGCTGTCCACGACGTTGTGGCCGAGCTTCGCATCCGCCGCCCCGACGGAGGCCGGCCACGTACCCGCGCCGACACCCTGATCGGCGACAAGGGCTACTCCAGCCGCACGATACGCCTCGGCCTTCGCCGGCGCGGCATCAAGGCAGTCATTCCAGAGCGACGTGACCAGATCGCCAACGGCAAGCGCAAAGGCAGCCGCGGAGGCCGCCCACACGCCTTCGAGGCGCTCACCTACAAGCACCGCAACCTGGTCGAACGCTGCATCGATTTGGCTCCGGCAAGCCGAATTGTCAGACACCCTCTAGGTCGGCCTGTCCGGAGTTGTGATCAATGGTGTCGGGTTCGGGCCGGTAAGGGGCTGTGGGCTGGGAGAGCACCCCGCGGTGTGCGACGCGCTGTCATGCCGCCCGCAGGCGCCGCACAGCCTGCCGGATCGCCGTCGGCAGGAACCCCGCACCGACGCTGACCGCGGCCGCCACGACGGCCAGCAGGGTTGACCGCCAGGGCCAGGCCGCCCCGGTGAGCGTCAGATGGGTGGAGGGGTACTCCGAGAACTTCGCCGTGACCCGGGCCGTGGAGCGGTCGCTGTGGCGGGCGAGGTCACGCAGGACCGGATCAAAGCCGAACTCGCCGGCATGCCGTCCTCCGCCGGGCAGTTCGACGGCCAGCTTGTTGCGGTGCGCCCAGGTGCGCAGCGACGTGTCGACGGCCGGCACGTCCGCGACGCCCGGCACCACGAAGCGGTCCACTCCGTGGGAGCTGGAACCCGTCGGCTGGGCGATCAGGACGAGGCCGTGACGAGTGGTGACTGTGCCCCGGCTGCCGAGGACCACCGTACGTGCGCTGAAGGACACCCCGCCGTACGCTTCGAAGGCGGCTGCGGCGTCGATCTCGTCAACGCCGTCGACCAGGCCGATCCCCACCGTGGAGCGCCGCCAGGGGAACGCGGCGTTCAGCGCGTACGGCAGGTCGCCGAGTGTGAGGTGGTTGGCCGGGATCGTGGTCGGCCCGTCCGGAGTCCAGCCCGGATACGACAGGCCCTTCCCGATTCGGGCGGCTTCGCCGTTGCCTGCCAGTTCCTCCACGACCCGTAGGGCTCCGACCGTACCGGAGGTGACGCCGGCGGTGGTGGTGACCCGGCCGTCCTCCACATACCGCTGGCCGCGCTTCCAGTGCACCCGGGGGTAATCGCGCTGCAAGGAGCCGATGTTGGACCAGAAGGAGGTCGCGTCCCGGCCGTCCAGCAGGCCGGAGGCCGCCAGCAGCTCCGAGCCCGCGCATACTCCCAGAACACGCGCGCCCTTGCGGTGCCGCTCCACGATCCACTCGCGCAGCCGCGCCTCCTTGGCGTCGGCCGGTTCGGTCACCGCGGGCACGACCACCACATCGGGCTCAGGGATCGCTCCCCTGCCCACCTCGGCCAACGTGTGGTCGGGCAGGAGATGGGCTCCGCCGGACATCGGGGAGACGCGGCGCTCGGCTGCCACGGTGTAGACGAAGAACTTCTCCGACTCGGCGAACACCCGGTACGGCGCCATCACGTCGGTGGCCACAGACCCCTCGTTGCTGACCACCACGGCCACCGTGATCCGGCCGGTCGGCACGGCTTGCGCGGTCGGCCACGCACGCGCGTCCGATGCGGTCGGTACGGGGGCGAGACTGTCCGCCATCGACATGCTCACCCCCGCGAAGGCGATGCCGGCGAACGACGCCACCGACAGCGCCGTGCCCATGAGCACCCAGCCCGCACGGCGGACCACCCAGCGCCCGCTCTTCAGTCTTGACACGACATACCTCCATAAAGCGGTCGATCGATGACGGTGCGGCACACGCAACCGCCCCCATGGGGAGAACAAGAAAGGAAGTGGCCGAGGGAAGGCGTCAGGAGCCGTTCCCGGCGGGCGTTTCAGCCGGTGGGGCGCAACTGCCCGCGGAGTCGGGACGGCGAAACGCCGAATCTCGCGGTGATCAGGCGGCGCAACTGCCGTGCGTCACGGAAGCCGCAACGGGCAGCGACCGTCTCCACCGTCAGGTCGGTGTCCGTCAGCAGGGCACGGGCCCGTTCCAGGCGCAGCCGGCGCTGGTAGGCCAGCGGAGTGATCCCGGTGGCCGTGGTGAAGGCCCGCGTCAGACCGCGCGGCGACAGATGGGCGACGGCGGCGAGCTCGTCGAGGGAGTGCGGGACATCCAGGTTCTGCGCCAGGTGGTCCTGCACCCGGTGCACGGCGGGCTGCACATGGTCGCGGTAGCGCAGGAATGGGCTGATCTGGGCGGCATCGCCGTCCCGCCGTAGATAGAGCACCAGCTCACGGGCGACGGCGGCGGCCAGTTCCGGGCCGTGGTCGCGTTCGACGAGGGACAGTGCAAGGTCGATCCCGGAGGAGATGCCCGCGCTGGTACTGATACGTCCGTCGTGGACGTACAGGGCCGCCTCGCGGACCCGGGCTGCCGGATACCGCTCGCGCATCGCTCCGGTCAGCGACCAGTGCGTCGTGCACGCCCGGCCATCCAGCAGCCCCGCCTCTCCCAGGGCCGCGGCGCCGCTGCACACCGATGCCACCCGCGCCCCCGCGTCATAAGCCTCCCGCAGCCATCGCACCGCGGCGCTCGACACCAGCCGGTCGGATCCGGTCAGTCGTGGCCCCGGTACCAGAACCAGATCATCCGGTCCCGCCTGCGTCGCCGCGAGCGCCTGGAGCCCGGCGAACTCGAGCCCCTGCGCCGAGCGCACCCCACCGGTCTCGGCGACGTACTCCAGCCGGTAGCAGCCGCCCAAGTGGGCTGCTGCACTGAAGACCTGGACCGGGCCGCCGAGATCCAACAGGTTCACCTCGGGCAGCACCAGCACGACCACCCGTCCCGTACGCCCGCTCGTCACGTCACTCACACGGACACAGTAGGCAAGCTCCACCGATGCCCGCGAGGGCAACCAGCGCCGGAGGCCGGACGGATCAGGCACTGCGAGGTCCGGACCCTGTGGCCCGGCGAGGCCGCGCCTGACCTCGTCGCTCTCGCCGTCGTGGCGGCAGACTGCGCCCGGCCGGCCGGCGTCGTGGCCGCCTCATCCGGCAGCGCCTCGCCGAGCACGGTGACGGGGTCCTTGATGATGGAGCCCGGTCGGGGGCCGAAGAGGACGATGCCGATCAAGGCCAGAATTGCGAGCACGATCCCGCCGCCTCCTGTCGCCTGGTCGACCGGTGGGCGATGCGAGGGGTGGGCCGGTAGCCTCACGGGTCATGATCGAGAAAATCGCGGACGTGCGTGGTCTGCGGCTGGCCTGGTTCGACTCTGATCCTGATGCCGATGACCGAGCTGGGGCGAGCGCGGGAGTCGTGCTGGCTTTGCACGGGCACTTCGGCCGAGCGCGTGCCTTCGCGCCGCTCGCCGCCGCGCTGGCGCCGGGGCATCGGGTGATCGCGTTGGAGCAGCGCGGGCATGGGCGCAGCGATCGGGGTGACGGCGACTTCAGGCCGGATGCATACGTGGAGGATGCTGCCGCGTTCCTGCGAGGGCTCGAGGTTGGGCCGGTGGTGGTGTTGGGCCACTCGATGGGAGGCGTGGTCGCCTTCCGGCTTGCCGCTCGGCATCCCGAGCTCGTACGCGCGCTGATCGTCGAGGAAGGAGGTGCGCTCAACCGGCGGCCCGAGATCGCGCATCCCGTTCTTGACGTGCGCGGATGGCCTCGTCGTGCCGACACCCTGGCGGGTTTGCGCCGTGCGATCGAGGAGCAGGGGATTCCGGACGCGAGCTACTTCCTGGAGAGCGCCGTCGAGCGGCCCGAGGGGTGGGGGCTGCTGTTCGACCATGACGACATGGTGGCCTCGCAGGAGGCGCTCCTGGGGGACTGGTGGAGTGACTGGCTCGGCTCGGACTGTCCGGCGCTGCTGGTGCATGGCTTGGACAGCTTCGTACTGCCGACCGTGATGGCTCGGGAGATGGCGGCGCGGAGGCCGGGCACTGTGCTTCGGGAGCTGGCGGGGTGCGGGCACTGGGTGCATGACGATGACCCGGTGGCGTTCGCCCAGGTTGTGGGGGAGTTTCTGACGGGTTTGCACGCCCCGGATGAGGTGGTTTGAAAGGACGGCCGGTCTCTCGACCGGAGGTTGGCTGCCGAAGGGCAAGTGGACGCTGTCGTCCTGGACGACGCGGGCGTCACCCTGCTCGTCCAGCCCGAGCTGGTGCTGGACCAGGCGCAGACGGTCGAAGCCGCCGCCCGCCTGGGCAGACCGCTTGCCGTGCAGCCGCCGAGCGGTACCGGCTGGTCGCCGAGGCGGAGCGGGAAGCTCCGGCGACGCGGTCCACGCGCGTGTCCGCGGCTTGGACGTTCGGCTCCGACACCACAGACGCCTTCACCCTGATGCCGGATTCCGTGGTGCGCTTCGCTCCCCAAGCTCGACGCGCGGAACACCGCACCGGCCGGACATTCCTTCACCGTCCCGGTCAGCGTGCGTCCGCTGCCCGGCAGCGCGGCGGGCCGCATGCAGGGGTTCGTGAGCTGAAGCCGAGCTCACCGCCGTAGCGGCCACCGGCGATCCGGGCCAGTCTCGTCAGGGCCCGCCGAGCTCGCGATCAGGCCGGGCACCGTCTGTGACCGTGTCGGCCGCGTCCTGCGCGAGGAGATGGCGGAGGCGGGATTCGAGCGCAACGGTGCGCTGCTGGGTCAGGTGCGCACCGCCTGGCGGGCTGAGGACGCCGCGCGCGGCGCTCCGAGGCGACATCGAACGGCAGGGCGAGGCAGCCTCGCCATGCGCCGTCAGACGGCCTTCGTCGATGTGGTCCGCGAGATAGATCATGACGCGACGGCGGTTGATCTTCTGGAGTCGTTCCAGGACCAGCCTCCGCACCCGTTCCCAAGGTCTCCCACGTGCCTCCCAAGTGAGCACCAGTGGTTTCGAAGGAGGAGGACGGAGGCTGCCGCGCATGCGTGTTCCTGTCGTACTCCAGCACAGCATGGTCGAATGCGGCGCCGCATGCCTGGCGATGGTCCTCGGCGCGTACGGACGCCGCGTCTCGCTGCCCGCCCTGGCGGCCGAGATGGGCGTGGGCCGGGACGGTGTCAGCGCGCTCGCGCTGGTGCGCGTCGCCCACGCGCACGGCCTGGACACCCATGCGCTCTCGGTGCCCGCCGCCCAGGTGCCGGAGCTGCCGTTCCCCGCCATCGTCCATTGGCGGGCCAAGCATTTCGTCGTCGTGGAGCGTGTGGCCGGGGACGTGGTGACGATCGTCGATCCGGGCGTCGGGCGGTTCAGGATCGGCGGGGCGGAGTTCGCCCGTGACTACAGCGGCGTGGCGCTCACGTTCACTCCCGGGGCCGGGTTCCAGCGCGGGCACTTCGGGGATCGGCGGCCCTGGTGGGCGCGCTATGTCCGGTTCAGCGTCCTGGACCACCGGGCGCTCGTGGCCGCCTTGGTGCTGCTCAGCCTGCTCCTTCAGGGGCTCGGCCTGGCCCTGCCCGTCGTCACGGAGAACGTGGTCGACCGGGTGCTCGGGCACGCCGAAGTGGGTCTGCTGCCCCTGCTGGGGGCGGCCGCGGCCGGGGCGGTGCTCGCCCATCTGGCGGTGAGCGGGATGCGGGCCTGGGCGCTGGCCGTGCTGCGGTCGCGGGCCGACGCGGTGCTGTTCGACGATCTGGCCGGGCGGCTGCTCGCCCTGCCGTTCCGGTTCTTCGCCCACCGGGGCTCGGCCGACCTGGTCTCGCGGATCAACGCGGCCGGCGTGCTGCGGGAGGTCCTCACGGGCCAGGTGCTGTCGGCCCTGCTCGACGCGCCGCTCGCGGCCGGCTATCTGATCGCGGTCACGGTACGGTCGCCGCTGCTCGGCAGCGTGCTCCTGGGGCTGGCGGCGGCGCAGATCCTGGTGCTGCTCCTCACCAGGCAGCGCCTGCGCGACCTGACGCACCGCGAGCAGGAGGCCCGCAACGACGCGCAAGGACTGCTGGTCGAGGCCGTCAGAGGCATCGAGACGATCAAGTCGGCCGGGGCGGAGACCCAGGTCCTGGAGCGCTGGGGGAAGCTGCTGACCGTCCAGACCCGGTGGGTGCGGCGGGGTGCGTCGGCGCAGGGCGCGCAGGACAGCCTGCTCGCGGCGCTCGGGTTCGCCGCGCCGCTGGCACTGCTGTGGGCCGGTGCGTGGCAGGCGGTGGACGGCGTGCTCACCCCGGGCGCGCTGCTGGGAGTGCAGGCGTTGGCCGCCGCCGCCCTGGCCCCGCTGGCCTCGCTGACCAGAAGCCTGCGCGGGCTGCAGACCGCCCGCGCCCAGGCGGACCGGCTGGCCGACATCTGGGAGGCCGAACCGGAGCCCCTGGCGCCGCCGCTGCCCGCGACCGGCACGCCGCGGACCCGGATCGAGCTGCGCGGCGTCGGCTTCCGGTACGCGCCCGAGAGCCCCTGGATCGTCCGAGGGGTCGACCTGCGCATCGCCCCCGGGCAGAAGGTCGCGCTCGTGGGCCGATCCGGATCCGGCAAGACCACGCTGGCGCGGCTGCTGCTCGGGCTGGTCCCGCCGGTCGAAGGCCAGATCCGCTACGACGGCGCGCCGCTGTCGCACCGGCCGCGGCCCCGGTTCGGAGTGGTCACGCAGGAGCCGGCGCTGTTCACCGGGTCGATCGCGGACAACATCTCGCTGGGCAGCCCCGACGCCGACCTGCGCGAGGTGGCGCAGGCGGCGAGGCTGGCCTGCGTGCACGACGACATCCTGGCCATGCCTCTCGGTTACCACACCCTGCTCACCGAGGGCGGGGGCCTGTCCGGCGGCCAGCGCCAGCGCATCGCCCTGGCCAGGGCCATCCTCGCCCGGCCCGAGATCCTCCTGCTGGACGAGGCCACCAGTCATCTCGACGCGCACACCGAGGCGGCGCTGAGCGCCAACCTGGACGCCCTCCCGCAGACCCGGATCGTGATCGCGCACCGCCTGAGCACGATCCGGGACGCCGACCTGATCCTGGTGCTCGACCGGGGCCGGATCGTCGAGGGCGGCACCCACGACCAGCTGGTGGCGGCGAGCGGCTTGTACGCGTCCCTCGTCCGCTCACAACTGTCCGGCAGGCCCCTTCAAGCCGGCACAAGCTGACGCCAAGGGCTGATCGGCAGTCTCGTTCGCGGCGAACGACAAAGAGAGGAGGACCTCCATGGACGTCAAGCCGCGTACCGAACTCGGGGACATCACCCCGATCGGCGCCGAACTGGACGAGAGCGCGCTCAGCACCCTCAACGGCGGCATGTACGACGACGAGCAGTGCAAGCGCCTGTCGTGGTACGACCCGCCGGGCATCTGCACGCACGACTACTGACCCATCCGCAGGGCTCAGGGCCGCCACTCCGCGTCATCCGCGGGGCGGCGGCCGCGACGCCGCCGACCGTAAGGAGAGTTCCGTGAACGCCAAGCCGCAGACCGAACTCGGGGACATCGCCCCGATCGGCGCCGAACTGGACGAGAGTGCGCTCAGCATCCTCAACGGCGGGCAGGACCCCGACTGGGGTGACGTCATGATGTGCTACTTCGACCCGCCCGGCTGGTGCGGGATGGACTGATCTCCGCTCACACCGCGGCCGCCGTCCCCCTGGTCCCGGGAGGCGGCGGCCACCCTTCCGAGAAGCCCGGCCTCGCCCAAGGAGTTTCCGTGTCCTGCCCGCATGTCCTCGTCCTCACCTGCGACGGCGACGTCCACGCCGACCGCGTCAGGGAGCTGCTGGTCCGGCGCGGCGTCCGCACCAGCGTCTTCGACAACGCGGACTATCCCGCGCGGGCGCACGTCGAGCTGGCCTACGACGGCCGGGGGCTCACCCGGCGGCTGCTGCACACCGGGTCGGACACGCTCGACCTCGACTCGGTGACCACCGTGTGGTGGCGGCGCCCGCGGCCGCCGGCGGCGCATCCGGCCGTCACCGACCCGGCGGTGGCCGCCTACACCGCCCAGGAGGCCGCCGCCGTGCTCGCCGGCCTTTGGGAGTCCCTGCCGTGCCGTCCGGTGCCCGGCCGGGAGTCGGCGCTCACGCGTGCCAGGCACAAGCCGTCCCAGCTCGCGCTGGCCGCCGAGCTGGGGTTCGAGATCCCGGAGACGCTGATCACGAGCCGGGCGGACGCCCTGTGGGACTTCCACAACCGGCATGACGGGCACATCATCACCAAGGCCATCGGCCAGCCGTGGGTGGAGGATCTCGCCGGGGGCCACTCGGTGCTGCGCAAGTGCGAGTTCGTCTCGGGCCGCGACCTGGCGTACGCGGAGGGGCTGCGGTTCTGCCCCGTCATCGCGCAGCCGTACGTCCGCAAACGCATGGAGCTGCGGGTCACGGTGGTCGGCCGGCAGACGTTCACGGCCGAGATCCACTCCCAGGTCAGCAACCGGGCCAGCGTGGACTGGCGGAGCTACGACCTCGGCGCCACCCCGCACGCCGTCCACGCGCTGCCGGACGAGATCGCCGACCGGTGCGTGGCACTGACCGAACGCCTCGGCCTCGTCTACGGCGCCGTCGACCTGATTCTCACGCCGGACGGCCGGTACGTGTTCCTGGAGATCAACCCCAACGGCCAGTGGTTGTGGATCGAGGACCTGACCGGCCTGCCGATCAGCCAGGCGCTGTGCGACCTGCTCGCCGAGCCGTGATCCGCGCACAGCCGAACGAAAGGATTTGACGTGAACCTGCCGCCCGACGGGTCGCAGCAGCGGGCCGGACTGTCGCCCGCTCTGCTCGGCGACGCGCTGGAATGGCTGCGCGGCCTCGACGGCGTGCCGCCGGAGAGCGCCCGCGAACGGCTGACGGCCCTGCGCACCCGCCATCCGGGGACACCGATGCGGCTGCTCTGGCAGAGCGAGGCCGCGACCGGCGACCACCACTACGACCTGCTGTTCCCCGTGCCAGGGGCGACCGTGTCGCTGGCCGTGGCGCCGGACCGCGCCATCCCCTGGCCACTGCGCGGAGGTCAGCGTTCCGGCGGCCATCTCCTGCTGCGCGTCAACGGCGCCGACGTGACGTGGGAGAAGGCCGTCTCGGTGCTCGACGTGTTGTGGGAGGACACCGACCTGGCCCGCCGGCTGGTCAACTCCGCCCTCGTCGAACAGGCTCTGGCCACCCGGGACCCGGACCCGGACCCGGACCGGCTCCAGCAGGCCATGGACGCCTTCCGCCGGGCCCGCGGCCTGCTGACCGCGGAGGCGACGCGGCGCTGGATGGGCGAGCGCGGCCTGACCCACGCCCGTCTGGAGGAGATCGTGGCCGGCGAGGCAGCGGTGGCGGACCTGCGTCGTGAGGTGCTCGGCGGGCGCGTGGAGGAGCGTTTCGCCGCCCGTCGCGCGGACTTCGACTGGTTGCGTGTGGTCAGGCTGCGGTACGCCGACGCGGACCGCGCCGCGACCGCCGCCGCGGCGCTGCGGGGCGGGAAGGCCGACCCGGTCGCGCTGGCCACCGAGGAGGTGCTGGCGGGGGCGGCCACGTGCCGCATGGAGGCGAACGACAGGAGCTCGCTGATCGGGCTCTTCGGCGCCGAGGCCGAGGAGGCCGCCGCCGGTGACGTGCTCGGGCCCGGGCGGCTCCCGGACGGCGGGCTCTGCGTCGCGCACGTGCTGGCGGTGGAGCCGGCGGTGCTCGACGAGATCCGCCGCGGGCTCATCGAGCGGCACCTGTTCGAGGAGTGGCTGACCGAGCAGCGGCGGACCGCTCACCTGGAGTGGTTCTGGGGCAGCCGGGCCCGCACGGACGCGGCCGACGCCGAGCTGCGCGCCTCCTGAGCCCCCGACGCCGACGGAGATCGGGACGGGACCGGAGCGCAGCGCGGCGACGTCCGGCTCGCCGATCCAGCCGTGCACGACCTGATCGACCTCGTCGAGAAGGGCCTGCGACCAGACGCCGGGCAGTGCCGACCAGCGGACGTCCCGTCAGGTGAGGGAGCCCCGGCGGCGCAGCCGGAAGGCGACGGCGGACATCCACAACATCGCGCCGGTGACGCCGACGGCCAGGGTCACCGAACCCCCTGGGCCGCCGCCCATCGTCCAGCCGTTCCCGGCGATGACGGCCACGCCCGCCAGGAAGGACGCGACGGCCGAGCCGGCGGCTCCGGCGCGGGAGAAGTGGCGGCCGAGCACGAAGCAGGCCGCCGCCAGGGCGATGAAGGCGATCGAGCCCGAGGCCATGTGCAGCCCGGCGTGCCAGCTCATCGTCGCGGGCGGGCCGGCGGGGGTGCCGACGGGGAAGCCGTCGCCGGCGTCCATCCGGAAGATCCCCGCGAGGATCATCCCGATGCCGTTGACCAGCAGGAGCCGGGGCAGCCACCGGCCGGGGACGGTCCGGCGCAGCCCGTACGAGCCGGCGATCACCAGCGCGCCGACGGCCAGGAAGTCGGCCACCTGGACCCAGCCGAGCGAGCCGGTCGACAGCTGGCTGAGCGGGTGGCGGACGATGTCGAAGCCCTCACGGGTGAGCACCTGGGCCAGGTTGACCGCCGTCCACAGGGGAGCGGCGACGGCGCCCGCGGTCAGCAGGGCGCGGGTCGAGGAGGCGGTGGGGGAGGCGGGCGAGGCGGGGGCGATGGCGGTCATGTCCCGTGTCCTTTCGTGTTCTACTGCATACGCGACGAACGAGCGATGTGACAGGGAACGCACATGAGATTTCTGCTGACGAACGTGAGCGAGCGGCGCGACGACGAGACGCTGCACGCCGAGATGGGCAGGTTCATCCAGGAGCTCACCGAGGCGGGCGTGCTGCTCGCCACCGGAGGCATGGAGCTGGGCGGCACCGTGCTCAGGTCCGCGGGCGGCGAGCTGACCGTCACCGACGGGCCCTTCGCCGAGGCCAAGGAGATGGCGGGCGGGTTCGCGCTGGTCGAGGTCGGTTCGCGGGAGGAGGCGCTGGAGGTCTCGCGGCGCTTCTTCGCGGTCGTCGGCGACGGCGAGTGCCACATGCGCCAGATCTACTGATGGACGCCGTCACGGCGGTCTGGCGGGAGCAGTCCGCGCGGATCGTCGCCGGGCTGGCCCGGATGCTCGGCGACGTGGGCCTGGCCGAGGAGTTCGCCCAGGACGCGCTGGTCGCCGCGCTGGAGACCTGGCCGCGTGACGGCGTGCCGGACAGGCCGGGCGCGTGGCTGACGACCGCCGCCAAGCGGCGCGCCCTCGACCACCTGCGCCGTGCCCGGCGGCACGACCGGGCCGTCCGCGACCTGGAGCCCGAGCAGCCCGGACACCCCGGGCAGACCGAGCACGCCGAGCAGGCCGGGCAGGCCGAGGCCGGCGACGACGTGTTGCGGCTGATGTTCGTCTCCAGCCATCCCGTGCTGCCCGCCGAGGAGCGGACCGCGCTGACGCTGCGGCTGCTCGGCGGGCTGACCACTGCGGAGATCGCCCGCGCGTTCCTGGTGCGGGAGGCGGTCGTGGCCGGACGCGTCGCGCGCGCCAAGCGCACGCTCGCCGACGAGGGGGTGCCGTTCGAGCTGCCGCAGGGGCCCGAACTGGCGGTACGGCTGGCGTCCGTGCTGGAGGTCATCTACCTGATCTTCAACGAGGGTTACTCGGCCACGGCGGGCGAGGACCTGACGCGGCCCGCCCTGGCGCTGGAGGCGCTGCGGCTCGGACGGCTGCTGGCCGAGCTGGCGCCGGGCGAGTCCGAGGTGCACGGGCTGGTGGCGCTGATGGAGATCCAGCAGTCGCGCGCGGACGCCCGTACCGGGCCGTCGGGGGAGCTGGTGCAACTGCACGAGCAGGACCGGGGACGGTGGGACCGGGAGCTGATCGCGCGCGGCTTCGCCTCCATGCTGAGGGCGCGGGAGGCGGGCGGGGGGCTCGGGCCGTACGTCCTTCAGGCGGCGATCGCGGTGTGTCACGCGCAGGCGGCCGGGGCGGCCGACACGGACTGGGACCGGATCGCGGCCCTCTACGGCCCGCTGGCACGGCTGCTGCCCTCGCCGGTGGTCCGGCTCAACCAGGCGGTCGCCGTCGGCATGGCGACCGGGCCGGAGGCGGGGCTGGCGCTGATGGACCCGCTGCTGTCGGACCCGGCGCTGCGGGACTACCCGCCGCTGTCCGCCGTCCACGGCGACCTGCTGGCGCGGGCCGGGCGTGACAGCGAGGCCGCGACGGCGTTCGAGCGCGCCGCCGCCCTCACCCGCAACGCCGCCGAACGCGCCTTCCTCCTCGCCCGCGCCGCCCGCCACCGCACCGCCTCCCCCCTCGCCCGTACGGCCGGCACACCCGACATGGCCCTGTTCGGCGACGCGGCGGACCGGTTCCTGGCCCGTACGGACCTCGACGCCGGGACGATCCGGTCCTACGGGCAGACGTTGCGGCGGCTGCGCCTGGACCTGGGGGCCGCCACGCCGCTGGCCGACCTCACCCCCGCCCTGGTGGCCAGGGTGTTCGCCGCCGCCTGGAGCACGGCCGCGCCCAGGACCTGGAACCGCCACCGCGCGGCCGTACGGTCGTTCGGCGCGTGGGCGGGCCTCGGCGACCTGCCGGCCGAGCTGCCCAGGAAGCACGACGACCGCAGGAGACGCCCCGCCGTCGACGATCAGGCGCTGGCCGCGCTCTGGCGGCACCCGTCGACGCGGGAGAGGGCGCTGTGGCGGCTGGTGCACGAGTCGGGCGCCTCGGCCGCCGCCGTCCTCGCGCTCGACGTCGAGGACCTCGACCTGCCCGCCCGCCGCGCCGCCACACTCACGTGGGGCGACGGGGCCGCCGCCCTGCTGGAGGAGCTGGTCGCGGGCCGGGCCCGCGGCCCCCTCTTCCTGGCCGACCGCAGGCCCGGCCCCGCCCGGACGCCGGCCCCGGCCGACCTGTGCCCCGAGACCGGCAGGCGCCGCCTGTCCTACGAACGCGCCGAGTACCTGTTCAAGCAGGCCTCGGGCGGCTACACCCTGAGCCGGCTCGCGGCGTCCGCACGCCCGCCCGGCAGCGGCGCGGCTCGCCGGCCTGGCCCGCACACCCTGCCGGCCTCGGCCGACGTCAGCCGCTCGGACCGCTGATCAGCCCGCGTTCAGTTCCTTGCCGAGCAGCAGTCCGTGGTCGCCGAATCCGGCCGAGGAGTAGAAGCCGACGGCGTCCTCGTTCGGGGCGAAGATCACCGCAAGGAGGAACTCGACGTCGCGGTCCCTGGCGGTCCGCTCGGCCGCGGCCAGCAGAGCGCGGCCGACGCCTCGACCGCGATGGCGATCAAGGACCACGGTGTGGACCTCCGCGGCGCGGCGCGGAATCAGGATCTGATGGTCGGGAGGCGCCGATCGCAGGACGACCTCCGCCATACCCGCCACCTCACCGTCCGCCTCGGCCACGAGCAGCAGGTCGTCCTGCCCGTCGCGCAGGCGACTCTCGAAGTGGCCGCGCACCGCCTCGCCGTCCGGCCGGCGATGGACGGACGGGCCGAGCCCGACGTGATGCTCCGCGTTCGCCATGCGCAACCCGACGAGCGCAGGGAGGCCGAGCGGGCCTCAGCCCGGCGCGCCGCTCCCGCCGAGCGAGAGGGGGCCGAGGTCGGCGGCGGTCCTGGCCAGCGCGCGGACGGCGGGACCGTCGGCGGTGGACGACCAGACCAGGGCGAACCGGAGAGCCGGGGCGTCGTGGAGCGGCACGAAGACGACGCCGGGCGGACGGTTGTAGCGGGCGGCGATCTCGCCCAGCGGATGGACGCACTGCCCGGCGGCGACCAGGGCGAGGATCTCGTGGAACGTCCGTGCGACGGGCCCGCGCGGGATGCGGCGGCCCAGCGGCGTGCGGGTGGGGACCATGGACGCCACCCAGTACTCCGGGGCGGCCGGGCCCAGGTCGACGACATGCTCGTCGGCCAGGTCCTCCAGCGACGCGCCGCCCCGCCCGGCCAGCGGATGCCCGGCCGACACCGCCAGCACCCGGCCCGTTTCGAGCACGGTGGGGCCGACGGTGAGGTCGGATTCGGCCACCGGCAACCACAACACGTGCGCGTCGGCGTCCCCGGCGCGCAGGGCGGCGAACGGGTCGCCGCCGGTGACCTCGCTGAAGCGGACGTCGGCGCCGGGATGGCGGGCGCGGAAGGCGTCGACGAGCGGGCGCAGCTCGTAGCCGGCGTGGCCGAACACGCCCAGGCGCAGCGTGCGGCCCGCGCCCACCCCCGCGGCCTCGGCCCGGGCGAGCCCCTCCTGGAGCAGGTCGTAGGCCTGCCGCAGGTCCTCGCGCAGGCGGCGGCCGACCGGGGTCAGGGCCACGCGGCGGCTGGTGCGGTCGAACAGCGCCACACCGAGGCGCCGCTCCTGCCTGCTGACGGCCTGGCTGACGCGCGCCTGCGAGACGCGCAGCCGTTCGGCGGTACGGCCGAAGTGCAGTTCCTCGGCGAGCGTCAGGAAGATCTCGATGTCCCTCAGCTCCACGGATAACCCCCAGGTTATGGATCGCCCCACGAACCCTACCTTGTTCGCCCTCCGACCTGCCTCGATGCTGAACGCACCACCTTCCACCCGAGCGAGGGAGAGATCCGCATGCTCGACATGCAAGCCATAACCGACCGCGTCGAGATCGAGGCGCTGCGCGGCGAACTCACCGACGCGGTGATGACCCGCGACTACGACCGCGTCGAGTCCCTGTTCACGCCCGGCGGCGTTATGCGGTGGCCGCACATCGGCAAGGAGTTCGCCGGCCGGGAGGCGATCCGCGCCGGGATCGAGTGGGGGCAGGGCCTGTGGGAGTTCTTCGTGCAGAACGTGCACCCGGGCGTCATCCGGATCGACGGCGACACCGCGACCGGCCGGGTCTACGTGCACGAGTTCGGGCGGATGCGCGACGGCGGCTCCCACGCGAACCACGCCCTCTACCACGACCGCTACCAGCGCACCGGCGACGGCTGGAAGTTCGCCGAACGCGTCTACGAGGTCAGATACCTCGACGCCAGCCCGCTGCCGGGCTCGGCCCCCGCCGGCGACCAGGAGCGCCCGGCATGACCGCCGGCCTTCGCGCCCTGACCGGCGACTACGTCCTCGACCCGGCCCGCACCCGGATCGGCTTCGTCGCCCGGCACACCGTCGGCCCCGCCGTACGCGGGCAGTTCGACCGGTTCGCCGGAACCGGCCACCTGGACGGCGACGACCCGTCCAGGTCACGGGTCGAGCTCACCGTCGAGGCGGGCAGCGTCCAGACCCGCAACCCGCAGCGCGACCGGTACCTGCGCGGCAAATACCTCAAGGACGCCGACCACCCGGTGATCACCTTCACCTCGAACCGGGTGGAGCGGACCGATGAGACGGCCTTCCAGGTCACCGGTGACCTGAGCATCCGCGGCGTGAGCAACCCGATCACCCTGGACCTGGAGCTGACCGGCGACGGGGACGAGCTCCGGCTGCGGCTAAAGGGCGGCGTCACGATCGACCGTACGGACTGGGGCGTGAAGTGGAACGCCGCCGCCGGACTGGTCGCCAGAAGGGTGGCGCTGGAGCTCGACCTCGCCGCGGTCCGGCGGCCCTAGCGGCACGGACGCACGAGCAGCCCCGCCTCACCCGCCGAGCTGCTGGGCCAGGCCGACGACGATCCCTTCGGGGCCGCGGACGTAGCACAGCAGATAGCTGTCCTCGAACCGCTCCAGCGTGCCGACGAGCTCGGCGCCGTGCCGGCGCAGGCGGGCGACGACGTCCTCGACGTCGTCGACGGCGAACATGACCCGACGCATGCCCAGCGTGTTCGCCGGCGGGTCCGCAGGCTCGGGGCGGATCGGCTTCGGCGTGTGGAACATGGCCAGCTCGATCCCGCCGGGGGCGCCGGGGATCCGCAACATCGCGACCTCCTGCCGGACGCCGTCGAGCCCGATGACCCGCTCCGCCCAGCGCCCCTCGATCGGCCCCCTGCCCTCCAGCTCCATGCCGAGTTCGAGGAAGAACCCGATCACCGCGTCAAGGTCTTCGACGACGATGAGCACGTTGTCCATCCGCTGGATCGCCACTCCGGGCCTCCTTCGTCACACGCGGCCGCTCGCCGGCCGCCGATGTTCCCAGGACGGAGCCGGCGCCGCGTTCTCGACACGCCGCCGGCGAAACACCGATCCTGCCCGGCGGGGATCGACGGTCTTGACCGGCGTCCCCGCACGGGGAAAGATCCAGGACTCGTGACCGAACACACGCTGCGCCCGGTCGGGCGCGTCGAGTCGACACTGACCGATCGCGCGGCGGCGCCCAGGCAGCCCGACGAGGGAGCCCCCGACGCCTGGCTGGTCTTCGACGACCGGTACGCCCCCGCCCTCGACGGCCTGACCCCGGGCACCGACGTCCTGCTGCTCACCTGGCTGGACCGGGCCGACCGCGACACCCTCGCCGTCCATCCGCGTGGCGACGCCGCCCGGCCGCTCACCGGCGTCTTCGCCACCCGCGCACCCGACCGGCCCAACCCGATCGGCCTGCACACCGTGCACATCCTGGCCGTCGAGGGGCGGCGGGTGCACGTCCGCAACCTGGAGGCGCTCGACGCGACCCCGATCCTCGACGTCAAGCCCCTGCTCACGCCCGACCGCTGACCGCGGCCGTCCTGCGCTAGCCCTGGTCGTCGGCGGCCGTCCGGCGGGACAGGGAGTGGCCGGGACGGACGAGGCCGGCGTCGTACGACACCACCACCACCTGCGCCCGGCTGCTCAGCCCCAGCTTGGCCATCAGCCGGTTGAGATGCGTCTTGACCGTGCCCTCGCTCACCGACAGCCGCTCGGCGATCTCCTTGTTCGACAGCGCGTGCCCGACCAGCCGCAGCACCTCCGTCTCGCGGCCGGTGAGCCGGTCGAGGGCGGGGGAGGGAGGCGGGGCGGGCGGCTCGGCGAACGCCTCGATCAGCCGCCTGGTCGCGGCCGGGGCCAGCAGGATGTCGCCCGCCGCGACCGTGTGGATGGCGGCGATCAGGCGTTCGGGCGGGGTGTCCTTGAGCAGGAACCCGCCGGCGCCCAGGCGCAGCGCGTTGTAGACGTACTCGTCGAGGTCGAACGTGGTCAGGATGAGCACCTTGGGCGGCGGGTCGTGCGCGGCGGCCAGGATGCGCTCGGTCGCCGTCAGGCCGTTGATGCCGGGCATCCTGATGTCCATGAGGATCACGTCGGGCCGCAGCGTGGCGGCCAGGCGCACGGCCTCCTCACCGTCGGCGGCCTCGCCCACGACCTCCAGGCCCGCGGCGCGCAGGAGCGCGGCCAGACCCGCGCGGATGAGCACCTGGTCGTCGACGACGAGGACTTTGATCTCGCACCTGCTTCACGGTCGTCACGGCGGCCGATCGTCGGCGCCGGGCACGGGGAGCGGGAAGGTCGCCAGCACCTCGAACCCGCCCGCGGGCAGCGGCCCGGCGGTGATCGAGCCCTGGTAGAGCCTGACACGTTCAGTCATGCCGATCAACCCGTGGCCGCCGGAAGGCCCGTCTTCCGCCTGGACGGCGGCGCCGTCGTTGCTGACGCGTAACGTCAGCGTGGCCGGGCCGTAGCCGATGTGGATCTCGACCCGGCCGGGGTCGGCGTGCTTGAGCACGTTCGTCAGCGACTCCTGGACGATGCGGTAGGCGCACAGGTCGAGGCCGGACGGCAGCGGCCGGGCCCGGCCCTCGACGACGAGCTCGGTGGCGACGCCCGCCCCGCGCATGCGCTCGACCAGGGGGTCGAGGGCCAGCAGGCCCGGCGCGGTGGCGTAGAGGCCCTCGTCGTCGTCGTGGGCCTCGATGCGCAGGATCGACAGCAGCCGGCGCATCTCGGCCAGCGCCTCGTGGCTGGTGTCGGCGATGACGCCCAGCGTGGCGTGGGCGGTGGCCGGGTCGCTCAGCGCCACGTAGCGCCCCAGCCCGGCCTGTACGGAGATGACCGACATGTGGTGGGCGACGACGTCGTGCAACTCGCGGGCGATGCGCACCCGTTCGCGAGTGACCGCCCGCCGGGCGGCGGCGTCCTGCTCGGCGCGCAGCTGCGCGGCGAGGTCGGCGAGCTGCGCGGTGCGCTCCGACAGCAGCCGCACGCTGGTGCCCGCGCCCACCCCGCAGGCCGCCACGATGCACGACTGCGCGGCGGCCGACCACAGCGCGACGCCGGGCTGCTGCGCCGAGGCGTAGGTCCACTCGACGACGATCAGCACCGAACCGGCCGCGCACCACGCCCACGACCGGTGCGCGGCGACGGAGTAGAGCGCCACCAGCGGCCCGATGCTGTTCAGCCCGAGGTGGTAGCCCAGCACGTGGTAGACCAGCGAGGCGCCCACCGACACCAGCAGCACCGCCACCGGGGTCACCCTGCGCAGCGCCAGCGGCGCGTTGACCAGCACGGTCAGGGCCACCGACAGGGCGTCGCCCGGCCGCCCCCGGCCCGGCTCGAACATCTCCCACAGCCAGGTGCCGACGACGAGCGTCAGGGCCACGGCGCCGTCGAGCAGCAGCGGGTGGACCGCGAACACCCGCCGGACGATGGACGGGGCGGTGAAGGGCACCCGTCACGCTAACCCCGGCGCCACCTCCGGCGCATCAAACCGGGGGTGGACATCGACTGCCGCGGAAGTTGCAGAGCGCCCGCGTCCCGCCCGGGACGGATTTCCGCATCACCCTCACGAGTGACGAGACCGGGCCGGGCGGCGGCCACGATGGAACGATGTCGCGAACCTCTCGTCACGAGGAGACAGCCGATGGGGAACGGTGCGGAGGGCTCGGACAGCACCACGGCCCGGACGGCGGGACCGGTGAGGCGGGCAGCCGGGAGGACAGCAGTCGGGTGGACGGCGGCCGGGAGGAGGGCGGCCGGGAGGAGGGCGGCCGGGTGGAGGGCGTGCGGTTCCGGGTGCTCGGGCCGTTCGAGATCCTCGGCGCCCGCGGCCCGATCAGCCTCGGAGGGCCGCGGCAGCGCGCCCTGCTCGCCCGGCTGGTGGCCGCCGCCGGGACGGTCGTCTCCACCGACACGCTGATCGAGGACCTGTACCGGGGCAGGCCGCCGGCGTCCGCGGTGGGCTCCGTCCACGTCTACGTGTCGAACCTGCGCCGGGTGCTGGAGCCGTCCCGCGCGCCGCGCACGCCGCCCCGGCTGCTGATGGCCCGCCGGCCCGGCTATCTCCTGGCCACCACGGACGTCGACGCGCTGCGCTTCGGCAAGCTGGTCACCGACGCCGAGCTGCGCCCGCCCGCAGAGGCGCTGCCCCTGCTGGAGGAGGCGCTCGGGCTCTGGCGCGGCGTCCCCTACGGCGAGTTCGCCGACGAGTTGTGGGCCGCCGCGGAGGTGAACCGCCTGGGCGAGCTGCGCATGAACGCCATCGAGTCCCGCGCCCAGGCGCTGCTGGACGCCGGCCGCCCGCAGCCGGTCATCCACGAGCTGGAGTCCGAGACGGCCGAGCACCCGCTGCGCGAGCGGCTGTGGTGGTTGCGCGCCCTGGCCCTCTACCGGTCCGGGCGGCAGGCCGACGCGCTGGCCACGTTACGCAGGGCGCGGCAGGTCATCGCCGATCAGCTCGGCCTCGATCCCGGGCCCGAGCTGCGGGAACTGGAGAAGGACATCCTCCGGCAGGCGCGGTCGATCACCCCGCCGCCCGAGCCGGGCCCCGTGCGGCTGTCCCTCGTCCGTCCGGAGGCCGTCACGGAGGCCGTTCCGGAGGCCGTTCCGGACGTCGTTCCGGACGCCGTGGCGAGCGGCGGTGCGGCCGCGTCCGGGCGGGCCGGTCAGGCCCGGCGCGGGGCGCGGGGACGGCTGATCGGCCGCGAGCGGGGGCTGGCGGAGCTGACGGCGCTGCCCGGCGCGACGCACCACAACGGCGTCGTGGTCGCCGCGGTCAGCGGCGAGCCCGGCATCGGCAAGACCCGGCTGCTGCAGGCGTTCCGCGACGAGTGCGTGGACCTGGGACATCTGGTGCTGTGGGGCCGCTGCCGCGGAGGGGAGGGCGTGCCGCCGCTGTGGCCGTGGCTCCAGGTGCTGCGCGCGCTGGCCGGGACCGTGCCGCCCGCGGAGCGCCAGGCGCTGAGCGGGCTGCTGGACGACGACTGGCCCACCGGCGCGCCGGCGTCGCCGCACCGCAACAGGGCCGTCGCCCGGTGGCTCGCCGAGGCCGCGCGCGCCCACCCCCTGGTGATCATCCTGGACGACCTGCACTGGGCGGACTCCGCCACGCTCGAACTGCTCAGGGACGTCGCCGTGCTGTCCGAGGCGTACCCGGGCGAGCGCCCGCTGCTGCTGGTCACCGCCTTCCGCGACGCGGTGCACCACGACCGGACGCTCACCCCCGCCGCGTCCTTCAACCTCTCGGTGGACGAGGTCCTGTACCAGCTCGCCCGCTACGACCTCGTACGCGTCCGGCTGAGCGGCCTCGACGCCGCCGACGTCGGGACGCTCGCCCGGGAGATGGGCGTCCCGGTGGACGGCTCCACGGCCGACCTGCTGACCCGGCGTACCGGCGGCAACCCGTTCTTCGTCCGCGAGAGCGTCCGGCTGATGGCCCAGGGCCAGGGCCTGGAGGTGGTGCCCGACGCGGTGTCCGACCTGATCCGCCGGCGGCTGGCCCTGCTCGGGCCGCGGGCGACGGAGATACTCCAGCCGGCCGCCCTGATCGGCCGCAGCTTCGATCCCGGCCTGGTCGTCGAGGTGTTCCGGGCCTGCGCGTCGTGGCCGGAGCAGACCTACGAGCTGCTCGACCGGGCCGCCCAGGCCGGGCTGGTCACCAGCGGCGACGGGGTCATGACGTTCGTCCACGACCTGGTCAGGGAGACGCTGATCGCCGGCGTCCCGCCGCTGCGCAGAGGCGTGCTGCACCGGGAGGTGATGCGGGCCCTGTCGGCCAGGCCCAGCACCGACGTGACCGTCATCGCCCACCACGCCGTGCAGGCCGGGCCGCTGGCCTACCGGGAGACGGCGCACTGGGCCCGCGCGGCGGCCGGGCAGGCGAGCCGGCGCATGGCGCACGAGGAGGCCGCCGCCTGGTGGGGACGGGCCGTCGCCGCTCACGGCGCCTGCGACGGCGACCCCGCCCAGCACGTGGAACTCCTGCTGCACCAGGTGCGCGCCCTGCTGGACGCCGGAGACGCGATGGGCGCGCGCGACCTGCGGGCCCGGGCCCTGCGCGTGGCCCAGCGCGCCGAAGCGGACCCCGCCCTGATCACCCGCGCGCTCACCGCACTCGACGCGCCGGCCATCTGGACGCTGCGCAACCCGTACGAACCGGTGGAACTGCGGCTGGTCGAGCAGTTCGAGGCCACGCTGAGCGCGCTGCCCGAGGCCGACGGCGTCGAGCGCACGTTGCTGCTCGGCGGCCTGGCGCAGGAACTGTACAACGGCAGCGACGACGACCTGCGATGCCTGTCCCTGTCGGCCGAGGCCGTCGCGATGGCCCGCCGGATCGGGGACCCGCACCTGCTCATGCGGGCGCTGAACGCCCGCGCGTTGTCCGTGCCGCAGGCGACCCACATCGCCGAGCTCATGGAGATCGCCGAGGAGCTGCACGACCTGGCCGCGCGGACCAGGACGCCGGGCTTCGAGCTGCTCGCCCACATGATGGACACCCACTACCGGCTGGAGATGCACGACCTGGCCGGCGCCGACCTGGCGGCCGCCCGCTGCGAGGCGCTGCTCGACGACCTGCAGCTGCCGTGGCCGCGGTTCCAGCACACCATGTGGCGGGCCAACCGGCTCACCCTGGCCGGCCGGTTCGCCGCGGCCGACGCGCTGTACGGCGAGGCCGAACGGCAGGCCAAGCGGATCGGCATGTGGTACGCGGGCGCCGTCGCGGTGAACGGCCGCCTCATGCTGTCCTACCAGCGCGGCGCCATGGCCGAGGCCGGCCCGCTCATCGACCTGATCAGCGGCATCCACCCCACCGTGGAACACGACGCCCGGGTGCTGGAGCTGTGCGCCCAGGGGCGCCGGAGCCAGGCCGTGGCCCTGGCCGGGCAGGGGTGGCCCGCCCCGCCGATGGACTGGTCGTGGCTGACCATGACCTGCCTGCAGGGCGCGGCCCAGGCCGCCGCCGGCGACGTCGCGGCCTGCCGGACGACGTACGAGAAGCTGCTGCCCTACGCCGGGCGGATCTCCGGGGGGTCGGCGGTGGCCTGCATCGGGCCGGTCGACCACTTCCTGGCCGTGCTGGAGTCCGCGCTGGAATCCGGGCTGGAGTCCGGCGCCGACGCCGCCGGGGCCTGACCGGCCACCGGCCTACCGGGTCCGCCGTGCCAGCGGCCGACCAGGTCGGCGTACAGGGGCGACCGGTCGATCAGCTCCCGGTGGGTGCCGGTGAGCACGGTGGTCCCGTCCATCAGGAGGACCTGGCGCGCCCTGGCGGCCGAGCTGATGCGGTGGGCGATCACGACCAGGGTGCCGGGACGGGCCGCCAGCGCCGACTCCGCGCGCAGCTCGGCGGCCGGATCGAGGTGGCAGCCCGCCTCGTCCAGGATCAGGACGTCGGCGGGGGAGGCGTGCACGCGGGCCAGCGCGACGAGCTGCCGCTCCCCGGCCGACAGCGCGGACGGCTCGTCGATCTCCCCGCCGATGCCGCCCAGCCGCTCGACGAGCGGTCCGGCGCCGACGGCGGCGACGGACGCGCGCAGACGCTCGTCGTCCGGGCTCTGGCCGAGCGGCCACAGGTACGCCAGGTTCTCCCGGACCGTCCCGGCGAAGACGTACGCCTCCTGCGGCACCAGCGCGATCCGGCTCCGCACCGACGCGCCGGGGATCGAGGCCAGCGGCCGCCCGCCGAGCCGCACCCGGCCGCCCGTGGGCCGCAGCAGCCCGGTCATCAGCAGGGCCAGCGTGGACTTGCCGACGCCGCTGGGCCCGACCACCGCGAGATGCCCGCCTTCGCCGATCGTCAGGTCCAGGTCCCGCACGACCGGCGTGGCCCGCGCGGCATAGGCGAACGTCAGGCGTTCGGCCCGCAGCTCGTGACCGGCCGGGCCGGCGGCCACCGGGGTGCCCGCCTCCTCCGGGGCCGCCTCGTCCGGGCCGGGGGCGGCGATCGTCTCGGCGATCCTCCGGGTGGTTGCCGCGAGCCCGACCCCCCACCCGCCGAGGGTGTCGAGGATCGTGCGCAGCGCCGGCTCCAGCCCGGTGAACAGGTACGTCACCGCCCCCACCACCTCTCCCGCGCTCAGCCGGCCGCTCTCGATCAGGGGGCGGGACAGCAGGAGCAGGCCGACCAGCGGCGCGTGCGCGCCGAGCAGGACGGCGACCCGCCGGCCCGTGCCCGCCCAGGCGAGCGCGCGGGCCGCCGCGGCCTGCGCGGACACCAGGGCCCGCAACGTGTCCGCGGCCTGGACCCGCGCCCCGCAGGCGGCGACGTCGCGCAGCCCCGCCACGATGGGCGTGGCCTGCGCGGTCAGCCGCTCCTCGGCGAGCACGAGCGCACGCTGCCGGGCCGTCAGCGCCGGCATCAGCCTGGCGAACGCGGCCAGCGTCAGCACCAGCGGCCCGGCGGCGACGGCGGCGGCCACCGGCGACAGCACGAGCAGCCCCACCAGCGCGGCGATCACCGACATCCCCAGCTCACGGCTGGTGCGCAGCATCGTGGACACCAGCTTGCGCATGGTCTCGACCTGCCCGGTGAGGCGGTTGAGCGCGGCGGCGTCCGGCGCCTGGCCGCCGTCGGCCGCGCGGCGGACGGTCGCCCCGGCCACGGCGCGGACCAGCTCGTCGCGCATGGGCTCGACCACCGCGGCGAGATGCGGGAACATCAGCCGGGTCGCGACCGACCTGACGACCATCGTCGCCCCGAGCAGGCCCAGCCAGGCCATGCCGACGCCCGGCCGGCCGGCCAGGAACCCGCGGTCCACCGCCGTGGCGACGAGCAGCCCGGCCAGCAGCGCGGGCGCGGCCTCGACCAGCGACCACGCCAGGGCCAGCACCAGCGGGCGCCGCCGGGCGCGCAGCAGGCCCGCCAGGAACCGCCACGGCCGGACGGCCTGCCGCCGGTCCGCGGCGGCCCCGGTCACCGTGCGGACGTCCATGTGTCCTCCTCGTCCCGCTGCGGGGTGCCGGCCTGCTCGGCGGACGCGAACAGGGCGCGGTACGCCGCGTCCCGCCACAGCTCCTGGTGGGTGCCGCGCCCGCGCACCCGGCCGGCGTCCAGCCAGACGACCAGGTCGGCCAGGGCGGCGGTGGCCGGGCGGTGCGCGACGACCAGGCGGGTGCGCCCCCGCATGCCCTCGGCCAGGGCGCGGCTCACCCGGGCCTCGGTCGCCGTGTCCAGGCTGGAGGTGGCGTCGTCGAGGACGGTCACCCGGGCCTGCCGCAGGAACGCCCGCGCCAGCCCCAGGCGCTGCACCTCGCCGCCGGACAGCGGCGCGTCCGCCGCCGGGGTGGCGTACCCGGAGGGGAGGCGGCGGATCACGTCGTCCACGGCCGCCGCTGTCGCGGCGGCGCGCACCGCCTCGGGGGTGCACGCCGGAGCGCCGTAGGAGATCATCCCGGCGATGTCGCCGCCGAGCAGCATCGGGCGTTCGAACGCGTACGCCACGGCATCGCGCAGCGCCCCGGGATCGACGTCGCGCAGGGGCACGCCGTCGAGGAGGACCTGGCCGCCGTCCGGGTCCGCCAACCGGCCGGCCAGCAGCGCGAGGGTCGACTTGCCCGCGCCCGAGCCGCCGACGACGGCGGTCATCGCCCCGGCCGGTATCTCCAGGTCGACGTCGTCGAGCAGCGAAGTCCCCCCGCGCCGCACCGTCACGCCCCGGAACGAGAGCGTCCCCGGGCCGGGAGGCAGTGGCCGCGTGCCGGCGGCCGGGACGGGCAGGGCCAGCACGTCGTGCACGCGGACCGCCGCCGACCGGCCGAAGGCCATGCCCAGCAGCGGGTCGATCTGCTCGACGAACACCAGGCCCAGGGCGGTGTAGCCGGCCGTGGCCAGGAGCGCGCCCGCCGGCAGCCGTCCCTGCGCGACGCCGAGCCCGGCCACGGCCAGTACGAGGACCTCCACGAGCGGCAGGATCAGGGTGATCCGCCACACGCTCTGCGCCTGCGCCCGCCACAGGGCGTGCCCGGCGGCGCTCAGCTCGGGCAGCGGCCGCAGCACGCGGGCGATCTCCCGGTCGGCGGTGCCCGCGGCCCGGACCGTCCTGATGCCGGCCAGGGTCTCGGTGAGGCGCGCGGCCAGGCGGCCCTGGGCCCGCTGGTAGTCGCCGTACAGGCCGGAGACCCGGGCGACGAACACCCGCATGACGACGAGCGCCACCGGGACGCCGCTCAGGAAGGCGACGCCCACCCGCCAGTCGATCACGAAGAGCGCGACGACGCCGCCCGCCGACAGGACGAGCCCGGACACGATCTGCAGCAGCGTCGCGGGCACGTAACCGGTGGTCGCGGTGTTGCCCACCAGGCGGTTGACGAGCTCCCCGGCGGGAAAGGCCGCCGCGCCCGCCGCGTCGGTCCGCAGCACGCGGTCGATCGCGCGCAGGCGCAGCATCCTGGTGGCGGAGGCGACGGACGTGATCCCCGCGACCCCCGAGACGACGTCGGCGAGCGCGGCGGCCAGGAGGAGCACCGCCAGCTCGGCGTAGACGGCGGTGGAGCCCGTTCCGGAGAGGACCGCGTTCACCGCCGCGCCCACCGCCGAGGGCAGGCCGAGGGAGACGGCGATCGAGGCCGCCGCGGCGGCGGCAGTCCCCGCCAGCGGCGCCCACGTCGCGCGGGCCGTCCAGGCGATGAGCCGGTCGCCGTGCCGGTGCCCGACGTTCAACATGAGAGGTCCCTTCACTCCATCGGCTCGATGGTGTGGGTCGTGTGTCGGCGCGGTGCCGGCCCCGGGAGCCGGCACCGCTGGGGGACGGGTCCTAACGCAAGGTCAGGAACCGGGAGGTCACCTGGTGACGTAGCAGCTGTTGCCCTCGTTCTCGCAGGTGAAGCTGGAGACCTGGCAGGCGGCCAGGCCGGCCTCCTCGCGGGCGGGGAGCATGTCCAGCGCGGTGATGTCGAGTTCCATCGGTTTCTCCTTCTTGTCGGTGCGGAGCCCGCGGGTGCGGGCCTTGCCACCGGTCCGGCGCCGGGTGAGGACGCCGGCCGGCGGGATCATGGGCGCCGCGGGCAGCGGCGGCGGAGGAAGGCGACCAGGCGGTCGAGCACGAGGGGGCCGTCCGGTCCGGTCAGCGGGTCGTGCCCGGCGCCGGGCACCTCGACGTAGGTGAGCTCGGGCCCGCCGGGACCGGCCCGCGCCAGCCGGTCCCGCAGCCGCCGGGAGTGGCCGACGGGGATGGTCGCGTCCCGCTCGCCGTGGACGACCAGCAGCGGGCCGCGCAGCCGGTCGGCCAGCCGGATCAGATCGCGCGGCCCGAGGTCGTCCTCGATCTCCGCGCAGCCGCCGAGCCGGTCGAGCATGTTGCGCACCAACGGCGGCCCGTCGGCGTGCAGCTCCCGCCCGGACAGGAACGGCGCGACGACGGCGGCGCCGGACCACAGGCCCGGTTCCGCGGCGGAGGCGAGCAGGGCGAGGTGGGCGCCGTAGCTCACGCCGTACAACAGGGGCGGGGCGGCGCCGGTCGCGCGGGCGGCCGTCAGGGTGCGGCCGAGGTGGAGGACGTCGGCCAGATCCGGTCCGCCCCAGGCGCCGCGGATCGCGTCGCGGTGGGCGGGCCCGTACCCGGTGCTGCCGCGCTGGTTGGGCGCGACCACGGCGACGCCTTCGTCGGCCAGCCGCTGGAACAGCGGGTCGTAGCCGAGCCGCCAGGCCGACTCGGGGCCTCCGTGCAGGGCCAGCACGACGCGCCCGGCGGCGACGGGGTCGCCGTAGACGACAGCTTCGACGGGTCCGGCCGGGCCGTCGAAGCAGCGCGCGGCGGCGTAGGTCCGCCCGGTCCCGCCGTCCGGTCCCGGGACCGTCACCACGTGCGGCGGCAGGCCGGGAGCGGAATGCACCAGCCGCAGCCTGCCCGCGCTCCAGGCGGCCATCGGCAGGATCGTGCCGCTCGCCGGCCCCGCCTCCAGGAAACCGTCCTCGGCCAGGTCGTACAGCACGGCGCGGCAGCGCACGCCCGCCGCGACCGCCAGTGCCAGGCGCCGGCCGGCCGGGTCGAGGGCGAGCGGGGTGACCACGCCCTCGACGGCGTTCAGCTGCTCGGGGAAGACGGTGGGCGCGTCCGCGTCGCGCGGGCGGATCCCCAGGCGGTGGCCGTCCGGGGTCTCGCGGGCGGTCAGCAGGACGCCTGCCTCAGGGGCGGCGAGCAGCAGGCGCTCGCGCCGGTCCAGGCCGGGGAGCGGGGACACGGCGCCGTCGGACAGGTCCAGCACCACCGTGCGCGTCCGGGAGCCGGCCGGCACGGCCAGGGCCAGCAGGCTCCCGGACGGGTCGAGCCAGACGCCCCCGGCCAGCGGCCCCGGCACATGGGCCACGAGCTCGGGCGGCTCGGGCCGGCCGGACAGCCGCCACACGGCCGTGCCGCCCGCCGGGGTCGTGCGGAAGGCCAGCGCCGCGGTTCCCGCGCCGCGGCCCGCCACCAGCCGCAGCCCGCCACCCGTGACGGCGGCCAGGTCGTGCGCCGACCAGCCCGTGCCGTCCCGGTCCGGGACGACGAGGAGCAGCCGGTGCGTCCCCCCGCTTCCGGCCCGGCTCAGCAGGACGGCGCCGTCGTCCGTCGGGACCGCGGTGCTCGCGGGACTCTCGCCGTCCCAGGAACGCAGGACGCGGGACCGGGGACGCGCGCCGGTCAGGTCCCACAACTCCGGGGCCAGGGGACGGCGGCCCTCGGCGGTCAGGCACACGGCGTACCGCCCCAGGCCGGAGAACCGGAAGCCCAGCCGGAGCATCGTCCCGCTCACGATCCCGCCGATGCCGATGCCGATGCCGATGCCGATGCCGGTGCCGGTGCCGGTGCCGGGACGCGCGCCGGGACGTCGGCCGTCCACGGACGCGGGCCGCCGTGACGCAGCCGCAGCAGGAAGTCCAGGACGCCCGCCAGCCCGGTGTTCCAGCCGAAGCTCACCGTGTCGCCGTTCTCGTCCGGCACCACCAGCAGCCCGTCCCGCAGCACCGCCCGCGCCTCCAGGCAGGCGGCCAGCTCCGCGGCCTGGGCGCGGTAGTCCGCCTCGCCCAGCAGGCCGGCCATGTCCAGCAGGAACTGCCCGTCACCGGCCAGCCCGTGGCAGGCGGCGGTCCCCGAGGACAGCCGCGAGCCGCGGACGGCGACGGCGGCGGCCTTCGCCGCGTCCAGGAAGTCCGGCTCGCCGGTGACGGAGTGGAGCCGGACGAGGAAGCTGCCGACCCCGGAGGAGCCGCTGCACCAGTGCGTCATCCGGACGCCGCCGCCGGGGAACTCCGGCCACCAGGCCGCCGCGCCGGTGCGCTGGGCGGCGGCCAGCAGCGTCCGCCCGGCGAGCAGGGCCGTCTCCAGGTACTCGTCGCCCCCCGGGGTGGCGGCTGAGAGCAGGAAGGTCCCGATCCCCGCCACGCCGTGGGCGAAGCCGTAGTGCACGGCGCCGGCCAGCGCCGACGGGAAACGTTCCGGGATGGGCCACAACACGGTGCCGGGGGTGCGCTCGGCGCCGGCCACCAGGGCGTCCGCGCACCGTGCCGCGCGCTCCCGGAGGCGTTCGTCGCCGGTGGCCCGCCAGAGGTGCAGCAACGCCAGGCCCGTGCCGGCCACGCCGTGGCAGACGTCCGGGTTCGGCCACGACGTCGGCAGGGTCAGCGCGAGGTCGATGCCCGCCGTGCGCAGCGCGTCGTCGCCGAGGGCGCGGCCGGCCTCGTGCAGCGCCCAGGCGATGCCGGCCCGGCCGAAGTGGAGTCCGGGCGAGGGCCTGGGCTCGCTGCCCAGCCGCCGGACCGTCCAGGCGGCGGCGTGGCGCAGCGCGGCGGCGATGCCGTCCCGCCCGGCCTCGCCGCTGCCCAGGACCGAGGAGTCCAGGCCCGTCGTGTCCAGGGCCGGAGAGTGCAGGACCGACGCGAGCAGGGTGAGCACCCCGGCCGAGCCGTACTGCACGGCACAGGGGTCGGCGGTCTCGCCGAACCCGGAGACGGGCCACAGGCGCCGGGCGCCGGGATCGCGCTCCATCCGCCGGAGCGTGTGCACGATCCCGTCGCGGAGCAGTCGGTCCTGCCCGGCGACAGACAGACGGCGGGCGGCGCCCGCGGCCGCCGTGCCCCGGCTCGCGGCCGTCGCGGGCGGGGGTGAGGCGTGCAGGTCGGAGCCGGGCAGCGGCTCCAGGTCGTCGAGGAAGGCGCCGACGCGCCGCAGGTCCCAGCGCCGGGCCGGGTCCTCGCGCATCAGGCCGAGGAGCATCGGCCACAGCGCCCGGGCCACGGCGTCGCCCTCGGTCGCCACCTCGACCAGCCCGCGCACCCGGGTGTCCCACGAGCGGCCCGCGGGCGGGTCGTCGGAGCCCAGCAGCGGCCGGCACCCCGTGGCCAGGTGCAGCACCGTCGCGCCCAGGGCGTACAGGTCCGCCTCGGGCCCCGCGGCCGGCCCGTACATCGGCCCGCGCACCTGCTCGGGCGGCGCGTAACCGGCGGTGTAGGCCTTGGTGACGGGCGTGCCGGGGAGAGCGGCCATCTCCAGGTCGACCAGCCGGCAGGAGCCGTCCGGGCCGGCGATGACGTTGTTCGGCGTCAGGTCCCGCAGCACGAAGCCCCGCTCGTGCACGGCGGCGACCAGCCCGGTCAGCGCGCGCACCGCGGTCAGCGCCACGCGCGGCCAGCCGTCCGGGTCGGCGGCCCTGGCCTGCTCCGCCCAGGTGGTCAGTACGGTCCCGTCGAGGTGTTCCTGCGCGAGGAACAGGTTGTCCCCCTGCGTGAACAGGCCGACCTTGCGGCTCGTGACGCCGAGCGGCCCGAACACGTCCAGCATGTCGGCCTCGTGGCGGAGCCGGTCGCGTTCGTCCTGGCCCTGCAAGGTGGCGCTGATGTGCGGACGGGCCTGCTTGATCACGACCTGGGCGCCGGAGAGCCGGTCCTCCGCCAGGAACACCCCGCCCTTGGCGCCGTGGCGGATGGCCTGACGCACCACGAACCGTCCGGCCAGCTCGACGGCCTCCGGCGCGCCGGTCCGCGCCGGGGCCCGACCGGACTCGAACGGGCAGTCGGCCCACTCTGGCGGCGAGTACCAGGCGTTGCGCCGGTCCACCAGGCAGGCGCCGTCGGGGGCGGTCAGCGGCGAGCTGTAGACGCCGTCGTTGTCGAGCACGCTGCGCGCGGAGAACACGCCGTAGCGGTAGTGGACCAGGCTGCCCGGCCGGTAGGCCCGGTCGGACAGGACGGGCGGGCCCGGCAGGCCGTACGTGGCCCGGTGCAGGTCCTCGGCGATGGCCGTCGCCGCCTCGTCGTCCGGGGGATAGACGGTGATGAACTTGCCGGCCGATCCCCGGTGGACGTTCCTGGACAGCAGGCCGGTCAGGTCGGCGAACGTGGCCGCGAACTTGAACGGGCACCGATGCCGTACCAGCACCTCGGCCGCCCGTGCCAGCACGACGGGGGCCGACAGCGGCGTCGCCGACACGTGCAGCTTCCATCCCTGGTCCCGCGTCCCGGCCTCCCGGGGAGCCACGTACGTCCATGGAGGGCGGTGGCGGACGTCCCACCCGTCCCCGGCGGACCGTCGCAGGGCGGCCCGCACGAGGTCCTCCAGCACGTGGAGATCCGCGCTCATTTGCTCGTCCGTGCCTGCGGTGCTCATGCTCACGCCACAACCTCACGCCTGATCGGATTCGGGACGTTCCCGTCGGCCGCCGGGGCCCGCCGGTGAACGGCGAACGGCTGCACGGCGGCGGCCGAGCGGGCCGCCGCCGTCGGGTCGATCAGTAGAAAAGGCTGAGCGCGAAGCGCGAACCGGACACCTCGCACCGGAAATCCTGGACGATGCCCCCGCTGGTGACGGCGCTGAAACCGGCTCGCACGCACTGGTCGCGGTACTGGTAGTAGCCCGCCAGGTGCCACGACCCGGACACGGCGGACGCGGACACAGTGGACGCGGACACGGCGGACGCAGGCATGGCCGAGCCGGTGACGGCGCCGAGAGCGAGCCCACCCGCGACGAGGGCGGCCGCGGTCAGACGTCGAGTGCTCATGTTTCCTCTTCTCCTCAGGGAACGGCGTTCTGCCGTCAAGATCTGCCAGGAGACTTGGGAAACACTTGTGGGCCGCCCTTAAGGCTGTGGCGGCGTCCTTAATGCGGCCTTCAGGGCGTGCTGCGTCCGGTGCGCAGGCCATCGAGGATGAGCGCGAGGTAGCGGCGCCACGGTTGCGCGGCGCCGGAGGACGGCAGGTCCATCACCGAGTCGATCATCGAGACGATGGGCGCGATGTCGTCCACCGTGATGTCGGCGCGCAGTGTGCCCTGTTCCCTGGCGCGGGTGATGAGGCGGCCGCAGGACTCGGCGATGCCCTCGCGGGCGCGCTCGATCGACTCGCTCTCGCCCGCGCCGCGCCGCATGAGCTCGCGCAGCCCGCGGTCGGTCGCGGCCTGTTCCAGGGCGTGTTCGATGAAGGCCCGCAGGGCCTGGTAGGCGTCTTGGGCCGCCTGCGCGGCCTGTGCGGCGGCGCGGATCTCGTCGAGCTTGCCGGCGTAGACGGCCTCGGCCAGGGCCTCCTTGTTGGGGAACCGGCGGTAGACGGTGCCGACGCCGAGCCCCGCGTGGTGGGCGACGTCGTTGAGCGTGGCCTGCAGCCCGCGCGCCGCGAACACCTCCCGCGCCGCCGCCAGGGTGCGCTGCCGGTTGTGCTCGGCGTCGCGGCGCAGCGCCGGTGTCTCTTCGCTCATGGCATCCCGTCCGTCGGCTAACTGGATACATCATATCCGCTTCGTGTTAGGGTCCATGACGTAAGCGGATATGCCATATCCACTTCGGTGGATGTGCCGACGAGAGCGGGTGAACATGCAGACCGTGATCATCACTGGCGGCACCGACGGGCTCGGCAAGGGGCTGGCCCTCCACTACCTCCGGCAGGGCGCTCACGTGGTCGCCATCGGCAGCACCGCCGGAAAGGGGGAGGCCCTGCTCGCGGAGGCGGAGGCGCTGGCCGGGGCGGGCCACGTTCGTGCGCGCCGACCTCACCTCGCTGGCCGCCTGCCGGGGCGTCGTCGATCGCCTCGCCGCGGACCACCCGGTCGTGGACAAGCTGATCCTCTGCGCCCAGCGCTACCGGCTCCTCGGCGGCCGCGCGACCACCGGCGAGGGCTTCGAGCACAGCTTCGCGCTGGCCTACCTCAGCCGTTTCGTGCTCAGCCACGGCCTGCACGACGTGCTGCGGGCCGCGCGGCGTCCGGTCGTCATGAACGTGGGCACGCCCGGCGTCCCGCTGGGCCGCATCCATTGGGACGACCTGCAGCTGACCAGGGGGGCCAGACCAAGTACGAGAGAAAGGGGCAGTGCCCCCTCCCACCTCGGAGAAGTTGCTGATCAGTGAGTACGGCGACGCGGTGCCAGGGCCTCGGTGACCTTGGCGATGGCTTCAGCGCCGGGTTTGACGTAGCGCATGGCGGTGCGGGGGTTCTTGTGCCGGGTCTTGCCCATGATGAGCTGCAGCGGGATCTCGGCGTCGCCGAGGTGGGTGGCGGCGGAGTGGCGCAGTTGGTGCAGGTCGAGGCCGGCGTACTTCTCTAGCAGGACGCGGGCGCGGTCGTAGCCGAGGCGGGCGCGGCCGGTGTGCGGGCAGATGTCGGCGGCTGCAGGGCGGCGGGCCGGGACGGGGCGACGTTCGGACAGGAACAGCGGGCCGTGGGTGCGAGTGCTGCCGTCCGGGAGCCGGAGCAGGCGGGGCAGCAGGTGGGCGGTGCCGCGCTCCCAGTACACCCACTCGATCGCGCCGCCCTTGGACCGGACCGGCGCCCGCCGATGCTCCACGTCGAGGTCCTCGACGTTCAGCGCCAGGATCTCCGCCGCTCTGGCAGCTGTTTCGTAGAGCATGCGCCACAGCGTTCGCTCCCGAAGCGGGATGTCCCGGCGGGACAGCAGCCGGTGGATGGTGGTCTTGGCGACGGCGCGGGTCTCATCCGCGGTTTCCTTGCGGCGTTCGGCGTCGGCCGGCACTGACGGGGCGGCCCAGTGCTTCTTGGCCTGACACCAGGTCAGCCAGGAGGTGACGGCGGCGCGGTTGCGGTTCCAGGTCGCCGGCGCGCGTCCGCCCCACAGCTCGACGAGCGCCTGGCCGACTTCGGCGTCGGTAACGTCGGCGAGCGGCCGGTCGCGGCCGAGCAGGGCGATGGTGCGGTCGATGGCCGAGGCGTAGGCGCGGTGGGTGTTGGGGTTGGCGGTACGCGCCGTGGCGAGGAAGGCGTCGGCGGCCGCGGCGAGGCTGACGCCCTCACCGCGCAGGGCGGTGACCTTCGTCGCCGCGCTCATGCCGACCGCCGTACAACCGCTGCGGCGATGTACCGGATAACGTGCCGGAGTCGCGCACCGCCCCGGCGGAGGGTTGTCCGGGTCACCGCGCCGCTGTGATCGCTCAGGTACGTGATAATAGACAATTATCACGTACATGAGCGATCTGGACTGGATAGCGACGTTCGGTGTGCCCGTGCTGCTGGCTACGTTCCTGCTCTGGCTGTGCCGGCTCGTTTGCTGTCTCGGATGACCGGGGCGCTTTCGATGTGCCGAACTCCCGGCAGGCTGCCGATGCCGCCCTCGAGGTAGCCGTAGAGCGCATCGGCGTCGCGGCAGGCGACGAACATCAGCAGGTTGGTCGGGCCGGTGGTGGCGGCGGCAAAAGCGACCTCAGGATGCGTGGCCACCGCCTGGGCCGTGCGGCGCAGGGCGGAGGGCTCGACGGTCAGCCAGAGGATGGCGACCATCTCGAAGCCCAGGAGCAGAGGGTCGATGTCCACGTCGAAGAACAGCACGCCGCAGTCGCGCAGGTGGCCCAGCCTGCGCTGAGCTGTTGCCGGAGACCATCCGGTGGCACGGGCGAGCTCCGGATATCCGGCGCGACCGTCCCGAGCCAGGACCCCCAGCAGATGCTCATCGCCTTCGTCCAAGACGACCCGCTCCTGCTGAGCCCCTGGTGCGTGCTGCGGGGCGAGCGTGGCGATCTGCTCGCACGTGAGCGAGTCGGCTCTGCCGTGCCAGCCGGTGGGGCCGCCAGCGAAGACCCGCAGCAGGCAGTGCGCCGTCACCCCGACCACCCGCGGTGTGCGGGGCAACTGGCCCAGCAGCAGCGCATCGCGCTCACGGAAGCTGCGTGCCCGCACCACGCAGACGATCTGGGTGCCGCCGGAGGTGAGGCTGACCCAGGAGGTGTCCGCTCGGCGGGCCAGCGCCTCGGCGATGGGGACGGCCGCGTCAGGTACGACCTGGATTCGGACGAACCACTCCGCCCAGCCCAGCCGTCGCGCCTGGACCTGACCGATCACCTTCAGCAGCCCTGCGGAGCGGAGCCTGTGGTAGCGGCGTGCCACTGTCTGGTCGGACACCTTCAACACCGACGCGATACGGCTGAAGGGGGCGCGGCCGTCCACGTGCAGGGCGTGGACGATGGCGCGATCGAGCTTGTCCAGGACAGGGGCGATCACCGTGGTCAGGTCAGCGTGATGTGCTCGACGTGAGGGAAGGCGGGCCAGCCGGGCGAGCCGTCGTGGACGAAAGCCGTCCAGGCGTCTTGCACCTGCGCCACGAGCTGCTCAAGCTGCGCAGGTTCAGCGCCGGCCAGGATCGGGGAGGCATGCCAGGCGGGCAGATTGCCGAAGACGAACGGCAGTTCGATGCAGTGGCAGGCACCGAACGGGCTGCCTGGCGGTGACCAGTCGAACTGGTAGAGGTGGGCCGAGCGGGCTCGCCCGGCCAGGCGCAGGCTGCCGTCGCGGAACAGCCGCGCGGTGAGCTCGGCCTCAGCTTGAGGGAAGAAGGCCCGAGCCTCGTCCTGGGTGGTGCCGATCAGCATGGGCACCCCCTCCTGGGGACCGGCGAGCAGGTCGGCCGGCACGCCGTCGGCGGCGATCAGTTGGAAGGGCGGCGTCACCCCCGTGGGCTGCGCGATGCGGCGGGCGATCTGCTCCTGGCCGGCGAGCAGGTCGGCGAGCGGTAGGGTGCGCAACCGTTCGGCGTCACCCGGGCGCAGATTGAGGACGTCCAGGAAAATCTGCCCGATCTTGGCGGCCTCGCCGATGCTGTACGGCCGTACGCCGGCCGGTGTGCTTTGCAGGATGACTTGCCGGAACAGGTCACGGCCCGCGGAATGACCGGGCAGGGCCAGCGCGGACAGCGCTCCGGCGGACTGGCCGGCCAGCGTGATGCGAGCCGGGTCACCGCCGAACGCCGAAATGTTCTCCCTCACCCAGCGCAGGGCGGCGATCTGGTCGAGCAGCCCGAGGTTGGCCGGGGCGAACTGCGGCGTCAGGTACAGGTAGCCCAGGACTCCCAGCCGGTAGTTGACGGTGACGACCACCATCCGGCCGCGTTCGGCCAGCAGCGCGCCGTCGTACCAGGCTTGGGCGCCGGAACCGGTCAGGAAGCCGCCACCGTGCAGCCACACCAGGACCGGCAACCCTCTGCCGCCCGGTGCCCACGCATTGAGTGACAGGCAGTCCTCACCCTGGTGAAGATCGCTGCCGGGGCCGAGGGCGCCTTCGAGCCGGGATGTGCGCGGCTGCGGGGCCGCCAGGCCCGGTTGGACGGCATCCAGCACGCCGTTCCACCGCGTCGGCCGCGGCGCGGCGAACCGCTCGGCGCGAGCATAGGGAATGCCGAGGAAAGCGGTGACCGCGCCGCCCGCGGGGACGCCGCGCAGCGTCCCGGCGGGTGCGTGGATCAGGTCACTCACCGGTCACATCTCCAGGAAGGCAAGCGCGGCGCCGCGGGCCTGGGCGGCACCGACGAAGAACCCGCCGGGCATGTCCCTTGTGGTGAACCCGTTGCCCTCCACCAGGTCGCGGGCCGCCCGCACGTCACGTACCGACACGGCTTGCCCGGCCATGTACGGCAATGCGGGCACCGGCTCGCCGGGCATCATCGCGCGGAAGGCGGACACCGCGACGACCTCCACCCGGCCCAGCGGCAGCGGCAGCACGTGCACTGGTCCCTCGGTCACCGGTTCGGTGTCCAGGATGAGGGCGTAGCGGGCGACGGTGGACTCCAGGTCGGCCTCGTCCACCACGAGCAGCACGCTGTACAGGCCGGTGGCGCCGTTAGCGTGCTCCAGGTAGCGCGGCTGGTGGATCAGTTCAGGGGTCAGGTGGTACGCGGCGTGGATCAGCCCTTCGGGTGTGAGCGCCCGGTCGAGGTGGACCGCCTGAAAGCGGGCGCTCTCCACACCGTCAGGGGTGTCCACATCCCGCTGCAGCGGCAGCACACCGGAGGAGGACAAGCCGACCGCTCGCAGGCGCTTTTCGGCGGTTTCGATGTCCGTGCAGCCGAAGGAGTACCCGTGCAGGCCCTCGTACTGGGCGATGAGCGGGCGGATGTGCCAGGGGTCGACCGAGCCGTCCCCGTACAGGCCGAGCAATTCCAGGTAGGTGCGGCCGAACAGGGCGCACCGGTTGCCGGCACCCATCGGCCTTCGCTCGCCGCCGGGGCGGTCGGAGCCCATGTGCATGGACAGCGGGCTGAGCGTGAAGCCCAGCGCCTCGTAGGCCGCCGCGGTGGCGTCCATGTCGGTGGTGTAAAGGACGGAGTGGTCGATCCGGTCGATGTCACGAGCAATCATGGGCGACAGGCTGCCGCCCCGGCGGCCACCGACTCCAGCCAACGGGGTGGGATCGACGTCTTTCGACATTCAAGGTCCTATCGTGATGGAATCCCACGCGCCAGCGCCAACCGCCGCTTCACGGGAGCAGCCTCGGATTCAGCGACATCACTGCGGACGATCAGCAATCCGCCCAGTGGCATTTGAGTGTGGCCGACTCGGCCGGCACCTGTGGGACCGGTGAGCTGGCCGGGCGATCAGGCGGCCAGGTCGACGTTTGTGAAGTCGACCTCCTTCAGCAGTGGGTCGAACGGGTCGGGTCGGCGGTGCAGGTCATCGGTGGCGTAGGCGCCGAAGCGGCTGATGTGGGAGCGCAGGTAAGGCGCGATCTGGCCGAGCTGGTCGGCGGTGATCTGCCGGCCTTCGGCGACCGGCCGGTCCTTCTTGAAGAACCGGTACACCAGCAGCTCGTGCGCGTCGCCGTGGAAGGCGGCGACCTCCTCGATGTCCGCCAACTGGGCGGCGAACCCACCAGCCTGCTCCACTGCCGTCCGCGCTGCCTGCACGCTGTGGGTCTGGACCACGAGAGCCGACAGCATCTCGCCGAGCGCCTGGACCTGCCCAGCGTTACCGGCGCACGAGGTCACCGCCTCGACGGCCCGCGCCACCGCCTCGCGTGCGGCGGCCGAGGTCTCGCTGCCGGGGTCGAGACGTTCCAGCACCTGACGGTAGGTGCCAATCAGCCGCTCGCTGGTCGCGCGCTGCCGGGCGCGGATCTCCTCCAGCTCCGCCTTGGCCCGTTTGACATGGGAGGCCATCCGCTTGCACAACATCTCGGCCAGGTCGTCGCGGGCCCGCATCCGAGCGGTGTGCGTCAGGCACGCCAGCAACGCCACCTGCTTGACCGGGTCGTAGCGCGACAAGGTGTCGGCGTCCTGCGCGTCGGCCTCACCCGCGAAGTCGGCGATCTTCGACGGCGCGATGCCCTCCAGCCAGGCGTCGGTGTCGCCGAGCGCGTCCACCTGATCCAACCATCTCACCTGGTCACGAAATCGTGACCAGGTGGCCCGCTGGGCGGGCTTCTTGAGCCGGTTGAACGTCGATTTGCCGTCCGGTCCGACGACGAGCAGACCCTCCATCCGGGCCCGGCCGGCCTCGCCTATCCGCTGCAGGATCGTGGCGAAGATGGTGGCGTTCACCTCGGCGCGGATGCTGGTGGCCAGGTCCTCCAGCGTCGTGTACCCAAGCAGCTCCAGCCGGAGCCGGAGCAACTCCTCGATCGCCACGTTGATCAGGTCCGCCGGGTTGTTCTTGGCCTGGGCCGCCTTCCGGATCGCCATCGCGGCGATCGCCCGGGCCCGGCCCGCGTCGTACTTCACGCCCTGACGCTGGCGCACCAGCTTGCGATGCGCCTTCGCACTACGAGAGGAGCCGTGATCCGGCCAGACGTCCTCGGCCAGCTCCAGACAGCGCCGAACGTTGTCGATCACCACCTCGGGGATCTCGTCCGTGGACGGGAAACGCGCCATCTTCTGGAAGCACTTCAACGCCAGCACCAGCGCGAAGCACGACTCCGGGCTGCCGGTGCGTTTTTCGGCCCAGTCCATCTCTTCCGGCGAAGGCGTGAAGAACACGTGCAGCAACCGCGCCGACGTCAGCCGCTTGAACTGCGGATAGGCGGTCCGCTCGATCCACGTCATCCCAAGGCCGTCCCTCGCCTCGATCCCGGCGTCCAGACGCCGAAACCGTAGCGGCGATCAACCATGCCGAACGGTCTTGTTCACCAAACCGCAACCAAACCCACGCGGAGGGTCACATCAGCGGACGATTAAACCTTCTGGCCAGCGGCTCAGCGACTCACTGCCCCTTTCACTCGTACTTGGTCTGCCCCCCACCAGGGCCTACAGCGGCGTCAAGGCCACCCTGCAGTCCTTCCGGGCCAACGACCTCCTCGGGGTCGCCTTCGGCGTCGTGCACGCCGGCAGCGGCGTCTCCTACGTCGGCTACAACCCCGGCGTGGTCTCCACCGGCATGCCGGCGAGCCTGCCGCAACCGCTGCGTGCGGCGACCCGGGCGTTGTTCACCGTGCTCGCCACGTCGGTGCCGAAGGCGACCGGGCCCATGACCGCGCTCCTGGACGACCCGCCGGCCGAGCCCTTCACCGCCCACTGGGGCAAACGCCGGCTGCCGCTGGACGGCCGCGCCTTCGACCGGGACAACGCCCTGCGCCTCCATGAGCTCACGCAGGAACTGATCGCGCGCTGACCCCGGCGCCCCGACCCCAAGGAGACAGGCACAGATGACATTAAACAACCTGACCGGCAAAACCGCCCTGATCACCGGCAGCACCGGGGGCATCGGCATGGAGACCGCGCGCGGCCTGGCCGGAGGGCCTCACCGGCGCCTACTTCGACGACCGGTGCCGCCGTAAGCCGCTGCCGGCCGGCGCGCTCGACGAACGCAACCAGAACGCGATGCGGGAGCTCTGCGTCCGGCTGAGCGTCGGCATCCTCAACGAATCTACAATGTAAAGGCGGGCTTCGAGTTCATGAATTTGTCCCGTCCATCGACAACCAAGCACCGACGAACGCGGCCAGAAGGCCGGTAAGGCGTCCTTCCCAAGTCGGAGATCGCCGGTGGGGAATCAGGGTTTCCGTAGGGGATTTCTCCGACGCCGTACCGCCCTCTCGTGCCGGATCTTGATACGGCGGAGGCCGAGAGCCGGGCTCCGTTGATCAGGAGGGGCAACGTGAGAGGAAGACGGACCAGCGCGGCCGTCGTGGCGTGCTTGACCGTGTCGTTGACGGCGGCGCCTGCCGTGGCCGCACCCGCGCCGGCGGACGCGAGTCCGCGTGTGCAGGCGATGCTGGACAAGATCGTCGCAGGCGGTGCGGTCGCCGCGATTGCCGAGGTTCGCGACGGGGACAGGACCTGGCGGGCCGCCGCCGGCAGGGCGAGGCTGAAGAACGCCCGGCCGGCCCCGGTGGACGGGCGTTTCCGGGCCGGGAGCGTGACCAAGTCGTTCACGGCGACCGTGGTGCTCCAACTGGTGGGAGAGGGAAGGCTGCGCCTGTCCGACAGTGTGGAGCAGTGGCTGCCGGGGCTCGTGGACGGGGGCGCCGACATCACGATCAGGCACCTTCTCCAGCACACCAGCGGCCTTCCCGAGTACTCGACGGGCATGATGGACGAGGCGGGCATCCCCAAGGAGCGCTACCGCACCTGGTCGGCCCGCGAACTGGTGGAAAGGGCGGAGAAGCTCCCACGCGACTTCCCGCCGGGGTCCGGGTACGGGTACTCCAACACCAACTACATCGTGCTCGGCATGCTGATCGAGAGGGTCACCGGCAGGCCGTACGCGACGGAGGTCGGGGAGCGGATCCTGCGGCCGCTCGGCCTGCGGCACACCCGCCTGCCGGGAGCCTCGCCGGAGGTGCACGGCCCGCACGCCCACGCCTATGTGCCGGTCACCAGGGGTGGCCGGGTGGTCCCCGTTGACGTCACTCGGTTCAATCCCACGATGGCCGGTGCGGCGGGCGAGATCGTCTCCACCACCGCGGACGTCAACCGGTTCTACCGTGCCCTGTTCCAGGGCAGGCTGCTCCCCCCTGGTCTGCTGAAGGAGATGAAGGATCCCGGCACGACCGGGGGGTATGGGCTGGGGCTGGAGCTGGCGCCTCTTCCCTGTGGCGCCGCGTTCGGTCACGGCGGCGGTGCCCCGGGCTACCTGACGGTGGCGTTCAGCTCGGCCGACGGTTCGCGGCAGGTCACGTTGTCGATCACGCCGTTCTCCGGCGACCCTCATCAGGCGGCCATGACCGTGCTGACCTCTGCGTTGTGCCCTTAGGGCTCGGAGGTGCGGCGTTGTGCGCCGAGGACGGAGTCGAGCAGGCCGGGGAAGAGGGTGTCGAGGTCCTCGCGGCGCAGCCGGACGAGCCGGGATCGGCCCTGCACCGTCGTCCAGGTCACGCCGGCCTCGCGCAGCACCCGGTAGTGGTGCGAGAGCGTGGTCTGGTGCACGTCGATGTCGGCGCCGATGGCGTTGCAGTGGTCCTCGCCCATCCGGTCGAGCCGCTGGACGAGGTCGAGGCGCACGGGGTCGGCCAGGGCGCGCAGCACCTCCACCAGCCGGATGGCGTCGGTGGCCGGTTGTGACACCTCACGCATGGTCGCTCCCTGTGTTCCGCACGCCTGTCACGCTACCAATTGATGGATATATGGACAAGCATCCATGTATTGCCTAGGGTTCCCCCTCGATACGTCCGAGGCCCCTATGGAAAGGTGGCACCGTCCGGTGTTGCGACGGCTTCTCCCTCTGGCCCTGGCGACCTTCGCCGTGGGCACCGACAGCTACGTCATCGCGGGGCTGCTCCCGGCCATCGCCGCCGACCTGCGGGTCTCCACGCCCGCCGCCGGGCAGTTGGTGACGGTGTTCGCCCTGGTGATGGCCCTGTCGGCGCCGATCATGGGCGCGCTCACCGGTGGGCTGGACAGGCGGACGGCGCTGCTGGTCGCGTTGGGCGTCTTCGTGGCCGGCAACGCCGTCACCGCCCTGGGAACCGGTTACGAGGTGGTGATGATCGCCCGCGTCGTCACCGCGGTGGGCGCCGGGATGATCAACTCCGCGGCCTCCAGCGCCGCGGGGGCGATCGCGCCTGCGGAACGTCGGGGCAGGGCTCTGGCGTTCGTGCTGGGCGGGCTGACGGCGGCGACGGCGTTGGGTCTTCCGCTCGGCACGCTGATCGGCCGTGCCGACTGGCACGTCACCCTGTGGGCGGTCGCCGGGGTCGGCCTGGTCGCGGCCCTCGGGATCGCCGCCGGGCTGCCCAGGGTGCGGCTTCCCGCCGCCTCGCTGGGGGAGCGGCTGCGTCCGCTGAAGGAGGGCCGGGTGGTGGCGCTGCTGGCCGTCACCACGCTGGTCTTCCTCGGCGCCTACACCCTCTACACCTACGTCGGGCCGGCCCTGCGGGAGGCGACGGGCGGCTCCGGGCCGCTGTTCGCCGCCGTGCTGACGGCCTGGGGGGTCGGCGTCCTGACGGGGAACATCGTCGCCGGACGGCTGGTCGACCGGTACGACCCCGCGCACGTGCTGACCTGGCCCCTCGCCGTCGCCGTCGTCATGCTGGCCCTCACGCCGGTGGCGACCGCCGCGTTGGTGCCGACCCTGGCATGGGCGGCGGTCTGGGGTGTGGCCCTGGGCGTCGTCGTCGTGCCCCAGCAGCATCGGCTGATCGCGCTCGGCCCGGCCACGGCGCCGGTCCTGCTCGGCCTCAACTCCTCGGCCGTCTACCTCGGAATGGCTCTCGGCGGCGGTCTGGGCGGGCTGGCCCAGGAGTGGTTCGCCGTCGTGCCCGCCGTGTTGGGGCTGCCGGCCGCCGGCGTCACGGCTGTGGCGCTGCTCTGCCATCTGACGACCGCCCGCCGTCGTGCGCCCGCCGTGCCTCGGCCGTCCTGAGCACGGGGTCCCTCCCCTGAGAGCCGGACGGCGATCGTGGCAGACGGCCCGGCCTCACCCCTCGATGCGTCCCAGCCAGGCGTCCTGGGCGTCGGCCAGCTTCTCTGCCAGCGGTAGCGGGACGAAGCGGCAGGCGAACTCCATGCCGGCGTCCGCGCCGTCGCCATGGACCCGGTGGCGCCAGGCGTCGGCGCTGTCGGGGGCGGCGGTGAGGTGGAAGAACGTCGTGCGCCGGGGCCGGCCGTTGTCCTCACGGGGTGTGTGGTCGACCGCGACGGGCCCGACGAGGGTGACCTCGGTCAGGCCGGTCTCCTCCGCGAGCTCCCGCAGGACGGCCTGTTCCAGGCTCTCGTCCGGCAGCACTCCGCCCGCCGGCACCTGGGTGCCGGCTTCGGGCGCGTCGACGTGATCGAAGACGAGGAGTTCCGGGGTGGTGCGGTGGCGGATGACGTAGGCGGCGACGCGGATTCTCGGCTCGGGCATCCGTTCATGATCGCAGGCGCCGAGCCGAGAGACGCGTGCGGCTAGGAGACGTACAGCAGCCAGTAGGGGGGCTTGGCGTAGATGCTGCTCAGGCGGCAGGTGGCGGTTCTGCCAGCGGCGGTGTACGCAGCCGCCGCACGGGCGCAGGCGTCCGACGTCGGGTAGACGCCGTACAGGACGGGGGTGGCGGAGGTCTGCGCCGTGGCGGCCTGGGCCGCGGCCGGGAAGGCGAGGGTGGCCAGGACAAGTCCGACACCGGCCGCGGCGCGGCGGAATGTGTTCGTGTTGATAACCATGGGCGGAACGGTAGAAGTCGTCCGCTTCCGCGGTCGTCAAAGCGATCCTTGATTCCCCGTCCCCCTCGGGGATGATTTCCGCGGCCGGGACGTCGTCCTCCCGGAAGGCGGGAGTGTGGTCGAATCGCTCCCATGACGATCGAGTACCTCCCCGTCTCCGGTGACGGCCGCCTGTGGGCCGAGCAGGCCGGCGACGGACCTCCCGTGGTCCTGCTGCACGGCTCCGTGCACGACAGCCGCCTGTGGGACGGCGTCTTCCCCGAACTAGCCCGCCACCGCACCGTGATCCGGTACGACGCGCGGGGCCTGGGCCGTTCGACGCCGCCGACCGCGCCGTTCCGCTACGAGGACGACCTGCTCGCGGTCCTCGACCACTTCGGCGTCGAGCGTGCCGCGCTGGTGGGGCTGAGCATGGGCGGCGAGGTCGCGCTCGACTTCACCTTGGAGCACCCGGCGCGGGTGCGCTCCTTGACCCTGGTCGCGGCGTCGGCCGGTGGCCACGACTGGCCGCGCTCTGCCGAGCTGGACGCCTACGCGGCGGCCGACCGCGGGGACGACCCCGGCCGCCTGGCCGAGACGGAGCTCACGCTCTGGGCCTCGCTGGGCGAGCGGGCGCCGGGTTACGCGGCGATCCGGGACATGGTCACCGAGAACGCAAGGCTGCGGGTGGCCGCCGAGAAGGGCCATGCCCTGTTCGCGGAGGTGGGGGCCGTCGAACTCCTCGACCGGGTCGCGGTGCCCACGACCGTGGTGGTCGGCGACCACGACCAGCCGGAGATCGGCGTGATCGCCCGCCGGCTGGCCGCGGGCATCGCCGGCGCGCGCCTGGAGACCGTGGCCGCGGCCGACCACTACCTGCCGTTGCGCGCGCCGGAACGGCTCCTGGAGATCCTCCTCGCCGGCTGACCGGCGCCGAGACGGCGGTCCGGCCCGCAGAGGGCGGCCCGGTCGTCGGGCATAGGGTGATCGGCATGGCATTGCGGCTGGTTCAGGTGAACTTCAAGGCCCGGGACGACGCGGCGCTCGGCCGGTTCTGGGCGGACGCGCTCGGCTGGGGTGTCTCCAGCGAGGGCCCCGGCGTGACCAACGTCGAGCCCGTGGGATTTGCCTGGCCCGATCCCAGCGCCGTCTGCGTCGACGTCGTCACCGTTCCCGACCCCGAGACGGTGAGGTACCGCGTGCACCTCGAACTCGCCACCACCTCCGAGGCCCATCAGGCGGAGCTGGTCGCCCGGCTGGAGGGGCTCGGCGCGAAGCCCGCCGACGTGGGGCAGGGTGACGTCCCGTGGGTCGTGATGGCCGATCCGGAGGGCAACGAGTTCTGCGTCCTCGGCGCCCCGCGCTGACCCTCCGTGCTCAGCGGGTCACTGGGGTCTCCCGTCCCATCCGCGAGAGCTTGTCGGGATTGCGCACGTGGTAGGCGCCGGTGACGTAACCGTTCTCCACGCGCACCGCCACCACGCCGTCGATCTCGCCGTCGATCCGCACGAGCAGCCCCGGCCCGCCGTTGACCTGCACCAGCTCGACCGATCTGTCCGCGTCGTGCCTCCACCAGCCGGTGGCCAGCAGGCGGGCCACGTTGTCGATGCCCACCACGGGCCGCGGCAGGGCGTGCCGGAGGCCGCCGCCGTCGCTCAGGGCGACGACGTCCGGCGCGAGGACGTCGAGCAGGCTCTGCAGCTCGCCGGTCTCGACCGCCCGCTGGAAGGCCTGGAGCGCGGCCCGCGTCTCGGCCGGTGAGGTGTTGCCGCGCGGCCGGCGGGCGGCGACGTGCGCCCGCGCCCGGTAGGCGATCTGGCGGACCGCTGCCGGGCTCCTGCCGACGGCTTCGGCGATCTCGTCGTAGTCCAGCTCGAACACCTCGCGCAGCACGAACACCGCCCGCTCGGTCGGCTGCAGCGTCTCCAGCACCAGCAGCATCGCCAGGGAGACGCTCTCGGCGAGCTCGACGTCCTCGGCCACGTCGGGCGCGGTCAGCAGCGGCTCGGGCAGCCACGGCCCGACGTAGGACTCCTTGCGCCGGCCGAGTGCGCGCAGCCGGTCGAGCGCCTGCCGGGTGACGATCCGGACCAGGTAGGCGCGCTGCTCCCGCACGCCGGAGAGGTCGACGTCCGCCCAGCGCAGCCAGGTCTCCTGCAGGACGTCCTCGGCGTCGGCGGCCGAGCCGAGCATCTCGTAGGCGACGGTGAACAGCAGGTTGCGGTGGGCGACGAACACCTGGGTGGCGGAGCCGGGCGGCCCGGCGTGTTCGTCGTGATCGGTCATGTCCCGCTCCTGCCTGTCCGTTCTCCGCACTGCCACACGCACAGGACGCCGTCCGGCGCCGCCGCGTAACACCTGCGGTCAGTGGGCTACGTCACAGGACCGCCGGTGTTACGGGGGCCGGGGCGGCGGCGTCTGGTGGTCGTCAGGACGCCGCGCGGACGATCCGTGCGGCGCGAGGACGAGTCCAGAGTGAGAAGGGAAGTCTTCCTCATGTCCACCTCCACGACGACCGGCCGCCGGTCGCGTATGCCCAATCCCCTCCCTTTCCTCCCCGAGATGGCGGTGGTCGGCGAGGGGCTGCACAAGGCCCTGCGGAACGGGGTGATCCCCCCGGTGACCATCGGCCTGCTGCAGCTGCGCGCCGGGCAGCTGCTCGGCAGCACGTACTTCACCGTCAGGGAGACCGCCGGCCTGCGCGGGCTGGGCGAGCCGGAGGAGCGCATCACCGCCGTGGCCACCTGGCGGGACGCCACCTGTTTCACCGAGGCCGAGCGCGTCGCGCTGGAGCTGGTGGAGGCGGCCCTCATCGCCAAGCCGATCCCCGGCATGCCTCCCGGCCGGAACTCCAGCGAGTGAGAAAGGCGCCTGACATGAGCATCACCACGTTCGCGGTGGCCGGGGCGACCGGCCGGCTGGGCCGCCACGTCGTCGACGTGCTGACCGAGAGGGGGCACCGGGTCGTGCCGATGTCCCGCGCCACCGGCGTGGACGTCGTCACCGGTCAGGGCCTGGCCGAGGCGCTGACCGGGGCGCAGGTCGTCATCGACGTCGCCTCCTGGCACTCCTCCGACCAGGAGGCGGCGACGGAGTTCTTCCGTGCCTCGGCCCGCAACCTGCACGAGTACGGCCGCCGGGCCGGGGTCGCGCGGATCGCCGTGGCGTCCGTCATCGGGGCCGACAGGGCCACCGCCGGTTTCCTGGCCGCCAAGAAGGTGCACGAGGAGCTGCTGCCGGCCGGGCCGCTTCCCGTGCGCGTCCTGCGGGCGGCGCAGTTCCACGAGTTCGTGGGCCAGTTGCTGGACTGGCAGCCCGGTGACGTCGCCTACGTCCCGGAGCTGCCCACCCAGCTCGTGGCCTGCCGGGTCGTGGCCGAGGAGCTGGCCGACCTGGCCACCGCCGACGCCGTGGCGGGCACGCCGATCCCCGAGATCGCCGGCCCGCGCAGGGAGACGCTGGCGGAGGCGGCCCGGCTCCTGGGCGCCCGCCGGGGTGTCAAGGTCGTGGGCGTGGACGGCGCGGGCATGCCCGATGCCGCCCTGGCCGCCGCCGGTGCGTTCCTGCCCGGCCCGCACGCCAGGCTCGCCGGCCCGACCTTCCGGGAATGGCTCGACGCCCAGCCCTGATCCGGCTCCGCCCTTGTCCTCGGTGGGCCGCCGGGGACAAGGGTTTGCCCGTGCGGGCGTCCCCGGCGAAGGGCGGCCGCCCGCCGTCTGGACGATCTTCGAAAATTGTCCGTGCCCTGCGCCATGATGGCACCGCTCGTCTCCGCATGAGGGATCTTGAAGGAGCTGTCATGACCGCACAGGAAACGCCCGACTGGTCCGATCTGGGGTGGGACGGCTGGAGGAACCTGCCGCTGGTCCGCGCCAAGCTGGCCGCGGGCGCCGACCCCGACGAGGGCGCGTACTTCTTCGAGCGCCCCCTGCACGTCGCGGCCGAGCGCGGTTCGCCGGAGGTGGTCGCCGAGCTGGCCGGCCGGGTCGCCGACGTCGACGCCGAGTGCGAGGGCCGCACCGCGCTCTGGGAGGCGGTCTTCCGCGACCAGCCGGACAACGCCCGTGCGCTGGTCGCCGCCGGAGCCGACCCGTGGCGGCCGATGATGGGCGGCTGGTCGCCCGGCCGGCTGAGCCTGGCCGGGCCGACGCCCGGCCTGTTCTTCCCGTTCCCGCCCGGCCACGCCCGGCTCACCGAGGCCGAGACGGCGGCCGTGGCGGAGGCCGCGCGCCTGGTCGGCGTCTTGGACGGCCTCGACGGCGACGGCTTCAGCCTGACGTGCGTGCGCGGTGTCGGCGCGGCGGAGGCGGCGCGCCTGCTGGCCGCCGAACCCGCCACGGAGGAGGAGCTCGAAGAGGTCGAGGACGATCCGTCCGACGACGACGCGCTGCGGTTCGTCGGCGTCACCGACGTGCCCGGCGGGTGCGTCGTCTTCCAGGAGTGGGGGTACATGGCCGCCACGCCCGGCGTCATGAAGGCGCTGTCGGCGGGCACGGTCGCCTACGGCATGTACGCCAATCCCAAGAGCGGCAACCAGGGCAGCGTCTACCGCGACGGCGAGGTCGCGGAATGGGACACCCATCCGGGCGGCGGCGACGCCTCCCCGGAGGACTCGCCGGAGGAGATCCTGCGCAAGTACCTGTACGACGGGTGCGCCGAGGCGTACTGCTTCGCCGGCGCGGGGCTGCGCCCGGCCGACGCCCGCTCGCTCACGGAACCGGACATCTACCTGCGGCTGCCCGACGGCGACTACTGGGACTGAGCGTTCTCCTGCCGGGCGCCGGTGCCAGGGTTCTGCCAGCCGGGTGACAGCCCCGGCGGCCAGGCTGCTGTCTCCACCAACGTGAAGGCAGGGCTTGATGGGCGGCGAGAAGTCGATGCGGTGGCAGAGCGCGGACGTGACCTCGAAGGACGGCACGACGATCGCCGTGCTCAGTGCGGGCCGGGGGCCGGGGCTGCTGGTGATCCCCGGGAACAACCGGCGCGCCCACCACTACGGGGCGCTGGCACGGGCACTGTCCGGCGCGCACACCGTGCACGTGATCGAGCGGCGCGGACGCGGCGGCAGCGGCCCGCAGGGCCCGGCGTACGGCGTGGACACCGAGGTCGACGACGCGCTGGCCGTCATGGACCGCACGGGCGCGCGCCTGGTCTTCGGGCACAGCTACGGCGGTCTCGTCGCCCTGCACCTCGGGTTGCGGCGCAGGGTGGCCGCGCTCATGGTCTACGAACCGGGCGTGAGCATCGACGGCTCCTTCCCCGCCCGGTGGCTGCCGGCGTTCGAGCGGCTGCTGGCGGCGGGCAGGCACACCGCGGCGATGGCGGCCTTCCTCAAGGCCACCCGCCTGGTCCCGGTGGGCGACGCGCCGGCTCCGGTGTTCCATGCGCTGGCGTTCCTGATGCTGCGCGGGGCGGAGGGGCGCGACATGCGGGAGATGATGGCGACCACCCCCGCCGAGATCGGCGAGATCGTCCGCCTGGACTCCGACGGCGCCAGATACTCCGGCGTCGGCTCCCCGGCGCTGCTGCTCGGCGGCGACCGGTCCCCCGGCTACCTCACCGGTGTGCCGGCTCGCCTGGCCCGCCTCATGCCCGACGCCCGGCACGAGATCATCGCCGGGCTCGACCACAACGCCCCCGACCTCAACGCCCCCGACGTCATCGCCGAACGGATCCGGGCCTTCACGCGGTCGCGGGGTCACGGGTTCCGGGGGGACGATTTCGCTGAGCGGCGCCCCTGAGCCATGGCATTGCGACAACTGAATCTTGCCGGTCACCGGGAATGCGGTTTCGGTGTGGCGTCGATGAGTGATTCGTGGCAAGTGTAAACATCGTACCGGTCTAGATGCCCTGATCGGCGTGCGAAAAGGCCGCATTCCGGTTCAAGGGTTCGGATGGCGACTACGGGCTGCATTCCGAAAGGAACGGTACATGTTCTCACCCAAAATACGAGCAAATGCCCTCAGCAACCCCACCCGGCCGACGGCACCTCGTCTTGGGCGGACCATGACACGAGCGGCCGTGCGCGGCTCGCTCTCGACGGCCCTCGTCCTGGCCATGACCCCCGCCATGAGCCCGGCCGCGTACGCGGACGGCGACGGGCGGTGCGACCCGCACACCTTCTTCAAAATCCGTTCGCTCTCGCCGAGAAACTTCTTCATTCCCCGCACCCGCTACATTGACGGCCCCGGCGGAACCATCACGGTGACGGTGACCCGCGAATACGAGGTGAGGGCGTTCCGGGAGACGGAGAACGAGCAGCAACTCGTGATCACGACCGGAGATCTGGTGCGCAACCTGCGCAAGATGGGCGTTCCGCATCTCGAAGAGCGGCATATGGTCTTCACCGGCCATGAATACAGCCGGACCATCACTAAAGGGATGTACGGCAATATGTGGTATCGCGTTTTCGGCTACCGCATCGGCTGGTCGGCCTGGTCGGTCCTCGGCACCTGCAAGCAGGTCGAGGTCGGCTCGGGGATAGCCAACGTGCCGGCCAGGGTGGAGGGCTGGCGGTACTGGGAGACCAGGCACCCCAAGTTCAGGGGCCGCATCCTGTCCATCGACGGCGGGAATCCCGACGACGACAAGCGGTCGGGGCCGGCCAGGCGGCAGTGGCAGGGGCCGTCGCTGGCGCCCCTGGCCAGGCCGTCGTTGCCGCGGGAGACCCCCTCGACCGAGCGGACCGAGCGGACCAGGCAGCGCAGACGCTGAGCCCCGGTTCACCGGCCCCCGAGCTCAGGCCTCCAGCGTCGCCTCGGGGACCGGTCGGCGGCGCGGGGCGGCGAGGTCGTGGGCGGAGCGGGCCAGCCAGATCATCATCAGGACGTTGGAGACCACGCCGAGAGCCTCGACCGCGCTTTCCTCGCCGGTGAACGGCAACGTCGCCAGCACCAGGACCAGCGGCGTCACCAGGGCGGCGACGCCGTACGCGACGGTCGCCGTCGCCCAGCGGTCGTCGGAGCCCTGGGCCCGCAGGACCAGCGCCGTCCAGACCAGACCGGCCAGGCCGCAGACCAGCTCCAGCCCCTCCGGGACGGGCCGGCCGAGCAGGTCCAGCACGCCGATGACGGTGTATCCGCCGTACCCCAGCAGCCCGGCGCCGCGCATGTACGGCCGGCCGCGGCCCAGCACCCGCATGAACAGCACCACGAGCACGCACATCACCGCGGAGTCGATCACCGTCGTGTCGGCCCAGATCGACGCGGTGAGGTGCAGCACGAACAGCGAGGCCGCCGCGGCGTACAGCGCCAGGCGCAACCGCAGGAGGTCGGCGTCCTGCGGTGGTGGCGGCCCCGCCGACGGCCCGCGCAGGATCTGCCAGATCCCCCAGGACCACGACAGCCCGGCCAGGACCAGGAGGAACAGGTTCGGCCCGGTGGCCGTGACGCCTTCGGTCACGGCCGAGAACAGGGTCAGCCCCCACAACGGGCCGAGCTCACCGGAGACCAGGGCGACGACGGCGGTGACTGTCACCGCGGCACCGTACAGAACGGTGAGAACCAGGGCGGGCACGGCCGAACGGTGACGACGTAACACAGGGGGCTTCCTGCCGGAGGAGGGGACGAATGCCTCACTCTACAATCGATCATGAGAAGTGACGCCAGACGGCGGGCACGCCGCGCGTCACGATCCCCCCACTGACGAAAGGCGCGAACGTGATGTCCGCCCCCACCACCGGTGACGACTGGGAGTCGTCGCTGTGGCAGGCCTTCGGCGTCCTGCTGGACCACCCGCTGTCCGGCTTCGACGCCGAGGCCGAGTACGCGGCCTGCTACAGCGGCAACTGGCTCGCCGAGACGGGGTTCAACACGGATCCGGCGTGGCTGGAGCCGGCCGCTCTGGCCGGCCGCGCGACGATCTCCAACGAGAACCTGCTGCTGCTCGACGAGGTCGGCTACCCCGAACTGCGGTTCGACCCGAGCCGGTCGCTGTTCGAGATCGACGCCGCGGCGCCGTTCCCGGCCGGCTTCCGGGACGAGCTGGTGGCCGTCAAGCCCGCCGGTTCCGACCGCTGGCCCCAGGTCGGCGGCACCGAACTGGCGCGCCTGACGGCCCGTCACGGGGTCGGCCTGCCGGCGGGGTCCTGGTCCGTGACGAGCGCCGCCATCGCTTCGGACGGCACGCTCCTGGACGCCCTCCGGGTCGCCACCGGCATGGGTGACGGCTTCGACAGCCTGGTGCCCTACGAAGGGGACGACGACCCGGAGACGGCGGCGGCCGTCGCGGCCGTGGAGCACGCCGGGGTCCGGGCGCACCTGCGCGCGTTCTGCGACCCCCGCTCCGACGAGCTGGCCCTGTGCCGTGAGGACATGCGCAGGGCCAGGAACGAGGGCGGCGCGCTGGTGGCCCGGTGGGAGGGCGCCGTGGACCAGTACGAGATCACCGTACGACGAGTCGGCCGCTGACCGACCACCCACCACCCGGTGTCCCCGCCCGGCCGTGGCCGGCCCGCGGGGACCGGCCCCCGCGGGCCGGCCGGTCGGGCCCGGCCGGCGGTGTGGGTCAGCAGCCCGGCCCGGCATCCTGATGGTCGTGGTCCTGCCGCGCTGCTGGGGCTGGGGAAGCCGAAGCGCGGCCCGGGGTGCGGGCCGAGGTGTCCGGGCAGGAGGCCGCTGACCTGCTGTACGGCCTGCTCGGCCCCGAGCTGTGCCTGCTGGTCGTGCACGCCCGCGGCTGGCGGCGCGAGCGCTGGGAGCAATGGGCCTTCCGCACCCTGCGCGCCCAGCTCTGCTCCGGCTAGAGCCGCCGGGAGCCGCGGCGGGAGGCGACGAGGGCCGCCGACGTGGCCATGACCACGCAGAGGGGCGTGTAGAGGAACAGGTTGAGCCAGTAGAACGGGGTCGCGGTGTCCGCGCCGACGCCGGCGATCCACACCAGCCCGGCCGCCGCACGCACGAGGGTCCCGGCGGCGACGGCGGCCGTGACCAGACGGGCGGGCAGGCCGCCGCGGCCGCGCGAGCGGGCGAGCACCGCAACCGCCCCGGTGCCGAGCACGACGACGAGCGGCACCAGCACGCGCGGGGTGAACGGCACCTCGAAGTTCAGCACCGCCAGCGAGAGGGATCTGACGTCGTGGGCGGGCCAGGTGCGGCCGGTCAGCCAGTACAGGTGCGCGGCGGCGTCGGTGAGCAGGACGGAGGCGGTCAGGGCGCCGAGGCGTGAGATGTTCATGTCCGGCAGGAGTCGGCGAAATCCGTAATGGTTCCATGGAACCTTTCGCGCCCCTCCCGCCTCTGGATGGACATGAGCTGGCCTGTTGCCGATCTGGACCCCGTACGCCGCCTGCGCGCGCTGGCCGCGGCCATTCCCGGGGCGTCCGTCGCCGAGCGCGTCATTCCCGCACCCTTCGCGGCGGTCTGGGCCGTGGTGAGCGATCTGGAGAGGGAGTTCGGCACGTTCGAACCCGACATGCGGCATCTCACCGTCGAGTCCGCTGGCCCGGACGAGGGCCGCCTGGTGGCCAGGGCCCGCAGCCGGTACGGCATGCGCGCCCGGTTCGACGTCGACCTGCGGCCGGGCTGGTGCTGGATGCAGAGCCGGTTCCTGCTCGTCGGCCTGGCCGCGACCGCCGTGCCGGAGGGGACGCTGGTCGCGCAGACGGGCGGGGTGCGCGTCCCGGGCCGCGCGGCGCTGGTGCCCTGGGGCGTGCGGGTGGCGGGGGAGAAGGCACTGGCCAGACTCGCCTCCCGGGTCACGGCCGACAACGCAGCCGACGACGCGGGCCGGGACGCGGCCCGGGACGCCGGCGGGGACGCGGGCCGGGACGCTGGGGGCGCGTCATGACAGCCGCCCGGGTGCTCGCCGCCCAGCGGGGCGACACGATGGCCATGAACGACCTGCTCGCCGAGCTGACGCCGTACCTGGGCCGGATCTGCGGGCCCATCGCGTTGGACAGCGGGCCGGACGCCGTGCAGGAGGCGCTGATCGCGATCTTCCGGCATCTGCGCGACCTGCGCGAACCAGAGGCGCTGCTCGGCTGGGCGCGGGCGATAGCCGTGCGCGAGGCGGTCCGGATCGCCCGGCGTGACGGCCGTTCCAGCCCGGCCGAACTGGCCGGCGTGCCCTCGCCGCACGACGTCGAGCGGGCCGTGGACATCCGGGACGTGCTGGAGCGCCTGTCGCCGGAGCATCGGGCGGTGCTGGTGCTGCGCGACCTGGAAGGGGTGCCGGAGGACGTCGCGGCGCGGATGTTGCGGGTCCCGCCGGGCACGGTCAAGTCCCGGCTGCACCGGGCCCGGGCCAGCTTCCGCCGGGCCTGGCAGGGCTGAGAGTCGTCCGGCGGGGCTGTGAACTGTCCGGCAGGGGCTGAGAACCGTCCGCCGAGGCTGTGAACCGTCCGGCAGGGCTGAGAGCAGCCGTCCGGCGGCGGGACGTCGGTGGAATGCCGGTACGAATGGTGCCAAACAACCCTCTAAGGTCTCAACCGTGAAAAAGATCTACCATGCGGCGCACATCTACATGATCGTCGGCGTCGTCAGCGGCCTCTACTATCGCGAGATCACCAAGCTCAACGACTTCACCGGCGACACCCAGCTCGGCGTGGTGCACACCCACCTGCTCGCTCTCGGCATGCTGTTCTTCCTGATCGTGCTGGTGCTGGAGAAGGTGTTCACGTTGAGCGCCGGCGGCAAGCTGTTCACCTGGTTCTTCTGGGTCTACAACGGCGGGCTGGCGCTGACGGTGACGATGATGATCGTGCACGGCACCCAGACGGTGCTCGGCGCCGAGACCAGCCCGGCGATCACCGGGCTCGCCGGGCTGGGGCACATCGTGCTGACGGTCGGGCTGATCCTGTTCTTCGTCAACCTCGGCAAGCGCATCCCCGCCAAGACCTGACCGGAGTCGCGTCCAGCAGGCCCGGCCGGGCCTGCTCGCGGATCTCCACCCGGATCTCCACCGTTCGTAGGTGCGACTCCACCCTGCCCTCTTCCTACCGTCGAGCCATGGAGAAGCTGCTCTGGGTCTTCCAGCGAATCCTGGACTCGAATGGGGGCAAGATGAACGGCAAGGTCATCATCAGTCTGGCAGTCGCCGCCGTCGTGGTGGTCGTGGGGTTCATCGTCTTCCGGCTGCTGATGGTGGAGATGGTGGTCAATCTGAGCAGGGGGTCGCACTAGGTGTGGGAGAACGTCCGCCGGCTGCTGTCGGCGGACGATCCTGAGACGGGGCGGCTGATCCGCTACGTGATCACGCTGCTGCTCGTCCTGACCCTGGCCACGGCGACGCCCGCCACCAAGTCCGTCCTGGTGTGGACGGCGCTGGGCGGGTCGCTCGCCTGCTGGCTGGGGTTCGTCGTGCTCGACCGGCGCGCCCACCGGATGGCCCTGACCCTGCTGGCCGCCGGGACGGTCCTGGCGGCGGTGACCGTCGGGCCCGGCGACACCGAAGGGGTGATCTTCCTCTTCGCCGAGCTGATGCTGTTCGCGGCGCACCTGACGCCGCCCGTCTGGGTGATCCTCGGCGTCGCGGCGGTGGACCTGGCGCTCATGGCCGGCGGCATGGCGCTGCTCGGGCGGACCCCCGCCTCGACGGCGGCGCTGGCCGCCGTGCTGGTGAGCGCGCTGATGTTCGCGCTGCACCGGCGCCAGTACCGGCAGGGCAGCCTCGACCGGGCCAGGGCGGTCGCGCTCGACGAGCGCGCCAGGATCGCCCGCGAACTGCACGACGTGCTGGCCCACTCCCTCGGCGCGCTCCGCGTCCAGCTGGAGGTGGCCGACGTGCTGCTCACCGACAAGGGCGACGTGCAGGGCGCCGCGGAGCGGGTCAGGCGCTCGCTGCGGCTGGCCACCGACGGCCTGATCGAGGCCCGCGCGGCCGTGGCCGCCCTCCGCGAGGACGTCCCGCCGCTGCCCGAGGCCCTGTCGACGCTGGCCGACGCGCACCGCCGCGACCACGGCGCCGAACTCGCGATGCGCACCGCCGGCGTCTCCCGCCCGGTCGCCCCCGCGGTCGAGGTGGGCTTGCTGCGTACGGCACGCGAAGCGCTCACCAACGCCGCCAGGCACGCCCCGGGCGCCCCGGTCTCGCTGACCCTCGCCTACACCGCCACCATGGTCACCCTGACCGTCCGCAACCCGCTCGGCGCGCCGCAGGCGGGCCCGCCAGGGCACGGCCTGACGGGCATGCGGGAGCGGCTGGCCCTGATCGGCGGGACCCTCGACGCGGGCCCGGACGGCGACGACTGGCTGGTGCGAGCGGAGGTGCCCGGATGAGGGTGGTGGTGGTCGACGACCAGCAGATCATGCGCGAGGGCCTGGTGGCGCTCATCTCGCTGATGGACGGCGCCGAGGTGGTGGGCGAGGCCGCCAACGGCGAGGAGGCGCTGCCCCTGGTCGCGGCCGAACGCCCGGACGTCGTGCTGATGGACCTGCGCATGCCGGTCATGGACGGCGTGGAGGCGACCCGGCGCATCACCCGCGACCACCCGGACGTCGCCGTGCTGGTGCTCACCACCTACGACGACGACCGATCGATCACCTCGGCGCTGCTGGCGGGGGCCCGCGGCTACCTCACCAAGGACGCGGGCCGGGCCGAGATCGCCGCGGCGCTGCGCTCGGCCGCCTCGGGCCAGTCGACGTTCGCCGAGCCGGTCTCCAGGCGGCTGGTCCAGGCGCTGGCGCGGCAGGGGCCCGAGCCGGTCACGCACCTGCCGGACGGGCTCACGGCCAGGGAGGTGGAGGTGCTGCGGCTGATCGCCAGGGGGCTGAACAACGGCGAGATCGCGGCCACCCTGGTCATCGCCGAGACGACGGTGAAGACGCACATCAACAACGCCTTCGCCAAGATCGGCGTCCGCAACAGGACAGAGGCGGCGAACTACGTCCGCGACCGCCTCTGAGGAGGTCCCGGACGCCGGCGGTCAGGCCGGGCAGTCGCGGGGGTCCACGCCCGTCCGCGCCCCGGCGACGGCGATGCGGGCAGGGCTGTCCGGCAACGCGGCGGCCGTGCACACGATCTGCTGCACGGCCAGGGAGGACAGGTCACCGCCCGGAGCCGACGGGGTCAGCACCATGCGGCCGCGCGCCTTGACGGTCACCACGAACGGCTCGGCTTCCGGCGGCACCTCGGTGCTGAGCCCGAACGCCCGCTCCTCCGCCGTGGGCCCGGCCGCCAGCAGCGCGAGCCGCTCGGTCCGGAACAGCGGACGGGCGCTCGGCCGGGTCACGGCGCTGAGCCGCCCGTCCTTCACCAGGTAGAGCACGATCGTCGTGGTCAGTGCGACGGACCCCCTCGGCGGCTCGCCGGCGGAGATGGCGTCGCTGGGACGCACGCCGCAGCCCGCGACCAGCGCCACCAGACAGGCGGCGAGCGCGCGGCGGGGGAGTGCGGCCCTCATTCGGCTGCCCCGTCCTGCTCGGGGGCCCTGCGTGGCAGGCGCAGCGTGAAGAGGGCGCCGCCGTCCGGGGCGTTGACGACGGTGAGGTCGCCCCGGTGCAGGCGCGCGTTTTCCAGCGCGATGGCCAGGCCCAGGCCGCTGCCCTCGGATCTGGCCCGGGCCGCGCTGGCCTTGTAGAACCGGTCGAACGCGTGCGGCAGCACCGCCTCGTCCAGGCCCGGCCCGTGGTCGCGGACCTCGACGGTGATCCAGTGCGGGTCGGCGGACAACCGCACCGACACCGGCGGCTCGCCGTGCCGCAGGGCGTTGCCGACCAGGTTGGCGAGGATGACGTCCACGCGGCGCGGGTCCAGCCTCGCCGTCAGCGAGGAGGGCAGCTCGGTGCGCACCGCGTCCGTCCAGCCCCGGACGCGCAGGGTCGCGGGCACCAGCTCGGCCACGTCCACCTCGTTCAGCGACAGCGCCGCGACGCCGGAGTCGAACCTGCTGATCTCGATGAGGTCGTTCACCAGCGCGGTGAGGTTGAGCGTCTCCTGGCTGACCAGCTTGGCCGCCCGGCCGGCGGGCTCGGGCAGCTCGGCCGCCTCGTCGTCGAGGACCTCGGCGACGGCGGCGAGCGCGGCCAGGGGGGTGCGCAGCTCGTGCGAGACGTCGGCCACGAACCGGCGGGCGTCGGCCTCCATCTCACGCAGCTGCATGACGTGCCGTTCCAGCTCCGCGGCGGTGTCGTTGAAGGTCCGCGCCACGTCGGCCAGCTCGTCGGAGCCGCGCACCTCGACCCTGGTCCGCAGCTCGCCCTGGCCCAGCAGGCGGGCCGCCCGGCCGAGCTCGCGCACCGGTCGCAGCACGCTGCGGGTCGCCAGCAACGCCACGATGACCGCGAACGCCATGGCCGCCCCGCCGCTCAGCCAGGCGCGGGTGGCGAGCCAGTCGATGCTGTCCTGTTCGGGCAGCAGGCTGCGGGTGGTGTAGACCTCGATGCCGGACACCCGCCACCGGTCACCCTCGGCGATCAGCAACGGCGCGCCGATGATCAGGAAGGGCCTGCCCCGCCGCACGACCCGTTGCCAGGCCATCTCGCCTTCGGCCACCTTCCGCCGCAGGCTCACGGACAGGGTCTGCGGCCTGAGGTCCTCGGGCTCCAGGGACGGCTCGTTCCCCTCGCCCCTCCCGCCGCCCGGCGGCTGGTTGCCCATCAGGCCCGGCGGCGGCCCGGACGGCGGGCCCGCCTGGGCGTACAGCTCGCGGTAGACGGCGATCGCGTAGTTGTTCCGTTCGGCCATGGTGGCGGCGATCCTGCCGAGCTCCGTCCGGTCCGGAGCCGGGGTGCGCAACGGGAAGAGCGCCTCCATGCGTGCCCTCGTCGCCTGCAGCGCGGCATCCTGGGCCCGCTGCAGGATGTCGGTGCGGGCCTGGACGTAGAGCGCGCCGGTCACCGCCGCCGTGGTGACCACGCACAGCAGCGCGAACGCGAACAACAGCCGGGCGCGCAGCCCCAGGTTCGGCCCGGACGTCACCGCCGGGCTCACACCGGCCCGAACCGGTAACCGAACCCCCGCACCGTCTGCACGTAGACGGGGGAGGCCGAGTCGTCCTCGATCTTGGCGCGCAGCCGCTGCACGCAGGCGTCCACCAGCCGCGAGTCGCCGAAGTACCCGTGCTCCCACACCGAGTCCAGCAGTTGCTGGCGGCTGTGCACCCGGCCCGGCGTGCCGGAGAGCTCCAGCAGCAGGCGCAGCTCGGCCGGGGTGAGCCCGATCGGGGTGCCGCGCTTGGTGACCACCAGCCCGGCCCGATCGATGGTCAGCTCACCGTGCCGCTCCAGTTCCGCCTGGTCGCGGCCGATCCGCCGGAGCACGGCGCGGATGCGCGCTTCGAGCACCCTGGGCTGCACCGGTTTGACCACGTAGTCGTCGGCGCCCGCCTCCAGCCCCGCCACCACGTCGATGTCGTCGCCGCGGGCGGTCAGCATGATGATCGGCACCTCGCCGATGGCCCGGATGCGGCGGCAGACCTCGAACCCGTTCATGCCGGGCAACATCAGATCGAGCACGACGACGTCGGGACGGTCGGCGCGCAGCCGCTCCAGCCCCTCCTCACCGGACTCCACGGCGCCCACCCGATGCCCGTGGCGGGTCAGGGCCAGTTCAAGGCCCTCCCGCACGGCCGGGTCATCCTCGATCAACAACACTCGCGACACGCCGCCGAGTACCACAGCACGCTCCGTAAGCTCGCTCGCCGGTCAACTCCGTCCACTGTGGGCCGGTCATGTCCCCGTCTGGTCAGCGCCCTGTCATCGTTGTGTCACGGTGGTGCCGGGCGTGGTGGCCGTCGACAAACGGTGACATTCGGCAGACGACCCACTCACATTCGGCGCCAATCGTAGTTCGTCATGAACGAACCACGCACCATCCCAGCTCGGCCCCGAGATCGGCTGTTCGCCGTGGTGACGCTGGTGCTCGCGGTGCTCCTGCTGCCGGCGGCGCTCGTCCGCCGCCCCGGCCGGGCCCGCGAGCTGGCCTGCCAGTGGGCGTTACGGATGCGGTTCCCCGCCGAGGACCTCACCGGGCTCACCGACGGCGCCCTGGCGGCGTTCACCGCGGCACGCACCGAGGCGCTCTGGCGTCACGGCCAGCTCCTCGGCCTGACTTCCGGATACCGGGATCCACTCGTGCAGCTCCGGATGTTCGACGAGGAGGTGCGCCGCACCGGCTCCCCGGCCCTGGCGCGCATGCTGGTCCTGCCGCCGACGGAGTCCAACCACGTCAGGGGCATCGCCCTGGACGTGCGTCCGCACGAGGGCGCGCGCTGGCTGGAGGAGCACGGCGCCCGCTACGACCTCTACCGCATGTTCGACAACGAGTGGTGGCACTTCGAGCACCACCCGGAGTACGGCGGCACACCCCCGCGCCGACGGCCCCACCCCGGGGTGGGTCACGCAACGGAGAACTGGCACCAGATGTGATCTACAATGTAAAGGCGCTGGGCAGGTTCACAAACAAAAACCCTTCAAAGGCACGGGCTTCGCCCGTACTCATCGACGAAAACGCCGCGTGATTCGCCCGGAAGACGGCCGCGGCCCGCTTGTTCGTGCTCTGCGCATCAGGCGCTACGGGTGGTCGGCGGCCTCGTTGCGTTCGGGCACGCTTCGTTCGGCGATGTAGGCGGTGTTCTGGCGCAGCACCGTCCGCATCGCGCGGTAGGTGATGCCCTGGACGTCGGCGACGACGTCGTCCGGGAGGTTCACCGGGCGGACGGCCGTGGCGCTGATTCCCTTGCGGATCATCGCCGCCGAACGTCTCGGCCAGATGAGCGGGCCCAATGGGGGGCCAGCAGCGCCCGAAGAATGAACGGCTGCCGGAGGAGCGCGTCCGGGCTCGCGCCGCTGCTGATCAATGAGAGCGAGGCGACGAGGTCGGGGCGTTGCTCGGCGAGGGCGGTGGCGACGTAGCCGCCGCTGGAGTGGCCGGCCACGGCGACGTGACGCAGCCCATGGTTGTCGAGCAGGGCGGCCATCTGGTCCGCCTGGGCGGGCACGTCGTACGACGGCGGGGGCGGGGACTGGCCGCAGCCTGGCAGGTCGACCCGGATGACGTGATGGTGGCGGGCGAGCGCCGGGACCACTGGGGCCCAGAAGCCGCCGGAGGCCCCTGATCCGTGGATGAGCAGCAATGGCGGCGCCTGTCGTGGGCCGTCGTGGACCACGTGTATGCGTTGCGGATGCTCTGTGTCGTTTTCGCTCATGGGGAGACTGTGCAGGGGCGGCCAGCCGGCGGTCTTGGACGAATGTTCCCGTGGTTGGCGCCTGTGGTTCGGTCTGTTCGTGGGGGTGGAAGGGTTTGGGGGTCATTTGGGACGTCCGCATACGATGTCCAGATCATGGTCTTTATCCGAGTTCTGGGCGCTCTCGCGGCCGAGGTCGATGGCGAGGCGGTGCCGCTGGGCGGGCCGCGGCAGCGGGGTGTGCTGGCGTTGCTGGTGGCGGCGCGGGGGCGGGTCGTGCCGGTCGACCGGATGATCGAGGATCTGTGGCGTGGGGAGCCGCCTGCTCGGGCGTTGTTGTCGTTGCAGGCGTACGTGTCCAATTTGCGGCGGTTGCTGGAGCCGGGGCGTCCGCCGCGCACGCCGGCTCGGTTGCTGGTGAGCGCGGCGCCGGGGTATGCGTTGCGGTTGCCGTCGGGGGCGGTGGACGCGTGGCGGTTCGAGGAGTTGCTGGGCCGGGCGCGTGCGGACGTCGATGGGCGTGTCGCGCGGGCTCTGCTCGGTGAGGCGCTGGGGTTGTGGCAGGGGCCGGCGTTCGCCGAGGTCGCGGACGAGCCGTGGGCCGCGGCCGAGACGGCGCGGTTGGACGAGCTGCGTTCGGTGGCTGCCGAGCTGCATGTGGCGGCGGGGCTGCGTGTCGGTGATCCCGCTGTGGTGGTTGCCGAGGCCGAGCGGCTCACCCGCGAGGAGCCTCTTCGTGAGGAGGGGTGGCGGTTGCACGCCTTGGCGTTGTGGAGCAGTGGCCGTCAGGCGGATGCGCTGGCGACGCTGCGTCGTGCGCGTGGTGTTCTCGCCGAGGAGCTGGGGCTTGATCCCGGTCCTGAGCTGGTGGAGCTGGAGGAGGCGATTCTCGCTCGGCGGATGGATGTCCTGCGCGCGGCTGTGCCTGTGCCGGCCGTCCCGCCTGTATCGCCTGTGGCGGCCGTCCCGTTGCCGCGGGTGGCTGCTGCCGGGGGGACGGATCCGGTCGTCGGGGCGTCGGGTGTCGGGGCGTCGGGTGTCGGAGCGTCGTTCGTCGGACGTGAGGCGCAGCTGTCGGCGCTGCTCGCGGCCGCCGCCGAGGCCGCGGCCGACGGCGCCCGTGTCGCTCTTGTCACCGGCGAGGCGGGGCTCGGCAAGTCGACGTTGCTGGATCATTTCGGCAGGCGGCTCGAGCGTGAGGGGTGGCTGGTGGCCGTCGGCCGTTGCTCCGAGGTCGACGGTGCGCCGCCGGCGTGGGCCTGGACGGAGGTGCTGGGGGCCGCCGCCGCGTCGGCGTCTCCGGGTGAGTTCGCGCGCGATCTGGCGCCGTTGCTGGCCGATGCCGGGCCGGGGGACGCCGACGCCACTGCTGGGCGGTTCCGGCTGCGGCGGGCCGTGTGGGAGTGGCTTGCGGTGGTCGCGGCGGAGCGTCCGGTCGCCGTCGTTTTGGATGATCTGCATTGGGCGGATGCCGCCACGCTGGAGCTGCTCGGCGGTTGTCTGGGGCTGCGGGCGCCGATTCTGGTGGTGGGGGCGTACCGTGCGGACGAGGGCGGGCGTCTCGGTGAGACGCTGGCTTCCCTCGCGCGGGCGGCGCCCCTTCGAGTGGCGTTGCCGGGGTTGGACGGGGAGGCCGTGGCGCGGCTGGTGCGGGCTGAGTGCGAGGCCGATGACGAGACCGTCGCGGGGATCGCGGAGCGTACCGGTGGGAACCCGTTCTATGTGCGGGAGAGTGCTCGGCTGCTGAGCGGTGAGGGTGCGCTGGTGGCGTTGTCGGAGGTTCCCGAGGGGGTGCGGGACGTGCTGCGCCGCCGGCTCGCGCGGTTGCCGGAGGGTGGGGTGTCGGTCCTGCGGCTGGCTGCGGTGGCGGGTCGGGAGAGTTCGGTGGACGTCCTGGTCAAGGCTGCTGACACGGACGAGGACGGGGTGTTGGACGCGTTGGAGGCGGGTGTCATCGCCGGGCTTCTCGACGAGCCTGGTCCGGGCGTCGTCCGTTTTGTGCATGCTCTGGTGAGGGACGCGCTGATCGCGGACCTGAGCAGGTTGCGTGCCACCCGGATGCATGGCCGGATCGCCGCCGCGCTTGAGGGGGGCGATGACGTGGCGGCGTTGGCCCATCATTTTGCGCGCGCGGGTTCGCCGAAGGCGGTCGGGTACTGTGTGCGGGCCGCTGAGCTGGCGGAGGCCCGTTTTGCCCATGATGTGGCGGCTGATCTTCTTGCTGACGCGGTCACCCTTTCGGCCGGGCCGGAGGAGCGGGTGGAGCTGCTGGGCAGGTTGCTGCGTGCGCAGATCCGGGCGGGGGCCGTGGCTGCGGCCCGTGAGACGCGGCGGGCCGCCGTGGAGTTCGCGGAGTCGTTGGGGCGTGCGGATCTGATGATCGCGGCGTTCGCGGCGTGGACGGAGCCGACTCCTTGGCAGGCTCGTACGTACGGCACGGTGGATCGTCCTGTCGTGGAGCGTCTGAGTGGTCTGTTGGAGCGTGAGCTGGCTCCTGCGGTGCGGTCGCGGCTGCTGTCGGCGTACGCGCAGGAGCTGGTCGGTGAGGATGATCCGAGCGTTGTGGAGGCGGCTCGGGAGGCGCTCGATCTGGCCACGGAGCCGCGGTTGCGGGCGGCGGCGCTGGAGATTCTGGCCGAGGTCCTGGGTGATGCCGGGTTGTGCCGGGAGTTGGTGGAGATCGGGGTTGAGCATGATCTGCCGGTCTATCGTGTCTCCGGGTTGCTCAATCATGCGGGTGTCGCCGCTGCGGCCAATGATCCTGTGACGATGCGCCGGGTGATCGGGGAGGCTCTGGAGCTTGCGCGTGCGTATCGGATGCGTGAGGCGATCGCCGTCGCGGAGATCACGTTGGCGGGGCTGGCGCTCATCGAGGGCCGGTTCGCCGATGCCGAGGCTCTGTATGTGGAGGCCGGTGAGGGCATGCGGCGTATCGGGTCGGTGCATGCGACGGGTTTTCTCGAGCTGGCTCTGGCGACGATCTGGGTGAACGAGGGCACGCTGGGTGGGCGTCTGGAGGAGGTGCGTGCTGTGCACGCCGTGCTGGGTTCCATGGTGTCGGATCTGCTGGCGCTCGCGCTTCATGCCAATGGGCTGGATGCCGAAGCGCGGGAGGTCCGCACGCCACCTGGGCCGATTCGTCGGGATTTCTTCTTCACGTTCCTCGCCACGTTGCGCGCGATGGCTGTCATGGCCTTGGACGACCGGGACGCCGCCGAGGAGATCTACGAGGTGCTGCTTCCGTACCGCGACGGCCCTCCGGCGGGTGCGGAGAGCTTGTCGATGGCGTTGCGCCCGGTGGCTCACACCTTGGGTGAGCTGGCTGTCTTCCTGGGGCGTGCCGAGGCCGCGGCCCACTTCGCCCTGGCCGCCACCGTCGCCGACCGGTGGGACGCCCCTCACTGGGCCGCCGAGGCCCGGTCGCGTGCGACCGCCTAGCGCGCGCGATCTCGGCGTAGTCGAATCCGAACGAGGAAGCCGAGGGTCGGACCGAGGCGCATGGGGTCCGGCGCGGTTGTGGGCTTGTCTCCGGTGCGGCCCGTCAGACGGTCTCCTTGGCCGGAGGGAGTCGGCTCGGTGAGAATCGATCGTCATGATCCGTGTGCATTTCTCCGACGCCGACCTGCGCAAGATCACCTTCGCCCCGGCTCCCAACGCCCTGTGGGAGACGGTGCTGAGTGTGCGCCTCCTGCTGGGCGCGCCGGCGAGCAGGAGCTGGACGCGCCCCGGAGTGCGCCGGTTGTTCCGGCAGGTGGGCGGGAGTCTGGCCGAGCGGGCGGGGGTGCTGGCGCCCCTGGTTCCGCCGCGGAGTTCGGTGCCGGCGTTCCTGCTCCAGCCGGACGCTGGTGACTTCGCCGCCGGCGTCGAGCTGGCCAGTCAGACGCCGAGTTCCTACCTGGCGGCCGATCTGGGCGCGTTGTCGCCCGCCCAGCGGGCGGGGCGCTGGGCGCGGGAACTGGCCGGCGGCAGCTGCGGGGCGCGCCAGACCCTCGCCGACGACCTGCGTGGCTTCTTCGGCTCGTCGGTGGAGCCCTTGTGGTCGCAGATCCAGACGGAGGCCGGCGCCGACCGTGCGCTGCGCGCGGAGACCCTGCTGCGCGGCGGGGTGGACGCCCTGCTGGCCACGCTGCATCCCGGGTGCCGTTGGCTGCCGCCGACCCTGCACATCCCGGTCGACGGCGATCACGACGTCGCGCTGTGCGGGCGGGGGCTGCTGCTGATCCCGTCCTACTTCGCGCCCCGCCCGATGGTGATGTACCGGCCGGACGCGGCCACGGTGCTGGTGTATCCGATCTGCGTCACGGGACGGTCCGCCGGCGCGGACGAGGTGCTGGTGCCCTTGCTGGGCCGTACCCGTGCGGCGGTGCTGGCCGCGTTGCGCAGCCCGGCCACCACCACGTTCGTGGCCGGACGCGTCGGTGTCTCCCTCGGCTCGGCCAGCCAGCACACCACGGTCCTGCGCAACGCCGGGCTCATCTCGACCGTCCGGACGGGCAGCTCGGTCCTGCACGCCCTGACGCCGCTCGGGCAAGCCCTCCTGAACGGCTCCCCGGACGCCTGGTGACGGCGATGCCGCGGGGCCGGATCGTCGCGGCCCGGTTCGGCGTGCGCTCAGCGTCCGCGGTCATGCCTTCGTTCGAGCAGTCGGTGCTCAGTGCGTCGTCGACGCGGACATCGGTGACGACGCACTGAGCCGTCAGAGCCCGTGGTGCACGCCAGTGCCCTCGCCCCTGGGGTGCGGGCTCTCCTCGGGTTCCCTGCCGGGGCCGTCGCTGCCGACCGTGCGACGCGGCGTGCTCAGCGGTGGTGGCGGCAGGTCGACGGAGCGCCGTTCACGGCGGGCCCGCCGGTCGGGACGGTCTCAGCCGCAGTGCACGTTGTCGAGCTTGACGCTCGTCCACGACGGTGAGATGCCTTCGACGTCGATGCACTGTCCGGCGGCCGAGACGTACACGGGGCCGGCGTAGTACTGGTAGTTTCCGGCGTCGCTGTCCTTGCCGCTGCCGTCGCCCCTGGAGATCACGACGCCCTTCCAGCTCGTGGTGTTGGCGTAGGGGCCGTCGCCGTAGGTGAGTGCGCAGTTCTTGCCGGAGGCGGAGCTGTAGTAGACCTCCAGGATGCCGGTACGGTACCCGTACTTCTCGATGCCGATGTTGTAGACGCCGACCCGGGTGTAGCCGCTGCCGCAGGGCCCGGCCGCGCCGGCCGGGGCGGCGGTCGCCGCCAGCGTGGTGGCGGCGGTCAGGGTCGCGCCGGCCAGGAGGGTCGCCAGCTTGCGTGCTCGCACGAAGATCCTTTCGATTGCCCAATGTTGTGATCTTGACTACCACCGGCTCACTTCTGCCACACGCACTTCGTGATCAATGTGATAGTTCGCACAAATCGTCCCAACGGGATGCCGGACTTAGTAATCGGTACCGTATCGTTTACTAAGTGACTGACACCGTGCTCATCGCGGGCGCCGGCCCCACCGGGCTGGCCCTGGCCGTCCACCTGGCCTTGCACGACATCCCCGTCCGCGTCGTCGACGCCGCCCCCGCCCCCGCCACCACCTCCCGCGCCCTCGGCTTGCAAGCACGCGGCATCGAGGTCCTGGAACGCATCGGCGCGCTCGGCGACCTGCCTCAGCGCTCCCGGTCCTCGCTCAACATGTCCTACAACGAGGGCTCGCGCACCGTGCTGCGCCTCCACGTCGGCCAAGCCGTCGCCGACCAGCCGAAACAGACGCTGCTGATCTCGCAGGCCGAGGTCGAGGGCACGCTGCGGCGACGTCTGGCCGAACTGGGCGGCCAGGTGGAGTGGGACACACGCCTGGTCGCGGCCCGGCAGGACGACACCGGCGTCACCGCCACCGTCGCGACGGCCGACGGCTGCCCGCCGTGCAGCGCCGGCTGTGGCTGGCCGCCTCCCAGCTCGGCATCAGCTACCGAGGAGGACCGCTGGCCCCGGCCGAGCACCGGTGGAGGCCCGGGCTGCGTCCCGGCGACCGGATGCCCGACCTGACCTGCCGGCGGCCGGACGGCGTCCGCACCACCCTGCACGCCGCCGTCCGCGGACGCTGGGTCGTGCTCGCCGCCGATCAGCTCGTCGCCGCCCGCCACGCCGAGGCCGCCGCGGCGCGACTGGGCGCCGACCTGGTCGGCGCGCTCACGCCGGTGGAGCCCACCTCGTCCGACGTGACGCTGATCCGCCCCGACGGGCACATCGGTTGGCGTGGCCGTCCGGCACCCGACAGACTGACCACATGGCTGAACCAGGTGCTGTGGCCGGCGTAGAACGCCACGGCCGTCCCCGCGACCCGGAGAACGACGCCGCCATCCTGGAGGCGGCGCTGGATCTGTTGATCGAACGCGGCGCCGCGGGCACCAGCATGGAAGCGGTCGCCCAGCGCGCCGGCGTGGCGAAGCTGACCGTCTACCGGCGCTGGCGGGCCAAGGAGGACCTGTTGATGGCCGCCCTGGAGCACGCCCGCGCTCCCGACATCGACGCCGCCCCGGCCGGGCAGTCGATCGACGAACTGGTCCGCTCCGCCGCCGAGCTGCTCAGCCGGCCCCGCTTCCGGGCGCTGATGGCCCGCGTCATCGGCGCCTCGGTCGACTACCCGAAGCTGGTGGCCGCCTACACCGAGCGTTACCTGCGGCCACGGCTCAACGCCGTGGCGCAGGTCGCGCAGCGGGCCGTCGAGGCCGGTCACCTTCCGGCGGGCACCGACCCCGGCGTCGTCCAGGACATCCTGGCCGGCTCGATCGGGTCCGTCCTGCTCCTGCAGGCCGACGACGTGACCGCCGCACAGATCGAGCACCGGTTGCGAGCGCTGCTGCGCCACATCGGCTACCGGCCCTGACGGCGCCCGGTCGCCGTCCCGTCCATGCCCGCCGGTACGTTCCGCCGGGGCAGGGAGGGAATCTTCAGCCGGGCAGATCGTCGCGGCCCACGAGCCCGTTCTCGTAGGCGTGGATCACCGCGTGCACCCGGTCGCGCAGGCCCAGCTTCTGCAGGACGGCCCGCACGTGCGACTTCACCGTGTTCTCGCTCAGCACCAGCTCCGCGCGGATCTCGGCGTTGGACCTGCCGCGGGCCAGCAGGCCGAAGATCTCGACCTCGCGCGGGGTGAGGCCGTCCAGGGCCGCCGTGCGGCGCATCGGCGTCTGCCGCAGGAGGTCGAGGATCGTCGCGGCCACCCCCGGGGCCAGCGCCGCCGTGCCGGACGCGACGTCGCACACCGCCTGGGCCAGGGCGGCGGGCCGCACGTCCTTGGTCAGGTAGCCGCTGGCGCCGGCCCGGACGGCCGCCACGACCAGTTCGTCGTCGTCGAACGTCGTCAGCATGAGCACCCGGGTCGCCGGAGCGATCCGGACGATCTCCGCCGTGGCGGCCACGCCGTCCAGGCGCGGCATGCGGATGTCCATCAGCACCACGTCCAGGCGGTGCCGCCGGACGACCTCGACCGCCTGGCCGCCGTCGGCGACGTCGTGGGTGACCTCGATGCGTTCGTCGGCCGACAGGACCGTGCGCAGCGAGGCCCGCAGCAGCTCCTGATCGTCGACGAGCATGACCTGGATCGCGTTCATGCCCCCTCCTTCGTGGGCAGCCGCGCCCGCAGCACCCATCCGTCGTCCCCGTCGTCGATCGACAGGGTGCCGCCCGCGGTGCGCACCCGTTCCTCGATCCCCAGCAGGCCGGTCCCCTGGCCGGCGGCGCGGTGCGGCGCGCCGCCGCCGTCGTCGCGGACCTCCACCACCAGCTCGGCCGGGCTCCAGCGCAGGCTGACGCTCACCGCGACCGGCGGCTGGAGGTGGCGCAGCGCGTTGGTGACGCCCTCCTGCACGGTCCGGACCGCGGCGACCTCGGCGCTGAGGCTCAGCGGCCGTCGCTCACCCGCCTCCGCCAGCGTCACCGCGTGCAGCGGGCTGGCCGCCGAGGCCACCAGGTCGGGCAGCACGTCGAGCGAGATCGGGACGTGGCCGGGCCGGGATCCGGCGCGCGGCGCGGCGGACGGGCCCAAGGTGGCCAGCATCGCGCGCAGCCCCTGGTGGGCGTCCCGGCCGGTCTCGGCGATGCCGGCGAGTTCGCGCCGGGTCGCCGCGTCGGCCGTCGTCACCGCCGCGGCCTCGATCCGCGCGACCATGACGGTGACCGTGTGGGCGATCACGTCGTGCAGGTCGCGGCGGATGCCGGCCCGTTCGCCGGCGACCGCCGCGGCCAGCCGTCCGGCCTCGGCCCGCCGGGCGGCCTGCTGCCTGCGCCGTACCAGCAGGGCCGCGAGCCACACACCGCCGACCACCAGCATCAGCAGCCCGCCCTCGACCAGGCGGGCCCACACCGGGTCGGCGGGCAGCCGGGCCCACCCCACCAGCTCGGTCAGCACGATCCCGAGCGCCGCGACCGCCAACGCCGGCACCGAGGACCTGACCGGGACCAGGCCGGTCAGCCGCCACAAGGCGAAGGGGAAGCACGCCGCCGAGGGCAGCATGCTCAGCGACCATCCCGGGAAGGGCGTCAGCACCAGGACGAGCATGGCCGCCGCGCCGATCGCGTACCCCGCCCACGGCCGCCGGCCGGCCACCGCCGCTCCGGCATGGAGCAGGACGGCGGCGCCCGCCGCCGCCAGGACCTGCCACCAGGCCGCGCCCAGCTGCCGCGAGCCCACCAGGACGATCACCGTCAGGAGGGCCGGGACCGCGTGCGCCGCCACCGTCGTGGCCGGCCGGGCGCGGCGGCGCTGGGGGGCTGTCACGGTCGGTCGTCGCCTTCCGGTGGGCTCGTGGTGGGGGAGCCGTGCCCGGCTCGACCTGCCACAGGATAGCCAGCGGCCGAGGGGGCCGGGTGACGCGCGCCGGCGTCGAAGGACGGATGACGAGTCTGGACATTCGGCAGATACGCGCGAGCACGCATGGATAGGCTGCCACGACTTGATCAGGACGGGTCTGGAAGGCCCACGACGAGTCCCTCGACGTGCCCGTGGCGGTGAAGGAGGTCTGGCTGCCGTCGGCCACCTCCGAGGAGGAGCACGCGCAGCGGCTGCGCCGCGCCGAACGTGAGGCGCGCAGCGCCGCCCGGCTGCGGTCGCATCCGCACATCGTCACCGTCCACGACGTGGTGATCGAGGACCAGGCGCCGTGGATCGTCATGGAACTGGTCGACGGCGGCACCCTCGCCGAGCTGATCGCCCGGGACGGCCCCCTGCCGCCCGGAGCCGTCACGTCGGCCGCCAGGGGGCTGCCGACAGCGGCGGCGCCGGCGACCTGTACTCGCTCGGGGGTGACGCTGTACCAGGCGTTGGAGGGCGTGTCCCCGCTCCACCGGGACACCCCGACGGAGAGACCGAGATCTCCGACGCGTGCTTCTTCAACGATCTCGGCCCGTCGCAGTCCTCGGGCTGACCCGGGCGCCGGAAGGAGCTGCCTGCCGGCGCCCGGTCAGTCGCGCGGCGACGTTCAGGAGCGCCTGCGGTAGACGGCCACGGCCCAGCGGACCGGGCGGTTGGCGTCCTGACCCCAGATGCCCGCCCGGACGGTGACGGTGACCCGCCTGCCCTCCGGCACGGCCAGCTCGGTCATCGCCATCGGATACGGGCCGCTCCTCCACTGGCCGCAGGTGACCGTCGCCTCCTCGCCGCCCTCGACCCGGTACGTGAACCACATCCGCCTGGCCAGGTCACCGGCGCACAGCGCCTCAAGGCCCATCCTGCCGCCCTCGCCCCGGACCGTGACCGTGGCCGTCCCGTCCTGCGGCCAGAGCCGGTCCCGCGTCGCGCCGGCCAGCTCCCAGCCCGCCGGCCGCTTGGGGAAGGCTCTGAGCGGCCCGGGGTCGACCGGCCGCGCGGGAGGCGTCCATTCGTAGACGGCCAGGCTCCAGACCGCCTTGACGGGCTCCGGGGTCACGCACGGCGCCCCCTTCTCCTGGCGCGTGCACCCCCCGCCCCTGGTGGTCGTGTCGAACGTCACCGTGACCTGGCCGGCCCCCGCGGGCACCGGCAACGGGACCAGCTCCATGCCCTTCAGGCAGGGGGAGAAGGGCGGGGAGGCGCCGGCGGCGCGGCCCGCCACGGTGATCCGCGGCGCCGTGGCGCCGAACGAGCCGTCGCACAGCGCGGCCACGTCCAGCGGCCTGCCGGTGACCGGGATCGTGACCGACGTCCTCCGCGCGCCGTCCGTCCTGAGCGTCGCCGTCGCCAGCCGCCGGTAGCCGGTGCCGTCGTGGGCGGTGAACCGTTGCGGCAGCTCCCGGGCGGGGGCGGAGGCCGAGGTCGCGGGCTCGTGCCGCGTCACGGCGCTTTCGGGCAGCAGGGAGAGCACGGCCGCGCCCGCGGCCACCGTCGCCGCCACCGTCGCGGCGGCGGAGGTCAGGACCCTGCGCCGCCAGGTACGCCGCACGCGGCGGCGGACGAGCTCGTGGCGGTCCGGGACCGCGGGCGCGGGGCCCTCGGCCCGCTCCCGCAACATCTCACGCAGGTCCTGCACGCTCATCGGTACTCCTTCACGATCGACTCGTCCACGCGCAGCTTGGCCAGCGCCTTGGCGGTCTGGCTCTTAACCGTGCCGTCATGGCAGCCGAGGATCCTGGCCACCTCCTGCACCGACAGGTCCTCGTAGAACCGCAGCACGATCACCGCGCGCTGCTTGGCGGGCAGCCTTCCCACCGCCTCCCACAGCTCCTCGCGCCCGGACCGCTCGGCGTCGGGCACGCCCGGGTCGGGCAGCGTGCCGCTCGGCACCTCGCCGCGCCATCGGCGCCGCCACCACGAGGTGCAGGTCGTCACGAGCGCCCGCCGCACGTACGCCTCGGGCTCCTCGATGCGGGGCCAGGCGAACCACGCCTTGGCCAGGCACTCCTGGAGCAGGTCCTCGGCCGTTCCCCAGTCGCGGGTCAGCAGGTACGCCGTCCGCAGTAACCGGTCGGACCGTGAGGCCACGAAGTCGTCGAAGAGCTTCCTGTCTGGCACACACGTACTGACGCGGTGCCGGCGTGGTCAGGTTGCCTCGCCGCGCCGGCCACACCGATCCCGCCTTCTCCTATGATCATCGGGTGCCCTTGCCGAGGATCGCGCCGACGCTGCTCGTGCTCACCCTGACGGCCGGATGCGGCGGGCAGGACGCGACGGCGGCCCGGACGCCCGCCGAGGCGGTGGCCCAGCAGGCGAAGGACGGGGCCGGGGTCAAGGTCACCAAGGTCGTCCGGCTGACCTACGGCCACACGCCCCGGGCGGCGGGAGACCTGCTCGTGTCGGTCGACATCGGCGAGTACGACGAGAGCCGGACCACCGGAATCCTGCGCCTCGGCACGGCCGCCTCCGACCTGACCACGACCTTCCGCCGGACCAACATTCCCGAAGACCTGAAGCACCTCATCCCGGACGACCTGTCCGGCATGACGACCAGGGCGATCTCCGTCGGCGGCTCCGGCACCTACGAGCAGCGAGCCGACCGCAGGGACGTTCCCGCCGGCAAGAGCTGGCTGCACCACGGTAGCCCCGACTGCGGGATGGCGGCGCGCATGGCCGGGGTACTCGGCGCACGGACGGTCCTGTCACCCGAGGTGCTGAACAAGCTCGCGGCGCCTGCGCCCTCCTCCGGCGGGGTCATCGACGGGGTCGCCACCGTCGTCCATGCCGGAAGCGCCGCGCAGACCGAGTTCAGCATCCCGGCCCCGGGCGACGACCCCGCCATGGCGGCAGTGCTGCGGGAGCAGTACGGCTCGGCACGGGTCTCGTGGCAGTTGTGGGTCGGGCCGGACGGGCTTCCCCGCCGGGTCCGTCTCGTCGCGCCCAACCCCTTGGCCGAGGAGGGCGTGCCCAGGAACAGCGTGACCGAGATCGACTTCACCGACTGGGGCAACGACGTGTCCGTCGAGCCGCCGCCGAAGGACCAGGTCCACGAGAGCGGAAGCTGTCTGGCCCCCGAACCGTACTGAACACCCGGACCGTACCGAACAGCCGGCCCGTGCCGCATGCATCCTGGGCGTGACGTTTCCGTCCGGTGCCGGTTAGACGGGGATCACGGGTGCGCCGACGCACGTTCCGGTCCCGCCCAACTGTGGTGACGCCGCCGCCCTGATCGGGCGTCGCCGAGCCGGTCGCCGCAGGCTGATTCGCCCTTCAGTGGGTCCGGAATGCCGGACTTTCCCTGCCCGATTGTCCGGCATGACGGCCGATTCTGGCACGTGGATGGGTGTGACCAGCGGTAACAGAAATGTCGGTATGCCTACCGATGAACATACGTATTTTCGCGCAGTCAACCAACGCTTAGCGTCTGGCGGCAACAAGGCGAAACGGTTCGCTTGCTGTATCCGTCACCCTTTATCACCCCCCACATCCCCTCACGCCCCGCGACCCAGGACACCCCTGACCGCTCGGCGGCCCGCGCGCGCCC
>NZ_JBFAOR010000021.1:0-78345 GCF_040675255.1 Nonomuraea sp. NPDC049624 | reverse complement strand
TGCGGATCCTCCAGCCGGTAGTACGCCATCCGGCCCGAACGGCGGGCGGCCACGATGCGATGGGCACGCAGCAGGCGCAGCGCGTGGGAGACCGCGGACTCGCTCTGCCCGGTCACCGCCGCCAGGTCGCACACGCACAGCTCGCCGTCCAGCAGGGCGACCAGCAGCTTCAGCCGGTTGGGGTCGGACAGCAGGCCGAAGACGTCGGCGGTGTCGGCCAGGTCCGCGGCGGCGGGCATGCGCTCGTGCACGGCCGCGACGCGGTCGGCGTCCACCACCTTGACCGCGCAGCCGTCCACGGCCAACACGTGGTCATCTGAAGAACTGTTCACATATCTAACCTAGCGGGACATGTCGGTGATCTGTCAACCTGCCTCAGGCCCGCAGCCGCGGTGTCAGCCGCCGCAGCGCCGCCGCCAGCCGGTCCGCCTGCGCCGCCGAGGTGAACAGCGCCGGCGTGACCCGGACGGCGTCGCCCCCGGCCATGCCCGTGCGGGCGACCGTGTAGAGGCCGTAGGCGTCCAGCAGGGTGGCGGCGACGGCCTCGTTGTCGGCCGTGGAGGTGCGGCCGGCGATGCGGAAGGCGGTGATCGCGCCGTACATGCCGGGCTCGTCCGGGGTGAGGATCTGCAGGCCCGGCAGGTCGCGGACCTGGCTCACCCAGCGGTCGCGCAGGTGCCGCAGCCTGGCCTGCTTGACGGCCGCGCCGAGCCGCAGGTGGAAGTCGAGCGCGTCGGGGACCGTGAGGGGCGCCGCGACGTCCATGGTGCCCGAGTGGACCCGCGAGCGGATGTCGCCGGCCGGGAAGCTCTCGTCGCCGAAGACGGGCTCGATGTCGGCCAGCCGGTCCCGGCGGATGAAGAGGAACCCGGTGCCGAGGGGCGCGCCGATCCACTTGTGCAGCGAGAACGCGGCGAAGTCGGCGTCGAGGTCGGGCAGCGTGAAGTCGAGCTGCCCCCAGGAGTGGGCGGCGTCCACGACGACGTCCACGCCGCGCTCGCGGGCCATCGCGACGATCTCCCGGACCGGCAGCACCAGGCCGGTGCGGTTGTTCATGTGCGACAGCAGCAGCAGCCGGGCTCTCGGGGTGGTCCGCAGCGCCCGCTCGTAGGCGTCCAGCGCCGCCTGCCGGGTGGCGGGCTCGGGGAGGACGAACCGGGCCACCGTGGCCGCGCGCCGCCCGGCCAGCCAGTTCATGGTGTGCTGGGCGGAGGGGTAGTCCAGGTCGGCGTAGAGCACGGCGTCGCCGGGCCGCAGCCGCCGGTAGCCGGAGATGAGGTTCTGCAGCGCCTCGGTGCCGCCCCGGGTGAGCGCGATCTCCGCACGGGTGACCCCGAGCAGCGCGGCGATCCGGTCGCGCACCTCGTCGGCCCTGGCCTTGTACGCCGTGCGCAGCAGGTGGGAGTTGCGGGCGTTGAGGACGTCGACGTTGCGGTGGTAGGCGCGCCGGACCGGCTCGGGCATGATCCCGTAGTAGCCGTTCTCCAGGTTGACGAAGTCGTCGCTGACCCGGAACTGCCGGGCCACACCCGCCCAGAAGCGTTCGTCCCGGGCCAGGGTCGTGGCGTCGGCGGCGTCGGCGGCGGCGGCCTGGGGGAGCGCTCGGGGGAGCGCCTGCGGGAGCGCGGCCAGCGCGCCGGCCCCGGCGATGACCGCGCGTCTGGACAGAACTATGGGACACCCCCAAGATCGGGCGGCGCGGAATCGGGGCCGCGCCGGGCGAATGCCAGTGTCGCGGAGATGTCGCCGCGCGGCGAAAAAGGCTCGCCGTCGTTCCCGCCGTCCGGCGGGAAATCGCGGGCGCCGGAGATGATCGGTGGCGGCGATTCCCGTGCGCCGGAAATTTCTTTACCTCGGCCTTGGCCTTTTCCCGGCGCGCCGCGCCGCGTGGCGGGCATGATCTGCGGTGATGCTCACGACCAGGTCAGCCCGCGCGCTCCGCCCGCCCGTCCCGGGGGCCGGCCGGTGGTGGCCGCACGCGATGCTGGCCCTGGCCCTGCTGATCACCGTCGTGTTCGCGCACGGCGGCGCGTGCGCGGCCGTCGAGCTGTCCGAGCGGGCCCAGGGCGGCCCCGCTCCGTCCGCCCAGAGCGCCCACCTCGACGTGCACCGGCACGTCAGATGGCTGTCCGGGCGGATGCCGGTGCGCGACGCCGGGTGCCTGCACGGCGAGCTGCCGCCGGGCCACCTGCACGGCACCGAGCAGGAGTGCGCGGCCACCACGGCCACCGCCGCCGCGCCGGCCGTGGCCGCCGTCCCCGCGCTCGCCGCCGGGCCCGCGGCCGTCGGGTCCGGGGCCGTGCGACCCACGCCGCGGGCCGCCTCGCGGCAGGCCGTTTCCGGCCAGGAAAATCTCCGCGTGATGCGCATATAGGACGCGCGTCTTTCGTCGCCGTCCTTTTCCATCGCGCCCGCGGCGTCTTCCGTGCCGCGCGAGCGCCGTTCATCTCGGGGATAACAACCAATGTCGAACGACACTTTGCCGCGCCCTGACATTCTGCCCGCCATCGGCAATTCGGGTATTTGCGTAACCGTCGGAAACACACCGCTGGCGTTCGTCGCCGCGCCGTTCGTCGCGGACGGCGGCGGCTTCTGGGCCAAGCTGGAGGGCTTCAACCCGGGCGGCATCAAGGACCGGCCCGCCCTGCACATGGTCCGGCAGGCCCGCGCCAGGGGCGAGCTGGCCCCCGGCGCGACGATCGTCGAGTCCACCAGCGGCACCCTCGGACTCGGGCTGGCCCTGGCCGGCATCACCTTCGGCCATCCGGTCGTCCTGGTCGCCGACCCCGGCATGGAACCGCTCATGCAGCGGCTGCTGACCTGCTACGGCGTACGGCTGGAGATCGTGCCGGAGCCGCATCCCACCGGCGGCTGGCAGCGGGCCCGCCGCGACCGGGTCGAGGAGCTGCTGGCCGAGCTGCCCGGCTCCTACTGCCCCGACCAGTACGGCAACCCCGACAACGTGGCCGCCTACGCCGGGCTGGCCCGGGAGCTGCTGTCCCAGCTCCCGCACATCGACACGCTGGTCTGCTCGGTCGGCACCGGCGGGCACAGCGCGGGCATCACCCGCGAGCTGCGCCGCCACCTGCCCCGGCTGCGGCTGGTCGGCGTCGACACCGTCGGCTCGACCATCTTCGGGCAGCCCGACCGCCACCGCCTGATGCGCGGCCTGGGCTCCAGCATCCACCCCGCCAACGTGGCCTACGACGCCTTCGACGAGGTCCACTGGGTGAGCGCCGCCGAGGCGGTGTGGGCCTGCCGCACCCTGGCCGCCCAGCACTACGTCTCCGGCGGCTGGAGCACCGGAGCCGTCAGCCTCGTGGCCCGCTGGCTGGCCGGACGGGCCGGGCCGGGCGGCTGCGTCGTCGCCGTCTTCCCCGACGGGCCCTGGCGCTACTGGAACACCGTCTTCGACGACGGCTACTGCCGCGCCCACGGCCTGCTCGGCGTCACCCCCGCCGACGAGCCCGACGAGCTGGACGACCCCGCCGAGCGCGAGGTGCGCCGCTGGAGCCGCTGCGCCGCCGTCCGCGACCCGCTGGCGGGCAGGCGATGAAGGCCACGCTGGCGCAGTTCCGCTCCTTCGACCGGCCGATCCGGCTGCTGCAGGTCAACCAGGCGGGCATCAACATCGGCTTCTACATGCTGATGCCCTACCTCGCCCAGCACCTCTCGGCCGGCGCGGGGCTCGCCGCCTGGACGATCGGGCTCATCCTCGGCCTGCGCAACGCCAGCCAGCAGGGCATGTTCCTGATCGGCGGCGCGCTGGCCGACCGGTTCGGGCACAAACCCATGATCATGGCGGGGTGCGCCCTGCGTACCGTGGGGTTCGCGCTGTTCGGGCTCACCACGTCGCTGCCGCTGCTGGTGGCGGCCGCGGTGATCACGGGGCTGGCGGGGGCGCTGTTCAACCCGGCCGCCCGCGCGTACCTGGCCGCCGCGGCCGGGGAGCGCAAGGTGGCCGCCTTCGCCGTGTTCAACGTGTTCTACCAGGGCGGCATCCTGCTCGGGCCGCTGCTCGGGGTGCTGCTGCTGGCCGGCGGGTTCACCGCGGTGTGCCTGGGAGCGGCGGGGATCTTCGCCGTCCTGACCGTGCTTCAGGGGTTCTACCTGCCCGCGCGGCCCCGGGAGCCGGGGCGGGCGCGGCAGCCGGTGCTGCGGGCTTGGCGGCAGGCGTTCGGTGACCGGGCGTTCGTCTCGTTCGCGGCGTCGATGATCGCTTCGTACGCGCTGTCGTACCAGATGTACCTCGCACTGCCGCTGGAGGTGCAGCGGGCCGGCGGCGGCCAGTGGGCGGTGACCGCCCTGTACGCGGTGTCGGCCCTGCTCGGCATCGCCGGGCAGGTGCGCCTGACCGCCTGGTGCGGCGAACGGTGGAGCCGCGGCCAGGCGATCACCCGCGGGCTGGCCCTCATGGGGGCGGCCTTCCTGCCCATGGTCGCCGCCGCGCAGCTCCACCTGCCGCGGGCGGCGACGCTGACGGCCGCGCTGGTGTGCGCGCTGCTGCTCGGCGCCGGGACGCTGGTGGCCTTCCCCTTCGAGATGGCCACCATCGCCGACATGGCGGGCGAGGAGCTGGTCGGCACCTACTACGGCCTGTACAACCTGGCCTCCGGCGCGGGGATCCTGGCCGGGAACCTGCTGTCGGGCGCGCTGCTGGACGTGGCCGCCGAGGCGGGCTGGGCGGGCCTGCCCTGGTTGTCACTGACCTTCGCGGGGCTGGTCTCGGCCCTGGCGGTGGCCCGCCTGGAACACCGCAGCGCCCTGCGGCCACGCCTCCCGGCGACCATGGCCACCTAGCTCGCCCGCGACGCGGCCAGGGCCAGGGGGCGCATGGCGACCTGGAGCGCCCGCGACCTGGGCAGGGCCTGGGGCGCATGGTGATCTGGTGGGCCCGCGACGCGGTCAGGGCGTGGGGTCGGCGTCCCCGGTGGCGCGTCTGCGGCGGCCGGCCACGACGGTCGCGGCTCCGCCCGCCACCAGTGCCGCCGCGGCCACCCACAACCAGCCGGGCACGCCGCCCGAGCCCGTCTCCGCCTCGGCCTGGGCGACCGGTGACGAGGAGGCCGCCGGGGCGACCTCGGCCGGAGTCCCGGTCGAGGTGGGGGTCTCGGACGAGATCGGGGTCTCGGATGGGGTCTCGGTCGGGGTCTCGGTCGGGGTGGCTGGGGCGGTGACGGTGAAGCGCAGCTCGCCGGCGATCGGGTGGCCGTCGGAGGAGACCACCCGCCAGGCCAGCCGGTACCGGCCGGGCTCCAGCGGCGCGGCCGGCTCGGCCTTCACCGTGACGCCCTGGGCCCGCGGCTTGCCCAGCGGCAGGTTCTCGCCCGCCGGGCCGTCGAGCACGAGGGTCGGCAGGGTCATGCGGGAGGTGAACTCCAGCTCGATGCTCTCCACCCGCGCGACCTTGGCGCCGTCGGCGGGGGAGCTGCTCTTCAGCCGGTCATGGGCCAGCGCGGCGGGCGCGGCGGCCAGCAGCACCAGGACGGCGCCACCGACGGCGACACCGGCACGAAGGGCTGCCCGGAACGGGGGACGCGCGGGACGAAGGGCTGCCCGGAACGGGCGACGCGCGGGACGAAGGGGATGAATCACTGCGAACTCCGAGGTTCCTGGATCCGGCTCGACCGCCGGATGGACATGCGGTCCGGCGCGCGACGGGACGCGGAGGGCGTGCCGCGGCGGCGCCGGCTGGGTCGTCTGCCTGCCGGGAGGCACGCCGGACCCGCCGCATGACGGGGAACGTCAGCGGCCGGACGGCCAGGCGTGCGCAGCCGGGCGGGGCGGCCCGCGCCGGGAGAGCACCGGGGCCAGCAGCAGCGCCCGGTGACCCGCCACCGGCGGCCACAGCGGGCACGCGCGGGCGGGCCCGGCGGGCGGCGGGGCCAGGACGGACAGCCAGTCGCACAGCACGGCCCACAACCGGGCCAGCCGTACCGTGCTCAACCGCAGCAACGCCGCCAGCGCCGCGTCCCCGCGGGCCAGCCACCAGCTCGACGAGACGGCCACCGCCAGGTGGATCACCACCATCCCGGAAGAGCCGTGCTCATGGGCGCCGCCCCCGGCGGGCGGCCCGGCGAACGGGCCCGCGAACGGGCCCGCGAACGGCCCCGCGAACGGGCCGGCGGAAGGACCGGCGAAGGATGGCGTGGAGGTGTCGAGCAGGTGGCTCAGGCCGTAGCGGGCGGACTCGGAGGCGTCGAAGAGCTCGTGGAGGCCGTACTGGGCGGCCACGCACATGGTCAGCAGGGGCGCCCATCCGCGGGGACGGGAACCGGCGGCGTAGGCGGCCGCGAAGGTCGCCGCGCCGGCCAGGGCCAGCGGGCCGGGCGCGATCGCCGTGCCGCCGACCAGAGTGTGCAGCGCCGCCGAGGCCAGGACGCACACGGCCGTGAACACCGCGGCGCGAAGCGCGCGGACCACGGGACGGGCGACCTGCATCCGGCCATCGTGCCAGAGCCCGGCCGGGCCGTCATCCGCGTCCTTGCGCACCGGGCGGGCACGACACGCGGACGCGACACGCGGACGCGCCAAGCGGACGCACCGGGCAGGCGGGACACACGGGTGCCCGGGCAGGCGCGACGGGGAGCCGGCGCGGCTGGGAGGGTCAATGGTGTCGTGGGGTCTGGAGTTCGCCGCCCAGGCGGTCGCGCAACCGTTCCAGCAGGTCGGCCGTGGCGACGACGACCCAGCGGTCGCCGACCAGGTACGCGCCGCCGTACGCCTGGGCGATGTCGAGCCAGTCTCGTTTGCCCTTGTCTGTGCTGAACGTCACGATCGTCAGGCGGCCCTGCGGGCTGTCGCAGGCCGCCTGCCGCAGCTCGGCGGCGTCGGTCTGCAGCTTGCCGGCGGGGCAGCCGAGCAGGGTGGTGAGCTGTTTCATGTCGCCGGCCGGCACCTTCGGCGCGACGGCGACGGCGGGGGGCGCGGCGCCGTGGTGGTGCGCCGGCTGCGCCTGGGGGACGGAGGCGGTCGCGCACCCCGTCAGCAGGGCGATGCCCAGGGCGGCGATCGCCTGCCGCGACGCGCGGACGGGTGATGAGAGAGGTTCGGGCATGAGGTCAGTGTTCCGCCGGAGTGTCGATGGATCCGGTCCCCGTGGAAGGACGCGCTTCCAGGGGCCGGCAGGTCAGGAAGTGGGCGGGGCGGGGGACGGGAGCGGGGGCTCGGGGAGCTGGTTGTGGTTCACCAGGCCGGTCGATTCGAGGTACGTCATGTGGCGCATGACGAAGTTGATGCCTTCCTGGGCGAACTTGCGGATCTCGGCGTTCCTGGTCCCGGCCCGGACGAGCGCCAGGGTGCCGAAGACCTTGCCGTGCGCGGCGCGCAGCAGGTTCGCGTAGTCCTGGTCGAAGGCCGGTCCGCTCTCGGCCGCGAGCTGGGCCAGCCAGCGCTGCTGGTCGGGGTTGGGCTGGTCGGGCAGGGCGACGCCGAGCCTGGCCGCGGTGTCGCGGGTCATCTGGTCCAGCTTCTGGTGCTCGCCCATGATCTGCTTGCCGACCTGCTTGACGCGCTGCGACTGGGCACGGGTGGCGGCGTACTCGCCGGCGGGCATCTCCCACAGGCCGGCCTGCCGCACCTTGATCAGCAGGTCGATGTCGGCGGCCGAGAGGGGGCCCGAGGGCGTGAGGGTCCGTTGCGCGTCCGCGGGGTCGATCGACGGGGGCAGGATCAGCAGGATCGTCGCCGCCGCCGCCGCGACGAAGCCGCCGAGCATGAACATCTCACTGCGCAGGAGCCTGTGCATGCTCGAAGGTACGCGGGCCCGCCCGATCCGGTTCAACGGATCCGGGACCGGTTTCCCGCATACCCCCTATGGGTATAGAGTGCGCCGTATGAGACGTCTTGAACCCCTTGTTCCTGAGAAGGCCCCCGAGAAGTCCCGTCAGATCCTGGACGACATCGTCACCAGGCACGGCGCGGTGGGTGACATGGTGTCCACGATGGCCCACTCGCCCGCGTTGCTCCAGGGATACCTGGACTTCTCCCGGGCGATGAAGCGGGTGAAGATCCCGCGCGCGCTCAGCGAGAAGATCTCCCTGGCCGTGCAGGAGTGGATCGGCTGCGGCACGTGCCTGGCCGCGCACACCGAGGGCGCGCTGGCCGCCGGGCTGAGCGAGGCCGACGTCGCGCTGGCCCGCCAGGGCACCTCGGCCGACGCGCGGGAGGCCGCCCTGATCTCGGTGGCGGTGCGGGTGCTGGTCGAGCCGTCGTCCATCACCGACGAGGAGGTGGCCGGGCTGCGCTCGCTCGGCTGGAGCGACCGGGTGATCGCCGAGGTCGTCGGCCTGGTCTCGCTCAACCTGCTGACCGGCGCGTTCAACCTGCTCGTGGGGAACCAGCCGGAAGCGGAGCAGGCCAGGGGTTAGCTCGTGATGTACTGGCTCATGGCGATCGGCGTGCGACCGGACCGGGTTCCCGCACGCCCCGGCGACGGATGGAGGACGACATGACCGCGCACGAACCGGCGGCATCCCCGCAGGGGCACCACCGGGCCCACGCCGACGCGATCGACGCCTTCATCGCGGCCGCCAACGCCGACGACCCCGACCACCGTTCCGCGCTGCTCAGCCGGGCCCTCGCCGCCGACGTGGTGTTCTGGGGGCCGCTCGGCCGCGGGTCGGGCCGGGGCGCGGTGGCCGACTTCGTCACCGAGGTGGTGCAGGGCTACCGGGCCGGCGGTTGCCGGATGGTCCGTACGACGTCCGTCGACGCGCCGCACGAGTGGGCCAGGTTCGGCTGGCGCTTCGAGGGGCCCGACGGCGCCACCGTCCTGTCGGGCACCGACATGGTGCACCTCACCCCCGCCGGCGACATCGACGAGATCGTGGTCTTCGCCGGTCCGCTGCACTGACACCCGCTCCCGCCGTCCAGGACCTAAGCCCTTCGCCCGCGGGACGTTCGCCGCTGCCGCCACCGCCCCCGCGCGAGGGACCGTGGAGGCGGAAAGCGAGGTGGCGATCATGTCGATCGAGGTCAAGGACGTCATGGGACGCGTGGCGATCGCGGTGCTGGAGCACGCGTCGTTCGCCGACATCGTGGCGGCGATGAAGCGGTACGCGGTGGGCGCGGTCACCGTGATCGACGCCGGCCGTCGGCCGGTGGGCGTGGTGTCGGAGGACGACCTGCTGCTCAAGGAGACCGGCCACGCCCGGCACGCCGTCTCCGTCCTCGCCCCGCGGGCGCGGCGGCAGGAGCACCGCAAGGCCGCCGCCGTCACCGCCGCGGAGCTGATGACGTCGCCGGCGGTCACGGTGACCCCGGGCATGCCGGTGCGCGAGGCGGCCAGGATCATGCACGCCCGGCGCATCAAGCAGCTGCCGGTGATCGACCCGGTCACCGGCCGCGTCGTCGGCACCCTGCACCAGCGCGACGTGCTGCGCGTCTTCACCCGACCGGCCGCCGAGCTGGAGGCGGACGTCAGGGCCGTGCTCCCGCCGGACGGCACGTACGCGGTCGCGGCCGACGCCGGCGTGGTCACGATCACCGGCGGGCCGGCGGGCGGGGCGCGGGCCGCCGCGCTGGCGGAGGCGGTCCGGGCGGTGGAGGGCGTCGTGGACGTCGTGATCGAGCTCGCCCGTGACCGGGAGGACCTGTTCACCGTCCCGCCGCTGCTGTAGTGGCCGGGCGCGGCCCGGCCTGATTCGGGCGGCGAGGCGACCTGCTGGGACACTGAACGGTATGTCGGAAAGTGCGCAGCGCAGCCTGATGCCCCAGATGCGGCTCGACGAGCTGCTGGCCGAGCTGCAGACGAGGCTCAACGCCGTCCTCGCCACCCGTGACCGGGTGCACGCGCTGCTGGAGGCCGTGGTCTCGGTCGGCAGCGACCTCGACCTGGAGACCGTGCTGCGGCGGATCGTCGAGACGGCCACCAAGCTGGTGGACGCCACCTACGGGGCGCTCGGCGTGGTGGGGGAGGAGAGCACGCTCGTCCAGTTCATCCCGGTGGGGCTGAGCGAGGAGGAGATCGCCCGCATCGAGCACTGGCCGCACGGGCTGGGCCTGCTCGGCCTGCTGATCAAGGACGCCCGCCCGCTGCGGCTGGGCCGCATCTCCGACCACCCCGAGTCCTACGGCTTCCCGCCCGGCCACCCGCCGATGGGCACCTTCCTCGGCGTCCCGGTACGCGTGCGCGACGAGGTGTTCGGCAACCTCTACCTGACCGAGAAGCGCGGCGGCGGCGACTTCGACGAGGAGGACGAGGCCATCGTCGTCGCGCTGGCCACCGCCGCCGGCGTCGCCGTGGAGAACGCCCGCCTGTACGAGGAGTCGCGCCGGCGCGAGACCTGGCTGAAGGCGTCCTCGGAGATCACCACCAGCCTGCTGTCCGGCGCCGGCTCCCGCGAGGTGCTCACCACCATGGCCGCACGGGCCCGCCAGATGACCGACGCCGACCTGGTCCAGGTGCTGCTGCCCGACCCGTCGGGCGGCACGCTGACCGTCGACGTGGCCGAGGGCGAGGGCGCGGGCGAGCTGCTGGGGATGGCGTTCGACGTCTCGGCCACCCTGGCGGGGGAGGCGTTCACGCACGCCGAGCCCAGGTCCGAGCGGGACCTGCCGGGCCCGCCCTACCCCGACTCGCCGCTGCGGCGGCTGGGCTACGGGCCGGGCCTGATGGTCCCGCTGGGCGCCGCGCCCCGCGTGCGCGGCGTGCTCATGCTGGCCAAGCGCGGCGGGCGGCTGCCGTTCAGCGGGGCCGACCAGCAGATGCTGGAGTCGTTCGCGGGGCAGGCGGCGATCGCGCTGGAGCTGGCCGAGGCCCGCCGCGACGCCGAACGGCTCGGCCTGCTGGAGGACCGCGACCGCATCGCCAAGGACCTGCACGACGTCGTCATCCAGCGACTGTTCGCCACGGCCATGACGCTGATGAGCACCGTCCGGCTGGTCGAACGCCCGGAGGCGGGCAAACGGCTGCAATACGCCATCGACGAGCTGGACGAGACGATCCGGCAGATCCGCTCGTCCATCTTCGCCCTCCAGGCGCCGCGCGAGGACGCCGCGCCGAGCCTGCGCACGAAGATCGTCGACCTGGTGGAGGGGGCGGGCGCGCACCTGGGGTTCATGCCCGGCCTGCGCATGGAGGGCCAGATCGACACCCTGGTGCCCGACCAGGTGGCCGGGCACCTGCTCGCCGTCCTGCGCGAGGCGCTGTCCAACGTGGTGCGCCACTCCCGCGCCACCCGGGCCGAGGTGTCCATCGAGGTCGCCGGCGGCCGGCTCACCCTCGTCGTCGGCGACAACGGCGTCGGCGTGGGCGACGGCGGGCGGCGCAGCGGCCTGCGCAACATCGAGGAACGGGCCGCCGACCTCGGCGGGGCCGCCGAGCTGGAGACGCCGGAGGAGGGCGGCACCCGCCTGCGCTGGCACGTCCCGCTGTGAGGGCCGCCCAAGCCCCTCGCGCGTCCTAGGTCCCGGCAGGTCGGGACCTTCGTCCATACCTCGCGTCATGCCCGCTGAGCTGTGATGGGACGGCACAGCCAGGTGATCGCGGCCATCCAGGCCGCCCCACCTCCGCATGAACCACGTGAGGAAGACATGACGAACGCACCGGCCACCACCCCCGGCCGCAGCCCGGCGTTGATGCTCACCCTGGCGACCCTGGGCTTCGCGGTGAACTTCTGGGCCTGGGCCCTGCTCAGTCCGCTCGGGCCGCGCTTCAAGGAGCTGCTCGGGTTGTCGGCCGGGCAGCAGGCGCTGCTGGTGGCCGTCCCGGTGATCGTGGGGTCGCTGGGCCGCATCCCGGTCGGCGCGCTCACCGACAGGTTCGGCGGCCGGGTGATGTTCCCGCTGGTCTCGGCGGCCACCATCGTCCCCGTCCTGTTCATCGGCCTGTTCGGGCAGATGTCGATGGCCGCGCTGCTGATCGGCGGCTTCTTCCTCGGCGTCGGCGGAACCGTGTTCGCCGTGGGGGTGCCGTTCGTCAACGCCTGGTTCCCGCCGAACCGGCGCGGCCTGGCCGTCGGGATCTTCGGCGCCGGGATGGGCGGCACCGCGATCAGCGCGCTGACCACCGTCCCGCTGGTCCGCGCGGGTGGCGCCGCCGTGCCGTTCCTCATCACCGCCGTCGTCCTGGCCGCCTACGCGGTCGTGGCGTGGCTGGTGCTGCGCGACGCGCCCGGCCGCACCGCCGTCACCCAGCCGCTCGCGGCGCGCCTGGCCGCCGCGCTCAGGCTGCCGATCACCTGGCAGGCGTGCGTGTTGTACGCGGTCGCCTTCGGCGGTTACGTCGCCTTCTCGGTCTACCTGCCCGCCTACCTGCAGACCGGGTACGGGCTGGAGCAGGCCGACGCCGCCAACCGGATGGCCGGGTTCGTCCTGCTGGCCGTGCTGGCGCGGCCCGTCGGCGGCTGGCTGTCGGACCGCGTCGGCCCGGTGCCCGTGCTGACCGGCGTGTTCGTCGTCACCGCCGGCACGGCGGGCGTGCAGGCGCTCACCCCCGGCCTCATGCCGGTCGGCACCATCGCGTTCCTGACCATGGCGGCCGCGCTCGGCGCCGGCAGCGGCGCCACCTTCGCGCTGGTCGCGCAGGTCGCCCCGGCCGACAAGGTGGGCACGGTCACCGGCCTGGTCGGCGCCGCCGGCGGGCTCGGCGGGTTCGTCCCGCCGCTGGTGATGGGCTTCCTGTACGGCCGGCTCGGCTCGTACGGCCTCGGCCTGGCCCTGCTCGCGGCCACCGCCGTGCTCACCCTGGCCCTGACGGTGACCGCGGTCCGCGCCCTGGCCGCCCGCCGCGTGGCCGGCCCGGCCGGCTCACGCTGACCGCGCCGCATGAAAGAGGGCGGGGCCCGGCCGTGCGGCCGGGCCCCGCCCAAGGGTGTTCAGCGGCAGGTCACTCGGCGATCCGGCGGCCGGACAGCTGCTCGGCGTCGACCACGACGTAGTGGTCGCGGCTGCCCGGAGCCCACGGGGACAGGGGCAGCGCGGCCAGCCGGGCCGTCTCGGCCGGATCGGTCACCGCCCGCGCGTGCCCGACCGCCGTCACCGACCAGCCGGTGCGCATCGCGGGGTCGAACTCGTCGGCCTCGAACGCCACCACGGCGTGCCGGGTGGCCGCGGCCAGCTTCGACCCGATCGAGGTGCGGATGACGACGCGCTCGCCGTCGAGGCAGAAGTTGACCGGCTGCACGGCCGGCAGGGCGCGATCGGTGAAGACGATCCGCCCGATCGGCGTGGACGACAGCAGGCGCAGGCACTCCTCACGGGAGAGCACCTGGAGCCCGGACGAGTCGAGTTGCATGCTGCACAGCCTCCCACCAGGTACGTTCCCGGCGTCAGAGGCGAAAGTCCCATCGCGGGGGACGCTCAGTCGCGACGGTCGGCCCGCAACCGCGCCGACAGCGCGGCGGCCTGCGTCCGGCGCTGCATGTTGAGCTTGGCCAGCAGGTTGGACACGTAGTTCTTGACCGTCTTCTCGGCCAGGAACATGCGCTCGCCGATCTGCCGGTTGGTCAGCCCCTCGCCGATCAGGTCGAGGATGTTCCGCTCCTGCTCCGACAGCGCCGCCAGCGGGTCCTGGCGGGCGGCCTGGTCGCGCAGCCGCTGCAACATGGCGGCGGTGGTCTGCGGGTCGAGCAGCGACTGCCCGGAGGCCACCGTGCGCACCGCGCCGACCAGGTCGGAGCCGTGGATCTGCTTGAGCACGTAGCCCGAGGCGCCGGCCATCACCGCGTCGAACAGGGCGTCGTCGTCGGCGAACGAGGTCAGCATGAGGCAGGCCAGCCCCGGCACCTTCGAGCGCACCTCCCGGCACACGTCGACGCCGTTGCCGTCGGGCAGGCGCACGTCGAGCACCGCGACGTCGGGCTTCAGGGCCGGGATGCGGGCGATCGCCGACTCGGCGGTCCCGGCCTCGCCGATCACCTCGATGTCGTCCTCGGAGCCCAGCAGGGCGGCCACGCCACGCCGCACGACCTCGTGATCGTCGAGAAGGAACACACGAATCATGTCTGCGACGCTACCGCCTCCCGTCACCCGGAAGTAGGGACCAAGGTCCCCGGCCGCCGGTCGTGGGCCCATCGGCCGGCACGAAGGGACTTTGGTCCCTGCCGGGGCCGCCGGCCCGCCCACCAGCCTGGATCCATGACCGTTGTGGCAGGGGATGAGTTGTGAGCGACATGGACGCGACCCCGGGCATGGGGCCGTTGCTGGCGGCCAGGAAGTTCTTCACCAGGGCGGAGGTGTCGGCCGACGGCCGCACCCTGCACCTGATCGACCCCGGCGCCTGGGACCGCTTCTACCGCGACCGGTGGGCGCACGACAAGGTGGTGCGGTCGACGCACGGCGTGAACTGCACGGGCTCGTGCTCCTGGCAGGTGTTCGTCAAGGACGGCCTGATCACGTGGGAGCACCAGGCCACCGACTACCCGTCGGTCGGCCCGGAGTCGCCCGAGTACGAGCCGCGCGGCTGTCCCCGTGGCGCGTCCTTCTCCTGGTACACCTACTCTCCCTCGCGGGTGCGCTACCCGTACGTGCGCGGAGTGCTGCTGGAGATGTGGCGCGAGGCCAAGGCCCGGCTGGGCGACCCCGTGCCGGCGTGGGCCGAGCTGACCGGCGACCCGGAACGCGCGCGGGCCTACAAGCGGGCCCGCGGCAAGGGCGGGTTCGTCCGGTCGAGCTGGGAGGAGGTCCTGGAGCTCATGGCCGCCGCCCACGTGCACACCATCAAGGAACACGGCCCGGACCGGGTGGTGGGCTTCTCGCCGATCCCGGCGATGTCGATGGCCTCGTTCGCGGCCGGCACCCGCTTCCTGTCGATGATCGGCGGCACGCTGCTGTCGTTCTACGACTGGTACGCCGACCTGCCGATCGCCTCGCCGCAGGTGTGGGGCGACCAGACCGACGTGCCCGAGGCGGCCGACTGGTGGAACTCCCGCTACCTGATCATGTGGGGCTCCAACATCCCGGTCACCCGCACGCCGGACGCCCACTTCATGACCGAGGCCCGCTACCAGGGCACCAAGGTCGTCGCGGTCAGCCCGGACTACGCCGACAACGTCAAGTTCGCCGACGACTGGCTCGCGCCGCACCCGGGCACCGACGGCGCCCTGGCCATGGCGATGGGCCACGTGACGCTGACCGAGTTCTTCCGCGACCGCCAGGTGCCGTACTTCATCGACTACGTGCGCAAGTACACCGACCTGCCGTTCCTGGTGACGCTGGAGCCGCGCGGCGACGGGTACGTGCCGCGCCGCTTCCTGACCGCCGCCGACCTGGGGCAGGAGAGCGAGAACGCCGAGTTCAAGACCGTCTTCCTGGACGGGACGACCGGCGCGGCGCGGGTGCCCAACGGCTCGCTCGGCCACCGCTGGGGCCAGGAGGGCGAGGGCCGCTGGAACCTCGACCTGGACGGCGCCGTCCCCGCGCTGACCCTGCTCGGCCGGTCCGGGCGCGCGGTCGAGGTGGACCTGCCGCGCTTCGACGAGGGCCCCACCGAGGGCGGCTCGGTCATGCGCCGCGGCGTCCCGGTCACCGAGCTGGCCGGCAAGCTCGTCACGACGGTGTTCGACCTGCTCATGGCCCAGTACGGCGTGGCCCGCGACCTGCCCGGCGAATGGCCGGCGAGCTACGAGGACGCCACACAGCCCTACACCCCGGCCTGGGCGGAGGAGATCACCTCGGTGCCGGCCGCCACGATCACCAGGATCGCCCGCGAGTTCGCCCGCAACGCCGAGCGCACCCGGGGCCGGTCGATGATCGCGATGGGCGCCGGCACCAACCACTGGTTCCACTCCGACCAGATCTACCGCTCGTTCCTGACGCTGGTGCTGCTGACCGGCTGCCAGGGCGTCAACGGCGGCGGCTGGGCGCACTACGTGGGCCAGGAGAAGGTCCGCCCGGTCACCGGCTTCCAGCACCTGGCCTTCGGCTTCGACTGGCAGCGCCCGACCCGGCACATGGCCGGCACCGCGTTCTGGTACCTGGCCACCGACCAGTGGCGTTACGAGCGCATCGGGGCCGGCGAGCTGGCCAGCCCGCTGGGCGAGGGCAGGTTCGCGGGCCGCTCGTTCGCCGACTGCAACGCCCAGGCGGCCCGGCTGGGCTGGCTGCCCTCGCACCCGACGTTCGACCGCAACCCGCTCGAGCTCGCCGACGAGGCCGCCGCGCGCGGCGTCCCGGTGGCCGAGCACGTGGTGGCGGAGCTGAAGGCGGGCCGGTTGCGCTTCGCCGCCGAGGACCCGGGCGACCCGGCCAACTTCCCGCGGGTGCTGACCGTGTGGCGGGCCAACCTGCTCGGCTCGTCCGGCAAGGGCAACGAGTACTTCCTGCGTCACCTGCTCGGCGCCGACGCCGAGGCCCGCAACGAGGAGACGCCCGAGGGGCTGCGCCCGGCCGAGGTGACCTGGCGGGAGAACGCCGCCGAGGGCAAGCTCGACCTGCTGACGACGATCGACTTCCGGATGACGTCCACGGCGCTGTTCTCCGACGTGGTCCTGCCCGCCGCCACCTGGTACGAGAAGCACGACCTGTCCAGCACCGACATGCACCCGTTCGTGCACGCCTTCAACCCGGCCATCGCCCCGCCCTGGCAGACCAGGTCCGACCACGACGCCTTCCTCGGGCTGGCCGACGCCTTCTCCGAGCTGGCCGCCCGCCACCTGGGCCGGCGCACCGACGTGCTGGCCGTCCCGCTCACCCACGACACGCCGGACGAGCTGGCCCAGCCGGGCGGCCGGGTGCGCGACTGGCGGCACGGCGAGTGCGAGCCCGTCCCCGGCCGGACGATGCCCAAGATCGTCACGGTCGAGCGGGACTACGGCGCCGTCGCCGAGCGCGTCCGCGGGATCGGGCCGCTCTTCGCCGAGCTGGGCCTGACCACCAAGGGGATCACCTACCGGGTGGGCCCCGAGCTGGACCGCCTGCGCGAGCAGAACGGCGAGACCCCCGAGGGCCACATCTCCCTCGGCACCGCCGACCGGATGTGCGAGGCCATCCTCGCGCTGTCCGGCACCACCAACGGCCGCCTGGCCACCCAGGGCTTCGAGACCATGGAGAGGCGCACCGGGACCAGGCTCGCCGACCTGGCCGCCGAGCACGAGGGCAGGCGCATCACGTTCGCCGACACGCGGTCGAGGCCGCAGCCGGTGATCACCTCGCCCGAGTGGTCCGGCTCGGAGACCGGCGGACGCCGCTACTCCGCCTTCGTCATCAACGTCGAACGCGACAAGCCCTGGCACACCCTGACCGGCCGGCAGCAGTTCTTCCTCGACCACGACTGGATCATCGAGCTGGGCGAGCAGCTTCCCGCCTACCGGCCGCCGCTCGACCTGCGCCGCCACCACGGAGACCAGGGCGACGGGCAGTCCGACGGGCAGGGGACCGAGGTCACGGTGCGGTACCTGACGCCGCACTCGAAGTGGTCGATCCACTCGGAGTACCAGGACAACGCGTACATGCTGGCCCTGTCGCGGGGCGGGCCGACGATCTGGATGAGCGTCGAGGACGCCGCCTCGATCGGGGCCGCCGACAACGACTGGATCGAGGCGTACAACCGCAACGGCGTGGTCGTGGCCAGGGCGGTCGTCTCCCACCGGATGCCGGCCGGGACCGTGTACATGTACCACGCCAAGGACCGCAACGTGAACGTCCCGCTCACCGAACGGTCGGGCCGGCGCGGCGGCGTGCACAACTCCCTCACCCGGCTGCTGCTCAAGCCCAGCCACCTCATCGGCGGGTACGCGCAGTTCACCTACGCCTTCAACTACTACGGGCCGACCGGCAACCAGCGTGACGAGATCACGGTGATCCGCCGCCGCGGCCAGGAGGTGACCTACTGATGCGCGTCATGGCACAGGTCGCCATGGTGATGAACCTGGACAAGTGCATCGGCTGCCACACCTGCTCCGTCACCTGCAAACAGACCTGGACGAACCGGGACGGCGTCGAGTACGTCTGGTTCAACAACGTCGAGACCAAGCCCGGCGTCGGCTACCCCAAGCGGTACGAGGACCAGGAACGCTGGCACGGCGGCTGGCAGCTCGACGGGCGCGGCCGGCTCAAGCTGCGCGCCGGCGGCCGGGTCAAGCGGCTGCTCAGCCTGTTCTCCAACCCCGACCTGCCGGACCTGGACGACTACTACGAGCCGGCCACCTACGACTACGACACTCTGCTCAACGCCCCCGCCGGGCCGCACGTGCCGGTCATCCGTCCCAAGTCGGCCATCACCGGCGAGGACATGGCCATCACGTGGGGCGCCAACTGGGAGGACGACCTCGGCGGCGCCCCCGAGCACGCCCACGGCGACCCCAACCTGGCGGCCATGGCCGAGAAGGTGCGCATGGAGTTCGACCAGACCTTCATGTTCCACCTGCCGCGCATCTGCGAGCACTGCCTCAACCCGGCGTGCGTGGCCGCCTGCCCCTCCGGCGCGATGTACAAGCGGGAGGAGGACGGCATCGTCCTGGTGGACCAGGACCGCTGCCGCGGCTGGCGCATGTGCGTCTCGTCGTGCCCGTACAAGAAGGTGTACGTCAACCACAAGACCGGCAAGGCCGAGAAGTGCACGTTCTGCTTCCCCCGCATCGAGGCGGGACAGCCGACCGTGTGCGCCGAGACCTGCGTGGGCCGGCTGCGCTACCTCGGCCTCGTCCTGTACGACGCCGACGCCGTGCTCGCCGCCGCCCGCGTGCCCGAGCGCGACCTGCTGGAGGCCCAGCGCCAGGTCTTCCTCGACCCCGACGACCCGCAGGTGGCCGCCGCCGCCCGCGCGTCCGGGATCAGCGAGGACTGGATCGAGGCCGCCCGGCGCTCGCCGGTCTACCGGCTGGCCATGCGCTACCGGGTGGCGCTGCCGCTGCACCCGGAGTACCGCACGCTGCCGATGGTCTGGTACATCCCGCCGCTGTCGCCGGTGCTCGACGCCGTGACCGGGGCCGGCGCGGACGCCGACGACCCCGACAACGTCTTCCACGCCATCACCGACCTGCGCATCCCGCTGGAGTACCTGGCCGGGCTGTTCAGCGCCGGGGACACCGAGGTGGTGGCCGGGGTGCTGATGAAGCTGTCGGCGATGCGCGGCTACATGCGGGCCCGCACCCTCGACGGCACCGTGGCCGGGGACCTGCTGGAGTCGGCCGGGATGACGGCGCGGGACATGGAGGAGATGTACCGCCTGCTGGCCGTCGCCAAGTACGAGGAGCGCCACGTCGTGCCCGCCGCCCACCGCGAGGACGCCGCCGCGTTGTCGGCCCAGGCCGCCGGCTGCAGCCTGGACGGCGACGGCGGCCCTGGCATGAGCGGGTTCCACCCGACCGGCGTGACCGGCCGCCGCAGCGACGGGCGTCTGGGCCTGAAGCTGTTCACCGGCAGGGGGCCGGCGTCATGAGGCTGCTGCCCGCCCCCGACACCCTCGTCGACCGGCCGCAGCACCGCGCCGCGCTGCTCCGGCTGGTCTCGCTGCTGCTGCAGTACCCGGACGCCGGGCTGCTGGCCGCCCGCCCCGAGCTGCGCAAGGCCGTCGCCGCGCTGCCTGACGGGCACCCGCGCCAGGCGCTGGAGCAGTTCCTGTGGTGGTTCGGCGACCGGCAGCCGATGCCGCTGGCCCGCCACTACGTCGAGACCTTCGACCTGCGCCGCAGGTCCAGCCTCTACCTCACCTACTACCTGCACGGCGACACCCGCCGCCGGGGCATGGCCCTGCTGACGCTCAAGCAGCGCTACCGGGTGGCCGGGCTCACCCCGCCCGAGGGCGAGCTGCCCGACTTCCTGCCGGTGGTGTGCGAGTTCGCCGCGCTGGCAGGGCCGGAGGCGGGGGAGGCGCCGCTGCGTCAGCACCGCAAGGGGCTGGAGCTCATCCGCACCGCCCTGCACGAGGCCGGCTCGCCGTACGCGCTCGTGCTGGACGCCCTGTGCGCGGTGCTGCCCGGCATGTCGGAGGCCGAGCGGGCCGCGGTGGCCGACCTGGCCCTGGCCGGCCCGCCCGCCGAGGAGGTCGGCCTGGCCCCGTACGGGCCGCCGCTGAACGAGAGTGAGGTACGGCCGTGAGCGTCGTGCTCTGGGCGATCGTCCCCTACGTCGCCTTGACGATCTTCGTCGCCGGGCACGTCTGGCGCTGGCGGGCGGACCAGTTCGGCTGGACCACCCGTACCACGCAGGTGCTGGAGAGCAGGCTGCTGCGGCTCGGCTCGCCGCTGTTCCACCTGGGCGCGTTCGCGGCCATCGGCGGGCACGTGCTCGGCCTGCTCGTCCCCAAGAGCTGGACCGAGGCCGTCGGCGTGGACGAGCACCTCTACCACCTGGTGTCGGTCAGCGCCGGGACCGTGGCCGGGGTCATGGTCGTCGCGGGCCTGACGCTGCTGCTGGCCCGGCGCCTGACCAGCCCCCGGGTGCGGCGCACCACCACCCGCGCCGACAAGGTGCTGTTCGCCGTGCTGGCCGTGGTGATCGTGCTGGGCGTGGCCGCGACCGTGGGCAGCAACCTGCTCGGCGGCGGCTACGACTACCGGGCCACGATCGCCGTCTGGTTCCGGGGCGTGCTGACCTTCCGTCCGGATCCGCGGCTGATGGCCGACGTGCCGCCGCTGTTCCAGCTGCACGCGATGTCGGCCTGGCTGCTCGCCGCGATCTGGCCGTTCACCCGGCTGGTGCACGTGTGGTCGGCGCCGGTGGCCTACCTGTGGCGGCCCTACGTCGTCTACCGGCGGCGCGTGCCCGTCCGGCCGCGGACCTGACGGCACGAGGAATCCCAAGGGAAAGGAGAGCGTGATGGGCGGTCAGATCGTGGTGGCGGTGGACGGATCCGCGCCCGCGACCGCGGCGGTGGAATGGGCGGCGGCCGACGCCGCGCGGCGCGGGCTGGACCTGCGCATCGTGCACGTGCGCAGGCCGGGCGGGGCGGACGGCTCCGCCCGCGCGCTGGAGACCGCCGCCGCCCTGGCCGGGCAGGCCGGACGGGCCGGGCACGCCGGGCAGGCCGGGCCGGTCGGGGTGACGACGGAGGCGCTCGCCGGGAACGTCGTGGACACCCTGGTCGCCGAGTCGCTCGCGGCCGACAGCCTGGTGCTGGGCTCGCGCGGGCTCGGCGGGTTCACCGGCATGCTGGCCGGATCGGTGAGCGTCGCCGTGGCCGGGCACGCCGCCGGCCCGGTCGTCGTCGTGCGGACGCCGCCGCAGGGGCGGCACGACCGGGTGGTGGTCGGCTTCGACGGCTCCGGGCACGCGCGGGCGGCCATGGAGTACGCCGTCGAGCAGGCCAGGGCGCGCCGGGCGCGGCTGCACGTGGTCTCGGCCTGGCAGATCCCGGTCTCCTCGCCGTACGCCGCCGCCTACGGCAGCCTGATCGAGGTCATGCAGGACGCCGACCGGCAGGCGCACGGGCACGTCGTCCCGTGGCGGCACGCCAACCCCGACCTGGTCATCACCGAGGAACAGCCGTGCGAGCACCCGGTCTCGGCCCTGGTCCGCGCCGCCGGGACGGCCGACCTGGTGGTGGTGGGCTCGCGCGGGCTCGGCGGGTTCGCCTCCGCCGTGCTGGGCTCGGTCGGCCACGGGGTGCTGCACCACGCGGCCTGCCCGGTGGCGGTCGTCCGGCCCCGCTGCTGACCTTCGAAGCCGCCCCCCTTCACATGGAGTGGATGCGCCGGCCGGTGATGTGGTGGGGGACGATCCGGATGTGCAGCCGCCGGTCGCCGCCCGCCCACGGGGTGACGTCCGGCTCGGCGGCCTGCTCGTCGGGGGTCACGTGGTGGGCGGGCCCCTGCACGAGCACGCTCCACCCCTGCCGCCGGGCCTCGTCGATCCGGTCCACCTCGAACCCCACCATGACCTCGACGCCCTCCAGACCGGTCCGCAGGTCCTCGTCGAGCGGGCCGCCCGCGGCGGTGCGGAAGACGATCGCGCCGTCGTGCACGCGGAAGTTGACGGGCAGCACCGTCGGCCCGTGCGAGCCGTTGAACGCGATCCGGCCGATGCCGCCGGCCGCGATCAGGCGCAGGCACTCCTCGCGGTCGAGCACCTCCAGGACGGGCTCGGCCATCGCGGGCCCGACGCCCGGCGGACGGTCGCGCCCGCCGCCCAGCAGGTCCCGGCCGGTGGTCCCGAGCGCGTCGGCCAGGCGGTTCAGTGTCCCCCGGTCCGGGATGTCGACGTGCTCCTCCATGTACCGGAGGTAGCCGGCGGACATGTCCGCCCGCTCCGCTACCTGCTCGACGGTGAGCCCCAGCCGCTGCCGGTGGTACCGGATGCGGTGGCCGAAGTCGCCGGTCCCTGTCACTGTCTCCTCCTGCCGCTGCGTCCCTTTGCCTGTCGCAGCCTTCCAGGCACCCCCGTACCCCGGACAGGGTCTTTCGCCCCTTCAGGGGACCAACGTCCCTCGCCCCGGGGACGCACGGCCCTACGGCGCGGACGCCGGGAAGAGGAGCCTGGCCTGCATGGATGTCCTGGATCTCTCCCGGTGGCAGTTCGGCATCACGACCGTCTACCACTTCCTCTTCGTGCCGCTCACGATCGGCCTGTCGATCATCGTGGCCGGTCTGCAGACGGCGTGGCACCGGACGAAGAAGCCGGAGTACCTGCGGCTGACCCGGTTCTGGGGCCGGCTGTTCCTGATCAACTTCGCCATGGGCGTGGTGACGGGCATCGTGCAGGAGTTCCAGTTTGGGATGAACTGGAGTGACTACTCCCGCTTCGTCGGCGACGTGTTCGGGGCGCCCCTGGCGATGGAAGGGCTGATGGCCTTCTTCCTGGAGTCCACCTTCCTCGGCCTGTGGATCTTCGGCTGGGACCGGCTGTCGCCCCGGCTGCACCTGGCCACGATCTGGCTGGCCGCCATCGGCACCAACATCTCGGCCTACTTCATCCTGGCGGCCAACTCCTGGATGCAGCACCCCGTCGGCTACCGGATCAACAACGGCCGCGCCGAGCTGACCGACATCTGGGCCGTCCTGACCAACTCGACCACGCTGGTCACCTTCCCGCACGTCCTGTTCGGCGCGTTCCTGACCGCGGCCGCGTTCGTGCTGGGCGTCAGCGCCTGGTTCCTGCTGCGCAAGCGGGACGTCTCCCTCTTCCGCACCTCGGCCCGGCTGGCGCTGGCCGTCAGCCTCGTCTCGGCGGTCGGGGTGTCGTTCTCCGGCCACTGGCAGGCCCAGATCATGACCGAGCAGCAGCCGATGAAGATGGCCGCCGCCGAAGCCCTGTGGGAGGACGAGACCTCCGCCGGCTTCTCCCTGTTCGCCATCGGCGACGTCGAGAACGGCCGCAACCACGTCAACCTGCAGATCCCGTACGGCCTGAGCCTGCTGTCCACCAACACCCTGGACGGCGAGGTCGAGGGCATCAACGACATCCAGGCCCGCTACCAGGCCCTGTACGGCCCCGGCGACTACCGGCCGATCGTCGGCCTGGCCTACTGGTCCTTCCGGCTGATGATCGGGTTCGGCATGTTGTCGGCGCTGCTCGCCCTGGCCGGGCTCTGGCTGACCAGGCGCGGCCGGCTGCCCGCGGGCCGCTGGGCCTACCGGCTGGCCATCGCCGGCATCGGTCTGCCGTTCCTGGCCAACAGCATGGGCTGGATCTTCACCGAGATGGGCCGCCAGCCGTGGACCGTCTTCGGCCTGATGCGCACCGCCTACGCCGTCTCGCCGACGGCGGACGTCCCCTCGGTGGCCATCACGCTGGTCGGCTTCACCCTGGCCTACGCCGTGCTCGCGATCATCGAGATCCGGCTGCTGGTCAAGTTCATCCGGATCGGGCCGAACGAGCAGGACGAGCCCGAGACCGCCGTCCCCGCGCTGAGCTACTGAGGAAATCATGGAAAACGTCTGGTTCGTACTGATCGCCGTGCTGTGGACCGGCTACTTCCTGCTGGAGGGCTTCGACTTCGGCGTCGGCATCCTGATGCCCGTCCTGAGCCGCGAGGAGGCCGACCGGCGGGCCGTCCTGCGGACGATCGGCCCGGTGTGGGACGGCAACGAGGTGTGGCTGCTGGTGGCCGGCGGCGCGACCTTCGCCGCCTTCCCCGAGTGGTACGCCACCCTGTTCAGCGGCTTCTACCTGCCGCTGTTCCTCATCCTGCTGGCGCTCATCGCCCGCGGCGTGGCCCTGGAGTACCGCAGCAAGAGCGACAGCACTCGGGGCTGGGACCGGGCGCTGTTCTGGGGCTCCCTCGTCCCTGCCTTCCTGTGGGGGGTGACGTTCGCCAACATCGTGCGCGGTGTGCCGCTGAACGCCGAGCACGAGTACACCGGCACGCTGCTGACCCTGCTCAACCCGTTCGCGCTGCTCGGCGGGCTGGCCACGCTGCTGCTGTTCACCCTGCACGGCGCGGTCTTCCTGGCCCTGCGCACCACCGGCGACCTGCGCCTGGCCGCCGGGCGGATGGCCAAGAGCATCTCCCCGGCGGCGTTCCTGGTGGTGATGGCGTTCCTGCTGCTCTCCGGCGGCGGCGGCGCGCTGCGGTGGGCCGCCGTGGCGCTGGTCGCGCTCGGCCTGGCCGGCGCGGTGGCCGCGACCGTGCGCGGCCGCGACGGGTGGGCCTTCACCGCCAGCGCGGTCGCCGTGGTCGCCCTGGTGGCCGCCATCTTCAGCGGCCTGTTCCCGAACGTCATGCCCGCCCTGGACCCGGCCAACAGCCTCACCGTGACCAACGCGGCCTCCAGCCCGTACACGCTGACCGTGATGACCTGGGTCGCGGCCATTTTCACGCCCCTGGTGCTGGCCTACCAGGCCTGGACGTACTGGGTGTTCCGCCGCCGCCTCACCGGCGTCGTCCGGACCTGACGGCCGGCCGGATCGTCGGCCGGATCGTCGGCGGGGTCCGCGCGGCGGCGTCAGCGCCGGGCGGCGTCCACCGCGGCCAGCACGGCGGCGGACATGGCCTGGTGGCCCGAGGCGTTCGGGTGGAGTCCCACCGAGTCCACGCCCTCCATCGGCTCCATCCACCGGACGCCGAGGGGCTTGCACAGGTCGTGGCCCACCGAACCGGTGTAGGTGTCGACGAATCGGGCGCCGCCCGCCGCGGCGCGGGTGGCGAGCATGGTGTTGAGGCGCTTCTCCACGTCCCGCAGCCAGGGGGCGTCGCCCTTGGCGATGGGGACGGTCGCATAGCAGTTGCTCCCGTCGTCCGGCATGATGACCGGATATCCGACGACGAGGACGTCCGCGCCGGGGGAGCGTCGCCTGATCTCCTGGAGCACGGCGTCGACCTTGTCGCCGGTGGCGGCGATGCGCCCGGCGAGCTGGTCGATGCCGGCCAGGGTGTAGCTGGCCTTGCACGGCGAACCGCCGGGGTTGAGCTTGCCGAGGATGACGCAGCGGCCGATGATGCCGCTGACGTTGATGTCGTTGCCGCCGATCCCCAGCGTGACCAGGTCCGTCTCCGGGCGGAGCGCGTCCAGCTGGGGCGGGGCGGCGCCCTGTGCGCCGGTCATGTTCTCCGTGGTCGCGCCGGCGCAGCTGACGTCCGTGAAGGTGGCGACGGCCCGCGCGGCCGCGGTCAGGGTCGGGTAGTTGCGGTCGGAACGGCCGCAGTCGGCGTCCGTCTGGGTCGGGATTCCCGGGCCCGCGGTGTAGGAGTCGCCGAGGGCCACGTAGTGGCCGACGGCGGTGTCGCTGACGGTGTCGCTGACGGTGTCGCTGGTGGAGCCGTGCGCGGCCGGCGTCGCCAGGAGCGAGGAGACGGCCGCCGTGACGACCGCCGCTGAGAACGTGAGGGACTTCTTCCCGAACATGGTCACCTTCTCTGGAGGGGGGTGAGGGCAGGGGCCGGCGCGGCGGCGGAGGCGAACGCCGCGCACGCAGGGCGAACCCGCGGGCGCGCAGCCATTTCCTACCAGGTGGTTAGTTTTGCCGGGGCGCGGGCGTCCCGTCAAGATCCGGGTCGTGGTCCGGGCGGGGTGATCATGGGCCGGGCGCGGCGCGTAGGGTGGTGACCCGAGCGGATACGATCCGTTCGCAGGCGACGCCGGGAAGGGCGGGTGATGGTCCGGTGGCGCAGAGGGCGACCGTCTACGACGTCGCTGAGCGGGCAGGCGTCTCCATCGCGACGGTCTCGCACACCTTCCGGCAGCCGGAGAAGGTCCGCCCGGAGACGCGCGAGCTGGTCCTGCAGGCCGCGCGGGCCCTCGGCTACGTGCCCAGCGGCAGCGCGCGTGGCCTCGCGAAGGGCCGCTCCCAGGCGCTCGGCCTGTACGCCTTCGACATGTTCCTGCCCTCCGACCTCGGCGCCCCGGACCTCGACGCGATGGTGGCCCGGGAGCTCGACGGCCTCGGCGACGTGCGGCGATTCCCGCTCTACGTCGACGAGATCCAGCGCGGGTTCGAGCTGGAGGCGCAGCGGCTGGGCCGCCCGGTGATGCTCGGGTCGGGGGCCAGCCGCGACTCGCTGGGCAGCTTCGACCTGGCCGGCAGCGTCGACGGCCTGGCGATCTTCCCGGGCGGCGCGGCGCGCGACCTGCTGGAGCACGTGGGGCGCGGCGTGCCCGTGGTGATCTTCAGCAGCCCGCCCATGCACGACCCGCTGCACCACATCACGGTGGCCAACGAGAGCGCCGTGCGCGAGCTCGTCGATCACCTGGTCGAGCGGCACGGCCGCCGGTCTCCGGCCTTTCTCGGCGAGCCGGCCGCGCCCGACATCGCCGCCCGGTTCGCCGGGTTCCAGGCCGCGCTGGCCGCGCACGGGCTGCCAGTCCCCGAGGAGCCGTTCGACACCACCGCGCTGGCCCAGGACAGCCTGCGCTCGTTGCGGGCCGCCATCGCGGCCGGCGACGTGCCGGACGCCCTGGTCTGCGCCACCGACCAGCTCGCGCTCACCGTGATGGACCTCCTGGCCCGGCACGGCGTCCGGGTGCCGGACGACGTCGCGGTCACCGGCTTCGACGGGATCGTCGCCGGGCGGCTCTCGAACCCGACGCTGACCACGGTCCGCCAGCCGTTCGCCTCGATGGGCCGGCTCGCGGTGCGCATCCTGACCGACACCGCGTCGGGGGTGTCCCACCCCAGGTCGTACGTGCTGCCGACCCGCATGGTGCTCGGCCGCAGCTGCGGCTGCCCCTGACGGAGTTTTATCTCGATTGCGCAATGGGGCTGGATTTCTGGCGAGTTAAGCGCATAAATTCTCAGCCGTTCGGGGGAGGGAACACAGGCCGACAGGAAGGAACTGGCCGTGCGACACAGATCTACAGTGGCGGCCCTGGTCGCGATCGCTGCCGCGACGGCGCTCACCGCGTGCGGCCGGGCCGACGAGGGCGCCGGACGGGCTCAGCCGTCCTCCAGCGTCGCGGCCAAGGCCGCCGGCGCGATCACGATGTGGGCGATGGGCAATGAGGGCGAGCTGCTGCCCGAGTTCTTGAAGAAGTTCGAGGCCGCCAACCCGGGGGTCAAGGTCGACGTGACCGCCATCCCCTGGGACTCGGCCTACCAGAAGTTCCAGACCGCCATCGCCGCCGGGAACGTTCCAGACCTGGCCATGATGCCCGGCCTGCCGGTGTTCAAGGACGCCTTCGCGCCCGTGCCCGGCACCATCGACACGGCGGGCATGTACCCGGGAGCCGTCTCGACGGGAACGATCGGCGGCCGGCTCCTGGAGGTGCCCTGGTACGTCGACGTCCGCGCGCTCTACTACCGCACGGACCTCGCGCGCAAGGCCGGCTGGGACAAGCCGCCGGCCACCTGGGACGAGCTGCGGCGGATGGCGGCCGACCTGCAGCGCAAGGCCGGTGCGAAGTGGGGCATCCGGCTGCCCGCGGGCAGCACCGGATCGTTCCTGTCCTCGCTCTGGATGCCGTGGTCCAACGGCGCGGAGCTGATGAACGCCGACCAGTCCTCGTGGACACTCGACACCCCGCAGTTCGCCTCGGCGTACGAGTACCTGGCGTCGTACTTCAAGCAGCGCATCGCCGACCCGAACGCCGACACGGCGCCCGCCGCCGCGGTGAAGGACTTCCTGACCGGCACGACGCCGATGCTCGTCGCCGGCCCCTTCCTGCGCGGCGCCATCTCCCAGGCCGGCGGGGACGCGTTCGCGGGCAAGTACGCGACCGCGCCGCTTCCGGCGGGGAAGAGCTCGACCTCGTTCGTCGGCGGCGCGAACCTCGTGGTCTTCAAGGCCGCCAAGAACCCCGGCTCCGCCTGGAAGCTCGTCCAGTGGCTCAGCGAGCCGCAGACCCAGGCGGCCTGGTACAAGGTCAGCGGCGACCTGCCGGCGACCCAGAGCGCGTGGCAGGATCCGGCGCTGGTCGCCGACCCGACGCTCGCCGCGTTCGCCGAGCAGCTCAAGACGGCCAAGGCGCCGCCGCAGCTGGTCGCGTTCGACAAGGTCGGCGCGGCGGGCGACTCGGCGATCGAGCAGATCATCAAGGGCGGCCTGCCGGTGGCGGACGCGCTGCGCAAACTCCAGCAGCAGGCCGACGGCATCGGGGTGTCCTGAGCGGTGTCGAACCCCATGTCACCCGCCGCCCCCGGACGGGCGCGCGCCTCCCGTGACGCGCGCGCCCGCCGGGCCGCGGGAGCCAACTCCGAACGCCGGCGCCGGCAGACGACGATCGCCTGGCTGTTCGCCGCGCCGTTCGTCGTCGTCTTCGCGGTGTTCATGGTCCTGCCGATCGCCGCTTCGATCGGCTTCTCCTTCACGGACCTGACCGCGCAGGACATCCAGTCGCCCTTCAACGTGGACTTCGTCGGCCTGCAGCAGTACGCGGAGGTCCTCACGGATCCGGAGTTCCAGAACGCCGCCGGGGTGACGGCGCTGTTCGTCCTCGTCGGCATCCCCGCCACGGTGGCGCTCGGGCTGGGGCTGGCGCTGGCGCTCAACTCGGGCGTCCGCCGGCTCAGGCCGGTCTACCGCGTCGCCTTCTACGCGCCGGTGGTCACGAGCGTCGTCGCGGTCTCGGTCATCTGGCGCCACATCCTCGCCCGCGACGGGCTGCTCAACATGGTCCTCGCCCTGGTCGGCGTCGACGGGCCGGACTGGCTGAACAGCACCACCTGGGCCCTGCCCTCGCTGATCCTGATGGCCGTCTGGCGCAACACCGGGACCCTCATGGTGATCTTCCTGGCCGGGCTGCAGGCCGTCCCGGCCGACGTCAACGAGGCGGCGGCGATGGACGGCGCCGGGCCCTGGCGCCGCCTGCGCAGCATCACGCTCCCGCTGCTGCGCCCCACGATCCTGCTGGGCTGCGTGCTCATCTCGGTCGGCTACCTGCAGTTCTTCGAGGAGGCATTCGTGATGACGCAGGGCGGGCCGCTCGGCTCCACGCTGTCCATGACGTACTACACGTTCAACGCCTTCGGCTTCGGCGACTTCGCCAAGGCGTCGGCGGCGAGCTACATCATGTTCGTCGTCATCGCGGCGGTCGGCGTGCTGCAGTTCCGCCTGCTCAGGAGGGCCGCATGAGCCGGCCGGGAGGCCTGACGGCGCGCTCGCTCAGCTACGTGGTGCTCACCGCGGGCGTGGTGGTGTGGCTCGCGCCGTTCGCCTGGATGGTGCTGGGCGCGTTCAAGACGCAGGACGAGATCTTCGCCGACCCCCCGACGTGGTGGCCGCACTCGCCCACCGGCGGGAACTTCGCCCGCTGGCTCACCGAGCTGCACTTCGGCACCTTCTTCGGCAACAGCCTCCTCGTCGCCGTGCTCACCGTGCTCGGCAACCTGCTGTTCTGCTCGATGGTCGGCTACGCGCTGGCCAAGATGGACTTCGCCGGGAAACGCGTCCTGCTCGGCGTGGTGCTGGTGACCATCATGGTGCCCGGCGTGGTGACCTTCGTCCCGCTCTTCGTGATCGTCGCGAAGATGGGCATCCTCGACACGTACGGGGCCCTGGTGCTGCCGTTCCTCACGCAGCCCGTGGGCGTCTTCCTGATGCGCCAGTTCATGCTGGACATCCCCGACTCGCTGCTGGAGGCCGCGCGCATCGACGGCGCCTCCGAGACCAGGATCTTCACCCGGGTCGTGCTGCCGCTGTGCGGCCCGGCGCTGGCCACCCTCGGCATCCTCACCTTCCTGGGCTCGTGGAACAACTTCCTGTGGCCGCTCGTGGCGAGCCAGACCGAGTCGATGTACACGCTGCCGGTGGCGCTCTCGCTCTACTCCACCGGCCAGTACGCGACCGACTACGGCACGCTGCTCGCCGGCGCCGTTCTGATCATCACGCCGATCCTCGCGCTGTTCGTGTCCCTGCAGCGCTACTTCGTGCAGGGCATCGCCACCATGGGCCTCAAATGACCACACCTCCGACACCCAAGACAGGATCCAACATGGCGACTTCGCAGCCGCTGACCTTTCCCGACGGTTTCCTGTGGGGCGCGTCGACGGCGGCCCACCAGGTGGAGGGGAACAACGTCGGAAGCGACTTCTGGCAGGCCGAGCACGACGGGAGCCCGGGACTGCCCGAACGCTCGGGGGACGCCTGCGACAGCTTCCACCGGTGGCCCGAGGACCTGGACATCGCCCGCGACCTCGGTCTGAACGCCTACCGGTTCAGCGTCGAATGGGCCCGCGTGGTCCCCGCGCCCGGTCACCCGTCGCCGGCCATGCTGGACCACTACCGCCGGATCATCGAAGGCTGCGGGCAGCGCGGGCTGACCCCGGTCGTCACCCTCCACCACTTCACCAGCCCCGCGTGGCTGAGCGCCGTCGGCGGATGGACCTCGGGGGAGGCGATCGCGCACTTCGCCGACTACGTCCGCGCGGTGGTGCCGATCCTCGACGGCGTGCCCTGGGTGTGCACGATCAACGAGCCCAACATGGTCGCCCTGGTGGCCGCGCGCCGCAGGTACGGCGCCGGCGAGCCCGTCCCGTCCTTCGTCCCGCCGGACCCCGCCGTGACCGCCGCGCTGGCCCGCGCGCACGAGCAGGCCCGCGACCTGCTCGCCGCCGTGCCCGGACTGCGGTCGGGATGGACGGTGGCCAACCAGAACGTGCAGGACCACGGCGCCGGCCCCGACCGCACCGCCGAGCTGTCCTACCTGGTCGACGACCAGTACATCGACCTGGCGAAGGACGACGACTTCATCGGCGTGCAGGCCTACAGCCGCCTGCGCGCCGGCGGGGAAGGCGTCATCGCCCCCGGCCCGGACGACAGGCGCACGATGATGGGCTGGGAGTACTACCCCCTCGCCCTGGAGGACGCGGTCCGGCACACCGCCGCCCGGCTCGGCGGATCGACCCCGCTGCTCGTGACCGAGAACGGCATCGCGACCGGCGACGACGACGAACGCGTCGCGTACACGACCGAGGCCGTCAGGGGCCTGGCCCGCGCCATGGCCGACGGCGTCGACGTGCGCGGTTACCTGCACTGGTCACTCCTGGACAACTACGAGTGGGGGTCGTGGACGCCCACCTTCGGCCTCGTCGCGGTCGACCGGACCACCTTCCGGCGCACGGTCAAACCCAGCGCCCGCTGGTTCGGACGGCTCGTCCAGGACCCGGCGGCCGTCCTGGGCGGGAAGGCCGCGCCGTGACGGACCTCCTGGACGTGACCCTGGACGCCGCCGACCTGGCCCCCCTCGTCGACGGCGCGGCCGTCCTCGACCCGGGAGCCCACGGCGGCCTGCGCCCGCGCCGGCTGCCGCCATGGGCCCGCGCACAACACGACGATCCCTGGTTCGACCTCATGGAACAGGCCCCCACCGGCGTCTCCCTCCGCTTCGCCACCAGCGCGACCCTGCTGCGGCTGCGCCTGCACACCCGGTCGATCCGGCCGGCCGGCGCCGGGACCGCCAGGCCGCACAGCCTCGCCGTCGTCGTCGACGGCGCGCTGGCGGGCCACGTCGCCATCCCCGAAGGGGACGTCGTGGTCATCGGCGCCGACCGGCAGGTCACCGGCCGGGAACAGCGCGATCCGTCCGAGGTGACGGTGGCCCTCGTGCCCGGCGGCGGGGAGAAGCAGGTCGAGATCATGTTGCCGCACGACTGCGCGGTCGAGGTCATCGGCCTGGCCGCCGACGCCCCGATCTCGCCGCCGTCCGCCGGCGGTTTCCCGCGCTGGACGCATCACGGCAGCTCCATCAGCCATGGGCTGCAGGCCGCCACGCCCGACGGCACCTGGCCGGCGCGGGTCGCCCTGGGCACCGGCTGGCGCCTGCGCAACCTGTCGTTCGGCGGGAACGCGCAGCTCGACCCGTTCGTCGCCCGCATGATCAGGGACACCCCCGCGGACCTGATCACCCTGAAGGTGGGCATCAACCTCGTGAACGCCGACTCGATGCGGGCCAGGACGATGCTGCCCGCCGTGCACGGCTTCCTCGACCTGATCCGCGAGGGCCATCCGACCACGCCGGTGGTCCTCATCACCGCCATCGCCTGCCCGGCGCACGAGCACACGCCGGGACCGACCGTCGACCGCGGCGGCACGGCCGCCGGGGCGGACCGGGCCCTGGAGGCCGACGAGGGCGCCCTCACGTTGGCCGCCACCCGCCGGATCATCGAGCGCGTCCACGCCGGGCGCGCGGCCGACGACCCCCACCTGCACCTGGTGGACGGCCGTACCCTGCTGGGCGAGCAGGATGCGCGCCTGCTGGGCGACGGGCTCCACCCCACGGAGGAGGGGCTGGACCTCATCGCGCGGCGCTTCCAGGACACGGTGGCCGGCATGCCGGCCCTGGCGGGGCTGCTCGGAGGCCGGCGATGAGGGCCGCGCTGGTGCCGTGGCCGCACGCGGTCGCGCTCGACCACGCGACGACGATCGTCCTGCATCCCGGCCGCGTCGAGATCCGGGCGGACGATCGTCTGGACGACGCCCGCGCGTGGCTCGAAGGCGAGTTCGCCCGCCTTCCCGCCACCCCCGCGGCGGGCGACCCGCCCCCGTCGCGCGTCGTCCTGCTGATCGGGGAGGCTCCCGGCGACGTGCCGCCGGCCGGCGGCGTCGCGCCGGAACAGCTGCCCCCGGACGAGCGGCACACCGTGACGATCGCCCCGGGGGAGATCACGATCACCGGCCCGAGCCCGCACGCGGTCCTGCGGGGCGCCGCGACGCTGGTGCAGCTGGCGGAGTCGGCGGCGGGCCGGCTGCCGGTCGGGCGCATCACCGACGGCCCCGCCCTGGCGTGGCGGGGCCTGATGCTCGACGTCGTCCGGCATCCGTTCCGCCCGGACGAGATCCGCCGCGTCGTCGACCTGCTGACGCGATACAAGCTGAACGTGCTGCACCTCCACCTCACCGACTCCGGCGGCTGGCGGCTGCAGTCGGCGGCCCGTCCCGCGCTGGACGCGACCTCGCCCGGCGAGCTGATCACGCGGCGCGAGCTGGCGGAGCTGACGGCGTACGCCGCGGCGCGCGGGGTGACGATCGTGCCCGAGATCGACCTTCCCGGGCACGCCCATGCCGCGATCCGCGCCTACCCGGAGCTCGCCGGCGACGGGACCGCCACCCGCCTGGGCTACGTCGATCCGGCCATGCCCGGGGCCGAGTCCTTCATCGCGGAGACCGTCACCGAGTTCGCGCAGGCGTCCCGTGCCCGGTTCGTGCACGTCGGGGGGGATGAGCCGTTCGGGATGCCCGTCACGGCGTACACGCGCGCGGTCGGCGTGGCCGTCCGCGCGGCCCACCACGCCGGCAGCCGGGTCGTGGCCTGGCAGGAGACCGTACGCGCCGGGGCGCTCGGCGACGGCGACCTCGTGCAGCTGTGGATCGGCGCGGAGACGAGCATCGACGCCGACGCCAAGAAGGCGGAGCTGCCGGAGTCCGCGCACCCGTTCGTCGACCAGATGGTGGCCTTGTTCGCCCTCGCGCCGTCCGACGGGCCCGCCGCGGCGGCCGCCGGGCTGCCGGTGCTGCTGTCCTCCAGCGACGTGCTGTACTACGACCGCCCGTACGCCGAGCCCGCCGCGGACGCCGAGGGGGAGGCGCGCCGGGCCCGGCTCGGGTTCCGCGACTATCCGGCCAAGACGCTCCGGCAGATGTTCGACTGGACCCCGCGGTCGTTGGTGGCGGGGCTCGACGTCCGCGTCGCCGGGGTGGAGGCCGCGATCTGGTCGGAGACGATCACGTCCTTCGACGATCTGGCGTTCCTGCTGCTCCCTCGTCTTCCGGCCGCGGCCGAACGATCCTGGACGCGCGAGCCGGTGACCTGGGAGGACCACCGGGCACGCCTGCGACCGCACGCCGCCACGTGGGAGGCGACGGGATGGGGAGCGGCGTACCGGCCCGCGGCGGAGCCGTGACCCCGCCGCGGCCCCGGAAGCTCGCCGCGATCCCAGGGCTCGTGGCGGGCGCGGAGCCCGTCGCGGTCCGGGGGCTCGTCGTGGTCAGGCTTGCACGGGCGATCCGCCGAGCTCGGTCACCGTCAGGGCGCGCAGCAGGTGCGGGTGCAGGCTCTCGGCCCGCGTGCGGGGCAGGCCGGCGGCGAGCGCGGCGTCGGTGAGCGCGGCCCGCGTCCAGGCCAGGTCGACCCGCCGGCCCGCCTCGCCGGTGAGCAGCGGGTGGTCGGCGGGCCGGTCGCCGCACAGGCGGCGCAGCGGGCGGCGCAGGTAGGGGGCGAGCGGGAAGGCGACGATGTCGCCCCGCCCGTCGTGCAGGGTGATCAGCACGGGGTCGCCGGCGCCCACCAGGTGCACGTCGCACGGCGTCAGCCGGGCCAGCGCGTCGACGGACGCGCCCGTGGACTCCAGCAGCCCGACGGCCACGGCCTCGGCTAAGCGCCCTTCCTCGGCCAGCAGGGCGACCCCGCCGCGCAGCAGCCGCCGCTCGGCCGGGGTGGGCGGGTGCGCGACCGGCGCCGGGAGAGCCGGCCCGTGCCGTCCGGCGAAGGCGTAGAACGAGGCCAGCACCGCCCGCCGGCGGACCACCGTCGCGCGGGCCAGCGGCCGGCCGGACGGCGCGAGGCCGGCGGTGAGCGCGGCCAGGCAGTAGGCGTCGACCTGCGACCCGGCCCCCAGCACGTCGCCGCCGGGATCCTGCCCGCGCAGCCACCGCAGGTAGGAGGCCAGCACCCGCAGCCGCGTCCGCCGCAGGGCCGGGGAGGGCCGCTCGCGCAGCCAGGCCGCCGCCGCGCCGGCCGCCGCCGGAGCCAGCCCCTCGACGACGTCGACGTCGGCCGCGGGGACCTCGCCGCCGTCGCCGGGACCGCGCCGCGGACGCAGCCCCTCGATGCGGGAGACGAGGCCGCGGGCCTCCTGACCGGTGAACGCGCCCCGGGACGCGACGGTGTCCTCGGCCATGCTCAGCACACGACCGGCACGGCGACGGGATCGGCGGCAGGGTCGGCGGCGGCCCGTGCCGGGACACAACAGGACGAAAGGGAGGCGTGGAGGACGTCGCTGCTCGCGCCCAACGGACCCATCATGATCTCGATCGTCTCATGGAACTGCGCCCGCGCACTCCATCCGGCCGGGCCGCCGGGGCCGCGGGAGCCAGGGGCGCGGCCGTCCGCCGAGGTCAGGGTTCGATCAGGCCGGCGCGGATGGCGTAGCGGGTCAGGTCGAGCCGGTCGTTGAGGCCGAGCTTGGCCAGGATGTTGCTGCGGTGGCGGTCGACGGTCTTGGGGCTGATGACCAGGGTGTCGGCGATGGCCTTGGTGGAGTGGCCTTCGGCGATGAGCTTGACGATCTCCTCCTCGCGGGCGGTCAGCAGGGTGTCGGGCAGCGGGTCGCCGTGCCGGTGGCGGTGGAGGTAGTCGCGGATCAGCGCGGTGACCGCCCCGGGGTACAGGAACGGCTCGCCGCGCATCGCCGCCCGGCACGCCTCGATGAGGTCGCGGTCGGCCACCGACTTCAGCACGTAGCCGCAGGCCCCGGCCTTGAGCGCGGCGAAGAAGTACTGCTCGTTGTCGTACATCGACAACATCAGCAGCCGGATGCCGGGCCGGCGGCGGGAGATCTCGCGCGCGGCCTGCAGGCCGGTCATGCGCGGCATGGCGATGTCCAGGACGACCAGGTCGATGTCGTGGGTGCGGACGGCCTCGACCGCCTCGGCCCCGTCGGCCGCCTCGGCGACCACGGTCAGGTCGGGCTCGGCGTCGAGGATCAGGCGGACGCCCTGGCGGACGAGCGCGTGGTCGTCGGCGAGCAGGATGCGGGTCATCGGGCGTTCTCCTTGGCCGCGCCGGGGACGGTGAGGACGATCTCGGTGCCGCCGCCGGGCGGCGAGTGCACGCTCAGCCGGGCCCCGATGAGCAGGGCCCGCTCGTGCATGCCGCGGATGCCGGCGCCCGGCTCGCCGATGCCGCCCCGGCCGTCGTCGGTGACGCGCAGGACCAGGTCGCCGTCGTCGGGCGTCAGCGTGAGCGCCGCCCTGGTCGCCTGGGCGTGGCGGGCGACGTTGGTCAGGCTCTCCTGGGCGATGCGGTAGAGCACCAGCTCGACCTCAGAGCTGAGCGGCGGCAGCCCCGGAGCCAGTCTACGCGTGACCTCGACCGTGCCGGTCTGCGACAGGTCGGTGGCCAGCGCGGTGAGGGCGCTGGTCAGCCCGAGGTCCTCCAGGACGCCGGGACGCAGCCGGTGGGCGACCTGGCGCACCTCGTCCAGGCTGGTCCTGATCGCCTCCTGGGCGTGGCCGAGCTCGTCGGCCAGCTCCGCGGGCGCCCGGTCGCGCACCCGCTTGAGCGCCAGGAGCGCGACGGTGAGGCTCTGGCCGATCTCGTCGTGCAGCTCGCGGGCGATGCGGCCGCGTTCGGCCTCCTGGGCGGCCAGGGCCTGGGCGCTGGCCACGCTGCGCTCCTCCTCCAGCCGGTCGAGCATCTGGTTGAAGGTGTCGGTGACGCCGCGCAGGTCCCGGTTGCCGGCGGGCAGCCGGTCGTGGGTGTGCAGCAGGTCCACCCGCCGCATGAGGGCGGTCAGGGAGGTCAGCGGGGCCAGGCTGGCCCGCACCAGGAACGCGTTCGCCGCCAGGATCAGCGCCAGGCCGATGAGCAGCACCGGGATCTCGGTCAGCAGCACCGGTGAGGAGACCGTCGCGGGGGACAGCGCCAGCACGAACGTGCCCGCGGCGAAGACCAGCGCGTTGATGACGAACAGGCGGCGGAACAACGCCTGGGCCGGGGTGCGGCCAGGCGGCTCCGGCGCGGTGGCGACGGCGTCTCTCATGCCCTTAGCCTGGGCGTTCGCCGCCCGCGCTGTCCACTGACCCGGCCCGGATACGGCCCCGCCCCCACCCGATATGGGGGCTGGACCCGATGGGCGCGGCCCCCCGCGCGGTGATGGCATGGTCTCCCCGGAAAACAGGGACGGACCGTAAGGAGGTGGGCGATGCGTGGCACGGACCTTCGCCGAGCCGCGGCGGCAGGACCGCTTCTCCTCCTGCCCGCCCGCGGGTCGCGGTCCGTCCCCCGGGGCCATCTGACGCGCGGGCCGCGCCGGGGGCCGGCCGCCGTCCCGTGGCCGGGGCTGAGCGCCTGAGCCGTCCTGGCCGCCTTTGTGACCTTCGCCCATGCCCCCGCTGGAGGCTCCCCATCAAGATCCGTCATACGACCGCGCCCCGAACCGGCGCGAACCGTCGTCTTCCCACCACTCCGACCACCGTGGACGGTGCCATGCGAGCACAGGACATCGCCGTCACCCTGCCGACCGTGACGGCCCGCGACTCCGTGGGACGCGCCGTGCGCCTGATGGTGGTCAACCGGCTGCCCGGGCTCATCGTGGTCGACGAGCGGGGCAGGCCGGCGACCGTGCTGCCGGGCACGCAGGTGCTGCGGCTGGCCATCCCCGGCTCGTACCAGGAGGACCAGGCCCTGGCCCGCACCCTCGACGAGAGCGACGCCGAGCTGTTCTGGCAGGAGCTCGCCCACCTGACGGTCGGCGACTGCCTGCCCAGGCCGCCCGCGCGGCCCGTCACCGTGCCGCCGGACGCGACCCTGCTGGAGGTGGCGGCGCTGATGGCCCGCACGCGTAGCCCGCTCGTCGCCGTCCTCGGCCCGGACGCCACCCTCACGGGGGCGATCACGCTGGAACGCCTGCTGACCAGCCTGGCCATCACGAGCCTTCCGGACTGATCCGCATGAGCGCGATCCTGGCCCTATCCATCTTCGTGGTGGCGTTCTTCTTCATCGCCACCGAGAAGGCCGACAAGGTCAAGGTCGTCCTGGTGGCGGCCGGCCTGATGACCGTGCTGGGGCTGACACCGGGGGAGGAGGTGTTCTCCTCGGGGCACGCGGGCATCGACTGGAACGTCATCTTCCTGCTGCTCGGCATGATGATCATCGTGGGGGTGATCAAGCAGACCGGGCTGTTCGACTACCTGGCGATCTGGGCGGCCAAACGCTCGCGGGGACGGCCGTACCGGCTGATGGCGATGCTGATGGCCATCACCGCCGTGGCCTCGCCGTTCCTGGACAACGTCACGACGATCATGCTGGTCGCGCCGGTGACGGTGATGGTGTGCGGACGGCTGCGCATCCCGGCGCAGCCGTACCTGATCGCCGAGGTGCTGGCCTCCAACATCGGCGGGGCCGCGACGCTGATCGGCGACCCGCCGAACATCATCATCGGCAGCCGGGCAGGGCTGACGTTCAACGACTTCCTCGTCCACATGGCGCCCGCGGTCGTGGTGATCTTCGCGGTGTTCGTGCTGCTCACCTACCCGCTGTTCCGCCGGTCGTTCCACTACAACGCCGAGCACGTCGCCAAGGTGATGGCGCTGCAGGAGCGGCGGGCCATCACCGACCCCGCACTGCTGGCGCGGTCGATGACGGTGCTGGCCGCGGTGGTGACGGCGTTCGCGCTGCACTCCGTCCTGCACCTGGCGCCCTCGATCATCGCCCTGGTCGGCGCGGGGGTCATGCTGCTGGTCTGCCGGGTCGAGCTCGGGGACGTGCTGCGCGAGGTCGAATGGCCCACGCTGGTGTTCTTCGCCGGGCTGTTCGTCATGGTCGCCGGCCTGGTGCACACCGGCATGATGGAGACCATCGGCCGCGCCACCATCGACCTGTTCGGCGACAACTACTTCGCCGCGGCCACCTCGCTGCTGTTCGGCTCCAGCGTGCTGGGGGCCTTCTTCGACAACATCCCGTACGTGGCGACGATGGCGCCGGTGGTCGAGGAACTGGCCGCCGCCGCACCGGACGCGTCCACCGGGCAGGCGCTGTGGTGGGCCTTCGCCTTCGGCGCCGACTTCGGCGGCAACGGCACCGCGGTCGCCGCCAGCGCCAACGTCGTGGCCCTCGGGATCGCCGCCCGCACCGGGAACCCGATCTCCTTCTGGCAGTTCACCCGGTACGGCATCGTCGTCACCCTGGGCAGCACGGCCCTGGCCTGGGTGTACGTCTGGCTGCGTTACTTCTGACCCGGGCCGCCCGGGTCAGGGGCGCAGCCGGTGGAACAGCTCGACCCGGGCCCGGTGGTAGTCGAGGTCCTCCTCGTCGTGCGGCACGCCCGCCGCGGCGGCCTTGCGGAAGTAGGCGTGCTCCCTGCGCAGCTTGTGCCGTACGAGCTGGGCGAGCGACTCGTCGTCGAGGGGGGCCGCCGTGCCGCCCTCCTCGTGGTAGGCCGCCACGAACTCCTTGCTGGGCCCGGTCAGGTCGTCGCCCCACTCCAGCGCGGCGGCGGCCAGCTCCAGCTCGGGGGCGCCGACGAAGGTCTCGTCCCAGTCGAGGACGGCGACGATGCGGCCGTCCCTGGCCAGGGTGTTGCCGGTGTAGTAGTCGCCGTGCAGCGGGTGGCGTACGGGATGCCCGGCGTGGAAGGCCGCCAGCCAGCGGTCGAGGACCGGGTCGTGCAGGTCGGCGGCGTCCGGGGGCGGGTCGCCGTACAGGCCGGACTCCTGGAAGGCGGGCACGGGACGCGGGCCGGGACGCAGACCGGCCAGCGCGCGGTGGAGCCTGGCCAGCAGCCGCGCGCCCGCCTCCCGCTGGGCGGGGACGTCGGAGTCGGGCCACTCGCCCTCGACGTAGGGCCAGCAGGAGACCGCCCGCCCCGCCACGACGACCACCGTCGCGCCGCCCGCGGTGGCCAGCGGGGCGACGGCCTCGGGGAGCGTGGTGGCGGCGTGCCGGGCGACGGCGTGGCACCACTCCGACTCGGCCACGCCGCGCGCGGCCGGCCCCACCCGGACGACGTGGTCGCCGAGGCGGTAGGCGGCCGACTCCTCCCCGCCGTGCAGCCGCTCGCCCTCTCCTTCGGCGCCCCAGGCCCGGGAGACGGCGGCACGGATCTCGGGGGTGAGGGGCGTCTTCGCGTAGATCACCTTGTCAGGTTATGGGGTTCAGGTCATGAGCCGGGACGGCTTGTGGAGTGTTCTGCCAAGGTCGGGCGACACGTGGCGCAAATTCGGCGCTCTCCGCCGGATGGCGCTTAACCTGCACTAACAGGATCATCATCCGCTTGTCACCCTGCCGTCAGGGCCGCCGGTGCCGAGCCCGCTCCGAATTCGGGACGCTCATGATCGTGCAGTCGCAACAAGTCGCACAAAGCTCACATCCGCCCGATACCCGCCCGTCCCGGCGACGAGGCACCCGCACGCCACCCGGCACCGCACGCCGCGCCCTGAGGCCGGCCGTCACCGTCCCGCTCGGCCTGCGGCGGGTTGTCGCCGTCCCGGTCGGCCCGCGGCGGGCTGTCGTGGTCCCTGTCGGCCCGCGGCGGGCCGTTGCCGTCGGGGCCGGCTCGTGGGCCGTGGGGCAGTTGGCTGATGGCGTCGTGCCCGGTCAGGGGCAGCACATCGTCCGGGCCGCGTCCGTGTGCCGGGCCTTCCCGGGCCGGCTGCGCGCACGCCTTGGAACGGTCCAGAGTCAGGGGCCGGTCCGGTGCGACCTGCCGCCCGCCGTCGTCCCGCGCTGCCGTTAGCGCCGCTCGGGCCGGCCCGCCGATCACCGTCTGGGAGTCCCGCGTGTCCCATCCGACTCCGCCCGCAGTGCCCACTGCTGTGCCGTCCGCCACGCTGCCCGTGGTGCCGTCCGTGGTCCCGTCCGTCGTGCCGCCCGTCGTGCCGCCCGTAGGGGCGGGGCGGGGGCGGGCGACGTGGCGGCACGTCGCCGGCTCCGGCCGGCGCGTGGACATCAACCCGTGGCTGGCGCGGGCGCCGTGCTCGGTGCGCGCGTGCCTGCCGGAGGAGGCCGTCGCCGCCGGGCGGGCGCGCCGCGCGGCCCGGCTGTGCGCCGCCCTGCTGGTGCTGCTGGCCGCGTTGCCCGCCTTCCTCGTCGTGGGAGCCGGGCCGAGGCGCTGGCGGGCCAGGACCGCGCAGGCCGCGGCCCGGCTGCTGCTGCGCGCGCTCGGCGTCCGGGTCGAGGTCGCCGGTCCGGCGGACCTCGCGGGGGAGGGGGCCGGGGTGCTCGTCGTGGCCAACCACGTCTCGCTGCTCGACCCGCTGGTCATGCTGGCCGCGCTGCCCTGCCGCCTGCTGGCCAAGCGGGAGGTGCGCCGGTGGCCGCTCATCGGGACGCTCGGCGCGGCCTGCGGGGCGCTGTTCATCGACAGGGAACGCCTGTCCACGCTGCCCGCCGCGGTGGGCCTGGTCCGCGACGCCCTGCTGGCCGGGGAGGCGGTCGCCGTCTTCCCCGAGGGCACCACGTCCTGCGGGCGCGAGGTCGGCACGTTCCGGCCCGCGGTCTTCCAGGCGGCGATCGACGCGGGGGCGGCGGTGTGCCCGGCCGTCCTGCGCTACTACGAGGGCCCGAGCCCGTCGAGCCGGGGGAGCTGGGTGGGCGAGGACTCGGTGACCGGGTCCGTCGTCCGGGTGGCCGGGACGCGGCGGCTGCGGGCCGAGGTGCGGCTCACCCCGCTCCTGCCGCCGCCCGCGCCCGCCCGCGGGCCGCGCGGACGGGCCGCCCTGGCCCGCGCCGCCGAGGAACGCGTACGCGCCGGCCTCGACTGAATGCCCAAGCCAACCGCACAGGCCCGACCGCACAAGGCCCGACCGCACAGGGCCCGACCGCACAGGGACCGACCGCACAGGCGCGCGCCGCGGGGGAGCGCGTGCGCGGCGGCCTCGACCGACCGTTACTCGACGTAAGGATTCACCGATGTGGGGCAATTCGCCGCCGTCCGGCCGTGGGCGGAGGTGGCCGCGACGGGTCGTGCTCTGGGGCGCGGCCGTCACGTTCGCCGTCTCGCTCATGGCCGGCCTGGACGTGCACGACCGGCTCGTGCTGGGCGACATCGTGCCGCTCGGATCGCAGTCCCTGCGCGCGGACGACATCCTCCAGGACGCCTTCCACGCGGGCAACGCCGACCTGGTCCTGATCGCCCGCGCCGCGCGCCCGGTCGACGACCCCGAGATCGACGCCGCCGGGACGCGGCTCACCGAACGCGTCTCGGCCGACCCGGGCGTGTGGCGGGTCACCTCGTACTGGCGCGGCCACGAGCCCAGGCTGCGCGGCGGTGACGGGCGCGCGGCGGTCGTCCTGGCCCACCTGCGCGGCGACAACGCCGCCCGCAACGCCGCCGCCCGCCGGATCGTGGAGTCCCTGCACGGCCGCTACGGCCCCCTGTCGCTGACCGCCACGGGCGAGGCCCAGGTGCGCGTCGAGGCGCAGGACCGCAGCGAGACCGACCTGCGCACCGCCGAGCTGATCGCCGCGCCGCTGACCCTGGCCATCCTGTGCGTGGTGTTCGGCAGCCTGGTCGCCGCCCTGCTGCCGGTGCTGATCGGCGCGCTGGCGGTGATCGCGACCATGGCGGTGCTGCGCCTGCTCACCGAGGTCATGGAGATCTCGGTGTTCGCGCTGAGCATCTCCAGCGCGCTCGGCTTCGCCCTGGCCGTCGACTTCAGCCTGTTCATCGTCACCCGCTTCCGCGAACAGCTCGCCCAGGGCCAGGACGCCGCCCAGGCGGTCGCCGTCACCATGCGCACCACCGGCCGGGCCATGGCCTGTTCGGCGGCCACCGTGGCGCTGTCCATGTCGGCGCTGCTGCTGTTCCCGTTCACCATCCTGCGCTCGCTGGCCGTCGGCGGGATGACGATCAGCCTGACGGCGGCCGCGGCCAGCCTCGTGGTGCTCCCGGCCGTGCTCACCCTGCTCGGCGACCGGGTCAACCGGCTTCCCGTGCCCGGCCCGTGGAACGCCGCCCGCCGGTCCGCGCCGCCGGTGGAGGACGGGCCCTGGTACCGCCTGGCGGTCGCCGTCATGCGCCGCCCGCTGGCGGTCGCCGTGCCGACCACCGCGCTGCTGCTGGCCATGGGCGCGCCGTTCCTGGGCGCCCGCTTCGGCACCCTGGACGACCGCATCCTGCCGCCCGACGCGCCCGCCGCCCGGGCGGCGCAGGCGCTGCGCGCGGAGTTCGGCGGGCAGCAGGTCGTCGGCGGCACCATGATCGTGCTGCCGGACCTGCGGATGACCGGGCAGAGCTCCGCCGGCCCGCTGGACGGCTACGCCAGGCGCCTGGCCGCGACCGACGGCGTGCTCCGGGTGGACACGGCCGGCGGCTCCTACAGCCGGGCCGCCGCCGTCCCGGGGCCGGGCCGCCGGTTCACCGGCGAGGCGGGCACCTGGCTGCTCGTCACCACCGCGCACGAGCCGTACTCGGTGGCCAACAGCGAGCTCGTCCGGCGCCTGCGCGCGATCCCGGCCCCGGGCCAGGCGCTGTTCGCCGGGCCGGGCGCCGAGCTCGACGACATCAGGCAGAGCATCGCCGGCACGCTGCCCACGGCCCTGGCGCTGATCGCGCTGGCCACCCTGGCCATGGTGACGCTGCTGACCCGCAGCGTCGTGCTGGCCGTCAAGGCCCTGGTGATGAACGTGCTCAGCCTCACCGCCACCTTCGGCGCCCTGGTGCACGTCTTCCAGGACGGCCACCTGCGCGGGCTGGTCGGCGACTTCACCGCCACCGGCAGCATCGACGCCCTCATGCCCACGCTGATCTTCTGCGTCGCCTTCGGCCTGTCCATGGACTACGAGATCTTCCTGCTGTCCCGGATCACCGAGGAGTACCGCGACCGCGGCGACACCGCCACCGCGGTCGCCACCGGGCTGCAGCACACCGGACGGCTGTTCACCTCGGCCGCCGTCATCTTCGCCGTCGTCATGGCCGCCGTGGCGACCTCCGGCCTGGCCGTGCTCAAGATGATCGGGGTGGGCATCGCGCTGGCCGTCCTGGTCGACTGCACGCTGATCCGCACGCTGCTCGTGCCCGCCGTGATGCGCCTGGCCGGACCCGTCAACTGGTGGACGCCCCGGCTCCTGCGCGGCAGGCGGGGCAGCGGCGGCGGCTCTCCCGGCGACCCGCCGCGCGTCCCCGTCGGCGCGGCGGCAGGCGGGCCGCCCGGGCCAGGCGGCCCGGACGGGACGGAGCCCGCGGCACCGCCGGCGGGCACACCATGACGACCACCCGCGACCAGGACCACCGCCACGAGCGGCCGCCGTCCGGGCCGGGGCTGTCGCCGTGCACGCCGGACGCGTGCGTGCGCCCGCCGGTCGCCGCCGCCGGGCCGGTCCGCCGGGCCGCCCGCCTCCTGGGCTGCGCGCTGGCCCTGGCGGTCGCCCTGACGCTGTCGGCGGCGCCCGCCCGCCGCGCCGGGGCCCTGCGCGCACGCCTGGCCCGCAGGGCCATGGGCCTGATCGTGCGCACGCTCGGCATCACGGTACGGGTCCCCGGCGGCGTCCCGGTCCTGGACGGCCACGGCACCCTGCTGGTGAGCAACCACATCTCGTGGGCCGACCCGCTGATCATGGCGGCCCTCACGCCGGCCCGCCAGCTCGCCAAGCGGGACATCGGCCGGTGGCCGCTGGTCCGGTCGCTGGCCGCCGCCCACCGCACGCTGTTCATCGACAAGGACCGCCCGGCCGGGCTGCCCGCCGCGATCACGGCCGTCGCCGCCGCGCTGCGCGACGGGGACGCCGTGCTGGCCTACCCCGAGGGCACCACCTGGTGCGGGCAGGCCATGGGAGCCTTCCACCCGGCCCTGTTCCAGGCCGCCGTCGAGGCGGGCGCGACCGTCCGGCCGGTGGCGCTGCGCTACCGCGAAGCCGGCATGCCCTCCACCCGCGCCGCCTGGATCGGCGCGGACTCCCTGCCGCTCTCGCTGCTGCGCGTGGTCGCGACCCGGAACCTGGTGGCCGAGGTGACGTTCCTGCCCCCCGTACGCCCCGCCCCCACCGGACGGCCGCGCGCGGACCGGGCGGCGCTGGCCGCGCTGACCGAGTCGCGGGTCAGGGACGCTCTGGGCCCGGCTTGATGGACATTTGAGGTGTCATACCCGGACCCGCCCGCGCTCCTGGAGCACACTCGGACACGCCCCCCATCCGCCGAGAGAACGGACGGCACCATGACCGACGACCAGATAACAGACACGCTCCGCGGCCACTGCGCGCGGGTCCTGGGTGTCAGCCCGGCCCAGATCGGCCCGCACACCGACCTGCGCGAGGAACTGGACGCCGACAGCCTGGACTTCGCCGAGCTGTACGCCGTGGTCGAGGACGAATGGGGCACCTTCGCCGACGACCGGCTCCAGCGGGTGCGGACCGTCGCCGACATGGCCGCCGTCATCCGCCGCCACCTGACGGCGGTGGGCGGCTGATGCGACCCCGCGTCGCGGTGACCGGGCTCGGCCTGCGCACGCCCGCCGGCTCCGGTCCCAAGGAGCTGTGGAACGCGCTGCTCGGCGGGCGCTCGACGGCACGGGCCATCACGTCCTTCGACACGTCCGCGCTCGCGGTGCGCTTCGCCTGCCAGGTGCCGGAGCTGGACGTCTCGGCGTACCTGACCGACCGGCAGGCGCGGCGGCTGGACCGGGCGTCGCTGCTGGCGGTGTGCGCGGCGGGCGACGCGCTGGCCGACGCCGGTCATCCGCGGGTGCCGCCCGAGCGGCGGGCCGTGGTGGCGGGCAGCTCGTTCTGCGGCACCGAGACCTACGAGTCGGCGCTGCTCGACACGCCCGGTCCGGCCGCGCTGCGGCTGTCGCCGATCTTCATCCCGAAGATCATGCCCAACGCCGGCGCCGCCGCCATCGCCATGCGGTACGAGATCCGCGGGCCGAGCATGTCCGTGGTCACCGCCTGCGCCTCCGGCGCGCACGCCATCGGCGAGGGCGTCCGGCTGATCCGCGACGGCTCGGCCGACCTGGTCGTGGCCGGGGCCGGGGACGCGAACGTCACCCCCGGCATGCTGCACGGCTTCAGCCGGTGCCGGGCCCTGTCGGTGCGCAACGACGACCCCGAGGCCGCCTGCCGCCCCTTCGAGGCCGACCGCGACGGGTTCGTGCTGGCCGAGGGGGCCGCGTTCCTCGTCCTGGAACGCCTGGACGACGCCGTGCGCCGCGGGGCGCGCGTGCACGCCGAGGTGTCCGGCTACGGCCGCACCAGCGACGCCCACGACCTGACGGCCCCCGCGCCCGGCGGCGAGGGCGCCCGGCGCTGCATGGACGCCGCGCTCGCCGACGCGGGCCTGGCGCCCGAGGACATCGTGCACGTCAACGCCCACGGCACCGGGACCGAGCTGAACGACCTGGCCGAGGCGCAGGCGATCGGCCGCGTCTTCGGGCCCGCCGCCGTGCCCGTGAGCTCCACCAAGGGGGTGACCGGGCACGCCCTCGGCGCGTCCGGGGCGATCGAGGCCGTGGCGTGCGTGCTGGCGATGGCCGAGTGCACCGCCCCGCCGACCGCCAACCTGGACCGGCTCGACCCGCGCTGCGACATCGACGCGGCGCCCGTGCCGCGCCCGATCGCCAGAGGGCCGGTGATGTCGAACTCGTTCGGGTTCGGCGGCCACAACGCCACGCTGGTCTTCTCGCCGGCGCGCTGACCGCTCCCGCCGGACGGCCAGCCCCGCCGGACGGTCAGTCCCGCCGGGAGACGAACACGCAGAACGGGTGCCCGGCCGGGTCGGCGTAGACCCGCAGGGGCTCCTCCTCGTCGTCGATCCGGTCCAGCAGCAGCCGGCCGCCCAGGCGCAGAACGCGTTCGTGCTGCTCCAGCAGGCTCTCGACCGAGGAGACGGTCAGGTCGAGGTGGAGCTGCTGGGGCACCCCGGGCTCCGGCCAGGTCGCCTCAGGAAGCGTCTCGACCTGCTGGAAGGCGAGCTGCGGCGCGCCGTCCCTGGTGCGCAGCACGAGCCAGTCGCGGCCGCGTTCGTCGTCGGCCCCCGCCTGCGGCGGCTCGTCGCCGGGCCGGTAGACCAGGTCCAGCAGGGACCGGTAGAACTCCGCCAGCGCCCTGGCGTCGGTGCAGTCGAGCACCACCTGACACAACCTGATCCCGCCGTCCGTACCGGTCATGCGCGCCTCCGTGGTCGTCCTTCGTCCGTCATGCTCTCTGCACGGCCGGAGGGCACGTCAAACGCGGCGGCCTCACCAGGTGACCGGCAGGGACGCCAGGCCGTAGATCGTGGCGCGCGGGCGCAGCGGCACCTCCTCGGCGGGCACGGCCAGCCGCAGCCCGGGGAAGCGGCGCAGCAGCGCGGGGAAGGCCAGCCGCATCTCCAGGCGGGCGAGCTGCTGGCCCAGGCACTGGTGGATGCCGTGGCCGAAGCCGAGCTGCGGCCCGGCCTCGCGGGTGACGTCGAAGCGGTGGGGGTCGGGGAAGCGGGCCGGGTCGCGGTTGACGGCCGGCAGGGAGAGCGTCACGGTCTCCCCGGCGCTGATCGTCCGCCCGGCGAGCGGCACGTCGGCCCGCGCGACCCGGATCGGGCCGATGTGCACGATGCTGAGGTAGCGCATCAGCTCCTCGACGGCGGTCGCCGCGACGCCGGGATCGGTGCGCACCAGCTCCGCCTGCTCCGGACGGCTCAGCAGCAGGAACGCGCCGAGGGCCAGCATGTTCGCGGTCGTCTCGTGGCCGGCGGTCAGCAGCAGGGTGGCCACCCCGGTCAGCTCCTCGTGGTTCAGCTCGCCGCCGGAGACCAGCTCGCCGAGCAGGTCCTGGGCGGGCTCGGCCCGCTTGCGGGTGACCAGCTCGGACAGGTAGCCCATCAGCTCCGCGCCCGCCGCCCCGCGCTGCTCGGCGGAGTTGTCCAGGTTCACCGCGCGCGCGGTGGTGTCCTGGAAGCGCGCGCGCTCGTCGTACGGGACGCCGAGCAGTTCGCAGATCACCAGCGACGGGATCGGCAGCGCGAACGCGCCGACCAGGTCGGCGGGCGCCCCGGCCGTGGCCATCTCGTCGAGCCGGCCGTCGACGATCTCCTGGATCCTGGGCTCCAGGAGCCGCATCCTGCGCATGCTGAAGCGGCCGGTGAGCAGCCGCCGGTAGCGGGAGTGCTCGGGGTCGTCCATGGCGATGAAGAAGCCCGGCGGGATCACCAGGTCGGCCAGACCCTCGGGCGGCGCCAGCTCCTTGATCGGGGGCGCGGCGCCCTGGGAGGTGTTGCTGAAGCGCGGGTCGTCGAGCACCGCGCGGGCCTCGGCGTGGCCGGTGACCAGCCAGCCGGGACGGCCGTCGGCGTAGATCATGCGATGCAGCGGGCCGTGCAGCCGGGCGAGCTCCGCGGGTGGCTCGAACGGGTTCTCCCGGTCGAGCGGCAGGCTCTGAAGGATGTCCATGCGTCCCAGAAAACCGCAGAGACTGCGAATTTGCAACCTGTGCATAAAAGCAGGGCATGCAGTAGGGTGGCGCCGTGGAAGGTCATCGCGAACGCAAGAAGGCCCGCACCCGCCGCGCGCTGCTGGAGGCCGCCGTCCGGCTGTTCGCCGAGCGGGGGTACGAGCAGACCACCGTCGCCGACATCGCCGCGGCGGCCGACGTCGCGCCCCGCACCTTCTTCGCCTACTTCGCGAGCAAGGAGGACGTGCTCTTCCTCCAGGCCGGCGACCGCGAGCGGGTGATGCTGGAGGCGATCGCCGGGCGGCGGCCCGGAGAGCCGCTGGGGGAGCTGCTGAGCCGCATGTTCGAGGCCATGGTGCGCAGCCTGGCCGAGGACGACGAGCTCGGCTTCGCGCTGTCGCCGCTGCGGGCGCGGCTGATGGCCGCCGAGCCCGTGCTGCGCGCCCGCGGCCTGACGCTCATGATAGAGACCCAGCCCCGGCTGGCCAGGGCGTTGTGCGAGGTCTATCCGGGGCTCGACCCGGTGTCGGCGGGGGCGGCGGTCGGGAGCTTCATGGGCGCGCTGGCCGTGGCCGGGATGGTCGCCCAGGAGCAGGGCGGCTCCGAGGACGACGTCCTGGCCGCCGGGCGGCGCGGGATCGAGATCGCGGTCAACGGCCTGTCGATCCTCGACCGGCCTTAGCCCGCGCGGGGCCGCCCCGCGTCCACTCGCCGGGCGTCACGGCTCCAGGGCAGGCTGTCACGGCTCCAGGGCAGGCTGTCACGGCTCCAGGGCCTGGCGGGCGCGCAGGGCGCGGAGTTTGTGGCGGTTGCCGCAGCGTTCCATCGCGCACCAGCGGCGGGCGCCGGGCCGCGAGGTGTCGACGAACACCAGCGGGCAGTTGTCGCTCGCGCACTCGCGGATACGCTCGGCGAACGGCCCGGACAGCAGTTCGATCATCTCCCGCGCCATGGCGGACAGTGCCTGAACGGCCCGCACCGGTGACGCCCATCCCGCCGTGACGCCGTCGGCGCCGAGTTCGGGCACCAGGGGCGCGGCCGTCGCGGCCCGGTTGATGGCCGTGATCGCCTCGGCGGGCAGGGGGCGGCGCGCCGCCCGGGCGTGAGCCGCGTCCCAGATCGCCCGGCGCAGGGCCTTGGCGTCGGTGAGCTCGCCGGCGGTCACGGGGACCGTCATGACCGCCGTCAGGGGTGGCTGGGCGAGCCATTCGGCCAGGTCGGCAGGCTCGTGAAGGGTCTCGAAGATCGCGTACTGGCCTTCGCCGCCGGTGTGGGCGAAGTCGAGGCAGAGGGCGCCGGCGTCGAACCGGAACGACCCGCCCTTGGGATCGTGCAGCACCCGTCCGGTTGCGTTCACTCGCATGACACCACTATAACTGGTGTCGCACCAAAACCCCTTTAACTGGTTTCAGAACACGAGGAGAGAACACCATGGCCGTACGGCACATCAACCCCGAGGGACTTCACCGCAGCCCGGCCTTCAGCCAGGCCGTCGTGGTCGAGCAGCCGGCCAAGACGATCTACATCGGCGGCCAGAACGGCGTCGGCCCCGACGGCAAGGTCGTCGGCCCCACGGTGGGGGACCAGGCCAGGCAGGTGTTCCGCAATCTCAGGACGATCCTGGAGAGCGAGGGAGCGACCCTGGCGAACGTCGTGCACTGGCGCATCGCCGTGCTGGAGGGCCACACGTTCGACGAGGGAGTGGCCGCCTTCCAGGAGGTGTGGAACCGGGCCGACGCCCCGCCGGCCATCACGGTGCACGTCGTGGCCGGCCTGAACCCGGGTTGCCTGGTCGAGGTCGACGCCGTCGCGGTCGTGTGACCACGCGGGGACCGTCGACGACATCTCGGATCATGACGAACACCGCGGACGCGCCACCGGCCGGGCGGAGCACCGCCCGGCCGCCCGCCCCCCTCTGGCCGATCGTCGCCCTGGTCTGCCTGGCGCAGTTCATGACGGTCCTCGACGTGTCGATCGTGAACGTCGCGCTGCCCGCCATGGAATCCGACCTCCGCCTGGGCGCCGAGGGGCTGCAATGGGTGGTCAACGCCTACCTCCTCACCTTCGCCGGGTTCCTGCTGCTGGGCGGCCGGGCGGCCGACCTCTACGGCCGCAGGCGCACGTTCGTCGCGGGCCTGACCGTGTTCGCGGTCGCCGGCCTGGCCGGCGGGCTCGCCACCACGCCGGAGCTGCTGATCGCCGCGCGGGCGTGCCAGGGGCTCGGCGCGGCCGTGGTCGCCCCGGCCACGCTGACGATCCTCACCACCACGATCCCCGCCGGGCCGGCGCGGGCCAGGGCCGTCGCCACCTGGGGTGCGGTCGGGGCCGTCGGCGGGGCGGCGGGCTCGCTCGCCGGCGGGCTGCTCACCGACTACCTGTCCTGGCGCTGGATCCTGCTGATCAACGCGCCGATCGGGGTGGTCGCGGTAGTCGCCGCGCTGCGCCTGCTCGCCGAGAGCCGCGACGCCGGCGCCCGCGGGCTCGACCTGGCCGGCGCGATCACCGTGACGGCCGGGCTGTCGGCGCTGGAACTGGGCATGCTGCAGACCCCCGCGTACGGCTGGGGTTCGCCGCGCGCTGGTCCCGATGGGCGTGGGCGTGCTGGCGCTGGCCGCGTTCGTCCTGGTGCAGGCCCGGTTCGCGCGGGCGCCGCTGATGCCGCTGCGGATCTTCCTGGCCCGCTCGGTGTCCGGCGCGCTGCTCGTGCAGTTCCTGCTGGGCGCCGCGGGGTTCGCGCTCTGGTACTTCCTGTCGCTGCACATGCAGCAGGTGCTGCGCTACAGCGCGTTCCAGGCGGGCCTGGCGTTCCTGCCGCACACCCTCGCCGTCGTCGTCGCCGCCAAGGCCACGCCGTGGCTGGCCGGCCGGGTCGGGCTGCGTCCGCTGCTGGCCACGGGCGCGCTGATCGCGGCGGCGGGTTTCGCCTGGCAGGCCACCGTCACGCCGGAGAGCGGCCTGCTCGCCGGGATCGTGCTGCCGGGCGTGCTCATCACCGGCGGACTGGGGCTCACCTCGGCCCCGATCGCGCTGACCGCCACGGCCGGCGTCGGCCCCGGCGAGGCGGGGCTGGTCTCCGGCATACTCAACTCCTCCCGCCAGGTCGGCGGCTCCCTCGGGCTGGCCGCGCTGACCACGGTGGCCGCGGCCCCCACCGGCGCGCCGGCCTCCGGGTACGCCCTGGCGTTCTGGGCCTGCGCCGGCGTCGTGACCGCCGGGGCGGTGGCCGTGCTCGCTCTCCCCAGAGTCTCGCGCGAACGTCCGTGACAGGCGATCGCGTCCGCGGTCGTCAATCCGACACCTCGGCTGGGCATTGTCAGCGGACTTGACTGCTGATCCCCGCCCGGTCGCCTCATCGCGACCGGTCGAGCAGCCACTGCTCGACCGCCGCGCTCATCCGCCCGCCCGCCTCCAGCGCCGCCGCCTTGGCGGCGGCCGGGTCGGTGTGCGCGGCGTGGCCGAGGATGACGCCGAGCACCAGGTGACCTCGTACGCGCGAGGCCCACATCAGGTTGCCGCCCGCGGCCGTGCCCGAGCCGGTCTTGATGCCGATGACGCCGTGCCTGTTCAGCAGCGTGTTGGTGTTGTGCAGCCGCCTGGCGTCCCCCGGGACGGACGTGTCGGTCTGCGCCACCACCGCCCGCAGCACCGGGTCGCCCATCGCCGCCCTGGCCAGCCTGAGCTGGTCGGCGGCGGTGCTGACGGTGGTGTCCTCGTTGCCGCTGGCCCCCGTGTACGTGCTGTCCGCCATGCCGAGGCGTCGTGCGGCGGCGTTCATCCGGGCCACGAAACGCTCCTGGGAGCCGGCGTCCCAGCGGGCCAGGAGCCGGGCCACGTTGTTGCCCGAGGGCACCATCATCAGCTCCAGCAGCCGCCGCAGCCGCACCGTCCGGCCCTGGACGAGCGGGACGGTCGACTCCAGCCGCGACAACGACTCCTCGGCCGCCGCGCGGTCCACGGTGATCAGCGGGCCCTCGTCGCCGGGCCGCAGCGGGTGGCGGCGCAGGATCACGTACGCGGTCATCACCTTCGTCACGCTGGCGATCGGCACCGGCCGCAGGTCGCCGCTGACGCCCAGGCTGCCCACGCCCGCCACCTCGACCGCCGCCTGCCCCTCCCGCGGCCACGGCAGGGACGCCTCCCCGGTGACCTTGGGAGCTCCGGCACAGCCCGACAGAACGCCAGCCAGCAGCAGAAACATCAAGGAACGTCGCATACCGGCCAGGTTGCGCGACCGGCGTGTCCGTGCGGCCGTGGCCGGGCATCCACCCGCGCTCAGCCGTGTATCAGCCCCGCATCAACCCGGGCGTCAACCCGGCGTCAACCCGGCGGGAGGCGCAGGACGGCGACCGCGCCGCCGTCCGGGGCGTTGGCCAGGGTCAGCTCGGCGCCGATGACCCGGGCCTGGCCCAGCGCGATCGTCAGCCCCAGGCCGTGGCCGCGGCCCCGCTCGGCGGCGCCCGTGCGGAACCGGCGCGGCCCGTCGGCCAGCAGCTCCGGCGGGAACCCCGGCCCCCGGTCACGCACCTCGACCACGTGGTCGCCGACCGCGATCTCCACCGGCGCCGCGCCGTGCCGATGGGCGTTGAGCACGAGGTTGGCCAGGATCCGGTCCAGCCGCCGCGGATCGGTCTCGGCCACCGGGTCCCCGTCGGCCAGCACCCGCGCCTCGGCCCCCACCCGGGCCGCCGACTCCGCGGCCAGCGCGGCCAGCGGCACGCGCACCCGCTCGGCGACCTCGGCCCCGGCGTCCAGCCGGGACACCTCCAGCAGGTCCTCCACCAGCGTGCGCAGCACCCGCACCCGGTCCCGCACCAGGTCGGCGACCTCGCCCTCGTCCAGCAGCTCGACCACGGCGACCAGGCCCATCAGCGGGGTGCGCAGGTCGTGCGCGACGTCGGCGGTGAACCGCTGCTCGGCCAGCAGCCGGTGCTGCAGGCTCGCCGCCATCGAGTCCACGGCGGCGGAGATGCGGGCGATCTCGTCCCGGCCGCGGGCGTTCGTCCGGGCCGCCAGGTCGCCCCCGGCGATGCTGCGGGCGGTGCGCGCGACCCGCCGCAGCCGCCGGTTGGGCAGCTCGGCCGCCAGCACCGACAGCGGCACCACCCCCGCCAGGGCGAGCAGCCCGGCCTTGGCCATGTTCCGGTCGAGCGCCTGGAGGCCCAGCAGTTCGGAGCCCATCGCGATCTGCACGCTCGTCGCCTCCTCGCCGCCGTCGCCGGACGGCTGGACCGCCCACATCCACGGCTCGTCCCGGTGGTCGAGCCCGTACCAGACCACCCGCCGGCCGGGCCGCAGCCGGTCGGCCAGGACATCGGGAAGCTCGGCGACGGGCACGACGTCCTCGGCGGTCCCGGCGGCCAGCGACCTGTCCAGGGCCGCCTCGGCCCGCGCCTGGCCGAGGTCGAGCGCCCGCTGCCAGGTCGCCCGGTGCACCAGCAGCCCCACCACGGCGGCGACGACGGTCGCGGCGAGCGTGACGAGTGCGGCGATCTTCCAGCGCAGCGAGGCCGGATTCACGTGACGGCCAGCTTGTAGCCGAACCCGCGCACGGTCTCGACGCGCTCGGCGCCGATCTTCCTGCGCAGCCGCTGCACGCACAGGTCGACCACGCGGCTGTCGCCGTCCCATCCGTAGTCCCACACGTTGCGCAGCAACGTCGCCCGTTCCAGGACGATGCCGGGATGGGCGGCGAACTCCAGCAGCAGCCGCAGCTCGGTCGGCGACAGCTCGACGCGCCGGCCGGCCCGCCGCACCTCCAGCGCGCCGGTGTCGACGCTCAGGTCCCCGAACTCCAGCACGGCCGCCCCCGCCTCGGGCCCGGCGGCCGGCGTCCTGGTGAAGGTGGCCCGGCGCAGCAGCGACCGGATCCTGGCCACCAGCACCGGCAGGTCCACCGGCTTGACCACGTAGTCGTCGGCGCCGCCCTCCAGCCCGGCCACGATGTCCAGCCCGTCGCCGCGGGCCGACATCATCAGGATCGGCACCTGGCTGGTCTCCCTGATGCTGCGGCACACGCTGATGCCGTCGAGGCCGGGCAGCATCACGTCCAGCAGCAGCAGGTCGTGATCGCCTGTACGGGCGGCCTCCAGCCCGTCGAGCCCGTCGGCCGCCGTGGTCACCCGGTAGCCGTACCGTTCCAGGGCCATGCCCAGCGACGTGCGGATCACGGTGTCGTCCTCGACGAGCAGCAGGGATGTCATGAAATCGCACCATACCTAGGGAAGTGCACTGACCGGCCCGCGTGTCGGTAGGCTCGGGGTGGACGATCGCGGCCAGGACGCCGAAGCCGTTCCTGCTCCGCTCGGCCCTCATCGCCTGATAGTCGGCCGGGTCGGCTGTCCCGCCGGAGCCCCTCCGCAGCCGGTCAGCACCCCCGGACCGCGCATCAGCGCACGCATCAAGGGCTCCTTCGCCGTGGGGACGCGCCGCCGTCCGCGACGCCTCGGCCAGTCTTGGGCCCTCTTCCGTCCGCCCGGCCTCGGCCGGGTGTCACCGGGCGCTCGGCCGTGTATCAGCCGCGTATCAGCGCCCGTAGCCCGTCATCTATCCCCACCGAAATGGAGAACAACCGTGCCGAACCACGTTCTCACCGGCACGCCGGGCGCCGGGAAGACGGCCGTCCTGCGGCTGCTGGAGGTCCGCGGGTACAGCGTCGTCGAAGAGGCGGCGACGGACGTCATCGCCCTCGGCCAGGCGCTCGGCCGCGCGGAGCCCTGGCGCGAGCCCGCCTTCGCCGAGGAGGTGGTCAGGCTCCAGCGGCGGCGCCAGGAGGCCGCGCCCGCGGGCGGCGAGGCCCCCGTCTTCTTCGACCGCTCGCCGGTCTGCACGCTGGCGCTGAGCCGCTTCCTCGGGCATCCCGCCTCACGCCTGCTCGCCCGCGAGGTCGAGCGGGTGGTGGAGCGGGGGACCTACGACGGGAAGGTGTTCTTCGTCCGCAACCAGGGGTTCGTCCGCGCCACCTCGGCCAGGCGGATCGGCTACGAGGAGGCGCTGGACTTCGAGCGCCTGCACGAGCGGACCTACCGCGACCTCGGGTTCGAGCCCGTCGAGGTGCCCGCCGGGCCGCTGGCCGGCCGCGTCGCGCTGGTCGAGCGCGCCGTCAGCCCACCCGGCCGCTCTTGACCAGCGCCCAGCACAGCGAGGCGAACGCGCCGGTGGTGGTGATCGTGCGGACGAGGTTGTAGCCGGCCCACTTGGCCTCGTCGAACGCGCGGCGCACCGCGGCCAGGTCGGCGATCCGGTCCGGGTCGCCGGCCGCCTTGAGAGCGTCGTTGAGCGGCACGTTCACGGCCACCGTGAGCACGAAGGCGACCAGGTAGAGCACCAGCGCGACGATGATCCAGGGCAGCACCGCGCGCACGTCCTGGCCGAGGTGCAGCGCCGCCGCCAGGCCCGTGAAGGCCAGCGCGCCGACGAAGCTGAGCATGAACCAGGGGTTGAGTATCGCCCGGTCCACGGCCTGGAACGCTCCGACGAACGTGCGGTCGTCGGTCGCGCCCAGACCGCGCATGATGGTGTGCGAGTACAGTCCGAAGACGCCCGCCGCGAGCCCGGTCGCCATGGTCGCCGCGATGAGCACGACGGTGCGCAGAACCGACATCAGTGTGTCCCCCTGTTCGTCCCGCGCCCGACGTCCCGGACGCGCGAGGACAAGTCAACGCGACACCGGGGGAGCGCGGCCATGGCCGAGACGCTCCCGCGCATACGCCGGACTCCAGGGGACGCCGTGGTCAGGGCGCGGGCGGGTTCCGGCGCGCGGTGACCAGCGCGAAGGACAGGTATTCCCCCTGGTCGGCTTCGAGCATGGCGATCGTCGCGGTCTCCTGCCGGGCGCGGGCCCACAGCAGCCAGTCGTGCCATCCGCCGTCCTGCAGCCGCGCGGACGTCACCGTGACCAGCTCGGTGATCTCCCACTGGAAGCGCCACCACCCGGGAGTGTGCCAGGCGATGGCCTCCCAGCCGACCAGGGCCTTGACGTGCGCGGGGATGTGCCCGAGCTCGCGGACCTCGCGGGTCATGCCGGGCGTGGCGACGCCGAGCTGCCCGCCGGGCCGCAGGAAGCGGACCAGGTAGGGCAGGTAGGAGTCGGCCGTGCCGAAGTACTCGAAGGCGTCCACGCTGACGATCGCGTCGAAGGACTCCGGCTCGAACGGCAGCGCGTGCGCCTCGGCCCGTACGGCCCGGACGCGGTCCGTCACGCCCGCCGCGGCGAAGACGGCCGCGGCCTTCTCCGGCGCGACCCACAGGTCGGCGGCCACCACCTCCACCCCGAACTCGCGGGCCAGGAAGACCGAGGTCGCGCCCAGGCCCGAGCCCAGGTCGAGCACCCGCATGCCGGGCCGCAGGTCGAGGTCGCGGGCCAGGTCCTCCAGCAGCCACAGCGGATGGGGGCCCATGTCCAGCCCGAGCACCCATTCCGGGTCGTATGTGGAGGACAGCGGATAGACGTCGGGGCGCACGAGATCCTGGATCGCTGACACAGCGGGCCATCCCACCACGAAGCCCCCGCCCGTTCAACCGGTTATCTGCCGCCGGGGCCGGGCCCCGCAGGTGCGATCCGGGTCACCGGGTCAGGTGCGCCAGCAGGGCGGCGGCGGCCGGGTTGGCGGGAACGGGCGCCCGGCCGGCCAGCACGACCGTCCTGGCCGGATCGGGCTGGCGGATGCGCACGGTCGGCAGCCCCTCCCGCTCGGCCACCCGCCGGGGGACGATCGCCACCCCGATCCCGGCGCGCACGAGGTCGACCAGCAGCCGGATCTGGGTGACCTCGCAGGTGATCTGCCGGTGCAGCCCGCACCCGGCGGCCAGCCGGCGCACCGCGGTCTCCAGCCCGGTGCCGGCCTTGAAGTCCACGAACGGCTCCTCCGTCAGCTCCGACAGCAGGGCCCGCTCGGCGCCGGCCAGCCGGTGCTCGGGCGAGGTCATCAGCACCAGCTCCTCCTCCCAGGAGTCGAACACGGCCAGCCCCGCCGGCAGCTCGGCGCCGTCGAGCGCCAGGTAGGCCAGGTCGAGCTCGCGGGCGAGCAGCGCGTCGAGCAGCCCCGCCACCGGCGCGTCGCGGACCGAGATCTGGATGCCCGGCCGCCGGCGGTGGAAGGCGGCCAGCTCGGCCGGCAGGTCGACGCTGGTGAGGGTCTGGATGGTGCCGATCGCCACCCGGCCGGTGGCCAGTCCGGACACCGCGGAGACGGCGTCGGCGGCCGCCGCGGCGTCGGCCAGCAGCGCCCGCGCGGCCGGCAGGAAGGCGTGCCCGGCCGGGGTGAGCACCGGCCGCCGCCCGGTGCGCTCGAACAGGTCGGCGCCGAGCTCCCGTTCGAGCTTGCGGATGGACGTGCTGAGCGCCGACTGCACGATCAGCTCGGCCCGCGCGGCGGCGGTGAAGCTGCCATGGGTGGTGACGGCGACGAAGTGGCGGAGCTGACGCAGTTCCATCCATCTACGATAGCGATGGCAGCCAGCGAGACGATGTGTTGGATCGATCAGTGCCTGCCAGGACATCCTGGTCCGCATGGAACGACACGTCCCCGTCCTGTGGACGGCCGCCTACTGCTCCCGCCGTCCCGCCCCGGTCCGGCTCGCCGGGCGGGGGCTGCTCAAGCTCCTCGACTTCGTCCGGGCGCTCGCCCTGGCCGACCACCGCACGTTCGTCTCGCACTGAACGGGTCTCAGCCCGTGTTCTCGCGGTGCCGCAGCAGCAGCAGCGCGATGTCGTCGGTGTGCGGGGCGTGGTCGAGCAGCGTCCCGGCGACCTGCTGGAGCTGCTCGCGCGGGGCGCTGGTCAGGTACGCCGCCAGCGTCCCGATGGCCTCGTCCAGGTCCACGCCCGGCGCCTCGACCAGCCCGTCGGTGTAGAGGGCCAGGACGGCGCCCGGCGGGAACGGCACCTCCACCGTGGCGTACTCGGCGTCGGCGTCGATGCCGAGCAGCAGGCCCGCCGGGATGTCGATGATCTCGGCCGGCATGTTGGGCGGGCGCAGCAGCGGCAGCGGATGACCGGCGTTGGCCGCCCGCAGCGTGCGCAGGCGCAGGTCGAAGTAGATGAGCAGGCAGCTGGTGAACAGGTCGGTGTCCAGGTCCATGAGCAGCCGGTTGGTGTGCTGGAGCACGTCCCCGGGGCTGGCCCCGACGGCGGCGTGGGCGTGGATGGCGGTGCGCACCTGGCCCATGAGCGCCGCGGCCGTCATGTTGTGCCCCTGGACGTCCCCGATGACGGCCGCGGCGGTGGTCTCGTTGAGCCGGATCAGGTCGTAGAAGTCGCCGCCGATGCCGACGCCGCGGGTCGCGGGCACGTAGCGGGCAGCCACCTCCAGGCCCGGCATGTCGGGCAGGCTGCCGGGCAGCAGCGAGGTCTGCAGGCTGTGGGCCAGCCGGTCCTTGGTGTCGTAGAGCAGCGCCCGGTCCAGGGCCTGGCCCATCAGCCCGGCCAGCGTGGTCAGCGTCGCGCACTGCTCGGCGGTGAACGGCCGCGGGTGGTCGAAGGCCAGCAGGCAGACGCCGAAGGTGTCGTCGGAGACGGTCAGCGGCAGGAAGGCCCAGGCGGCCATCCCGTCGTCCTGGGCGACGTCGGGGAAGGCCCGGTTCAGCTCGGCCCGGTCGGCGAAGAAGGCGGCCTCGCCGGTGCGGACGACCTGCTCGGCGGGGCTGGGCGCGGCCAGCGTCTGGCCGTCGAACCGCTCCAGCACCTCGGGGACGTAGCCGTGCGACCCGACGATCCGCATCCGGCCGCTCTCCGCCCTCATGATCGCCATGGCCTGCGCCCTGAACACCGGCATGACGTGCTCGGCGATGAGATCGACCACCTCCCGGACGTTCAGCGCCCGGGTCATCGCCGAGGCCATGTGCAGGAAGTTGTAGAAGACGTCGGCCCGCGGCAGCCCCGCGTTGTCCGGCATGAAGGCGCGCGCGGGCCGCTGCGCGCACAGGTCGGCGCCCGAGGAGGTGATGCGCAGGCTCAGGCCCGTCGGGTCCGGGTGCAGGACGAACTCCAGCTCGTGGCCGTCCGGCCGGCGGGCCGAGCAGGAGGCGACCCGCTGGCCGACCACCGCCGCCCGGCAGCGGTCCTGGAAGGCCGGGTCCTTCAGCCACGTCGCCGTCTCCCACAGCGGCGTGCCCAGCAGCTCCGAGACGGTGGTGCCGAGCAGGTCGGCGGCGGCGGGGCTGGCGAAGGTGACGACGCCGTCCAGGTCGAGCGCGACGGAGCCGTCCCGCAGCCGGTCCAGGTAGCCGGCCGCGGCCACGGCCTCGTACGGGTCGGGCATCGGCGGCGGCACCGGGGTCAGCACCCGCGGCTCGCCGCCGGGACGCAGCGGACATCCGCTGTCGGCGGCCTGCTCCAGGACGGCCGCCAGGCGCTCGCTCGTGGCGGCGATGACGTCCTGCTCCGGCCCGCTCAGCTCGGCCGGCCGCCCGTCCGGCCAGAGCAGGATCCACGAGCCCCACATGCGGGAGTCGCTGTGCAGGGGCGCGGCGGCCGAGGCGAACGCGTACGGGAAGGCCAGGGCCGTGCCGGGGAAGCGGCGGGCCAGCTCCTGCGCGGTCGGCACCCACACCAGCCGCCCCTGGCGCACGGCGGCGGCCACGGGCGCCCCGCCGTCCAGCCGGACGGTGGTCCACGGCCTGACGAGCTGCGCGGGCAGCCCGATCTCCGCCTCCATCACCAGGACCTGCGGGGAGCCGGTCAGCAGGTACACCGCGCCGATGTGCGCGCCGGTGTCACGGGCGGCCTGGGCGAGCTGCTCGTCCAGCGCCGAGGTGTACGGCAGGGTCCCCTCGTCGGCGTGGCCGCCCACGGACTACCTCGTTCCGTGCTGCGCTGACGTCGGCGCCGCGTCCCGTTGATCGCCCATAGGACAACTGTAGATATCCGTATTGGGGGTGAAGCTCACCGTTGCCGGATTCTGGGGAAGAGGAGGGACGAATATGAGCTTTGCGGCGGGCGACGGTCGGGTGGGGCCAATTGGCCGGAACGTGACAAAGCGACGGGGTTCTCGGCCCGTTGATCGCTGTCTACACTCCGGTTCGGACGCCAACCCACCCCGCCCACGGGGAGGGGAGGCGGTCCAGCTCGTCACCCGCCGGGGAGGGTCATCGATCTCTCCGGCATGCGCGCGTGGGGGTGACATGACGTCCTCGGCCGGGGCGGCGGGTTCGTGCAGCTCCTCGGCCAGGAGGTCTTTGTGTTGTCCCGTTCGTTCTTATCCCGTTTACGCCGGTTGACATCGTTAGCCGTCGGGCTCGGCGTCGTGCTGACCATGAGCCCGGCCGTGGCGCGGGCCACGCCGGCCCCGCCCGGCAAATGGCGGTCGGTGCCGCTCACCGGCGCCGAGGTGGTCGAAGGCGCCAAGTCCTCCACCGGCAAGCTCGCCAGGAGCGACGCGGCGCTGCTGAAGGTCACCTCGCCCGCGCCGGTCAACGTCATGGTCAAGCTGGACTACGACTCCCTGGCCGCCTACCAGGGCGGGCTGGCCGGACTGCCGGCCACCAGCCCCGCCGTCACCGGCAAGGCCCTTGACACCAGAAGCGCCGAGGCCAGGAAGTACGGCACCCACATCCAGGACGTCGAGAACGCCTTCCTGGGCGAGCTGGCCAAGAAGGTCCCCGGAGCCGTCGTCGGCCAGCGGGTCAGGACCGTCTACGGCGGCATCGCCCTGCGCGTCCCGGGCAACAAGGTGGCCGACGTGCTGCGCCTGCCCGGCGCGGTCGCCGTCCAGGAGGACAAGCCCCAGCAGCTGCTGACCGACTCCAGCCCCGAGTTCATCGGCGCCGACACCATCTACGGCAAGCTCGGCGGCAGCTCCTCCGCGGGCAAGGGCGTGATCGTCGGCGTGCTCGACACCGGCGCCTGGCCCGAGCACCCGTCGTTCGCCGCCGCCCCCGGCCTGCCCGCCCCCGGGCCCACCAAGGACGGCACGCCGCGCGTGTGCAACTTCGGCGACAACCCGCTGACCCCCGCCAGCGACCCGTTCACCTGCAACAACAAGCTGATCGGCGGGCAGCCGTTCATGGAGACCTACAACGCCGTCTACGGCGGCGAGGTCTACGGCGACAGCGCCCGCGACTCCAACGGGCACGGCACCCACACCGCCAGCACCTCCGCGGGCGGCCCGGTCGCCGACGCGAACCCGCTGGGCATCAGCCGCGGCCCGATCCACGGCATCGCCCCGGCCGCCGAGGTGTCGGTCTACAAGGTGTGCGGCGCGCAGGGCTGCTTCCCCTCCGACTCGGCGCAGGCCGTGGCGCGGGCCGTGCTGGACGGCGTACGCGTGATCAACTTCTCGGTCTCCGGCGGCAGCGACCCCTACAGCGACCCGGTCGAGCTGGCCTTCCTCGACGCCTACGCGGCCGGCGTGCTGGTCTCGGCCTCGGCCGGCAACTCCGGCCCCGGCGCCGGCACCACCGACCACCGCGGCCCCTGGGTGACCACGGTGGCCGCCTCCTCGCAGTCCAGGACGTTCCAGTCCACGGTCACGCTGTCCGGCGGCGGCGCCACGGCGACGATCAAGGGCGCGTCCATCACCGCGGGCCTGGCCTCGCCGCTGCCCGTCGTCCTGGCCTCCGCGCCGCCGTACTCGCGGCCGGCGTGCGACGTCCCGGCCCCTCCCGGGCTGTTCAGCGGCAAGATCGTCGCCTGTGAGCGCACCCCCAACCGCGTGCTGAAGAGCTTCAACGTCAGGCAGGGCGGCGCGGCCGGGATGATCCTCTACAACACCTTCCCGTTCGACGTCTTCACCGACGCCCACTGGCTGCCGTCCGTGCACGTGGACAAGCCCGAGGCCGACACCCTGCTGGCCTTCCTCGCCGCCCACCCCGGCGCCACCGCCTCCTTCACGCAGGGCGCCAAGTCCACCTGGCAGGGCGACGCGATGGCGCACTTCTCCTCGCGCGGCCCCGGCGGCGACTTCCTCAAGCCGGACGTCACCGCACCCGGCCAGCACATCATGGCGGGCATGACGCCGACCCCCGAGTCGCCGCTGGAAGGCCCGCCCGGCAACCTCTACCAGGTCATCTCCGGCACCTCGATGTCCGCGCCGCACGTGACCGGCTCCGCGGCGCTGGTGTTCGCCCTGCACCCCACCTGGACGCCCGGCCAGGTCAAGTCGGCCCTGGAGACCACGGCCAGGACCGCGGTCACCAAGCAGGACAGGACCACCGCGGCCGACCCGTTCGACATGGGCGGCGGGCGCATCGACCTGACCAAGGCCGGTGACCCCGGACTGACCCTGGACCAGGACGCCGCCGGCTTCGTCGCCTCGGCCACCGACCCCATCAACCGGATCGACCTCAACCTGCCCTCGGTGAACGCGCCCACCATGCCCGGCGTCATCACCGCCAAGCGCACCGTCACCAACACCACCGGCTCGTCGCTCACCTTCACCGCCTCCGGCACCACCGTGAGCGGAGCCGCCGTCGCCGTGCTGCCGCCGCTGTTCACCGTCGCGCCCGGCAAGAGCGCCAAGCTGAGCATCGTCGTCACCGCGCCGGAACTGCCCGAGGGCCAGTACTTCGGCCAGGTCAACCTCAAGCAGGTCGGCGGCTCGCGCGCGCTGCACCTGCCGGTGGCGTTCTACCGCAAGCAGGGCGCGGTGCCGGTCGAGCAGACCTGCGCCCCGGACACCATCGCCAGGAACACCGGCGAGTCGACCTGCACCGTCACCGTGCGCAACACCACCTACGAGGACGCCGAGGTGACCGCGCTCAGCACCCTGGACGCCCGCCTGCGCCTCAACAGCGTCACGGGCGCGACCAAGGTCGGCACCCAGGTCGCCACCACCAAGGCGACGCTGGCCGCCACCCAGCCCGCCCGGCCGGCCATCGCGCCCGGCGCCGGACCGGCCGGCTACATCCCGCTGGACGCCTTCGGCGTCACGCCCACCCCGATCGGCGACGAGCAGGCGCTCAACTTCACCGTGCCCGCCTTCCAGTTCGCCGGACGAAGTTACACCCGGCTCGGCGTCACCTCCGACGGCTACAGCGTCGCGGGCGGGGCCACCGGCGACGACGTCTCAGCGACGCCGCAGACGCTGCCCGACCCGGCGCGGCCCAACGGCGTGCTCGCCCCGTACTGGACCGACCTGGACGGCACCGCCGCGCCGGGCGTCCTGGCCACGATCCTGACCGACGGGGTCAACGACTGGCTGGTGGTGGAGTGGCGGCTGAACCTCTACGGCACCACCGACCTGAAGGTCTTCCAGCAGTGGATCGGGCTCAACGGCGTGGAGGACATCAGCTACGCCTACGACCCGGGCAACCTGCCCGGCTCGCCGCCCGCCGCCTACGGCCTGACGGTCGGCGCCGAGAACGCCGAGGGCAGCGCCGGCGCCCAGATCTCCGGGCCGCCCACCCAGGATCTGGTCGTCACCAGCACGCCGGGCGCGCCCGGCGGCAGCCTGACGTACTCGATGAAGGTCAAGGGGGTCAGCGCGGGGGTCGGCAGGATCACGACCGCCACCTCGACCCCGCAGGTCAAGGGGATCACCGTCGAAGTGGACAAGATCACCGTCCAGTGAGCCCGCCGGTGGCCGCGGGCGGCGCACCCGCCCGCGGCCACCGCGGCACGGCTTCCGAGCTCCCTCAGAGCTCGGCCCGGTGCTGCTCGGCGGGGTCGGTGTGCTGCTCGCCATGGACCTGATCGGCGCCCTCATGGCGGTCGCCGCCGGGCTCAACCCGACGTTCCCGGACGCCCTCGGCCCCCAGGCGCGGCTGTCGGCGCCGCTGCCGATGATGGCCGCGCACGTCGTGCCGGCCGTGGGGGCGACCCGGAGCCGCCGCGGCGTCGCGATCCCGGCCGCCGCCCTGCCGGCGGTCGCCGGGGTGCTGGCCTTCGTGTCGGGGTTTACGACGGCGGTTACGCCGCCGAGCTCACGGCCGGGCAGCGGGTCTACCAGATCGCCCTGGTCTCGGCGCACCTCGCGGTGGCCGTCGTGGCGGCGCTCAGGCTCGCCGGACTGCTCCGCCGGCCCGCGCGCTCCTGACGTCTCCTAGTGGGCGGCCTCGTACTTCTCGACCACCGAGGCCGCGATCCGGCCGCGCTCGCTGACGGGCAGGCCGTTGGCCTTGGCCCACTGCCGGATCTCCGAAGACTTCTCCCGGCTCAACGCGCGGCTGCCGGTGACGGCCGCCCGGCGCCCGCGCCCACCGCGATCCACGCGAACAGGACGGGCCTTCACGATGAAGGGCGCCAGTGCTTTCCGCAGCGCGTCCGCCTTCTCCTCATGAAGGTCAATCTCGTAGCTGCTGCCATCGAGTGCAAAGACGACGGTCTCATGAGCCTCCCCACCGTCTACATCGTCGATGAGAATCTCTTGAATCTGCTTAGCCATGGTGGCACTCCATGCTCGATACGGTTGTTGCGTACTGTAGCGCCCTTCAGTAGCGTGCGGGCAACTTACCTCGGCCCGGCGCCGGTGAACGCGGAGAACTCGCCGGGCACACCGCCTGTCAAAGGCATTTCAAACGCGGCCGGAACCGCGCGTGCCCGGGGTGTCCCGGCGGCCGCCTTGCGTATCTCACCTGGGAATGCCCGCGTCATGTTCCAGGTCGCGGGGCGGGCGGGCGGTCGCGGCGGGCCCGAGGCCGCCCGGCGCGCGCACCCGCGCGGGGCGGCAACGGGAAGGCGGCGGCCGCAGCGGCGGGCATCTTATCGAAGATGAATTCAAAGGTGTGCTTCAATGTGTCGACGCCGCACCCGCGTGCGCGCCGCCGTCGCTTCCCGGCTTCGGCACACGGTTTTCCGGCGTCCCGCGAGCTGTGCGCCGGCCGGTCCCCTATGGCGTCAACTCCGGGCAAGGCGCAGAAGTGCAAGTGCGAATGCGACGGGCCCGGCCGTCTTCCGCCCTTTTGTTTCTGGCCGATTTATCGGGCGGGGCGGCCGAACCACTCCGTGACCCGGCGGAGGGCGGCGTCCGGGCCGTCGAGGTCGAGCAGGAGCTCGGGGGCGGCGAGCGCGGCCACCTCCTCGAAGGCGTCCTGATGACAGGTCAGCCGCCAGCCGGGCCAGCGCTCGGCCGGCCGCGACGGGGGCAGCGAGCAGTCCAGCGACCACCAGTCGAGCGTGCGGGCGGCGGCGTCGAGGTACACGCCGTTCCAGGGCGCGGCCTCCAGCACCGCGAAGGGCGTCGCCTGCTCCTGGAGGCGCAGCAGGGCGGCGGGGCCGGCGAGCAGCACGCGGGCCAGGCCGGCGCCCCACCAGCCGGCGAACGACAGCCGCCCGGCGGTGTCCCGTACGGCCACGAGGGTGTCGGCGACCACCGACAGGTCGTCGTCCTCGGCCGGGCCCTGACCCCATTGCGGCGGCAGCGGCGCCGGCGGGTCGTCGAGGCCGGCGACGGTGTCGTAGCCCAGCCCGAGATGCTCCATGACCTCGTGGAGGCCGCGGGCCGCCCACCTCACCGTCCAGCCGGGCCACCGCGCGGCGAGCAGGCCCAGCCACGCCCGGATCTCCGGCACCGACGTGCGCCACACGGGCCCGCGGATCTCCAGGGAGCAGTGGACGAGCAGCAGGCGGCGGGGCACGTCCAGCACGGCCACGGCCTGCCAGCGCACCGCGTCGCCCCACCCGAGGGCGTGGCCGTGCTCCTGCTCGCGCACGAAGGCGGCCAGCCGGTCGGGGCCGCGCAGCAGGTCGCCGTGGAAGGTGCCCGCGCCGCCCCGGCGTGACCAGACCCGATGGCCGCCCGCGTCGACGATCACGTAGTGCGCGTGCGCGGTGCCCATGCCGCCCAACCTAGCCCGCGCCCGGCGGGGGCGGACTCCGGATGATCCGCAACGGCTCCGCAACGGCTCCATGGCGGCCCGCGGTGGCTCCGTGGCGGGGACGGGCCGGGGCCCGCGACAATGAAGCGATGCGCTACCTGGATGCGGCGGACCCGCTGGCGGTGTCGGCGGCGGCGGCCGTGCGGCTCGGCGACCTCGACGGCGTACGCCGTCTGCTGGCCGGGCATCCCGAGCTGGCCCGCGTCCGGCTGGGCGAGGCGGGCGGGGTGTCCAGGAGCCTCCTGCACGTCCTCACCGACTGGCCGGGCCACGTGCCGCGCGGTCCCGCCCTGGTGCGGGAGCTGGTGGCGGCCGGGGCCGAGGTGGACGCCCGCTTCGCCGGCCCGCACGCCGAGACGCCGCTGATGTGGGCCGCGAGCTGCGACGACGTCCCCGTGCTCGACGCCCTGCTGGACGCCGGAGCCGACGTCGAGGCCACCGGCGCGGTGATCGGCGGCGGCACGGCGCTCTCGGACGCGTGCGCCTTCGCCCAGTGGGACGCCTGCCACGGCGGGCAGTCGCAGGCCGCGGCGTTCCTCCTGGAACGCGGCGGCGACCTCGGCTGGGTGGGCTACGACGACCTCACCCCGCTGGACGCCGCCCGCCGCGCCGGCGCCGACGACCTGGCATCCTGGCTCGCAGCACACGGCGCCCGCCCAGGCCCCCGGCACCCCGCAGGCTGACCCCGCTCAGGGCCTCGCGTCGCGGGCGGTCTCGGTGGCGCGGGTGAGGAGGGCGCGGCGTTCCTGGTCGCTGTGGGCGACGGCGGCGGCCCGCCGGAACAGCGCCGCCGCGCGCGCCGGGTCGCCGTCGCGGGCGGTGAGGTCGGCCTCGGCGGCGATGGCCAGCGGATGGCCGTCGAGCTCGGCGCGGGAGCGCTCCAGCAGCGCGAGCCCGGCCCGCGGCCCGTGGGCGTACCCGTGCGCGACGGCCCGGTTCAGCTCCACCACGGGCGTGGGGTGGAGCAGGGCCAGCTCGTCGTAGCAGCGGGCGATCCGCGACCAGTCGGTGCCGGGCAGCGAGGACGCCGTGGCGTGGCAGGCGGCGATGCGGGCCTGCAGCCCGTACGGGCCGCCGCCCTCGACGGCGGCCAGCAGGGCGAGCCCCTCGCCGATCGCCGCCCGGTCCCAGCGGGAGCGGTCCTGCCGGTCGAGGGGCACCAGGTCGCCGGCGGCGTCGCGGCGGGCGTCCCGGCGGGAGTGCTGCAGCAGGAACAGCGCCAGCAGCGCCGCCACCTCCTCCTGCTCCGGCATGAGCCGCCGCAGCAGCCGCGCCAGCCGGATCGCTTCCTCGGCGAACGCGGGCTCGCCGCCGGCGTCGTAGCCTTGCGTGAACAGCAGGTAGAGGACGGCCAGCACCCCGGGCAGCCGCTCGGAAAGGGCCGCCCCCTGCGGCACCCGGTACGGGATGCCCGCCTCGGCGATCTTCCGCTTGGCCCTGGTCAGCCGCCGGGTCATCGCCGACTCGGTGACCAGGAAGGCGCGCGCGAGGTCGGCAGTGGGCACGCCGCAGACCGTCCGCAGCGTCAGCGCCACCCGCGACTCCAGCGCCAGCGCCGGATGGCAGCACGTGAAGACGAGCCGCAGCCGGTCGTCCACGACCTCCTCCTCCCGCCCGTCGCCGGGCCCGTCCTGGACGGTCAGGGCGAGCGCCGCCAGCTCGGCCAGCTTGCGGCGCTCGATCGAGACCCGGCGCAGCGCGTCGATCGCGCGGTTGCGCGCCACCGTCATGAGCCAGCCGCCCGGGTTGGACGGCACGCCCTCCTCCGGCCACCGCCGCACGGCCAGCGCCAGCGCCTCCTGGGCGCAGTCCTCGGCGAGGGTCCAGTCGCCGGTGACCCGGATGAGGGCGGCGACGATCCGCGGGTACGCCTCCGCCGCCGCCTCCTCCAGGCGCCCTCTCACTGCTCGAAGTCGGCGAACGGCCGCAGCTCCAGCCGTCCGTGCCTGGCCATCGGGTGGCTGCGGGCGACCTCGACCGCCTCGTCGAGGTCGGCGCATTCGAGCAGGTCGAAGCCCACGATCACCTCCTTGGTCTCGGCGAACGGCCCGTCGGACAGGACCAGCTCGCCGCCGCGCACTCGCACGGTGGTCGCGGCCGACTCCGACGCCAGCACCGCGCCGCGCACCCGCCGCCCCCGGGCGTCGTTCTCGGCCACCCACGCCTCGACGTCGGGCAGGTTCTCCTGGTCGGTGTCGGGCTCGGTGTCGGTGCAGACGAACATCATGTACTTCATCTCGTGCTCCTCGGTCGGACGGCGTCTCACCATGGTGACGAACGGGACCGACGGAACCGGACGGCGTCCCCCGAAAATTCTTTCGCGGCGACGGAGAAGGGTCAGGCCGACACTGCGCGGCGCGCGTCCAGGCGGCCGGCCCGGGGACGGGCCCGCAGGTCGAGGGTGAGCAGCGAGCCGAGCCCGGTCTGCTCGAGGACGACCTCGTCGCAGAGCTGCTGGATGACCCACAGGCCGTACCCGTGGGAGGCGGTCGGGTTGAGGCGGGCCGAGGCCAGGTGCTCGTGGGTGAGCCGGCCGGCGACGTCGAGGATCTCCACGACCACGCCGTCGGCGCCGCCGCGGGAGGTCACCATGCCCGTCCGGCCGCCGTGGTCCAGCACGTTGGTGACCGCCTCGTTGACGGCCACCACCAGGTCCTCCAGCCGGTCGGCGGACAGCCCGCAGTGGCGGCCGTGGACGCGGATCAGGTCCCTGATGAGGGCAAGGTCAGTGCTGATGGGGCACTGGAGCTCGAACTGAAGGGTCATGATCGTCTCGCGTGGCGGGGTCGGATGGGGTGGCGGGCCAGTCTCCAGCTTTCCCACCGGCGGCCACTCAAACGTGTACCGCCGTCGTTCGCAAGTCGGCGGCATGAGGGACGCAGGACCGGGTAGCGCCATAAGTGCAGAAACTTCCGGCACGCCCACGGTCCCCAGACGAACCCGGAGGCTGACGAATGCGGCACGGCGACGGCGACCAGAGCACGGGCATCGACCATCGCAAGGGGAGCGGCCAGGTCACGGGAAGCGGCGGGCTGGGCAGGGCCGCGCTGTGGCCGGCCTCGGTGCTGACCGCGGCGGTGACCGCCGACCTGCTGCGGCGCCGGTTCGCGCCGGCCCGGTTGCGGCTGGCGGAGGCCGCGAGCGAGCTGCTCGAACGTACGGGTGTGCGCCCCGCCAGGCCGCGCCTCACCGACCGGGAGCGGCTGGACCGCCAGTTGCTGACCTGGCGGCAGGCCCACCCGGAGACCGGGTGGCCCACCGGCCGCATGGGCCCGGCCGGGACCGGCGGCGGCTGACCCGGCGTCCCCGCGAGGTCCGCCCTGTCAGCAGGGGCCCGTAGGGTCTGCGGGGGTCCGCCCTGTCAGCCGGGGCCCGTAGGGTCTGCGGGCGGTCCGGGTCAGGTGGGCCCGTTGGGGGTGCGGGCGGTCCGGGTCAGGTGGGGCCGGCGGCGCTCCGGCGGGCCGTCTCGGCGATCGCCCGGAGCGCGTCGAGGTGCCCGGCCAGCGCGCGGCGGCCCTCCTGGGTCAGCGAGAGCCACGTGCGGGGGCGCTTGCCGACGTACCCCTTGCGCACGTGCACGTAGCCGGCCTCCTGAAGGGCGGAGACGATCCGGCTGACGCTGGCGTCGGAGATCTCGGCGTAGTCGCGGACCGCGGCGAACTCCGCCTCCAGCACGCCCGACAGGAACGCCATGACGGTCAGCCGGGTGGGGTGCTGGATGACCTCGTCCAGCCGGGGGTCAGCGGTCATGGCCGTCGCGTGCCGTGACCGCCCACAGCGCGGCCCCGCCCAGCACGGCGGCGCACGCCGCGCCCGCGCAGCAGCCCGAAACCGGCCGCGAACAGCAGCCCGCGCGCCGGGGCGAACCAGCCGGGGGCGGCCGGCCGCGAACGGGCCGCCGCCCGCGCCGCCTCGGCCGCCCGCAACGCCTGATGGGCCGCGTGGGCATCGACGTGATCGCGCATCGGACCTCCTCGGTAGAAGTACTTTCACCGTAGCATCTACTTTTGCCTCGCAAAAGTACTACCGCTGCCGCCCGGCCACGACGTGTGCCGCGACCGGGGCCCGGCCGGTCCGCCGCCGCGCTACGCCTGGCCCGTGTGCAGGTGGGAGCGCTCGCCGTCGTGGTCGAAGATGGTGAGCAGCTCCACCGGCCCGTCGTGGGCGCCGACGGCGTGCGGGGTCATGGTCGAGAACTCGGCCGCGTCGCCCGCCGGCACCAGGACGGTCCGTTCGCCCAGCAGCAGGCGGGCCGTCCCGGACAGGACGGTGAACCACTCGCGCCCGGGATGCGCCTGCGGTTCGAGCGGCCGGTCGGGGGTGATGCGCATCTTGGCCACCGTGACGCCGTGCAGCGAACGTTCCCGCGACAACAGCCACACGGTCATCCCCGGGTGGTCGCAGGGCAGCGGCCGGATCACCACGTCGTCGTCCTCGGTGGACTCGACGAGCTGGTCGAGCGTCGTGCCGAGAGCCCGCGCGATGGGCACGAGCTGGTCGAGGGCGATCCGGCGGTGGCCGGTCTCGATGCGGCTCAGGTTGGACGGGCTCAGCCGGCACCGCGCGGCCAGGGCGTCGAGCGACCAGCCCCGGGCCAGCCGCAGGCCGCGGATGCGCCGCCGGACGACGGCGTCCAGGTCGACTTCTTGCGTCATAGGCAAGAGTGTATGCCGCACACGCAGGAGCCCCCTACGGTGAAGGCATGGAAGCACATCACCACCACGGACACCACCACGAACGCCACCACGGCGACGAATCCGCCCTGGCGGACCTGCTCGACCTGGACGCCGAAGTGCTCGGGCCGTTCCTGGACGAGCTGACCGCCTGGGTCGGCGAGCAGACCGGCCGCACCCCGCACACGGTCGCCGACCTGGGCGCCGGCACCGGAACCGGCACGCTGGCCCTGGCCCGGCGGTTCCCCGCCGCCGAGGTCGTCGCGGTCGACCGGTCGCCGGTCATGCTCGACCGCCTGCGCGCGGTGGCGCGCGGCCAGGGGCTGGGGGAGCGGGTGCGCGTGGTCCAGGCCGACCTGGACGCGGCCCTGCCGCCGATCGGCACGCCCGACCTGGTGTGGGCGGCGGCGTCGCTGCACCACGTCGAGGACCCGGCGCGGCTGCTGCGCGAGGTCCACGCCGCGCTGCGCCCCGGCGGGCTGCTGGCGGTCGTCGAGATGGACGGCATGCCGCGCCTCCTGTCCGACGAGGCCGGGGCGGCGCTGGAGGCGCGCTGCCGGGAGGCGCTGGCGGGCAGCGGCCCGGACCCGTACCCGGACTGGGGGCCGGTCCTGGCGGCGGCCGGGTTCGAGGTGGCCGCGCGGCACGACTTCCCGATCGAGGTGCGCCCGGCGCCGCCGGGGGCCGTCCGCTACGCGCGGGCGGTGCTGGGCGGCTACCGGTCGCGGCTCGCCGGGCACCTGGCCGCCGACGACCTGGCGGCCCTCGACCGGCTGCTGTCCGCCGGCTCGCCGGAGTCCCTCGACCGCCGCGAGCTCGTCGTGCGCGGCACCCGGACCGCCTGGGCGGCCCGCCGTCCCTGAATCCGGGGGAGCCCGGGTGTTGCCAGGGGGACCGATGCGTTGGGATGCGTGACGACTGCTCCCTTTGGCACCCCCCAGGTCGTTCGTCCCGAGGCGTCCAGGCTCGCCTGGCTGGACGCCCTGCGCGGCATCGGCGCGCTCGCCGTCGTGGGCGAGCACCTGACCACCTGGGCCATGCCCTGGCTGCGCCCGACCTTCTTCAACCTGGGCGTGTACGGCGTCCTGGTGTTCTTCCTGGTCAGCGGGTACATCATCCCGTCGTCACTGGAACGGCACGGCGACGTGCGGGCCTTCTGGATCGGCCGCCCCTTCCGCCTCTACCCGCTCTACCTGGCCGTCATCGCCGTGGTCCTGGCCCTGTCCTGGTGGATCCCGGTACGCGCCGAGGTGTCCAGGGACGCCTCCTCGGCCGCGGCGCACGCCACGATGCTGCTGGACGTCGTCGGCGTCGCCGGGGTGATGAACACGATGTGGACGCTCTCCTACGAGATGGTCTTCTACCTGATGGTCACCGCCCTGTTCGTGACCGGCGTCCGGGACCGGCGCGGCCTGGTCGCCGTCGCGTTCGGGGTGACCGCGGTCGTGGCGGGCCTCGCGCTGGGCGCGGCGCCGCTGACCGGCGGCTGGTTGTCGTGGGTGTCGTTCGCGGTGTTCGCCGCCGGGCTGGCCGGCGTCGTCTCCGGCCGGCTGCGCAACCTGGCGGCGTGCGCGCTCGGCGTCATGGCCCTGGCCCTGCTGCTGCTGAGCAGCCGCGTCCCGTGGTTCGGGGCGGCGATCCTCGCGGTCATGTTCACCGGCACGGCGATCCGCCGGTGGGAGAGCGGCCAGGGGTCGTTGTGGCCGGTGGCCCTGGCCGCCTCGCTGGTGACGGTCGCCCCCGTCCGGGCGCTCAGCGCCGGGTGGTGGTGGGTGCAGCCGGACGTGTGGGGCACGACCGTCGCCCTGGCCGGGCTCACGTTCGCGGCCGGTCTGGCCTGGCGGGCCCGCCGGGTGCCCGCCGTGCTCACCTGGCTCGGGCTGATGAGCTACTCCCTCTACCTGGTGCACCTGCCGGTGCTGCTCGTGGTGATGGAGATTGCGGGGGAGATGCGCTGGTCGCCGCTGCCCCTGCAGATCGGCGTCAGCGTGCTCTTCCTGGCTCTCGTGCTGCCGGGCAGCCGGCTGACCTACCGTTTCCTCGAACGCCCGATGCAGCGGCTCGGCCGCCGTCTGACCGCCTCCTAGGCGCTTCTACCGGCGCGGGTCGAGCACGAGCTTGCCGGTCGTACGCCGTTCCCTGAGCTCGGCGTGCACCTGCCGCACCTCCGACATCGGACGGTCCCCGCCCACGACCACCCGCAGCTCGCCCGCGATCACCTGCGCCGCCATCTCCGCGTACGCCCCGGCCAGGACGGCGGGCCGCTGGAAGGCGTTGAGCAGCCAGAAGCCGCTGACGGTCGCCGAGCGGGGCTGGAGCGCGCGCGGCGAGACCGGCTGCGGCTCCACCCCGCCCGCCATCCCGTAGAAGGCGAGCCGGCCGAACGGCGCCAGCGCCGCCAGGCTCTGGTCGGTGACCCGGCCGCCGGTCATCTCCAGGACCACGTCCACGGGCTCGCCGCCGTTGGCCGCGCGCAGCGCCGCGGTGAGGTCGTCGGCGGCCGGGTCGACGGCGGCGTCCGCGCCCAGCGACAGGGCGAGCTCCCGCTTGGCGGGCGTGCTCGCCGTGGCGATCACCCGGCCCGCGCCCGCCGCCTTGGCGAGCTGAACCGCCAGCGAGCCGACGCCGCCCGCCGCCGCGTGCACGACCACGCTCTCCCCGGCCTGCACCCGGCCGGTGTGGCGGACCAGCCACCACGCGGTCAGCCCCTGGGCCAGCAGGGCCACCGCCGCGACGTCGTCGAGCTCCTCGGGCACCGGGAAGGCGGACGCCTCCGGGATCGTGGCCTTCTCGGCGTACCCGCCGCGCTCCAGCAGGGCGGCCAGGCGGCGGCCGTCGGCAGTCCTGCCGACGACCTCACCGCCCGGGACGACCGGCAGCGTGGTCGCCGCCAGGTAGGCGTTCTCGCGCATCAGCGTGTCGGCGAAGTTCACGCCGCAGCGCGAGACGTCCACGACGACCTGGCCGGGGCCGGGGCGCGGCTCGTCCACCTCCCGCACCCGCACGACCTCGGGACCGCCGAACTCGGTGATCTGCACGGCTCGCATGGCAACTCCAATGGAATCCAGTTTCAAATGGTACTGAGTACCATAAGGGACGCCGTCCGCAAGCGCTAGACTGAGCCCGTGACCGAGTCCTCCCTGCGCGCCCGCAAACGACGGCGAGCCCGCGACGAGATCATCGAGGCGGCCTACCAGCTCTTCGCCGAGCGCGGCTACGACGAGGTGACGGTCGCCGACATCGCCGAGCGCGCCGAGGTGGGCCGCACCACGTTCTTCCGCTACTTCGGCGACAAGCAGGAGGTCGTCTTCGCGGGGGAGCACGACTGGCTCGACGGCCTGGCCGCCCACCACCGCGAGCTGCGCGGCGACCGCCCGCCCGGCCTGCCCGAGGCGCTCGCCCAGGTGCGCGAGCTCACCCTCGCCCTGTGCGCCAGGGCCACCCTCGACCCCGTCCGCTACGTCCTGCGCGAACGGCTGATCGCCGGGCATCCCGAGCTCGGCGACCGCACGGCGCGCAAGCAGCGCCGCTTCGCCGAGACCATGACCGAGGTCCTGCGCGAGCACGGCGCCACCCCCGAGACGGCGGCCCTGGCCCCGCAGCTCGCGCTGGCCTGCTACACCGCGGGCCGCGCCGTCGCCGGCGACGACCCGGCGGCGCTGGCCCCGAGCGTGGCCGCGGCCTTCGACCGGCTCGGCCTCCTCCCGCCCGCCCCCTGACCCGCCTGACCCGTCCGTCCCCTGACCCGCCTGACCCGCCGCCCGGCCCCCTCGCGCCCGGCTCAGCGCACGTGCACGCCGATCAGGCAGGTGTCGTCGTCGGTGTCGGAGTTGCAGTGGGTGAGCAGGTCGTCGAGCCGGTGGTCGAGGGTCGTGGCCGTCCGCGAGGCGACGGCCAGCAGCCGGTCCTGGGCGTGGCGCAGGTTGTGGTCGCGCCGCTCGATCAGGCCGTCGGTGTAGAGCAGCAGCGTGTCGTCGGCCTCCAGCTGCAGCCGGCCCTCCTCGTAGACGGCGTCGGCGAACGCGCCGAGCAGCGGCCCCTTGATCATCGGCAGCTCCGTGCCCTGCGCGCCGCGCAGCAGGATCGGCGGCAGGTGCCCGGCCCTGGCCCAGCGCAGGACGCGGGTGGCGGGGTCGTACAGGCCGCAGATCGCGGTCGCCGTCATGCGGTCGGCGAGGTGGCGGGCGACCAGGTTGAGCCAGCTCAGCAGCCGGGCCGGGCCCGCGCCGGTGGCGGCCAGGCCGCGCAGCGCGTTGCGCAGCACCACCATGCCCGTGGCGGCCGCGACGCCGTGCCCGGCCACGTCGCCCACCGACAGCAGGATGCACCCCGAAGGCAGGACGACCGCGTCGTACCAGTCGCCGCCGACCAGGTCCTCCTTCTGCGCCGGACGGTAGCGGACCGAGATGCGCAGCCCGAAGGAGTCCATGCGGCCGTGCGAGGGCGGCATGATGGCGTGCTGGAGCTGGAGGGCCAGGCGGTTGCGGGCGGCGGACTGCCGTTCGGTGTGGGCCAGCCTGTCGCGGGTCACGGCCAGCGCGACCTCCGTCCAGTGCTGGGGCGAGACGTCCTGGTAGGCCCCCCGCAGCGCGGTCAGCCGGCCGTCGGGGGCGAACACCGGCTCGGCCACCACGCGCAGATGGCGGGCCACCCCGTCGGGGCGTTCCAGCCGGAACGCCGTCGCGGCCGGCCGCCGGTGATGCAGCAGCGTGCGCAGGAAGAGGCCCACGGCCACCTCGTCGTCGCGGTGCACGTGGTCGCGCAGGCGCTCCAGCGGGACCGGCCGGGCGTCCGGCGGCAGGCCGTACAGGGAGAACATCTGGGCGTTCCACATGATCTCGCCGGTGAGCGCGTTCTCCTCGAAGCCGCCGATGCGGCCCAGACGCTGGGCGTGCTGGAGCAGGCGGGCCTGGTCGTCGTGGTCGCGCCGGACCAGCAGCACGCTCCCGCCGTGGCGGGTGATGCTCACCTCGGCCGTGGAGGCCGCGGTGAAGGGCATGTCGGCGGCGCGGAACGGCTCGCCGGTGGCGTGCACGTGCTCGATCGCGGCCAGCAGCTCCCCGGCCGCGAACGGGTACGCCTCCAGCAGCAGCCCGCCCGCCCGCACCGCCGACGACCCGTTGGCGTGGTGGACGCGGAAGTCGGCGAGATGCCCCTGCGGGTCGAGGTGCGGCACCAGGACGAGCGCCGGGTCGGACATGGAGTCGGCCAGGGCGGCCAGCTCGGCCAGGGCGGCGCCGGCGCGCGCGGGCGGGCCGGGGGAGTTCAGGGTGAGGGCGCACAGATCGGCCAGCGCCTCGATCTGCCGTTCCAACCTGGGCGTGGGCTCGGGACAGTCGCCCGGCCAGCAGATCTCCAGGACGCCGAGCACCCGCCCGCCCAGCCGGGCCAGCGCGGTGACGCGGCCGCCGGTCAGCTGGTGGCGGCCGATCGAGGGCGGCCCCTGCGGGGTGTGCCACAACGTGCGGCGTTCGAGCAGCGTGCTGGTGGCGGGCGTGACCAGGCCCGGCGGGACCTGCCGCCAGAGCCCGGCCTCCTCGGCGCTGAAGCCCGCCTGCCCGGCCAGCGTCAGCGACGTGTCCGGCCCGGCCGCCCACACCGCGACCGCCGTCGCGCCGATCGGCAGCAGGGCCGTCTCCAGCACGGCGTGGGCCGCCGCCTGCACGTCCGTGGCGCCGAGCGCGGCGCTCTCGGCCGTGCGCAGCCGCACCGCCGCCTCCGCGTGCCCGGCGGCCGGCTCCGGATCGCCGTCGAGCCCGGCGGCGCCGCTCAGGGACGCGTCGGCGATGGGGTCGCCGGCGGCCCGGTTGACGACGTCGGCCGCCAGCTCGACCGGCGAGCGCCCGGTCCGGGCCGCCAGCGTGGCAAGCTGGTCGGCGGCCTGCGCCGGGGCGCAGCGCAGGCGCTCGACCAGGATGCCCTTCGCCAGCTCGACCAGCGCGCGGTCGTCGGCGGCGCGGCGGACCTCGTGCAGCTCGGCGCGCAGGCGTTCGACGGTCGCGGCCAGCCTGGCCAGGCCCGTCTCCTCGGCTGAACTCCCCATGGCGCGACTCCTCACCGGGTCAGGCCGGATCCATCCAGTGCTGGATGCGTTCGATCAGCTGGTCGGCGTCGACCGGTTTGGTGACGTAGTCGCTGGCTCCGGCCGCCAGCGACTTCTCCTGGTCGCCCGGCATGGCCTTGGCCGTGACCGCGATGATCGGCAGGTCGGCGTAGCCGGGCATCTCGCGGATCGTCTCGATCGCCGTGTAGCCATCCATCTCGGGCATCATCACGTCCATCAGGATCAGGTCCGTCTCGGGGTGGGCCGTCAGTGTGTCGATGCCCTTGCGGCCGTTCTCGGCGTGCAGCACGTCGATGCCGTGGATCTCCAGCATGCTGGTCAGAGCGAACAGGTTGCGCGCGTCGTCGTCCACCACCAGGACCGTGCGCCCGGACAGCGTGTTGTCGATCTCCCGGCCCGACGCGGCCCCCACCGTCCGGGACCTGACCAGCGGCAGCACGTCGCCGGGCTGGTCGGCGGTCAGGTGCAGGGCGATGCGCTCGCGCAGCTCGTCGAGGCTGGACAGCAGCTCCAGCGGCCGGTCGCCGATGCGGGCCTCCTGCGACGGGCCGGAGCGCCAGTTGTTGTAGGCCAGCACCGGCACGCCGTGCAACGCCGGATCGCCGTCCATGGCCTCCAGCAGGCCGTAGGCGGCCCGGTCGGGCAGGTCTAGGTCGAGCACGACGCAGTGGCACGGCTCGGCGGCCAGCAGCCGCGCCGCCTCCTCCGCGTCCCTCGCCTCGACCACCTGGACGGTCCCGCCGAGCGGGTCGGGCGCCCCGGCCACGCCGCTCACCACGCTCTCGGTCACCAGCGACAGCAGCCCGTGCGGCCGCTCCTCGATCACCAGCAGCCGCCGCGGCTGACCCGCCACCGGCAGCGCGACGGCCGCGGGCGCGGGCCCCTCGGCCCCGGGCTGGGCGACCGGCAGGTACAGGGTGAACACGCTGCCCTGGCCCGGCGTGCTCTGGACGGTGATCGCGCCGCCCAGCAGGTAGGCGATCTCGCGGCTGATGGACAGGCCCAGGCCGGTGCCGCCGTACTTGCGGCTGGTGGTGCCGTCGGCCTGCTGGAACGCGCCGAAGATCACTTCGAGCTGCTGCTCGGGGATGCCGATGCCGGTGTCCACGACGCGCAGGGCGATGGCGGGGGCGTGCGGGCGCACCGCGGCGGGCAGCTCGCCGTGCGCGGCCGGCTCGATGCGCAGCTCGACGCCGCCGGTCTCGGTGAACTTGACCGCGTTCGACAGCAGGTTGCGCAGTATCTGGCGCAGCCGCGAGTCGTCGGTCAGAAGGTCGGCGGGCACGCCCGGCCCGGTGGTGATCCGGAAGTCGAGGCTCTTCTGCGACGTCATCGGCCGGAACGTGGCCTCGACGTAGTCGAGAAGCTGGCGCAACGGCACCCATTCGGGGTTGATGTCCATCTTGCCCGCCTCGACCTTGGACAGGTCGAGGATGTCGTTGATCAGCTGGAGCAGGTCCGAGCCCGCGGAATGGATGATCCCGGCGTACTCCACCTGCTTGGGCGTCAGGTTGCGCGTGTGGTTCTGGGCCAGCAGCTGGGCCAGGATGAGCAGCGAGTTGAGCGGCGTGCGCAGCTCGTGGCTCAT
>NZ_JBFAOR010000020.1:0-101634 GCF_040675255.1 Nonomuraea sp. NPDC049624 | reverse complement strand
GACTCCGAAGGGCCATGACCTTCATCTCCCACGCAGCATTGCAATCAGAGATGTCTGCCTACATAACATTCCTCCTGCATTCGTGACACACGGAAGCGATCTTCAACGCTGCACCATTCCTCCAGGCGGGCCGTACTCGTGAACACCCCCAGGCTGTCCGTAGGCTCAACCCCGGACCCAGGATCCGGGCAGCAGCCCCACCGCTCGCAGTCCCTCTTCATAGCCGCCCTCGGAACATGCCCAAAATCGCTCGGCGGCGGCGATGACCGCCAGACGCTGGCATGTCGTCCATGCTTTGATCACGTCCAACAGGGCGCGCCCTTCCTCCGCCCATACCGCCTCCGCGCCCAACGCGATCACTGCCTCCACTTCCCGTGCCAGCAGGCGCGTGTTGGCCAGGCGGTCGGCGGAGTCCATGCCGTTCACCGCATCCACGATCAGCAGGGCTTGACGCAGGGTGAGTGAAGGCATCGCCGTCATGCGGTGACACGTGCACGTACGGCACGCAGCGCCTCCGTCAGCGATTCGGCGGTGGGGGCGCGCTCCGGGTCGATGAGGCGTTGCATGATCAGCCCCGTCAGCAAGGTCAGATAGAAGGCGCCGACCGCCCGCTGCGTCGCCGGGGGCGACGTCGCTTCAGCGAGCCAGTGGGTCAACTCCAGGCGGGCGGCCTCCTGGGCGTCGGCCAGTGCTTGGCGCAGCTGCGGCCGGCGCTCGGCCTGAGCGAAGACCTCGATGCTTGCCACGAAGACGGGGCGGTGGAGGTCGAGCAGCTCGATCGCCTGCTGCCACAACTTCTCATCCCCCTCGCGCGGCACTTCGCCCGCCATGGCCTGGCGCAGCCTGTCGGCCCACTCGGCGGTCGCCTCGACCATGGCCTCGGCCAGCAGCGCGTCCTTCGATCCGAAGTGGTAGCCGATGGAGGCCAGGTTGGCGCCGGAAGTCCTGGCGATATCGCGTGCCGTGGTGTGCGCGTAGCCGCGTTCCTGCAGGCAGCGTTTGGCGCCCTCGATCAGCTTGTCTCGCTCTTTCATCCTCCCACCTTATCCAAACAAGCGTCAGAAACATATGTTTTGCACAAGCGTTTCAAACATGTGTATGGTCGTCGGCATGGCACAAGCAACCGCAACGGCCACGGCCGCGAGCGACTTCAGCCGCCTGTCCAGACTCATCCGGCAGGCTGGACTCCTCGACCGGCGCCCCCGCTACTACCTGATCCGGACCGGTGCCGTCGCAGCCGCCTACCTTGCAGGAGCGGCAGCGTTCCACTGGCTGGGCGACTCCTGGCTCCAGCTGCTGCTGGCCGTCTACTTCGCGATCGTCTTCGCGCAGGTCGCCCTGGTTCTGCACGATCTGGCTCACCGGCAGGTCTTCACCAACCGCCGCCCGAGCGAGATCCTCGGGCGGCTCGGCGGCAACCTCGCCATCGGCCTCGGCTACGGCTGGTGGATGAACAAGCACACCCGCCACCACGCCAACCCCAACCACGAGGAACTCGATCCGGACGTCACACCCGACGTCCTGGTCTGGTCACAGGAACAGGCACGCAACGCGCGTGGCCTGGCTCGGCTCATCGGCGGCCGGCAGGCGTTCCTCCTCTACCCGCTGCTCCTGCTCGAAGGGCTCAACCTGCACGTCAGCGGTGTGCGGGCACTGCGGCAGCCCTGGATGAAACAGCGCTTCCTGGAGGGCGCGCTGCTGTTCGCGCACTTCGCCTGCTATCTGGGTGTGCTGGCTTGGACCCTGCCACCGGGCAAGGCACTGGCCTTCTTCGCCGTTCACCAAGGTCTGTTCGGCGTCTACATGGGCTGCGTGTTCGCCCCCGGTCACAAAGGAATGCCGACCCTGACCGGGGCGGCCCAGCTCGACTTTCTGCGCAAGCAGGTGCTCACCACCCGCAACGTGCGCGGCGGCCGGTTCACCGACCTCGCCATGGGCGGACTCAACTACCAGATCGAACACCACCTGTTCCCCAACATGCCCACCCCCAACCTGCGCCTGGCGCAACCCATCGTGCAGGCCCACTGCCGGCAGCTGCGCCTGCCGTACCACGAAGTGAGTTTCGTCGCCTCGCACGGCGAGGCGCTGCGCCACCTGCACCAGGCCGGTGCCCCGCTCCGAAAGAAGGGCCGCTCATGAAAGCCGGACGCAAACAGTGGATCGGACTGGCCGTTCTGGTCCTGCCGGTGTTGCTGATCTCCGTCGACCTGCACGTGTTGTCGTACGCGCTGCCGTTCATCAGCGCCTCCCTGGCGCCGAGCGGCTCCCAGCTGCTGTGGATCATCGACATCTACCCGTTCATGCTGGCCGGCCTGCTGCTGCCGATGGGCACGCTCGGTGACCGGGTCGGGCGGCGCCGCCTGCTGATGGCCGGGGCCGCCGCGTTCGGCGCCGCCTCAGCGGTCGCCGCCTTCTCTCCCAGCGCCGACCTGCTGATCGTCACCCGCGCCCTGCTCGGGGTGGGTGGCGCCACGTTGATGCCCTCGACGCTGTCGCTGATCCGCAACATGTTTCACGACGACGGCCAGCGCCGCGTCGCGATCGCCATCTGGACCGGCGCCTTCGCCGGCGGCGCCATGCTGGGCCCGCTGATGGGCGGCGCGTTGCTCGAGCACTTCTGGTGGGGCTCGGTGTTCCTGGTCAACCTGCCGGTCATGGCGCTGCTGCTGATCCTGGCCCCGCTGCTGCTGCCCGAATCGCGTGACCCGCGTCCGGGCAGGTTCGACCTGCTCGGCGTGGCCCTGTCGCTGGGCGCCATCCTGCCGACGATCTACGGGATCCAGCACATCGCCCAGGACGGTCTCGGCTTGGCGCCGGCGCTGGCCATCGTCGCCGGGCTGACGCTGGGGGCCGCCTTCGTCAGGCGCCAGCGCTCGATGGCCGATCCGATGCTGGACGTGCGCCTGTTCGGCAGCCGCGCCTTCACCGCCGCGATCGGCGCCAACACCCTCGGGGTCTTCGCCATGGTCGGCTCCAGCCTGTTCACGACGCAGTACTTGCAGATGGTCATGGGCGCCAGGCCGCTCATCGCCGGGCTGTACGCGCTGCCCTCGGCGGGCACGGCGATGCTCGCCGCCGGGCTCGCGCCGGCGCTCGTCCGCAAGGTCAGGCCAGGGCTGGTGGTCTGCGCCGGGCTGCTCGTCGGTGCGAGCGGGTTCATGCTGCTGTCCCGGCTGGACGTGACGGGGCAGAGTGGTCTGCTGATCGCCGGGATCATGCTGATGGCCGGGGGCGTCACCCTCGTCCTGACGGTCTCCTCCGACCTGATCATCGCCACCGCTCCGCCGGAGCGCGCGGGATCGGTCGCCGGGCTGTCACAGGTGGCCACCGAGTTCGGCGGCGCGCTCGGCATCTCCCTGCTGGGCAGCATCGGCACCGCCGTCTACCGGGGACACCTCGCCGAGACGGGCGCCCCGTCAACGGCACTCGACACCCTGGGCGGCGCCCTGGAGTCCGCGCGGCAGCTGACGGACCCGGCCGCGACCATGCTGGCCGCCGCCGCCCGGGAGGCCTTCACACAGGGTCAGCACTACGCCATGCTCGCCGCGGCCGCCGCGTTGTGCGTGATGGCGGTGCTCGCTCCCGTCATGCTGCGTGCCGTACGGCAGGCGAAGGCCACCCCGCCGCCACCCCAGGACCAGCACGCCGGCCGCCACGCGATGCACTGAAGAGGCCCCGACGGCAGGCGGAACCGGGCCGCTGGAGCGATGCGCCCGGAGCGGGACCGAGCGATCAGGCGGGTGCCGCCTCCCCGCCTCCCGCCGCCTGGGCGACCGCGCGGAGGCCGGTGGCCAGGTCGTGGGCCATCGGGGCGTTGTCGGGGTCGATCTGCCAGCGCACCAGCAGCCCGATGAACAGCGTCAGCAGCACCTGGGCCCCCGCCTCGTCGTGCCCGGGCAGGCGCGCGCTCAGCTCCCGCTGGGCCAGCGCCTGCCCCTCGGCGAGCCGGGCCCGCACATCAGGCAGGTGAGAGGCCTGCGCGAGCGTCTCGACGTTGGCCCGCCAGACGGTCGGGTTGGTGCGGAAGGACTCGATCAGCTCACCCCAGAAGGCCTCGAACCATTCCTTGGAGTCGGCGGGAAAAGCCTTGAGGATCTCCGCGACCGCCTCGCCGGTCACCTCGATCATGGCCTGGGTGAGCAGCGCGTCCTTGGAGCGAAAGTGGTAGTTGATCGCTGCGAGGTTGCTGCCGGAGACCGCGATGATGTCGCGCACCGTCGTGCGGGCGTATCCGCGCTCGGACAGGCACTGCTTGGTCGCGGCCAGCAAATCCTCAGGAACTCCCACGTGATGATCCTACCAACGCCGCAAAACAAGCGTTTCAAACATCCGTAGTCCACGGTGTAGCCGGTATCGGAATCGAACCTTTGCCGCCAGGGATCGGATCCCACCAAGGCCGATTCCGGCTCCCGTGCCACCTGCTCACCCTGTGCGGACCCGGTGACGTGACGCGACTTGCCCAGTCCGTCCTACTTTGGGGCTTGGGTCGGTTTCGAGAGCGGAGGGCCATCAACGGCCTGACGAACCAGGCAGAGACGGAAGGCGCAAGCCCTGCATTCACCGCCACCACGTGCCTTTGCTGTAGGGTCTCAGTCTTCGTGACATCTTGATCTTGTGCGGCCTGCACATTTCCAAACTGTCTCAGGCGACTGACGCGAGATCTGTCTCACCAGGATGGCGGTTTCCTCACCTGACGCAAGGGCGATGGTCCGGACGGTCATCACCCCGATGCTCGTTGAGGATGTTGCGTATGTCTCCCTCTTGCCCGGTTGGCATGGCCATCACCGTTCAGCGCTGGACCGCCCCCACTATAGAGACATTGGCAGTGGAGGCGATGGCATTGGAATCCCGTCCAACCAACAGCCAAGAGATTTCGCGACCCCGCAGAGATGCAACATACGAGTTGTTTCGGCCTGAAAGATGATTGCGGTCTTGCGAATGCGCTAATCGGAAGACGTGTTCGACAGTGAAACTATTTCTCCCAATAGAACATAAGTCGACAGGAAGAGATACATAGCCTCAGCGGCTGCGACATCGTTATGAACTCCAGTTGATACACGGCCATAAATGTCACTAACGGCGCGCTTGAGTCGATCGCCACGACTTTTGGTGTTCACGTGATCGTCGATGTGTGCTTTGAGCCGATTTAGGCGCTGTTGATCACCAAGCTTGATGATGTTGCCCTGGCCGTCAGTGCGTGTAGATTCCGTCGCTGGAAAGAGGGCGTCTGCAACGGCATCAATAAGGCGACGGACGCTATTCATTGCGCCGGAAATCGACTCGGGATCGCCGGCAGAGATGTTCGTATATGCCGATTCGATCTTGCGTAGGGCGTCTCCAGGGACCTCGGCAAGAATCGCGTCGATATTAGCTTTGGCGACATCAAACATTTCGCCTTGATGAGTCGCGAAGCGCAGCATGTAGAAGTGCTTGGCCGTGAACATGTGGAGCGTATTTCTGACGGCAGTCAGAATCCGCTGATGCTTTATGACTGCATTGCGAATGCTGCTAATATGGTTGCGAGTTTCCCGAAGGGCGATCGACGCATACTCACCAGAAACGTCTGGCAGGCGAAGGTTCCGTAGCTCTTCTTCGAGAGTACCAACGAATACTGCGAGAGTGGCGGCTCCAGCGTAGACGGCGTCCTCTTTATTGTTGCCGCGCATAGTGAGTCGCCAGTGCAGCCCGTTGAAGTCATCGGCATAATAGCTACCGAGCTCCTTTCTCATCCACTCAGAGAAGTCGTCGTCTTCGGTCAGGCGTGAGAGTCGCCCACCTTTCAGAAGGAGCTTGTCCAACGGCAGACGGTCCAACTCAATATCTGCCAGCAGTTCGTCAGCCAATTCTAAAGCGTGCGAGCGCTCGTCAGGCGTCATCGAGTCTCCCCTACGAGGATATGAGCTGAAGAGTCTATGTGTCGGAGGGTAAGCACGGCAACCAGTTTCGCAGCCCATAACCATGTCGCGTGGTTGTCCCAGGATCGAGGCGTTCTTGGGCGCAGGGCGCTCGGCCGAAATCCGCTTTTCTCCACTCGCCGGTTTCCTCACCTGCGATGACCAACGGTGAGGGTGGGTCGGTCGACCGGGTGCTCGTCGAGGATATAGCGGACGTGCTCGCTCGTGGTTCCGCAGGCTGTGGCGATTTGCTTGGCGCTCGGATACTCCTCCTGGAGGAAGGCCTGATGGACGGTCGTGATGTCGAAATCGTCGGGATCCCGTCCGGGTAGCGCGGCCAGTTGGTCTGGGGAGAATCGGAAGGTGGGCTGCCAGGTCAGGGGCTCGTCGACGCCCTTGATGTGGAGCACGTCGGCGCCGGCTTCCTGCAGCAGCGTGGTTTCGGAGGGCAGCAGACGCATGCGGAAGGTGCTGTAGGCGGTGCGGCTGCGGAAGTCGTTGGCGGCGATGGGTCGGGGGCGATCTCGGCGGGGTTGCCGGTCAGCGCCTCATAGAGCCATCGCTGTGCGTGGACGTGCGTCTGGGCGAGGTCGCTTTGCCGCCGTGTTCGCAGTGATGACCAGTGGTGAAGGGTGATGAAGTCTTCTTGGTTGGTGAACATCGCGCGGCGGCGGGCGTAGTCGATCGGTGATGGGTGCTGGTTGAGGTGTTCGGCCAGTTCGGACAGAGCGTCCAGGATCGCGACGCAGGCTGGGTGGGTGTTGATCTTTGCGTGGGTGTAGAAGAGGGCGCCGCGGTGGCGAGCGGGGTAACCGAGAAGAGTGACAGCTCGCAGGCAGGTCGTCTGGCCACCGGCGAGCAGAAGACATGCGGGCAGGGCCAGTCGCCAGCGGCGAGCGCCGCGGTCAGCTTCGGGAATCAACGGGATGGACAGCCGGGGCCAGAGCAGTGCGGGAAGGCGGGCCGCGCGCTCGTCCGGGGTGCCGGGCGGGCGATCCGCTCGGCGTTTGTAGAGGGTGCTGGTGGTGTACTTCAACCGGCGAGCAACCGAAAAGCGTGATTCCCGGGCACGAAGTATTGCGGCTGCGAGGGGCGCGGACAGACGGGAAGTCAGGAGCGGGGCCCGCAGAGCCAGCGGCTGGAAAACGCTCAGCCGGTCCACGATCCACCCAAGCCGACTTGCAGCCGTGACGAGGTCGGGAGCGGAGACGATGTCGAGAGCTGTGGTGAGCACCTGGGCGGTGACGGCAGCGTCAACCGGGACCATATGCAGGGGGCGAGTGAGCGGACGGATGTGTCCAGAGCTGCCGTGGGCGACGTTGCGTTGAACTTCTGTCCTGTGACGAGCTAATAGCTGCTCCGGTGCCCAATGTTCCAGGTCGTCCACCGGCAGCCTGAGTATCAGGCTTGCGACGATGCGAAGGTCATGGAGGACCTCGGCAGGCCGGATCGGCGAGTGACGATAGATACCGTCTCGAAAGGGCGGTCCCCCGCAACTGTCGATGAGGTCGCTGATCAATCGCTGGCTGGTGAGAAACGGCTGGACACCGATGTCGCTGGGGCTCTCGTCGCAGGTGGAAAGCGGGAAACCGCAGGCTGTGCGGTGGCTCGCTTTAGTGCCATCGGGGCGTGGCAGGGAGCATCTGCCGGGAACGGGGACGGAACTCAGGGCATGACCGAGTTCGCGGGGCATGCGACCACAGTCGCCGCAGCGGGCCTGGAGCAAGATGCCGTGCTCCAGGCAGGCGAAGTGCCAGGTCAATCGCCAGGTGAGTTGCCAGCGGCCGCCGGTTTGGGCCAGGCAAAGCGGGCAGTAGCGTGACCCCCGTGCCCGGGTCCATGACGAGCGGACATTCACGGTTCTGGCGGCGGGGTCCAGGGTAAGGAAGTGGCTGGCCCATCTCGACAAGGTCATGTCGTGCAGGGTTTGGGCATCGACTCCGGTTGCGGCACCGAGGTGCGCGGCCTCGTGTTGGGTGAGGTGAACGGTCCAGTTAGGTGGTGGGCCGGCCCGAGATATTCGGTCGTGTCGGCTGAGGCCGAGCGCGTCAAGCATGTGCGTGAGCGGCGTGTCGAGGCGAGTGGCCAGTGCTTCCAGCCAGCTGTCCAGTGCCTCGCCCGGTATCGGCGGCACCTTGATGGGCAGGGCCCGGATCGGGCCGTTCACGCGGTGGTGGTCAATCGGCCGAGGGACAACGCGAGCTCCAGTTCGTGGCGGGCGGCTTCGGCCGCGGCGTCGTTCTTCACCTGGTCGAGCAGGTCGGGGGTGAGCGTCTCGACGCCAGTTCGGGCGGCGCGCTGGCAGCCCCGGTTGATGATCGTCATGAGCGAGCCGATGTGGCCGGTGCTGCGCGCGAACAGGTAGTCCGACAGGTCGTCGGCGAGGAACCCGGGATGTTTGGCCGCCAAGACCAGGCGCTGTTCCAGGGCCAGCAGCATGGTCCGCCATTCCTGGCGTCCCTGCGGTGTTTCGATGGTGAACGGGCGCATGCCGAGGCGGGTGGTGCGCCGGGCGGTCTGGGCGAGTACGGCATCGCTGTAGGAGGTCCCCTCGGAGAACAAGCCGCGGGCCTCCAGGCCGACACCGATGAACAGCAGCGTGACGGGGAACTCGTTGGCGATGTACTTGAAGTGGTTGCTGATCTCGATGCCGCTCTTGGCCTGCCAGCGGAGAAAGTGCAGTTCATCGACGATGAGCAGCCGGGTGGAGCAGGACAGAACGCAGTCCAGGGCGCGGTGGGCGAACTGGGCGGCGGTGCCCTTGCTAGTGGCCGGATGGCCGTAGAACTCCAGCATGGCCCGGTTGAAGTCCTTCATCCCGGTGTTGCCGGTCATCCCGATTCGGCAGACCGGCCACCGCTCGTGGCCATCGCCGGTGAAGGTGCCCTTCTCGAAGATCTCCCGCTGGTGGAACAGGCGGGCGAACGCCAGCGCCGCAGTGGTCTTGCCCAGCCCGGGGAAGGCATCGATCGCGATCGCGCCCTTGACCTTGTCGCCGTCCTGCTCGTTGCTGTCGATGATGTCCCAGAGGTCCTCATGCAGTTCGGCCAACTGCGGGGTCTTGATCGGCCCGAGGTTGGCGTGCCAGATACGGCGTTGCCGGTCGTAGTCGGCCTTCGCCTCCGGGCTCAGCCGGCGCATCTGGGCGGGGGTGAGTGGTTCGGGCTGGGGGCGGCGGGGTGCCTCGACGTAGTGCTGCCAGCCTTCCTTGCGGGCCAGGGTGAGATTGTCCAGGGTGTTGCTCGCCACGACTGGCGGACTGTCGGTAACGGTCACACGTCCTCCAGCGCGTCGGCGTAGAAGTCGAGTTCGTCTTCGTCGTCGTCATCGCCCTGCGGCGGATCGGGCTCCTCTGCGGCCCCGTCGTCGGTGAAGGAGGTGGCGGGCGCGGCCGACCGTTCCAGGACGTGACGCACGGACGGCAGTTCGGAGACGGCTTCCGCGGCGGTGGCGGGCAGCTCGATCGCGGCTTGCTCGCGGGAGATGCGCAGGGCCATGCGCCGTTCGGCGACCGACGTCCCCAGCCCGATCTTCCAGCGTTCCAGTAGGTCGGCGACCGCGAGCCGGTCGTCGGGGAAGGTGTACTTGGCCGCGGCCAGCTTGCGGGCGAACTGCAGAGCCTCCTCGCTCAACGGCATGTCCAAGGCGGGAGCGTGCTCCCAGTCCAGGACGTGCCAGCGCCGCCCCACGGGCTCACCAGCGGTGTCGGGATCGCGGAAGTAGACCTTCGTGATGTCATCGGGATCGACGTAGATGGGCCACTTCCCGGCGTTCCGACCGGTATAAGTGCTGCTCTGCCCGCGGTAGGGATTCAAGGCCGCGCCGTTGTAGCGGCGCCCGACCTCCACGCCGTAGTGCTGTATCGTGCGCCACTTCACCTGCAGAAACTCGAACGCCAGGCTCGGATCGCGAGGCACCTCGATGTAGCCGGCGCGGGCGATGCCGTGCTCGAACATCTGCGCCGGTGACATGCGCAATCCCGGGACGTGCGGGTCGATCAGGCTGTCGTGCGGCCGCAGGTGGTAATCCACCGCGATCCACTCCCGAATGATCGCCTCCAGCTCGTCCAGGAAGTAGAACGCGTCAGCTTCCGGGTTCACGCCACGGGAGTGCAGGTCGGGCCCCTTGTAGCCGGGCAAGGACTGCAGCAGGTCCTCGCGCAGGGTGCGGAAGAAGCGCTCCACCGGCCCCTTATCGCGGCCGGTTCGCAGCCGGGCCGGCTGGATAGAGATGCCGAGCCGCTGACAGACGCTGGTCAGATGCTCCGAGACATAGATCTTCCCGTGGTCGACAACGATCGTCTCGGGCACCAGCGCCGGCCCCGCCGCGCCCCGCTGCCTGGCGGACGCCTCGGCTATCGGGCCCTCAATCGCCTCGACGTCCAGCAGCACGGAGTGAGGAATCCCGTGCTCGGGCCAGACTGCGTGCGCCGGCCAGTTTCTGCCCGGCGGCCTCGGCCGATAGACCTGGTAGAGGACCGAGCTGGCGTCGATGGACTTCGTCGAAACCGGTGTCGCCCGGACACCCACGATGCACCGGCTGTACCAATCCATCGCGACCGTGAGTTCGGCCTGCAGCCACCGCAACGTCACCGGGTCCAAGGCGAAGACGTCCAGCCGCGTGGTGTCCATCAGCACGTACTCACCCGGCCGGGTCGGCCGCAGCTTGCCGTAGACGCCATCCGGCCGCTCGGCGATGTCTCGGTTCCGTTTGGTGCTCAACCGGAACGTCGGCTGACGTTTCTCCAATTGCTCCAGCACTCGAAAGGAGGTCGCCTTGCTGGGCAGTTTCACCCCGTCTTGCCCAAGACGTGCCTGCAGTCGAGCCTCGGTGCGGCGGATCACCATGGAGCGTGACGGCTTCGACTCCTCGACATGCTCGGCCATGATTTCCAACGCTGTCTCCACCCAGCGTTCGTCGACCCTCCCGTACTCGTTGGTGGTGCTCACCTTCGGAGCCAATCCAGCCTCACCATGAACGCGGAAGTTGGCGACCCAGCGCTTGATGGTGCGCGCCGTCACCCCCAACTCTGCGGCCTTCGCCGCGTAGCGGCTGGTCAACGGGAGGTCTGGACGGAATTGGGGCCGAGGTTCCTCCTCGGCTGCCAAATCGGGGCTGCCAGATCGAAAGCCAGTGAGGACCTCACGGACGTGTGCGGCGCGTTCGCGAACCTGTTGCCGTTGGGCGTCGTCGAGCTGATCCAGAATCACCGCCGCATGCTGAGTGGCGTCGCGATCGGATGGGCCCGGCTCGTCAGGAATCATGCGGGTGCGGGGCGATGCGAGGAGTTCGCGCAGGGCAATGCGTGACACCTGTCCGCGGCCGTTCTTCAGGAGCACCTCGTTGCCCGCGCTGGTTGGCAGCATCTGGACGATCTCAACAATCTCGCCGTCATAGTGGAAACGAGTCCCGACTCCGATTCTCGTGCTCCCCTTGGTCATGTCGGCGTCCAGAGAAGGTGACCCCGGCTGAGGGGGTGATCCAGATCGGTCGCGAAATGCTGCTTCCAGAGCAAGTGCAGCACGGTCGCTTTCACCGACTGCTCCGGCCATCGAGATTGGCGGGAAATCACGTCAGTCAGGCTCACGCCATCGAACGGTTCGCTCATCAGTGCGTTCGTCAGGTGCTGGTCGAACAGCCAGGGGCGCCGATACCCAGCGAGCAAGCGGATGTTCTCCAACCGGCTGGTCGGAGGCTCGCTCCAGACCTCGTAGCGCCAGCCGCGGGATTCGACCACTTGCCGGGTCCAGGCGAAGGTGACGGCTACTCTCGTCGCCGTCACGCGGTGGGCGGGCTTGACGTCAACGATCACTGGACCGGTCGTGGTCAGCAGCAGGAAGTCGGGAACATGCCTGCGGGCCGCGCCGTCGAGCGTGACTGCAAGAAGGAAAGGCTGGGCGATGATGCCCAGGACGGAAGTGTCGAAGTCGGCGAACAGAAGCCGGGCCAGCTCAAGGCGAGATTCGTAGATCACATGGTCGCATTGAGTGGCCGACCAGTATGTGCCCGAGTAATGCTTCTGCCCTTTACTCCAGCGGAACGTGCGCCAGGGTACGGCGGCTCGCAGCGTGTCGAGGGGGACTCCCAACCACTCTGCGTCCTTGACTAGATCACCCTCCCGAGAGCGAAAGCACAGGGTCGCCGAGAGGGCGGCGGACATTCCCATACAGAACCCCCACATCACGGATCACCGCAGATGAGATGCCGCGCGCCTACTGTTGGTAAGCAATACATCTCAGTATGTGAAGGTTAAGACCAAAGTCCTTGATGCCGCTGACGAATTCTCAACCTCATGTCATTTGTGCGATTCAGGTGTCATTGCGAATGAGAAAGTGACACGGAATCTGAGAACCTACATTTGCCGGTCAGAGGCCGACATTCCGCATGGCGTTGTCCCGCCAGCGATCCACCGCCCTGATGTACCACAAGACCACGGGTAAGGCGGGAGCCCAGCGGCCTTGTTTGGCGATGACCGCGACAGGGACGCCGGCGACGGTGGCGCCGCCGGCGCGCAGGCTGTGCGCGGTGACCGTGTCGGCGAAGGGCACACGCGCGCTGCCAGGTCACACACGATGACGTTGACCGCGTCGGCGCCAAGGGAAGGGCCGATGTCCGCTCCTGGCCACGCTCGAAGGCCACCACGTGATCGGTCACGGCGACGGCACCGGAGGAGCACGCGCCGACCTGAAGGTCACGGCGGACACGATGCGCATTGTGGGACGACTTCTGGAACGCGATCTCTGCCGGAATGCCCGGTTCGCATGATCCGGCAGCCGAGCGTGCCGTGCCGTTCCGCTTCCAAGGAAGTGGAACGGGATCTCTGCCAGGTTCCGCGTTCTGTCCGAGCACCTCGATAAGTGCGTGTCGCTGAACCAGATGATCAGTTGAGACGCCGACGGGCGAGGTAACGGTGTGTAGGGGTGGAACCTTGACAAGAGATGGATCAATTCCGCCATCATCGCTGGATGATCATGTGTCCGTTCTGCCTCATTGGGACAGGCGAAGCCGATGCTGAGCTGGTCGCGTACCGCACGTCGAATACCTTTGTCGTGCCTGTTCCTGATCAGCGTCCGAGGAACATGGGGCACTGCCTAATCCTGCCGACCGAGCATGTCACCAGCCTGGATACCGCATCGACGGAGCTTCGGAACGAGATATTCGAGGTGGTGAGCCGCGTCGTAGCCGCTGTGCCCAAGGCCTTCAACGCTGTCGGGAGCATCGTTCAGCAGAACAACAGCATCCCCGGGCAAGTCCTCCACCACCTGCATGTTCATGTGATCCCGCGCTTCCACGGGGACGATTTCTCGCAGCCCGACCCAGATAAGGTCAAAGTGCCGTTCGAGATGCGCGCGCAACAGGCCAAGCGGTTGCGAACCGCGCTAGCGAGTAGGTAACCGGCACCCGTACGCGCATCGACACCATCTGTCAGTGGCGGTAGTGGCGGTAGTGGCGGCTGGCGGTATCTGGGCTGATGTCGAGGACAGCGGCGATCTCGTCCCAGGACGCTCCGGCGGCTCGGTCGGTGGCAACGGCTGCGGCAAGGACGGCGTGGGCCAGGGCGAAGAGCGGCAAGGCGGAGGCGGTGTAGCCGGCTCGACGCCACCTGTCCGCCCCGTGTCCCTGGCGCGACGAAGATCTGCTTGCGCGGTGCCTAATTGGTCTTCCCGCAACACCTCGCGGGCCCCTCAGTGTTCGCTGCTGAAGAACCGTAGCAACAGCGGGCCGACGGTCTGTGGGTCGACGACGTGATCCGGCCCCTCGAGGGTCTCCCGTTGAGCGTGGGGTAGTAGGTCTGCAAGCTCGTCGGCTGCGCGGTCGAAGAAGTCCGAGGGCAGGCCTGCCATGTAGGGGGCCGTGATCGGGCCTCCGGTGGTGACCAGGACCGGTTGGGTGACCGTTGCCAGTCGATCGGCCGGCAATTGGTAGCGGTTGAGGAAGACGCTGTCGTGGACCAGCGTGGGCGCGAGGGCGACCGAATGCGCCCAATGCGCCGTCTGCTTGCCTGCCGCTTTCCTGGCCGCGATGTTGTCGTCGGAGGCGCCGGTCATGCGCATGAACAGTTCGAGAACCTCCTCGTCTCGCCCGGCGTCGAAGGCGCGTCGGGTGTCTGCGATGTACTCCTCGAATCGCGGGCGTATGTCGTCCCCGACCGCGTAGGGCACCTCCCACACGACGATCGTGTCGATGGCTGACCCGGCCGCGGCGGCCTCCATCGCCAGCGCGCCGCCTGAGGACGCCCCGAACAGGTGTGCCGAGCCGCCCGCCTCGGCGATCAACGCATCCAGGTCCTCGATCTCCCTTTCCACGGCGTAAGGCTCGGTGAAGTCGCTCGCGCCGCGTCCCCGACGGGCATAGTTGTAGACCGTGAAGTGCTCGGCGAGAGCCGGCGCCAAGGGAGCGTTCTCCACCCCGTCGTCGAGTCCCCCGCCTACCAGAATGACGGCCGGACCGCTTCCTTCCCTGTCGTAGGCGATGGTGGTGCCATCGTTTGATGTCACGCGAAAGGCCATCTCGTTCATCTCACATCTCCGTTCGAGAGGTTTGTCTCAGCGCCTGAGCAGCGTGCCGACGACGGCCTCGGTGCGCGACCACCGCGCCCTTGCGATCACGGCCGCCACGACGAGAAGGGCGAGCGGCAGCCAAGGGCTCTGCTCGAGCACGAACTGATCGGTGATGACAGCACCGGTCAGCAATGCCGCCAACCCGAGACTGGCCAGGCCCGCCAGAGCCGGGATCAGAAGTCCAACCCCTCCCGCGACCTCCAGCGCTCCGACCAGGTACCGGAGCCACTGGCCAGCCCCGATGTCGGCGAACATGTCCACCATGACCGGGTCGCCGGCGAGCTTCGAGATTCCGCCGCCGGCGATTATCGCCGCCAGCATGACTTGCAGAATCCAGACCCCGATGCTGGTCGCCCGCCCGGGCGTGTGCGCAACGGTTTCCGAGTTGTTCTTGGGGATGGTGCTCATTCGGCTCTCCTTGTCGTGTCTGGGCCTGGTACCGGTGATGGCGTTGGCCGAGTGGGCCGGGTTGTCGGAGTTGATTTCGACCAGGTGCTCGCGGTAGCGGCATCTACTTCTTGTTGCGGTAGAGGACCATGGTGATGGGACCGAAGACCGCGACGAGAAGTACGGACGAGACGAGAACCCAGCCGATTTCCCCGGCGGGCACCGAGCCGTCCATCAGGCCGCGTACCACGGTCGCCAGGTGGGTGATCGGGTTGACCTCGACGACCGCCTGCATCCACCCGGGCATCGTCTTCGGGTCCACGAAGATGTTGCTCACGAACGTCAGCGGGAACATCACCATCATGCTGACCCCCGCCACCGAGTTCGGCGTGCGCAGGATCAGGCTGAGCATCGTCCACAGCCACGACAGGCAGAACGAGAACACCAGCAGCAGCACCACCGAGAGCACCACGCCGACGGCGCCGCCCTCCGGCCGGAACCCTAGGACCAGGCCGAGCGTGATCACGATCGCCGACCCGATCGAGTAGCGCATCACATCGCCGAGCAGGGCGCCGACCAGCGGGGATGGTCGCCACACCGGAAGTGACCTGAACCTGTCGAACACCCCCTTCTGGATGTCGGTGTTCAGCGTGATGCCGGTGTTCATGGTGATCATGACGTTCGCCTGCACCAGGATGCCGGGCAGCAGGAACTGCAGGTACTCCTGTGTCGACCCGGCGAGCGCGCCGCCGAACAGGTAGGTGAACATCAGCGTGAACATGATCGGGAACAGGGTCACGTCGACGAGCTGCTCCGGGACGTGTTTGATCTTCAGCAAAGCCCGCCAGCCGAATGTCAACGAGGTGAGCACCGGGCCGGGGCGAGACGGCCGCTCGCCGGCCAACAGCACACTGCGCAGCGCGTCCTCGGTGACCGGCGCCGACGCCTGCTCCGCGGTCGTGGCATTCATGCGGCAACCTCCTCGGGTGTCTCCTCGGCGGCGTGTCCGGTCAGGGTGAGGAACACCTCGTCCAGGCTCGGCTGACCGAGCGCGAACTCGGTGACGTCGATGCCGCTGCGGGACAGCTCGGCCAGGGCGCGGGCGACCCGCTCGGGGTCGGAGATCCGCGCGGACAGCGCGGCCGGGTCGGCGGACGGCTCGGCCGGCACCTCGAGGACGCCGGCGAGGACCCGTTCGGCCTCGGCCCGCTGCTCGGGCGCACGTAGGCGCACGTGCAGCGAGCCGGCGCCGACCGATGCCTTGAGCTGGCCGCTCGAGCCCTCGGCGATGACCTTCCCGTGGTCGATCACCGCTATCCGGTCGGCCAGCTGGTCGGCCTCGTCGAGGTACTGCGTGGTCAGCAACACGGTGGCGCCCTCGGCGACCATGCCCCTGACGATCTCCCAGACCTGGTTCCTGCTGCGCGGGTCGAGCCCGGTCGTGGGCTCGTCGAGGAAGATCAGTTCGGGGGTGACGACCAGGCTCGCCGCGATGTCGATGCGCCGGCGCATCCCGCCGGAGTACTTCTTCACCTGCCGGTCGGCCGCCTCGGCAAGACCGAACGCGTCGAGCAGGTCGGTCGCCCGCTGCCTGCCTCGGCGGCGTGAGTAGCCGAGCAGTCTGGCGAGCAGCAACAGGTTCTCCACCCCGGTGAGGTCCTCGTCGACCGACGCGAACTGCCCGGTGAGGCCCACCCTGCTCCGCACCGCCTGGGCGTCACGCACGACGTCGTAGCCGAGCACTTGCGCCTCTCCGGCGTCGGGGCGCAGGAGCGTGGCCAGCATGCGGATCGTGGTGGTCTTGCCCGCCCCGTTCGGACCGAGCACGCCGTACACGCCCCCGGCGCTCACGGCCAGGTCCACACCGGCGACCGCGTGGGTCGTGCCGAAGCTCTTCTTCAACCCTCTCGTCTCGATCGCGAACTTTCCCATGGGTTCGATTCCTTGTCTCGGTGTTGCGAGCGGATTGGTTGAGCTAGTCAAGTTTGACTACTTGGCCAGACTGCATGAGGAAACGTCTAGTCAAGGTTGATTAGAAGCGCATCTTGAGGGGATCGTGGACCGTTCGCCACGAACCCGGATCATCGGCCATGGTGTAGGCGCCCTCAGACAGTCGTTTGCTCAGGTTCTTCGCCCACTCCAGTTCGGTGCGTGCGTGTCCCGCCCACAGTTCGGCCTGATCGCGGACGTGTTCGGGAATGTCGGGGTTCGGGTTCTCCCGCCACTTGGCCTGCTCTACGAGCTCCGCTTCCAGGCGCGCGACCCGCTCGTTAACCTGCGCGATGGCATCTGCCCTGGTCAGCATGGGCAACATGGCGATGGACGCGTTGAGCATGTCCGCGTCGTGGGTGCGCCGCAGACCGTCGCGGACCAGTTCGACCATCTCGTCACGTCCCCGAGCTGTCGCGCGGTACAGAACGCGCTCCGGCCCAGAGTTGCCCGGCTCGGCGTGTTCGGTGAGGAGGCCATCAGCCGCCGCCTTCTTCAGTGCGTGATAAATCGAGCCGGGCTTGATCTTGGCCCAACTCTCCGCACCCCAGCTCTGCAGTTCGGACCGCACCTGGTAGCCATGCGCGCCGCCGGAGAGGTGCACGATACCGAGTACCAGAAGCTTCGTCGCCGACACGCGCCCACCTCCGCTCAACCCTCTCGTCTCGATCGCGAACTTTCCCATGGGTTCGATTCCTTGTCCCGGTGTTGCGAGCGGATTGGTAGAGGCTAGTCAAGTTTGACTACTTAGCCAGAGTACACGAGGAGGAAACGTCTAGTCAAGGTTGATTAGAAGCGCATCTTGAGGTGACCGGGGACCGTTCGCCACGAACCCGGATCATCGGCCATGGTGTAGGCGCCCTCAGACAGTCGTTTGCTCAGGCTCTTCGCCCACTCCAGTTCGGTGCGTGCGTGTCCCGCCCACAGCTCGACCTGATCGCGGACGTGCTCGGGGGCGTCCCGATTGGGGTGCTCCCGCCACTTGGCCTGCTCTACGAGCTCCGATTGCGTGCCCGCCAGGGTGGTGTCAACTCCCACCAACACTAGGGTGCCCTCCTGGTCCGGGTGGTGTCAGCACTGACCTACAAGCGGTGCTGGTGGAGACCATCAAAGCCAACAATGCGAGGTCGCCGTCCTCCGCGTCGACCGCTTCCCCATCTGACTCGCGGTCCCAAGCTCGCGGGACTCAGCCTGGGTTCGTGACTTGCGGGAACCCGTCCGTGAAGCGCAACCGAACGAAAAGTCACGGCAAGGAGCCGAGTCGAGCTCCGCTAACGGGACTTTTCGTTCCGATGCTCGTCATGCCCCCCATCCGCCCCGGGAGTACCACCGACGTCCCGGCCATCACCACCCAGATTGCCAGCTGGAACGAGCGCGAACGCCGCCTCTTCCGGCAAGTCGACGTCAGCGTCGCCCCCGATCGCCTCCAACTGGCGGACCTCGTCGACGCCTCCTGACAGCGCCCACCCTCCACCCGCCCAGAGCGCCGCCCCCTTCTGAACCTCCTCGGGCTCTTCTCGCTATTGAAGCTGCGCCTTGGTGATCGTGTGTTGCCGGGGTCACGCCCTTAGCCAGGGGGCGAAGCGGTAACGGCCTGCAGAGCGGCGCTCAGGGCGCGCGCCTGCGCTGGCGACTGAGCGGCCTCACCGAGTGCGATGGTCCCGTCGCCGCGGTGCAGCGTTACCACACCTTCCTGCAGGGTTACGGCGTCGAAGGCGCCCCCGGGCAACCAGACGCCTGGCCGGCCGTCGACATCGGTCAGCGACGGCACCACCATGCCCGTGGCCGCCTGGGCGGCGGCGAGCTGGTTGCGCAGCGTCTGCAGTTCGCGTTCGGCCATCTCCAGCCGGGTTTCGGCGGTGGCCTGCTCCAGCCGCGCCTGGTCACGTTGAGCCTGTAGCCGTTCGCGTTCGTCCTCGAAGCGGCGCTGCCGGCTGTCCAGATCCTCCCGTACGGCGCGGGTTTCGGCGCGGGCCTGCTCGGCGGCCGTCGTGGCCTGATCGAACTGTTGCCGGGCGGTGGCCAGGTGTTCGCCGGTCTGTTCCAGCTGTTCGTTCAGGCGGTGCAGGTCGGCACGGGCCTGGTGCAGTTGACCGTCGCGCTCGGCCAGGGCGGCGCCGCGTTGTTCGGCCAGGTCGGTGACGCGGGACAGATCCGCCTCCAGGGCGCGCAGTTGCTCGGCTTGGCGCGAGGTCAGGCTCTGCTCGTCGTGCAGCTGGGTGGTGAGCTGACCGATCTGGATGCCCAGGCGCTCGGCGTTGGCGCGGGCTTCGCTGTGGATGCGGTCGCGATGCTCCTCGGCCGCGCGCTGAGCGTCGAGGGCTTCCTGCTGCGCGTGCAGGGCGGCGTCGCGTTCCTGTTCGGCCGTCTGGCGGTCGGCCTGAGCGGCGCGCATCGAGGTGCGGGCCTGCTCGGCGTCGGCTTCGGCCTGCTGCACGCGCGTCTCGGCCTGGGCCAGCTGGGTGGCGATGGCCTCCCCCACCTGCTCCAGGCGCTCGTCCAGCCGACGCAGGTCCTCCAGCTCGGCGGCCAGCTGGGCGTCGCGCTGGTGCAGAGCGAGGCGGATCTGATCGGCCTCAGACGCGAAGAGGCTGACCGCCGTGTGCGTGGCCAGCGCGGCAGGGGCGCTGTCGGCGGCGCGGCTGGCCTCGTTGCCGCACAGCTTGCAGCAGTACTTGCTGGGGCGACCGCCCTTGCCGGGCTCCCGCTCGGGCTTGGCCCGCCCGCAGCCCGGCCGGGCACATTGCCGCAGCACATCGTCGGTGGCGAGCGCCAGGCAGTCGCGAGTGTGGCCACGCCCGCCTCGCACACGCTCATCCACGCCCGGCCCCTGAGGCGCTGGCTCCTGGGCCGGCGCCTCAGGGTGGGACTGGTCCTGACCGCGGGTGGGCGGCTCGCCCGAATCTACGCTGATCTCCGTCACGCCGCCAAATTAGCATCAGCACATGCTCTATCAATCCCCTGTTTAGCATTTCGCACCTGCGATTCACTTATGATCACTGAGAAGTGAAGTTCTCAAAGATCATCTCTGCTAGGGTAGGGAGCGTGACCGAGTCCGACACGACCTCCGGGCCGATTGCCCGACTGCTCCCCACCGCCGCGTTCCCCGCCCCCGCCGCAGGACTGGCGCCGGTCGCTCCTGCACGCGACCCGTACCTGCTCTATCTGGGGCGCCTGGGCAGTGCCGACTCCCGGCGCGTGATGCGGATCTGCCTGGACCACATAGCACGTATGCTCACCGGCGACCATCTCGACAACCCCGCGGTGACGGGCCAAGGTCAGCCTTGGCACCACCTGCGCTACGAGCACACCGCCTGGATCCGCGAGCAGATCGACCAGATGGACTGGTCACCCGCCTACCGCAACAAGCACTTGGCCGCCCTACGCGGCGTGCTCAAGGAAGCCTGGAAACTGGGCCTGCTCAGCACCGACGACCATCAGCGCGCCGTCGCCCTGGCCCCGTTCACCGGCCACCGGGAGCCGGCCGGCCAGCACGTTCCCGACACCGTCATCGGCGCCCTCATCGCCGCCTGCGACGCCGACCGCTCCCCCGCCGGCGCCATCACCAGCGCGGGGCTCCGTGACGCGGCCATCATCGCCGTCCTGGACGCCTGCGGCCTGCGCCGCGCCGAACTGGTCTCCCTCCAGTACGCCGACTACGACCGGTCCCGCCGCATGCTCACCGTCATCGGCAAGGGCGACAAACAGCGCCGTATCCCCGTCAACTCCTTCGCCGCCCGCCGCCTGGAGGCCTGGCTCGCCTCCCGCGGCACCCACCGCGGCCCGCTGTTCCCCCGTCTCACCCGCGGCGGCGCCGTACGCCGCACCCCCGACGGCCGTCCCTGGCAGATGAACCCGCAAGCGGTACGCGACATCCTCGCCAAACGCACCGAACAGGCCGCCACCACGCCGGTACGGCCGCACGACCTGCGCCGCACCTTCATCTCCAACCTCCTGCCACAGGCCGACGCGATCATGACCGCCCGCCTGGCCGGCCACGCCAGCCCCAGCACCACACTCCGCTACGACGTGCGCCCCGACGAAGAGGCCCGTGACGCCGTGGAACGCCTCCGCGTCCCCACCGTCACACCCCTGCTGCCCACCACACCCGCGCAGCCGCGCCCTGACGCCACGACGTGAAGAATCAGGATCAGCCTTCGCATCCGTGGACATGGGAGACACATAAACACGGACAGCTTCTCCCCCGCCGTCGCCCCTGCGGGAAGCTCCACTTCCTCCAGCACGCCGGCGTACGGAGCTCCTGCCGAGCGCCGGAATAAGAACAAAAACCCTGAATCGGTCAGATGAGCTAGGCCGACCCCAACGAAACGGGCGACTGGCAGCACCGGCCGCACCAGCGAATGGCTTTCACCGTCCGGAGGCGCAGTAGCACTGCGCACACCAGCGGATCTCTCACCCGTCCTCTCACCCCCCGAGCAAGTCTCGGGATGGGCGACCACCTCGGAGATCTAGCATGTCCATGCCTTCAGCGCTGCCCCGCGGCTTCTACTGTGAGCACACGAGCGTGAGAGGCAGAGTCTTCGCACTTGTCTGCCACCAGACCGGCCCGCTTACACCCCAGGCACCGACCGCGAGGCAGGCTCGCGGGACGCACCAGCACGAACCCCGCGCAAGGCATACTTGCGCTGCTCGAAGTTCTTCACCACCAGCGGGTACGCTCCACGACTACGGGATCGGCTGGCCCGCGAACAACAGCTCATCCAGGGCGCCATCGAACAGGGCTGGCCCCGCGAAGCCGAACGCCACACAGCCATCTCAGGCCGCATCTGCGAGCTGCTCACCGACCTCGGTGAGTCAACCGAGAACGGTCCCGGCACCGAGAACTGTCGCTGACGTCGGATAGAACCTCGTCATGATTGATGCCGGCATGCGGCCTGGACAAGTGTGGCGACTGTTTCGAGGCGAGATCCCCATCGGGGAGATCCACGTCGCCGATGCAGACTTCCCCTGGCTCAACGGGCGGTTCGTCGCCGGAGACGGGTTCGAGAATGTCCGCCACCTTTTTGAAGCAGAGTTCGCCCTCATCGACCACGAGGGCGAACTCGACGTGGAGGCATGGGAATTGGCCTACAAGCAGATCACTGACGCGATCACCCTCGTCAAAGCCGACGGCACACCGGTCGCCGAGTTTATGCTCCACATCAAGGACACCGAAGCCTGGTTCCGCTGGAGCGACGAACCCTTCGACACCCATGAGTGACCAGGCGCCCAGGAAAGGATCATGACGACTGGGCAACATGTCCAGATAAAAGTTGATGTGCTCGAACAGCAGAGGTGACAGGCGGGCCTTGATCTCACGGCTGACGCCCAGGCCACCGGCCTCCAGCCGGGCAAGGGCGGCGTCGATGTAGCGGCTGTTCCACCAGTTGATCGCATTCAAGCCGAGGCCAAGGGCACCGAGCTGGTGGCGGGACTCTCCAGTCAATCCGGGAACGCTCACCGTCTACGCTGGGTGCACCCGTGACCGCCTGATGCGGGCCGGTGCTGAGTCCGAAAGTGTGACCTCTCATTACATCGGAAACCCTCGAACCTACGGGTCTGGGTTTCCGGCTAGCTTCTCGGGCATGAGTCCAGGCCGATGTCACCCCACCCGATCTCAGTGAACGCGTCCTCGTCGGGCCCCCGCTCCGGTCCGCGTCGCCGGCCGCAAACCGCCCACTTGGTGAAGGAGGCGACGGGCTCCTGTTGGCGACGCTCCTGTTCGCGTCGTTAGGCCGCCCAAGCCACGCTCTGGTGCTCCGCCTCGATCGTCCGATGACGGAGCCGTTCCTGGCTTTCGGTCCGGCGCCTGGACGACGAACCGGGTCCCGGCCGGCGGCAGCCCGCCGGTGAGCAGCAGGCTCGTCACGGCGAGCCTGGCCAGGACAAGGGCCGCGGCGGCGTACGGGAGCGGGCGGGACCGCCGGGCTACGAGCGCGGCCGCGGCGGCCATGACCGCGAGGGCCGGCAGCATGTCGGTGAGGAAGAGGGCTGGGCCATCGCGCGTCAGTCCCACAGGGCGATCGCGGCGAGCAGGGCGGCGGCGGGGAGCAGCAGCCACGGCTCGGCCAGGACGAGCCCGGCCGTGAGGAGCAGCGCGAACCACGCCAGCCCCTTCGCCGCCCGCCGCCTGGCCTTGTTCTTCTTCGCGGGCTTGTGCTCGCCGCGAACCGTGGACGAGATGTCGTCAGTCGTTGTCATGCCGCCCACTGTGCCCGCGACCGCCTGCCGCTCGCGTCGGTGAAACCTGCCTACGCGGGAGAGGTAGGCAGTCATCGCCGACGCGGTCGCGGCTCGCCCGGCGGCACTGTGAGCCCATGGACGGACTCGCCGAGGCAGAGGAGATCGTGATGCGCGTGCGGCATGCGGACGGAAGGTGGTCGGCCCGGCCGATCTGGGTGGTGGTGATGGACGGCGTCGCCTTCGTCCGTTCCGCGTTCGGTCACCGGAGCGGGTGGTACCGCAGGGTGCTGGCGGGTGCGGCGACGGAGATCGAGCTGGACGGGACGACCGTCCCCGTACGGCTCGCGCCCGTGGACGAGCCCGCGCTGGTCGAGCGAGTCTCCCGCGCCTACCGCGCCAAGTACGGCCTGAGCTGGCCCGGCCCCGTGCTGACGATCACGGGGCCGGAGGCCAGGTGCACCACCATGCGGCTAGCGGATGCCGGGGAGGTCTCTTAGCTGCCTGCGGGAGGTGAGGCCGAGCTTGCGGAAGATGTTGCGCAGGTGCGCGTCCACCGTGCGCGGGCTGAGGAACAGCTTGGCCGCCACCTCCTTGGAGCTCGCGCCGTCGGCGACCAGCCGGGCGATGTGCAGCTCCTGCAGCGTGAGCTGGTCCGACGCCTGCGACGAGCGGCTTCTCGCGTGCTCGCCGGTGGCGCGCAGCTCGGCCGCCGCGCGGTCGGCGAACGCCTGCGCGCCGAGGTCGGACAGCAGCTCGTGGGCCGTGCGCAGCCGCTCGCGGGCCTCGCGCCGACGTCCCTGGCGGCGCAGCGACTCCCCGTACAGCAGGTGCGCGCGGGCGCGGTAGATCGCCATCGGGGTGGCGTCGAGGTGGTTGACGGCCTCGCGGTAGGCGTCCTCGTCCTCGGTGACCAGGGCGCGGGAGTACGCCTCGACGCCGAGGCCCCACGCCTGCCGGCCGGCTCGCGCACGTTCGGAGAGCGTACGCAGCGCCGCTGCGGCGAGGTCGGTCTCGCCGCAGCGTACGGCCGCCTCGACCAGCTCGGGCAGCGCCAGCCCGGACAGCCCGAGGTCGCCGTGCGCCACGGCCTGCCGGGCGGCCTCCAGCGCCGCCCCGTAGTCGGCCAGGCCGTTGTTGAGCACGCTCGTCGCCCACTGGACGCTGAGGCTCATCCGCTGGCTCGCCGCGAGCACGCTGTCGAACAGCTCGACCGCCTCCTTCCGGCGGCCGCGCATGGCGGCCAGATGGATGCGCGGGTAGACCAGGGGCGCGGCGCCGGTGGCCGCGGCGATGGCCTCCTCCTCGGAGATCATCTCCGTCGCGGCGCCGAAGTCTCCCGCATGGACAGCGGCCGTGGCCGCCATCGCGAGCCCGATCGGCAGCAGGTGGAACGAGCCGGACTCGCGGCCCGCCGCGACGACGCGGGCGGGGATGCCGTGCAGCGCGTCGTGGTCCCACAGCTCCACGGCCAGCATGAAGCCCATCGACGGCCAGCGGGCCCACACCTCGTCACCGGGGTTCCCGACGACCGGCCCGAGGACGGGCGCCGCGGCCAGGTGCCCGTCGGTGACCAGGGTGACCAGGCCGTCCAGGACGGCGTCGGCGCTGGTGGGCGGCTCGGGCGCGGGAGGGGCCTTCCGGGCGGCCGCCACGACCGGGCCGAGGCCGCCGATCAGGATGCCGGTCTCCATCGCGTCCAGGTAGCAGGCCCGCGACCAGGCGGGGTCGAGCCCGGCCAGGCGGGCGGCCGCGCTCAGCAGGTACGTCGTGGGCCCCTCGCCGCCCCGGCGCCGGGCGAAGGAGAGCTTCCCGCGCAGGAGGTCGATCCTGGCCCGTTGCCGCTGGTCGAGCGGGGCGGTCTCGGCGGCCGTGAGGAGTTCGGCGGCCACGTCGTACGCGCCGACCGAGAGCTTGGCCTGGGCGGCGGCGAGCACGCGCTCGGTCCGCAGGTCGGGGGTGAGGGTGAGCGCGGCGGACCGTTCCAGGAAGGCGGCGGTGGCGGCCAGGCCGCCCCTGGCCTGGGCGCGGGCGGCGGATCGTGCCAGCTCGGCCGCGACCTGCTCGTCGGGGCCCGTGGTGGCCTCGGCGCGGTGCCAGGCCAGCCGGTCGGGGTCCGCGGCCGGGTCGGTCACCGCGGCCAGCGCCTCGTGCGCCCGCCGCCGGTCCTCCGCCGAGGCGGCCCGGTAGGCCGCCGACCTGGCCAGAGGGTGGCTGAAGCGGACCCTGGTGCCGAACTCGACCAGCGCCGCGGCCTCCGTGCCGGCCGACGCCTCGATGCCGAGCCGCTCGGCCGCCCGCCACAGCAGCCCGGGGTCGCCGACCGGGTCGGCCGCGGCGACGGTGAGCAGCAGCCGGGCCTGCGGCGACAGCAACTCCAGCCGGGCGCGGAAGCTCTGCTCGATCACGCCGGGCACGGACGGGGGCAGCGCGAAACCGCCCGCCATCCCGGCCAGGCCGGCGCTTCTCGGCAGCTCCAGCAACGCCAGCGGGTTGCCGCGCGCCTCGGCGAGGATGCGGTCGCGTACACGCTCGTCCAGCGGGGCGCGGATCGCGGCGGCCAGCAGCGCGCGGGCGTCGAGCTCGGACAGGCGCTTCAGCTCCAGGGCCGGCAGCTCGCCGAACTCGGGCAGCCGGTACGGCTCCCGTACCGACAGCAGCAGCGCCACCCGCTCGCCCGCGACCCTGCGCGCCAGGAAGGCGAGCGCCCTCGCCGAGGCGTGGTCGAGCCACTGCGCGTCGTCGACCAGGCACAGCAGCGGACGTTCCGGGGACGCCTCGGCCAGCAGGCCCAGGGTCGCGACGCCGACCAGGAAGGGATCGGGGGTGCCGGTGTCCAGGCCGAAGGCGATCTCCAACGCCTTGCGGTGGGGGCCGGGCAGCGCCGCCACGTCGCCCAGGAGCGGCGCGCACAGCTGGTGCAGGACGGCGAACGGCAACTCCATCTCGAACTCCGCGCCGAAGGCCCGCACGACCAGGAAGTCGCCTGCCGCCCGCTCGGCGTGCCGCAGCAGCGACGTCTTGCCGATGCCGGGCTCGCCGCGCAGGACCAGGGCTCCGCCCTGCCCCTTCCGGGCCGCGTCGAGCAGCGCGTCCACGCGTGCGATCTCTTCTTGTCGTCCGACCAGCGATGCGTCCATATGCTGGCAATCCTTGCGTAATGACGTAGGTCATACGTAGGCGGGTCGGTCCCGGATAGGTGAGAACCACCGACGCGAGCGTTCCCCGTCCGCTGCGAGTGTCATGGCCATGAGCAGCGCTTCCGTCTCCCCGGCCACCGTCACGACGGGCTGGACGCCGCTGGCGGCCCTCGCCACGGCTCAGTTCCTCGTGGTGCTGAGCACCTCGATCGTGAACGTCGCGCTGCCGGAGCTGCGCGCCGGGCTCGGGCTCGATCCCGCCGGGCTGTCGTGGGTGGTCAACGCCTACGTCCTGGCCTTCGGGTCGCTGCTGCTGCTCGGCGGCCGCTCCGGCGACGTGTACGGCCTGCGCCGCGTCTTCCTGACCGGCGCCGCCCTGTTCGCCGCCTCCTCGCTCGGCGCGGCGCTCGCGTACGACGTCGTCACGCTCATCGTGGCCAGAGCCGTCCAGGGCGTCGGCGCGGCGCTGCTGGCGCCCACCGCGCTGGCCATGGTGCTGACCCTGTACCACGACGGGCCACGACGCGGCGCCGCGCTCGGCGTGTGGGGCGCGGTCTCCGGCGTGGGCGGGGCAGCGGGCGTGCTGCTCGGCGGCCTGCTCGGCGACGCCTACGGCTGGCGCTCGGTGTTCTGGGTCATGGTCCCCCTGGCCGTGGCGGTGCTGGCGGCCACCTGGCGGCTGCTGCCCGCCGACCGGCCGCGCGGCGGACGGCTCGACCTGCCGGGCGCGCTCGCCGTCACCCTGGGGCTGACCGCTCTCACGTACGGGGTGTCCGGCGGCGTCTGGCCCGCCGTGGCCGCCGGGGTGCTGCTGCTCGGCCTCTTCCTCCGCCTGCAACGCCGGTCGGCCGATCCGCTGCTGCCCGTACGGATCCTGCGGGCCGGGCCGGTCGGCGCGGCGAACGTGCTGATGGCGCTGCTCGGCGCGGTCTGGCTCGGCCTGTTCTTCTTCCTGCCGCTCCACCAGCAGCGCGTGCTCGGCTACACGCCGATGGAGGCGGGGCTGACCCAGCTCCCGCTCGCGCTGACGATCACGCTGGCCTCCTGGGCGACTCCCCGGCTGACCCGGCGGCTGTCCGGCCGGGTCGTGCTGGCCGGCGGGCTGCTCCTGCTCGCCGCCGGGCTCGCCTGGCTCGCCCGATCCCCGTCCGGCGGGACCTTCGTGAACGCGCTGCTCGGCCCGTCGGTGCTGATCGGCGCAGGGCTGGGAGCGGCGTTCGTCCAGCTCACCGCGCTGTCGGCGGCGGGCGTGCCGGCCGCCGACAGCGGCCTCGCCGGCGGGCTGGTCAACGCGAGCCGGCAGATCGGCGGCGCGATCGGGCTCGCCGTCCTGACCACCGTCTCGCTCACCGGCGGCTACCGCGGAACGTTCGTGGCCGCCGCCCTCATCGCCCTCCTGACCGTATTGATCACCCTTGTCACGATCCGAAAGGACGCCCTTCGATGACTGAACTGTCCAAGCCGTACCTCACCGGCCACTTCACCCCGGTCACCGATGAGATCACCGCTCGCGAGCTGACCGTGCGCGGCACGCTGCCGCCCGAGCTGAACGGCCGCTACTTCCGCAACGGCCACAACCCCAAGCCGGGCATCACCCCCAGCCACTGGTTCAGGGGCGAGGGCATGATCCACGGCGTGCGGCTGTCCGGAGGGCGCGCGGAGTGGTACCGCAACCGCTGGGTACGCACCCCGTTCCTGGACGGCGTGCCGTTCACCGGCACCGAGCTGGAGGTCAGCGCCGCCGCCACCAACATCATCTTCCACGGCGGCCGCTACCTCGCCCTCCAGGAGGCCAACCTGCCCTGGGAGGTCACCGCCGACCTCGACACCGTCGGCGTGTACGACTTCGGCGGCAAGCTCACCAGCGCGATGACCGCCCACCCGAAGGAGGACCCGGTCACCGGCGAGCTGCACTTCTACAGCTACAGCCCGTTCCCGCCCTACCTGACCTACCACGTCGCCTCCCCCTCCGGGGAGATCGTCCGCTCGGAGGCCGTCGACGGCTCCGGCCCCTCGCTCATGCACGACTTCGCCATCACCCGCGAGCACGTCGTGTTCCTCAACTCGCCGGTGGTCTTCGACCACTCCGAGCACTCGGGCATCCCGTACCGGTGGCACGACGACGTGCCGTTCAGGATCGGGGTCATGCCGCGCACCGGCCCGTCGCGGGTGACCTGGTTCGAGGTCGAGCAGGCCGCGCTGCTGCACGTCACCAACGCCTACGTCGACCGGCACGGACGCGTCGTCGTCGAAGGCCCGCGCTACGACCGTTCGTCGTGGGAGAGCTCCTGGAAGTGGTGGATCGGTGCGCCGGGGTACGGAGTCAGCCCCGACGCGGGCTCGACCCTGCACCGCTGGATCCTCGACCCCGTCACCGGCAAGGCCACCGACGAGCCCCTGGACGACCTCGCCACCGAGTTCCCCTCCATCAACGACGACCTCACCGGCGCGACCAACCGCTACAGCTACGCCGTCGCCTTCCCCGGAGCCGGCCTGTCCGGCTACCACACCATCAAGTTCGACACCGCCACCGGACGCCGGCAGCTGCTGTCCCACGGCGAGCACCGTATGCCCGGCGAGGCCGTGTTCGTCCCCGCCGAGGGGGCGACCGGCGAGGACGACGGCTACCTGCTCACCATCGTCAGCGACCTGCACGCCGACGCCTCCCAGCTGCTCGTGCTCGACGCCACCGACATCGCGCGCGACCCCATCGCCACCGTAGAACTCCCCCGCAGGGTGCCCGCCGGCATCCACGGCCACTGGATCGAGGACAACAAGTGATCACCGGAATCGACACCTCCGCCCCCGTCGTCGCCCGCCACTCCATCACGATCGACGCGCCCTTGCGGCGGGTGTGGCACCTGCACACCGACGTGTCCGGCTGGACCGCCTGGCAGGACGACATCACCGCCGCCTCCGCCGACGGCCCCCTGGCCCCCGGCTCGGTCTTCCACTGGACCACGTTCGGGATGGAGATCGCCTCCACCGTGTATGCGGTCGAGGAACCGTACCGCATCCTGTGGGGCGGCCCCGCCCACGGTATCGACGGCATCCACCAGTGGACGTTCACCGAGGTCGACGGCACGGTTCTGGTACGCACCGAGGAGTCCTGGGACGGAGACCCCATCCGCGCCGACGCAGAGGGCATGGCCGCCGCGCTCGACGCCTCGCTGACGGCCTGGCTGGAACGTCTGAAGAAGACGGCCGAGAACGCCTGAAACAGTTTCCACCGCCGCGCCGTTCATGAACGGCGCGGCGTTCTGCTTCCTGTGTGGTTCGGTAAACGCATGTGCCGGAATTCCCGTTCAGCATGGGCAGCCTGGGGTTGGCGTTGAACGCGGTCGTGTGGTGGAACAACCTGTATCTGGATGCGGCCGTCAGCACCTGCGCGAGCAGGGCTTCCCGGTCACCGATGAGATGTGCGCGCGGCTGTCGCCGATCCAGTACGACCACATCGACTTCCTGGGCCGCTACGCCTTCTTCCGCGCCAAGGTGGGGAGGCTTGCGTCCGTTCCACGACGGCGCTCAAGAAGCCGATGAACCCCTCCCTGTAGCGCAGACCGAAGCCACTCAGCGCCGTTGAGAGGTCGGTGTCACCGGCCACGGACGGCATCGCGGCTGAGAGCAGGGCGAGGCCGAGCCCTGCCCAGGGCCCCCATGGGAGCAGCCGGTGGTGCAGGCCTCGGTCAGCAGTGCAAGGACGTGCGGATGGAGCTGCCGACTCGAGCGCCGGCGCTTGTATCGTGGGGCGATGTATCCCCCGATCGAGCCCTATGACCACGGGCACCTCGACACCGGTGACGGTCACCTCATCTACTGGGAGGTTTGCGGCAACCCCGAGGGCAAGCCTGCGCTCGTCGTCCATGGCGGCCCTGGCGGGGGCTGCACGCCTGATCAACGCCGCGGCTTTGACCCCGAGCGTTACCGCATCATTCTGTTCGATCAGCGCAACTGCGGTCGGAGCCTGCCGCATGCCAGTGACCCGGCTGTTGATCTGAGCACGAACACCACCCAGCATCTGGTCGCTGACATGGAACGGTTGCGTGAGCATCTCGGTGTCGACCGGTGGCTGCTTTATGGCGGGTCGTGGGGATCCACGCTGATGCTTGCCTACGCCGAAGCCCATCCGGCGCGGGTGTCGGAGATGGTCATCTGCGGCGTGACCATGACCCGCCGCTCTGAGATCGACTGGCTATACCGTGGTGTGGGTCGCTTCTTTCCCGAGCCGTGGCAGCGCTTCCGCGAGGGCGTCCCCGAGGCAGAACGCGACGGTGATCTGCTGGCCGCCTACGCGCGGCTGATGTCCGACCCCGACCCCGCCGTACGCGCCAAGGCCACTCACGACTGGGTGGCTTGGGAGGACGCGGTGATCTCCCTGGAGGTCAACGGCAAACCTAACGCCTACAGCGACCAGCCAGAGCCCGATCTGCTGGCCTTCACCCGCATCTGCGCCCATTACTTCTCCAACGCCGCCTGGCTGGAGGAAGGCATCTTGCTGCGCAATGCACACAAGCTGGCCGGCATCCCCGGCGTGCTCATCCACGGACGCTTCGACCTGGGTTGCCCGCTGGAGAACGCCTGGCAACTGGCCCAGGCCTGGCCCGATGCCCGGCTCGTCGTGGTGGACGACTCGGGGCATACCGGCAGCAGCACCATGGCCAAGGCCGTTCCTGCTGCCTTGGATGGCTTCGCGAGCTGAGTCGGGCCTGGCAGCGTCGCCTCTACGATCATGTAGGTCACCCGGCTCAGGCCGCATGGTCTTCGACCGCCTGGAGTCCTCATGCCCCTACGACGTATATCCGACCGGCACCTGATCGGCATCGTCGACGTCCCCGCCCCCTGGCCGCCATGAGGTGCTGTTCAGCAACTCCTCCGGCACTGCCATCCGCCCCGGCCCGGGCGTTGCGCCGGCGGACGTAGGCACCGATCGCCGCGTTCTGCTCGTCATGCCTGCGGTGGTCGGTGCCGTTCAGCGTGTAGGAGCGCAGCGCGGCGACTCTGATTCGATCCAGTTCAGGGTTCACCGCCGAAGGTCGATTACGTGTCCGACATTCGGTGATGGGCCACTAGCTGAGCGCTCATGGGGACGCGAGCCGTTGTGGGAGCCGGGTGTGTCCTCCTGGGGAGGGACAGCACCGTGCAGAATTAGTTAACCTCCTTTCCAGTTCCTCGTGAACGGAGGTATCGGCATGCGCCGTCCGGCCGCGCTCGTCTCCTTACTCCTCCCCCTCCTTCTCCTGCCCGTCCCCGCACAGGCCGCTGCGACCCCGCTGCAGGTCTACGGCGCCTGGCACTGCGGTGATGACGCCTGCATCTGGGGCAACGTCCGCAGCCCAGCAGACTTCGACGCAAAGAACCACTGGCTGATCGACCGAGGAGACGGCCGCCCCTCGGTCAACCTCGTGGTGCTCAGCTTCGTCCACCCGGTCAAGTTGCTGCACAAGACCACCGACACGCAGACCCTCGACGGCGTGCCGCGTGGCATGACCGCTGACATCGTGAACTACTTCACCAGCCGTGGAATCCGGGTGATGCTCTCCATCGGCGGCATCACGTACACCACCGCGTGGAACTCCGCCCTGGCGGAGAATGCGGCGCAGTTCGGGCGCAACGCGGCCGAGGTCGCCCAGCGGCTCGGCGTCGGCATAGAGATCGACTACGAGGAGAACAGCAGGCCCGACCTGGCCGGCCTGCAGGCCTTCGTCGACGCCTACCGCTCCGCCCTGCCCTACGACGCGAGCGGTGCCAACCCAGCCGCCCGGCTGACCATCGACCTCGCCGCCGGTGACCGCTGGCTCATCGACATCACCAGGAAGGCGACCGCGGACTGGCTGCGCACCGACACCCCGGTCCTGGACTACGCCAACGCGATGGTGCCCGCCCAGCAGCCCAGGAGCTCCGACGCCATCGCCAACTGGCAGGAGCACATCGACGGCAAGACCACCTACTCTCCGCCGATCCCGTCGCTGGCTCCGGCCAAGTTCACCGGCGCGTTCTACATCGCTGAAGGAAGCAAGGTCCGCGCCGAATGCACGAACTTCAGCACCTCGCTGCAGAAGTCCACGGGATCGTTCGTCCAGACGGCCGCGCCGAAGGGCGCCGGACTCACTTCCGGCATGCTCGGCTACATGTTCTGGGCCGCCGAACGTCCCTCCACAAGGGGCGTGACCACCGCACCTCCGAACTCCTGCGAGGGAGGAGTGGGCGGCGGCGCCACCGCGTACGCCATCCCCCTCCCGATGCCCGCCCTACGGCAAAGCTGACCACCTCCCGGGACCGGGCCCCCGGTCCCGGGACAGACCGATTACCCGTCCGAGATTCGGTGACGGGCCACCAGGGACTGTTTCTTAGATCGAGTTCGGAGGCAGATGACCAGAGTGGCCAGGATGACGGTGCCGGGGAAGATGTAGGCGCGCTTGTCGTAGCGCGTGGCCACGGCTTGCCCGGGCGTCCTCCTCGACCGACAAGACGCATTCTTCGACGGTGGCGGCGCGGAACTTCGCCGCCAGTCCTTCCAACCGCCGGCGCAGCGGCAGGTCCTGGCCACGCAGCATGTGTGGCCCTGCGCCTTACGGCTGGCGCGCCTTGGCGGCGTTCCTGGATGCGGCGTTGCCGGTCATGGGCAGGCAGGACGGGGTCTGGAAGACCACCCCGTCGAGGAAGTTGCCGATCGCGGGGTTGTTGCCGGCGGCTGAGACCGAGATGAAGGCGAAGCGGGTGACGGTCTGTCCGGCGGGGACGACGTAGGTGCCGGTGTAGTGGCCCCAGGCGGTGTTGCCGTCGGAGATGTTCGGGGAGATGGCTCCGTCAGGCGTCTGGGGGGTGGGTAGAGGGACCAGGTCATCACGGCGCCGGGGACGGTGGGGACGTCCTGGTAGAGGGTGGAGACCTCGTTGGCGTTCAGTGCGGCGAACTGCTGGCCGTCGGCGGCCGGGACGCCGCTGGCGCTGTTCCAGAACTCCAGCTTGCGGTCGGAGGCGGTGGTGTGCCAGCCGACGGCGGGGTTGGTGGAGGCGTCGGGACACGTCAGCGTCAGAAGGTTCCCGGGACTCCCAGCCAGAACGCGCCCCCTGGCCGGGGCCTTCAGCTCCCACCGTCCGCCACGGCGGCTACCGATCCCTGGAGAACCAGCCGACATGACACCTCGCGCCCTACTCGCCCTGCCCTGTCCCTCGTCCTGTCCCTGCGGATGCTGCTCGGCTCCGCCCTGGGCCAAGCCGCCCCCAGCGCGCCCCACTGCAGTCCGTGCTGGACGCCATCGCCAGCGGAGCCCCCGGCGCCCTGGCCGAAGGCCGCACCGTCCGAGCCCTCATGTGGCGCTGGACTCGCCTGGCTCTCCATCGTCATCGGCGCCTTCGGCGGGCGGGTGCGCCAATCGAAGCGTCCGCCCTCCCGTGCCGTCCGGCGCCTCCTTCCAGGCCGTCGGCCATGTCCTCACCACGTCCTCGGCCACCGGCGCTAGGTGCACGCCGCCCAACGCTGCGGTCTCCAGGCCCACTGCCCTCTCGAACAAGGCACTGTCAGTGAAGGTCGCCCCACCGAACCAGGCATCGCTGTCGAAGGTCGCTCCTGCGAACCAGGCGCCGGCAAAAGTCGCGCCACCGAACCAGGCGGCACCGACGAAGGCCGCCCCAGTGAACCGAGCAGCGCGGTTGAACGTTGCTCCCTCGAACTGAGCGGCGATGGTGAAGGTGGTCCCCGCAAAAGTGGCGGGTCCGGTGAAGGTTGCTCGCTCGAACCAGGCGGCGCCATCGAAGGTCGTTCCGCCGAACCGGGCGGCTCCGTGGAAAACGGTCCCGTCGAACATGGCATCGCCGACGAAGACCGACCCGGCAAACGTGCTGTCACCTATGAACATGCTCTGGGCGAACCTGGCTTCGCTGATATGGCAGCTACGGAAGTCGAGGTCAATGAGTGTTGCGCCGGAGAGGTCGATGCGGACGTCTGGCCAGTGACGGGCGTTGCGGTCAGCGGGACGAACCCGCCGCCAAGGACGTGCGGTCGCAGAGTGATGGCGCAGGTGATTCGCAAGGATGCGCTGGGCGGCCAGGCGGACCTGCCGCTCCTCCTGGGGGTCACGGCCAGCGGGGTCCGAAGTGGTTCCCTCTGTGGGCGGAGTGAACGGCATGCGCAGGTAGGCGCAGATCACGTCCACGATCGTCTGCCGGAACTCGGGATCAGGCGTGCCCTGGGCGAGCTGCTCCAGCGCGTACAGTCCCCCCAGGCGGACCGGGGCCTGGGGGCTGCCGAGCTGCTCGACGGCTTTGCTGTAGCGGTCGGTCACGTGGCCGCGCTCGCCGAGTTGGAAGGAACGGCGGGCAGTGTCGGCGTTGCGCGCGGTGTAGAACACCGCCAGCAGAGCAGCCAGCCCGGTGGCCACGGCCAACACCCTGCCTCGGACCGCGTCCAGAGCCACCGCCAGATCCTTGCCGGTCAGTCCGGTCGGCCCGCCGACTGTCACCCCGTCGATGTTCTCGAGTATCCAGCGCGTCCCTGGGCCCAGCATCCAGACGATCGATGCCACCAGTGCACCACCGATCATGGGGATCACGATCGAAATGGACTTCTTCGCCATGGGCCCGATGATGCGGCCGGAACCGGGCTCAGTGGACGCCGAGTGACGCGATCGTGACCCCTGGAAGGATCCTCTTGCGCTACGCCGCACCGCCCGCGCCCTCCAGCTTCAGGGCATGTCAGACGTATCGCTGGAGGAGCAGCTGACCAACTCCTGGTAGGTCAGCGCACCTGCCCGGAGAGGAACGACGGTGGAACGTCGGCCTGCTGGTCGGGCCGTCCGGCGCCGGAAGACCACGCCGGCCCGCGAGCTGTGCCTGGGCCGGCTGGTCAAGGTGCACGTCTGGGGAAACGGGCACTCATAGAGCCGGTTCCGGTCGACGTCGAGAACCTCGACACCGAGTTCCGGCGCGCCCGCATCCGCTCCAACGAGTACGTGCACTGGGCTACCGCCACCGCCCGGCTCCTGCGCCGCCTGCTGAACGGCCACACCGCCGGCCCGGTCTTCCTGGCCGACCGGCGTCCCCACCTCCGGCCGACGCGGGCCCGCCTCGGGACGGCTTGGCCGGGCTCGCGCGTCGGCCGCGACGCGACGCCGGGCGACGGCGCATGCCTCAGGACATGCAACTGCTGATCGAGGGGCTGGGGCTGCAACACCTGCCGCCGAGCATCCCACCATCCACCGCCAGGGCGCCGTCGTGGCCGCCGAGCAGGGCTGGCCGACCCCCGGCTACGCCACCACCTACGCGGTGGTCTCTGCCTTGGATCCCGCCCTGGCACGTTGGCTCAGGATGGCACGCGCGGTTATCGGGAGCGGTATGAGCTGGTGCATCGCCGGGAGGGGAGCCGGCCCAACTTCACGGTGTCGCTCATGAGGCATCACCGCCCTCGGCGCCGACGCTGATCAAAACCGCATTGGCGATGGGCCTGGACCGCCGTCAGAGGCGCATGCCGTAGAACTGGGTGCCGGGGTCTTCGGCGAGCAGGTGGAGTCCCAGGTGGCGGTAGAAGCCTTGCGCATCGGTGTTGCGGGCGGCGACGCCGAGGTGGACGCCGTGCACCCCGCGCCGGCGCAGGGCGTCCATGGCGGTTTCCCACAGTCGTCGGCCGTATCCGCCGCCCTGCGCTTCGGGCAGGAGGTCCACGTGGATGTGCGCGGGAAAGCGGGTGGTGATATCCGTCGGAGTGCGGGGCGGCTGATCGACGTACGAGCGCAGCCACGCGTCCGGAGTTCCCGGCCGGACAGGCGGGCGCGGTCCCCGCGCCCGCAGGGGCGGCCACCATTCGCGTTCCAGCCTGTCCTCGAAGGCCACGGTGTCGGCGACGGCGAGGAAGTAGCCGACGGGTGCATCCCCTTCAGCGGCGAGGACCCAGGCGAGGTCGGACGAGTAGGCCCGGTAGGGCCCCACGAAGATGTCGCCGAGCAGCCGGTGCTCGGCGACATGCCCGCTCGCGTCCTGGCCCCAGGCTGCTGTACGCAGACCGATGTCATAGAGCCGGCCGACCTCCTCGGGGTCGTCGGCGCGGGCCGGGCGGACGGTCAGCGGCGCGGCCGCCTCCGCGGACGGCGCCGACCTCGGCGACAGGATGCTGCTGTCGCCGGCCGCTGCACCGGCCTCGTGCTCAACCGCCTGCGTTCCTGAGCGGCCGGCTGATCACCGAGGAGGCACGGCCGGGGCGAGCGCCCGGAGGGTGCCCGTGCCGCGGCCGTCGAACACCGTGTCGTACTGCGGGGCGTAGTCGACGAGTCCGGGGCTCCGCACCGTGAACGGCGTCGCCGCGTTCGAGGCCGTCAGGTACGTGTGCCCGCCCGGGAACAGGCGCAGTGGCTGGGCCACGCGGGTCTCCCTCCAGCCCGCCCCCGAGACGCCGAACTGCGGGTAGGTCACCGCCGTGGCGTCGACCGTGACCGGCAGGCCGGTTGCGGTCAGCGTCGTCGTGCCCGTCCCGGTGAGCTGCGCCGACCACTCGGCGTCCACGGTGACCCGGCCGTCGGCGCCGACGCGGAACTGCGGGCTCGGCGCGGACACTCCGGGCGCGAGGTAGGCGTGCGGGCCGGGGAGCAGACGCAGGACGCGGGGCTGGCGGGCATCGTGGTAACCGGTCGCGGTGACGCCGAAACCGGCGTAGGACAGACCGGTGCCGTCGACGGTGACGGGCCGGCCGTGCGCGGTCAGCGTGCGGGTGCCGGCGCCCGAGATCACGCCGTCGTAGGCGGTGTCGTAGTCGATCAGGCCGCCGCCGCTGATCCGGAACGGCACGCTGGTCACCCCGGCGGCCAGGTAGCTGTGCGGGCCGGGGAACAGGCACAACGTCCGCACCTGCCGGGCGTCCCACCAGCCCGTCCCGGAGACGCCGAGGTCGGCGTAGGACAGGCCGGTGCCGTCGAAGTCCACCGCGAAACCGCGTGCCGTCAGCGTCGAGGTGCCCTGACCGGCCAGCAGCCGCGGATCGTCGTAGTCGACCGTGCCTTCGGCCGTCACCCGGAACCTCGCGCCGTCGCCTCCGACCGGGACCAGGTACGTGTACTCCCCCGGCAGCAGCGACAGCGTCGTCACGGCCCGGCCGTCGTGCCAGCCGTGGCCGGGGACGCCGAAGTCGGTGTAGGACAACCGGGTCGGATCGATCGTGATGGGATGAGCGACCGTCGGCGCCACCACGCGGGTGGTCAGCGTGGCCTCGTCGTCGACGCCGACGGGATCGGCCCCCTTGAGGTCGTCCACCAGGACCCGGGCGGTGAGCGGGGCGGTCGTGCCGGGGTTCACGCGTACCGTCAGGTCCACGGTCCGGGAGGCGCCCGCGCGTACCAGTCCGACGCGGCACGTCACCGTACGGCCCGCGACCGCGCAGGACGGGTCGGCGCGCACGAAGGTGACCTCGGCGGGCAGCGTGCCGGTGAGGACCGCCGACGTGGCCGGGTTGCGGCCGTGGTTGGTGAGGGTGGCCGTGTAGCGCAGGCGAGTGCCCGAGATGACCGGATCGTGGTCGGCGGCGAGGGCCACGCCGAGGTCGGTGACGGCGTCCGCCTGACGGGCCCGGTCCATCTCCTCGGTGGTCGGCGAGAGCTCCGGCTCGGTCGCCGCCTCCCCGGTCTGGCCGATGAAGTGGGCGAACGGCAGTGAGATGCGGGCCCAGTCGTCGTGACCGCGCAGTTCGTCGGTCCTGGACGTGTTCCCTGCGCAGTCGCGGGGCTCGCCGGTGACGAGGTCGGCGGTGTTGACGTTGACGTGGGGCATCGGCACGGTGTCGGACGGGTCCCACTCGGCGGGCGCGTCCAGGTCGTTCGGGATCTTGTGGCCGGTGGAGTCGACGAACCTGAACCGGTTGGCGTTGTCCGTCGGGTCCTGGACGGCCGTCTCGCTCAGGGCGTCCTCGTGCAGGATCGGCAGCGGGGCCTGGCCGCGTCGCAGGCCGTCGAAGGCGAGACGCGGCGGCGAGTAGTCGATGATGGTGCCGCCGCTGACGCGCCGGATTCCGACGCTGTTGTCGTAGTTCATCACGCTGACGTAGTTGGGTTTGCAGTTGACGTCGTCGGCGCCGCCGTGGCGGAGGTTCAGGTTGTGGCCCAGTTCGTGCATGAGCACCGCGGGGTGCCGGCTCAGCATGAGCATGTAGTGGCCGCCCGTCTCGGCTTGTCCCCCGTTCAGGCAGCCCGGTGGGGGCGCCGCCAGGATTCCGTAATGGAAGAGCCTGCCGCGGCCGGAGTCGAAGTTCGCGCCCGCGGCGGCCACGTAGTTGCTGCCCAGGTTGCAGGCGGCGACCGTGGGTACCACCTGGCCGCCGCGCTGGTCGTCCGGGTGCAGCCGGTCGCCGATCAGGCAGTCGTCGTCATCGGCGTCGGCGCGTCCGTCGCCGTCGTCGTCACGGCCGTTGCCGCAGGTGGGCGGGCTCGGCGGGTCCTCCACGTACGTGTCCTCACTCAGGCAGTCGGGGTCGGAGCCGTCGACGAAGCCGTCCGTCCCGTTGTCGAGACCGTCCGCGCAGGTGAAGGCCGGTACGCCTTCGCTCGCCGAAGGGTCGATGCGGTTGCCCGCGTCCACGTGCAGGGTGATGCCGGGACGCCCGTCGGGGTTGGGTGGGGCGGACTTGCCGCGGGGTGTCCCGTCCGTCGGGATCGCGTCGGCGTCGTGTCCCGCGTCGGCGGGCGCGAGCGCGAAGGCCTTCTTGACCGCGGCGATCCCGGCGTGGGAGGGCGCCTGGCCCTGCTCCCAGTCGAGTTCGAGGTAGATGTCCTTGTGCCGGGGGTCGGCGCCCATCTCGGGGAGGTTGACGTCGACGTCGTGGTCGCCGTCGCTGTCGCGGCCGTGGATCTCCCAGTCGTCCTTCAGGCCGTCCCCGTCGGTGTCGGCGTCGGAGGTGCTGCGGGCCTGGTTGGTGTTCCAGACGCGGTTGGCGTGCAGGTCGAAGCGGTTGAGGTTCTGGTCGCGTCCCGGCGGGGAGGCGAAGTACGTCCTGCCGGAGTCCCGATCGAGGACGACCAGTCCGGCCAGATCCCAGTTGTCGGCGTCGATCTCGTAGTTGTTGTCTCGGGAGATGTGCTCGAACTCGAAGCCCTGCACCAGGTCGCGCCGGGGCACGCAGGGCGTGAGGGTGCCGTTCCACTCGAACGTGGCGCGGCCGAGATCGCCGGTTCCGCCCAGGTGGAACGGGTGGGCGTCGGGCTCTCCGTCGCCGTTGGAGTCGTCGAAGACGACGCGGCGCCCAGCCAGGCGGATGATCTCGGTGGAGTCGTCGCGGATCCCGTCCTCGAAACCGGTGGTGACGGCGAACGTCAGCCGGCAGATGTCGGCCGTGGCCTTCTCCTCGACGGGGTTCGCCAGGTTCGAGTTCCAGACCTGGAACTGGTTCTTGTAGAAGCGGTGCAGCCGCCTTCCCGCGTGACCGGCACGGAAGAACACGTGCCCGGTGAGGGCGTCGGCGACTTCGAACGTGCGCAGGTCCCAGTTGTCGGCCCACTCGGACTCGGTGATGTGCCGGATCGTGAAGCCGTCCGCCAGAGCCGATCTCGGCACACAGGCGGGAAGTTCGGCGTCCCAGACGAACTGGTCGTAGCCGCTGTCACCCGTGCCGCCCTGGTGGTACGGGTTGCTGTCGGGCTCTCCGTCGCCGTTGGAGTCGGCGAAGACGAAGTCCTGCCCGGCCAGGCTGATGACCTCTCTGGAGTCGCTGCGCAGGCCGTCCTTGCCGGTGCCGACGGTGAACACGACCGCGCAGATCTGGGACGGATCGACGGCGTGCGCGGCGGGCGGCGACACGACCAGAAAGGGAAGGCATAAGGCGACAACGGCCACGATCCGGGCACGTATGCTCATCGAGCGGCTCCTGGGGCGCTTGGGCGTCAACCCTGCTTTCGCGAAGGGCCGCGAAGTGTTTCGCCTCTCGCTTAAATCCCGGACCGAATCACTGTTTTCATGGCCGTCATGAGTCACACGTGTGCCGGAACGGCACGGCCGGCACCATCCGCGCCCACGCCGTCGGGATGAGCTCACCCACTAGGGCGCAGGCCAGGCCACGGGGGTCGCGTACGGCGTCACGCAGGGCGCTGACGTCCCGGACGGTGGCGGTGTTCCGGTCGTTCACGGTGACGAGCGTGCCGGCGTCCGGGCCGAAGGCGAGCTGGGAGAAGTCGTTGTCGTACGCGGTCACGGAGGTCAGGCGCTGCGGCGCGGTGACGTCGCTGACGTCCCAGACCATCAGCGTCCTGTCGTAGCTGCCCGCGGCGAGCATACGCCCGTCGGGGCTGAAGTCGATCGAGAGGATCTCGCCCGTCTGATCGGTGATCCTCGTGACGAGCGCGGGACGGGCCAGGTCGGTCGTGTCCCACAGCAGGATGGTGCCGTTCCTCTCCCCGGCGGCGACGAGCCGCCTGCCGGGGCTGAAGGCGACGGCCACCCGGCGCGGGGGGCCGATGGTGGAAGGCGGCACGGCGGGATCGGGCGGGATGGGGGACGTCCGTACCGGGTGGGCGGGGTCGCCGACGTCCCACAGGGCGCTCACGTCGTACATGCCGCCGACCGCCAGGGTCCTGCCGTCCGGGCCGAAGGCCATCGTCGCGATCCCCTGCCCAGCGGGGTCCGTGACGACGCCGAGGCGGGCGGGCGCGCGGCGGTCGGCGACCGTCCACAGCTCGACCCCGGACCCGACGCCCACGTTCACGGCCAGCGTGCGCCCGCCGGGGCCGAACACCAGTCGCCCGGTACGACCGGGGATCGTGCTCAGCAGGCGCGGGCGGGAGACGTCCGCGACGTCCCACAGCGACACCGAGCCCTCCCGCGAGGCCGTTGCGACCGTGCTCCCGTCTGGGCTGACGGCGACCGCGGTGTCCGCAGGACCGGCGGGCAGGCGGCCGGCGACCCTGGGCCGGGCGGGGTCGGTCAGGTCGTACAGGAGGCTCGGCTCGCCCGCCACGGCCATCAGGCGGCCGTGCCTGGCGGTGGCGGCCGTGCCGGTGGCGATGGTGGCCACGGCGCGCGGCTCGGCGGGAGCGTGCACGTTCCACAGGGTCGTCACCCCGGTGTCCTCGCCGGCCGCGATCTGGGCGCCGGCCGGGTTGAACGCGACGGCGCCGGGCGATCCGGTGGTGGCGAACGTCGTCCGCCTGACCGGGGTGGCCGGGGTTACGTCCCACAGGACGGCGGCGTGGTCCTGGCCCGCGCTGGCCAGGGTGGTGCCATCCGGGGAGTAGGCCAGGGAGTAGACGGATGCGTGGTGGCCGGTCCAGCGCGCGGTCACCCGGGGGTGGCGGGCATCGCGGAGGTCCCAGGCGATGAGGTTGCCGTTGTTCTCGGCGGCGACCAGGCGGTCCCCCTTGGGGCTCATGGCCAGCGCGTCGAGGTAGAGGGGCCTGGCGATGGTGGCCAGGCGTACCGGACGGCGGGGGCGGGACACGTCCCACAGGATCACGCCGTCGCGGGCGCTGGCCAGGAGCCTGCCGTTCGCGCTGTACGCGAGATGGACGACGACGTCGTGGTGCCCTTCGGAGGCCGACAGGGTGACCGGCCTGGCCGGGTCCTCGACATCCATCAGCTTGACCGTCTTGTAGTCGCCCACCGCGAGCGTGCCGCCGTCCGGGCTGAAGGTGAGGACCAGCGCGTCGGTGGGCACGCGGCTCAGCAGCCGGGGGCCCGCCGGGTCCCGCACGTCCCACAGGCACGCCGACGACTGGCGGGTGAGCTGGGCGAGGACCTGCCCGTCCCGGCCGAACGCCACGGACCTGGTCTCCGTGCCCGGGTCGCAGCCGGTCGTCGTGGACAGGCGCCGGGCGGCCCGCGTGTCGGCGACGTCCCACAGGATCAGCGAGCCGTCGGAGCCGCCGGTGGCCAGCGTCCGCCCGCCCGGCGCGTAGGCCAGGGCGGAGATCCGCGAGGCGGTGCCGGGCAGGCCGGCGGCGTAGTGCATGGTGGTCAGCGCCGAGACCAGCGCGGACCTGGAGGCGGTGTCGGGCCGCAGGGCCAGCGCCGCCGCGCCCAGGCGCAGGACCTGGAGCGGGCTGGTCTCCCGTTGCGCCCTGGCCAGCAACTGGCTGCCGGCCGCCGCGACCTCCCGCCGCTCGTTCAGCCGGGCGTTCCTGTCGAGCAGGACGACGGTGACGGCCGCGAGGACGGCGGCGACGACGCCGATCGCCGCGACCAGCCGTCGTCTGCGCGCCGCCCGGTGGCTCACGGACGCTTTGACGAACGCGCGCTCGTGCGGCGGCAGCTCCTCGCCCTTGAGCCGGGTCCAGCGCACCGCGTGGCGCAGTTCGGTGCCGCTCAGCAGTGCCAGGCGGCGCTCACGGCCCGGCTCGGCGGTACGCCACCGGTGCAGCGCGGTGCGCAGGCCCTCCTGCCACACCCGGAACGCGCGCGTCTCGTCCACCCAGTCACGCAGCTGGGGCCACTTGTCGATGAGCACCTGGTGGGCCAGCTCGGCCGTCCCGGGTCCCGCCGGATCGGCGCCGCCGGTGGTGACGACCAGCCGCGCCTCGGCCAGGTGCTCGGCCGTCGCCCACTGCCGCTCGTCCAGGTCCTCGCGGTCCGCGACGCGGCGGACGTCCTGCGGCTTGCGCCCTCCGGCGGGGTCGTCCGGGCGTACGAGCTGGACCAGCAGGCCGCGGGGGTCGTACCCGAGGCTCTGGGAGCGGGCGACGACCTCGTCGGCGCGTTTTCGCAGAGCTCCGGTGACCCCGCCGGCGTTCTGGTACTCGTCGATGACGAGCCGTCCGGCCCGCTGGCGCTGGTACAGGGTCGAGAGGGTCTCCTCGGCCAGCGGCAGCGCCGACGAGCTGTCCCGGACGTCGGTGATGAGCTGGTTGACCAGGGCCTCGTCGACGGCGCACCCGACCGTGCGCAGCGGTTCGCGGATCATCAGCTCCAGCTGGCGCTCGTTCGGCTGGTCCACCACCCGGCCGCGCGCGTCCCACGCCTCGTAGATCGCCGGGGTGTGGGCGGCGGCCAGGCCACGGAACGTCTCCCGTACGGTCACCACGACGCTCACGGCGGGCGGCCCGGCGCGGGTCAGCTCGCGGACGAACGCGTCGATCTCGGCGGCGGCCCGCGGGTCGGCGGCGAGCACCTCGTCCAGCTGGTCGAGCGCCAGCGCCAGGCGGGCCGCCCCGCAGCTCCGCGTCAGGGCGGCCATGGCCTCGGCGGCAGGCGCCCTGGCCACCTCGTCGCGCACCCGGTCGGGGGCCGGTTCGCCGCCGATCAGCAGGCCACGGGCGATCTCGGCCGCGAGGTCGACGCGGGGGTGGAGGCGTACGGCGGAGGTCGCGAAGCCGAGCGCGGACAGCCTGGGCAGCACCCCGCCGCGCACGAGCGACGTCTTCCCCACGCCCGAGACGCCGGACACGACCGTCAGGGAGTGACGGCGGACCACGCCGGCGAGATCGTCGGCGAGCTCGTCACGCCCGGCGAACACCGGCGCGTCCTGCTGCTCGAAGGGGCGCAGCCCGCGGAAGGGCGAGGGCGGCAGGGCCATCTCGCGCAGCTGCGGGTGGGCCTCGAACAGGCTTCGGACCGGAACGGCGTAGGCGCGTCCGGTGCCATGCCTGGCGACGACCATCCCGACGACGCCGCTGAGGTCCTCCACCCAGACGGGCCCGCCGCTGAAGCCGGGCTCGACCTCCTCGGTGAGCATCTCCAGCCAGCCGTCGCCGACCACCCCGCGCAGCCGCCCCTGCGCCGAGGCGCCGTCGGGGAAGTCCGCGGGGTATCCGAACGTACGGCAGTCGCGGCCTTGCAGGTCGTCGAGGGGATGCAGGACGAGCCTGCCGAGGCCCGGCGGCGGCTCGTCGGCCAGCTCCAGGACAGAGATGTCGCCGTGCAGCCCGTCGGCGGGCTCGACGACGGCGGCGCACGCCCACAGGCGGTCACCGCCGGACTGGGGGAAGTCGACCTCGACCTCCCACCCTTTGCGTGGCAGGCTGGGACGCCTCCTGCGGCTGCCGCGCGTGTGCGCCAGCACGTGCGTGCAGGTCAGCAGGGTGCGCGGGCCCACGAGGAACGCCGACCCGACCGGCTCCGCGCCCATCCCCCAGACGCGGGCGACGGCCCCGCTGAAGTCAGGCGCGGGCATCGCCGCCCGTCCGGTCGCCCTCCCACTCCATCTCGATCAGGAAGTGGGCCTCGCCGCCCGTACGGGTCAGGATGACGTTGGCGTCGGCCGTCAGCTTCACGCCGAACTCCACGCGGATGCGTTCCGGCTTGCGGGGCAGCGCGGAGAGCTTGTCGAAGACGTGCCCGGCGATCTCCTGGACCCGCGACAGGCTGCGCTGAAGGCTCTCCCCCGCCGTGTCGAACTGGTCCTGCACCCGCCCGACCCGGGTGGTGCGGCGATCGATCTCGACCAGGATCGGCTCTGCACCGTCGACGGGCATCTGCACGATGTCAGGCATGGTCCTCCTCCGCTTAGGACGGGCGACGGGCAGACCGTATCAGGCAACACCGGCGGTTCGCGGCGTAACGGATTATCGGCAGGGCGACCCGTCGGACGCGGTACCGGCGGGCCTGGCGGCCTCTCTGCCAGTGGATATACGGATTCCAATATCGGTCGTCCATTGATATCGATATTGGACAGTTCAGATGTCCCGTGATGTCCTCTGCGCATGAAGAAGGCAATCCCCCAGGCTCTCCGTTCGGGGCTGGGTGTCATCGTGGTCACCTCACTCACCCTCCTCGGCACTCCCTCGTACGCGGCCACCGCCTCACCCGCCGCCACGGCCACCGAGGTACGCCCGGGAACGACCGTGCGCGACGACCTGCGCACGGTGTTCGACACGGCCGGCGTGCGGGGCACGTTCGCGTTGCTGGACGTGTCGTCCAAGAGGACGACCGTGGTGGACCGGCGGCGCGCCGAGACGCCGATGGTGCCCGCCTCCAGTTTCAAGGTCCCGCACGCGCTCGTCGCGTTGGAGACGGGCGTGGTCAAGAGCCCCGACGAGGTGATCCCCTGGGACGGCACGCCGCAGCCCTATCCCGAGTGGGAGAAGGACATGACCATGCGGGAGGCCGTGCGCATCTCCAACGCGGCGGCGTTCCAGGTGATCGCCCGCCGCATCGGCCTCGCGCGTGAACGGCAATGGCTGCACCGGCTGGGGTACGGCAACCGGCAGACCGGGACCGTGGTCGACCGGTTCTGGCTGGACGGCCCGCTGAAGATCTCGGCGGTGGAGCAGACCCGGTTCATGGAACGGCTGGCCGCCCTGCGCCTGCCCGCCTCCCGCGCGAACCAGCGCGCCGTCCAGGACCTGATCCTGATGGAGAAGAAGAACGGGTACACCCTGTACGCCAAGTCGGGCTGGCAGAACGCCCCCAACCCCGGCACCGGCTGGTGGACCGGCTGGGTCGAGCGCGGCGGACGCGTGTACACCTTCGCCCTGAACATGGACGTCACCGGCGACGCCGACGCCGCCAAGCGCGCCACGCTCGCCCGTCAACTGCTGCACCGGCTGAACGTCCTGCCCGCGGCGTGAGCCTCACTCCCGCAGACCACGGTGACCGTCGCACGGTCACCGTGGTCGTCACCGTTCAGGCGGCCATCTCGCTGGGCTACTTCGCGGCCATGGCGCACGTCGTCCTGCACCTGCGAGCCGACCTCGGACTGGCCGCCGGGCTGATCGGCCTGGTGCTGGCGCTGCGCAATCTCGTGCAGCACACGCTCTCCCTCCCGGTCGGGGCGCTGGTGGACGTACTCGGCCCGGTACGGATGGGCATCCTGGCGTGCCTGCTCCGCGCGGCCGGGTTCGCCCTGCTGGGCACCGTGTCCAGCCTGCCCTGGCTGATCGTCGCCGTGGTCCTGCTGGGCACGGGCGGGGCGCTGTTCCACCCGGCGGCGCAGTCGCTGCTGGCCGGGCTCGCCGAACGGCGAAGGACGCGCGGATACGCGGCGTACGCGATGACGTTGCAGGTCGCGGCGGTGCTCGGCCCGATGCTCGGGCTGGCGCTGCTGAACGTCGGCTACTGGCTGGTGGCGCTGACGGCGGCGGCGCTGTGGGGCGCGGCGGCGTTCCTGTTCGCACTCCTGCGGCACGTTCCGCGCGTACGGGTGCCGCACGGCGTCGTCTCCGGGGTGCGAACGGTGCTGCGGGACCGGGTCTTCATCGGGTTCGCGGCCGTGTCGGCGCCCGCCATGCTGCTGACCGACCAGTCGTCGGTGGTCGTGCCGTTCGGCGGCGCGGACGCGGCGGCGGTGACCGTGTTCTCCTGCGTGCTCGCCATGGTGTCGGCCGCGGTCCAGCCGTGGTGCGCCGTACCCGGCCGCGCCGACCGACCGCACGTGCTGCGCGCGGGACTGCTGCTCGCCGCGGGCGGCCATCTGCTGCTGGCGGCCGGCGCGGGCGCCGGGTTGACGGGCCTGGTGCTCGTGGCCGTGCTGCACGGACTCGCCGACGGACTGTTGCAGCCGGCGGTGTTCCAGACGATCGTCCGGCTCGCCCCGCCGACGCGTTTCGGGGCATATCTGGGCGTACAGACTTTCCTGTCGGGTCTGTGCGCGTTCGCCGGGGGCATCGCGGTGGGATGGTTGTTCGACCAGGGACCAGGCGGCGCGACCACGGCGCTGTCCCTCCTCGCGTTGATCGCGTGCGTCGTGGCGGCCTGCGTCCGTTCCGCGCCTGCGCAGGTGATCGACGGCCGAGACACGATGCCAGTGCGGGCCCGGCGGCCCCACCCCGGAGGCGGCGCCGGCGGCGAGCACGACCGGTGTCGCCCGATCACGAGATGATGGCCTGCGACGTCGAGGGCAGCGCCGGCCCGATCGCCCGCCGGGCGCCCGGGGTGCGCCCGTGTCCCCAGCCGATCTGCCGGCGGTATCCGCCCAGCAGCCCGAGCTCGGCCAGTTCCGTCACATCGGGCGGCTCCGGGAGCGGGTGCGCGGCCGGGGCCACGTAGAGGGCGTCCACCGGGCAGTACGCCTCGCACATGAAGCACGTCTGGCAATCGCCCTGCCGCGCGATCAGCGGCACCCCGTCGTCCCCGCGTACGAACACGTCCGTCGGACAGGCCTCGACGCACTTGTCGCAGGCGATGCACCGGTCGCGCAGCACGATCTCGATCACGACGCCACCGCCGGCGGCCACCCGGTCTCCGGCAGCACCCAGACCTCGTCGAGCCCGCCGGAGATCAGCCGGTGGTGCTGGGCGGGGTCGGAGCCGGGGTGGTCGCCGCGCTTGTGCATGCCGCGGCTCTCGGTCCTGGCCAGCGCGCTGGCGTACATCCATCGGGCGTGGGCCGCCATCGCGGCGGCCGAGCGGGCGCGCACGACGTCGGGGCCGTCGGCGTGCAGGCCCTGCCTGGCCCGCTTCCAGGTCTCGTCGAGCGCGGCCAGCGCGGGCGCGAGCCGGTCGCCGTGGCGCAGGTAGTTCTTCTCGTACGGCAGCACCTCGGCCTGGACCGCCTCGATGATCTCGCGATGCCCGGCCGGGTCGCCGCCGGTCGGCCGCAATCCGGCGCCGCCCGCCCCGCGCACGGTCCGCGTGGCCGCCCGAGCGCCCAGAGCACGGGCGTGACGGGCCGCGGCCTGCCCCGCCCAGGTGCCGGAGGACATCGCCCAGGCCGCGTTGTGGCTGCCGCCGCCGGTGAAGCCCCCGCAGATCGGTTCCCTGGTGGCCGCGTCGCCGGCGGCGTACAGGCCCGCGACGGAGGTGGCGCAGTCGTAGCCGGTCAGGCGGATCCCGCCGGTTCCGCGTACGGTCCCCTCCGCCAGCAGCGTGACGGGGAAGAGCTCGGTGAACGGGTCGATCCCCTGCCGGTCGAAAGGCAGGAAGAAGTTGGGCTGAGCCAGCCGCATCGCCTGCCTGATCCCCTCCCCCGCCTGGTCGAGGCGGCAGAAGACGCGCCCGGACAGCAGCGCCCGCGCGATCACCGACCGGCCGCGCATGCTGCCCGCGCCCTCCAGGACGCTTCCGTCGGCATGGTAGAAGGTGGCGTAGGAGTAGAAGGCGGTCTTGGTCACGGAAGTGAACTCCGGAGCGATCGCGTAGGCGTTGGAGAACTCCATGCCGGACAGCTCGGCCCCGGTCTCCGCCGCGAACAGGGCGCCGTCGCCGGTGTTGACGTCACAGCCGAGCGCCTTGCTGAGGAAGGCGCAGCCACCGGTGGCCAGCACCACCGCGCCCGCGCGCACCCGGTAGGAGCGGTCGAGCTGCCTGCGGTGGCCGGCCGCGCCCGCGACCGCGCCGTCCGCGTCCACCAGCAGTTCGGTGACAGGGCTGTGGTCGAGCACGCGCACCCCCGAGCGGCGCGCGCGGATGCGCATGCGGCGCATGTACTCCGGGCCCTGCAGGCCGCGCCGGATCTGCCCGCCGTCCTCACCCACCGGGAAGGGGTAGCGGCTCACCTCGGCCAGCTCGTTCATGTTCGCGTACGTCTGGTCCAGGACCCGGGCCATCCAGGCGCGATCGGCGAGGTACCCGCCCAGCGCCTCCCGGGAGGCCATCGCCGCCTCGCGGGAGGCCGGGTCGGGATCGACGTACCAGACTCCGGTGCCGGCGGCAGCAGTGGCGCCGCTCGTGCCCAGGTAGCCCTTGTCGACCAGGACGACGTCGGCGCCCGCCTCGGCCGCCTTGACGGCGGCCCAGGCGCCGGCCGGCCCGCCGCCGGCCACCAGGACGTCTGCGGTGAGATCCAGATCGGTCATGACTCCCTCCTCATGGGAGATCCGCAGGGCGGCTCGTCAGTCCTGCGCCGAAGAAAGTGACGGGACGTTCCTCCTCGGACATGTCAGGCCTCCGCCAGCTCGGCCACGTACGGGCGGCCCTCGCGCCACGCCGCGACCTGGTCCGGCCGGCCGAACACCTCCAGATACTCCTCGACCTGCCGCTTGGCCTGGTCCCACAGCAGCACGGGCTCGTGGTCGGAGCCCTCGGGGCCGACGAACGGGGCCAGCGGCTCGATCACGGTGTCCAGGTTGGGGTGCCAGAACACGCCGGTCGAACGCCTGGTGACCGAACCACCCGCGACCACCCGGTGCGTACCGGCGGACAGGCGGCCGTTCGTCCACCTGGCGAGTATGTGGCCGGAGAACACCTGCAGGGCGCCGGGCACGATGGGGACCGGGATCCACTCGCCGTCGGGGCCGCGGCCCTGCAACCCGGCGTAGTCGCCACGCTGGTGCAGCACCGTGAGCGCGGAGCCGTCGGCGTGCTCCAGCAGGAGCAGCTTGTCCCGGTCGGTGTCGCCGCCGTCGTCATGGGTCCAGGTCGGGTAGTCGTTGACGACGAAGCTGGTGTAGTAGGGGCGTCCGGAGGTGGGGAAGGTGCCGGCGGGGACGCCGAGCAGGCGCGCGTACAGGGTGAGCACCTTCTCGGCCACACCGACCGAGGCGTCGTGGTAGCGCGCGGCCAGCTCCTTCAGGCCCGGCTCCTGCGGTGGCCAGACGTTGGGGTGGGCGTAGAGCTGCGCGTGCTCCTCGCCGAGCCCGGCCGCCTTCGCCTCCTCGACGCTGCCGAACTGGCCGATGACGAAACGTTCCAGCTCCAGGCGGCCGTAGTCGTCCGGCCACTGCCGCCAGCCGCGGTACGGATGGCCGGTGGGGCTGGCGAGCTGGGCCTTGTCCTCCCGGGGCAGGGCCAGGACGCGGCCGATGGAGTCGTGGAAGCCGTCGATGAGCTCGTCGGGCACTCCGTGGTTGGTCACCTGGATGATCCCTATCTGCTCGGCCGCCTCGCGGGCGGCGTCGAGCAGTTCGGGCGGGGCGTCGTCGCTGAGGGCGAGTTCGAGGTCGATGAGGGGGATCTGGGCGGTCATGCGCGGCTCCTCGTGGTCGGGCCGGTCAGCAGGAGGTCGGCGAGCAGGGCTGCCGTGAGCCCGGCCGCGGTGGGTGGTGGTCCGTCGGGCGCGGGGCTGTGTCCCTCCGAGGCGACGAGCCGGGCGGACGGCACGCGCTCGCCCAGCTCGGCCACGGCGGCGTCGCTCAGGCTGCCGCGGACGACGGTGACGGGCGCTCCCCCGGCGGCGAGCCGGGCGAGCCCTTGCCAGAGGTGCTCGGCGTCGTCCGAGGGAGCGGGATGCCCGGGGAGGGTTCCGATGAGAACGAGCGCGGGGACGAGGTGCGGGTGCCGGGCGGCCAGCGCGGCGGCGGCGAGCGCGCCGAGCCCGGTCCCGGCCACCGCCTTGGCCTGCGGGGCGAACGATCTGATCGCCTCGGCGATGGGCAGCACCAGTTTGCGGGGCGCGTAGACGGCGCTGTGGCGGCTGGAGCGGCCGTGGCCCGGCAGGTCGAGGGCCAGCGCGGGACGGCCGAGCCCGGCCAGCGGGCCGTCCCAGTCGCGGGCGCTGCCGCCGGCGGCGTGCAGCACGACGACTTCCGGCGGTCCCGACCCCCAGGCGACGCCGCTCACGTGGTCCCCGGTGGAGACGGTGACCCATCGGCGCTGCACGGGGCCGGGCAGACCGGCGAACTCGTGGTCGGACATGGTGCTTCCTCCAGGAGAGCGGTTATGGTGACGTGCTGTTCCCGGCTCGACGCGGGAGCCGCCCGGGATCGAGGTGACAGCGGACGACGTGCCCCCGCCCGAGGTCGCGCGCCGGTGGCGCGCTCGTGTCGCACAGTCCGCCGACGCGGCTGGGGCAGGCGCCGGCGAACGGGCATCCGGCGGCGCTCGCCCGGCCCGCGGGTCCGGCCCGGCGGCTGCCGACCAGCGACGCCGTGTAGGGGTGGTGCGGGCCGTGCAGGACCTGCCCGGCCGGTCCCTGCTCGACGATCCGGCCCTGGTACATCACCGCGATCCGGTCGGCCAGGTAGCCGACGACGGCCAGGTCGTGCGAGATGAACAGGTACGACGTGCCGCCGGCCCGCTGCCGGTCGTCGAGCAGCCGCAGCACGCCGGCCTGCACGCTGACGTCCAGGGCGGACACGGGCTCGTCGCACACCACCAGGTCGGGTTCGCCCGCGAAGGCGCGGGCGATGGCGACCCGCTGGCGCTGGCCGCCGGACAGGTGGTCGGGCCGGGAGTCCAGGACGTGCGCGTCGAGGCCCGCCTCTCCTGCCAGGTCCGCCGGGTCTCGCGGGCCGCCAAGGCTGCGGCTCGCCTTGGCCAGGATGACGCGGACGGTGTGGCTGGGGTTGAGGGAGGCGTAGGGGTTCTGGAAGACCATCTGGACGGCGCGCCGCTGTCCGGGGTCCCGGCGGGTCACCAGGGGATGGAGGGAACGTCCGTGCAACGTGATCGTCCCAGGCCCGCGTCCTGCCAGCCCGGCGACCGCCCTGGCGAGCGTGGTCTTGCCGCTGCCCGACTCGCCGACCAGCCCGACGACCTCACCCCTTCGGATCACCAGATCGGCACCGTCCACGGCCACGGTCCTGCCGTACCGGCGCGTCAGTCCGCGGATCTCCAGCAGCGGCCCGCTCTCCGGCACGGCGGGCTCCGTCTCCATGGGTTGCGTCTCCGTAGCCTCCGTCTCCGTAGGTTCCGTCTCCGGGCGCCCGGCCTGGCCCGGGTGGTGGCAGCTCACCTGGTGGAGAGCCGCCACCGCGGACGGCGCCGGGGCGGTGGAGTGGCACGAGGCGTCCGCCCGGGGGCAGCGGGGGGCGAACGAGCAGCCCGCGAGCTCCTCTCCCGGGACGGGCGGATGGCCGGGAATGGGGGTCAGCGGGTGGGTGCGCCGGGTACGGCCCAGCCGGGGCGTACCGGCCAGCAGCGCTTCCGGGTACGGGTGCGCGGGCTCACGGAGGACCGTCCCGGCCGGTCCCTCCTCGACCAGGCGGCCCGCGTACAGGACCCCGACGCGGTCGCACAGTCGTCCGACGAGATCCAGGTCGTGGCTGATCAGCACCACCGCCGCGGCGAGCTCGGCCCGCAGCTCGCCGATCAGCTCCAGGATCTCCCGCTCGACCGTCGCGTCCAGCCCGGTCGTCGGCTCGTCGAGGACGAGCAGCCGGGGGCGGGCGGCGAGGGCCGCGGCGATGACCACCCGCTGCTGCTGCCCGCCCGACAACTGGTGCGGATACCGGCGGGCGATCGCCCGGGGATCGGGCAGGCGCACCCGTTCCAGCAGTTCGGGGACCTCCCGGCGGTCGCGACCGCGCGCCCGCAGCGCCTGGGTGAGCTGCGTGCCCACCCGCATGGTCGGGTCGAGCGAGGCGCTCGCCTCCTGGTGCACGACGGCCAGCGCCGCCGCCCGCCAGCGCCGCAGGCCCGCGGGCGGCAGCCCGAGCACGTCCACGCCGTCCACCACGATCCGGCCCGAGGTGATCGCCCCGCCCCGCGCGACCTGGCCTCCGAGCGCCCGCCCCACGGTCGTCTTGCCGCACCCCGACTCCCCCACGAGCCCGTACGTCTGACCGGGCGCCACCGTGAACGACACCCCGCGCACCGCCGCCTTCCCCGCGTAGGCGACGGACAGATCTTCGATCACGAGCCCGGTCATGACGCCTCCCAGCGCCCGCGTAGCGCGTCCGTGACCAGCGCGATCCCGACCACGAGCGAGGCGATGGCCAGCGCGGGCCCGAGCACCGTCCACGGCGCGAGCTGCAGCCACAGCCGGTTGTCCGACACCGACGCCCCCCAGTCGGGCGAGCCCGGCGGCTGTCCGAGACCGAGGAACGACAGCGTGGCCGCGGCGAAGATCGCGTCGCCGAAGCGGGACGTGGCCTCCACGAGCACCGTCGGGGCGACGTTCGGCAGGATCTCGCGCACCGTCAGGCCCCAGGACCGCTCGCCGCGCAGCCGGGCCGCCTCCACGTAGGACTTCTCCCGCTCCACCAGCGTGGCGGCACGCACGCTGCGCGCCACGATCGGCACGAACGACGCGGCGATGACCAGCACCATGACCGTGACCGACCGCCCGGCCAGCGCCACGACCAGCACGGTCGCGATGATCGAGGGGAACACGACGACGGCGTCGAGGAGCCGCATGACGATCTCGTCCACCAGTCCGCCGTAGGTGCCGGCCGCCAGCCCCACCAGGGTCCCGGCCACGACCGCGAACGCGGTCGCCGCCGGCGCGACCAGGAGCACCGGTCTGGCGCCGGCGAGCAGCCGCGAGAGGGTGTCCCTGCCGAACTGGTCGGTGCCCAGCCAGTGCGCACCTCCCGGCGGCAGGAAGCGGGCGGCCGGGTCGTGCAGGTCCGGCTCGTACGGCACGAGCTGTGGCCAGAGCACCGCCACGACCGCCCACGCGAGGACGATCGCCGCGCCGATGCCCAGAGCGGCCTGGTGCCGGTGCCGCCGCGCCGACGGCAGCGCGATGGCCGTCACGCCGCCGCCCCCAGCCGGATCCGCGGATCGAGCAGCCGGTACGCCACGTCGGCGGCGAGCACGATCAGCATGTACAGCAGCCCCAGCACCATGGCCGTGGCCTGCAGCGTCGGCAGGTCCTTGTCGACCGCCGACGACAGCAGCAGCGCCCCGATCCCGGGATGGTTGAACAGCAGCTCGACCGTGACCAGCCCGCCGAGCAGGAACTGCAGCTGCACGCCGAGCGCGCTGGTGGCCGGGATGGTGGAGTTGCGCAGCACGTGCCGCCGGACCACCTGCCACCGGGTGAGGCCGCGCAGTTCGGCGGCGCCCGCGTACGCGCTCTCGATCGCGACCACGGCGCCGGCGCGCACGTGCCGGGCGACGTATCCGGTGCACAGCAGCACCAGTGAGAGCGCCGGCAGCGCCAGATGGCCCAGCCGGACGAGCAGGGAGGAGCCGTCCGGCGCCTGCGCCGAGGAAGGGAACCAGCGCAGCCGCACCGCGAACACCACCAGCAGCACCACCCCGGTCACGAACTCGGGCGTCGCCCCCAACGCCAGCCCGCCCACGCTGACCAGGCGGTCCACGGGCCGGTCGTGGCTGACGCCCGCGACCAGCCCGAGGCCGACGGCGACCGGCACGAGCAGGGCGAACGCCAGCGCCGCCAGCAGCATCGAGGCCGCGAGGCGGTCGAGCACGAGGCCGCGGACCGGCACGCCGAGCGTGTAGGACTCGCCCCAGCGGCCGGTGAGGAAACCGCCCAGCCAGTCCGCGTACCGCTCGGGCAGGGGTGCGTCCAGGCCGAGCTGGGAGCGCAGGCGGGCGACGGACTCCGCGCTCGCCTCGCGGCCCAGGATCGTGCGGGCGACGTCGCCCGGCACCAGCTCGGTCGTGACGAACACCAGAACCGACACCCCCAGCAGGGTCAGCGGCACGGCCACCAGCCGGCGCAGCAGGAAGCGCATCACACGACCTGCGAGACCGAGCTGAAGTCGACGTAGCTGGAGGGGTGAGCCTGGACGCCGGTGAACTTCCGGCCGTTGTAGGCACGGACGGTCCCGCTCCAGACGGAAACGATCACCGGGACGTCCTCGTGCAGGGCCTTGGCGATGATCTCGGCCTGGGTCGCGCGTTCCTCCGGAGTCCGGGCGGCGTCGTAGGCGTCGGCGGCCGCGTCGAGGGCCGGGTTGGCGTACTTCGAGCCGTTCCACACGCCACCGCCCTTGACCATGGGGATGATGAACTGGCTGGGGGTGGCGCGGCCGGCCCAGCCGACGAGGTTCGCGGTGGAGAACAGCCATGGGGTGTCCTTCTCCTGGTCGCCCCCGTAGAAGTCGGCCGAGGTGCGCTGGTCCAGCTCGACCTGGATGCCGGCCTGCTTGAGCTGGTTCTGGACGGTGAGCGCGTAGTCCTTGCTGGGCGGGTCGTACGTCAGCGTGAACGTCAGCGGCTGCCCGCCGAGCAGCTCGGCGACCTTCGCCGGGTCCTTGGCGCGCTGGGCGATGCCGTCCGGCGCGGCCGGGAACAGCGGGGCGAGCAGGTGGTCGTTGCCCAGAGCCGCGATGCCGTCGTAGACGGCGGCGTTCACGCCGGGCCGGTCCAGCGCGTACGCGACCGCCTGCCGCGCCTCCTTGCGGTCGAACGGCGGCCGGTCCGTGCGCAGCGTGAACGCGGTCAGACCGGTGCCCTGGACCTGGTCCACGGTGATGTCGCCGAGCCCCTTGAGGGGGCCGACGAGCTGCGGGCGGCTGAGGATCTGCGCGTCGATCTCACCGCTCTGCAGCGCCAGCAGGTCGGCCTGGTCGTCGGCATAGAACGTGATCTTCACTCCGTCGAGGTACGGCTTGCCCGGCTCCCAGTACGCCGGGTTGCGGGTGAACGTGGCCCCCGACGACGCGTCGTACGACTCCAGCAGGAACGGCCCCGTGCCGATCGGCTTCTTCGTGAAGTCGCCCGCGTAGTCCTTCTTCAGGATCACCGCGTTGTAGTTGCCCGCCGAAACCAGATACGGGAAGTCGGAGAAGGCCCGTTCGAGCGTGAAGACGACCGTGGCGGCGTCGCGCACGCCCACGCCGCCCTTCGCCAGCACCGTGTCGAAGGCGGACAGCGCGGCGGACTTGGACTTCGGGTCGAGCAGCCGGTCGAAGCTCGCCTTGACGGTCTCCGCGTCGAGCGGCGTGCCGTCGGAGAAGGTGACGCCCTTGCGCAGCGTGAACACCCACCGCTTGCCGCCGTCCTCGGGCTCCCACTTCTCGGCCAGCCGCGGCTTCAGGGTGAAGTCCCGGTCGAGCCAGATCAGGTAGTCGGCGACGAGCTGGACGATGGCGATGGCCGAGCCGTCGTACATGGTGACGGGGTCCACGGCGGTCGGCGGCGGAGGGGAGCCCGCGCGCAGGGTCCCGCCGCGTCGGGGTGGCGCGGACACCGCGGCGTCCGCGCCGGACTGCAGGGCCCTGCCGTCCGCGCCGGTCAGCGGAGCACCGCCGCCTGCACCACAGGCGGCCAGCAGGAGCGAGAGGGTTCCCCCTCCTGTCCCGGCGAGCAGGACCCGCCTGGTCAGATCGGTGGCCCCCGGAAGGCCGGGCCGGTCGAAGGGACGGGGGAATTCCCTCATGGGGGCTCCTTCACGACGAACTACAACCCACTATTCAGGTAGGAATACTCGGATGTCAACCCATGGAGACGCCCACGCCGTCCAGCCCGCCAGGACGGCCCGTCACGGCCGATCGTCGGACGTGCACCCCCCTTCCCGACGCCTCGGCGACCCTCCGGGCGAGGCCAGGGAGCGCAGACCGCCCGTCAGCAGCAGGCCGACCGCGTCGAGGTCCGGCGAGCCCGAGCGGCTCCGCGCCGGAGGCGGGTGACGGGCCGTGACCACCAGCGTGACCAGGCCGAACGGCACCGCGAGGAGGAAGACCCGCCGCCGGCCCATGCCCGGACCGAAGGCCGCGATGACGGCCCCGCCCAGCGGCGGGGTCGCCGGAACGGCTCCGGAGCCGGAGGTCTGCGGGGGGTCGTGCTCCGTGACATCGGCGGGTTCGTCCTGCGCGGGAGCTCAGCCGACGATCCGCTTCTCGAAGCAGGTGGAGTGGGGCATCGAGGTGTAGGGCGGGAAGATCGGGATGCGGGTGTAGCCCTCCCGCTCGTACAGACGGATCGCGTCAGGCTGGCGGTCCCCGGTTTGCAGGACGACGCGTCGCGCGCCCGGCGCGCCCGCGGCCTCCTCGGCCGCGGCGAGCAAGGACCGCGCCACCCCGCTCCCCCGATGTGACGGGGCCACGTACATCCGCTTGAGCTCGACCTCGTCGCCGAGGCGGCGCAGCAGCACGTGCCCGACGGGCCGCTCGGCGTCGAAGGCGATGCCGGTGAACAGCACGGATTCCGCCCGCACGGCCATCCCGGCGGGAAGGTGGCCGGGGTCGGCCGCCAACCTGTCGGCGTAGCGCCGGCCCATCTCCTCCTGCATGGCCGCGCGCAGCGCCTCGGCCGCCGGATGGTCAAAGGGCAGGGATCGGACGGTGAACGTGGCGTTGTCCATGGTCATGCGTTGCCTCCCGTACGTGTTGCTCACCCGTGACCGGTTCACCGGCGGCGCGTGGCCCATGCCCGATCCTGAGGTCGTGGAGCAGTCCCCGGCTCATGGCGCAGGACGCCAGCCGAGCAGGGACGCCAGCTCCTGGGCGCCGGCGGCGAGCAGCCGGACGTGCTCTGCCGGGATCGGCGGCCACTGCGTCCGACCACACTGCCGGTACGGGCGCTCACCTTCGAACTGATGCGACAGCCGATCAGCGCTGACATGGCGCGCCTGCGCAGAAAGCGAAGTCGATCTCTCGCCTGGAGTACCGACGGAACCCGCCCATAATCTATACTTTACCTACATAGATACTAGGTTTTAGGTGATCTGGGTCATAGTGCGCCGAAAAGGACAGGAAGATCCCGCTGATGAGCCTTCAGTTCCTCTGGTACATCCCGAACCAGGCCCAGCCCGGACACCGCGGTGACGACGTCGTCGCGGACCACAACAGCCTGGAGACCCTCAGCGGCCACGCCCGGGCCCTCGAGGAGCACGGCTGGAGCGGGGCGCTCATCGGCACCGGCTGGGGACGGCCCGACACCTTCACGATCGCCACCGCGCTGGCCGCGCGGACCACGACGTTCCAGCCGCTGATCGCGGTCCGGCCCGGCTACTGGCGTCCGGCCAACTTCGCCTCCGCCGCCGCGACCCTGGACCATCTCACCGGTGGCAGGGTGCTGGTCAACATCGTCTCGGGCAAGGACGACCTGGCCGCCTACGGCGACAGCGAAGGCGACCAGGCGCACCGCTACGCCCGTACGAAGGAGTTCATGCGGATCGTGCGCAAGCTATGGACCGAGGACGACGTCACCTACCACGGCGAGCACTTCAGCGTCACCGGCTCCACCGTGGTGCCGCGCACCGTCGTCCGGGGCGGGCGCCGCCACCCCCGCCTCTACTTCGGCGGCGCCTCCGAGGCCGCCGAGCAGGTGGCCGCCACCGAGGCCGACGTCCAGCTCTTCTGGGGCGAGCCACTCGACGGCGTCGCCGCCCGGATCGACCGGCTCAGGCGCCTCAGCGACAAGCTCGGACGCGAGCACCCGCCGCTGGAGTTCGGGCTGCGCATCACCACGCTGGTGCGCGACACCACCGAACAGGCCTGGGCCGACGCCGAGGCCAAGATCGAGGAGATGGCGAAGGGCGCCATCGAGCGCGACCCGAACCGGCACGCTGCCGTCGGCCAGCAGCGGCTGCTCGACCTGGCCGCGCGGGGCGACGTGCTCGACGACAACCTCTACACCGCCCCCGGCAGGTTCGGCGCCGGCGGCGCGGGCACCACCTGGCTGGTCGGCTCGGCCGAGGACGTGGCCAAGTCCCTGCGCAACTATCAGGCCCTCGGCATCACCCACTTCGTCCTCTCCGACACTCCCTACCTGCCTGAGATCAAACGCCAGGGCGACCAACTGCTCCCCCTGTTGCGCGGATGAGCGCGACGTTCTCGCCCGCTCATGGCGCGACAAGCCGACCGAAGCCGCCTCCCAGACCCGACCGCGCGAAACCCTCCGGCTCCACCAAGCGCCACCGGTGTACTCCAGGACGAGGCAGGGCGCCGGAACCCGTACGGTGCGGAAGTCAGTGGTACGGCGCAGACAGAAGTCGAGCCGCTCGCACACGCAGATCGCGCCGACATCGGCGTTCCTGCGTGCAGGAACAGCGAGACGTCGAGGGCATACCGCAGCAGGCAGCCGCACCGTTCGGTCAGAAGGAACACCGAACACCTCAACCGGCTGACCCTCGACAGCCAGGTTGCCCCACAAGTCGGCCTGGTTGTTGTCCAACGAGCGGCGCGGCCGTCGCGGTTCGGCCCGGCGCGTAGGTGCCCTCATGCAGGTCTTGCGCTGCTCCACCTCCACCTGGCCCAGGTTCTCCACATGGCCGGCCAGGGCGTCGGGAGCGATCATGAACTCCAGGGCGAAGCCGCAGTTCGTCGTGCCAGCCGGGTGAGTGAGACCACCGTTCGTATCTCAACACGCGGGACTGCGCCTCGCGTGGTGATACTCGGGTGTGTCCCAGGACGCGATGAACGGTCGCGCGGCCCGGCCTGCGCGAAGCCTGTCAAGGAGATCAACGTCCGTGCCAGCGAGGCGATACGGCAGACAGGGGCTCTGTGCGATCAGGAAACCTTGGACGAGGAGACCGTCCAGGTGTTGCACGCCTGCGGGGATCTGGCGCGGAAGCCCTTGTCGAGCCAGATGGCGATGTTGCGGCCTTTGCCGTGGTCGCGGTTCTTGTACTGCTCGTCCCCGCTGTTCCGCGTTATCTGGAGCAAGATCTCCCAGTCTTCCTCGCTGCGTTCTGTCAAGGAGTCCCAGACGCTGCCGGTGAACACTCCGCCAAGGCACTCCGCCTGCAACTCCATGCGGCGGCTCTGCTCGTTCAGTTCACTCTTGTTCCGGTACGGATGGCGGTCGTAGCTGCGGGCGATCCCAGTGAGGTTCTGCAGGTGGTGCCCGTACTCGTGGGCGGCCGTCTGGAACAGGAACAGGTCGGTGGGATCGTCGAGCATGTCGTCGTCCAGAAGGACGAGGAAATGCCGTTCTGCGTCGCAGTATCTGGCTGCGGCGGAGCCCCAGGGCTCCCCGCAGTACTTGCGTGGCTTGGTGATGAATCCGATCTTGGCCTTGGCGAAGGGCAGGCCCGCCTTCTTGAAGTGGGCGCCCCACGACCGGTTGAGACAGTTCAGCACCGCAGTCAGGTACCGCTTGGCGGACGCGACGGTCTTCGGCCCGATTTCGCGCTCCGGGCACCGGCTCGCTTGGAGTTCGCCCGTACGGTACAGCTTGTTCGCGGTCAGAGCCCGGGCCCGGACGGGGAAGGCGGATGTCGCGTGTGCGGTTCCGGATAACGGGGTGCCGGATAACAGCAGGCCGGCGAGCGTGGTGGTGGCGACAAGGGTGACGAAGCGCATGATCGTCATCTTAGGGTGGGTGCCGGGCCTGGTGCCGCCGTCCTCAGGCGGCCCCGTCGGGGGAACAGGGACGGCGACCCGCAGCACGCTGCAGCTCGCGGACGAGCCCTGGCCGCCGCGCTATGGGCCCTGCCCTTCGAACACCCCTGATCGCCCTGGCACGACCGCTGCTCTCCCCCGTCTCGCGGGCGTTCCGGTCGAAACGGTCTCGGTGATTGCCCTTCCCGTCTCCCCTCCTATCGGTGCCGACGGACCAGCAGCCCTCCCCTACTGCCGCTCCCCACAGTCCCTCGCTCCTGGAAGCCGGGCACGAAGAACGCGGGGCTGGACTGACTACTCACTGTCGATCGGCCGCCCTCCCCGCCCGTGGGTCGCACGTCAGCACCTTCGTCGCAGTGGCCAAGGCGATGGACCGTCCCCCGCACCCGCGTGCACGGGCTGCCGCTGCCGTTGATCACCCCCGGTACTGGACGACGCAGTGGTCGTGGACAGGCACGTCAGGCGGCGGCGCGGTCGCCGGTGCGGCGGCGGCGCAGGTCGGCTTGCTCGAGTGCGGGTGGGACGTAGGCGATGTCGAGCGTGCCCGGGTTCACCCCGGGCGGGACCACCTTGTCGATCTGGTCGAGGGTGTCGTCGTCGAGGGTGGTGCCGGTGCCGGCGAGCAGGTCGCCGAGCTGCGCCATGGTGCGGGGACCGATGATCGCCGAGGTGACCGCGGGATGGCTGATGACGAAGGCCAGGGCCAGATGGGTGAGCGACAGACCGGCCTGCTCGGCGATCGGGACGAGTTCTTCGACGGCATCGTGGTTGCGCTTGTCGGTCATGTGCTTGGGCACCCAGTGCATGCGGGCGCTCGAGACTTGTTCGTTGCCGCCCTTGCGGTAGCGGCCGGTGAGCAGACCCGAGGCCAGCGGGCTCCAGACCAGCGTGCCCAGCCCGTAGCGCTCGCAGACCGGGAGCACGTCGCGCTCGATGCCGCGGTTCAGGATCGAGTACGGCGGCTGTTCGGTGCGGAAGCGGGCCAGCCCGCGCCGTTCGGAAGCCCATTGGGCCTCGACGATCTCCGCGGCCGGCAGGCTGGAATGGCCGATCGCGCGTACCTTGCCCGCCTGCATCAGGTCGGTCAGGGCAGCGAGGGTCTCCTCGATGTCGGTGCCGGGCTCGGGGTGGTGGACCTGGTAGAGGTCGATATGGTCGACGCCGAGACGCCGCAGCGAGTTCTCGACCGCGGTGACGATCCAGCGGCGGGAACTGCCGCGATGGTTGGGGTCGGCGCCCATGGGGCCGTTGAATTTGGTGGCGAGCACCACGTCGTCGCGTCGGCCGCGCAGCGCCTTGCCCACGATCCGTTCGGTTTCGCCGTCACCGCCGTAGACGTCGGCGGTGTCGATGAAGTTGATGCCGGCGTCGAGGGCCCGGTGGATGATGGCGACGCAGTCGTCGGGGTCGGAGTTGCCGAACGGGCCGAACATCATGGTGCCGAGGCAGTAGGGACTGACCTTGATCCCGGTACGGCCCAGAGAGCGAGTGCGCATGATCTGTTCCTTCGAGAAAGCCGGGTGGTCGGAGACGGCCTGGGCAGGCCGCCTCGGACCGGATGAGTGCGTGGGGGGTCAGCCGGCGTACGGGGCGGCGACGTCGAGGATCCAGGTGACGCCGAAGCGGTCGGTCAGCATCCCGAAGCCCGGGGCCCACTGCGACGGGCCGTATTTCTCGATGATGTCGGCGCCGTCGGCCAGCTTGTCCCACAGCGCGCCGACCTCCTCGGTGGTCTCGCCGCGGACGGACACGAAGAACCGCTCTCCGGTCAGCGTCATGCCGTGCTCGCGAGTGGTGGCGGCGGGCGCGGTGGCGGCCGGTGCCTGGCCGGGCACGTCGTACGCCATGATGCTGAAGCCGTTGTCGGCCGTCACCTGGCCGAAGACGATCTTGTCGGCGTCCGGCAGTTCCTTCGGCATGCCGAAGTCGCCGTACGAGATGGCGGTGAGGCGGCCGCCGAACACGGTCTGGTAGAACTCCAGCGCTGCGCGAGCGTCGCCGCGGAAGTTCAGGTGGGTGGTGGTGGAGATGGCCATGCTGATGACTCCTTATTGATTTTCCGGGCGCCAGTGTCAAAGGGGGGCCGTCCGGGTGCCGTGGCTGACCGGCTCGATACGAAGGTTCGCAGAGGTAGGTGACAGGATGTGGCACCTACTTCGGGCAGAATGAGGTTCATGCAGAAAACTTCTGCCCGGCTGCTGGCTCTGCTGTCGCTGCTGCAGACCCGCCGGGACTGGCCCGGCACGGCGCTGGCCGATCGCCTGGACATCAGCCTGCGGACCGTGCGCCGCGATGTCGACCGGCTCCGCGAGCTCGGCTACCCCATCGCCGCCGTCAAAGGCCCTGACGGCGGCTACCGGCTCAGCGCCGGCACCGAACTCCCCCCGCTGCTGTTCGACGACGAACAGGCCGTCGCCCTCACCATCGCCTTGCAGATCGTCGCCACCAACCCCGGCGACGGCCTCGCCGAACCCGCCGAACGGGCACTGAACACCATCCGGCAGATCATGCCCTCCCGACTCCGGCACCGCATCGACGCGCTGCGCGTCACCGCCGTCGAACGACCTGTCACCCGGCCGGCCACCCCGGTCGACGGCGACGTGCTCCTGACCATCAGCGCCGCCGTCCACGCCCGCGAGATCTTGCGCTTCGACTACGGCGCCGAGGTCACGGACAAACCCCCACGCCGCGTCGAACCTCACCACGTCATCACCTGGGACGGACGCTGGTACCTCATCGCGTGGGACCTTGACCGCGACGACTGGCGCACCTTCCGCGCCGACCGGATCACCCCGCGCACCCCCAGCGGGCCCCGGTTCACTCCGCGCGTACTGCCCGGAGGAGACGTCGCCACCTTCCTCACCAGCACGTTCCGCGGCTCTGGCGACGCCTCGGGCAACTGGCCCTGCCAAGGCACAGTGATCCTCGATCTGCCCGCCGCCACCGTGGCCCTCTACACCCGCGAGGGAATCGTCGAGGAGACCAGCCCCCACCGCTGCCGGCTCACCCTCGGATCCTGGTCCTGGCCCAGCCTCGCCGCCGCCGTCGCCCGCTACGACGCCGACATCGAAGTCATCGGCCCCGACGAACTCACCGACGCCTTCGAACACCTCGCCCGCCGATTCACCAGAGCCGCAACCGGCCACGGCCTCGCATCACCGACATCGTGAGTTGCCTACGAAAGACCCAGGGGTTGAACAGACCAGCGAACTCGCCGGCACCATGCGTGACCGGTCAGACGCAAGCGGCCGGCTAGTCGCACACTGAGCCTCAACGCCCGGCACCGGCTCCGAGCAAGAAAGGGAGCGTCCCCGAACACCTCGCCGAAATCGCCGACGTCCCGCAAACTGCTCACCTACGCGCGGCCGCGCGCGTCTCCGAGATGTTCCGCCTCGTAAGCGGCACCGGCCACATCCTCGACGTGCTCGACGCTCTCCACCGCGACCAGGTGGCTCTGCGCATCCACGACTACGCGTTCTCCGCGATGGACCTCACCACCCGCGCACCGGCGACCTGCTTCTGTACTGCCGGGCGCCCATGCACCCGGCCCCTCAATCGGCGAGGACCTGCTGTGAGAACTGTGCCATCGCGGCTGTGAGCTGTCCTTCTACGTAGACTAACCGGCCAACCAGCTTGGGAGTCGGCCCTGGCCAGCCCGATTGTTTCGGTCGGCGACCTGCGCCTGGCTGAGGCCCCCCAGTGATCCGGCCGACAGCCCGGGCCGGGTAGCTCGATATTCGAACGGCACATCATTGAGTCGCTCGTAGTGGTGACGGGGTGGCCGGGAATCACTTGAGCTCCCGGCGCCCTGGCAAGCGGACGGGAATCCCATGGATCCGGACGGCGCGCTCCCCGGCTCGATCCGGACAAGGTCGCAAACTGCTTCCATCTGTTCAGAGCCGAGAGCGAAAGCGAAAGCCGGCCGGAGGCGGCCCGGCGCCTCGAACGGAGGAGAAATACAGGGGGAGCCCGTCATGAGCGCATCGGCGTGTGTCCGGGGTGTGAATTGGTGGTCATAGGGGCGACTGCCCGGCGCGTGCGATAAGCCGGGCCGGGGGCCAATCGGGCCGTGCTCAGGTGGCCCGGAAACGTCCGGCGGTGGTCCTGGTGCGACGATTCTGCACGTCTGCAATCTTACGGGGCGACTTTGTCCGGGCTTTTTCGTATGCATGGAAACGGAGAGGGCCGTGGCATGAATGTCACAGAACAACGTTGGCATGTCCTGATGGCGTACCGGCCGCGACTGCTGGCCTTGGCGATACGCATGGGGGCGGGGGCGGACGCGGAGGACGTCGTCCAGGACGCGTTGCTGCGCACCGCCACCTTCGCCGGGCTGGAGGAGGAACGGGCGTGGCCCTTCCTCGCCACCGTCACGGCACGACTCGTGGTCGACCACCACCGCCGAACCGCCCGCGACCTGGTGTTACGCCGCCACGCGGCACTCATGCCACGCCCCCACGGCTTCGAGGACGCCGTGGCCGACGGGGACGAGGCCAGGCGCGCGGCACCCCTGATCGCACTGCTCGACCCCGAGATCCGCCATGTGGTCCGCCTGCGGATGGAAGGCGCCACCTGGGGACAGATCGGCGTCGCGTGCGGCGAATCGGCCGCCGCCGTCGAGATGCGGTATCGCCGCGCGACGGCTCCCGTGCGGCGGGCCATGAACCGCCCGGCCGGAAATCGGCGATGAATTCTGTCGAGCTCGCCGGCCAGGAACGTACTACCGGTGAAAGGTTCGTTCGTTCAGGCCGATGTGCGATTCTTGGGAATCGCGGAAAAGGACAGCCATGAGAAGCTCTCGAAGGCGCATTCCGCCCGTACGGCATGCGTTTGTCGTGCTGCTGGCGGCGGCGCTCGCCTGCTTGATGTTCGCGCCCGCGGCGGGAGCGGAGAGCAGGACGTCCCAGAAAGTCTCGTCGTCTCTTACGGATCCCGACACCGAACTGGCCACCACGGAGAACGGCGAGGAACCGCTGGACTCCATCTCCAGCGAGGATTATCTCGCGAAGCTCGCCCAGAACGATGTCATCGTCTCGGCGGAGGAACGGACCCAGATCATGGCGAGTTCCTGCTGGATCTACACCGGCTACCGGGGCGGCAAGAACCGCGTCGGCCAATGGCTCTGGAAGTATTTCCAGAGAATGGACTACTGCGGCGACGGCTCCCGGATCACCAGCGCCCACTTCTACACCAGGTGGGCCGAGGTTTACATGGTGGGCTGGTCGTTCAAGGGTCACGAGTCGCTCGTGAGCAACGGCGGCCGGGGAGCGGTCCAATGGCGCAAGCGGACCCAGGGCGTCTTCTGCCTGGTCCCGTACCTCTCCTGCATACAGGAATCGCACCCCTGGGTGGACATGACCGTCTACGGTAACGGCGCGAGGTCCTTCAGCGCCGGCGGCTGACAGACGAGAGCGCCGGTCCGGGAAGCCCTCCGGGCCGGTGCTCTGTGCCGTCGGCGGCGAACGGAAGCGTCATGATCTCCTGCGGAAACGCGACGGTGAAACCCCGGCCCACGCCACGAACGCCTGCCGTAAGGACTCGGCGGAGGAGAAACCGCACCGCCGGGCGATGGCCGCGACCGGCTCACGAGTGCCGGTGAGCAACTGGGCGGCCGCTTCGAGCCGCGTCTCGCGCACCAGCCGCGAGGGAGTGCGGCCGACGCACTCGACGAACAGCCTGCTCAGATGCCGCTCGCTCACCCCGGCGAGGGCGGCCAGACGGGCGACACCGAGGTCCTCGTCCAGATGGCTGACCACGTGGTCGACGACTCGGCGGACCAAGACCTGGTCGGCGTGCGCGATCCGGTTGAACATGCTCACCTGCGCCTGGTCCCCCGGCCTTTTCAGGTACGTGACCATGCCCATGGCGACGCGGCGGGCCAGTTCGGCCCCGTGGTCTTCCTCGATGAACGACAGCGTGAGATCTAGCGAGGCCGTGACCCCGCCTGACGTCGCGACCGTGCCGTCCCGTACGAAGATCGGAGCGGGGTCGACCCGTACGTGCGGGTATCGGGCGGCCAGCCGTCCGGCCTCGTACCAGTGCGTGGTGGCCCGGCGGTTGTCGAGCAGCCCGGCCGCGGCCAGCACGGTCGCCCCCGTGCACACGGACGCGACCCGCCGCGACAGCCCGGCGAGCCGCATGACCTGACTCACGAACCGAGGGTTGGCGGCGGCGGTCTCATGCCCCTGGCCGCCCGAGACGATCAGGGTGTCGATGGGGCCGCCCATCGTGTCGATCCGTCCCTGGCCGGGCAGCTCCAGCCCGGAGTCGCAGCGTACGGGCCGGCCCATCGGAGTCGCGAACACGACCTGGTACACCGGGTCGGCACCCTGCCGGTTGGCGTAGTCGAAACCGGTCGTCACACACGCGACGTCAACGAGTTCGATGCCGTCGAAACCGATGACGACCACCAGCCGTCCTGTCATGACTACACGGTACGAGCGAGCGACGGAACACGCGCTGCCGAAATTCCACGAATGGGCCCCAGCGCGCCGGAAGCAGCGGACGACTGCTGCATCACCTCAGACTTTCGCACGACGACGGTCACGCTGTGTGCTTCAGCAGCGTCACGTCCACGAATGTGGTGCATGAGTCGCCCTGTTTCTGCAGGTCAAGAGGACAGTGTCTGCGGGATCGGGGGCGCGTCCAGCGAGAACCGCAGGTCAGACGGCGGCGTTGGAATCGCGGTTTCCAGAGCTCCGGCACGGCCCATGTCCGCCGCATCTCGGTGGCACCGCTGGACGACTCCATCCGAACCGGCGCGGCACGGCCGGGAGGTGCGGCTGCTGCGGGTCGGCCGCCACGCCATGGTCGTGTATGCCCTGACCTGGTAACTGCCGATCCGCCGGCCCGCCTCGCCTTCCGGAGGGGAATTGACCTCAAGCCCGCCTGAGGTTGCATAGTCGGCCGCATGAACAACTTCGAGATCGGTGTGATCCTTCCTGGCGTCGGCGAGCAGCGCACAAGGGGCCTCGACCTGCGAGAGGCCGCCCGGCACGCGGAGGACGCCGGGTTGGACGGCGTCTGGCACGGCGACCACCTGGCCATCGGCGCGCCGACCCTGGACGCGTCGATCGCGCTGGCCACTGCGGCCGCCGTCACGTCGAGGGTCAGGATCGGCGCAAGCGTGTTCGTCCCGGCGATCCGGCCGCTGGCCTGGGCGGCCAAGCAGGTCGCGAGCCTGCAGCACGTGTCGGGCGGCAGGCTGGTCCTGGGCGTCGGCTCGGGCGGCGGGCCGGGGCAGTGGGCCGCCGCCGGGGTGGCGTACGGGCGGCGCGGACTCCGTACGGACACCGCGCTGGAACTGCTCCCCGGACTGCTGGCCGGGAAGGAGACCAGGCTGCCGGACGAGCCGGGGCAGCCGCCGGTCACGCTGTCCCCGGCCGCGGCCATGCCGCCCGTGTGGGTCGGCAACGCGTCGGAGGCGGCGATCCGGCGGGCGGCGCGGCTGGGCGACGGCTGGTTCCCCTCGCTGATCTCCCCGCTGGAGGTCGCCGAGGGACGGGGACGGCTGGCCGAGCTGGCCGGGCAGGCAGGCCGTCCCGTTCCGATCGTCGCCATCGGTTGCGCCGCCGCGCTGGGAGCCGGGCCCGACGTGCCGTCCCGGGCTCAGGTGGCGTCCGGGATCAGCGCCGGCTACGGCCGTCCGCTTGAGGACGTGCTGCCGCTCCCCCTCACCGGCCACCCCGAGGAGGCCGCCGGACGGCTGAACGACTACCGCGAGGCAGGGGCGAGCCACGCGGTCGTCGGGATCCCGGGCGGCGACTGGCGGCGGCAGGTGGACCTCCTGGCGGAGGTGCGCACCCTCCTGCACGGGTGACGTCCCGGACGAGCCGGGGTCGTGATCACGTCCAGCCGAAGGTTTCCGCCAAGCAGCTGGGCCCGCGACAGACGTGCTGCCGGCGATGAACGGGGCCAGTCACATCCCGCCGAGATCGCAGGCTCTGGAGGCCACCTCTCGTGGGATCCCGGCCCTGTTGAGGGAATCGCGGCACTGGAGCCAGCCTCCAATCTCGCCGCTGGCGGCCACCGCGCATGACGCCCTTGTCCGTGCGTTCGGGCCGTATCCCTTGCCTTCCAGGTAGGACACGCAATCGCCGGCGTCGGCCTGCGCCGGTGACGCGGTGAAGGCGACGAGCCCAGCCGCCATGGTCGCGGCTGCCGCCACAGTTGCAAGGAAAGCTTTGGACATGCGAGCTTCCTCCCTTCGTGGGCCATTGGTGACCGTATGCAAGCATGTCCAGATTTCGGCCGGAACGGGACGGTGACGTCGTGTCTGGATCTTTGGGCTTGCTGTCGGGTTCCCTGTGCCCGGCTCGCTGTCGTGGGCCGAGCGGCAAGTCAGACTATGCCCGCCGGAAGCCCATATGATCGCATTGGGCGCAGGGGAAGGTCGTGCACCTCCGGCGATCGAGTGGATGCGCCGTGACTGCTGAGGATCTTCATGTTGCACGGCCGTCAGGCGGAACAGGCCCGGATCGACCAGATGCTCGATGGACCGGGCGGCGCTCTGGTGGTGCGCGGCGAGGCGGGCATCGGCAAGACGGCCCTGCTGGAGTACGCCGCCCGGCGGACGCCGGGGCGCGTGCTGCGAGTCGCCGGGGTCGAGTCGGAGGCCGAGTTGCCCTTCGCCGCCCTGCATCTGCTGTTACGCCCCGTTCTCGACGGCGTCGGCGCGCTGCCCACGCAGCAGGCGGAGGCGTTGCTGGGCGCGCTCGGCCTCGGCGAGGCGACCCGAGGAGACCGCTTCCTCGTCGGCCTGGCGACCCTCAGTCTCCTCGTGGAGTTGTCTGCGGAGGGACCCCTGGTCTGCCTGGTCGACGACGCGCAGTGGCTGGACAGCGAATCCGCCGACGCCCTGGTGTTCGCCGCCCGCCGCCTGCACATCGAGCCCGTCGTCGTCCTGTTCTCGGCGCGGGAGGACGGCGGGACCTTCCCCGGCGGGGGGCTGCCCGAGCTGCGGCTGGACAAGCTCGACGCCGACACGGCGGGGCATCTGCTGGCCGAGCAGGCGGCGGACCTGCCGCTCGCCGTCCGCGATCAGCTCGTCGCCGAGGCGCAGGGCAACCCGCTGGCCCTGGTCGAGCTGCCCCGCATGCTCAGTCCCGAGCAACGGGCGGGCGCCTTCACCCCTCTGGCCTTCTCCCTCGGGCCGGTGGAGCCGGTGACGGACCGGGTGCTCGCGAGCTTCCGCGACCGGATCGCCGCTCTCCCCGCCGCCACTCGTTCCTGCCTGCTCACCGCGGCCCTGGACGACCGTGGCGAGTTGAAGGTTCTCGCCGCCGCACTCGGCCGGCTCGACGCCTCGCTGGCGGACTTCGCGCCGGCGGAGCGAGCCGGACTGGTCCAGGTCAGCGCGGCCGGTGTCGTCTTCCGTCACCCACTGGTACGCACAGCGGTCCTGCTCGCCTGCGACATCGCCGCCCGGATGGCCGCACACCGGGCCCTGGCGGATGCGGTCGACGACGACCGCCGCGCCTGGCACCTGGCGGCCGTCACCCTGCGACCGGACGAGGACGTGGCCGGTGAACTGGAGAGCCTGGCGCTGCGCGCCCGGCAGCGCGGCGGGCAGGCGACGGTCTCGGCAGCTTACGCGCGGGCGGCCGAGCTGTCCGCCGACCCCGCCCACGCCGTACGCCGGTGGACGACCGCCGCCGGGGCGGCCGCCGAGGCGGGGCTGAGCCGGCGGGCGGCCGAATTGGTCGCGGCGGCGCTGCGGCAGGCGGGCTCGTCCACGCTGGACCGATCGGTCCTGGCCGAACTGGCCCGCGTGCGGGCACAGCTCGCCTTCGAGGCCGACAGGCCGCTGGAGGCCGTCCGGCTGCTGCAGGAAGGCGCCGAGACGGCGGATCCCTCCACGGTGCTCTCGCTGCTCGGCCTCGCCGGCTTCTACGCCTGGACCAGTGCGCCCCACCCCGATCAGATCGCCCTGGCCCGTCGCACCGAGGAGCTGACACCCGACGGTGGCGGGCTCGCCGCCGCGGTGCGCGCGATCAGCCGTGGCTTCCGCATGATCCTGGAAGGGGACACCACCCCCGTACCGGCCTTCCCCGACGGTATGGGCGAGCCGGCGGCCGTGCCGTTCGAGGTTCGCATGGTCATCACCTACCACGCGATCGTCCGCGCAGAACGCGAGGAGATGCTCACCGGCGCGACCGCCCTGGTCGAGGAGTGCCGGGCGCAGGGACGGCTGGGCCGCCTCCCCCAGGCCATCACGCTCCTCACCATCGCCCAGCTGGTCGACGGGCGCCACCGGTCGGCGCGTGCCATGGTGGCCGAGGGGCTGAACCTGGCCGCCGACGTCGGCCAGCCGTTCTGGCGCGGCTACCTGGGAGGCGTCCAAGCCTGGCTGTACGGGGTGGCGGGCATGGAGGAGGAGTGGGCCGCGTGCACCGCCGAGGCCCTGCGGCACGCCGACGACAGCTCCTGGCTGCCGGCGGGCACGTGGGCCGAGTACGGTCGGGTGATCCTCGACCTCGGGCTGGGTCGCAACCAGGCGGTGCTCGACCGGCTGGACAGGGTGACGGAGGGCGCCTCGCGGCACGCGTTCATCTGGAGGTATGCCTGGCCGGACTACGTCGAGGCGGCCGTCAGGGCGGGCACGCCGCGACGCGCCGAGCCGGTCCTGCGCCGCTACGCGACCTGGGCCGAGGGCGTCGGGCAGCCCGGTCCGCTCGCCGTGCTGCATCGGGCACGAGCCCTGCTGGCCTCCGACGAGCAGACCGCGGGCCTCTACGAGCGTGCGCTCGTCCTGCACGGCCGGCACGAGCAGCCCTTCGACCAGGCCAGGACCCGCCTGGTGTACGGCGAGTGGTTGCGCCGCCAGCGGCGGCGCGCCGAGGCCCGCGTCCAGCTCGAGACGGCGATGGAGGCCTTCGACCGGCTGGACGCCTCCCCGTGGTCCGCCCGCGCGGCCGGGGAACTGCGCGCCACCGGCGCCTCGCCGGCCCGCCGCGTCAAGGCCGACGACCCGCTGGCCACGCTCACCCCGCAAGAGCTCCAAGTGGTACGGCTGGCCGTCACCGGCGCGTCGAACCGGGAGATCGGCGCCCAGTTGTTCCTCAGCCCGCGCACGGTCGCCTACCACCTGTACAAAGCCTTCCCCAAGCTGGGCGTCTCCTCGCGCGGTGAACTGGCCATGCTGGGCCCGATGACCTAAGCGGGCCGCGGCGGCTCCAGCAGGATGACGGAAGCGACGTCAGGGCGGCCGTTCCTAACGTCTCCCCCATGAACGTTCCCACCTACTCCCTCGCCGAGCGCGACCGCCGCTGGGCACTCGCACGGGAGATCATGGAAGCCGAGGGCGTGCAGGCGCTCATCGCCTACGGCGAGCACGAGTGCGCGGACCTCGCGCCCTTCGCGCCGGATGTCTACTTCACCAACGACCGTCCCGGCGCGATCGTCATCTTCTGCCGGGACGCCGACCCGATCGAGCTGACCTGGTCGACCCTGCCGGTCGCCGACCACATCCAGGCGCTGCGCCGCGGCGAGGAGTTGTGGATCCCGCCCGAGCGCATCCGCGTCGCCAAGCACGCGGCCGGGGTGGTGGAGGTCCTGCGCGAGCACCGCCTGGAGAGCGGGAGGGTCGGCGTGCTCGGCCTGGACCCCTACCCGCCCTTCCACATCAACCCGATCATGCCGCACGGCCTGTGGAACCAGGTGCTGGCCGAGTTGCCCGGCGTGGAGTTCCAGCCGGTCGGGCTCAGCTATCTGTTCGCCACCATCTGCCAGTCGGAAGAGGAGCTGGCCGTCGTCCGCCACTCCGCCGCCACCGGCGACGCCATGGCCGAGGCGATGGTCGAGGCGGCCCGGCCGGGCGCGAGCGAGGCCGACGTGTACGCCGCGGGCATGACGGCCGCCTTCCGCCGCGGGCTGGCGGCTCCCGACATGCTGATCTCCTCCGGGCCCGGGTTCGTCTCCTGGGGCCCGCCGGCCTGGTCCTACCGGCCGCAGGCGCCGCGCGTCATCGAGGACGGCGACGTGATCATGGCGGAGGTGTTCTGCCGGTTCGGCATGAAGGAGACCCAGCACCAGGTCGCCATCGCCGTCGGCGAGGTCCATCCCGACATCGAGGTGGGCGCCAAGGTCGCCCGCGCCGCCTACGAGGCCGGGCTGGCCGCCGCCCGTCCCGGCAACACCTTCGGCGACCTGGTCGAGGCCATGCGCGCGCCGCTGGAGGAGGCCGGGGCCTGGAACGTGCACCCACTGGTGCACACGCTCAACCCCATGGGGCCGGTGTGCGGGTTCGGCGCCGGGCTTCGCCGCCTGCCCGAGGCCGCCCGCTACGGACGGCTGTTCGAGGTGCCCACGATGGGCGGCGAACTGCCCCTCGCCCCCGGCATGACCTTCGCCTTCGAACCCAACGCCGTCATCGGCGACCGCCTGACCAACCTGGGGGGCACCGTCGTCATCGGCGAGGACGACCCCGTCGAACTGAACCCGCTGACCGCCCAGCTGCTGAGGAGCCGGCCGTGATCACCATCGACCACACCACGACGTACGCGCGGCCCGCCGCCGCCGTCTTCGCCGTCCTGTCCGACCCCGCGCGTTTCCCCGAATGGCAGGCCGACGTCCTGGAGTCGCGGGCGGACGGGCCGCTGCGTGACGGCGTCCACGTCGAGCAGGTACGCAAGGTGATGGGCCGCCGCACCGAGATCGGCCTGACGGTCACCGACTACGTGCCGGGTGAATCGCTCACGCTGCACACCCCGCCGCAGGCCAAGCCGGGGGTGAGCCAGGCGTACCGGGTCAGCGACGTCGACGGCGGCTGCCGGGTGGAGTTCCGGCTGGAGCTGGAGGGGGTGCCGAAGATGGCCGAGCACCTGGTGCGCGCCCAGCTCGGCAAGCAGGTGCCGCAGCTCTTCGAGCGACTGGGGACGCTGCTGTGAGCATGCACATCCCCGAGCGGGAGATCGCCGAGCGGCCCGCGGCCTACAACGGGCCCAACCTGTCGCCGGTCGGTCTGGAGCTCGTCCCGAGACGGCTCGCCGACGGCGTCCACGCGCTGATGGCCGTCCCGGCGCCCAAGGACAACAACGGGCTCATCGCCGGCCGAGACGCCGCGCTCGTGGTCGACGCCGGCATCACCCCTGACGTCTCGCGCACGATCCAGTCGCTGGCCGCCGAGCTGACCGACCGGCCGCTGCGCTACCTGGTCAACACGACCTACCACGGTGATCACACGTTCGGGAACATGGCCTTCCCCGCCGACACCGTGATCATCTCCTCCCGCGCCAACCGCGACAACATGTCCGACCTCGGCTTCGAGAAGCAGGTCAGATCGGGCAACATGTACGGCGACGAGGCTCTCTTCGACGCGGTGACCACCTGGCGACTTCCCGATGTCGTCTTCGACTCCTTCGCCGAGGTCGACCTGGGCGGCCGGACGGTCGAGCTGTGGCACTTCGGGCCCGGCAACGGCCCGGGCGACACCGTGGTCCACGTGCCCGACGTCAGGACGGCCTGGACCGGCAACCTGCTGTGCCACGCCGGCATCGCCCACATGCTGCTGCAGGGCGGGCCCGCGCCGTACCTGGCCACCCTGCGTGCCATGAAGGCGGCGCTGCCCGAGATGCGGACCATCGTGCCCGGCCACGGCCCCGCCGGCGACGGCCACCGGGCCATCGACGCCCTGATCTCCTACCTCGAACGGCTCCACGAGGAGGTCCACACCGCGACGCGGCAGGGCCGCACCTTGGAGGAGACCACACGGACCTGCACAGATCCGTGGGCCGAACGCCTCGACCCGGCGCTCGCCTCCGCCCTCGGGCCGCCCCAGGCTCAGGACGCGATGCTGCACCTGTGCCGCAACCTGCACAGACTCAACATCCTGACCACCTACCGGCTCTACACGATGGAGGCATCCGCCGGGTAGGGAACGACCCCGACGAGGGTGATGCTGGTGGCCGGCCGGAGCCGGCCACGGCCTTTCCCCCGTATGGATGGCGCCTGCGGCAGTTGCGTGGATACACAGCGGATACGTGGCCGCGTGGTCGCCGATACGGGGTCGCGACGGGGCGGGAACCTGGGCCCTTCAGGGTGGGCGACGTACGCCTGACGGCGTGCCCCGCGCGCTTGCAGGTGTGCGGGCAGGACCGTCGAAAGATGCGACCATGTTCAGCACCCGTGAAATCCCAGGCACTCGTCCGGCGCGCGTGGCGGTCGCGTGCCTGGTCGGCCTGGCGAGCCTCGCAGCCGCCGGCGCGGCCGAGGCCCGCACAGACGAAGACCCTCTGACGTGGCGTGCATGCGCCAAGACGGCCAAGGACTGGCCCGTCGAGAACGACACCAGGACCGAATGCTCCTTGCTGACGGTTCCCCTGGACTACGCGAACCCGCAGGGCCGCAAGATAAAGATCGCCGTGAGCAGGATCAAGGCCGCCGACCCCGGCAGGCGCCGTGGTGTGCTGGTCATCAGTCCCGGCGGTCCCGGCATCAGCAACATCGACGCGCCGGCGACGTACGCCCCGAGCAGGCTCGGCGCGCTGGCCGTCGACCATGACCTGATCGGGTTCGATCCCAGGGGCGTGGGCTACAGCGACAAGATCAAGTGCACCGCGGAGGAACCGTCGCCCGCCGCGTCCGCCAAGAGCCGGGAGTCGCCGTCCAGCACCTCCCCCAAGGAGACGGCGAAGGCCGCGTTCGCCGAGACGGCCGCGTACAACAAGCGGTGCGCCGCCAAGGATCCCGCCTTCGTCCAGCAGTTGACCACCACGAACATAGCGCGTGACGTGGATTCGATCCGCGCGGCCCTGGGCGAATCGAAGATCAACTTCTACGGGGTGTCCTACGGCACCGCGGTGGGCGCGAACTACCGGTCGCTGTTCGACAACCGGGTGAACGCGATGTGGCTGGATTCGGTGATGCCCCCCGTCATCGACCTGGCCGCCATGGACGCCACGACGGACGCGCTCAACGAGAAGCGCTTCAACGCCTTCGTTCCATGGCTGGCGCGGCACGACAGCGAGTTCCACTTCGGGACGACCGACGCCGTGGTCCGCCGGACCATCCTCACGCTGCACGACGAGCTTCGCCGGGCACCGCGTCGGGTGGACGCGAACACGGTGCTCGACGGCGAGTGGGTCAGGCAGCAGCTGGGAGGCGGGCCCAGCAGCTGGATCTCCGCCGCGAGGGATCTCGCCACCGTCCGCGAAGGCGGCGTCCCGCTGTCGGCGCGTCCCGCTCCGCAGGCCGCGAAGGTGTTCGGGTTCGACGAGACCCCGCTGGGCCTGAACCTGATCCAGTACCAGGCGATCTTCTGCAACGAGGGTGTCGGCGGCCGCGATTTCGAGCAGATGTGGGCGGCCGCGCAGGCTCGGCGAGCAGCCTTCCCCGCGACCGGCGGCTATTTCGAGCGCAGCGGCTGGTGCGGGGAATGGCCGTGGGCCGCGCGCCCGTGGAAGCCGGTCAGGGGAACCAGCCCGCTGCAACTGTCCGGCCACGCCGACGAGGACACCACGCCGTACGCCTGGGCGGTGGACACGGCGAAGGCCACCGGCGGGGCTTTGCTGACGGTTCAGGACGACGCGCACGCCTCGCTGCGCCGGCTGCCCTGCGCCGCGAAGGTGATCGACTTCTTCCGCACCGGCCGTACCGTCGCGGGCACCTGCCCCGGTACGCGCTGACCGCGGTCCCCTCCCATGAACGGACATGAGATGCGTGTGTTTCGGCGAATCGGCGCGGCACTGGGCGCCGCCATCCTCGGCCTCAGCCTGCCGGCCCTCCCCGCGCGGGCGGCGGCCGCGGACCTGGCGGGCGCCGTCAACGTGGACGGTTGCTCGGGATCGCTGGTGCGGATGCCGGCCAGCGCGGCCGACGACCGGGCCTTCGTCCTGACCAACGGGCACTGCTACGAGGGCACCTGGCCGGTGCCCGACGAGGTCCTGGTGGACCAGCCGTCCCACCGCGTGGTCGACCTGCTCGACGGCGCCGGCGAGCCGGTGGCCACCTTGCACGTGGCCAGAGCGGTCTACGTGACCCTGACCGGCACCGACGTCGCGTTGTACCAGCTGGACCTGACCTACCGGCAGTTGGAGCGGGCCTACCGCGTCCGGCCGCTCACGGTGTCGGCGGAGCGTCCCGCGCCGGGCACGGACATCCGGGTGGTCTCCGGAAGCATGAAGAAGGTCTTCTCGTGCGAGATCGACACGCTGGTCCACCGGGTGCTGGAGGTGGGCAACGTGACCAAGGACGTCATCCGCTACACGCGGAAGTGCGACACCGGCCACGGCACCTCGGGATCCCCAATCGTCGACGCCAGGAGCGGCAAGGTCGTCGGCATCAACAACACCAGCAACCACGACGGCGGCCGATGCACGCTCGACAACCCGTGCGAGATGAACCGCGACGGCGTCATCAGCGTGCGCAAGGGCATCGCCTACGGGACCCAGACGTACTGGCTCGCCACCTGCGTCAGCGCGGGGAACCGGCTCGACCTGGAGCGCCCCGGCTGCCTGCTGCCCAGGCCGGACCCGCGGCTCTCCGCGAGGTGAGGCCGTCTCCTCGCATCACGTGAACCAGGTGATCTCCTGGCCGTGCGATCGGGTCCAGGCCAGCGGCCGCCCGTCCAGCGCGAGCACGTGGTGGTTCGCCTCGTCCGGCGGCGTCGGGAGCGGGTCGTAGGGCAGCACATCGGGGGTTTCGTTCGAGATCCAGTGTCCGGGGAGCCCGCGTACCGTCTCGGCGAAGGCCATCCGTCGCGGCATCGGCACGTGGTACAGCACCGAGCTGTGGAACACCACCAGCGTCGCGTCGGGCGGGGACTGCGCGGCCAGGGCCGGCAGGTCGTCCACCAGGTCGCCCCGTACGAGCAGCGGCGGGTCGGCTGCGACGACGGCCGCGGCCGCCCGCAGCCTGGCCCGGCGGTGCGCGTGCTCGGGCCAGATGAGGGCGTCGAGCCAGGCCAGATCCGCCGGGTCGGTCACGTCGAGCGGGTTCAGGTCCAGGCCGGCCCGCCACACCACCTGGGGCAGGCCGGTCGGCGGCGTCATGCCGGCGGCCGTGCAGGCGAGGACCGGGTCACCTGAGCCGACCAGGTGATCGCCGTAGCGGTAGCCGTACCGTTCGGGGGCGGGCACGGTCGTCCTGGGTGTGCGGGAGCCGGCCGGCGCGTGGTCTATCGGCGTACCGAGACCGGTCACCTGCTCGCCGGCCAGGGGGAAGGCTGAGCAGGACGGGCCGGGTGATCCCCTTGCGTTTTCATCCCGCGCGACGGATCATTTCGTGCGCATCGTACCGTTTCCCTGCGAATCAGGAAGGACGATCCATGATCCGTCGCGTACTGGCCGTCGCGGTCCTGGCCGCCGCCACGCTCGCCACCGTCCCGGCCGCCGCGCAGGCCCTGCCTGCCTGCCCGGTCGGCTACCTGTGCAACACCCAGTACTTCTCCGACGCCGCGCGCACCCACCTGGTGGGCGTCAGGACGCAGTTCTGCGACCGTTCGGTCTCGACCTGGGGCACGCTCAGCGGCTACGTCACCTGGTCCTCCAGCCCCTGCAACTGACGGCGGGCCCCCGGACGGGGCCGGGGAGCCTCAGTCACTCGTCCTCCTGCCGGAGCCTCGGGGACGGCGCGGGCCCGGTTCGCGGCCGGGCGGCTGGCAGACCTGCTGCTCCGGCGCCGGTCGCGACGGGTTGGGCCGGGTGACCTCCGTCCCGTCCAGGAGGATCTGCTCGCCGTGGTGGGTCACCGTGATCGACGGCCCCCGCAGCAGCCGGTAGACCGTCGCCTCCGGGGTGACGCCGACGCTCAGCAGGCTGCCGCGGTAGCGCAGCCGGAAGGCGAGCCGGGTGATGCCGGGAGGGAGTGAGGGGGCGAAGCAGATCCGTCCCCGACCCGCGCGCATCCCGCCGAAGCCCGAGACGAGCGCGATCCACGCCCCGGCCAGCGAGGCCATGTGCACGCCGTCCATGGTGTTCCGCTCCAGGTCCGCCAGGTCCATCAGCGCCGCCTCGCCGAGATAGCGATAGGCGAGCTCCAGATGGCCCACCTCGGCGGCGATCACCGCCTGGGTGCAGGCCGACAGGGACGAGTCCCGTACGGTCAGCGGCTCGTAGTAGGCGAAGTTGCGGGACTTCTGCTCCGGGGTGAAGGCGTCCCCGCGCAGGTGCATGGCGAGCACCAGGTCCGCCTGCTTGACCACCTGCTTGCGGTAGAGGTCGAAGTACGGGAAGTGCAGCAGCAGCGGATACCGATCGGGCCCGGTGGCCGCGAAGTCCCAAAGCGCGTGCTGGGTGAAGCCCTCGCACTGCGGGTGGACCCCGAGCCGCTCGTCGTAGGGCACGGACATCGCCTCCGCCGCGTCCCGCCAGCGGCGGATCTCCTCGGCGGTGACCTGGAGCCGTTCCGCCGGGCCCGGATGGCGGTCCGCGGCCTCGGCCGCCGCGCGGAGGTTCTGCTGGGCCATCAGGTTCGTGTACACGTTGTCGTCGACCACGGCGGTGTACTCGTCGGGGCCGGTCACCCCGTCGATGCGGTAGCGCCCGGCCGCGTCGTGGTGGCCGAGGGCGCACCACAGCCGGGCCGTCTCGACCAGCAGCGGCAGGCCGGTCCGCTGTTCGAACGACAGGTCCTGGCTGGCGTCCACGTACTGGATCGCCGCGTGCGCGAGGTCGGCGTTGACGTGGAAGGCCGCGGCTCCGGCGGGCCAGTAGCCGGAGCACTCCTCGCCGTGGATGGTCCGCCAGGGGAAGGCGGTGCCGTGCAGGCCGAGCTGCCGCGCGCGCTCACGGGCGAGCGGGATCGTGGCCCGCCGCCAGCACAGCGCGTCCGCGACGGCCGCCGGATGGGTGTAGGTGAGCACCGGCAGCACGAAGATCTCGGTGTCCCAGAAGGCGTGCCCGTCGTAGCCGGAGCCGGTCAGGCCCTTGGCCGGGATGGCGCGCTCCTCCAGGCGCGCGGCCGACTGCAGCAGATGGAACAGCCCGAAACGCACCGCCTGCTGCACCTCGGCGTCGCCCTCCACCTCGACGTCCGCGCCTTCCCAGAAGTCGTCGAGGAAACGTCGCTGGTCGGCGTGCAGGCCGTCCCAGCCGTCCAGGCGGGCGGAGGCCAGCGCCGCGGCCACCTGGTCGTGCAGCGCGGCCCGCGAGCGCTGCGCCGACCATCCGTAGGAGAAGAACTTGACCAGCCGCAGCGTCTGGCCGGGCCCCAGGCGGGTGGCCACGGTCAGCCGGCTGATGTCGTCGGTGCCCTGCGCCTCGATCCGGGTGCCGTCCGGCCCGTCGATCTCGTGGCACATCCCGGCGGCCACGCGCAGGCGGCTGGCCCGGGTGCGGTGGACCATGATCGCCGTTCCCTCGCTGCTCGGCAGGTTCTCCTCCGCGACCAGCGGCGCGTGCAACGGCGCGGCGGCGCGCGGGTCCCTGCCCTCGTAGGTCTGGGTCTCGTTGGCGATCAGCTCCGACTGGACGACCACGCGCAACGGCCGCTCGACGGCCTCGACCTCGTACAGGATCGCGGCGACCGCGCGGTGGGTGAAGGACACCAGCCGGGTGGACGTGATCCGGACCGGGGCCCCGGTCGGGGAGCTCCAGTGGGCCGTGCGGGTCAGGGTGCCGGCGCGCAGGTCGAGGACCCGTTCGTGCTGGTGGAGCGTCCCGTACCGCAGGTCGAACGGCTCGTCGCCGACCAGCAGCCGGATCACCTTGCCGTTGGTGACGTTCACCACGGTCTGTCCCGATTCCGGGTACCCGTAGCCCGCCTCCGCGTACGGCAGCGGCCGCACCTCGTAGAACCCGTTGAGGTACGTGCCCGGCGCCCCGTGCGGCTCGCCCTCGTCCAGGTTGCCGCGCAGCCCGATATGGCCGTTGGACAGCGCGAACACCGACTCGGTCTGCGCCAGCACCCGCAGGTCGAGATGCCGCTCCCGGACGGCCCACGGCTCGACGGTGAACGCCGGATGCCGGATCATCGGGCCTCCCGGGACGGCGGCTCCAGCAGGTCGGCCAGGTCGGTGACCACGACGTCGGCGCCGTGGTCGCGCAACGCCTCCGCCTGCCCCGCCCGGTCGACGCCGACGACGTGGCCGAACCCGCCCGCCCGGCCGGCGGCTACCCCGGCCAGGGCGTCCTCGAACACCGCCGCCTCGGACGCCCGCAGCCCCAGCGCCTCGGCGCCCGCCAGGTACATGTCCGGGGCCGGCTTGCCGGCGAGCCCGCGGTCCCGGGCCACGACGCCGTCGATGCGGGCCTCGAACTGCGCGGCGAGCCCGGCGGCGGCGAGGACCTGCTCGGTGTTGGCGCTGGAGGACACCACCGCGCGGCGCAGCCCCGCGTCCCGGACCGCGGCCAGGTAGCGGACGGAGCCGGGGAACACGTCCACGCCGTCCCGGTCGATGATGGCCTGCACCAGGGCGTTCTTGCGGTTGGACAGGCCGGACACGGTCATCGTGCCGGGCGGGTCGTCCGGCGTCCCCTCGGGCAGGCTGATGCCTCGGGAGTCGAGGAAGCTGCGCGCGCCGTCCGCCCGTTTCTTGCCGTCGACGTAGCGGTCGTAGTCGGCGCCCGCGTCGAAGGGGACGAACGCGGCCCCGGTCCGCTCGCTCCAGGCCCGCAGGAAGTCGTCGAACATCGACTTCCACGCCCTGGCGTGCACGGTGGCGGTACGCGTCAGCACGCCGTCCATGTCGAACAGGCACCCCCGAATCCCGTCAGGCAGCCCCAGCATGGATCCCCCGTTTCCCCTCACACCAGCTCCCACCTGCGCATACCCTCCGCCTTCGGTCCTCATCCGCGCGGCGCCCGGGCAGCGTTTGCCCACGTCGCCGAGGGGCATGTCGGCTGGACGGCGTGAGGTGCCATGGGTGCGCCGCATCGGGGGAAGGGGAGCCCATGCCGCTCGTCAACGTGAAGGTGATCGAGGGTGTGTTCAGCGCCACCCAGAAGGCCGAGATGGTCAGGAAGCTGACCGACACGATCGTCGCCATCGAGGGTGAGCACATGCGTGCGCTGACCTTGGTCGTGATCGAGGAGATCAAGAGCGGCGACTGGGGTGTGGGGGGACAGCCGGTGACGGCCGCCGACGTGCAGGCGCTGGCGTCCGGCGGGCCCGGCTGACGTCCTGCGGGCGCTACGCGTCCGCCCCTCCTTCCGGCGCCGCGCTCTGGACGTCCAGCGCGGCCAGGGTCTCCCGTAGCCAGCCGATCTCGGTCCTGCTGGTCGCGGTGGCGATCGTGAACAGGCCCTTGCGGAACGGGTCGTCGAAGTCGGCGGCCCGCAGGGGGCGGTCGCCGTCCCAGAAGAAGCTGGCCGGTTCGGTGAGGAAGGTCAGTCTGCGTCGCAGCACACCCGCCTGGAGCGCGGGGTCGTCGAGGTGGCGCAGGAACGCCAGCATCGTGAACCAGCGGTTCTCGTCGGTGACGAACGGCTCGTCCGGTTCGGCGAGCCGCCTCCGGAGCTCGGCGCGCCCGGCGTCGGTGAGGGTGAGCACGTGTCTGGGTGCGGCCTGGGCGCCGGGCTGCAGGTCACGTTGGAGCAGGCCGTCGCGCTCCAGGCGTTTGATCGCCGGGTAGAGGGTGCCGTCGGCGATGGGCCGGACGTGGCCGGTCAGGGCGGCGACGCGTTTGCGCAGCTCGTACCCGTGGAGCGGTTCGTCGTAGAGGAAGCCCAGGATCGACAGCTCAATCATCCCGCTATGCTATCTCGATGTCTTGGTACATCGACATCTAGGTATCTCGGAGGGGATGTTTGTGAGAGACGCGCAGGTGCTGCCGGACGGGAGCCGCATCCGCTGGGCCGAGGCGGCCGGCCGGGAGCCGGTCCGCGTTTACGTGCACGGGCTGGGCGCGGCGGCGGCGCCGTACTTCCTGGAGGCCGCGAGCCGGCCGGAGCTGGCCGGGCACCGCAGCCTGTTCGTGGACCTGCTGGGGTTCGGCACCAGCGACCGGCCCACCGCGTTCGGCTACACCATGGAGGAGCACGCGGACGCCCTCGCGACCGCGTTGCGCGCGGCGGACGTGCGCGCGGCGCAGGTGGTCGCGCACAGCATGGGCGGGACGATCGCGGTGCACCTGGCCGAGCGGCATCCGGAGCTGGTGGCCGAGCTGGTGCTGGTGGACGCCAATCTGGACCCGGCCGAACCCGCCCCGCGGCCGGGCGGCTCGGGCATCGCCGCCTACACCGAGGCAGACTTCGTCCGGCACGGCTGGGAGGAGACGCTGACCCGGGTCGGGCCGCACTGGGCGGCCACGATGAGGCTCGCCGGGCGGGAGGCGCTGCACCGCAGCGCGGTCCACCTGGCGCGCGCGGACGTGCGGGGACGACTGCGGAGGCTGCCGATCCCGCGCGCCTACCTCTACCCGGAGCCGGACGGCGAGCTCGGCGGGGCGGCCGAGCTGGCGGCCTCCGGGGTACGGCTCATCGCCGTCCCGGACACCGGCCACAACATCATGATCGACAACGTGGACGCCTTCGCCAGGGAGGTGAGCGGCCTTCTCTCCGGCCGGTGAAGACGCTGGCCTTCCTCGGTTACCTCATGGGCGAGCCGCCGCCGGGGTTGTCGGTGGTGCTGACGTTCCGGGGCGAGGAGGTCGCGCTGGACGCCAGGACGATCGCGGCGCGGGCGGCACCCTCGGTGTCGCGGGCCCAGGTGGGCCTGGAGCCGCTCGACGTGGCCGAGACCCGGGAGCTGATGACCGCGATCCTCGGCTCGGAAGGGGTGTCGGAGGAGTTCGCCGCCCATCTGTGCGAGCGGACGTCGGGATTGCCCTTCGCGATCCAGGACATGGTGGCGCTGCTGCGCGAGCGCGGGACGCTGATCAGGCGCGGACGCGGATGGGCGCGTAAGGCCATCGACGAGCTGAACGTCCCGACGGCGCTGCGCGACTCGGTCCTGGAGCGGGTGGGCCGGCTGCCCGCCGGGGCGCGGGCCGTGGTGGAGGCGGCCGCGGTGCTGCAGGTGCCGGTGCCCGTGCCGGTGCTGGTGGCGATCTGCGGCCTGGAGCGCGCGGACGCGCTGGCCGGCTGGAGGAGGCGCTGCGTTCGGGGCTGCTGAGCGAGCACACCGCGCTCCCGCGCGGCGCCCCCGACGGCTCGGCCCGCACCGCGGGTGTGGGGTTCCGGCACATGCTGGCCCTGCAGGCGGTGTACGAGAGCATCGCGCTGCCCCGGCGTCAGGTGCTGCACGGGCGGGCGGCCGAGGCGGTCGAGCGGTTGCGGCCGGTGCCGATCGGGCAGATCACGCACCACCGTGGTGGGCGACGACGGACAGGTGGATCACCGCGAACGGCTGCCAGACCTGCAGCGAGGGGGACCTCGTCGCGGCCGCCCAGTGGATGCTGGCCCCCACCGACAGCCACGGCCAGAACCCGGACGTCAGCAAGCGGCCGCACATCATCAACAACTCGTGGAGCTCGACGGAGCCGACCGACGAGCCGATCATCGAGGACATCCTGCAGGCGTGGGCGGCCTCGGGCATCATGGGCGTCTGGGCCAACGGCAACAGCGGCCCGGCGTGCAAGACCAGCGGCTCGCCCGGCAGTCGCACGCTCAACTACTCCGTCGGCGCCTACGACGTGAACGGCGCGATCGCCTCCTTCTCCAGCCGCGGCCCCGGCCAGAACGGCGAGACCAAGCCGAACATCGCCGCCCCGGGCGTCGACGTGCGCTCGGCGCTGCCCGGCGGCTCCTACGGCGTGATGTCGGGCACCTCCATGGCGGCGCCGCACGCGGCCGGCGCCGTCGCGCTGCTGTGGTCCGCCTTCCCCGACCTGGTACGCGACCTCGACGGCACCCGGGCGCTGCTGGACGCCTCCGCGATCGACACGGCCGACGCCCGGTGCGGCGGCCCCGCCGAGGACAACAACGTGTTCGGCGAGGGCCGGCTGGACGCCTCGGCGCTGCTGGCCGTCGCCAAGGTCGGGCTCGGCACGCTGGCCGGGACCGTCACCGACGCGGAGACGGGCGAACCGGTGCCCGGCGCCACGGTCTCCGTGACCGGCGCGCGCTCCCGTGACGCCGTGACCGACCGGGCGGGCGACTACTCGCTGCGGCTGATCGGCGGCGAGTACCAGGTCAAGGTCAAGGCGTTCGGCTACGACGACGCCACGCGGGCCGCCACGATCGCCAAGGACGGCACGGTCACGCTCGACGTCCGGCTCGCGCCGACCGCGCGGGTCCAGGTCGGCGGCACCGTGCGGGACGGCTCCGGCCAGGGCTGGCCGCTGGCGGCCAAGGTGACGGCCTCCGACGGCGCCGGGCACACCTGGACGGCCAGGTCCGACGCCGAGACCGGCGCGTACCGGCTGGACCTGCTGCCCGGTACGACGTACACGCTGGAGGCGGCGGCCGTGCCGCGCGGCTACACCCCGGCCGTCCGGCAGGTGACGGTCGGCACGGCGCCGCTCACCGAGGACTTCGCGCTCACGGTGACGCTGGCCTGCGAGGCTCCGGGTTACGAGCCGGTCCTGGAGGGCGTCACCGAACGCCTCGACTCCGGCCTGCCGGGCGGGTGGAGCGTCACCAACGCCGATCCCGGGTTCCCCGGGTACGCCCACGAGCCCGGCTGGGTGCTGAACGACCCGGGCGGCCGCACCAACAGGACGGGCGGGAAGGGCGGGTTCGCGATCGTGGACTCCGACCACTACGGCCTGCACCACGTCCAGGAGGCCACGCTGACGTCGGCGGCCGTGGACCTGTCCGAGGCCGCGGCCCCGGCCCTGCAGTTCGCCTCCGACCTGGAGCCGAGGGTGAACGGCACGGCGCTCGTGGACGTCAGCCTCGACGGCGGCCGGACCTGGGCGAACGTCTGGAAGAAGGCCGGCTACCCCGGGGCTCGCGGGCCTGGGCTGCAGGTCGTGGAGCTGCCCCAGGCGATCGGCCGGACCGCGGTGCGGGTGCGGTTCACCTTCCTCGGCCAGCTGTCGGGGTGGTGGGGGATCGACGACGTCTTCCTCGGCCACCGTACCTGCGAGAAGAAGTAGCCCCTCCGGGGCCCGTCGCTGGCGGGCCTCGGAGAACGACGAGCGGGCACGGCCGGACGATCTCTGTAGACCGTGCCAAGTTCCTGCCCCTAACATCCCGCTTCATGATGATCCGCGTGCTGGCTGCCACGGCAGCCGGACTGATGGCGTTCTCCGGTACGGCAGCCGCCTACCCGATCCAGGGCGTTCCCGAGCTGACCCACAACGCCCTGTACAGGAAGGGCAAGCTCCCCAAGATCAGCTGCAAGCTGACCAAGGGCACGACGAAGTCCTCGACCACCACCTATCTGAACACCCTCGTCGGCTGTCTGAACGACGCCTGGGGGCCGTTCATCCCCGACTTCCAGCCGGTCAAGACCGACATCAGAGCCGCCTTCGAGAAGGGGCCCTGCTACAACGGCATAGAGATCACCGGCTCGTTCGTCACCACCTGCTACTCCCAGCTCCAGGTCCAGCTCTCCGCCGACTGGATCAGCGCCAAGGACGACCTGCCGATCCGCGCCCAGGTCGTCCAGGCGTGGAGCGGCGTGGTCATGGGACAGACGGGCATCGGCGCGGCCTACTGGGCCATGCCGAACGACGCCGACGAGAAGCAGCTCGACGAGCAGGGACGTCGCTTCGACATGCAGCGGCTGTGCCTGTCCGGCGTGACGCTCAAGGCCCTGGGCGCGAAGTCGAAGAACTGGAAGGCCACGCTGAAGGCCGAGGAGCCCACGCCGAAGGACAAGCGCTGGCGCGACCGCTTCAGCAAGGACAAGCTCAGTGCCAACGATCTCCACTGGTTCACGCAGGGCTACACCAAGGGCACTCCGGGCGCGTGCAACACCTGGAAGGCGCCGGAGTCCAAGGTCGCGTGACGAGCTCCTCCGCCGTCTTCTCCCAGGCGGCGGGATCCGCGTCGCACGACCCCGCGCGCGGCCGGATGCTGACATGGATCTTGGCTCTTCATTTGTGAGCGATGCTCATGTATGGTCGCCGTCACTATGAGGAACCGCTGGTTGTCGCCGATCGCCGTCGTGGTGCTGGCCGCCGTCATCGCACTGGGAGCGGTGTTCGACCCGTCGGGGCTGGCCGCGCCGTACACCTGGACCGGGGCCGACCTGCTGCCCGTCGCCGGGCTCTGGCAGGTGGCCGCGCCGGCCGTCTACGTGCCGCTGCTGCTGGCGGGGGTCGGCGTGCTGACGTGGGCGGTCGCCCGCGGACGTGGCCCGCTGCGTACGGCGCTGCTGGTGTGGGGCGCGGTGGTGTGGTCGGCGATGGCGGCCAAGCTGCTGATGTCGCTGGCGATGACCGTCGAGGACGTACTCCACCTGGCGTGGTCGACCGGCTTCACCGGCGTCAAGGCGGCGGTCTTCGGCCTGCCGGTGGCGGCGGCCGCCTGGCTCGCCCAGCTCCTGCACCGCCGCCTCGTCCCGCTTTCTCCCGCGTCGGAGTCCGCGGGGCCCGGCGCGGGCTCGGGGGCGTCGGCGCCGGGATGGGCCGCGGCGGCAGTGGCCGTGGTCCTGGCCGCGTCGGTCGGCGGGGTGTGGTGGGGCGGCTCGCCCGTCGGCTATGCCATCGGCGACTCCCCGCTGGCGCCGGCGCCCGAGGCGGGACCGCTGGGCTGCCTGGCCGCCGTCACGCTGCTGGGTGTGCTGACCTGGGCGGTCAACCGCCGGCTCAGCGCCACCGCCTCGCCCCGGGCCGTCGTGGCCGGGCTCTCCGCGCTGGCGGCGGCCGGGACGCTGGGCCTGGTCCAGGTGGCCGCCGGGATCCCCGGCGACCTGGCGGGCGGCGGCCTGTTCTGGGCGCCGGCGATCATGCTTCGCCTCGCCCCCGCGCTCTCCTTCGGCGCCCTGCTCGCCGCGGCGACGGCGCTGCTCGTCGCCCTGCTCGACGCCGTCCGGCCGGCGCGCAGGGGCGTCGCCCTGGCCGCGCCGCTCCCGACGGCGGTCGTCGTGGCCGCGGCGGCGCTCGCCTTACCGCTCCTGCAGCCCGGCACCGCCACCCCGCAGCTGCCGCGCACCCCGGGGCTGACGCTCTCGGCCGACCGCAGGATCGTCGACGCCGACGGCAACGAGGTGCTGCTGCGGGGCGTGAACGTCAACCAGCTCGAAGACTATTTCCAGCAATTTCCGGACAAGGCGGTGACGCGGCCGCTCACCGAGGCCGACTTCGCCGGCATGGCGCGGATGGGCTTCAACGTCGTCCGTCTCGCCCTGTCCTGGTCGGCGCTGGAACCCCGGCCCGGCCAGTACGACCCGGCCTACCTCGCCAAGATCTCCTGGGCCGTCGGGACCGCCGCCCGGCACGGCCTGCGCACGGTCATCGACATGCACCAGGACGCCTGGGGGAAGGGCGTCGCCGCCGCGCCCGGGACCACCTGCCGGAACGGTTCCCCGATGCACGGCTGGGACGGCGCCCCCACCTGGGCCGACCGCTTCGACGGCGCCCCCAGGTGCGAGTTCACCGGACGCGACATCTCCCCGGCCGTCGCCCGCGCCTTCACCAACTTCTACCAGGACCGGGACGGCATCCAGACCCGCCTGGTCGCCGCCTGGGGCATGCTGGCGCAGCGGTTCGCGAACGAGCCGATGGTCGCCGGGTACGACCTGCTGAACGAGCCCGGCTTCGGCGAGGCGCCGCCGATCACCTCCGGCGTCCTGCTCGGCCGTTACTACGACCGGGCGATCAAGGCCATCCGGGCGGGCGAGCGGCGCGGCTTCCCCCACCTGGTCTTCTTCGAGCCGTCCGTGCTCTGGTCGGGTCTCGGCTTCGAGGTCCCGGTGCCCAAGGGCTTCACCGACGACCGGCTGCTCGTCTTCGCGCCCCACCTCTACAACGAGTCGATCACCATCGACCAGGGCACCGGCCTCACCGTCACGAGCATCGAGCGCGGCTTCGAGCTGGCGAGCCGGGCGGCGGAGTACTACGGCGCCGGGCTCTGGTCGGGCGAGTGGGGCTGGTTCGGCGACCCCGCCGCGGCCCCGATCGCGCGATACACCGACCAGGAGGACCGGCACCGCATCGGAGGCGCGTTCTGGGTCTGGAAGCAGTCCTGCGGCGACGCCCACGCCACTGCCGGCGCCAGGACCGGCGGCAACCTCATGATCGAGGACTGTGCCACCGGGAAGGACCTGCCTCCGCCCGCCGAATACGTCGCCGAGCTCGCACGCCCCTACCCCCGTTCCGCCCCCGGCCGGCTGACCGGCCTGACGTCGGACCGCGCGAGCCTCACGGCCCGGGGTGAGGGCAGCGGGTGCGGTCTGGACGTCTGGTTCCCGGGCGAGGCCCGGCCGGCCGTCCGCGGCAGCGGACTGCGCGGCGTCGCCGTCCGGCAGGCGCCGGGCGGCTGGCGCATCACCGGCTGCACCTCGGGCTCCTACAGCGTGACGGCGGACGTCTAGCGCCGTCTAGCGCTCCCCCGGCGCGACCGGTCGGGTCAGCGGTGGTCGGGTCAGCGGTGTCCGCCGACGTAGAAGGCGCGGGCGGCGAAGCCGATCCACTCGGGGCGTTCCCAGGTGCTCCAGCGGGCGCGCGCCTGCTCGTCGATCGCCGCGGCCGCCTCGTCGGCGGAGGCTCCGGCCGCGCGCAGCCGTGTGACCTCCCCGTGCACGAAGCCGAGGTAGTCGCGGACGTCGCGGATCAAGGACAGGTCGCCCACCTCCCCGTGGCCGGGCACGACGATCTCGGGGCCGCCCGCGATCAGGTCGTCAAGCACGCCGATCCAGCCGGGGCCGTCCACGTCCACGTCGTACGGCGGGAAGTACGGCGCGATCGGGAAGATGCGGGTCTCGATCAGGTCGCCGCCGAACAGCACCCGGTCGTCGACGACGACGACCTGGTCGGAGCCCGTGTGCGCGGGCCCGACCGCCCGCAGCGCCACCCTGCGCCCGCCCAGGTCGAGCTCGGCCCGGCCCTCGTAGACCAGGTCGGGATCGACGAGCTCGACGCCTTCGAGCTCGGCCGCCGCGGCGGCGCTCAGCCCCTTGAACATCTCGACGTAGGCGGCGCCCTTACGGTGCAGCTCCGCGCGCTGGGAGGCGTTGTAGACGATCGTCGCGGCCCCCTTGAACGCCTGCGCCCCGAACCCGTGCTCGGGATGGAAATGCGTGATGGTCAGGTACAGCCGCCGGTCGCCGGCCAGGCGCCTGGCCTGCTCCAGGACATGCTCGCCGTTGCGGCGGCCCATGCCGGTGTCGACGACCAGCGCGGCGTGCTCGCCCACGACGATGCCGACGTTCGGGACGAGCTCGACGCGGTTGTCGGGGATGACGTACACGCCGTCGGACACCTCGACGGGCTCGCCGCGCACGACCGGCGGCGGGCTCGTCCGCACGTCGGGAAGGTCGCCCAGGTCAGGGGACGGGTTGGGCGTCACATCGGCGGGGCACATGATCCGGCTCCAATCTGAACACTGTTGAGATGCTGGCGAGCGTAGCAGAGATCTGAGCGGTGTTAAGATCGGGCGATGGCGAAAGGGCGATACCACCACGGTGACCTGCGCAGCGCGCTGCTCGACGCCGCCGAGGCGCTCGTGCGCGAGCGCGGCGCCGACGGCTGGTCCCTGCGCGAGGCCTCGGCACGCGTCGGCGTCAGCCCCAGCGCCGCCTACCACCACTTCGCCTCCCGCGACACGCTGGTGCGCGCCCTGTCCGAACGCACGCTCGCCTGGCTCGGGGAGCGCCTGCGACAGGACTGCGAGCGCGCGCCCGGCCAGGCCGGCGACCCGCAGCGGCGGCTGATCGCCCTGGGCTGCGGCTATGTGCGCTGGTCGCTCGACGACCCGGCCGTCGCCCGGCTCGTGCTGCGCGGCGGCGCGACCGCCCCCGACTCCGCGATCTCTCCCCACCCGCACGACGTCCTCACCGCGGAGCTCGACCGGCTCGCCGCGGCCGGCGGCCTGCCGGAGCCCGCCCGCGAGGGCGCGGAGTTCGTGGTGTGGGCCGCGCTGCACGGGCTGGCCGTGCTGCTGGCCGACGGCCTGGTGCACTTCGACGACCCGAGCGCGGTCGACCTCCAGACCGCGCGCGTGATCCGTACCACGCTCAACGGCCTGGCCCAGGAGGCGTCCCACGCGGCGGGCCGCCCGGCGGGCCGCTCGGCGCACACCGAACGCCTGGCCCGCCGTTCGCGCGGCTGACCCCTTGCGGTAGGAGGAGACGCGCGTGCTCGTCCGCGCGGCCCGGTAGGGCTGGCCCTACCTGTTCCGGGCCCTGTGCACGCCGAAAAATACGCAGGTCAGCGGCATCGTCCGGGCATCGGGACGCGTCATACGGTTCTTGGCGTCAAGCAGAGCGACACCAAGGAGCAACTCACATGACCGTTGGCCGGAAGCTGGCCGCCCTCGCGGCGGGCCTGACCCTCGTGCCCGTCCTGGCCCAGGCGGCCTTCGCGGCCGAGCCCGCCGCGCCCGCCGAGCCGGTGCGCGCTCTGGAGGCGGCGGCGCACGAACTGCGCTCGACCGAGCCGGGCGCGGAGTCCGGCGACCTGAGGGCCTTCGGCCGGATGGTCGGTGACGCCCGGGTCGTCGGCATGGGCGAGGCGACCCACGGTTCGCACGAGTTCTTCACGGTGAAGGAGCGGGTCTTCCGCTATCTCGTGGAGAAGAAGGGTTTCACCACGTTCGCGCTGGAGGCCAGCTGGTCGGCAGGATTGCGGCTGGACGAGTACCTGCGGACGGGGAAGGGCGACCTGCGAGCCATCGCCAAGGAGGTGCTGCGGTCTTCGCCGTGGGAGCGCGAGGAACTCGTCGGAATGCTGGAGTGGATGCGCGAGCACAACCGCCGCGACCCCGGCCGTCCGCTGCACGTCATGGGCGACGACGTCGGCGCGCCGAAGGTGGGCGAGGAGGTCTTCGCCCGCATCGCCCGGTACGTCCGGAGCGCCCACCCCGGCTCCACCGCTCACCTGACCGCGCTGTACGAGGGGTTGCGCCCGCTCGACGACGTCTTCGCCTACCTGAACCGGCCGCTGGACGAACGGCGGCAGCTCGCCGCCAAGGCCCAGCAGGCGCTCGACCTGCTGATCACCCTGGGAGGGCCGCAGGCGTCGGCCGCGTACGACAGCGCCGTCCAGGACGCCCGGTTCATCGCGCAGACCGCCAAGTTCGCCGGCTACGACGTGGCCAACAAGTCCTGGCTGAGCGTCATCGAGCGCTACCGCGACCAGGTCATGGCCGACAACACCGTCTGGTGGCTGCGACACCACGGCGGCAAGATCCTCATGTCCGCGCAGAACACCCACGCCGGTTACGTCTCCAGCGACCCCGCGCTCTACCCGAAGACGCAGGGCGCCTACCTGCGCGACACCCTGGGCAAGAAGTACGTCGCCGTCGGCTTCACCTTCGACCGCGGATCCTTCCTGTCGAAGGACGCCGCGCTGGGCGGCGACTGGAAGCAGTTCACCGCCGGCCCCGCCGAGCCCGGCAGCAACGAGCACACCCTCGACCGGGTCCGCCACGACGACTTCTACCTCGACATGCGCACCGCGCCGGCCACCGCCCGCGACTGGCTCGCGGTGGCCCGGCCGACCCGCAACATCGGCACGCAGTACCCGTACCCGCCGCTCGACACCGCCCTGTCGCGCGCCTACGACGTGCTGGTGCACCTGCACGAGGTGCGTTCGGCGCAGGTACTCAAGTAGCGAGGCAGCCGGTGGGGCCCGCGGCAGACGCCCCGGGCCCCACCTCATTCAGCTGTCCACCCGGTCATCACCCGGCACGCCGCAGGCGTCCCGGACGGCTCAGTACCAGCCACCCGTGGTGGTGATGGTCTGGGTGTTCATGGTGGCCCCGCTGCAGTTGACGCTCACGTCGAAGCAGGTCATGTCGCAGTACATGAGGCCGGCCTCGTCGGCGGCCGGCAGCATGTCCAGGGCGGAGACGTTCAGCTCCATGGCAATTCCCTTCCCTATGGTGGTGAGCGGGCGCCGCCTGGCGCGGCGCCCCTTTTTCACGGCCGGTCCCGGAGCGGGCCCGTACCGGCCGAGCCGGTGAGCTACGCGCCTGGTCCGGCGCGGAGGAAGTCGACGACGCGGTCCAGGACCGCGGTGTCGCGGACGTCGTGCTGCAGGTCGTGACCCCCGCCGGGGACCTCCAGATAGATCGGTGCGGCGCCCTCGGGCCACCGGGCCGCGCGCAGGCGCGCGTACAGCCGGCGGGAGTGCCCGACGGGGATGATCGGGTCGTCGTCGCCGTGCACGATGAGCAGCGGCAGCCGCATGCGGCCGGCGAGCCGCAGCAGGTCGCGGGGGCCGAGTTCGTCGTCGAGGTCGGTGCGTCCGCCGAGCCGATCCAGCAGGGCGCGCACCGGGGGCGGGCCGTCCTCGTACAGCTCCCGTCCGGACAGGAAGGGCGCGACGACCGCGGCGCGCGACCACAGGTCCGCCTGCGCGGCGCAGGCCAGCAGCGCGAGGTACGCGCCGTAGCTGGCCCCGTACACCATCGGCCGCGGTGCGCCGGGGTCGCGGGCGGCGGCCAGAGCCCGGCCCAGGGCGAGGACGTCGGCGAGGTCGGGGCCGCCCCAGGCGTCGCGGATGGCGTCACGGTGGGCGGCTCCGTAGCCGGTGCTGCCGCGCTGGTTGGGCGCGACGACGGCGATGCCCGCCCTGGACAGGCGCTGGAAGAGCGGTTCGTGGGCGAACCGCCAGGCGGCCTCGGGGCCGCCGTGCAGCGCGACCACCACCCGGCGGCCGGCCGTGGGATCGCCGTACACGATCGCCTCCATCGGCCCCGCCGCGCCCGGACAGGACAGCACCCGGGCAGGGGACGGCCGGATCCCGCCGTCCGCGATCGCCGCCGGCGGACGCGACACGGAGCAGCCGGCGATGCCGACCAGGCCGGCGGGGCGGCCCGGCGCGCTGTGGACGAGGTGCAGGCCGCCGGTGTTCCAGCGGGCGGCCGGATGGATCACCCCGGCGGGCAGGCGGGCCTCGGTCCCGGCGTCCGCCGCCAGGTCGTGCAGGACGAGGTGGGAGCGGGTGCGGCGGTTCACCGCGAGGGCCAGCCGCCGTCCCGAGGGGTTCAGCGCCAGTGGCGTCACCTCTCCGTCGAAGGCGTTCAGCCGCTCGGGGTGGCGGGCAGGCCCGTCGTCGTCGCGGTCGCGGACGCCCAGGCGGTACGCGCCGTCGCGGCGCACGGCCGTCAGCAGCACGCCCGCGCCGGGGGCCGCCAGCAGGACGTACTCGTCGGCCGCCGGCCCGGCCGGCGGGGTGAGCGCGCCGGTGGAGGTGTCCAGGACCACGGTGGCCGGCTCGGCCCCGGCCCTGGTCAGGGCGAGCCGGCGGCCGCTCTCGTCGAGCCAGATCCCGCCCCTGACCGGGTACGGCGCCGTGGCGATCCGCTCCGGGCGTTCCGCCCGGCCGGACAGGCGCCACACCGAGGTGCGCCCGTCGGCGCCGGTGGCCAGCACCAGGGCGGCGATCCCCGGGGCCGCGCCCGCCACGACCCTGACCACGCCGCCGCGGAAGACCGCCAGCTCGTGTTCCTCTGCGTTCCCGTCGTTCCCGTCGTCCCCGTCGTCCCCGTCGTCCCCGTCGTCCCCGTCGTCCCCGTCGTCCCCGTTGTCGCGGGACGGAGCGGTGAGCAGCGTCAGGCGGTGTGCGTCGGTCCCGGCGCGGCACAGCAGCACGTCGCCGCCGGCCGTGGGCGTCGGCACGCTCGCCGAGGTCTCACCGGTGCGGGTGCGGAGGGTGCGCGGGCGTGCGCCGGCGACGTCCCACACCTCCGGGACGAGGAGGTCGCGGCCCCGCCGGGCGAGGCAGGCGGCGTACCGGCCGTCGCCGGAGAAGCGGAAGTTGATGCGGCTGACGTCGGGCAGGTGGCCCTCATCCGCTGTCGTGACGTGCCTGCTCATCGGGCGGCCCGCCCGGAACCGCCGTCGGCCGTCCAGGGGCGGGGGCCGCCGTGCCGGAGCCTGTCCAGGAAACTCAGGACGCCCGCCAGCCCGGTGTTCCAGCCGACGCCCGTCGCCGTCCCTCCCTCGTCCGGCGTCACCAGCGATCCGTCGCGCACGAAGGCACGGCTCCACAGCACCGCGGCCAGTTCCTCGGCCTGCGCCCGGTAGCCGGGCTCGTCCAGGAAGTCGGCCAGGTCGAGCAGGAACTGCCCGTCACCGGCCAGGCCGTGGCAGGCCGAGGTGCCCGAGGCCAGGCGCCGGGCGTACACGGTGGCGGCGGCGCCTTCGGCGGCCGTCCTGAAGCGCGGGTCGCCGGTGGCCACGTGCAGGCGGACGAGGAACGTCCCGATCCCGGACGATCCGCTGCACCAGTGAGGGATCCTGCCGCCGCCGCCGGGAGAGTCCGGCCACCAGGCCGTCCCGTCGCGGTGTTCCGCCGCGGCCAGCAGCGTCTCCCCCGCCGCCACGGCGGTCTCCAGGCAGTCCGCTCGATCCAGCGCGGTGCCGGCGGCCAGCAGGAACGTCGCGATCCCCGCGACCCCATGGGCGAAGCCGTAGTGCACGAGACCGGCCAGCGCGGAGTCGAAGTCGTCGGGGACGGGCCACAGCACCTCACCGGCGCTGTGCCGGGCCGCCTTCAGCAGGGCGTCGGCGCACTGACCCGCGCGGTCACCGAAGCGAGCCTCGCCCGTCTCCCGCCCGAAGTGCAGCAGGGCCAGCCCGGCGCCGGCCAGGCCATGGCACACGTCGGGGTTCGGCCAGGTCACCGGCAGGGTGAGCGCCATCTCGACGCCCGCGGCGCGGACGGCCTCGTCACCGAGCCGGCGTCCGGCCTCGAACAGGCCCCAGGCGATGCCGGCCCGGCCGAAGTACAGGCCGGGGGACGGCCGGTGCTCGCCCTCCAGACGGCGGATCGTCCAGTCCGCGGCCTCCCGCAGGACCGCGCCCGCGTCGTCGCGCGCCTGCGGGGTGAGCGCCCGGTCACCCGCGAGGACGGACGCCAGCAGGTGGAGCACCCCCGCCGAGCCGTACTGGACGGCACACGGATCGGCCGTCGCCCCGAACCCGGAGGCGGGCCACAGGGCGCCCGTGGGCTGGGGGGCGGCGAGCGCGTCCGGTGACATCGCGCGCCGGAGGTGGGCGATGCCGTCGCGCAGGAGGCGATCCTGGCCGGACACCTCCAGGCGGCGGACGTCGGCCGCCGCGGACGGCACGTCACGTGCGAACAGCGCGTCCAGGAACTCCTCCGCCCGGCGCAGGTCCCACCGCTGCCCGGGGTCCTCCGCCATCAGGCCGAGCAGCAGGGGCGCCATCGCGGTCGTCACGGGATCACCGGCGGCGGCGACGCCGACCAGCGTGGCCAGCCGCGCGTCGCGTGACCGCCCGCCGGGGGGATCGTCGTCCAGCAGCGTCGGCGTGGACGCGGTGCACAGGTGGTACAGCGTCGCGCCCAGCGCGTACAGGTCGGCGGCGCGACCGGGCGCGGGCGCGTGCACGGCCGCGGCACGCTGCTCGGGGGCCGCGTAGCCCGGCGTGTAGCTCCGCTGGACGGCCGTGCCGGGGACGGCGGCCAGTTCCAGGTCGATCAGCCGGCATTCGCGCTCGGGAGTGACCATGACGTTGTTCGGGGTCAGATCGCGCAGCACGTACCCCTGGTCGTGCACGGTGGAGACCAGGGCCACCAGGCTCCTGGACAGGCTCAGGACGATCGCCGGCCACGCCGCGCCCGAACCGGCGCGACGGTGCTCGCCGGCGCAGGCGCTCAGCGTGGTCCCGGGCAGCCGTTCCTGCGCCAGGAACAGGTTGCCGTCCTGTTCGAAGAGAGCCACCTTGCGCGCCGTGACGCCCGGCGGGCCGAACAGGTCGAGCATGCGCGCCTCGTGCCGGAGCAGGTCACGCATGTCGCGGCCGTCGATCGACGCGCCGAGGTGGGGGCGGGCCTGCTTGATGACCACCTCGCCGCCCTCGTGCCGGTCCTCGGCCAGGAACACGCCGCCCTTGGCGGCGTGCCGGACGGCCTTGCGCACTACGAACCGGCCGGCGAGCAGCACCTGCTCGGGGCGGGCCGTGTTCGGCGGCGCCTGCTCCGGCTCGAAGGGGCACGCCGCCCACGACGGCGGGCAGTACCACGCCTCACGCCGGTCGATCTCCTTGGTGCCGTCGGGCGCGGTCAGCCGGGAGAGGTAGGCGCCGTCGTGGCCGAGTTCGCTCGGGGCGGCGAACACCCCGTAGCGGTAGTGCACCAGGCTTCCCGGCCGGTAGGCGCGGTCGGACAGGATCGGCGGGCCGCTCAGGGCGTAGGTGGCCGCGTGCAGCTCCTCGGCGATCAGGGCGGCGGCCCGGTCGTCCGGCGGGTACACGGTGACGAACTTGCCGACCGAGCCGCGCGGCGTCTCCCGGGACAGGAGCGCGGCCACCTCCTGAAGGGTGGAGGCGAACTTGAACGCGCACCGGTGACGGGTCAGCACGCCGACGACCCGGGTCAGCACCAGGGGCGCCGACAGCGGGGTGGCCGACACGTGCAGCTTCCAGCCCTGCGCCCGCTGGACGGAGTCCACCGGGGTCACGTAGGTCCAGGGAGTGCCGGGGTGGATCTCCCAGCCGGCGATCGCCTCCTGTCCGGCCGGCTGCCGGCCGGTCGCCCGCGCCAGTGCCGCCCTGGCGACGTCCTGGAGCAGGAGACGATCCCCCTCGTGGCGCTCACCGTTGTCCATGGGCTCACTTCCGTCCTCGCGTCTGTGCCGTTCCCGTCCCGCGCGGCGTCGCGCGGGACGGGGACGAAGGTACGGCGAGGAGTTGTGGCCGGCTTGTGGGCGAGTTCGGCGTCCCGGACCGTCGGGGACGTCCGGGACGACCGGTCGCCACAAGTGATTCCAAGGTTCAGTCAGGACGGGGACGGCGGAACCCTCACCGTCGGGTGCAGGCGCCGTCTCCGGCGCCGCGGCCGTCAGTACACGTCGAACATCACCAGCCCCTCCACCACGGTCCGTCCGCAGCCGGTGAACCCGCAGCTCATCATGCAACCGGAGAGCTGGGCTTCCTCCTGGGCGGGAAGCATGTCCAAGGCGAGAATGTCGAGTTCCATGCGGCCGACTGTCCATCACCGACCTTGTGGCTCACATGTGGCCGGTGATGAGAACGCGGCGGACGGCTCACTTCTCGGCGATGAACCCGTGGTACCGGCCCATCCAGTACGGCAGCAGGTAGGACGTGCCGTCTTTCTCGCCATGGACGTTCGTGGTGGTGCCCCTCCTGGGCGGGACGGACGTCCGGACCGCGACGATCCCGCGGGCCGACGCGGTGCTCGGCGCGGCGGCAGCCCGCTTCCCCGGTCCGGTCGCGCCGCCATGACCCGTGCCCGGCGAGGACGTTCCGGCCGCGCCCGCGTCCCGCTGGACGGCATGCTGTGATGGCCATGCCGACGTGTACGGAGGGGCGGATGCACCGGATTCACTTCACGGCCGAGGACCTGGTGCGCATCCGGGTGGCCCCCACGCTGGGCCCGCTGGCCGAGACCCTGTTCAGCCTGGCCGCGCTGCGCGGCCGGACGGAGAAGGCGATGTTCGGCGGATGGCGCAGCCGCGTACGCGGTGGCCTCGACGCCAGGTCCGCGGTCCTGGGCGCGATCAACCCCGCCCGGCCGCCGTGCCTGGACCTGGTCAACCTCGTGCGCCAGGCCGGCGACCTGGCCGAGGGCGCCGAGTCCTTCCTGGCCAGCACCCGGCACGCCGTCCGGGCGGAGCTCGACTTCTACGCCGGCCACCACCGGCGGGTGCCGGGCCCGCTGACCGGACTCGTCGACAGCCTCACCGCCAGGCGGGAGGTGTTGTCCACGGTGGAGGCCTACCATCACACCGCCCTCGGCCCCTACTGGCGCAACATCCGCGCGCACCTGGACGCCGAACGCGCCCAGCGCGGCACGATCCTGCTCGACCGCGGGGTCGACGGCCTGCTGTCCGGCCTGCACCCCGGCATCCGGTGGTCGCCGCCGACCCTCCACCTCCACGCCGGCGACCGGCTCGCCACCGACTTCACCCTCGACGGGCGGGGACTGCTGCTGGTGCCGTCGTTCTTCATGCGCGTCCCTGCGGTGATCTACGATCCGGGCGATCCCGCCGACTGCATGCTGATCTATCCCGCCGCGCTCGGCGTCGACCACGCCGCGGGCATCTGGACGGACGGCCCTTCGCCGCGAGCGCTGGCCAACCTCCTCGGACGCACCCGCGCGTCGGTGCTCACCGCCATCGCCGACGGCATGACGACCACCGGAGCCCTGGCCCGGCGGCTGGACATCTCCTCCGCGGCCATCAGCCAGCACACCGCCGTGCTGCGCGAGGCAGGCCTGATCACCACCCGACGCCATCACAACAGCGTCCTGCACCACCTCACCCAGACCGGCCTGACCCTCCTGGGGTCGTCGTAGTCCCCCGTATCAGGGACACGTCTGTCACCTTCGCAGCACCTCGACGGGAGCCGCCCAGCCGTTAGGATACGACTGTATCCATACCGGAGATGGGGGTACGATGCGCATTCCCGACCGCCCGTCCGCCTTCACCGACGACTCCGCCCGCGACAGGTACCACGCCGTCTACGACCGGTTGCTCGACGAGCTGTGGCCGGTGCCGGTGGACGCCCTCGACGTGGAGACCCGCGCCGGCCGCGTGCGGGTCCACCGGGCAGGGCCGGCCGAGGGGGATCCCGTGGTCCTCGTGGCTGGCGCCGGCGGGAACGCGCTGGCATGGTACCGCTACATCGAGCCGCTGGCGCGCACGCGTCCGGTCCTGGCCCTCGACCCGCTCGGCGAGCCGGGCCGCTCGGTCCAGAGGCGGACGCTGGCGACCGCCGCCGACGTCGGCGGCTGGCTCACCGACGTCCTGACCGCTGTCGGGGCCGAGCGGGCACACGTGGCGGGCTTCTCCGCCGGCTGCCTGACCGCGGTATGGGCCGCGACGCACCAGCGCCCCGGCGAAAGCGGCCGAGTCGCCGCGCTGACGCTACTGGATCCGGGCGGCTTCGCGCCGATATCCGGGCGGTTCGTCCGGTGGGCCGCCGCCGGCGCGGTCGCCTCCATGCTTCCGCGTCCGTTGCGGCACCGCATGGCCGACGTCGTGAACAACGGCGTGCTGCGCGAGGACGGGCTGGTCAGGCTGGCGCGGGCGGGCGGATGGTCCTTCCGCCGGCACGTGCTCATCCCCTCCCCTTACACCGACGAGCAGATCCGCGAGGTGCCCGTGCCCGTGCAGGTGCTGCTGGGCGCCCGCAGCGCGCTGCACGACTCGCAGGCGGTGGCCGCGCGGCTGGCCGGCATCGCGCCGTCCTGGCGCGTGGAGATCGTGCCCGGCACCGGCCATTCGCTGCCCGTCGAGGCTCCCGGCCTGGCCGTGGAGCGGATCCTCACCTTTCCGGCCCACGGGCAGCCCGGGGCCGCGGCCCCGAGCCACCACAGGAACAGCAGGTAGGGATCAGGCATGCCCCGGCAGGTCGATCACGACGAGCGGCGGCGCCGGTTGACCGCGGCGCTGCTGCGCATCGCCGGCACCCGCGGCCTGCAGGCGGTGTCGATGCGCGAGATCGCCGCCGAGGCCGGGGTGTCCCTGCGTGTCGTCCAGTACTACTTCACGAACAAGCAGGCCCTGCTGGAGTCCGGCCTCACCGAGCTGGGCGCCCGCATGGACCGCCGGGTCAGGCAGCGGGCCGCCGCCGTCGCGGGCGAGCTGACGGCACGGGACGTCCTCACCGCCGTCCTCGACGCGGTCCTCCCCTGCGACGAGCAGAGCCGCCTGGACTCCATGGCCTGGACCGCCTACTACACCGCGGCCCTCACCGACCCGGTGCTCGCCGCGGTCGGGGTCACCCTGCCCGACGCGTTGGAGAACTTCCTCACCGTGCGGCTGACCGCCGCGCAGCAGGCCGGGGACATCGCCCCCGATCGTGACCCGCGTACGGAGGCCGCCGGCCTGCTGGCCCTTGCCACCGGCCTGACCCAGAGCGTCCTGAGCGGGCAGCGCAGCCGCGAATCCGCCGCCGACATCATCGGCTACCACCTGGACCGCCTGTTCACGCCTGCGCCGGCCTGACCCGGCAGCGCCTCCACCTGGCGAGGCCGATCAGGCAGGGCCTGGGAGGTACAGGCCGTGGAAGGGGATGACCACACCTGGCAGACCGGACCATCACCTTCGCCGGAGGGCAGTCATGAAGGACGAGCCGCCGTGGCCGAACGACGACGCCATGATGCAGATCGCGATCGAGGAGGCGCAGAGGGGGTTCAGGCAGGGCGGGATCCCCGTCGGCGCGGTGCTCGCCACCCCCACCGCCCTGCTCGGTGCGGGGCACAACGAGCGCGTCCAGCGGGGTGATCCGACGGCGCACGGCGAGATGGCCTGCCTGCGCGCCGCGGGATCCCGGTCCTCCTACGCCGGCACGACGCTGTACACGACGTTGTCGCCGTGCCCGATGTGCAGCGGAGCGATCATCCTGTTCCAGATCCCGCGGGTGATCGTCGCCGAACGGGTGACCTACGCGGGGGACGTCGACTTCCTGCGCGGCCACGGCGTCGACGTCGAGGTCCGGGCCGATGAGCGGTGCGTCGCGCTGATGTCGGAGTTCCAGCGGCGCTCGCCTCAGCTGTGGAGCGACGACATCGGCGGCCGGTGAGCCGCGTCCGGCACCCGCTCGTGCCGCTCGGCACGAGCGGGTGCCGTTTTTATGTGTGCTTTGCGGAGTCGGCTACTATAAGTCACGTTGTTCCACCTCAGGCTGAGGGGCCCGCGACGTCACCACCAGTGACGGAGCCAGTGGAGCGGCCCGGCGAGTTCCTCCACGCCGGGCGAGCGGGCCCCGTGGATCTTTCCCCTGTCAGGACACCTCCTCTGGGCTCGTGTGCTCATTCGATTTCAGAGATGTCAAAGGAAAGAACCTTGGCCCGCTTCGACACCATCGTCGCTCTTCGCCTGGCGAAGGCGCTGCTCACCTTCACCGTCGGCGGCTTCGCGCTGCTCGTCGTCTTCGGCAACCTCACCGACTACGGCACGAACTTCGAGTTCGTCCGGCACGTGCTGGCCATGGACGCGCAGAAGCCCGAGCTCGCCGCGGTCAGCCAGATCAACTACCGCGCCATCTCGTGGACGTGGGCGCACCACGTCGCCTACGTCGGCGTCATCCTCACCGAGGCGGTCATCATGGTGACCTGTCTGGTGTCGGCCTGGCAGCAGGTCAGGGCCGTCGGCCGCGACGACGCCGCCTTCCAGCGGTCCAAGCGGTGGGGCGTCGTCGGCTGCACGGTCGCCCTGCTGCTGTGGTTCTTCGGCTTCCAGGCCATCGGCGGCGAATGGTTCGGCATGTGGATGAACGGCACCTGGAACGGCATCCCCGACGCGGTGCGGCTGTGCACCTACATCGGGATCGTGCTGGTCTTCCTCAGCCTCCGCAACGACACCCGCGACGAGGCCCGCAACGAGGCCCGCCAGAACGCCTGACCCGGAGCCCGGCGCGCGCATCCGCCGGCGACGTGCAGGAGCCCCGGCCGGTCCTCCGGCCGGGGCTCGCTACCCCTGATTCCGACGATCAGAGCGTGATGCTCCAGGTGTCCAGGAAGCCGGTGTCACCGGCGTAGACGTCCCTGATGTCGAGCGTCCAGGTGCCGGCGGCCTGCTGGCTGACCGGGACCGAGAAGGTCCTGGTGCCGTACTGCGTGCAGCTGGTGCCGCCGTAGGGGTCGACCAGGTAGTAGGTGCCGTTCGGGCCGCGGAGCCGGATGTTCAGGTCCTCGGCGCAGGTGTGGCTGATCGTGATGGACAGCTTGACCGGGGAGACCGCGGTGCCCGTCGCGTTGGACGTGATCGAGCTCTGCGTGGTGGTGTAGTCCCTGATCTGGTAGTCGGTGTTGTTGGTGAACATCCGGCCAGGGCCGCCGGTGCCGACCGTGAGGGTGTAGGTCGCGGTGTGCGTGGTCGAGCCGGTGCCCGTGATGGTGATCGGGTAGGTGCCCTGGGCCGTGGA
>NZ_JBFAOR010000019.1:0-133631 GCF_040675255.1 Nonomuraea sp. NPDC049624 | reverse complement strand
GAACCCGGAAGTTAAGCTTCTCTGCGCCGATGGTACTGCACTCGGGAGGGTGTGGGAGAGTAGGTCACCGCCGGACAATCTTTCGAAGAAGCCCCGCACGGATCGTGTGGGGCTTCTTCGCGTTGTACACATTTCTCGATGAAGAGCTTCAGGGGCGTGCAGGACGCCTTGGGAGTTCGGTTCGGTGTCACAGGGCCGGCCGCCAGTCGCGTCGTGCCAGCCGGTTCGCGAACACGGAGCCGCCTGTCGGGGCCGGTGCGCTGTGAGCACCCCCATGTGTTGACGCGGCGACCACACCCGGGCTTGCCCCCCTTGGATACAAGCACAGCGACCCCGGCGGACGTCCCGCTTGCACGCGTTGAGAACGGGCGCGACGTTTTATGAGCTTCGTGAGACGGCCTTGGGTGGCGGTGAGCCCCCGTCGAATCGGGCAAATTCTCGACCGCCGCTACCGGGAGGAGCGGTGAGCGGTGCGCTAGTCGTCGCCCTCTTGCCTTCTAGATCGGTGTTGCATGAGAGCAGAGGCATCCTCTGAGCGCCTGGCGCACAGTAGGCGTGAGGAGCCACCCCCAAGCCACCGGCCCGTTCGCGAGACTCATCGTTCAGAGGCTTCTCCGATGCTCCGGGAACACGTTTATGAGGATGTGGGCCAGATACCGCTGAGGGGACTTCCCGTTCTTCGGGTGTTCGGTTTCGACCATGAGATCGCTGCCGCACCGTTCTGGTGAGCGTCGTTCTGTAGGTGGCGGCGAAGGTAAGAGACCGGTTGGCCGAATGGTCGTGGGTGGCTGGAGGGCTCGTGAACGTTCGGGGGCTTGCTAGGCTGGGGGGAGCGGGCCACCCCCACGGGTGGCCTTCGTCGCGTAAGGCCCGAGGGCGGGCGGTGACCAGCCACGGTGGACCGGCGTTGTGAGTCCGCTGAGTGAGCCAACGAAATGGACCAGAAGTGAACAGAGAAGACGGATCGGACGGCGGACAGCGCGGGCGGGGCGACTACGGGGACAGGCGCTCCAGCGGCGGCAGGACTGGCGGATACGGCTCTCGCGGGCGTGATTCCGGTGGCGATCGTCCGTTCCGTTCAGAGGGCCGGCCGCGGCCGTACAACCGCGAGGACAGAGCGCCCCGAGGCGGGGAGGGTTCCCGCGACGAGCGTGCGCCGCGGCGTGAGGGCGGTTTCCGGGACGAGGGCCGCTCCTACCGCGACCGGGACGACCGCGGACCCCGCCGCGAGGGTGGCTACGGTGACCGCCGTGAAGGCGGAGGCAGCTACGGCGAGCGTCGCGAGGGCGGCGGTGGCTACGGCGAGCGTCGCGAGAGCCGGTACGGCGATCGCGGCCCGCGTCGTGAAGGTTCCGACCGTGGTCCGCGACGCGAGGGCTTCGATCGTGGTCCTCGCCGGGAAGGCTTCGACCGCGGGCCGCGTCGTGAGGGTGACGAGCGTCGTCCTTACCAGGACCGGGATGATCGTGGGCCGCGTCGTGAGGGCGATGACCGCCGTCCTTACCAGGACCGTGGGCCGCGTCGTGAGGGCGGCGGCTACGGCGACCGGGGTCCGCGTCGCGAAGGTTCTGACCGTGGTCCTCGCCGGGAGGGCTTCGACCGCGGGCCGCGCAGGGAGGGCGATGAGCGTCGTCCCTTCCAGGATCGCGGACCTCGGCGTGAGGGCGGCGGCTACGGTGACCGGGGACCGCGTCGTGAAGGCGGCGGTTTTGGTGACCGTGGGCCGCGTCGTGAGGGCGGCAGCTACGGCGACCGTGGGCCGCGTCGTGAAGGCTATGACCGTGGTCCACGTCGGGAGGGTTTCGAGCAGGGGCCGCGGCGTGAGGGTTTCGACCGGGGCCCGCGTCGCGAGGGCTTTGACCGTGGTCCTCGCCGGGAGGGTTTCGACCGCGGGCCGCGTCGTGAAGGTTTCGACCGGGGCCCGCGCCGTGAGGGCGGCGGGTTCGGGGAGCGCCGCGACGACCGCTTCGGTGACCGTGGCCCGCGCCGGGAAGGCTATGACCGTGGTCCTCGTGGTGAGGGCTCGGAGCGTGGTCCCCGCAGTGAGGGCTTCGACCGTGGTCCGCGTCGCGAAGGTTTCGACCGCGGGCCGCGTCGAGAGGGCTTCGATCGGGGGCCGCGTCGCGAGGGCGGGTTCCGTGACGACCGCGGCGGCGGGCAGCGTCGTGAGGGGTTCGACCGGGGGCCGCGTCGCGAGGGTGGCTACGACCGCGGCCCGCGCCGCGACGACTCCTACGGGCCTCGTCGCGAGGGTGGCGGCTACCGTGAGTCGCGTCCGTTCTCGCGTGACGACCGCGGGGAGCGTCCGGGCGGTGGCACCCGCGCCAGGTACGGCCGGGAGGACCGTGACTCCGACGCCCCGCAGCGCGAGAGGCTGCCCGAGGTGGCGCCTGACATCACCGCGGAAGAGCTCGACAAGGAAGTGCGCGAGGAGCTGCGTTCGCTGCCCGGTGACCTCTCCGACCTGGTCGGCAGGCACCTGGTCGCGGCGGAGCGCGCCCTGGAGGAGGACGACCCCGACAAGGCGCACGAACACACCAAGGTGGCGCGCCGGTTCGCCGCGCGCATCGGTGTCGTACGCGAGGCCGCGGGCATCGTCGCCTATCGGGCCGGGCACTTCTCCGAGGCGCTCAGCGACCTGCGTGCGGCCAGGAGGATGACGGGGTCGGACGCGTACCTGCCGGTCATGGCCGACTGCGAGCGCGGTCTGGGCCGTCCGGAGCGGGCCATCGATCTCGTACGTTCGCCGGAGGCCGAGCGCCTCGACCGGGCCGGACGCATCGAGCTGACCATCGTCGAGTCGGGCGCCCGGCGTGACCTCGGCCAGCAGGACGCGGCCGTGATCACCCTCCAGCGCCTGCCCGAACTGCGCGACCCGCAGCCCAAGCCGTGGTCGGCGCGCCTCGCGTTCGCCTATGCGGACGCCCTGGCCGACGCCGGGCATCAGGAGGCGGCGACGGACTGGTTCGCCCGGGCGATGGCCTTCGACGAGGACGGCGAGACGGACGCGGCCGAGCGCTACGCCGAGCTCACCGGAGCCGTCATCGAGGACGTCGAGGAGGACTTCGAGGAGGACCTCGACTCCGAGAACGACTCCGAGGACGACTTCGACGACGCCGGCGTCGCCGACGAGGGCAAGCTGGCCGAGGAGGAGGAAGAGGACGCCGAGGCCCTGGCCGAGGCGGACGACCTCCTGGAGCCCGAGGTCTCCGAGCCTGCCGTGCCTGCTGAACCTGTCGAGCCGGTCGAGCCGGGCGCGCCGGTCGAGCCGGTCGAGCCGGGCGCGCCGGTCGAGCCGGTCGAGCCGAAGGACGCCGTCGCTGCTGAGGCGGCCGAGCCGGAGGCGGGCGAGCCCGCGGACCGTGGCGAGGAAGGCAAGCCGGCGGAGGCCGGGACGCCGGGGATCACGCCTGCGTTCATCGAGCCGGACTTCGGTGACGTGCTGGAAGTCGAGACGGACGAGTCCGCTCAGGACCGGCCGAAGAAGAACGGCGAGTAGGTGTTGCCGCTCCGCCGTACCCCTGATGATCAGGGGTACGGCGGAGCTTTTGTGTCGTATGGGGTGTGGTCAGCCGGTGGTCATCGTTCGACGCGGTTGAGCCAGTGGAGGATGCCCGCGACGTTCGACGGGGCGCCGCTCAGCAGTTCGAACTGCTCGGCCGTCACGTCGTCCGACTGCAGGGCGGTGTAGCGCTCCTTGGTGCGGTCGCGGACCATGGCGACCGCGTGATCGAGGTCGAGGCCCTCGGAGTGTGCCTGGCGGGTGAGATCCACCCAGACCCGGAGCTCCTCGGCGGATCGCTCAAGGGTCTCCTGGACGGCGCCGACCGGTCCGTAGTGGCTGAACAGCAACCGTTGCGGACCAAGGGCCTGGAACAGGGCGATCGAGTCGAGGGCCGTCTGAAGGTCGAAGTCCGGCGGCGGCGTGGCGGGGCGCAGGTCGCCGGTCTGGGGCAGATACACGCCCGCGGCGTCCCCGACGTAGAGGTCTCCGGTGGCGGAGTCGATCAGGCCGACGTGGTGCTTGGCATGGCCGGGGGAGTAGTGGCTGCTCAGCGTGCGGCCGTTGCCCAGGTCGATGGCGCCGGTGTCGCCCAGGGCGACGATGCGCTCGGCCTCGGTGGGGGACAGTTCGCCGAAGAGGGTGTCGAGCTGGTCACCCCAGACCATCCGGGCGCTGGCCATCAGACGCGACGGATCGGCCAGATGGCGCGCACCCTTCTCGTGTACGACCACCTGCGCGGACGGGAAGAACTTCGCGATGTCCCCCACACCGCCCGCATGGTCCAGGTGGATATGGGTCACCACCACGGTGGCCAGGTCGTCCGGGCCGACGCCGAGCGAGGCGAGCGCGTCGCGCACCACGGGGGACGAGGTCGAGGTGCCCGTCTCCACCAGGCACGGCCGATCTCCCAGGATCAGGTAGCCGGCGGTGATGCCTGAGTATCCGGCCATCTTGGTGTCGATCTCATAGACGTCGCCGCCTAGTGCGGTGATGTTGTCCACAGGCACTCCCGCGCGTACATCCGTCATCCCCAGAACGACGTTCGTATCGATCCGGGCTTCCCCTCATCGTAGAGAGTGATCTCCTCCGGAACACAAACGGGAGGACGACAATGGATCGGAACGAGGTCGTGCTGGTGGGGCGGCTGTCGGCGGCGGTCGAGGAATACGCGATGCCGAGCGGCGACATGGCCACGAAGTGGCGCGTCATCGTACGCCGCCGGCGCAGGCACCGGCGAGGAGCGGCTCTCACCGACAGCATCCCGTGCGTCACGTTCGATCCCGAGGTCGCGCAGATCGTGCGAGGTCTCAAACCGCGGGACTTCATCGAGGTGACGGGTGCCTTCCGCTGCCGGGTCTTCGGCCCGGCAGCCGCCAAGATCTGGCGGTACGAGGTGGAGGTCGGTGCCGTCAGACCTGTCGAGGAGACGGTTCCTGAGCCGTCTGAAGAGGTGGTGGCGAGCCGGGGGCCGCGGCAGGTGGCTCAGCTGGCCGGGGCGGGGTGATCTTGTCGGCGATGGTCAGGCGCCGCCCTGGAGAGCGCTCGGCGATGGGCAGGGGAGGCGTGGCTACGCGGCAGGGGCGGCGTCAGTCGATGGCGAACGTGCGCAGGACCAGGCCGGTACGCGGTTTGGGGCCGAAGGAGGTGGACTTGCGGGGCACTCGTTCGCCCCCCGCGGCGACGGCCAGCACGTCGTCGACCATGAGCGGCTTGAGGATGACGGCTGTGCCGCCCGTCTGGATCGCGAGCCGCAACGCCGCCTCGGTGTCGTGGTGGACGATGCGTACCGCCCGCTCGTCGTCCTCCATGCCCCACACCTTGGGCAGGATGAACTCGCTGAGGATGGAGGTGTTCAGCGAGTTCCAGCGGTCCGAATGGCCGTCCGGCATCGCCAGGCTGAGCTGCACCGGGTCGGGGTCGGTGAGCAGATGCGTGCCGCTCTCACCGGCGAGGAGGAAGGCGGGTTCGGCCGCGTTCTGCAGTGCCTCCAGGCCCTGCGCCAGGTCGTCGTAGTCGTGCACCTGCCAGGCGCCCCTGGCCCTGGCGGCGGCCTCGGCCAAGGGGAGACCGGGGATGACGCGGTGGATGGCCTTGAGGTCGGGCGGGTAGGCGGTGGAGTCGACGATCAGGGCGAGCCCGAAGTCCCAGGGGCCCAGCGCCTGCCGGGGGTCGGCCGGGGCGGAGGCCGGCTCCGCTGACGGATGGGCCAGGTGATCGGTCAGCTCGTGCCGGAACGAGGTGATTGGGCTAGGAGAGGGTGTTACGGGGTGGTCCGGCGCGGTGGACGGGTGTGATGCGCCCTGGGAGTTGTGGGTGGGCATGCTCGGGGGTGCGTTGAGGGGGACGTGCTGAGAGGGCTGGATGGCTTCCTGTGACCCGTCGTTGGGCGTGGCCTGGTGCGTCCCGTCCCGCAGGGCTTGGCGGGCGGCGTGTTCCTGACGCTGGAGGACGCGGTAGGTGGCGTACCGGTGGTGGCCGTCGGCGATCAGGGCTTGACGGTTGCGCAGGTCGGCGTTGATGGCGTCTATCTCGTCCGGGTCGGTGATCGCCCACAGCCGGTGGGTGAGGCCGTCCTCGGTTCCGGCCGTGACGAGGGGCGGTCGTTTGGCGGCGACCTCGTCCACCAGGCGGGTCGCCCTGCCGTTGTCGCCGTTGTAGAGGAGGAAGATGGGTTCGAGGTTGGCCTCGGTGGTGCTCATGAGGGCCAGCCGGTCGGCGATGGGGCCGGGCATGACGTCCTCGTGGGGGAGGATGACGCGGTCGGCGGGGTCGACCAGGCCGACGTCGCCGATCAGGCCGCGCTGGAGGACGTGCGGGCCGCTCTGCTCGTACACGTACAGGGCGGGGGTGTCGTCGGCCACGAGGACGCCGGCGTCCAGCCAGGCCCTCAGCGTGTCCCTGGCCTCGGAGTAACGCGCTTCCAGCGGCACTTCGGTCCGGTGGCGGAGTCTGGACGGGGTCCCGGCCGGGTCACGAGGGGTGCCGGGTTCGGTGGCGGGTGTCGCTTCTGGGTTGCAGGGAAGGATGAGGCGGACGACATTGTTCGGGTGGGAGGCAAGGAGGGCTTCGACGTCCGCGTCGCTGATCAGGTCGTACGGTGGGGAGGTCACCTTGGCGGGATCTTCGACATCGAAACGTACGCCTCGGAAGGGCCGTAGCACCAGTCCGTCCGGCACCGGCAGTTCAGGAGTCCCCATACCGGGCATGCTCCCATAAATGCTTGCGCCTACCAGGAGTTGCCCCAATCGTTTGCTGTCGCGCCCCTTACGCGGCGGAGGGGGAGCGAGGTTCGTCGTCCAGCGATGAAGGAGTCCTCACGCATGGTTCAGGGCGGAAATGGTCACGATGAGTCCGTGGGTGGCGTTCCCGGGGGCGGTGTGTACGACTGGTATCAGCGTGGTGTGAAGTTGCTGAAGGAGGGGAGCCCGGCTGCTGCCGCGGCGTTGCTGGAACGGGCCGCCGCTGCAGAGCCGCAGTCCCGGAGCATCCTCGAGGCGCTGGCTCGGGCGCAGTTCAACTCCCGTCAGTACGCGGAGGCCGCGGCCAGCTTCCGGCAGATCGTGGATGCGAACCCGGCTGAGGATTATGCGTACTTCGGGCTGGGCTTGTCGTTGTGGCGTACGGGGGATCTGGAAGGGGCCCAGGAGCCGCTGGCCATCGCGGTGGCCATGCGGCCGGACGAGCGGCATTACGTGTCGGCCTTGAAGAGTGTGCGGGCGACGTTGAGGGCTCGCCGAGAGATGTAGGGGCAGGCGGGCGCGGGGGCCGGCCATGGCCGACGTCGTCTCCCAAGCGACTGTGCCGAGGCGTTTCGGTCCTCTCCGGGGGCGTTGACTCGGTGGGGAGGCCGCCCTGCGATGTGTGCTTGCGGCCCGTCGTGCTGATCGGGCGTCGTCGCAGCAGATCGCTTCCTTGGTCTGGCCCTGTGTTGGAGGGCGGCTATCCGTGCCCTAGGTGGGTCCATTGGGGGGGGCGTTGTCGCTGAGGTCCTTCCAGGGCCTCGGCAAGGCGTTCACGCCGTCGCGCATGGGCGGCCCTGTCCGCGCGTTCCCCAGCCGCTGACGGCGGCCGGGAGACAGCAGCCGCTGAAGGCGGCCGGGGGACATCACGGCACAGCCCGCCGTCGACCCCGAGCACCTGGCCGGTTGTGACGACTCCGACCGATACCGGAGGAGTGGCAACCCTGGCTGCTGGGCGACCCACTCGGGTTGTAAGGGCACCACCGTGATGGGCCGTGCGAGGTCTCACCACTGGGACATGAGGGGCCTGTGCGGTGGCTTTCCCAGGCGAGCGCCCGAGAAGCGTGGTGCGGCGAATGCAGTTGTCGTGGCTGCCCAGGCGGTGCCTGCTTGAGAGTCCGGGCATGCCACAGCTGCATCTGGCTGCCCTCGCGTAAGGGGGTAGGCATGCCTTGGCCGTATTTGGCTGCCAAACCATCATGGAAGAAGGTCGCCGTGAGGGTGTTTGCCTGGTTTTGCGTGGCAGAACGGCGCCTTGAGGGGCGGCCGTGCCCTCAGTTTTGGGCTCGTCGGCCGCCGCCCTCTGTACGCGCATGGTGGTGGGGGTCAGGCGTGGCGGGTGGCGTTGGCGAGGATGGCGGATCGGAGGTAGGCGGCCAAGCCGGGGGAGGTGCGGTCGAAGGCGGCGGTGAAGCGGGGGTCGGAGACGTACAGGTCGGCGAGGCCGCGGTGGATGTCGTACGTGCAGTCGTAGAACCAGCGCGAGAGGTGGGCGCGGTGTTCCTCGGCCAGGTCCATCGCGAGGTCGCCGTCGGCCGGGACGTCTGCGTGCATCGCGTCGGCGAGGCGGGCCGAGAGGGCGGCCGCTTCGGCTTCGTGCCGCTGCCAGTCCAACTTCGTGTACGCCGACGTGCGGCGGGCGGATTCGGCCCAGGCGTCTGTGCCGCCCCAGCGTTGCTCGGCCTCCGCCGCGTACGCGTCATGGGTAGGGGCGCCGAGGGGTTCTGCGCGTTCCTGGGGCATGGTTGTCCTTCCGGTATCGGTTACGGGTTTCCCGATCCACGAGGAGAAGGCTTCCTGTGGCCGGGTACGAAGGCGACGCTAAAGTCTCACGCGGCGTGAGAGTCAAACGGGAAGAGGCGCTGTGCTGATTGATGGCTATGACACCCTGCTGCTCGACCTCGACGGTGTGGTCTACCTCGGACAGCACGCGGTACCCGGGGCGAGGCAGGCGCTGGAGGAGGCGCAGGGCAAGGGGGTCCGGCTCGCCTACGTGACCAACAACGCCTCCAGGACGCCCGCCGCCATCGCCGCCCACCTGCGGGAACTCGGCGTCCCTGCCATGGCGGCCGATGTGGTGACCTCGGCGCAGGCGGCCGCGCGGCTCGTCGCCGAGCGGGTGGCTCCGGGCGCCGCGGTGCTGGTCGTGGGCGGGTCGGGGCTGCGGGTGGCCGTACGGGCTCATGGGCTCAGGCCGGTGTCCGTCGCGGCCGAGTCGCCCGCTGCGGTGGTTCAGGGGATCGCTCCCGGTCTGTCGTACGCCCTGCTGTCGGAGGGGGCGCTGGCCGTACGGCAGGGCGCGCTGTTCGTGGCCTCCAACGGTGACAGCACCATGCCGACAGGGCGGGGCGAACTGCCGGGGAACGGGGCAATGGTCCGGGTCATCGCCGCCGCCACCGGGGTCGAACCGGTGTACGCCGGCAAGCCGGATCCGCCGCTGCACCGGGAGTCGATGATCCGTACCGGCGCTCGGCGGCCGCTGGTCGTGGGGGATCGGCTGGACACCGACATCGAAGGGGCCTCCAACGCGGGGGTGGAGAGCCTGCTGGTGTTCACCGGGGTGGCCACTCCGCTCGACGTGCTGACCGCCGCGCCCCGGCATCGGCCCACGTACCTGGCCGAGGACCTCGGCGCGCTGGTGCAGCCCTATCCCGACGTGCGGGACGGCGCCTGCCGGGGATGGCGGGCCGAGTGGCGCGACGGGGCGCTGCACCTCGAAGGCGACGGCAGCCGGATCGACGGCCTGCGCGCGGCCTGCGACGCCGCCTGGACGGCCGCGGGCGAAGGGCAGATCGGGGAGGACGCGGTCAAGGACGTCCTGCAGCGCGTGGGGTGAGGCGATCAGCACGGGCGGAGGGGGCCGCCTCGACCCTGCCCTTTCCCGCCTGGCAGCGGCCAGGAGCCCGCGAGCCCACTCGTGACGGCGTCCTCCTTCCGCAGCCCGCACCACGCCGGACTCGTCGAGCCGGCACGCCAGCGGGCACGGCCGGTAGCCACGGCCCGCACGACGCGGGACTCGTGCACGCGAGTGGTGCAGGGCCAGCGCCGTGATTGCGGGGTGTGGGCTGGTCGGGAAAGCGTCGTCAGATGGGGGCGACGTGGCCGCCGGAGGGCGGCTCAGTCGGTCGGGGGATGAGGGGGCAGGTTCGCTGTTCGCTTGTCGCCTAACAGTTAACGCACGCGCCGAGCAGTTGCCTGACGGCGAACACACGCACCGAGTAGTTGGCTGATGGCGAACACGCACCGAGGAGTTGCCTCATGGCGAACACACGCGCTGAACGGCTGCGCAGGACACCGAACAGTCGCCTGACAGCGAACGCGCGCATGGCACGGACCCGGTCAGATCAGCTTGCGCAGGCGCAGCAGGTCGCCGAAGCTTGCGTCGATCTTCACCCGCCCTCCGAGCAGGGCACGGGCCAGATCCAGTTCACCGTCGACCAGCGCGACCAGGTCGTCGCTCGCGATGGTGATCTTCACGTCGGCCGGTTTGCCGCCCGCCGGCGGCTCCTCGGTGAACGGGTCGAGCCCCCCGTGATGCAGCCGCCCGTAGAAGATCACGTCGAGGTCGGACACCCGGGCGCTGACCGTGCGTTCCACCACGTGTTTGGCACGATCCTCCGCGCCGATCTCGTCGAACTGGGCGACGAGCCTGGCCAGTGCCGCCCGGCACTCCTCGACGCTTGCCATGTTGGGCATCCTTTCTTTCCCTTTGCGGTCGGTAGCGTTCCACATCACTAGCACCCCCGTATGAGCTTCAACGCGTGACACGCCTGCCAAGGTCCCGGGCGCTCGTCCGAGGCGTTACGGTCGAGTCATGAGTGAGCTGCCGGAGGAGACCGGTGACGAGCGGGTCGACGCCATCGTGGCCGGTCTCGGTCGTGTGGGCGAGCTGCCGGTGAACGAGCACGTGGCGGTGTTCGAGGAGGCGTTCGCCGGGCTGGAGTCCACTCTCGCGGGTGCGGGCGACGAAGCGCTGGGCGAGCGGTGAGCCGGCGGATCCGTCTCGACAGCGAGCTGGTGCGCCGCGGGCTGGCCAGGTCGCGGGAGCAGGCCGCCCAGCTCATCGAGGCCGGGCGGGTCAGCGTGGGCGGCCAGCAGGCGCACAAGCCCGCGACCCAGGTCGACACCGCCTCGGCCATCGTCGTCGCCGAGTCGGCCGACGGGCCCGACTACGTTTCGCGGGGAGCGCACAAACTGCTCGGGGCGCTGGAGGCGTTCAAGAGCCTGTCGGTGGAGGGGCGCAGGTGCCTCGACGCGGGAGCCTCCACGGGAGGCTTCACCGACGTGCTGCTGCGCCACGGCGCGGCCCACGTGCTCGCCGTCGACGTCGGTTACGGCCAGCTCGCCTGGTCGCTGCGCACCGACGAGCGGGTGACCGTGATGGAACGCGTCAACGTGCGCGACCTGACCCCCGAGATGGTCGGCGAGCCGCCCACGCTGGTCGTCGGCGACCTGTCGTTCATCTCGCTGCGGCTCGTGCTGCCCGCGCTGGCGCAGGTCGCCGCGCCGCGGGCCGACTTCGTCATGCTGGTCAAGCCGCAGTTCGAGGTGGGCAAGGAGCTCGTGGGCGCGGGCGGCGTGGTGCGCGACCCCGAGTTGCGGGCCAGGTCGGTGCGCGAGGCGGCGGCCAAGGCGCAGGAGCTGGGGCTGAGCGTGCGGGGAGTGACCGCGAGCCCGCTGCCCGGTCCGTCCGGAAATGTCGAATACCTGCTGTGGCTGGGCAAAGGAGAGGGTGATCCGCCCGTCGCCGAGCTCGATGCCGAGATCCAGCGTGCCGTCGCGGAAGGGCCGCAATGAACCGGACCGTGCTGGTCGCCGTCCACACCGGGCGGGGCGCCGCCGTCGAGAGCGCCCGTCTGGTCATCAACCGGCTGGTCGGGGCGGGCATCAACGTACGCGTCCTGGACACCGAGGCGCGTGACATCGGCTGTGGCGGGGTGGAGGTCGTCCCCAGCGACGACCCCGGTTCGGCCAAGGACGCCGAGGTCATGATCGTGCTCGGCGGCGACGGCTCGCTGCTGCGCTCGGCCGAGCTGGCCAAGCCCGCCGGCACGCCGCTGCTCGGGGTCAACCTCGGGCACGTCGGGTTCCTGGCCGAGGCGGAGGTGGCCGACCTGGCGACGGCGGTCGACAGCGTGGTCGCCGGGCGCTACGACGTCGAGGAGCGCATGACGATCGACGTCCTGGCCAGGCAGAACGGCCGGGTGATCGCCGACACGTGGGCGCTCAACGAGGTCACCGTGGAGAAGCAGGAACGCATGCTGGAGGTGGTCGCCGAGATCGACGGGCGGCCGCTGTCCCGCTGGGGCTGCGACGGCGTGATATGCGCCACTCCGACGGGTTCGACGGCGTATGCGTTCTCGGCCGGCGGGCCGGTGGTCTGGCCGGAGGTGGAGGCGCTGCTCCTGGTGCCGATCAGCGCCCACGCGCTGTTCGCCCGGCCGCTGGTGGTCTCGCCACGGTCCACGATGGCCGTGGAGATCCTGCCGGACACGCCGGGCGGGGTTCTGTGGTGCGACGGCCGCCGTCGTTTCGAGCTGCCCTCCGGGTCGCGGGTGGAGGTGCGCAGGGGCGCCGAGCCGGTGCGCCTGGCCCGTCTGCACGGCATCGAGAACACCGGCGCGCCCTTCACCGACAGGCTGGTCGCCAAGTTCGAACTACCGGTTCAGGGATGGCGCGGGAGAGTGCGACCCTGAATGAATGGAGGGCGGAGCGCGTAGGATCCCATGGGCAACAGATGTCCGGAGACAATCGACCGGCCATCAGGCACGGCAGTGACGGGAGTGGGCAGTGCGACCAAGGGTCGAGGAGGTCCGCATCCAGGGGCTCGGCGTCATCGACGAGGCCGTACTCGAGCTTTCGCCGGGCTTCAACGTGGTCACCGGCGAGACCGGCGCGGGCAAGACGATGGTCGTCACGGGGCTCGGGCTGCTGTTCGGCGGCCGGGCCGATCCCTCGCGCATCCGTCCGGGGGCTGACAAGGCGACCGTCGAGGGCACTCTCGTCGTCGAGCCCGGCGGCCGGGTCGCCCAGCAGGTCGAGGACCTCGGCGGTGAAGTCGAGGACGGCGAGTTGATCATCTCGCGCACCGTCTCGGCCGAGGGCCGCTCAAGGGCCTGGCTCGGGGGCCGCACGGTGCCCGTCGGCACGCTGACGTACCTGGCCGACGACCTGGTGGCGGTGCACGGGCAGATGGACCAGCAGCGGCTGCTGCAGGCCGCCAGGCAGCGCGCCGCGCTCGACCGTTACGCCGGAAACGAGCTGGTCAAGCCGTTGCGGGCGTATGCGCAGGCGTACAAGCGGCACAAGCAGGTCGGGGCGCTGCTCGACGAGCTGACCACCCAGGCCAGGGAGCGTGCCCAGGAGGCCGACCGGCTGCGGTTCGGCCTGGAGGAGATCGAGAAGGTCGACCCCAAGCCGGGCGAGGACGCCGACCTGCGCGAGGAGGAGGAGCGCCTCTCGCACGCCGACGCGTTGCGCAGCGCCGCCACCACGTCCCACACCGCGCTGCTCGGCGACCCGATGGAGGCCGGCGGCGGTGCCCGTGACGTGATCTCGCTGCTCGGGGAGGCCCGCGCGGCCGTCGAGGCCGTGCGCGACTACGACCCGCAGCTCGCCGGCGTGGCCGACCGGCTCGCCGAGGCCGGATACCTGATCTCCGACGTCGCCACCGACCTGGCCGCCTACGCCGAGTCCATCGAGGCCGACCCCGCCCGTCTCGGAGCCGTGCAGGAGCGCAGGTCCGTGCTGGGCAGCCTGATCAGGAAATACGCCGAGGACAGCGCAGGGGTGCTGGCCTGGGCCCAGCAGGCGGCCGCCCGCCTGGGCGAGCTCGAAGGCGACGACGAGCGCATCGAGGAGCTCACCCGCGAGCACGAGGAGCTCACCACCAGGCTCACCACCCTGGCCGCCGAGCTCACCAAGGTGCGTGAGGCCGCCGCCGAGCGCTTCGGCCAGGCCGTGACCGAAGAGCTGACCGCGCTGGCCATGCCCCACGCCCGGGTCGTGGTGCAGCTCACCCAGAGCGCCGAGTTCGGCCCGGAGGGCGTCGACGAGGTGGAGCTGCGGATGGCCGCCCACCCGGCCGCGCCGCCGCTGCCGCTCAACAAGGGCGCCTCCGGCGGTGAGCTGAGCCGCGTCATGCTCGCCATCGAGGTCGTGTTCGCCGGTGCCGACCCGGTGCCGACGTTCGTGTTCGACGAGGTCGACGCGGGGGTCGGCGGCAAGGCCGCGGTCGAGATCGGGCGCCGGCTGGCCCGCCTCGCGCGCACCGCGCAGGTGATCGTCGTCACCCACCTCCCGCAGGTGGCGGCCTTCGCCGACCAGCATCTGGTCGTCGAGAAGGCCAGCGACGGCAGCGTCGTGCGCAGCGGTGTCGTCACGCTCAACCACGAGGGACGCGTCCGCGAACTGTCGCGCATGCTGGCCGGTCTGGAGGACTCCGAACTCGGCCGGGCGCACGCGGAGGAGCTGCTCGGGCTCGCAGCGGCCGACAGGTGATTCAGCGTGACATAGTGGACACGCGGCGTAGTGCTTGGCCCCGGCGCTGTTTCCCTCTGGCAGGATGGTCATGATGAAGGTTCCGGGGAGCAAGATGCCGGGCCTCCGTGGCAGGAAGGTCGATGACCTTCCCGGTGTGACGGCAGTGGCGAGAATCGACCGGCGAACCAAGAGGCTGACCAAGCGCCTCCAGCCCGGGGAAATAGCGATTATCGACCATGTCGACGTTGACCGGGTCAGCGCGGAGGCGCTCGTCGCGTGCGGCGCGGCGGCTGTCGTCAACGTCGCCGCGGGCATCAGCGGCCGCTATCCCAACCTGGGTCCGCAGATCCTGCTCGACGCGGGCGTGCCGTTCGTCGACAACGCCAATCCCGAGCTGTTCGAACGCGTCAAGGACGGCGACGTCATCCGCCTCCACGAGGGCGCGATCTACCTCGACGACGACGTCGTGGGCAAAGGCGACGAACAGACGGCCGAGGCCGTCGAGGCCGCCATGGCCGAGGCGCGCGCCGGGCTGGCCGTGCAGATCGAGGCTTTCGCCGTCAACACGATGGAGTACGTTCGTGGTGAGGGCAAGCTTCTCATCGACGGAGTCGGCGTGCCTGAGATCCGCACCCCGATGGAGGGCAGACATGTCCTCATCGTGGTGCGCGGATATCACTACAAGGAAGACATCGCCACCCTCCGCCCCTACATCAGGGAATACCGTCCCGTGCTCGTCGGCGTCGACGGCGGCGCCGATGCGCTGCTGGAGGCCGGCTACCTCCCCGACGTGATCGTGGGCGACTTCGACTCCGTCTCGACCAAGGCCCTGACCTGCGGCGCCGAGCTCGTCGTGCACGCCTACCGCGACGGCCGGGCCCCCGGCCTGGAGCGGGTGCACCAGCTCGGCCGCGAGGCGGTCATCTTCCCGGCCACCGGCACCAGCGAGGACATCGCGATGCTCCTGGCCGACGACAAGGGCGCCGAGCTGATCGTCGCGGTCGGCACCCACGGCACCCTGGAGGAGTTCCTCGACAAGGGCCGCTCCGGCATGGCCAGCACCTTCCTGACCCGGCTGATCATCGGCAGCAAGCTCATCGACGCCAAGGGCGTCAGCAGGCTCTACCGCAGCCGCATCACCACCTCCCAGCTCCTGATGCTCGTGATCACCGCCCTGATCACCATGGGGGTGGCGCTCTTCCTGTCGCCGCTCGGCCAGACCTGGCTGAACGGCCTGCAAGACGTCTGGAACGCATTCATCTTCTGGCTGGTCGGACTCTTCTCGTGATCGATTTTCGCTACCACGTCGTCTCCATCGTCGCGATCTTCCTGGCGCTGGCGGTCGGGATCGTCCTGGGCACCACGCTGCTGCAGGAGCCCGCGGTCAAGTCCGCGCAGGAGATCTCCGCGCAGCTCACCAAGACCAAGGACGAGCTGCGCGTGCAGATCGACCAGCTCCAGGGCCGCGAGGCGGGCAACGACGCCTTCGTCAGCAGCGTCACCCCGAAGCTGGTGGCGGGCGAGCTGACCGGGCAGCGCGTGCTGCTGGTCGAGGCGCCGGGGTCGAGCACCACGTTCCGCGAGGCCGAGCAGCAGGTGCTGGAGGAGGCGGGCGCCGAGGTGAGCGGGCGCGTGACGCTGACCGAGAAGTTCTTCGACCCCGACCGCAGCGGTGTGCTCGACGGCCTGGTCAACCAGCTCAAACCGGTCGACATGGTCTTCCCGTCCACGGCGACCGTCTGGGACAAGGCCGGCGCGCTTCTTGCCTCCACGCTGCTCACCACCGACCAGGCCCAGGCAGGCACCCCCAACGCCGCGACCTCCGCCGTCATCAGCGGGTTCGAGGCGGGCGGGCTGGTCAGCACCGACGGCGACCCCGCCAAGCGGGCCATGCTTGCGGTGATGTTCGCGCCGGAGAAGGCGTACGAGGGGGAGCAGGCCGAGACCCAGCTGGGCGCGCTCGTCTCGGTCGCCGACCGGCTCGACGCCGCCGGCAAGGGCGCGGTGCTGGCCGGCAGCGCCGCCAACACGGCCGTCACCGGGGGCGCCGTCAGCGCCCTGCGCGACGACGGCGACGTCGCCAAGCGCGTGTCCACCGTCGATACCGTCGATATGCCCACGGGCCGGGTCGTGGTCGTCTACGCTCTCCGGGAGCAACTGAGCGGGCGGGCCGGCCAGTACGGCATCGGCAAGGGGGCCTCGGCCACCCAGCCCGCGCTGCCGACCACCACACCCTCACCGACCCAGTCAGGGAGCTGACATGGCCCGTGGCCTGCTCTACGCGCTGGCCGGCGCCGCGATCGGTGCCGTCGCCGCCCGTGCCGCCTACTCCGCCTTCACCCGGAACCGTCCGGCCGACCTGGGCGGGCGCTGGACACGCAAGAACCACCGCGGCGAGCCGATCACCCTGCTGGAGGGGCCCGCGTTCGTGGCGGGCTCCGGCGCCGCGGCCGCGCTCACGCCCGGCCTGACGCCGCGTACCCGGCTGGCCGCGGTGCTGGCCGGCGTCGGCACCGGCGCCCTCGGCGCCTACGACGACCTCTACGGCACCACGTCCTCCAAGGGTTTCAAGGGCCACCTGACGGCTCTGGCCCGCGGTGAGGTCACCAGCGGCGCCGTCAAGATCCTCGGGATCGGCGCCACCGGGCTGGGCGCCGCGGCCCTGGTCTCCGACGGGCCCGTCGACACCCTGGTCAACGGCGCGGCCATCGCGGGCGCCGCCAACCTCGCCAACCTGTTCGACCTGCGTCCCGGGCGGGCGATCAAGGTCGGGCTGCTGGCCGGCGGGCCGCTGCTGGCCGTCTCGCTGCTGCGGTCCTCGCCCGCCGCCGCGGCCCTGGCCGCCGTGCCGCTGGGCGCCGCCGCGGCGCTGCTGCCCGACGACCTCGGCGAGCGCGCCATGCTCGGCGACGCGGGCGCCAACTCGCTCGGCGCCCTGCTGGGGCTCGCCGCGGTGACGAAGCTCGGCAGGCCCGGCAGGCTCGTCCTCCTGGGCACGGTCGCGGCGCTCACCGCGGCCTCGGAGAAGGTCAGCTTCACCAAGGTCATCGCCGCCAACCCGGTGCTCAACCGGATCGACATGCTCGGGCGGCGTCCCGTCGACCACGTGTGACCCTCCGCGCACGATTGTCGGTGGCACCTGCCAGGATGTCGGCGTGACCGGATGCTGGGCGGGGGAGGCCGGGTGCGAAGCGTGACGGCGCGGGGCGTGGCGGGTGGCGCCCTGCTCATCGGGGCGATCACCGTGCTGGCCCGGATCGCCGGCTTCGCCAAGCAGTACGCCTTCGCCCAGACCGTCGGCACCAACTGCCTGTCCACCGCGTACATGACGGCCAACCAGATCCCCAACATCGTCTTCGAGGTCGTCGTCGGAGGCGCGCTGGCGGGCATGGTGGTGCCGGTGCTGGCCGGGTCCGCCGCCTCGCGCGAGCGCACCGGGCACATCAGCTCGGCGCTGCTGACGTGGGTCGTCGTCGTCCTGGTGCCGCTGGGGGCGCTCACCGCGCTGTTCGCCCGGCCGGTCATCGGGCTGTTCCTCGGCGAGGCCGTCAGCGGATGCGACACGACCCAGCTCGCCGCCCTCGCCACCCGCATGCTGGTCGTCTTCGCCCCCCAGATCCCGCTGTACGGCGTGGCCGTCGTGCTCTACGGCGTGCTCCAGTCGCACAACCGCTTCGCCGGGCCCGCGGTCGCGCCGCTGGTGTCCAGCATCGTGGTCATCGTGGCGTACCTGCTGTTCGTGCCGCTCAGCTCGGGGATCGTCGACCCGGCTCACCTGCCCGGGCCGGCCGAGCTGGCCCTGTCGGTGGGCACCAGCCTGGGCGTGCTCTCGCTCGTGCTGACCGTGGTCGGGCCCGTGTCGCGGCTGGGGCTGCGGTGGCGGCCCACCTTACGCTTCCCCGACGGCGTGGCCGGGCAGGTGCGCAGGCTCGCCCTGGCCGGGATCGCGGCGCTGCTGGCCCAGCAGGCCGCCATGATCGTCGTCGTGCTGCTGTCGAACAAGGCGATCGGCAACGGGGCCCTCACCATCTACAACTACGCGTGGGCGATCTATCTCGTGCCGTACGCGGTGCTGGCCGTGCCGATCGCCACCAGCGCGTTCCCCCGGCTGTCGGCGCAGGCAGGCGACGCGGTCGCGTTCTCGGCGCTGGCGGCGCGGACCACGCGGGCCGTGGTGCTGGTCACGGGGCTGGCCGCCGGGGTGCTGGCCGCCGCGTCGGGGCCTGGCGCGGTCGTGTTCCTGGGAGGCAGGAGCGAGGTGCCGCCGCCTCAACTCGCCCTGGCGATCGCGCTGTTCGCGCCGGGCATCGTCGGCTACGGGCTCATCGCCCACCTGAGCCGGGTGCTCTACGCTGCTGGGCTCGGGCGGGCGGCTGCCACCGGGACGGTGGCGGGGTGGCTGGTCGTCATCGTCGCGCAGACCGTCCTCGTGCTGGTGCTGCCCGCCGGGTGGAAGATCGGCGGGATGGCGTTGGGGATGAGCGTCGGCATGACCGCCGGCGGGGTGGTGCTGCTCGGGGCCGTGGTCCGGTCGCGGGGGAGCGGTGCCGCGGCGGGGCTGCCCCGGGCGGCGGGGGCGGCGGTCGCCGGTGGTGTGCTGGGGTACCTGGCGGGGGCCGGGGTGGTGAGGTGGCTCGGGGTCTCGGGCATCTGGCCGAACGTGGGTGCGGTGGTGCTGGCGGCGGTGGTCGCCGTGGCGGTGGGGGCTGCCGTCGTTGCGGTGGTGGACCGGCCGGATGCCAGGGTGGTGGCCGGGCTGCTCCGACGGGGCGGCTGATCCACCGCCACTGATCCTCTGCCTTGGTTGCGGTGGGTGCGCTTCGACGGTTCCTGATCGTCACGCACGGCTTCCGGGGCGGACGGCTCGTGGTTTGCGGCTTCTGACGCTCGGACGGCTGGTCCCGCAGGGCTTCTGGGGCTGGAATGGCTGCGGCGCCTGCGGCTTTTGGGGCTCCTTGTGGGGGCGCGTACGGCTTCTGGGGTTTGCCGTTGTGGGGCTGGTTGCCGTAGGCGACGAGCATCGCAGACCGTCGGGTGCGGTGGCCTTCAGGAGTGGCTGGCCTCGGAGGGGGCGTCGGGCGCTGGTGCAGTGGTACTTGACCTCTCGTGGGCCAGGCGCACGGGATTGGCCGGTCTGTGAAGGTGATCACACTCCTGGGGTGTTGGCCCGTGAGGCGCAGAAGCTGCCGAGCTGCCTCGCATCAAGAAGGTGTCATGGCTTCGGATCCTTCGGCCCTTGGCTTCGGGCGGGGGCCTGCGCGGTAGGTGCTTGGGTGATGGTCATGGCTTGCGGGCCAAGGCGCGGCGGTTGGGGCCGGCAGCCCTTGAGCCTCGGGGGCCTGTGAGGGCCGGTATGGGGTGTCGGTGGGTTGGGTGGGTGAGATCGGGAGGCTGCGAGGTGATACGGGCTACGGTTTCAGCTTTGAGGTGTGGCTGCGGTTTCCGGTGAGGGCCTAGGAGGGGTCGTGCGGGTGGCATTTGTGATGGGGACCACGTCGGGTGGGACCGGTCGGCATGTACGGATGCTCGTCGAAGGGCTGGTGCAGCGCGGTCACCAGGCGGTGGTGGTGGGGCCTGGGAGTGTCGAGGAGGCGTTCTCCTTCCGAGCCGCGGGAGCTACGTTCGCCGAGGTGCCCGTCTCCGACCGGCCGCATCCGCTGAACGACCTGCGCGCGGTGCTCGCGATCCGGCGGCTGACGCGCGACGCCGACGTCGTGCACGCCCATGGCCTGCGAGCGGGGGCGCTGGCGAGCCTGGCACTGAGAGCGTTCAAGACTCAGGGGACAAGAAGCCGGGAAGGGAGGGGGCCGGGGGTGGTGGTCACCTTGCACAATGCGCTTACCGCCGGCGGTTTCGTGGGGTTCGTCTACGGGGTGCTGGAGCGGATCGTGGCGCGGCGGGCCGACCGGGTGCTGGTGGTCTCGCCGGATCTGGCGGAGCGGATGACCGTCCTGGGAGCTCGGGAGGTGGCGGAGGCGGTGGTGCCCGCGCCTCCGCTCCGGCCCGCGCGGCGCAGGCCGGAGGAGGTGCGGGAGGAACTGGGGGCGGGTGATCGTCCTCTGGTGCTGACGATCGGCCGGCTCGCCCAGCAGAAGGGGCTCGACACCCTGCTGGACGTGGCGGCCGGGCCGTGGGAGTCGCCGGTGCCCCTGTTCGCCGTCGCGGGCGAGGGGCCGTTGCGGGCGGAACTGGAGGACCGGATCCGGTCCCGGAGCCTTCCCGTCCTGCTCCTCGGAGACCGGGACGACGTCCCCGACCTGCTGGCGGCCGCGTCCGTCGTGGTCAACTGCAGTCGCTGGGAAGGGTTGCCGCTCAGCCTCAGCGAGGCACTGATGGCGGGCAAGCCGGTGGTGGCCTCCGACGTCGGCGGGGTCCCGTGGCTGGTCGGCGACGCGGGGCTGCTGGTGCCGTACGGGGACGCCGATGGGCTGCGCAGCGCGTTGCGCAAGGTCCTGGGCGAGCCCGGGATCGCGCGGACGATGGCCGAGGCGGCGGCCCGGCGCGGACGGGAGTTGCCGGACGGTGACGATGCCGTGGAGAGCGTCCTCGGGGTGTACGAGGGGGCAAGATCGAATGGATGATGAGATCAGAGTGTCGGCGTATACTGCGTGGGTTAGGGAGGGGAGTATCCCTTCGCGACAGCCTCGTCATCACGGTGCAGCCCCGCTCCACGGGGCCCCCGGGGCTGCCGGTCCGCGTTGTTCGCGGGCGGGAGAGACCTCCGGCAATGAGTCATGCATGCCGGAGGGTTTGAATCGTGACCGTACCCGTGTGGGCCTGGATCGCCGTCATCGGTGGTCTGCTGGTCGTCCTCGCCTTTGACCTTTGGATCGTCGACCGCGGTGAAGCCCGTGAGTTCTCCATGCGGCAGGCCGGATATTGGGTCACCTTCTATGTCGCCCTGGCCGCGTTGTTCGGTGTGGGGTTGTGGGCCACCTTCGGGGCCGACAAGGCGGGGGAGTTCTTCGCCGGTTACATCACTGAGTACAGCTTGAGCGTCGACAACCTGTTCATCTTCTTCATCATCATGAGCAGGTTCGCGGTGCCGCGGCCCTACCAGCACAAGGTGCTGCTCGTCGGCATCGTGCTCGCGCTGGTCATGCGCGGCATCTTCATCGCGCTCGGCGCCGCCGCGCTGGAGCGGTTCAGCTGGCTCTTCTACGTCTTCGGCGCCTTCCTGGTCTACACCGCCGTCAACCTGATCCGGCAGCACCTCAAGGGCGAGGAAGACGAGTTCAACGAGAACATCCTGCTCAGGTGGGTGCGCCGGGCGTTCCCGACCACCGAGGGGTACGTCGGCTCGAAGGTCAGCGTCAAGATCGACGGCCGCCGCATGGTGACCCCCATGCTCATCGTGATGGTCGCCATCGGCACCACCGACCTGCTGTTCGCCCTCGACTCGATTCCGGCCATCTTCGGGCTCACCAAAGACCCCTACGTCGTCTTCACGGCCAACGCGTTTGCCCTGATGGGGCTGCGTCAGCTTTACTTCCTGCTGGGCGGGTTGCTGCAGCGACTCGTCTACATCAGCTATGGTTTGGCGTTCATCCTCGGGTTCATCGGGGTTAAGCTGATAATGGAGGCGTTGCATGCCAGCGGCGTCACCTGGGCACCCGAAATTCCCATCTGGGTGTCGCTCACGGTCATCGGCTCCACCATGGCGATCACCACGGTTGCGAGCCTGATCAAAGCCCGCATGACGAGCGGCGAAGGCGAGCACACGCACCCGGAGCAGGTCTAGCGGAACGGCTATCGAGGCGCTTTGCTTGTGTAGTTGCGCCGTGTAATAGTTGCGAGTTCCGTAACAGCATGGCAAAGCGCCTAGTCCAGTCACCACCAAAGGTTGTACGTGTCAGACGATTCTGCTAAGTCGAGCCGCGTCCGGCTCGCGCGCGGGGTCTCCCCGTGGCTCCTCCCGACGGCGGCCGCGGCGGCCGCCACCGCGCTGCTGACGCGCCGAGACCGGCGCTGGGCCCTGGCTGCGGCCCCGCTGGGTGCGCTCACGGGCGGCATGCTCTGGTTCTTCCGCGACCCCGAGCGCACTCCTGGCGAGGGGCGCATCCTGTCGCCCGCCGACGGCGTGGTGCAGAGCATCGACCCCTGGCCGGACGGCCGCACCCGCGTCGCGATCTTCATGAGCCCCCTGAACGTGCACGTCAATCGTGCCCCTCTTGCGGGAAATGTCACGTCCGTGCAGCATGTCGCGGGTGGGTTCCTGCCGGCGTTCAACAAGGACAGCGACCAGAACGAGCGCGTGGTGTGGCATTTCGAGACCGCGCTGGGCGACATCGAGATGGTGCAGATCGCGGGCGCCGTGGCGCGCCGGATCGTGCCGTACCTGAGCGCCGGGGCCAAGGTGGCGCAGACCGAGCGCATCGGGCTCATCCGGTTCGGCTCGCGGGTCGACATCTACCTTCCCGAAGGCATCTCGCCCGCGGTGACCGTGGGGGAGAAGACGGTTGCGGGGGTGACCAGAATTGACCACGGCTGACGCCGGCAGCTGGCAGGCGGGCGAGGAAGAGCCCCGCGGCCCCGTGGGCAAGGCGTTCCGCCTGTCCGCCGCGGACTCGCTCTCGCTGGGCAACGCGGTCTGCGGGTTCCTCGCCGTCTGCGTCCTGGCCTACTCGGCGATTCAGCAGCTCACGGTCGCCGACGGCAAGTTCACGCCCACGCCGAGCTACTTCGCCACCGCCATCGTCCTGCTGCTCATCGGCGCGACCTGCGACCTGTTCGACGGGCTCGTGGCGCGGCGCTTCCGCGCCTCGGCGATGGGCGCCGAGCTGGACAACCTGGCCGACGTGATCAGCTTCGGGTTCGCGCCCGCGTTCATGGTCGTGATCTGGGGGGTCGGCGCGCCGCCTTCGGTGCCGTTCATCGCGGTGGTCACCGCCGCGGCGGCCGTGCTGGTCGCCGGTGTCGTACGGCTGGCGCGCTTCGCGTGCGTCAAGACCAAGAGCGGCGACTTCATGGGCCTGCCCATCCCCATGGGCGCCATGACCGTGATCTCCATCGTGCTGCTGTTCCAGCCCAGCATCTGGGCGCTGTTCGCGGTGCTCGGCGTGGCCTGGCTGATGGTCAGCCGGATCGAGTACCCCAAGCCGAAGGGGCAGCTCGCGGCGGTCGTCCTCGGGTGGATCATGGTGAACGTGGCCTTCCTCACGTTCTGGGTGGCCTGGCCGGAAGGCGGCGACCTGCCGATCAAGATCGGCGCGACCATGCAGATCGCGCTCGTCGCGGCGATCCCGCTGCGCATGTTGTTCTACAAGCGGGAGCTGCGCAAGGAAGCCGAGCGAATCGGCAACTAGGGGATTTTTCATCCATCTTCGGCTTTGATGGATTCATGTCGGCCATGCCGCGCGAGCACACGCGTACGTACTACCTCGGCAAGCTGGCCACCGAGCTGGAGCAGCGCGGGCTGACCGCCACCCTGCGGGCCGACCCGCCCGCGCTGCGGATCAGCGATCCCGACACCGCGCTGCTGGCCGAGACGATCGACTGCGTGCCGCTGCCCGAAGGGTGGTTCTACCGCTGGTCGTGGGGCGAGCTCGTGGGCCTGGCCGACGATCCCGCCCTGGCGGCCGGGCGCATCGTGCGCGTGCTGGCCGCGGGCAGGTGAGCTACCAGCCTCTGGCCTTCCACTCGGGCAGCGAGGGACGTTCGGCGCCGAGCGTCGTGTCCTTGCCGTGGCCGGGGTAGACCCAGGTGTCGTCGGGCAGGCGGTCGAAGATGCGCTCGGTGACGTCGGTGTAGAGGCGCTCGAAACGCTCCGGGTCCCTGCCGGTGTTGCCCACCCCGCCGGGGAACAGGGAGTCGCCGGTGAACAGGTGACGGCCGTCGGGGCCGCCGTCGTAGAGCAGCGCGATCGAGCCGGGCGTGTGGCCGCGCAGGTGGATGACCTCCAGGCTGACCGGGCCGAGGGCGATCGTGTCGCCGTGGTCGACCGTGCGGCCGACCGGGACGGGCAGGGCGGGCGCGTCGAGCGGATGGGCGATCACCTCGGCGCCGGTGACCCTGGCCACCTGTTCCAGGGCCTGCCAGTGGTCGCCGTGCTGGTGGGTGGTGACGATCGCGCCGAGCGGCTGGTCGCCGACGAGCGCCAGCAGCCGGTCGGCGTCGGCCGCGGCGTCGATCAGCAGCTCGTCGCCGGTCTCGGTGGAACGCAACAGGTAGGCGTTGTTGTCGTGGGGGCCGACCGCCAGCTTGGAGATGGTCAGGGCGGGCAGCTCGCGCACGTCGGCGGGGCCGCCGACCCGGACGTCGCCGGTGTAGGTCATGGGTAGTCCTTCGGGGGCGTCGCGGGCAGATCAGCGGGGGCCGGCATCGTCAGCCACGGCGGCGGCTCGGGAAGGAGCGCGCCACCGTCACCAGGCGGCGACGGCTGTCCCGCGGGCACCAGGGTAACGCCCTCGCCGTCCGACCTTCCCGTCAACCAGGCCAGCATGTCGGCCGGTCGTCCCTGCACGGCAGGACCCTGGCCGAGGTTCTGCCACCTTTGCCCCGGCTCGCCGGTCAGGACGACCTCGCTCACCGTGCTGCGGTCGTACGGCCAGGATCGGCGGAGGTCGTGCAGTTCGCGATGGACGAACGTCTCCGGCCAGTCGCGGGGGCCGTACCCGGCGCCCAGGTCCACGTGGTGCATGCCCACCTCGCGCAGCCGGCGTACCAGGACGTACCAGGCGGGATGCGACGGCGGGCGCATGCCGCGGACGGGCGCCGGCCACGCCGGGGCGGGCAGATCGCGGATCGCGGCGGCCAGGCGCGCGGCGCTGTCGGCCAGGTGGCGCGCGGCCGGGCGGGCGGCGGCGGCCTCGATCTCGGCGGTCCTGGCCTCCACGGAGGGGTACTGCGGGGTCTCGACGCCCGTCCTCGCCCAGGTGAGGAGGCGGAGGTGGGAGCGCGCGTTGCCGGCCAGGTGGGCCAGCACGTGCCCTCTGGTCCAGCCGGGCAGCAGGGACGGGGCCGCGACGTCGGCGTCGGACAGGGACGCGGCCGTGGCCAGCAGCAGGTCGGTCGCGGAGGCGAGTTCGGCCTGCACCGCGGGTAGAACAGTCATGTCCGGATATTTCATCACTTAGGTGTCCAAGGTCGGGCGTGGGCATAAAGCGGCAGGTCAAGTGGTTGACTCTCAAAGGGCTCCTGCCGACGCGGGAGATGGCCGTAACCTGTGAAGGACGGATTTTCGGGGGCCGGGGATCGGCTCGCCGAAAATGTCGGTGCCCCCGTCTACCATCCCCCGTGGACCTATCCGCCTTTCGACCTCCGGGATCGCCGTGGCAGACCGCCTGATCGTGCGTGGTGCACGAGAACACAACCTCAAGGACGTCTCGCTTGACCTGCCGCGAGACTCGCTGATCGTCTTCACCGGCCTGTCCGGCTCCGGCAAGTCGAGCCTGGCCTTCGACACGATCTTCGCTGAGGGCCAGCGGCGCTACGTCGAGTCCTTGTCGGCCTACGCCCGCCAGTTTCTCGGCCAGATGGACAAGCCCGACGTCGACTTCATCGAGGGCCTGTCGCCCGCGGTGTCCATCGACCAGAAGGCCACCAGCAAGAACCCCCGCTCGACCGTCGGCACCATCACCGAGGTCTACGACTACCTGCGCCTGCTGTGGGCGCGCATCGGCAAGCCCCACTGCCCGGCCTGCGGCCGTCCGATCGCCCGGCAGATGCCGCAGCAGATCGTCGACCGGGTGATGGACCTGGAGGAGGGCACCCGTTTCCAGGTGCTCGCCCCCGTCATCCGCGGCCGCAAGGGCGAATACGCCGAGCTGTTCCGCGAACTGCAGACCAAGGGCTTCGCGCGGGCCAGGGTCGACGGCACGGTCGTGCGGCTGGAGGAGCCGCCGACGCTGAAGAAGTACGAGAAACACGACATCGAGGTCATCGTCGACCGCCTGTCGGTCAAGGAGTCCTCGCGCCGCCGGCTCACCGACTCCGTCGAGACCGCGCTGCAGCTGTCCGGCGGCACGATCACGCTGGAGTTCGTCGACCTGCCGGAAGACGACCCGGGCCGTGAGCGCTTCTACTCCGAGCACCTCTACTGCCCCTACGACGACCTGTCGTTCGAGGAGCTGGAGCCGCGCTCGTTCTCCTTCAACTCGCCCTTCGGCGCCTGCCCCGAGTGCACCGGCCTCGGCACCAAGATGGAGGTCGACCCCGACCTGGTGGTGCCCGACCCCGAGCGCACGCTCGGCGACGGCGCGCTGCACCCGTGGTCGGGCGGCCACACCAGCGAATACTTCGTCCGGCTGATCGAGGCGCTCGGCCACACGGTCGGGTTCACCCTCGACACGCCGTGGGAGCGGCTGCCCAAGAAGGCCCAGAAGTCGCTGCTGTACGGCCACGACGAGCAGGTGCACGTCCGCTACAGCAACCGTTACGGCCGCCAGCGCTCCTACTACACCACCTTCGACGGCGTCATCCCCTGGGTGCAGCGCCGGCACGCCGAGGCCGAGAGCGACGCCACGCGCGAGCGCTTCGAGGGCTACATGCGCGAGATCCCGTGCCCGGCCTGCAAGGGCGCCCGGCTCAAGCCGGTCACCCTCGCCGTCACCGTCGACGACAGGTCGATCGCCGAGGTCGCGGCCATGTCGATCGGCGAGTGCGCGAAGTTCCTGGCCGAGCTGAAGCTGTCCGACCGTGACATGCACATCGCCGAGCGGGTGGTCAAGGAGATCAACGCCCGCATGGGCTTCCTGCTCGACGTCGGCCTCGACTACCTCACCATGGACCGCGCCGCCGCCACCCTCGCCGGTGGCGAGGCCCAGCGCATCCGGCTGGCCACGCAGATCGGCTCCGGGCTGGTCGGCGTCCTCTACGTGCTGGACGAGCCGTCCATCGGCCTGCACCAGCGTGACAACATGCGCCTGCTCGACACGCTGATCAGGCTGCGCGACATGGGCAACACGCTGATCGTCGTCGAGCACGACGAGGACACCATCGCCGCCGCCGACTGGGTGGTGGACATCGGTCCCGGCGCCGGCGAGCACGGCGGCCAGGTCGTGGTGTCCGGCACCGTCCAGGAGCTCCTCGCCAGTGAGGAGTCCATGACGGGCCAGTACCTGTCGGGACGCCGGAGCATCCCGATCCCGGCCAAGCGCCGCAAGCGCGACAAGAAGCGGCAGATCACGGTCAAGGGCGCGCGCGAGCACAACCTCAAGGGCGTCGACATCGAGTTCCCGCTGGGCGTGTTCACGGCGGTGACCGGCGTGTCCGGGTCGGGCAAGTCGACGCTGGTCAACGACATCCTCTACAACGCGCTGGCCAAGGAGCTCAACGGCGCCCGCACGGTGCCGGGGCGGCACTCCCGCATCAACGGCATGGACCAGGTGGACAAGGTCGTGCACGTCGACCAGTCGCCGATCGGCCGTACGCCGCGCTCCAACCCGGCCACGTACACCGGGGTCTTCGACCACGTGCGCAAGCTGTTCGCCCAGACGGCCGAGGCCAAGGTGCGCGGCTACCAGCCCGGGCGGTTCAGCTTCAACGTCAAGGGCGGGCGCTGCGAGGCGTGCGCGGGCGACGGCACGATCAAGATCGAGATGAACTTCCTGCCGGACGTCTACGTCCCCTGTGAGGTCTGCCACGGCGCCCGGTACAACCGGGAGACGCTGGAGGTCCACTACAAGGGCAAGACGATCGCCGAGGTGCTCGACATGCCGATCGAGGAGGCGCTGGCCTTCTTCGACGCGATCCCGGCGATCAAGCGGCACCTGCAGACGCTCAACGACGTCGGCCTGGGCTACGTGCGGCTCGGGCAGCCGGCGACCACGTTGTCCGGCGGCGAGGCGCAGCGCGTCAAGCTCGCCTCCGAGCTGCAGCGCCGCCAGACCGGGCGGACGATCTACGTGCTCGACGAGCCCACCACCGGCCTGCACTTCGAGGACATCCGCCGGCTGCTCGGCGTGCTCGGGCGGCTGGTCGACGGCGGGAACACGGTGATCGTCATCGAGCACAACCTCGACGTCATCAAGACCGCCGACTGGATCATCGACATGGGCCCCGAAGGCGGGTCCCGCGGCGGCACGCTCGTGGCCGCGGGCACGCCCGAAGAGGTGGCCCTGGTCAACGAGAGCCACACCGGGCGCTTCCTGCGGAAGATCCTGTCGCTCTGAGGCAGGTGGCGGCTCGGATGGGACCCGTCTCACCGGGAGTCGGGTGGCGGTTCGGGTGAGCCCGTCTCACCGCGAGTCGGGTGGCGTCCGTCTCGCTGTGGGGCGGGTGGTGGCCCGGTGTGCGGCTGGGTCCCGCCTGGTCAGGTGGTGGTGCGGGGTTCGCTGGAGGTCAGGGCGGTGGCTCGGGCGCGGCGGCGGCGCTTGGCGGCGTCGCCGCGCTCCAGCCACCACTCGGCGAACAGCAGCGGCAGCACCCAGCCCAGCCAGGCGCTCAGCGCGCCGACCGTGGCGGCCAGCAACGCCTGGTCGCCGTGGAAGGTGGTGTCGAGCTGCGGTGACAGCGTGATGACGAACACCGCGCCCCACAGGCGGTTGGTGATGATCGACATCGTCAGGGCGAAGCTGCGGATCATCCACCTGCGATGATCGACGAACCTGCGCTGCCTGGCCATCCGCCAGCCGGCCAGGGTGCAGCCCAGCCAGAGCAGCGCCAGCACCACGCCGCTGGCCCTGGTCACCGGGCCGAAGGGCGTGGCCAGGCTGACCACCAGGCCCAGCAGGCCGCCGGGCAGGCAGCCGCCGAAGACGTACACCCGGCCGATCACGCGGTGGGCCCGCGGATGGCGGGCCCGGAACCACGGCCAGACCTGTAAGCAGCACGAGACCATCGCGATCGAGCCGAAGATCACGTGCAGGGAGAGCACCGCGAAGTGCGGCGGGAAGAAGTCGGGCGCGGGCACCCGCGACCGGCTCGGGTCCAGCGACAGGTAGGGCGGCAGGGAGAAGGCGACGAACGCGATCGCCAGCACCGCGAGCGGGGCGACCCACGGACGCCGCCACCAGCGCGGCCCGGACGTCGTGGGAGTGGGAGTCTCGGTGAGTGTCATGAGCGACACGCTCGCGCCTGGCGCTGACCGCGGGCGTACCGTCCGCTGACCGTGCGCCGCCCGCTCGTTGCCGCGACGGTGACCGTATCGGTCACCCGATGGGCGGACCGAGGGGTGGAGCCAATAAAGTTGAGGCACGGGTAACGGCTTGACCTGCTGGGGGTCGGCGGAGACGCGAAGGGTCGGCTGAATCATGACGGTGACGAATCAGGGCGAAGCCATGCCCGAAAACAGCAGCGGCATCGGGCGGCGCGAAGTGCTCGGCGTGGCGGGGGTGGCCGCGTGCGGGCTGGCGCTGGCCGGGTGCGGAGCGGGGGACGCCAAGGCGCAGCCGGCGTCGGGGATCAAGGGCAAGGTGCTCGCCAAGACGGCGGACGTGCCCGTCGGCGGCGGCACGATCGTGCAGGAGTGGCGGATCGTGGTCACGCAGCCCACGAAGGGCGTCTACAAGGCGTTCAGCGCGGTCTGCACCCACAAGGGATGCACGGTGGGCAGGCCGAAGGACAACGTCATCACGTGCGCGTGCCACGGCAGCGAGTTCGCCGCCGACAGCGGCCAGGCCACCAAGGGGCCGGCGACCGCGCCGCTGACGGTCTACCAGGTCAAGGTGGAGGGCGACGCCATCGTCGTGGTCTGAGGACGCGGTCTGAGGACGCGGTCTGAGAGCGCAGGCCCATGACCTGTCTGAGGCCCGCGCTCGTGGCTCGGGGGGCGGGCCGGAGAGCTTGTTCTGGGTAATTGTGCGTGGTTTCCGGGATTGGGGGCGTGCAGGCTGAACCGGTGCGGGGGCACCGGCCGTACCTGCATGTGAGACCGAGACCTGGGAGGACGCACCATGACAGAAACGACGCGCCGGACGGTCATGCTCGGCGCCGGAGGCGCCGGGCTCGCGGCGGTTCTGACGGCGTGCGCGAGCTACGGTTCGCCGACGACGGCGGCGAACGAGGCGCCGGCCGCGAAGGAACCGGACGCCGAGGAGCCGTCGTCGGAGCCCAAGAAGAAGGCGAAGAAGAAGGCCAAGGCGCTGGCCGACACCAGTGACATCCAGGTCGGCGGCGGCACGGTCTTCAAGGACCAGAAGATCGTGGTGACGCAGCCGACCGAGGGGGAGTTCAAGGCGTTCACGGCGATCTGCACCCATGCGGGATGCACGGTCGCCGCCGTCTCGAACGGCACCATCAACTGCCCCTGCCACGGCAGCAAGTTCAAGATCGAGGACGGTTCGGTGGCCGACGGCCCCGCCGGCGCGCCGCTCGCCGAGAAGAAGATCACCGTGGACGGCGACAAGATCAGACTCGCCTAATCCCCGTCTCATGAATTTCTCACCTGCCTCCGGTTGGGTGGGACGCATGGGAGATGACCTTCGAAGCCGTCGGGCAGTGATAGCGGGTGTGGGCGCGGGCGGGCTGGCCCTGGCGATCAGCGCCTGCGGCGGAAGCACCGAGACCCCGGCGGCCACCGCGCCCGACGCGGGCGGCCAGTCGAGCGCGGCCCAGCCGGGCGCATCGCAGTCCGGCGCCCCGCAGTCGAGCGCCCCGCAGGCCGGCGGCGCGCTGGCCAAGACGGCAGACATCCCCGTCGGCGGCGGCACGATCTTCAAGGACCAGAAGATCGTGGTGACGCAGCCGACGGCGGGCGAGTTCAAGGCCTTCAGCGCGATCTGCACGCACAAGGGCTGCCCGGTGGCCAGCGTCGCGGACGGCGCGATCGTGTGCCCGTGCCACGGCAGCAAGTTCGACATCGCCGACGGCTCGGTCACCAATGGGCCGGCCGACAAGCCGCTGGCCGCCCAGCAGATCAAGGTGGAGGGCGACCAGATCACCCTGGCCTGACCCGTGGCCTGACCCCTGGCCTGACCCGGGAACGTGGTGAGTCCCGTCGTGCCGTCCGAAGCTCGGCGGGTCACCTTGTCGGTGGCGCCTACTAGTCTTTGACCGTGGCGAGAGCAGCGGGCAGCCCTTTGAGTTTCCGGCCCAGACCAGGTTCGATCCCCGAGTCGCCGGGGGTCTACCGGTTCAGGGACGCGCACGGCCGGGTGATCTACGTCGGCAAGGCCAAGAGCCTGCGGCAGCGGCTCAACTCCTACTTCGCCGACTTCTCCGCGCTGCACCCGCGCACCCAGTCGATGCTCACCACGGCCGCCGACGTCGACTGGACCGTCGTCGGCACCGAGGTCGAGGCGCTGCAGCTCGAATACTCCTGGATCAAGGAGTTCGACCCGCGCTTCAACGTCAAGTACCGCGACGACAAGTCCTACCCCTACCTCGCGGTGACGATGGGGGAGGACTTCCCGCGCGTCCAGGTCATGCGGGGCGCCAAGCGCAAGGGCACCCGCTACTTCGGCCCCTACTCGCACGCCTGGGCCATCCGCGAGACCGTCGACCTGCTGCTGCGCGTCTTCCCGGTGCGCACGTGCAGCGCCGGGGTGTTCAAGCGGGCCGGGCAGATCGGCCGTCCGTGCCTGCTGGGGTACATCGACAAGTGCTCGGCGCCGTGCGTGGGCCGGGTGACCCCGCAGGAGCACCGCGAGCTGGCCGAAGACTTCTGCGACTTCATGGCGGGCAACACCACCCGCTTCATCAAGCGCCTCGAGAAGGACATGCGCGAGGCCGCCGCCGAGCAGGAGTACGAGCGGGCGGCCCGGCTGCGCGACGACATCCAGGCGTTGCAGCGCGCGCTGGAGAAGCAGGCCGTGGTGCTCGGCGAGGCCACCGACGCCGACGTGATCGCGCTGGCCGAGGATCCGCTGGAGGCCGCCGTCCAGGTGTTCTACGTGCGCGGGGGCCGCATCCGCGGTCAGCGGGGCTGGGTGGTCGACAAGGTCGAGGAGACCTCGCCCGGCGAGCTGGTCGAGCAGTTCCTGCTGCAGATGTACGGCGAGGCCGGCCCCGAGTCGATGCCGCGCGAGGTGCTCGTGCCCGCGCTGCCGCCCGACGCCGAGGCGGTCGCCGAGCTGCTGACCGAGCAGCGCAGGGCCCGGGTGGAGGTGCGCGTCCCGCAGCGCGGCGACAAGAAGGCGCTGATGGAGACCGTCGAGCGCAACGCCAAGGAGTCGCTGGCCCAGCACAAGATCCGCCGCGCCGGCGACCTGACCACGCGCAGCAAGGCGCTGCAGGAGATCGCCGACGCGCTCGACCTCGACCAGGCGCCGCTGCGCGTCGAGTGTTACGACGTCTCCCACCTGCAGGGCGAGAACGTGGTGGCGTCCATGGTGGTCTTCGAGGACGGTCTGGCGCGCAAGAGCGAGTACCGGCGCTTCGCGATCAAGACCAAGGAAGGCGACGTCGCCTCGATCCACGAGGTGATCATGCGGCGGTTCCGGCGTTACCTGGAGGAACGTTCGGCCACCGGCGAGCTGGCCGCCGAGGACGACGACGGCCACGGGCCCATCGACCCCGAGACCGGCAAACCGCGCAAGTTCGCCTACCCGCCCAACCTGGTCGTCGTCGACGGCGCGGGCCCGCAGGCGGCCGCCGCGCAGCGGGCGCTCGACGAGCTCGGCATCGACGATGTCGCGGTGTGCGGCCTGGCCAAGCGGCTGGAGGAGGTGTGGCTGCCCGGCGACGACCAGCCAGTGATCATGCCTCGTTCAAGTGAGGGTCTCTACCTGCTGCAACGCGTCCGCGACGAAGCACACAGGTTCGCAATCACCTACCATCGTTCCAAGAGGTCCAAGTCAGTGAAGGAGAGCGCGCTCGACGGCGTGCCCGGCCTCGGGCCGGCGCGCAGGCAGGCGTTGCTCAAGCACTTCGGCTCCGTCAAGAAGCTACGCGAGGCCAGCGCGACCGAGATCTGCGAGGTTCCCGGCATCGGGCCGGCCCTCGCCGAGGTCATCGTGTCGACGCTGAAGGGAGATACATCGTGAACACCCGCGAGGGAGCGCAGGGTGTCGGCGAACGGAGTGAGGCCATGAGCACCGAGCCGGCGTTCGTCATCGTCACCGGCATGTCCGGGGCGGGGCGCAGCACGGCCGCCAAGGCGCTGGAAGACCTGGGCTGGTTCGTCATCGACAACCTGCCCCCGGGGCTGCTGTTCGCGATGGCGGAGGAGGCGGGCAAGGTCAAGCTGGCCGCCGACAAGGTGGCCGCGGTCGTCGACGTGCGCAGCCTGGCCTTCACCACCGACCTCAACGCGGCCATCGAGGAGCTGGAGGGCCGCGGCGTGCGCGTACGGGTCGTCTTCCTCGAGGCCAGCGACGAGGAGCTGGTGCGCAGGTTCGAGAACGTCCGCCGGCCCCACCCGCTGCAGGGCGAGGGCCGCCTGGTCGACGGCATCACCCGCGAGCGCGGCATCCTGCGCGAGGTGCGGGCCAACGCCGACCTGGTGATCGACACCTCGTCCCACAACGTGCACGACCTGCGCAACAAGATCGTCGCCTACTTCGGCGGCGATGACCGTCCGGGGCTGCGGCTCAACGTCGTCTCGTTCGGGTTCAAGTACGGCCTGCCGGTCGACGCCGACCTCGTCGTCGACTGCCGGTTCCTGCCCAACCCCCACTGGGTGCCCGAGCTGCGGCCGATGAACGGCCTCGACGCGCCCGTCAGCGACTACGTGCTCGGCCAGCCGGGCGCCAAGGAGTTCCTCGACGCCTACGAGGAGGTCCTGCAGGTCGTCGCCACCGGCTACGCCCGCGAGGGCAAGAGCTACGCGACCCTGGCCGTGGGCTGCACCGGCGGCAAGCACCGCAGCGTGGCCATGGCCGAGCAGGTCGCCGCCCGCCTGCGCGACCGCGGCATGGAGGTCCAGGTCAGTCACCGGGATGTGGGGCGGGAGTGACCCATGAACGTATGGAGGCGGGGCTGCCCCATCCGCTGAACGGTCCCCGCGTGGTGGCCCTCGGCGGCGGCCACGGGCTCTACGCCTCGCTGTCGGCCTTACGGGTCGTGACCGACCGGCTGACCGCGGTGGTGACCGTGGCCGACGACGGCGGCTCCAGCGGCCGGCTGCGCCGCGAGCTCGGCGTGCTGCCGCCCGGCGACCTGCGCATGGCGCTGGCCGCGCTGTGCGGCGACGACGAGTGGGGCATCACCTGGAGCGAGGTCGTCCAGCACCGCTTCCGCAGCGAGGGCGAGCTCCACGGGCACGCCGTCGGCAACCTGCTGATCGTGGCGCTGTGGGAGCTGCTCGGCGACTCGGTGGCCGGCCTCGACTGGGTGGGCCGGCTGCTCGGCGCGCACGGCAGGGTGCTGCCGATGGCCTCGGTGCCGCTCGACATCGTGGCTGAGGTCGAGCTCGACGGCGTCACCTCGACCGTGCGCGGCCAGGTCGCCTGCGCGCTCACGCCGGGCCGGGTGCAGGCCATCTCCCTGGTGCCCGAAGACCCGCCCGCGCGTCCCGAGGCGGTCGCCGCGGTGCACGAGGCAGACTGGCTGGTGTTCGGGCCGGGCTCGTGGTTCACCAGCGTGCTGCCCCACCTGAAGGTCCCCGAGCTGGCCCGCGCGCTGCACGACAGCAAGGCCAAGCGGCTCGTCACCCTCAACCTGGCCCCCCAGCCGGGCGAGACCGACGACTTCTCCCCCCAGCAGCACCTGGAGGTGCTCCGCCAGCACGCCCCCGACCTGGCCTTCGACGTCGTGCTGGCCGACACCGGCGTGGTCGACGACCTCGACGCCCTGGACAAGGCCGCGGCGGCGCTCGGCGCCCGGCTCGTCCTGGCCGACGTGGCCGCCGCCGACGGCTCGCCCCGGCATGACCCACGACGTCTTGCCTCCGTCCTGGACGAGATTTTCCTCCAGAAGCGTTGATCCTGGTCGGCGTGGCGCGAAGGTGCGAGAGACTGGCGGGAGCCGGTCTGAATGGGGGAAGGACTAACGCTTATGGCGATGACAGGTGTGGTGAAGGACGAACTGAGCCGCCTGCCGGTGCTGAAACCGTGCTGCCGCAAGGCGGAGGTTTCCACGCTGCTGCGGTTCGCCAGCGGCCTGCACCTGGTGGGCGGCCGCATCGTGATCGAGGCCGAGCTCGACACCAACGCCACCGCGCGGCGGCTGATCAAGGACATCGGCGAGGTGTTCGGCCACAAGGCCGAGGTGCTCGTGCTCGCGCCGGCCGGGCTGCGCAAGGGCTCGCGCTACGTGGTGCGCGTCTACCGCGACGGTGAGGCGCTGGCCCGGCAGACGGGCCTGATCGACAACCACGGGCGCCCGGTGCGCGGCCTGCCCCGGCAGGTCGTGGCCGGCGCGGCCTGCGACGCCGAGGCGGCCTGGCGGGGCGCCTTCCTGGCGCACGGCTCGCTGACCGAGCCGGGGCGTTCGATGTCCCTGGAGGTCACCTGCCCGGGGCCGGAGGCCGCGCTCGCGCTGGTCGGCTCGGCCCGGCGGCTGAAGATCCACGCCAAGGCCCGGGAGGTGCGCGGCGTCGACCGCGTCGTGGTCCGCGACGGCGACGCGATCAGCGCGCTGCTCACCCGCCTCGGCGCGCACGACAGCGTGCTGGCCTGGGAGGAGCGCCGGATGCGCCGCGAGGTGCGCGCGACGGCCAACAGGCTGGCCAACTTCGACGACGCCAACCTGCGGCGTTCGGCGCGGGCGGCCGTCGCGGCGGGCGCGCGGGTGCAGCGCGCGCTGGAGATCCTCGGCGAGGAGGCGCCGGACCACCTGGTGGTGGCCGGGCGGCTGCGGGTGGAGCACAAGCAGGCGTCGCTGGAGGAACTGGGCCAGATCGCCGACCCGCCGCTGACCAAGGACGCCATCGCCGGGCGCATCAGGCGGCTGCTGGCCATGGCCGACAAACGCGCCTCCGACCTGGGCATCCCCAACACCGAGGCCAACCTCACCGTCGACATGCTGGCGCCGTAGCGGGCTCGCCGCCGTGCGGGCGCCCGCGCCGCCGTCCGGGAGACCCCCATCCCGTACGGCTCCGCGCGGTGGCCCGCACGCGCCGACGTCCCTGCAGGCCCGTCTTGGCCGGTCGTGAGGGCTCACGGGCCGTTCGCCGTGACGAAGCGCGCTGTGGGCCGCCCGACGGCTGCTGAGTGGGCGTCCGTCAATCCCTGGCGGGCTTGCGCGGCGTGAACAGGTCCGCGGGCACGGCCTGCTGCGCGGGCGGCTGAGCGAGCACCTGCGCGGACGACTGTGCCGACGACTGCGCGGACGACTGGGCGGGCGGTTGCGCGGGCTCGAAGGGCGCCCGGTACTCCTGCCCCGCCTCCTCCGCCGCCTCCTGAGCGGCCAAGGCGGCCCGGTCGGCGCGGCGTACGCGGAAGACGCGCAGCGTGACCAGCAGGAGCGCCGCCACGGCGGCGACGGCGATGTACAGCCACATCTGCCAGGTCTGCGCGAGCGGCTCGCGGTAGACCGCCAGGGCGCGGGGAAGCCCCTCGCCGGCGTTGGCCGCCGTGATGTCGCCGAGCCGCGGGGAGAAGGGCGTGCCGGTCGCGGGGGTGCGCCGAGCGGCGCCGAGCATGACGGACACGCCCGAGATCTGGCCGCCGGCGACGGCCGCCGCCGCGTACAGGGCGGCCACCACCGGCAGCGCCCGGCTGCGCGGGCGGGCCGCGCCCACGGCCAGGGCGACCAGCAGCGCGATCAGGAGCGACAGCGTCACCGACAGGGCGTGGCCGTTGCCCAGCGTGGCCACGGCCCTCGGCAGCCGGTCCTGGAACAGCACCGCGAGCCCCAGGGCCGCCGCGCAGACCAGCGCGGCGACCAGCCCCGCGATCAGTCCAGGAAGCAGGCCGGACCGCTTATGTGACATCTCAGCCCCCAGAGAATGCACGAATTTACTCCGACGAGTCGGGCACTTTACTCGAAGCTCGCAAATTGCGCCCCCTGAACGGGGATACGCAGGGCAGTACCTGCAGTGGTCTAAACCAATTTGGGTCCGATAGTGTTCGTGGTTGAGATTCAACCGCCATCTGTTCGAGGAGATCGGTTTCCGTGAGCATCCGCGTAGGCGTCAACGGCTTCGGCCGCATCGGTCGCAACTTCTGGCGCGCGGTCGCCGCCAGCGGCAAGGACATCGAGATCGTCGCGGTCAACGACCTGACCGACAACGCGACGCTCGCCCACCTGCTGAAGTACGACAGCATCCTGGGCCGTCTGCCGTACGAGGTGAAGGCCTCCAGCGACGAGATCACCGTCGACGGCAAGGCGATCAAGGCGTTCGCGGAGCGCGACCCGGCCAAGCTGCCCTGGGGCGACCTCGGCGTCGACGTCGTGGTGGAGTCCACCGGCCTGTTCACCGACGCCTCCAAGGCCAAGGTGCACGCCGACAACGGCGCCAAGAAGGTCATCATCTCCGCGCCGGCCAAGAACGAGGACGTCACCATCGTGATGGGCGTCAACGAGGACGTCTACGACCCGGCCAGCCACACGATCATCTCCAACGCGTCCTGCACCACCAACTGCCTGGCCCCGATGGCCAAGGTCATCCACGACACCTTCACCATCGAGAAGGGTCTGATGACCACCATCCACGCCTACACGCAGGACCAGAACCTGCAGGACGGCCCGCACAAGGACCTGCGCCGCGCCCGGGCCGCCGCCCTCAACGTGGTGCCCACCTCCACCGGCGCCGCCAAGGCCATCGGCCTGGTGCTGCCCGAGCTCAAGGGCAAGCTCGACGGCTTCGCCATGCGCGTGCCGATCCCCACCGGCTCGGCCACCGACCTCACCGTCGACGTCAGCCGCGAGGTCACCGCCGAGGAGGTCAACGCCGCGGTCAAGGCCGCCGCCGACGGCCCGCTCAAGGGCATCCTCAGCTACACCGAGGACGAGATCGTCTCCTCCGACATCGTCACCGACCCCCACTCCTGCATCTTCGACGCCGGCCTCACCAAGGTCATCGGCAACCAGGTCAAGGTCGTCGGCTGGTACGACAACGAGTGGGGCTACTCCAACCGCCTCGCCGACCTGATCGAGCTGGTCGGCCGCGACCTGTGAGGGTGACCGAGGCCGCTGCGGGAACAGGAGCATGAGCATGCGCACGCTCGACGATCTCGACGTCAAGGGGCGGCGCGTGCTCGTGCGCGCCGACCTCAACGTCCCGCTCGACGGGGAGAAGATCACCGACGACGGCCGCATCCGCGCGTCGGTGCCGACGATCCAGGCGCTGGCCGGGCGCGGCGCCAAGGTCGTCGTCTGCGCCCATCTGGGCAGGCCCAAGGGCAAGGTCAACCCCGAGTACTCGCTCGCGCCGGTGGCCGCCCGCCTGGGCGAGCTGCTCGGCCAGGACGTCGCCTTCGCCACCGACGTGGTCGGCGACAGCGCGCGGCAGACGGTCGAGGCCCTCCAGGAGGGCCAGGTCGCCCTGCTGGAGAACCTGCGCTACGAGCCCGGCGAGGAGTCCAAGGACGACGCCGCCCGCGGCGCGTTCGCCGAGAAGCTGGCCGCCCTGGCCGACCTCTACGTCGGCGACGGGTTCGGCGCGGTGCACCGCAAGCACGCCAGCGTCTACGACGTGCCCAAGCTGCTGCCGCACGCGGCCGGCGGGCTGGTCGTGGCCGAGGTCGAGGTGCTGCGCAGGCTGACCGAGGACACCGAGCGTCCCTACGTGGTCGTCCTGGGCGGGGCCAAGGTCTCCGACAAGCTGGGCGTCATCGCCAACCTGCTCACCAAGGTCGACCGGCTGCTCATCGGCGGCGGCATGGCCTACACCTTCCTCAAGGCCCAGGGCCACGAGGTGGGCCGGTCGCTGCTCCAGGAGGACCAGCTCGACCAGGTGCGCGGCTTCCTCGCCGAGGCCGGCAAGCGGGGCGTCGACCTCGTGCTGCCGGTCGACGTGCTGGCGGCCGTCACCTTCGCGGCCGACGCCGAGCACGAGGTGGTCGAGGCCACCGCGATCCCGGCCGACCGCGAGGGGCTCGACATCGGCCCCAGGACGCGCGAGCTGTTCGCGAGCAAGCTGGCCGACGCCAAGACCGTCTTCTGGAACGGGCCGATGGGCGTGTTCGAGTTCGACGCGTTCTCCGGCGGCACCAGGGCGGTGGCCGAGGCGCTCATCGGCTCCGACGCCTTCACGGTGGTCGGCGGCGGCGACTCCGCGGCGGCCGTGCGCAGGCTGGGCCTGCCCGAGGACGGTTTCTCGCACATCTCCACCGGCGGCGGGGCCAGCCTGGAATACCTTGAGGGCAAGACCCTTCCCGGACTCGCGGCTCTGGAGGACTGAGGTGGCCCAGCAGCGCAAGCCGCTCATCGCCGGCAACTGGAAGATGAACCTCAATCACCTTGAGGCCATCGCCCTGGTCCAGAAGCTGGCGTTCGCGCTCAGCGACAAGGACTTCGACAAGGCCGACGTGGCCGTCCTGCCGCCCTTCACCGACCTGCGCAGCGTCCAGACGCTGGTCGACGGCGACAAGCTGCGCATCGTCTACGGGGCTCAGGACCTGTCCCAGTACGACGGCGGCGCCTACACCGGCGAGGTGTCGGGCGTCATGCTGGCCAAGCTCGGCTGCACGTACGTGGTCATCGGCCACTCCGAGCGCCGCCAGTACCACGGCGAGGACGACGACCTCGTCAACGCCAAGGTGCAGGCGGCCTACCGGCACTCGCTCACGCCCATCCTGTGCGTGGGCGAGGGGCTGGCCGTGCGCCAAGAGGGCGGCCACATCGCGCACAGTCTCGGTCAACTCGACGGCGCCCTGCGCAAAATCAGCGCCGAGCAGGCAAAATCGATAGTGGTGGCCTACGAGCCCGTGTGGGCGATCGGCACGGGCGAGGTGGCCACCCCGGAGGACGCCCAGGAGGTCTGCGGAGCGTTGCGGGTGAGACTCGCGGAGCTCTACGACCCCGAAGTGGCCTCCGCGGTCCGTATCCTTTACGGTGGCTCGGTCAAGTCCGGCAATATCGTGGGGATCATGGCTCAACCCGATGTCGACGGCGCGCTCGTGGGCGGTGCCAGCATCGACGCCGGGGAGTTCGCCAAGATCTGCCGATTCTCCGAATTGCCTGGCTAACTGAGTCGTTCTGAGGGTGCGACTTGACACCAGGCCGTACCCTCAAGAGGCAAGTTTGAATCGTCACGCGTAACAGAGCACTGAAGGAACAGGCATACCGTGGAAATCGGAATCTCCATCGCCCTCATCCTGGCGAGCGGTCTCATGATCCTGCTCGTCCTGCTCCACAAGGGCAAGGGTGGCGGCCTGTCTGACATGTTCGGCGGCGGTTTCTCGTCGAACTTCGGTGGTTCCTCGGTGGTGGAGCGCAACCTCGACCGGCTGACCGTCATCACGGGCACCGTCTGGTTCGTCTGCATCATCGCTCTCGGCCTGCTCATGCGGCCCTGAGACAACTGATTAACGCGTGACAGTGATTCTCCCCCCGTGTCACGACGCGGGGCGATCGAGCGAGGAGTTCATCCGTGGGTAGTGGCAACGCGATCCGTGGCAGCCGAGTCGGCGCCGGCCCTATGGGGGAGGCCGAGCGCGGCGAGGCAGCTCCGAGAGTGCGGGTCTCGTTCTGGTGCGCCAACATGCACGAGACGCGCCCCAGTTTCGCCAGCGACGCGGCGGTCCCCGAGATGTGGGATTGCCCACGTTGCGGCCTCCCAGCCGGACAGGACGAGGAGGCCCCGCCTGCCCCGCCCAAGAACGAGCCGTACAAGACGCACCTGGCCTACGTGAAGGAGCGCCGGAGCGACAAGGACGGCAAGGCGATCCTCGAGGAGGCACTGGAGCGCCTGCGCAACAACAAGTCCCCCTGGTAGGCGAGCCGTCGGAAGGGCCCTGGTGCTGGTCACCGGGGCCCTTCGCGCGTCACCGGCCGTGCACCGCCACGCCGTCGACGAACGTCATGCGCACCCGCGTCGTCCAGATGTCGGCCGGGGGCAGCTCGAAGGGGTCGCGGTCGAGCACCACCAGGTCGGCCGGGCGGCCGGGTGCGATCACGCCCGCCGGCGAGCGGTTGATCCAGGCCGACCCCTCGGTGTACGCGGTCAACGCCGTGGCCAGGTCGAGGCGCTGGCCGGGCAGGAACGGCGTCTGCGCCGTCGGGTAGCCCGCGTGCACCGATCCGCCCGGTTCGGTACGGTTCACCGCCACGTGCATGCCCTGGATCGGGTCGGCGTCGGAGACCGGCCAGTCGCTGCCCGCGCAGAACCGGGTGCCGTGCGCCTGCAGATCCTTGAAGGGGTACTGCCACGACGAGCGCGGCTCGCCCAGGAACGGCAGCGTCAGCTCGTCCATCTGGGCGTGGTGGGTGGCCCACAGGGGCTGCAGGTTGGCCGTGACGCCCAGCGCGGCGAAGCGCGGCACGTCGGAGGGCTCGATGATCTGCAGGTGGGCGATGTGGTGGCGGTTGGCCGGGTCGGTGCCCTCGAAGCTGTCCAGGGCCTCGCGCACGGCACGTTCGCCGATGGCGTGAAAGTGCACCTGGAAGCCCAGCCGGTCCAGCTCGGCGACGTACCGCTTGAGCTTGCCGGGATCGACGTAGGACAGGCCCGTGCCGCCGCACCGGCAGTACGGCTCCAGCGTCGCGGCGGTGAAGTTCTCCGTGATGCCGTCCTGCATGATCTTGACGGAGGTGGCGGCGAACCGGTCCAGCCCCTCGGCGGCGGCCCGCCTGCGGACCAGGTCCTCGATCTGGTCCTCGCCGCGCGTCCTGTCCCACCACAGCGCGCCGACCACGCGGGCGCGCAGCCGCCCCGCGCGGGCGGCGTCGAGGTAGGTGGGAAGCTGGTCGTCCGAGCCGGCGTACGAGCCCACGATGGCGTCCTGCCAGCCGGTGACGCCCAGCGAGAACAGGTGCTGCTCGGCCTCGGCCAGCGCCCGGGCCTGGTCCTCGGCGGTCGGGCGGGGGGCCAGCAGGCCGACGAGGTCCATCGCGCCCTCGTGCAGGACGCCCGACGGGGTGCCGTCGGCGTCGCGCTCGATCCTGCCGTCGGCGGGGTCGGGGGTGTCGCGGGTGATGCCGGCCAGGTCGAGGGCGCGGGAGTTGACCCAGGCGGCGTGGTGGTCACGCTGGATGAGGTAGGCGGGGCGGTCGAGGAAGTCGAGCTGGGAGCGGTGGGGGAGGCCGTTGGGGAAGGCTGACATGTCCCAGCCTCCGCCGTCGATCCACTCTTTTTCTGGATTTTTCGTGGCGTAGTCGGAGATCTTGGCGATGTAGGTGTCTAGGCCGAAAATCTCTGACAAGTCGCACTTTGCTCGTTCGAGTCCGGCTTGTACCGGGTGCATGTGCGCATCGATGAAGCCCGGGGTGAGCAGGCCGCCGTCCAGGTCGACGGTGTCGTGGCCGGGGGCGCTGCGGGACAGCTCGCCCTCCGGGCCGACGGCGGCGATCACCCCGTCCCGCACCAGCACGGCGTCGCGCCGCACGGCGCCGCCGATGAAGGCGCCTCCACCACGGAAGAGGATGTTCATGGAGGTTCTCCCTTTCTCAGTGCGGGTTCCCGGTACGGGGTCAGTGACCGGTGATCAGGTCGGCGAAGCGGGCCAGGGCGGAGGTGCGGGGCATGGAGCGCTCCCGGTGGTCGGCCACCCGGTACAGGCGGTACATCGCGTGCACCCCCATCCAGCGCAGCGGCTCGGGCTCCCAGGAGCGCACCTTGCGCCCCACCCACGGCAGGGACGTCAGCTCCGTCTCCTCCCCGAGTATGAGATCACGCAGGGTGCGCCCGGCGAGGTTCGTCGTGGTCACGCCGTGTCCGGTGTACCCGCCGGCCCAGCCCAGGCCGGTCGCGCGGTCCACGTGCACGGTCGAGCACCAGTCGCGCGGCACGCCCAGCACGCCCGACCACGCGTGCGCGACCGAGGAGGAGCGGGCCGCGGGGAAGAAGTCGACCAAGAGCCGCCACAGGGCCTCGACCGTCCACTCGTGGGTGCGGCCGCGGGCGTCGATGCGGGAGCCGTACAGGTAGGGACGGCCCCGGCCGCCGAAGGCGATGCGGTCGTCGGCGGTGCGCTGGGCGTACATGTAGTAGTGCGCGAGGTCGCCGAGCAGTTCGGCGCCCCGCCAGCCGACCTCGTCCCAGAAGGAAGCGGGGAGCGGCTCGGTGACGATCATGGAGCTGTTCATGGGCAGCCACTGGCGGCGCAGGCCGTTCAGGCGGGCGGTGAAGCCCTCGGTGGCGCGGATGACGTACGCCGCCGTGACCGTCCCGTACGGGGTCACCGCCCGGCCGGGGGCGATCTCGGTGACCGGGGTGCGCTCGTAGACCGGGACGCCGAGGTCGCGTACGGTCCTGGCCAGCCCCTGGGCCAGCTTGGCGGGCTGGATGCGGGCGCAGTGGGGGCTCCAGGAGGCCGCCAGGGCGCCCGCCACGCGCACGTGCTCCGAGGGGTCGGCCAGCCGCAGGTCCGCCTCCTCGATGCCCCAGGCGCGGGCGGCGGCCACCGAGGCGCGCAGCCGGTCGGCCTGGGCGGGGGTGCGGGCCACGTTCACCACGCCGCCCTTGACGATGTCGCAGTCGATCGACTCGTTCTCGCAGACCGCGATGACCTCGTCGATAGAGGTGTACATCTCGCGCTGCAGCCGGCGGGCGCCCGAGCCGTACCGTTCGTGGGAGCCGGCCAGGTCGCCGGTCAGCCAGCCGCCGTTGCGTCCCGAGGCGCCGAACCCGGCGAACTCCTGCTCCAGCAGCACCACCCGAAGCGAGGGGCGGGCCTTCTTGAGGTAGTACGCGGTCCACAGCCCCGTGTAGCCGGCCCCGACGATCGCCACGTCGGCCTGCAGGTCGCCGTCGAGCCGCGGACCGGGCTCCGGCACCCCGGACGAGCGGTACCAGAAGGACACGTCACCGTTGACGAATCCGGACGACAAGGGAACTCGCGCATTCATGGCCCCATATCCTGCTATATCGGGATTAGGTGGCGCATCTCACGACGAAATTCGTGATGAAACCCGTCGTCAGCGGGTGGGGGCACGTACCCCGGCGTGCTCCTCCTCGCGGGATTCGTGCGCGTCCGGACCACGAGCGAACCGGACGGCCGGCCTCCACTCCCGGCGGGCCCCCCGAGGCGGTCATGCAGGTCTCGGTGGAACGCCATGGCGGCACCTGGAGCTGGACGAAGACCGCAAAAGCCGCAAACCGGGAAACGAAACGGCGGAGCCACCACCGTGTAGCAACCCCGTAACACACCTCTTCCACGCTGGAATCACAACGGAAGGGGACCCCATGGCCTACATGCGCATCCGCGCCACCGTCGACGAGCGACCCGGACGCCTCGCCTCCCTCGCCACCGCCCTGGCCGAGCGCGGCGGCAACATCCTCGGCCTGTCCGTGCAGCCGGACACCGCCGGCACCGTCGACGAGTTCGTCGCCGAGGTCCCCGCCTCCGCCGAAGACGTCGCCGCCGCCCTGAAAGCCGCCGGCGGACGCCGCGTCCACGTCGTTCCCGCCGCCGCCCACGAGCTCGCCGACGAGACCACTCGCGCTCTGCTCCTCGCCGCCCGCATGCACGCCCAGCCATGGCGCCTGCCGGCGATCCTGGCCGACCTGCTGCGCGCGGACTCCGCCCGCTGGGCCTACGGTGAGCCCGTGAGCGAACTGCCCGACCCCCACCAGCTCGTCATCCCCGTCGCCCCCAAGCGCGTCATCCAGCTGCGCCGCCGCGAGCTGCCCTTCACCCTCACCGAGGCCGCTCGCGCCGCCGCCTTCGTCCGGCTCGCCCAGCCCCCCGCCGAACCCGCCGGCAGCGACCGGTCCCTGCGCCTGGCCGACAACACCGAGGTCGACGTCCGCCCCCTGACGCCCGCCTTCCGCGAGGCCGTGCGCGATCTCCACGACCGCTGCACCCCGGCCTCGCGCCGCTTCCGCTACTTCACCGCCATGCCGTCCCTGCCGCCGCGCATGTTCGACCGGCTGTGCGACCGCGACCGCGGCGAGTCCGTCGTCGCGTGCCATGACGGCCAGGTCATCGCCCTGGCCAGCCTCATGTACCGCGCCGACCCCGGCGCCGCCGAACTCGCCTTCCTCGTCGAGGACGGCTGGCAGGGCCGCGGCCTGGGCGCCGCGCTCGCCCGCATCCTCATCGACGCCGCCCGCAACCACGGCTTCGCCGAGATCCGCGCCACCATGTTGTCGGACAACATGCGCATGCACCGGCTCATGGCCAGGCTGGGCGCCGCCGTCGGCCCCACCGACGACCCCGGCGTGATCGAGGCCCGCCTGTCCGTCGCCGCCATGGTGTGAATCGCGACGGCGCGGCCCCGGTCAGGACCGCGCCTTCGCCGGCGCCGATGTGATCAGAGGGACACCAGCTCAGGAGCACTGGGATCCACGGCTGGCCGCCTCGATGGCTCAGGCGGTGCGCTTGGCCCAGAAGTGCACGCCGATCGGCCCGAACAGCGACAACGATGTCGCCTGCGGAGACTGGCTCTGCCCCAGGTGCCGGAGGTTGGCGACGTTCTTGGTCGGCAGGGTGCCGCCAGGGCCTGACACGGCGGTGGGGTGGAACCACTTCTGGCTGTCGGTGTCGTCGCACGCGGCCACGACCACGTCCACGACGTTCCTGGCGGTCAGGCACAGCGGAGAGCCCGTCTCCAGGCTGGCCCGCAGCGTGTAGACGAAGGCGGGCTGCCCGCCGCCCGAGGAGACGGTCGCGGTCTGCGCCCACTGGCCGAGCGCGCTGTTGGTGTCGGCCTTCAGCACGACGAAGGAACCGTTGAAGTTCGCCTCCGCGGACAGGACCAGCCTGGAGGCGTTGCCGCGGTATTCGAGCTCCTTGTACACGGTGGCCGCCTGTGCCGGCGAGGCGAGCGCGGCGCCGATTCCGGCCACGCACATGGCGGCGGCGAACGCAGCGGTGCGTCCTGGTCTTCCTGACGTGAACATGTATCCCCTTGATGAAGCGGTCCGCCGGATTGCGGGCCTCGGGTAGTACACACGCCGCCAGGCTGGTCGGTCGGCGCACAAATACCCACTGCGCCAGTGATCCCGGGCACAGGGAGGAGGGGTGCGCCATGCGGGATTCCACCGGTGAGGGGTGCCCGCGGGGAGGCCCGCGCCGGCTCGCTACGGCCGGGCTGTCAAGGGGCGAGTGGTCAGGCGGGGTTCCGCTCGGGGAAGGAGTCGCCCGCGTCCGGCTCGTCCAGTGCGGTCAGGGCATGGTCGACGCTGGGGTGGACGTTCAGGAAGTCCGCTACGCCGGTGATCTCCAAGAGCCGGGCGGGGGTGCCCTGGACGGACGCCAGGTGCAGACCGCCTCCGACAGCGCGCAGTTCGTCGTGCACGTGGATCAGCGCCTGCAGTCCCTTGCTGTCCATGAAGGTCATCGCGGCGAGGTCGAGCACCACCGGGACGCCGGCCCGAGCCGCCCGGATCAGGTACTCCTGCAGGCGGAGGGCGTTGGTGGTGTCGATTTCGCCTGTCACGGTGACCACCACCGCGCCGGGTGTGTCCCACGAGTCGATCAGTAGCGGGGTCATGACGATGCCCCCTCGGTTCGGTGGTTCACGATGGCTGCCTCCGGGAATGGGCATCGCTTCTCCCCGATGTGGGGACCGTGCTTGCCGAGGCAGCCCCAACTGTAATCCCGAAATACAATACCGGAAAGAGTTTTCTGCACAGTCCCTTCGTGAAATGCTGTCGGGATGCGCATCTCCGACACGTCAGTGGACGCACGAGCCGATGAGGCGGTGGCCGGCCGTGCGGACGAGCGCCGGTGGACCTTCCTCACCCATCACGCCCGGGTCCTGCTGGAGATCGCCCGCCATCCGGAGGTCCGCCTCCGCGACATCGCCGCGACCCTGGACATCACCGAGCGCACGGTGCAGAGCATCGTCTCCGACCTGCACCAGGGCGGCTATGTCGTGCGCGAGCGGGTAGGTCGCCGCAACCACTACCACCTCAACCTGGACCAGCACTTCCGCTATCCCACCGAGGCGGAACTGCCCATCCGCCTGCTGGTGGACATGTTCACCGAACGAGACCTGCCCCGGCAGGCGCACCAGGACAACTGACCGCGGCCATGACCCGAAGGCGTGTCGCGGGGCCGCGAAGAACCGGATTCCCGGAGCTCTTGGCGGCGTTCCTGACGTCCAGGCGGTGGTCGTGGAGTCCTCAAGCCATTGCTTCGGGCAAGGCTCTCGCAGGCGACTCCCGCCGCTCGGACACAGGGCCGCTGACGAGACTAGGCTTGGATGTCTTGGGGTGCAGCCGCGAAGGGATCCGATCATCAGCAGTGACTCCGTCTCCCCGTGGGAGGACCGGCCGAGGCGGGCGCGCCGCCGCGTCACCGAAGCAGCCGTCCTGGGCGCCCAGCCCCAGAGCGCGGCCGACGTCCTCCAGTGGACCTGTCCGCATGGCCGGCATGCCGCGCATGGCTGCGTCACCTGCTACCACGTCTGTGCCGACGTCGGTCCGGCGCAGCCGCTCTGGGAGGTCGCGGTGTGGTTCACCACTGAGCGGCCGATCCCCATCAGGGCGCTGCAGGACGTGCACCGCCACGACCGCGACCTCACTCTCACCCAGCCGGCGACGCCCCTCGTCTACCTCTTGAGCGCACGCGTGCGGGCTGCCCTGGGCGCGGAGGCGGTGGCGGGGGTGGTGGGGTTCCTGGTGCAGAACAGGCACATCGTCGACGAGTTCACCGTGACGGAGATCCGCGCCGCCCACTCCTGAACGCCGTGAACGCGCGCCTGCCTGCCGGTCAGGGGCTGCCGGTCGCCTCAGCCCAGGCCTTCTCCGCGCGGCCCTTCCTGCGTGGGCGTCTCGGGCTCGTCCGGGTCGGCGGCGGCGGGGCCGATGCCCAGGTGGCGCTCGATGCGTTCCAGGCTCTCCTCGATGCGGGTGAGCCGTTCGGCGAGCACCGAGCCGCCGCCGAAGTACACCTCCGTCGGACGTTCCCTGGTGCCGCGGCCCACCCGGTCGAGCAGGCGCTGCCGGACGTCGGCCAGGTCGGCGCCGGTGTCCGCCAGAGCCAGGGCGGCCAGGCCCTCGCCCTCCCTGATCAGCCCGAGCAGGATGTGCTCGGTGCCGATGTAGTTGTGGCGCAGTTGCAGGGCCTCGCGCAGGGACAGCTCCAGTACCTTCTTGGCGCGCGGGGTGAAGGGGATGTGCCCGCTCGGCGAGCTGGCCCCGCGGCCCACCTCGCGCTCCACGAAGGCCCGTACGTGCTCCAGCTCCACGCCGCAGCCGTCGAGCACCAGCGCGGCCAGCCCCTCGCCCTCGTGGATGAGGCCCAGCAGGATGTGTTCCGTGCCGATGTAGTCGTGGCTCATCTGCCGCGCCTCCTCCTGGGCGAGCACGACGACCCTGCGCGCACGGTCGGTGAAGCGTTCGAACACCGGGGGGCCTCCGTTCGACTGGGGCTGCCTCCACTATGCGCTACAAACCGCGCCGCGTGGGGTATTTGTCCTGTGTGGATCTTGACGAGGTGGCCGGCCGCCTCTACGCAGTCCCGCCGGCGGAGTTCACCGCCGCCCGCGCGGCCGAGGTCCGCGCGGCCAAGGAGGCGGGCGACGTACGGCTCTCGCGCGACATCGCGAAGCTGCGCAAGCCCACCGTCTCGGCCTGGGCGGTCAACCGGCTGGCCCGGGAGCACCCCGCCGAGCTGGCCGAACTGCTCGGCGTGGGGGAGCGGCTGCGCGCGGCCTGGCAGGCGCAGGACGCCGAAGCGCTGGCCGAGCTGACCCGGGCGCGCGGCGAGGCGACCGCCAGGGTGGCGAGGCTGGCCAGGCAGGCCGGCGGCCTGTCGGCGGCGGCCGCCTCGGAGGTGGACCAGACGCTGGACGCCGCCGTCGTGGACGACGGCGCCGCCGATCAGGTGCGGGCCGGCCGCCTGGCCAAACCGCTCAGCTACAGCGGCTTCGCCCCCGCCCCCGCCACCACCCCTTCCGCCGCGCCTCCCAGTGGGCCTTCCAGGGGGCCCCGGCCCGATTCGCGTGGTCGGGGACGGGCCGGGACGGAGGCGGCGGCCGAGGCGCGGACGCGGGCGGAGGCCGAGGCCAGGCAGGCCCGAGAGGCCAAGGAGGCCAGGGAGGCCAGGAAGGCGAAGGAGCGCGCGGAGGCCGAGGCGGCCCACCGGGAGTGGGCCGAGGCCCTGGAGTCGGTCACCCGCGACTACGACGAACGCGCCGAGAAGGTCGCCCGGCTGGAACGCAAGCTCACCAAGGCGCGCAAACGGCTGGAGGAGGTCCGGCAACGTCTCGAGGTCACCCGCCGCGAGGAGCGCCACGCCCGCCGCCGACTGGACTAAGGTGCACGAAACGCGCTCGTACACCTGCAAGGAGGGACGATGGCCCCCTGGACGCCCACCGACATCCCGGACCTCACCGGCACAACGGCCATCGTGACCGGCGCCAACAGCGGCATCGGCCTGCCCACCGCCCGCGAGCTGGCCCGGCACGGAGCCCGCGTCGTCGTGGCCGCCCGCTCGGCGGACAAGGGCGAGGCGGCCGTGGCCGAGATCCGGCGGGCCGTGCCGGGGGCCGACGTCAGGTACGGCGCCCTCGATCTGGCCGACCAGTCCTCGATCCGGCGCTTCGCCGACACGGTGGACACGGTGGACAAGGTGGACCTGCTGGTCAACAACGCCGGGATCGGCCTGATCCCCCGTCAGGTGACCAAGGACGGCTGGGAGCTGCAGTTCGCCACCAACCACCTCGGCCACTTCGCGCTCACCGGGCTGCTCCTGCCACGGCTCCTGGCCGCCCCGCACGCGCGCGTGGTCACCGTCTCCAGCGACGCGCACTCCATGGGCAGGCTGGACTTCGACGACCTCGCCCTGGAACGCGGGTACGGCCGGATGAGCGCGTACGGACGGTCCAAGCTCGCCAACCTGCTCTTCACCCTGGAGCTCCAGCGACGGGCCGACAGCGCCGGTGTGCGGCTGATCAGCGTGGCCACCCACCCGGGTGCCACCGCGACCCGCTTCGTCAAGCTGGGGCCCCTGCAGCCCTCCTGCGCCTGTTCCTGCAGTCGGCCGACGCCGGCGCCGCCCCCTCCCTGTACGCCGCCACCTCTCCGGACATCACCGGCGGCGAGTTCGTCGGCCCCCGGCTGAAGTTGCTCACGCCCTCGGAGACGGCCAGGTCCGAGGAGGTCGCCCGGCGGCTGTGGGAGGTGTCCGCGCAGCTCACAGGCGTACGGTTCGAGGAGATCGCCCCCCGCTGAACAACCTGCCGCGGCCCCGGACACTCGCCGGGGCCTTGCGCGCCCACAAAGCGATAGGCGTGCGCGTCCTGGTCGAGCGGGGTGGCGAGCTCGACGCAGCTGTCCACAGGTCGCCTGAGGCTCTGCTGTGGCAGCCATGATCTTCACCGGGCCGCTCTTCGGCGAAGAGCCGGTCGGCGGCGTGGCCGGCGCCGCCGGTCCTGATCCGGTCAGCGTATGCCGCGGGCCAGGTGGGCGCAGACGGGGAAGCCCGTGCCGGCGTACGGGGCGGCCATGCGGTCGTAGCAGGCCCGGACGCGGGCGTAGGTCTCCGGCGGCTGGCGGGCGATCGTCTCGAAACGCGGGCCGCCCGCCTCGACCACGCCGCTCCACCAGGCGGCGACGTCCACCAGGTGCCGCCAGCGCAGCGTGCGCACGTCCACGGCCGTGAAGCCCGACTCCGCCAGCGACGCGGCGAAGCGTTCCGGCCGTTCAACGGCGGAGAAGGGGCGGACCGGGGGTTCGTACGGCACTCCTGCCGCCGCCAGGGCCTCGGCGAAGACGTTCGTGGCCGTCATCTCGTCGGACTTCCACCAGGTCAGCGCGACGGCGCCGCCGGGACGCAGCACCCGGCGCAGCTCCGCGAGCGTCGCCGGGACGTCGGCGACGTGGTTGACGACGAAGTTGCCCGCCACGGCGTCGAAGGAGGCGTCCTCGAACGGCAGGACGGGCAGGGTGGCCCGGCGGACCGTGGCGGCGGGGTGGCGGCGGGCGACCAGCTCCAGCATGGCGGGGTCGGCGTCCACGGCGGTGACCTCGGCACCGGCTGCGAGAGCGGCCGCCGTGACCACGCCGGTGCCGCATCCGACATCGAGAATCCGCTCCGGACGCCGCTCCGCCTCCCGGCCGTCCGGCAATGCCGTCACGTCAGCGCCCGGGGGCGCGGCGATGCCTGGGGGCTCGGCCGTGCCCGGCGTCACGGCGGGGCCTCGCGTCACGGCGGCGTCTCGCGTCACGGCGGCGTCTCGCGTCACGGCGGAGTCTCGAGTCACGGCGGCGAGCAGAGGTTGGACGGTGTGCGAGCTGAGCCGCGCGAAGCCGCGGTCGTAGGCCTCAGGATCCCTCACGAACCAGGAGCCTACCTGTGCAACCCGAATCCTGACATCTTGCCGTGAAATTTCGCCTCTTTCCCTGTCTCAGGGGGAAATCTCAGGCTTATGGTCTTCGCCATGACCATCGACGCCTTCATCGACGCGCTGCCCAAGGTGGAGCTGCACGTACATCTGGTCGGATCGGCCTCGGTCGACACCGTGCTGGAGCTGTCCCGGCGGCATCCCGGCAGTGAGGTCCCGACCTCCGAGGAGGAACTGCGCCGCTTCTACACCTTCCTCGACTTCCCCCACTTCGCCCGCGTGTACCAGGCCGTCAACAGCCTCGTCCGCGAGCCCGAGGACGTCGCGACCCTCGTCCTAGGCCTGGCCAGGGACCTCGCCGGGCAGGGCGGCCGGTACGCCGAGCTGCAGGTCACCCCGTACGCCCACCACATGGTCGGCATGCCCATGCACGAGGTGACCGAGGCCCTCGACCTGGCCGCCCGCCGCTCACTGACCGACCACGGCGTGGAGATGGCCTACATCTTCGACATCCCCGGCGAGTACGGCGAGGAGGCCGCCCGGATCACCGTCGACCACGCTCTGCGCGAACCTCCCGCCGCATTGGTAGGTTTCGGCATCGGAGGCATCGAACAGGACCGCCCCAAGTACCGCGACGCCTACCGCGACGCCTTCACCGCCGCGCGCGCCGCCGGCCTGCACAGCGTCCCGCACGGCGGCGAGATGAGCGGCCCCGAGACGATGTGGGAGGTCATCGAGGGCTACGGCGCCGAGCGCATCGGCCACGGCATCAACTGCCTGTCCGACCCCCGCCTGGTGGCCCACCTGCGCGAGACCCAGCTCCCCCTGGACGTCTGCCCCACCTCCAACGTCTGCACCGGCCAGGTGCCCGAGCTCGCCGCCCACCCGCTGCCCCGGATGCTGGAGGAGGGCCTGTACGTCACCCTCAACAGCGACGACCCGCCCATGTTCGCCACCACGCTGGCGGGGGAGTACCGCGCCGCCGCCCACGTGCTCGGCCTGGGCGCCACCGAGCTTGCCCAGCTGGCCCGCAACGCCGTCAACGCCTCCTACCTGACCCCCGACCGCAAGCAGACCCTCCTCAAGGAGATCGACACCCTGACCGCCGCCCTCTGACGGGCAGACACGTCGCGTCATGCCGTCCTCACCGAACGGCGTGACGCGGCCGGACTCTCCTGGCATCGTGGAGCACGGATTGAGCCTGAGGGGGCGCGGCGTGCGTACCACGGTCGGTGGGAGGTTCACATGACTACTCCGGCGGACCTGCTGGAGGCTCAGCGCCGCGTGCAGGCGCTGTCCGACCGGCACTGGCACTGCCTCGACGAGGCCGTGCGCCAGATGGCGGACGGACGCACCTGGACGGGCCCGGCCGCCGACGCCTTCGCCCAGGACCTGGCGCGCCGCAGGCTGGAGGTGTGGCGCGGCCTGCGTGAGATCGTCGAGGAGCTCCGCGAGGAGGCCGCCCGCTACTCCCTCGACGAGCGGAGGAACCTGTGACGTTCTCCTCCCTCGACCCGCGCGAGATGCACCGGCTCGGACAGGGCGTGCTGGAGGCGGGCCACGCCCTGACCGGCTGCGCGGGCGAGCTTCGCGCGATCCTGGCGGGGATCAGGATGAGCCACCCCGGGGTCGCCGCCATCGACCGGGCGGCCCGCTGGCTGACCGAGCAGGCGCCCGACCTGTACCGGCGGCGCGACCTGGCCTACGAGACCGAGAAGGTCGACACCGACGTCTTCGGCCACCCCGTCCCCGGCTCCGTGGTGCAGCCCGGCGCGGTCCGGGTCGACGAAGGGTGGCTGATCCCGTCCCAAGTGCGCGCCGAGGCGGAACAGGCCGCGGGACTGGTTGCGGCGGCCGGACGCGGCGACCAGGACGCGCTCAGGAAGCTCGCCGCCTTCAAGAGCCGGATGAGCGACCCACGCTTCGCCACCGCCCTGCTGGACAAGCTCGGCCCGCAGGCGCTCACCACCCTGCCCGTGCAGTTGTCAGCCCGCGTGCGAATGGCGCTCGACCAGGGCCCGGAGCAGGGGCGCAAGCTGCGTGAGCAGCACCAGGAGCTGCTTTCCGTGCTGGCGACGGCCCTCGCCCACGCCACCGTCGCCAAGGAAGGCACCCCACGCCTCGGCACCCGCTTCCTGGACGAACTACGCAGACGCGGGCGCGAGGAGACACCGGCGCCCGGCATGGGCGGGCTCACCGCCCCCGGCTACTGGGCGCTCGGCCAGATCCTGGCGGCGGGGGAGCGGGAGCCGTACAGCCCGTGGTTCATGCGCACGATCGGCCGCGACATGATCCGCTGGGATCGCGACCACCTCAAGGAGCACGGAGTGCGCTTCCTGCCCCGTGACACCGACGTCTACAACCTGCCCGCCCCCGCCGTCTCCCGGCCGTTCCAGGACACCGACGAGATCGGGGCGGCCGACCCGATCGGCGCGCTGCTGGCCGTCGCGGCCAGCGGCAGGGAGCCGGCCCAGGCGCTGCTCGCCGACCGTGAGCTGCTGAGGTACCTGATGCACGACCGCCGCCCGCAGTGGGCCATGGGCGATCACGGCGAGTCGCTGGGCCGCGCCATGGAGGCCGCGATGAAGGGTCAGGACGACCTGTCCAAGTCCCTGGCCGTCCTGGCCACCCAGATCTACGCCGACGACGTACGGCCCCACGTGACGCTCGACGAAACGGGCAAGGTCGTCTTCGCCGACCCGTCCGAGCTCGACGACCTGTCGGGAATCCGCGACAACATGGGCCGCGTCCTGGGCGACCACGCCGACGACCTGTCCGCGGCCTTCTACAAGAACGCTCCCCGGGCCGCCGACGGCGAGCTCACCAGCGACAACGCGGGGCATTCCATCGGCCGGTTCGGCGCCGCGGACCTCGACCTGGTCACGCTCGACCTGGCCGCCGACGACAGGGCCTACGACAACCTGCTCATGGGAGAGATCGGCCACATGCGGCGTGATGTCGACGAAGCGATCATGACCGGCAACGACACGATGCTGAAGAACGTGGTGACCAACGACGCACGCGGCCTCGGGCATCTCATGGAGGCGCGCGGACAGGCTCTGATCGCGAGAGGGCAGGAGGCGGACGCGGCGGACGCCGAGCTCATGAAGCTGGTCGAGATGGGCATCGGCGAGATCCCCGTACCCGGCGCCCGGCTCGTGGGGAAGGCGGGCATCGAGGCGGCCAAGGCCGCGTACGAGAACTTCGTGAAGGACGGCTACACCAGCGCGGGCAAGTGGATGCTCGATCAGGCCGGGCACGGCGGCGGGCACACCGTCAAGAGCGTCGCGGAAGGGGCCGAGAACGAGGAGGTCGTCGACCAGCTGGTGAGACAGATGCTCGAATCCTCCGCGATCACGCACGAGCACTACGACCACAAGCAGCTGGAAGGTCAGCCCTTCGTGGTCGGTGATCCGCCGCGCGTCAAGCCACCGGTCTCGATGAACCACGACGAATACGACGCGTTCCTGCAGTGGATGGAACGGCACACCACCATCCCCAGCGACTTCGGCGACGCGCAAGGGATGACGAGGACCGGCACCGGCGAGTTCATCAGCCACATGAGGAAGCCCGACAAGACCGGGGAACACCATGGCTAGGCCGCTGCCGGCGCTGCTCTGCCTGCTCCTCGCCGTCTCGGCCGCCGCCTGCACACCGGGCCGGACGACCACCCCGGCGCAGACGCCTTCACCGGTGCGGCGGCCCGTCGCCGACGCGCCGCCCTACCTGTGCAACTTCGTCCCGCGTGCCGCGCTCGCCGAGCTGACCGGTTACACCGGCTCGTACAAGGCAGGTCCCAACAGCAGGCACCCGGTGGGGAACACGTGCGTGGTGTCCAACGACGAGCGCAGCCTCGTCATCACGAGCTACGACGTGTCGGCTCGCCCGGAGATCTTCGAGACCTTCGCCGCCCACGGGAAGGACGGCTCTCCCGTGCAGTTGCCGCCCGAGCTGGGCAAGGGCCAGATACACGACTTCAAGGCCCGGCTGTACCCGTTCCGCAGCGCGGGTGTCTGGTTCCGGTGCGGGGACGCGAGCCCGTTCATCGGCATCACGATCATGAGGAACCCCGCACGGGACCAGGACGACGACCTCGTTCAGCTCGTGCGGATCGCGCAGCGCCGGTACGGCGAGATGTTCGCCTGTACCCCCGCCGCCGATCCGCGTTGAGCTTCAGGGGGAGGCCAGGCGGCCCAGTTCTGGGGGGATCTTGGCGGCGGCGGCGCGGTCGAGCAGGAACAGGGTGCCGGCCCGGCCGCGGGCGCCGGCCGCCGGCACCTGGACGTGCCCCGAGTCCGACAGCGCCAGGCGGACCGCGCCCGACTTCTCCTCGCCGGCCGCCACCACCCACACCTCGCGCGCCGCCTGGATGGCGGGCAGGGTCAGGGAGATGCGGGTGGGGGGCGGCTTGGGGGAGCCGTGCACGGAGACGACCGGGCGCGTGTCGTACAGCGCGGGCATGCCGGGGAACAGCGAGGCCACGTGCGCGTCGGGGCCCATGCCGAGCAGCATGACGTCGAAGGCCGGCACCGGGCCGTGGTCCTCGGGGCGGGCCGCGGCGCGCAGCTCGGCGGCGTACGCCTCGGCCGACTCCTCGGCCGTCATGCCGGAGTCGGGGCCGCGCATGACGTGGATGCGGGCGGGGTCCAGGTCCACGTGGTCGAGCAGCGCCTGGCGGGCGCCGGTCTCGTTGCGTTCCTTGTCGCCGGTGGGGACGAAACGTTCGTCGCCCCACCAGACGTCCAGGCGCCGCCAGTCGACGGCGTCACGGGCTGGAGTGGCGGCGATGGCGGCCAGCGTGGCGATGCCGACCGTGCCGCCGGTCAGCACGATCGAGGCCGACCCCTTGGCCGACTGCACGTCGACCAGGCGCGTGATGATGCGCGCCGCCACGGCCTTGGCCAGGACGTCGGCGTCGCGGTGCACGACAACGTTGGGAACGCTCACGACACTTCTTTCTCAAGTGGAGGGGGTCAGCCCTTGTACGTACGGGCGAAGCGCTTGACGGCGGCCTCGTAGACCTCGTCGCTGTCCAGCCGGCGCAGCTCCTCGGCCATCAGCTCGGAGGTGTGCCGCCTGGCCAGGGCCACGTTCCGGTCGGGCTGGCCGGGCCGCGACAGCGTGGCCAGCCGCGCGTCGGAACGCATGACCGACAGCTCGCCGTCGCCGGTCTGCAGGCGTACGGCGGTCAGGCCGGGACCGGCCGACTCGCCCACCTTGACCGGCGCGCCCAGCCGCTCCGACAGCCAGGCCGCCAGCAGCGGCGCGCTCGGGTGCCCGGCGCTGGCCTCCACCACGCCCTTGCGCACCTTGCCCACCGGCTGGTCGAACGCGGCGGCCAGCAGGCTGCGCCACGGCGTCAGCCGGGCCCAGGCCAGGTCGGTGTCGCCGGGGGCGTACCCCTTGGCGCGGGTGACCAGCGACGCGGCGCCGCCGTTCTCGAAGCCCTTGGCGTCGGTGATGCGCCGCTGGGCCAGCGCGCCGATCGCGTCCTTGGAGGGCACGTCGGGGGCCGCGCCCGGCCACCAGGCCACCACGGGGGTGTCGGGCAGCAGCAGGGGGCTGACGACGGAGTCGGCGTGCTGGGTGAGCTCGCCGTACAGGCGCAGCACCACGACCTCGCCCGGCGTGTTCTCGCCGATGCGCAGCTCGGCGTCGAGCCGGTTGGGCTCGGCCTCCTCCCGCTTGATCACCACGATGATGCGCGAGGGGTGCTCGCGGGCCGCCTCGGTGGCGGCGCGCAGCGCGTCGTACTGGTGGCGCTCCTCGGAGACCACCACGAGGGTCAGCACCATGCCGATGGCGGGCGCGCCCATCTGGTGGCGCAGCAGCATGAGCTGCGCCGAGATCTTGCCGGCCGTCGTGTCCGACAGCATGAAAGTCGTCACTAGAGTCTCCTCCACACGCGGCCGTCGCGGGCCATCATCGCGTCGGCCGACTCCGGGCCCCACGAGCCCGACTCGTAGGCCTCGGGCTGTCCCTGCGTGGCCCAGAAGTCCTCGATCGGGTCGAGGATCGTCCAGGACAGCTCGACCTCGCGCTGGTGCGGGAAGAGCGGCGGGTCGCCGATCATGACGTCGAGCAGCAGCCGCTCGTACGCCTCGGGCGAGGACTCCAGGAACGACTCGCCGTAGGCGAAGTCCATGGACACGTCGCGCACCTCCATGGCGGTGCCCGGGACCTTCGACCCGAACCGCACGGTGATGCCCTCGTCCGGCTGCACGCGGATGACCAGGGCGTTCTGGCCCAGGATCTCGGTGTCGGTCTTGCTGAAGGGCAGATGCGGCGCCCGCTGGAACACCACGGCCACCTCGGTGACCCGGCGGCCCAGCCGCTTGCCGGTACGCAGGTAGAACGGCACCCCGGCCCACCGCCGGTTGGCGATCTCCAGCTTGACGGCCGCGTACGTCTCGGTGGTGGACTCGGCGGAGATGCCCTCCTCCTGGAGGTAGCCGACCACCTTCTCGCCGCCCTGCCACCCGGCCGCGTACTGGCCGCGGGCGGTGTTGAGCCCCAGGTTGGACGGCAGCCGCACCGCCTTGAGCACCTTCTCCTTCTCCTGGCGCAGCGCCGAGGCGTCGAAGGAGGTCGGGTCCTCCATGGCGACCAGCGCGAGCAGCTGGAGCAGGTGGTTCTGGATCACGTCGCGGGCCGCGCCGATGCCGTCGTAGTAGCCGGCGCGCCCGCCGATGCCGATGTCCTCGGCCATGGTGATCTGCACGTGGTCGACGAAGCTGCGGTTCCAGATGGGCTCGTACAGGTTGTTGGCGAAGCGCAGCGCCAGGATGTTCTGGACGGTCTCCTTGCCCAGGTAGTGGTCGATCCGGAAGATCGAGCTCTCCGGGAACGCCGACGTGGTGATCTCGTTCAGCTCGTGGGCCGACTGCAGGTCGTGGCCGAACGGCTTCTCGATGACCACCCGCCGCCACGACCCCTCGGGCGCGTCGGACAGCCCGGTGCGCTTGAGCTGCTCGACCACCACGGGGAAGAACTTGGGCGGGACGGACAGGTAGAAAGCGTAGTTGCCGCCCGTGCCGCGGGTCTGGTCGATCTCGGCCAACGCCATCGCCAGCGCGTCGAAGGCTCCGTCGTCGGAGAACTCGCCCGGGACGAAATGGATGCCCTCGAGGATCTGCTTCCAGACCTCCTCGCGGAACGGCGTACGCGCGTGCGCCTTGACCGCGTCGTGCGTCAACTGCGCGAAGTCCTGGTCCTTCCAGTCGCGCCTGGCGAAACCGACCAGCGAGAAACCGGGCGGCAGCAGGCCGCGGTTGCCCAGGTCGTAAATGGCCGGCAGCAGCTTGCGCTTGGCCAGGTCGCCCGTCACGCCGAACAGCACCAGCACGCACGGCCCCGCCACCCGCGGCAGCCGCTTGTCACGCGGGTCGCGCAAGGGGTTGGCCTCGGCGACCTCCAACGTCGTGGCGGTGTTCGCCACGGCCGCCGCCACCGCGACGACCTCCTCCTCAGGAGATGCTTCGTCAGTCATCTCAAACCTCCTGTGCGGCTGCGAGCAAATGCGCGACACCCGTCGCGCGGTCCGTCAAATGCAGGCGTACGGTGGGCCGTCCGCGCGTCTCCAGCGCGGCCAGGTCGCCCAGCGCCTGCGCGAGCTGGAGCCGCCCCAGCGTGTACGGCTGCCCGGGGACGGCGACGTCGTCGGTCACCGCACCCGTGATCTGCAGGAACACGCCGTTCTGCGGCCCGCCCTTGTGGTATTGGCCGGTCGAGTGCAGGAAACGCGGCCCCCATCCGAACGTCACCGGCCGGTTGGTGCGGATGGCGAGCAGGGCGCGCAGCGTGGCCGCGTCGGCCATCATCCACGCGTCGGTCATCTGCTCGAAGTCGGCCCCCTCGGGCACGGGCGCGTCGAAGGCGGCCAGCCGGTCGAGGTAGGCCATCACGGCCAGGTAGCCGTCGTGCGGGATGGCCTTCAGCAGCTCGGCCAGCACGCCGGGCAGGTCGTGGGAGCGGACCGCGCCGTAGACCTCGACGGGCCCGTCGACCAGCGCGGGCGCGCCGAGCGGCAGGTCGGGCAGGGCCAGCAGGGCCGCGGTGTTCTCCTTGGACTCGGCCACGTTCGGCTGGTCGAACGGGTCGATCTCCAGCAGCAGCCCGGCCACGGCCGTCGCGTACTCCCAGACCAGGAACTGGCCGCCGAGCGGCCCGTCGACGCGTACGGCGCCGTCGTCGGACTCGATCGCGACGACCAGCTCGTCGCTGGTGTGGTTGGGGTCGGCGTTGACGATCGGCAGGATGCCCCTGCCCTGCTTGCCGGTGGACTCGGCGACGAGCTGCTCGATCCAGTCGGGCAGCCCGTTGATGCCGGACAGCTGGTCCTCCAGCACGAGCTTGTCGCGCCCGGCCAGCGCCGCGCCGCCGAGGGCCGCGCCCAGGTCGAGGCCGGGGTTGCCGGTGTCGAGGGACAGCAGCGGCAGCACCTCCTCGGCGTCGTCGAGCAGCCGCTCGACGTCGGCCCCGGCCAGCGCGCTCGGCACCAGCCCGAACGCCGACAGCGCCGAATAGCGGCCGCCCACGTCGGGGACGGCCAGGACCAGGTGGTAGCCGCCGTCGACGGCCCGCTGCTCCAGCGGCGAGCCGTGGTCGGTGACGACCACGATCCGGTCGGCGGGCGAGATGCCCGCCTCGGTGAAGATCTGTTCGTAGATGCGCAGATGGCAGTCGGTCTCGACGGTCGAGCCGCTCTTGCTGGCCACCACCACGACCGTGGACTCCAGCAGGTCGGTCAGCGCCCGCCGGACCTGCGCGGGGTCGGTCGTGTCGAGCACGGTCAGCGGCACGTCGGCGGTCTGGCAGATCACCTCGGGAGCCAGCGACGAGCCGCCCATCCCGGCCAGCACCACGTTCGTCAGGCCCTCGGCGCGCGCCCGCTCCACGAGCTTGCCCAGCTCGGGAAGGAGCTCGCGGGAGGTGCGCGGCAGCGTCAGCCAGCCCAGCCGGACCGCCGCCACCGCCTCGGCGTCCTCGCCCCACAGGGTGGGGTCGCCGCCGGCCAGCCGCGCGGGCACGCCGTCGGCGACGAGGCGCCCCGCGACGGAGGAGGCGGCCGCGGCCACCCCCTCCTCGCGGTAGGACACCTCGATCATGGCACCAGATTCTTGGTGACGCTCTCCAGCAGCTCGTTCCAGGACGCCTCGAACTTCTCGACGCCCTCCTCCTCCAGCACCCGCACGACGTCGTCGTAGTCGATGCCGGCGTCCTTGAGCGCGGCCATGGTGTTCCAGGCCTGCTCGTAGAAGGGGCGCACGGTGTCGCCGGTGACCTGGGCGTGGTCGGCGGTGGCGTCGAGCGTCTTCTCCGGCATCGTGTTGACGGTGCCGGGGGCGACGAGCTGGTCGACGTACATGGTGTCGGAGTAGTCGGGGTTCTTCACCCCGGTCGAGGCCCACAGCGGACGCTGCGGACGGGCGCCCGCCGCGCGCAGCCGCTGCCAGCGCTCGGAGCTGACGACCTCCTCGTAGGCGGCGTAGGCCAGGCGCGCGTTGGCGATGCCGGCCTTGCCCTTCAGCTCCGGCTTGCCCAGCTTGTCGAGCCGCTTGTCGATCTCGGTGTCGACGCGGCTGACGAAGAACGAGGCCACCGACTCAATCGTGGCCAGGTCCAGGCCCTTGGCCTGCGCGGCCTCCAGGCCGGCCAGCCAGGCGTCCATGACCGCGCGGTAGCGCTCCAGGGAGAAGATCAGCGTGACGTTGACGCTGATGCCCTCCGACAGCGCCTGCGTGATCGCGGGCAGGCCCTCGAGCGTGGCCGGGATCTTGATGAACAGGTTGGGCCGGTCGACCATCCACCACAGCGCCCGGGCCTCGGCCACGGTCTTCTCGCTCTCACGAGCGAGGCGCGGGTCGACCTCCAGCGAGACGCGGCCGTCCACGCCGCCGGTGGCGTCGTAGACCGGGCGCAGCACGTCGGCGGCCCAGCGGATGTCGTACGTGGTGATGGCGCGGACGGCCTCCTCCACGGTGACGCCGCGCACGGCCAGGTCGTGGAGCTGGGCGTTGTAGGCGTCGCCCTTGCTGAGCGCGCTGGCGAAGATCGTCGGGTTGGAGGTGACCCCGACGACGTTCTTCTCGCGGATCAGCTGGTCGAGGTTGCCCGTGCGCAGCCGTTCGCGGCTGATGTCGTCGAGCCAGATGGAAACGCCCTGGCCGGACAGCTTGTTGAGGTTCTCGCTCATACTCTTCTCAGTTTCCCGTCGTCTCGCCCTTGTCCTGACCCAGCTTGGCGAGGCTCGCCTTGGCCGCGGCCGCCACGCGCTCGGCCGTGAGCCCGAACTGCTCGTACAGCGTCTTGTACGGCGCCGAGGCGCCGAAGTGCTCCAGGCTGACCACTTCGCCGCACTCGCCGACGAACTGGTGCCAGCCGAGCGCGACGCCGGCCTCGACCGCGACCCGAGCCCTGATCGAGCTCGGCAGGACGGTCTGCCGGTAAGCGGAGTCCTGCCCGTTGAACCACTCGACACACGGCATCGACACCACTCGTGCCGGGATGCCCTGCGCCTCCAGCAGCTCGCGGCCCTGCACGGCCACCTCGACCTCGCTGCCGGTGGCGATGATGATCACGTGCGGCTGGCCGTCGGACGCCTCGCGCAGCACGTAGCCGCCGCGGGCCACGCCCTCGGCGCTCGTGCCCTCGTAGACCGGCACGTTCTGCCTGGTCAGAGCCAGGGCGGCGGGACGGTCGGTGTGCTCCAGGATCGTCTTCCACGCATGCGCGGTCTCGTTGGCGTCAGCAGGGCGGACGACGTCGAGGCCGGGGATGGCGCGCAGCGCCCACAGGTGCTCGATCGGCTGGTGGGTGGGGCCGTCCTCGCCCAGGCCGATGGAGTCGTGCGTCCAGACGTAGGTGACCGGCAGCTTCATCAGCGCGGCCAGGCGCACCGAGGGGCGCATGTAGTCGGAGAAGACCAGGAACGTGCCGCCGTAGGGGCGGGTGCCGCCGTGCAGGGCGATGCCGTTGAGGATCGCGCCCATGGCGTGCTCGCGGATGCCGAAGTGCAGCGTGCGGCCGTAGCGGTTACCGGGGAAGTCCTTGGTCTGGTACTCCTCGGGGATGAAGGACGGCTCGCCCTTCATCGTGGTCAGGTTCGACTCGGCCAGGTCGGCCGAGCCGCCCCACAGCTCGGGCAGCACCGGCGCCAGCGCGCCGAGCACTTCGCCGCTGGCCTTGCGGGTGGCCATCGAGGAGCCGGTCTCGAACTCCGGCAGGGCCGTGGCCCAGCCGGCGGGCAGCTCGCGGTGGGAGATGCGGTCGAACTCCTTGGCCCGCTCGGGGTTGGCCAGGCGCCATTCGGCGTAACCCTTGTCCCACTCGGCGCGCTCGGTACGGCCGCGCGCGACCACCTCGCGGGCGTGCTGCAGCACCTCGGCCGGCACGTCGAAGCTCTTGGCCGGGTCCATGCCAAGGATCTCCTTGGTCGCGGCGATCTCCGCCTCGCCCAGGGCCGCGCCATGGATCTTGCCGGTGTTCTTCTTGTTCGGCGCCGGCCAGCCGATGATCGTGCGCAGCCGGATGAAGGAGGGCCGGTCGGTCTCGGCCTTGGCCGCCTCCAGCGCCTCGTACAGCGCCTGGACGTCCTCCTCGTACTCGCCGCCGGCGGTCCAGTCGACGCTCTCGGTGTGCCAGCCGTAGGCCTCGTAACGCTTGACGACGTCCTCGGACTTGGCGATGAGGGTGTCGTCCTCGATCGAGATGTGGTTGTCGTCGTACAGGACGACGAGGTTGCCGAGCTTCTGGTGGCCGGCCAGGGCGCTGGCCTCGTGGCTGATGCCCTCCTCGATGTCGCCGTCGCTGACGAAGCACCAGATGTGGTGGTCGAACGGCGAGGCGCCGCGCTCGGCGTCGGGGTCGAACAGGCCGCGCTCGCGGCGGGCCGCCATCGCCATGCCGACCGCGTTGCCCAGGCCCTGCCCGAGCGGGCCGGTGGTGGTCTCCACGCCGGCGGTGTGGCCGTGCTCGGGGTGGCCCGGGGTCAGGCTGTCCCACTGGCGCAGCCGCCGCAGGTCGTCGAGCGTCAGGCCGTAGCCCGACAGGTAGAGCTGGATGTAGAGCGTCAGGCTGGTGTGGCCGCACGACAGCACGAACCGGTCGCGGCCCGCCCAGTTGGGGTCGCTGGGGTCGTGACGCATCACGCGCTGGAACAGCAGGTATGCGGCGGGGGCCAGGCTCATGGCGGTGCCGGGATGACCCGAGCCCGCCTTCTCCACTGCGTCCATCGCCAGGGCCCGGACGACGTCGACGGCCTTCTTGTCGAGGTCGGTCCATTCAAGGGCTGGCACGAGTTCGGTGCTCAAGTGCTCGATCTCCGGAATCTAGTTGTCATTTGGCAGTACCTGTTGGCTATCCCGCCCACACGGGACCCTAACCGAGTGGAGCTGGCGATCGATTCCCATTCCACCCTCGCGTGTCCATGAATGGCGCAAGCCCCCCATTGGCCGGACCGTCCGCCCCTGCGACTACAGTTTGTTTGTTCGCAGAGGCGCCACGGCGCCACTCATCGATCCGCTCTAATCAGAGGTTACGCGTTGACTCCGCACAGGCTGGAAGCGCCTTGACGGTGCTGACCAACAGGCAGGCCACGGCTCCCTCGACCGAGCCCGGGGCGCCGCGCACGTTCGGCATGGTCGTGAAGGCCTACGTCGCGCTCACCAAGCCGCGGATCATCGAGCTGCTGCTGATCACGACCCTCCCGGTGATGTTCCTGGCGGCCGGCGGCCTGCCGCCGCTGTGGAAGTCGATCGCCGTCATGGTCTTCGGCACCCTGTCGGCGGGCAGCGCCAACGCGCTCAACTGCTACGTCGACCGCGACATCGACCAGAAGATGCGCCGCACCCGCCGCCGGCCGCTGGCCCGGCACCAGGTGTCGCCGCGCGGCGCGCTGATCTTCGGGATCGTCCTGGGGATTTTGTCCACTGTTGGCCTGTGGCTCACCACCAATTGGCTGGCCGCGGCGCTGTCCACCGGCGCGATCCTGTTCTACGTCATCGTCTACTCGATGGTGCTCAAGCGCCGCACGGCCCAGAACATCGTCTGGGGCGGCATCGCGGGCTGCATGCCGGTCATGATCGGCTGGGCGGGCATCACCGAGCGGCTCGACTGGGCGCCCCTGGTGCTGTTCGGCGTGGTGTTCTTCTGGACGCCGCCCCACACCTGGACCCTCGCCATGCGCTACAAGGAGGACTACGCGGCGGCCAACGTGCCGATGCTGCCCGTGGTGGCCACCGAGCGGCGGGTGATCCTGGAGTCCGTCGCCTACACCTGGGCGACCGTGCTGTGCTCGCTGGCCCTGTGGCCGGTGGCCGGCACCACGCTGTTCTACCCGGTCGTCGCGGTCGTGCTCGGCGTGGTCTGCCTGTGGGAGGTCCACCGCCTGCTGGCCCGGCTCAACGCCGGCAAGAGCGGCGTCGACCTGCGCCCGATGCGCTTCTTCCACTGGTCCAACGCCTACCTCGCGCTGCTCTTCCTCGCCGTCGCGATCGACCCGCTGCTGGCCTGAGCGCCGTGACCGTCCCGACCGCCGTGCGCGAGGGCCGCCAGGCGCGTGTCCGGACGGTGAGGAGTGGCTGTCCCGCGCGGGCGGTCGGCACGGACCCCGGCCCTTCGATCCGTTAAAGTCACGGTATGGCGACCCGTGATCCACGCTGGGTGTTGAAGGACCGCCCGTCGTTCGCGTTGATCACCGGGCTGGTCCTCACCGGCATCTGCGCCCTGGTCTCGTTCTCCTTCGACGTGATCAACGGCGAGCCGGTGCAGTTCTTCATCGCGCTCGGGCTCGCCCTGGCGCCGGTGCCGCTGCTGCTGGCCGCCGTGCTGGCGCTCGACCGCATGGAGCCGGAGCCGCGCAGCAACCTGATCTTCGCCTTCGCCTGGGGCGCGGGCATCGCCGTGCTGGTCGCCGGCGCGATCAACTCGCTCAACCTCCACTACTTCATCGACACCGCCAAGCTCTCGCCGACCAGCGCCCGCAACCTGGCGGCCACCTTCGGCGCGCCGGTGGTCGAGGAGACGATGAAGGGCCTGGTGCTGCTCGGCCTGCTCAAGTTCCGCCGGGCCGAGCTCGACGGCCCCACCGACGGCGTCATCTACGCCAGCATGGTCGGCCTCGGCTTCGCCATGAGCGAGAACGTCAGTTACTACCTGTCGGCGCTCAACGGCAACGGCGTCAGCAGCCTGGCGGTCACCGTGGTGCTGCGCGGCATCCTGTCGCCCTTCGCCCATCCGCTGTTCAGCTCGATGATCGGGGTGGCCGTCGCCTACGCGGCCCAGCGCCAGGGGCCCGAGCGGGTGTTCCTGGTGCTGGCCGGCTGGTCGGGGGCGATGATCCTGCACGGCCTGTGGAACGGCCTGGCCTCCTACGGCGGCTTCCCCGGGCTCGTGGTGGCCTACCTGGCGCTGCTGGTGGTGCTCGTCGTGCTGATCGGCGTGGTGTTCAGGGACCGGCGGCGCATCGTCGCGCTCATCCAGACCTACCTGCCGCCGTACGAGCCGACCAGGCTGGTCGGGCCGGCCGACATCTACATGTTGTCCACGTTCGCCAGGCGCCGCCAGGCCAGGCAGTGGGCCAGGGCCTACGGCGGCAAACGAGGGGTGCGCGCCATGCGCGACTACCAGCTCGCCGCCACCGAGCTGGGCCTGCTGCACGAGCGGGCGGCCCGCCACATCGTCGACGAGCAGGCCTTCCACGAGGAGCAGCGAGCCCTGCTGGAGTGCATGAGCACCGCCCGCGCCGACTTCCCGGTGCCGCCCGTGCACGCCCGGCGGATGGCCAGGGGCACCCCGCCGCCCGGTTACGCGCCCGGCGCGCCCCGCTGAGCCAGGATCTCGGTCAGCGAGACCTCGCGCGGGCCGGGGTAGACCGGGTCGGAGTGCAGCAGCAGCGCGTCCACGACGGCCTTGCCGGTGGCCAGCAGCTCCCGGGTGGCGTAGGCGTACGTGGCGGCCGCCCACTGGCGGGTGGAGTCGTCGCCCACGCCGAAGGTCTCCAGGCCGGCCGTCCGGCACAGCGCGACGGCCCTCGGCAGGTGGAAGACCTGGGTGACGACGGTGACCCGCTCGGCGCCGAACACCCGGCGGGCCCGTACGCAGGAGTCCCAGGTGTCGAACCCGGCGTAGTCGAGCACGATCACGCCGGCCGGCACGCCCTTGCGCAGCAGGTAGTCGCGCATGGCGGTGGGCTCGTCGTGCTCCTTGCGGCTGTTGTCGCCCGACAGCAGCAGCGCCCGCACCTTGCCCGCCCGGTAGAGCTCGGCGGCCACGTCGAGCCGGCGGGCCAGCATGGGCGTGGGCTGCGTGCGCCACAACCCCGCGCCGAGCACCAGCGCGACCTGCGCGGGCGGCACCCGGCCCAGCCAGCCGCCGGTGCCGGCCACCACGCGGTGCGGCGAGCTGTCGAGCCAGGCCCACGTCATGGGCGCCAGCGCGAGCACGCTGACCAGCACCAGCCCCTGGTACGTACGGCGCAGCAGCCTGCGCGAGAGACTAGGGAGTCGCAGCACACCCCATACCATCGCACAACGGTCAGACCGGAGCGGGCGCTTCCGTGTGAGCGGCGGCCGCCGGGGCCTCCAGCGGGCCTCTGCTGCGCAGCGAGGTGACCACCCGCAGCGCGGCGATCCACACCAGTGAGGCGCCGAGCACGTGCAGCAGCACCAGCGCGGCCGGCACGGCCAGGAAGTACTGGGTGTAGCCGATCACGCCCTGGCCCAGCTCCACGACGAACAGCCCGAGCGCGGCCCGCCTGGCGGCCCGGGGCGCGCCGGTCACGCGCAGCGCGAACAGCAGCGCGAACGTCAGGCCGACGACCACGTAGACGATGTCGGCGTGCAGCCGGGCCACGGTCTCGATGTCGAAGCCGAACCGCGAGGCGATGACGTCGCCCGAGTGCGGGCCGGTGCCGCTGACCACCACCCCCGCCACCAGCAGCACCGCCGTGGCCGCGAGCAGCGCGTGGCCGAGCCGCCGGACGTCGCGGTGGGCGACCCGCGCGGCCGGGCCGTCGCCCTCGCCGGCGCGGGCGTAGAGCGTCCAGCAGGCGGCGATCAGGGCCATGGAGATCAGGAAGTGCATGCCGACCGTGAACGGGTTGAGCGCGCTCCTGACCACCAGCCCGCCCCACAGCGCCTGGGCCAGCACGCCCGCCGGCTGGAGCAGCGCCAGGCGGACCAGCGCCCGCCGGCGCGGGACCAGGCGCAGCGCCGCGATGACGCACGCCGCGCCCACCGCCAGCACCAGGAACGTCAGCAGCCGGTTGCCGAACTCGATGAGCATCGTGAGCATCGACGTCTCGGGATGGGCGATCGGCACGAAACTGTCGGGCGTGCACCTCGGCCAGGTCGGGCAGCCGAGCCCGGAACCGGTCACCCGCACGCCCGCGCCGGTCACCGCGATGCCCGCGTTGGCCACCACGGAGGCCAGCGCCCAGCCGCGCATCGAGCGCGCGGTCGGCGCCCAGAACGAGCGCAGTGCGCGGACGAGGACGTTGGGGCGGCCGGTGGATTCCTTCACGTCAACGATGGTACGGGCCGGGTGGCACGGTCCCGTCAGGGGCTTCTCCGGAACGTGACAATGTGACATGTTACTCCTGGCGGCTTCCTCGACCCGGTCCCGGAGGGCTTTCGAACTGTGATCACTACTGTCGACTACCACACGGGCGGCGAGCCGTTCCGGATCGTGACCGGGGGCGTACCCGAGATCCCCGGGCCGGACGTGCCCACCCGGCGGGAGAACGCGCCCGCGCACGCCGACCGCGTCAGGCGGCTGCTGTGCCACGAGCCGCGCGGGCACGCCGACATGTACGGCTGCTTCCTGGTCCCGCCCGACGACGCCGGGGCGCATCTCGGCGCGCTGTTCTGGCACAAGGACGGCTTCTCCACCGCCTGCGGGCACGGCACGATCGCCCTCGGGGCCTACGCGGTGCAGGAGGGGCTGGTCGAGGCCGACCCCGACGGGGAGACCGACGTGGTGGTGGACGTGCCGTCGGGGCGGGTCAGGGCACGGGTGCGGTGCTCGGGCGGGCGGGTGGCGGGGGTGACGTTCGTGAGCGTCCCTTCGTACGTGATCGCCCGGGACGTGGCCGCCGCCGGAACGAAGGTTGATATTTCGTACGGCGGGGCGATTTATGCGTCTATTTCGGCTGGGGAGGTGGGCCTGTCCGTCGAGCCCCGCCACCTGACCGCCCTCGTCGGGCACGCCCGCCGCATCAAGTCCGCCCTGGCCGGCCACCCCGCCACCCGCCACCCCCGCGACGACCGCCTGTCCGGCGTCTACGGCGTGATCTTCTACGACGACCTGCCGGACGGCGGGCCGGCGGCTGGCGACGGGAGCGTCCGGCAGCGCAACGTCACCGTTTTCGCCGACGGCGAGGTGGACCGGTCGCCCTGCGGGTCGGGCACCGCCGCCAGGATGGCGCTGCTGCACGAGGCGGGCCTGCGCGGCACCCTGGTGCACGAGAGCGTCGTCGGGTCGGTCTTCCGGGCGCGGGTGGCCGGGGTGACGGCCGAGGGGATCGTGCCGGAGATCGAGGGCATGGCCTACCGCACCGGCCGGCACGTCTTCGAGCTCGATCCCGACGACCCGATCGGAACGGGGTTCACGCTGCGATGAGCGCTCTTCCCTACATCGACGGGCCGGTGCTGGACCGGCTGGTGCCGGTCGGCCGCGCGGTGGCCGTCCTCGAACAGGCCCTGCGCGACGGGCTCGACCCCGAGCTGACGCCCCGGCGGCCGGCCGTGGACCTGCCGGCCGGGCAGCTCCTGCTCATGCCCGCCGCCGCCGGCCGCTACGCCGGGGTCAAGGCCGTCACCGTCACGCCCGCCAATCCCGGGCGCGGGCTGCCCCGCATCCAGGGGACGTACCTGCTGCTGGACGGCCCGACCCTGGCCCCGCTGGCCGCCCTGGACGGCATCGCGCTCACGTCCCTGCGCACGCCCGCCGTCTCCGCCCTGGCCGTCGCCCGCCTGGCCGAGCCGGACGCGCGCCGCCTGGTGGTGTTCGGCAGCGGGCCGCAGGCGTACGGGCACGTCCTGGCCCTGCGCGAGGTGCGGCCCGTCGAGCACGTCACGATCGTGGGCCGCGACCCGGCCCGCGCCGCCGCCCTGGCCGCCCGCTGCCGCGCCCTGGACCTGACCGCCACCCCCCTGACCGCCGGCCCTCCGACCACCGAGCCCTTGACCGCCGGAGCTCCCACCGCCGAAGCCGACACCGCCGACGCCGCGGCGCTGCCCGGCGCGGTGGCCGACGCGATCCGGGCCGCCGACCTCATCGCCTGCTGCACCACGGCCGCGCAGCCGCTGTTCCCCGGTAAGCTCGCCCGGGACGGCGTCACCGTGGTCGCGGTCGGATCGCACGAGCCCGGCGTCCGCGAGCTCGACGGCGACCTCGTCGCCCGCGCCACCGTGGTCGTCGAGGCCAGATCGGCCGCCCTGGAAGAAGCCGGCGACGTGATCATCCCGATCCGCCACGGTACGATCACCTCTGGTCATCTCGCCGGGAACCTCGCCGAGCTGATCGCCGGAAGGGTGGTGGCCGGTCCGGGCCCGCGGGTGTTCAAGAGCACGGGCATGGCGTGGCAGGACCTGGTGGTCGCCGCGGCCGCGTACGAGGCGTGGAAGTAGGAGGGAAGGCGGATGGCTGCCGAGGACCGGCTCGACCTGCCGATGGTGGGGGAGCGGCAGAGCCTGCGCGAGCAGGTCGCGCACGCGCTGCGGGCCGCGCTGATCACCGGTGAGATGCGGCCGGGGGTCGTCTACTCCGCGCCCGTGCTCGCCGCGCAGTTCGGCGTCTCGGCCACGCCGGTCCGCGAGGCCATGCTCGACCTGGCCAAGGAGGGCCTGGTCGAGGCCGTGCGCAACAAGGGCTTCCGGGTGACCGAGCTGTCCGACCGCGACCTCGACGAGCTGACCCAGATCCGCGAGCTGATCGAGGTGCCCACCGTCGCGCGGCTGGCCGACAGCGCCCGCGCCGAGGAGTTCGAACGGCTGCGCCCGATCGCCGAGGAGATCGTCACGGCCGCCGACCGGGCCGACCTGCTCGCCTACATCGACGCCGACCTGCGCTTCCACCTGGAGCTGCTGGCGCTGGCGGGCAACGTCCACCTGGTGGAGGTGGTGCGCGACCTGCGCAACCGGGCCCGGCTCTACGGCCTGTCGCAGCTGGCCGAGCGCGGCTCGCTGACCGACTCCGCCCGGGAGCACCTGGCCATGCTCGACGCCCTCAAGAGCGGCGACGGCAAGGCGGTCGGCCACCTGATGGGCGAGCACATCGGTCACGTCCGGGGCATCTGGGCCGAGCACTGACGCCCGCCGCGTTTCTTTACCGTCCGAAATAAGAGGGTTTATCCGTTTTGAGGTAATGTGTTTGTGAAAGCTTTCACGAACTGATCTACGTGAAGCCTCACAGGCCCGGTCACGCGGATGCCCGCATCCGCTGACCTTCACCGGGCTCGGCGACCCGCCCACCTCAAGCCGAGCCCTCCGCCGCGCGCCCGAGAGATCCCCATCCCCGCGGGCGCGCGGCGGCACCTCCTCGGGCGTTCCTACCGCCCAGCGGCGGCTACCGCCCGGTCATCCTGGTCGAGCCGAGGCTCGCGGCCACGACGCACACGATCGCCGCCCACTGCTGCACGTGCAGGACCTCACCCAGCACCAGCACGCCCGCCAGCGCCGCCACGGCCGGCTCCAGGCTCATCAGAATGCCGAACACGTGCTTGGGCATGCGCCGCAGCGCGTGGAGCTCCAGCGAGTACGGGATCACCGACGACAGCAGCCCCACGCCCAGCCCGATCAGCAGCAACGACGGCTGCAGCAGGTCGGCGCCGCCGGTCGTGACGCCCACCGGCGCGATCACCAGGGTCGAGACGATCATCGCGAACGACAGCCCGGTCGTGCCCGGGAAACGCCGTCCGGCCGCCGCCGACAGCAGGATGTAGGCCGCCCAGCACGCGCCCGCCACCAGGGCGAACCCGATGCCGAGCCACCACGCCGCCGACGCCTGCTGCCCCCAGGGCGCCAGCAGCGCCACGCCGAGGCCCGCCAGGCCGATCCAGGCCAGGTCGAGCCGGCGCCGGGAGGCGGCCACGGCCACGCCCAGCGGGCCGAGGAACTCGATCGCCACCGCGACGCCCATCGGCAGCCGCGACAGGGCCTCGTAGTACGACAGGTTCATCAGCGCGAGCGTCAGGCCGAACCCGGCACCGACCGCCCAGTCGCGCCACCCGAGCCCCCGCAGCTTCGGCCTGGCCACCGCGGCCATGATCAGGCCGCCCGCCGCGATGCGCAGGAACACCACGGCGCTCGGCGGCAGCACCGCGAACAGGTTCTTGGCGAACGCGGCCCCGAGCTGCACCGAGACGATGGACAGCAGGACGAGCGACGAGGGCGGGATCGAGTCCGCGGCCTGGCGCAGCAGGCGGCCGGGCCGGGGCAGCGCCGGGCGGCGATCGAAGGGATCGTCGAGGGCGAAGTCGGTCACGGGACTCCTCGCGCGGAAGGTGGGGCGGTCGTCCAGAGCGTACTGACCTCGGACGACATCTCCGCACGCGGGGTGGCGTGCCGCCTCACCCCCAGCGGAACAGCCCCTTCACTCCCAGCGGAACAGCCGCGAGACCAGCGCCAGGGTCAGCACGGCCCAGCCGGCCAGGACGAGCACCGGCCCCAGCGGCAGCGCCGCCCCCTGGGCGAGCACCGCGCGCAGGCCCCCGGTCAGCGCCGAGATCGGCAGCAGCTCCAGGACCGGCCGCGCGCCCTCGGGGAACTTCGACAGCGGGAAGATCACCCCGCCCGCGCCCAGCAGCACCAGGTAGACCAGGTTGGCCGCGGCCAGCGTCGCCTCGGCCCGCAGCGTGCCCGCCATGAGCAGGCCGAGGCCGCTGAAGGCCGCCGTGCCCAGCACGACCAGCACCGCGGCGGCCAGGAACGAGCCGTGGGGACGCCAGCCCAGCGCCAGCCCCACGGCCACGATCACCGCCGCCTGGATGACCTCCACGGCCACCACCGCGGCCGTCTTGGCCAGCATGAGCCCGGCCCTGGACAGCGGGGTCGCGCCCAGCCGCTTGAGCACGCCGTAGCGGCGCTCGAAGCCCGTGCCGATGGCCTGCCCGGTGAAGGCCGTGGACATGACGGCCAGGGCCAGCACGCCGGGCGCCAGGAAGTCGACCCGCCGGCCGCCGCCGACGTCGACCAGCGGCGCCAGCGAGAAGCCGACCAGCAGCAGCACCGGGATGATCAGGGTGAGCAGGAGCTGCTCGCCGTTGCGGAGCATCGTGCGGACCTCCGAGCCGGCCTGCGCGAGCACCATGCGCGGGAACGGCGCGGCGCCCGGCGCGGGCGAGAGGTCGAGCACGGGGGTCATCGCAGCTCCCTGCCGGTCAGTTCGAGGAAGACGTCTTCGAGGGTACGGCGCTCGATGCGCAGGTCGTCGGCCGTGACGCCCTCCGCCGCGCACCAGGCCGTGACGGTGGCCAGCAGCTCGGGCCCCACCTGGCCCTCGATGATGTAGTGGCCGGCCGGCGACTCCTTGGCCGCGCTGCCCACCGGGAGCGCGTTGAGCAGCTCCTCCAGCGTGAGCCCCGGCCTGGCCCTGAACCTGAGCTGCCGCTCGGCCCCGGTCAGCGAGGCCGGGCTGCCCTCGGCCACCACGCGCCCCCTGTCGATGATCACGACGTGGTCGGCCAGCCGCTCGGCCTCCTCCATGTGGTGGGTGGTCAGCACCACCGACACCCCGGCGCCGCGCAGCTCGCCGACCAGGTCCCAGCAGGCGTGCCGGGCCTGCGGGTCGAGCCCGGCGGTCGGCTCGTCGAGGAACACCAGCTCCGGCCTGCCGATCACGGCCGCGGCCAGCGACAGCCGCTGCTGCTGCCCGCCCGACAGCCGCCGGTAGGGGGTGCGCGCGTGCTCGGCCAGCCCGAGCCGGGTCAGCAGCGCCCCGGGGTCGTGGGGACGGGCGTAGAAGCGCGCGACCAGGCGCAGCCACTCGGCGCAGCGCATCGCCGGCGGCACCCCGCCGGCCTGGAGCATCACCCCGACGCGCGGCCGCAGCTCGGGCTGCGTGGGCGACAGGCCGAGCACCCGGACCGTGCCGGAGTCGGCGTTGCGGAACCCCTCGCAGATCTCGACCGTGGACGTCTTGCCCGCGCCGTTGGGCCCGAGGACGGCGGTGACCGCGCCGCGGCCGGCCCGCAGGGTGAGGCCGTCGAGGGCGGTCCGGCCGCCGTAGCGTTTGACCAGGTCGACGATCTCGACGGCTGGGGAATCCATGGCCACGAGTTTAGGGACTGCGCCGGGCGGTCCGGCCCCCAGGTACGCGCCCGGCGAACGCCCGTCGGACGGCCCTGCCCGGAAATGGACGGCCCTTGACCGGACCGTTCCCCGGAAAGGCGTGAGAACCGGGGGAAGGACGGCGATGAGCTCCACATGTCGCGACGCAGTGCATACGACCCAGGAGTTCCGTGCTGGGTGGACCTGGCCAGCACCGACGTCCCCGGCTCGGTCCGGTTCTACGGGGACCTGTTCGGCTGGCGGGCCGACATGGTCGACGACCCGGCGGCCGGCGGCTACGGGATGTTCGTCCACGAGGGCAGCAAGGTCGCCGGGATCGGCCCCCTCCGCGACGGCGGCGGCACCTCGCTCTGGAACACCTACGTCGCCACCGACGACGCCGCCGCGCTGGCCGGCCGGGTCAGGGACGCCGGCGGCACCGTCGTGGCGGAGCCCATGGCGGTCTTTGACGAGGGCACCATGGTCGTCCTGCGGGCCCCCGACGGCTCGTCCGCCGGCGCCTGGCAGGCGGCCGCCCACGCGGGGGCGGAGCTGGTCGACGAGCCCGGCGCGTTCTGCTGGAACGAGCTGTGCACGCGGGACGCGCCGGCCGCCGAGCGCTTCTACTCGGCGGTCTTCGGCTGGACGTCCCGCACGTCCGACCTGGGCGGCATGGCGTACACCGAGTGGGTGACGGGGGAGGCGGCCGTCGCGGGGATGATCCCGATGCCCGACGAGGCCCCGGCGGAGCTGCCGTCGTTCTGGCTGACCTATTTCGCGGTCGCCGACCTCGACGCGGCCCTGCACGCCGCCGCCGACGCGGGCGCCGACGTGCTCACCGGCGTGACCGAGGCGCCGCCCGGCCGGTTCACGCAGCTCATCGATCCGCAGGGCGCGGCGTTCGGGGTCATCCAGCTCAACGAAACATCATGAAATATCTGATAACCGGGAATTAGGAGGACCGAATCCCGGTTTGATCCCTCGGCCCTCGTGGGTCATCGGCCTGCGAGGGGAAGGGGTTCACGCATGTCCGTGGCAGAAGCCGCGTCCGCCGCCATTGGGAGCAAGGGCGAGACCAAGGGCGGGAGGCGGGGGCTGCTGCTGGTCATCCTGGGCGCGCTGTCGGCGATCGGCCCGCTGTCCATCGACATGTACCTGCCCGCCCTGCCCGCCATCACCGAGGAGATGCTCAGCGCTCCCGCGCAGGTCCAGCTCACCCTCACCGCCTGTCTGATCGGCGTCTCCGTCGGCCAGGTCGTCGCCGGCCCGGTTAGCGACGTGCGCGGGCGGCGCGTCCCGCTGATCGTGGGCGTGTCGGGGTTCATGGTGGCCTCGCTGCTGTGCGCGTTCGCGCCGTCGGTGCCCGTGCTGATCGTCCTGCGGCTGCTGCAGGGCGTCCTGGGCGGGGCGGCGCTGGTCATCGTGCGCGCGGTCGTCCGCGACCTGTACGACGGCGCCGCCATCGCCCGCATCTTCGCCACGCTGATGCTGGTCAGCGGCCTGGCGCCGATCCTCGCCCCCATCGCCGGGGCCCAGTTGCTCGCCTTCACCTCCTGGCGCGGCGTGTTCGTGGCGCTCAGCGTCGCCGGGCTCGTGCTGCTGCTGGCCGTGCTGCCGGGGGTGCGCGAGACGCTGCCCGCCGACCGGCGCGAGAGCGGCGGCCTGGGGCACACCGTGCGCACCTTCTGGCAGCTCCTGCGCGACCGCTCGTTCATGGGCTGCGCCCTCACCGCGGGGCTGGCCTTCGCGGCGATGTTCGGCTACATCTCCGGCTCGCCGTTCGTGCTCCAGCAGGTGTACGGCGCCACCCCGCAGCAGTACTCGCTCATCTTCGGGCTCAACGCGCTCGGCCTGACCGCGATGGCCCAGCTCGGCGGCCGCCTGTCGGGCCGCGTGGAGCCCGCCCGCCTGGTCGTCGCGGGCCTGGTCACCGGCCTGGTGGGCGCCGGGCTGCTGCTGACCGCCGCGCTCACCGGGCTCGGCCTGGCCGGCATCGTGGCGGGCCTGTTCGTGATCATGCTGGGTCAGGGGCTCGTCCTGCCCGGCACCGGCGCGCTGGCGCTGGCCGGGCAGCCCGCCCAGATCGCCGGCAGCGCCTCGGCGCTGCTCGGCGTGCTGCAGTTCGCGCTGGGCGCCGTGGCGGCCCCGCTGGTCGGCCTGGCCGGCGAGGGCACGGCCGTGCCGATGGCCTGCGTGATGCTCGGCCTCATCGTCTGCTCCACGCTCGCGTTCGCGATCCTGGGACGCCGAAAGGTTAGGTAAGCCTTACCTGCGTGAGCAATTCCATTGGTGGCCTGCTCCGATTCGTTTGTGCAGCGGGAAGGAATTACGGCACACTGATGTTGTGAAAAACATGCCCACGATCGAGCCCGGTAGCGAGCGCAGCACCCGCGCGCGCGTCGCCAGGCTGATCCTTGAGCATGGTCCCGTGACGGCCGCCTCGCTCGGCGAGCGGCTGGGGCTGACGCCCGCCGCGGTGCGCAGGCACCTCGACGCGTTGCTGGCCGAGGGAATGATAGAGCCTCGCACGGTCAGGCCGCGCGGTCAGCGCGGGCGCGGACGGCCCGCCAAGCTGTTCGCCATCACCGACGCGGGGCGCAGTGCTTTCGAGCACGCCTATGACGACCTCGCCGGGAGCGCACTCCGCTTCCTGGCCGAGCGCATGGGGCGAGAAGCCGTGACCGACTTCGCCCGCTCGCAGGTGTCGAGCCTGCTGACGCGGCTGGAGCCGGTCATGCGGACGGTGCCGGCGGACCAGCGCGTACAGGTGCTGGCGCAGGCGCTGTCGGCAGAGGGGTACGCCGCCTCGGCCAGCAAGGCCAAGTCGGGCGGCGACCAGCTCTGCCAGCACCACTGCCCGGTGGCTCACGCGGCCGCGGAGTTCCCGCAGCTCTGCGAGGCCGAGACGGAGGCGTTCGCGCAACTGCTCGGCACCCCGGTGCAGCGCCTGGCCACGATCGCGCACGGCGACGGGGTCTGCACGACCCACGTGAGCCCCAAGTCGCTGGCTGAATCCGCACACAGAGACAAGAGCAAGGAGACCGGAAGGTGACTGTCACCGACCGCCCGGAGCTGGAAGGCCTCGGGAATTACAAGTTCGGCTGGGCCGACCCGGATGCCGCGGGCGCGGCGGCCAAGCGTGGCCTGTCCGAGGAGGTCGTCCGCAACATCTCCGCGCTCAAGAACGAGCCGGAGTGGATGCTCGACCTTCGCCTGAAGGGCCTCCGCCTGTTCGACAAGAAGCCGCTGCCCACCTGGGGCTCCGACCTCACCGGCATCGACTTTGACAACATCAAGTACTTCGTGCGCTCGACCGAGAAGCAGGCCGCTTCCTGGGACGAGCTGCCCGCCGACATCAAGAACACCTACGACAAGCTCGGCATCCCCGAGGCGGAGAAGCAGCGCCTCATCGCCGGCGTCGCGGCCCAGTACGAGTCGGAGGTCGTCTACCACAAGATCCGTGAGGACCTTGAGGAGAAGGGCGTCATCTTCGTCGACACCGACACGGGCCTGAAGGAGCACGAGGAGCTCTTCAAGGAGTACTTCGGCTCGGTGATCCCGGTCGGCGACAACAAGTTCGCCGCGCTCAACACCGCCGTGTGGTCCGGTGGCTCGTTCATCTACGTGCCGCCGAACGTCGAGGTCGAGATCCCGCTGCAGGCCTACTTCCGGATCAACACCGAGAACATGGGCCAGTTCGAGCGCACCCTGATCGTCGTGGACGAGAACTCCTACGTCCACTACGTCGAGGGCTGCACCGCGCCGATCTACTCCTCCGACTCGCTGCACAGCGCGGTCGTCGAGATCATCGTGAAGAAGAACGCCCGCTGCCGTTACACGACCATCCAGAACTGGTCGAACAACGTCTACAACCTGGTCACCAAGCGCGCCGTCGCCTACGAGGGCGCGACCATGGAGTGGATCGACGGCAACATCGGCTCCAAGGTCACGATGAAGTACCCGGCCGTCTACCTGATGGGCGAGCACGCCAAGGGCGAGACGCTGAGCGTCGCCTTCGCCGGCGAGGGCCAGCACCAGGACGCCGGTTCCAAGATGGTGCACCTGGCGCCCAACACCAGCTCCAGCGTCATCTCCAAGTCGGTGGCGCGCGGCGGCGGCCGCACCTCCTACCGCGGTCTCGTGCAGATCGAGGAGGGCGCCCACGGCAGCGCCAGCACCGTCAAGTGCGACGCGCTCCTGGTCGACCAGATCAGCCGCTCCGACACCTACCCGTACGTCGACGTGCGTGAGGACGACGTCTCGATGGGCCACGAGGCCACGGTCTCCAAGGTCAGCGAGGACCAGCTCTTCTACCTCATGAGCCGCGGGCTCGGCGAGGACGAGGCCATGGCGATGATCGTGCGCGGCTTCGTCGAGCCGATCGCCCGCGAGCTGCCCATGGAATACGCGCTCGAGCTCAACCGGCTGATCGAGCTGCAGATGGAAGGAGCCGTCGGCTGATGGGCCTGAACGAGAAGCCCCTGTCGACCCTGCACGAGAAGGCGTCCTACGACCTGGACGACTTCGAGGTCCCGACCGGGCGCGAGGAGTCGTGGCGCTTCACGCCGCTGTCCCGCCTGAAGGGCCTGCACAACGGCAAGGCCGACCCCGTGGGCCACGTGCGCCTCGACGTCGAGGCCGCGCCCGAGGTCGTCGTCGAGACGGTCGGGCGCGACGACGCCCGCGTCGGCAAGGCGTTCACGCCCACCGACCGGGTCAGCGCGCAGGCGTGGAACAGCTTCGAGAAGGCGACCGTGATCACGGTGCCGCGCGAGGCCGTCACCTCGAAGCCGACCGTGCTCACCCTGACCGGTGAGGGCGACGGCGCCGCCTACGGCCACATCGTGGTCAAGGTGGAGCCGCTGGCCGAGGCCGTGGTCGTGCTCGACCACAAGGGCAGCGCCGTCTACGCCGACAACATCGAGTTCGTCGTCGGCGACGGCGCCAACCTCAAGGTCGTCAGCCTCCAGGACTGGGACGACGACGCCGTGCACGTCTCCCACCACCACGCCCAGCTCGCCAAGGACGCGACCTTCCGCAGCTTCGTGGTGACCCTCGGCGGCGACCTGGTCCGGCTCTCGCCCGGCGTGGCCTACACCGCGCCCGGCGGCGACGCCGACATGTCCGGCGTCTACTTCGTCGACGCCGGCCAGCACCTGGAGCACCGCCTCCTGGTCGACCACTCCCAGCCCAACTGCAAGAGCAACGTCGACTACCGCGGCGCGCTGCAGGGGCAGGACGCGCACGCCGTCTGGATCGGCGACGTGATCATCAGGGTCGAGGCCGAGGGCACCGACACCTACGAGCTCAACCGCAACCTCATCCTCACCGACGGCGCCCGCGCCGACTCGGTCCCCAACCTGGAGATCCTCACCGGCGAGGTCGCCGGAGCCGGGCACGCCTCGGCCTCGGGCCGCCTCGACGACGAGCACATCTTCTACCTCCAGGCCCGCGGCATCCCCTACGACGAGGCCCGCCGCCTGGTCATCAGGGGCTTCCTCGGCCAGCTCATCGAGAAGATCCAGATCGAGGAGATCCGCGACCGCGTGCTGGCCGCGGTGGAGGCGGAGCTCGCGCGATGAGTTTCGAGAAGGTCTGCCAGGTCGCCGACATCCCCGACGGCGGCGTCATCGGCGTCGAGGTCGGGGAGACCCCGGTGGCGCTGGTGCGCAAGGGCGCCGACGTCTTCGCCCTGCACGACGTCTGCTCGCACGCCGAGGTGAAGCTCAGCGAGGGCGAGGTCTACGACGGCACGCTGGAGTGCTGGCTGCACGGCTCGTGCTTCGACGTGCGCTCCGGCAAGCCCACCGGCCCGCCCGCCACCAAGCCCGTGAACGTCTACACAGTCAAGATCGACGGCGACGACGTCCTCGTCTCGCTCTCGAAGGAGTCATAAACGTGTCCACCCTAGAGATCCGTGACCTCAAGGTCGCCGTCGAGGACAAGGAAATCCTGCGCGGCGTCAACCTGACGGTGAAGTCCGGCGAGACGCACGCCATCATGGGCCCCAACGGCTCGGGCAAGTCCACCCTCGCCTACGCGATCGCCGGTCACCCCAAGTACACGATCACCGGCGGCCAGGTGCTGCTCGACGGCGTCGACCTGCTGGAGCTGTCGGTCGACGAGCGCGCCCGCGCCGGCCTGTTCCTCGCCATGCAGTACCCGGTCGAGGTCCCCGGCGTGTCGGTGTCGAACTTCCTGCGCTCGGCCGTCACCTCGGTCCGCGGCGAGGCGCCCAAGCTGCGCGAGTTCGCCAAGGACCTCAAGGCCGGCATGGACGCGCTGTCCATCGACGCCGCCTTCGCCCAGCGCAACCTCAACGAGGGCTTCTCCGGCGGCGAGAAGAAGCGCCACGAGATCCTCCAGCTGGAGCTGCTCAAGCCGAAGATCGCCGTGCTCGACGAGACCGACTCCGGCCTCGACGTCGACGCGCTGCGGGTGGTCTCCGAGGGCATCAACCGCTTCCGCTCCACGGGTGAGACCGGCGTGCTGCTGATCACCCACTACACCCGCATCCTGCGCTACGTGAAGCCCGACTTCGTGCACGTCTTCGCCGGCGGCCGGATCGTCGAGGAGGGCGGGCCGGAGCTGGCCGACAAGCTCGAGGCCGAGGGCTACGAGCAGTACACGAAGGCATCTGCATGACTTCCACCAGCTTGGACGTGGAGAAGATCAGGAAGGATTTCCCGGTCTTCTCCCGCGAGCTGCCCGACGGGCGCCCGCTCGTCTACCTCGACTCGGGCAACTCCTCGCAGAAGCCCAACCAGGTCATCGACACCATGCGCGACCACCTGGCGCTGCACTACAGCAACGTCGGGCGGGCCATGCACGTGCTCGGCTCGGAGTCGACCGAGGCGTACGAGGGCGCGCGCGACAAGGTGGCGGCGTTCGTCGGGGCGGGCTCGCGCGATGAGGTGATCTTCACCAAGAACGCCTCCGAGGCCCTCAACCTCGTGGCCTACTCCTTCGGCAACCCCGCCAGCACCGACCCCCGCTTCACCCTCGGCCCCGGCGACGAGATCGTCATCTCCGAGATGGAGCACCACTCCAACATCGTGCCGTGGCAGATGCTCGCGCAGCGCACCGGCGCGACGCTGAAGTGGTTCGGCGTCACCGACGACGGGCGGCTCGACTTCGACCCGGCCGTCGTCACCGAGCGGACGAAGATCGTCTCGATCGCCCACCAGTCGAACGTGCTCGGCACGGTCAACCCGGTCACCGCCGTGGCCGCGCGGGCGCACGAGGTCGGCGCGCTGATCATGCTCGACGCCTCCCAGTCCGTGCCGCACCACCCGGTGGACATGGCCGCGCTGGGCGCCGACTTCGTGGCCTTCACCGGCCACAAGATGGTCGGTCCCTCGGGCATCGGCGTGCTGTGGGGCCGTACCGAGCTGCTGGAGGCCATGCCGCCGTTCCTGGGCGGCGGCGAGATGATCGAGGCGGTCTGGATGGACCGCTCGACGTACGCGCCGATCCCGCACAAGTTCGAGGCCGGCACGCCGCCCATCGTCGAGGCCATCGGCCTGGGCGCGGCGGTCGACTACCTCACCGCGGTCGGCATGGACGCCATCGAGGCGCACGAGCGCTCGCTGACGGCCTACGCCCTCGACGCCCTGCGCGAGGTGCCGTCGCTGCGGCTGATCGGGCCCGACTCCCTCGACGAGCGCGGCAGCACGCTGTCGTTCACGCTGGAAGGCATACACCCCCACGATGTGGGGCAGATCCTGGACGACCAGTTCGGGGTCGCCGTCCGCGTCGGGCACCACTGCGCGCGCCCGCTGCACCTGCGGTTCGGAATACCGGCGACCACGCGGGCGTCGTTCTACCTGTACAACACCACGGGCGAGATCGACGCCCTGGTCCGCGGCCTCCATCACGTTCAGAAGGTGTTCGCATAGCCATGATCGGCGAGTCGATGTACCAGGAGCTGATCCTGGAACACTACAAGCACCCGCAGGGGCGGGGGCTGCGCGAGCCGTACGACGCCGAGGTTCACCACGTGAACCCGACGTGCGGCGACGAGATCACGCTGCGGGTCAGGGTGGGCGACGCCGGTAAGATCGAAGACGTCTCCTACGACGGCCAGGGCTGCTCGATCAGCCAGGCGGCCGCCTCCGTGCTGCACGAGCTGGCCACCGGCTCGACGGTCGAGGAGTCGCTGTCGGTGGTCGACGAGTTCACCCGGCTCATGCAGGGCCGGGGGCAGGTCGAGGCCGACGAGGAAGTGCTCGGGGACGCGGTGGCGTTCGCGGGCGTGGCCAAGTTCCCGGCACGCGTCAAGTGCGCGCTGCTGTCGTGGATGGCCTACAAGGACGCTGTGGTGAGGAGTGCCCAATGAGCAAGCCTGTGGAGACTCCGACCGGCTTCGACGGTGACACCACCGTCGAGGAGGTCATGGAGGCGCTCAAGGACGTCGTCGACCCCGAGCTCGGCATCAACGTCGTCGACCTGGGGCTGATCTACGGGCTCAACCTCGACCCGTCCGACGCCGGTCAGCCGGTGGCCACCATCGACATGACGCTGACCAGCGCGGCCTGCCCGCTGACCGACGTCATCGAGGACCAGGCCCACTCCGCCCTGGAGGGCATGGTCTCCGACGTGAAGATCAACTGGGTCTGGCTGCCGCCGTGGGGCCCCGACAAAATCACCGACGAGGGGCGTGAGCAGCTCCGTATGCTAGGCTTCAACGTCTGATCTTTCTAGCTGTAACGGCTGGCGTTGGGCGTCAGCCGTTTCAGTGTGCCGATGAAGGGTTTCGGAAGGTCCGTACCCAGTCAGGGAATATCCGATAACATCCCCGGCGTTGGCACCAGGTATACACCAGACGCCTCATCTCGCGTCATCGCGCCGCCTGCGGCCGGTGCCCCGGTGTATCCCCCCTGTGAAGTCCCGTCTCGATGGCGGGCGTACTGCAACTTGTACGGCATCAGGCCGTATGTCCCGGCTCGTCCTTTCGCAGAAGTGACGCGCCACTTCGACTGAAAGGCACGAATTTCGTGACCATGCTTGACGCTGTCATGCCCGCGTTCGACGAGACCGCCCCCGAGGCGGGCCCGTCGGAGTTCGAACTGCTCGGCCTTCCCAAGCCGCTCATCAGCGGCCTGGCCAAGCAGGGCATCGACAGCCCGTTCCCCATCCAGAGTGCGACGATCCCCGACGTGCTCGCCGGCCATGACGTCCTGGGCCGTGGCCAGACCGGCTCGGGCAAGACCCTGGCCTTCGGTTTGCCGACCATGGCTCGCATCGCGGGGGTGCGGCCCGCCGCCGGCCACCCGCGCGCGATGATCCTTGTGCCCACCCGTGAGCTGGCCCTTCAGGTGCACGACGCGCTCGAACCGCTCGGCCGCGGCCTCGGGCTGCGGATGAAGGTCGTCGTGGGCGGCATGTCCATGGGCAAGCAGATCGAGGCCCTGCGCCGCGGCGTCGACATCGTGATCGCCACCCCGGGCCGCCTGGGCGACCTGATCCGGCAGGGCGAGTGCTCGCTGGCGCAGGTCGAGGTCTCCGTCCTCGACGAGGCCGACCACATGTGCGACCTAGGCTTCTTCCCCGTCGTCACCGAGCTGCTGGCCCAGACCCCGACCGACGGGCAGCGCCTGCTGTTCTCGGCCACCCTCGACGGCGACGTCGACAAGCTGGTGCGCCGCTTCCTCAAGGACCCGATCACCCACTCCGTGGCTCCGGCGACCTCGCCGGTCGACACCATGGAGCACCACGTGATGCAGGTCACGCGGGACGACAAGTTCGACGTCACGGCCGAGATCGCCAACCGCGAGGGCCGTACGATCATCTTCGTCCGCACCCAGCACGGCGTCGACCGGCTGTGCAAGCAGCTCGCCCGGGTCGGCATCAAGGCCGGCGGCCTGCACGGCGGCAAGCGCCAGAACCAGCGCACCCGCATCCTGGCCGAGTTCCGCGAGGGCTCGATCAACGTGCTGGTCTGCACCGACGTCGCGGCCCGCGGCATCCACGTCGACAACATCAGCCTGGTGCTGCACGTCGACCCGCCGCAGGACCACAAGAGCTACCTGCACCGCGGCGGCCGTACCGCCCGCGCGGGCGAGAAGGGCACCGTCGTCACCCTGGTGCTGCCCAACGAGCGCCGCTCGACCGACGCCCTGACCAGGCGCGCCGGCATCCACCCGTTCCGGCTCAAGGCCACCCCGGGGCACCCCCGGCTGGCCGAGGTGGCCGGGGCCAGGACGCCGACCGGCGAGGCCATCCCCGTGTGGGAGCCCGACGTCCGCAAGCCGCTGCGCCCGCGCCGTGAGGGCGGTCACGGCGGCGCCGAGCGCCGGGGCGGGCGTCGTCCGCGCCGCGAGTTCGACGGCGAGCGCCGTCCGCGCCGGCACGAGGACGGCGCCTTCGCCGGCGGCGACGACCGCCGTCCGCGACGCCACGAGGAGTCCGGCGAGGACCGTCGTCCGCGCCGGCACGCCGAGGGCGAGCGGCCGTTCGGCGGCGGGCAGCGCTCCGGCGAGCCGCGCACGTTCGGCGAGGACCGCCGGCGTGGCGACCGGCCGCGCGGCGGTTTCCGCTCCGACGACCGTCCCCGCCAGGACGACCGCGGTGGTTACCGTTCCGACGACCGTCCCGCCCGTCAGGACGACCGTGGCGGCTTCCGGTCCGAGGACCGGCCGTTCCGTCAGGACGACCGCGGCTACCGCTCCGAGGGGCCGCGTGGCGCCGGGTTCCGTGACGGCCAGCGCAGCGGCGGCGGCGGTTTCCGCGCCGACGACCGCGGCCGCTTCGGCGCCGACCGTGGCCGCCCGTTCTCGGGCGACCGCGACCGGCCCGCCCGCTCCGACGAGCGCGCCCCCCGCGACGGCTTCCGCTCCGGCGGCGGCTTCCGTTCCGAGGAGCGCGGCAACGGCGGGTTCCGCCGCAACAACGGGGGCGGCCGCCGCTTCGAGCGCTGACCCCGGCTGAACGACCGACTGCCCGTCGCGCCTCCCGCAGGGGAGGGGCGGCGGGCTTCGTCGTGCCCGGGCCTGCTACGAGGTCAGGACGTCGAGAGCGCGGTCGACGTCGTCGACGGTGTTGTAGACGTGGAAGCCTGCCCGGACCCGGCCGGCGCGCACCGCGGCGCGGATGCCGGCCGCCGCCAGCCGCTCGCCCGGCGCCTCCACCGACACGATCGCCGAGTCGGCCGCCTCCAGCCCCAGCCCGGCCCTGAACCGGTTGGCCAGCCCGACGTCGTGCTCGTGCACGCGCTGGGCGCCGATCTCGTTGAGCAGTTCGAGCGCGGGCGCCGCGCCGACGTAGCAGAACCAGGCCGGCGACAGGTCGAAGGCGCGGGCGTCGGCGGCCAGCCGCAGCGGCGGCCCGTAGTAGGAGCCGCCCGGATCTTCGCCGGCGTACCAGTTGGCCGCCAGCGGCCGCATCAGGGAGCGCACCCGGGGCGACAGGTACCCGAACGCGGCCCCGCGCGGCGCCATGAGCCACTTGTAGGCCGCGCACGCCAGCACGTCGATCCCGTCGGCCACCGACACCGGCAGCCACCCGCACGCCTGGGAGCCGTCGGCGATGACCAGCGCGTCGTGGGCGCGGGCGGCGGCGACGACCTCGTGCAGCGGCGTCACGTAGCCGGTGGCCGACTGCACGAGGCTGAAGGCGACGGCGTCGGTGCGGCCCGTGACGGCGTCGGCCAGGCGATCGGCGGGCACGGTCTCGACCTCGGCCGCCATCGCCCACGGGAACAGGTTGCTGGTGAACTCGATCTCCGGCACCAGCACCCGCGCCCCCGGCGGCAGCGCGGTGGCCACCGTGGACATGATCTGCGACACCGTCGAGCCGACCGTCACGTCGGCCGGCTCGGCGCCGACCAGGTGGGCGAAGGCCGTGCGGGCCCGGCCGACCGAGGCGTCCCAGGGGGCCCAGTCGCCGCGGCCGTGCCGCCACTCGGTGAGCACGGCCTGCAACTCCTCGAAGGCCGGGCGGGGCGGAAGGCCGTACGAAGGGGTGTTGAGCCAGCCGGGATCGGCGTCCCAGAGCTTGCCCACGGTCGCGATGTCCATGACCACCAGCCTAGAACGGCCCCGCGGAGACCAAGCGGCGCCCGGGCGACGGGCAGGAAGCGGCCGTCTCGCGTGGCGGACTCCGGGCGGCGTCACCGTCGCGCGCAGACTAGGCTTGTCAGGCACGCAAACCGACCGACGAGAGAGACCATGAAGACCTTCGAAGAGCTGTTCGCCGAGCTGTCAGACAAGGCGCGTACCAGGCCCGCGGGCTCGGGCACCGTGGCCGCGCTCGACGCCGGCGTGCATGCCATCGGCAAGAAGGTCGTCGAGGAGGCCGCCGAGAGCTGGATGGCCGCCGAGCACGAGTCGAACGACAGGGCGGCGGAGGAGATCTCCCAGCTCCTCTACCACGTGCAGGTGCTCATGATCGCCAAGGGCATCGGGCTCGACGAGGTGTACAAGCATCTCTAGGGCGCCTCGCGCCCGCCCCGGCGTCCCCGTCGACCATGAGTGAGGAAGAAGACCCGAACATGCTGCGTCTGGCCGTACCGAACAAGGGCGCGCTCAGCGAAGCCGCCCAGAACATGCTCAAGGAGGCCGGCTACCGGTCCCGCAGGGACAGCAAGGAGCTCGTCGTCGTCGACGAGGACAACGGCTGCGAGCTGTTCTTCCTGCGTCCCCGTGACATCGCCGTCTACGTCGGGGAGGGCACCCTCGACCTCGGCATCACCGGCCGCGACATGCTGATCGACTCCGGCGCGCCGGTCGAGGAGATCATGCCGCTCGGCTTCGGCGGCTCCACCTTCCGGCTGGCCGCCAAGGCGGGCACGATGTCGTCGGTGAAAGACCTCGACGGGCAGCGCATCGCCACCTCCTACGCGGGGCTGCTCGACAAGTACCTGTCCGACCAGGGCGTCGACGCCCGCGTGATCAAGCTCGACGGCGCCGTCGAGACCGCGATCCGGCTCGGCGTGGCCGACGCGGTCGCCGACGTCGTCGAGACCGGAACCACGCTGCGCAACGTCGGCCTGGAGGTGTTCGGCGAGCCGATCATGCGCTCGGAGGGCGTGCTGATCAAGCGGCAGAGCGCGCCGGAGACGCCGGGCATGGGCCAGCTCGTCCGCCGGCTGCAGGGCGTCGTGCACGCCCGCGACTTCGTCATGATGGACTACGACATCCGTGCCGAGCGCATTGAGGAGGCCATCGCCCTCACGCCCGGCATGGAGGGGCCCACGGTCTCGCCGCTCCACCGCGAGGGCTGGGTCGCCGTCCGGGCCATGGTCCGGCGCAAGGGCCACCAGCAGGTGATGGACCAGCTCTGGGACATCGGCGCGCGGGCCATCCTGGTCACCGACATCTACGCCTGCCGCCTCTGACAAATGTCACCGTCAACCCCGGAAGGATCACACTAACGGGGGAAAAGCCGCGCCCGTAGCGTTTGCTGACATGAACGCCATCGTGTTCGACCAGGTCAGCAAGCGCTACGGGGACGTGCTTGCCGTCGACGACCTCTCGCTCGCCATCGAGCCAGGCAAGACCGTGGCCCTGCTCGGCCCCAACGGCGCGGGCAAGTCCACCTCGATCAACATGCTGCTCGGCCTGCTGCGTCCGACCAGCGGCACGATCACCATCCACGGCCGCACGCCCGACCACGCGGTGCGCTCCGGCGAGCTGGGCGCGATGCTCCAGAACGGCGCCCTCATCCCCGAGCTGTCGGTCAAGGAGCTCATCGAGGTCGTCCGCAGGCTCTATCCCGACCCGCTGCCGCTGGCCGAGATCCTCAAGCTGGCCGACCTGTCGGACCTGGTCAAGCGGCGCGCGAACAAGCTGTCCGGCGGCCAGACGCAGCGCGTCAGGTTCGCCCTGGCCATCGCGGGCGCGCCGAAGATCCTGCTGCTCGACGAGCCGACCGCGGCCATGGACGTGGAGTCCAGGCTGCGGTTCTGGGCCAGCATGCACGACTACGCCGCCGGCGGCAGGACCGTGCTGTTCGCCACCCACTACCTGGAGGAGGCCGACGAGCACTCCGACCGGGTGATCGTCATCGCCCGCGGCCGGCTGGCCGCCGACGGCACCGCCGCCGAGATCAAGGCGGGCGTGGGCGGGCAGGTCGTGCGCTTCACGCTGGGCGACCAGCCCGCGGCCGGGCTCGACCGGCTGCCCGGCGTCACCGCCGTCGAGGTCGCCGCCGGCACCGCCACGCTGCACACCTCCGACCCCGACGCGACCGTGGCCGCCCTGTTCCGGGGCACCGAGCTCGACGTGCGCGGCCTCCAGCTCACCGGCGCCGACCTCGAAGACGCCTTCCTCGCGCTCACCAGGGAGTCCTGATGCTGTTCTACGCCAAGACCGAGGCGATGCGCATGCTGCGCAACCGGCGCTACATCATCTTCGTGGTCATCTTCCCGGTCGTGCTGTACCTGATCAACGCCAACATCTACGGCAAGCAGACCGACGGCGCCGGGGTGAGCTACAGCGTCGTGCTGATGGTCTCCATGGCCGCCTACGGGGCGCTGGCCTCGTCGATGATGAGCTCGGCGGTGCCGTGGGCGACCGAGCGGCAGTCCGGCTGGCTGCGCCAGCTCCAGATCACCCCGCTGCCGAACTGGATGATCATCGCCACCAAGCTCGGCACCGCCATGCTGCTCGTGCTGCCCTCGCTGCTGCTGGTGGCCGTCGTCGGGATCGTCCAGCAGGGCGTGTCGATGCCGGTCGGGCGGTGGGTGCCGCTGCTGCTGGCCATGTGGCTGGGGACGATCCCGTTCATCGCGCTGGGCCTGGCGATCGGGTCGCTGCTGACGGCCGACGCCGCGCAGCCGGCCGCGATGATCTGCATGTTCGTCCTGGCCATCGCGGGCGGCCTGTGGTTCCCGCCCGAGGTGTTCGGCGACACCATGCGGACCGTGGCCGACATCATGCCCTCCTACCACTACGCGAGCCTCGGCTGGAGCATCGTCGCCGGGAAGGGCGTCGCGATGACCGACGTGCTGGTGGTCGGCGGATGGGCGGTCGTCCTGGGCGGGGCTGCCGCCTACCTCTACCGCCGGGCTACTGTTCGGGCATGAGTTTCGCCGACAAGCTGCACTTCGGTGACGGGCGGCCGTCGCCCAGGCGGCGGCTGCTCGGGATGTCCGTCGGCATGGTCTACCTCGTCTTCCCGATCGCCGAGATCGTCGCGGGCGGCGTCACCGGCGCCCGGGCGTTCTGGGGGGCCGTGGCGCTGGTCGCGTTCATCGGCTGCTTCGCCGGCACGGTGATCAGCGCCAAGAGCTTCCACGAGCGTTCACGGGCCACCTTCCCCCTGCTCGGGGTGACCGCGGTGATCGCGGTGGTCAGCGCGTTCGCCTTCGGCGGCGCCTGGCTCACCCTGCCGGTCTACACGGTCGTGCTCTACGGGTTCACGCTCCCGCCCGCCTGGGCGCTGGCGGGGGTGGGCGTGAACCTGGCGGTGGTGGTGGCGGCCGGGGTGCTGACCGGCGACGAGTTCGCCGGCGTCGTCGTGCTGGGGCTGCAGGTCGTCACGCTGGGCGTGCTGTTCATCAGCATCCGCAACAGCCGGATGCTGACGCTGCAGCTGCAGCAGGCGCAGGACGAGGTGGCCAGGCTGGCGGCCACGGAGGAGCGCCTGCGCATCGCCCGCGACCTGCACGACCTGCTCGGCCACAGCCTGTCGCTGATCGTGCTCAAGAGCGAGCTGGCCGGGCGGCTGGCCGAGGAGTCGCCGCAGGTGCGGCAGGAGATCGCCGACATCGAGTCCGTGGCCAGGCAGGCGCTGGTGGAGGTGCGCGAGGCGGTCACCGGCTACCGGCAGCGCAGCCTGTCGGAGGAGATCGACGGCGCCCGGTCGGTGCTGCGGGCGGCGGGCGTGCGGGCCGAGGTGCGGGTGTCGGGCACGCCGCTGCCCGACCTGCTCGACGGGTTGTTCGGCTGGGCGGTGCGCGAGGGCGTCACCAACGTCGTACGGCACGCGCGGGCCGCCCGTTGCGAGATCCAGGTGACGTACGACGGCGAACACGCCACCCTTGAGATCATGGACGACGGACGCGGCGGCGAGCCGCAGGGCACCGGCAGCGGGCTCAGCGGCCTGCGCGAACGGGTGACGGGCGCGGGCGGCACCATGGAGGCCGGCGGCGCGCCCAAGGGCGGGTTCCGGCTGCGGGTGCTCGTGCCGATCAGGGTGGGGACGGCCGCGTGATCCGGGTGATGCTGGCCGAGGACCAGGGCATGATCCGCGGCGCGCTGGCCTCGCTGCTCGGCCTTGAGCCCGACATCGAGGTGGTCGGCGAGGCCGCCGACGGGGACGAGGCCGTCGCCGTCGCGGTCGCCGCGACCCCCGACATCGCGCTGCTGGACATCGAGATGCCCGGCAAGGACGGCCTCACCGCCGCCGCCGAGATCGCCGCCCGGGTGCCGGGCTGCCGGGTGATGATCCTGACCACGTTCGGGCGGCCCGGCTACCTGCGCACCGCGATGGAGGCGGGGGCGGTGGCGTTCCTGGTCAAGGACAGCCCGGCCAAGGACCTCGCGGCGGCCATCCGCCGGGTGCAGGCGGGGGAGCGGGTCATCGACCCGGGGCTGGCCGCGGCGGCGCTGAGCGCGGGGCCGAACCCGCTGTCGGCGCGCGAGCGCGACGTGCTGGCCGCCGCCGCCGACGGCTCCACGATCGGGGACATCGCCCGCCGCCTGCACCTGTCGGAGGGCACGGTGCGCAACTACCTGTCCGCGGCCATCCAGAAGACGCACGCGCGCAACCGCATCGAGGCCGTGCGGCGGGCCAAGGCCCAGGGCTGGGTCTAGCCGGGCCGCGTCTGGCCGGGCCGCGTCTGGCCGGGCCGCGTCTGGCCGGGCCGCGTCTGGCCGGGCCGGGTCTGGCCGGGCGCGGCTGGACCTCAGGTCCGCATGGCGGCGATCTGGCGGATCAGGTCCGACACCCGGACGATGCCCAGGCAGCGGTTGAGCTCGTCGGTGACCACCAGGTCGTCGTAGATGCGGGCGGCGTCCCGGCCGGCGGCCTGCATGGCGGCGATGGCGGGGGTCGTCCTCGGGACCGTGCGCGGCGGGTCGGCCAGGCGCTGGGCGGGCTTGGCGCCGTGCAGGGCGTGCCCGTACCGGGCGGCGAAGGACAGCAGGAAGCGGCTGCGGTCGAGGCTGCCCTTGGGGCGCTGGTACTCGTCCACCAGGATCACGCTGGTGATGGTGGGCTCGTGCCCGAACGCCGCCACGACCTCCTCCGCCTTGGCCCCGGCCGGCAGCGTCACCGCCGGGAGCAGCAGCTCCTGCACCCGCGGGCCGAGCATCAGCGTGTCCGGCGACTCGTCGGCCACCGGGAGCGGCACCCGGATCTTGCCGTCGGGGCCGGGCGCCAGCAGCGGGCCGTGGGCCAGGCGCACGCCCAGGCCGCGGGCCACCGCCACCTGCCCCTCGCGCTCGACGCCCGGGGCCATCACGTGCGCGCCGATCCCGCGGGCCAGCGTCACCACCGCGCGGGCCACGGCCGCCGCCCGGTGGTCGCCGGGCAACCTGGTCACCAGCTCTTCGTCCAGCGCCAGCAGGTACGGCGCGGAGTCGGTGACGACGTCCAGCGCCGGGCCGCCCGCGCCCACGTCGGCGAAGCCCAGCAGGTAGCCGATCGTGCGCAGCCCGTCGAGGCCGACCTTCAGCAGGCGGCGGTCCTGCTCCTGGCACGTTCCGGTGAGCATCAGGATGGCCTCACGAGGATGCCTGCCCGCCCGCCGCAGGGCCTCGTGGAGCGGCGCCAGCGCCCCGGCGCCCGAGAGCACCACGTGCAGGGGCAGTGGCAGCACCATGGGCAGCGGAGCCGCCCGGAGGACGCCCGCCGGGTCGACGACGGCGGGCTGAGCGATGACGGCCCCGTTGTCGAGATCCACTACAGGGCTGGTGAGCAGGGAGGACACGTTCAGATGATCCGACCGGCACGGTTACGGCAGAAGCCCTCCGAAACGAAGTTCACCGACATTTCCGCTATAGTTCCCCCCTTCTCGTGAAGGGAATGTCGTTCGGTTACCCTTCCCGCATGAGCGCGCGTCCGGCCAGAGGCGGCGGCCGCTGGGTCACGGTGCCGCCCGAGCGCGTGCACCCCTGGATCGACGGGTTCGCCGGCCGCCACGGGCCCTTCGAGGCCGCCGGCGACGACCGCGTGGTCCGCCTGACCGCCGCCGACGGCGCGCTGGCCGAGCTGCACGTGCCGTTCCCGCCCATGACCCCGGGCCCGCCGCACGTGACCGGGCTGGTCGCGCACGCGCAGGCCGCGCGGCGGGTGGGCGTGCTGCTGGTCCGGCTCGGCGGTTACGCGGCCGGGGTGTTCCACGGCGCCGAGCTGCTGGACTCCAAGGTCGGCTCCCGGCTGGTGCAGGGCCGTACGGCGGCCGGCGGGTGGTCGCAGCAGCGCTTCGCCAGGAGGCGGCAGAAGCAGGCGGCCCAGGCGTTCGACAGCGCGGCGGAGACGGCGGTGCGGGTGCTCGTGCCGCGGCTCGGCGAGCTGGAGGCGGTGGTGCTCGGCGGCGACCGGCGGGCGGTCGACGCGCTGCGCGGCGACCGGCGGCTCGCGCCGGTGTTCGCGCTGGAGAGCGAGCCGTTCCTGGTGGTGCCCGACCCGAGGCTCGCGGTCCTGCGCGACGCGCCCGCCCGGTTCCGGGCCGTCCGGATCCGGGTGGTCGACCCGTCCTGAGCCCTGAGGGTTCGATCAGGCGGTCAGGACGCCGGGAGGAAGGCGTCGGCGTGGTCGGCGGCGAAGGCGGCCAGGGTGCGGGGCGGGCGGCCGGTGACCTCCTCGACGGTGGTGGTGATCTCCGCCCAGCCGGTCCGGCTCAGCGTCGCCTGCGTGGTGGCCAGCTCGGTGGCGAACGGCTCCGGGATCCCCTGCCCGGCCAGCCGCGCGGCCATCTCGGGCACCGGCAGGTCCACGTAGGAGATCGGCCGCCCGAGCACGCGGGTCAGCGTCGCCGCGATCTCCTCGTGGGTGGGCGACTCGGGCCCGGTCAGCAGGTACGAGCCCGATGCGCCCACGGGCCGGGTCAGCAGGGCGGCGGCCACCGCGGCGATGTCCCTGGCGTCGATGTAGTTCATCGGGCCGGCGCCCCAGGAGCCGTAAAAGCGGTCGCCGCGCACCTCGCCGAGCAGGTTTTGCATGAACCCGGTCGGCTGCAGGACGGCGTGCGGCACGCCGGAGGCCCGCAGGTGCTCGTCGACCTCGCCGTGGGGCCCGGCGCTGAGCGCGGCGCCGGGGGCGGCGTCGCGTACGGAGACCTCGACGATCTGCGCCACGCCCGCCTCGGCGGCCAGGTCGATGACCTCGTTGAGCCGCTCGGCGAACCCGGGGAACAGCGAGCTGTTGAGGAACAGCCGGTCGCCGGGGGACAGCAGCCGGCCGATCGTCTCCGGCCGGGTGAAGTCGCCGACGGCGTGCCGTACGCCCAGGTCGGCGGGGGCACGCGAGACCGCGAGCACGTCCTGGCCGGCGAGCTGGGCGACCAGGGCCCGGCCGATGGAACCGGTCGCGCCGGTGATCACGATCATGGTGTCCTCCTAAGTGGAATCTCTTCGTCCGCTTGCCTGGACGGTACACTAAGCGGAAACAGTTCGTCCACTTAGGAGGTCGGGACGTGCGCGCGGACGCCAGAAGGAACCTGGTCAAGATCCTCGACGCGGCCGCCCGGGTGATGGCCGAGCGCGGCGTCAACGCGCCCATGGAGCTCATCGCGCGGCAGGCCGGCGTCGGCGTCGGCACCCTCTACCGCCGCTTCCCCGACCGCGGCGCCCTCATCGCCGCGCTGGGCGAGCATTACGTCCAGTCGCTGGCCGAGGCCCTGGAGCGCGCCGTCGACCGCGAGGAGGACGCCTGGGGCGCGCTGCGCGGGTTCGTGCTGTGGGCCGCCGCCCCGGGCCGCGTCGCGCTGGCCGCCGCGCTGGCCCACCTGCCGCAGGAGGCCATCGCGGGCACGGCGGAGTTCGCCGAGAGCAAGGCGCGCTGGCTGGGGCTGCTCCAGGAGCTCGTCCGCCGGGCCCAGGCCGAGGGCGGCATGCGTCCCGACGTGACCTGGGAGGACGTCGTCAGCCTGCTCAACGTCTTCACCTGCCACCCCGACGGGCTGCCCGCCCCCGTGGCCGCGCGTCCGGAGAAGTACCTGCACCTCATGCTCGACGGGATGGCCGCCGGCGCCGCCACTTCGCTGCCCGCCTGACGGCACCCGTCCCACGCGTATCGGAGGGCACCTGGAGCCCCTATAAGCAGAGGTAGCGCCTGGCACGGGGGCCCTACACTGATCTGTATGCATACTCCCGATTGACCGGCGGTCGCACGCCCAATCCTCGTTTCCTAGCTCGGGAGTGTCCGCCAATATGATCATCGCCAGTGACATCGAGCTGCGCGCGGGCGCGCGCCTGCTCATCGAGAACGCCTCCTTCCGGGTCAACCCCGGCGACAAGATAGGTCTGGTCGGCCGCAACGGCGCGGGCAAGACCACCCTGACCAAGGTGCTCGCGGGGGAGGCGCTGCCCGCCGCGGGCTCGGTCACCTCCTCCGGCAGCATCGGCTACCTGCCCCAGGACCCCCGTACGGGCGACCTTCAGGTGCTGGCCCGCGACCGCATCCTGTCCGCGCGCGGCCTCGACGAGGTCCTGCGCAAGCTGCGCGAGGCCGAGGTCGGCATGTCCTCCGCCGACGAGCGCACCCGCGAGAAGGCCGTCAAGCAGTACGGCAGGCTCGAGGACCAGATGCACGTGCTCGGCGGCTACGCGGCCGAGTCCGAGGCCGCCTCCATCGCCTCCAGCCTCGGCCTGCCCGACCGGGTACTCGGGCAGACGTTGCAAACGCTTTCCGGCGGTCAGCGGCGCCGCGTGGAATTGGCGCGAATTCTTTTCAGCGGAGCGGAAACTCTCCTTCTCGACGAGCCGACAAACCACCTAGATGCGGACTCAATCGGGTGGCTTCGTGATTTTTTGCGATCTCATCAAGGTGGCTTGGTGATCATCAGTCACGACGTCGGCCTTCTTGAAGCCACGGTCAACAAGGTCCTCCACCTCGACGCCAACCGCTCGGTGATCGACCACTACAACGTCGGCTGGACGGCCTACCTGGCCCAGCGCGAGACCGACGAGAAGCGCAGGAAGCGCGAGCGCGCCAACGCCGAGAAGCAGGCGGGCGCGCTGCTGGCCCAGGCCGACAAGATGCGCGCCAAGGCCACCAAGGCCAAGGCGGCCCAGGACATGATGCGCCGCGCCCACCGGCTGCTGGCCGGCACCGAGGAGGAGCGCCAGAGCGACAAGGTCGCCCGTCTGCGCTTCCCCGAGCCCCTGCCGTGCGGCCGCACGCCGCTCATGGCCGAGGGCCTGTCGAAGTCCTACGGCTCCCTGGAGGTGTTCACCGACGTCAACGTGGCCATCGACCGAGGTCACAGGGTCGTCATCCTCGGCCTCAACGGCGCCGGCAAGACCACCCTGCTGCGCATACTCGGCGGCATCGAGTCTCCCGACACCGGCGAGCTGCGGCCCGGCCACGGCCTGAAGGTCGGCTACTACGCCCAGGAGCACGAGACCCTCGACCCCTCCCGCACGCTGCTGGAGAACATGCGCTCGGCGGGCGGCGAGTTCACCGACACCGAGCTGCGCAAGGTCCTCGGCTCGTTCCTGTTCTCCGGCGACGACGTCGACAAGCCCGCCGGTGTCCTGTCCGGCGGCGAGAAGACCCGGCTCGCGCTGGCGATCCTGGTGTTGTCGAGCGCCAACGTCCTGCTGCTCGACGAGCCCACGAACAACCTCGATCCGGTCAGCCGTGAGCAGGTTCTCAACGCTCTGAGGTCGTATTCAGGAGCAATCGTCCTCGTCACCCATGACGAGGGTGCCGTTGACGCCCTGTCACCGGATAGGGTGATCTTGCTGCCTGACGGAACTGAAGACGCGTGGAGCGACGAATTTTCCGATCTTGTGGCACTTGCCTGATCTTAATTTGAGTGGGTACGGATCTTTTCCCGTGGAGTAGGTAGCCGATCCCGCTGAAATGACTGATCATGGCGGAGTAACGCTGCGGAAGTCCGGCACTACAGGAGGTACTCGTGGCCGAGACACTGAAGAAGGGCACCCGGGTCACCGGGGCCGACCGGGAAAAACTGGCCGGCGATCTCAAGAAGCGCTACGCGCAGGGCGAGAGCATCCGCGCCCTGGCCGCTTCGACCGGTCGGTCCTACGGGTTCATCCACCGCATCCTTAGCGAGTCCGGTGTGACTCTGCGCGGGCGCGGCGGGGCGACTCGAGGCAAGTCCAAGCGCTGACGGCTGCCTCGGTACGTGCGACCGCAGCCGCCCGTCCCTAGTCAGTCGCTGTCGCGCCCGAGCCAGAATCATATTCTGTAAGCTCGGGCGCGACGGTCAGCCTTGGTGGCGCACCCCGTGCGCGACCGGACAAAGGGAGCAGGCGATGGCGGAAGCACAGGCACCACAGCGCGGGGGGCACGCGGAGGACGTCTCTGCCGAAAGGCTGGCGGAGATCGGGCTTCGCTATGAGGTGGACGGTGAGATAGCGACGATCACGCTGGACCGGCCGGAAAAGCGCAACGCCCAGACGTTCGCGACATGGTCGGCGTTGGCTCGCATCGGGGAGAGCCTTCCCGAACAGGTGCGCGTCGTCGTCGTGAAAGGTGAGGGACCGTCCTTCTCGGCAGGAATCGACCTGCGGATGTTCACACCGGAGGGAGTGCCCGGACAGGGCTCGTTCAGCTCGGCCGCCGCAACCGACGGCGAGGCCTTCGAGCAGCGTATACGTCAGGCACAGGACGGTTTCCTGTGGCTGCGCCGCCCGGAGATCGTCTCCATCGCCGCCGTGCAGGGGCACGCGATCGGCGCGGGGTTCCAGCTCGCGCTCGCCTGTGACCTGCGCATCGTGGCCGACGACGTCACCTTCTGCATGAAAGAGCCCGCACTGGGCCTGGTCCCGGATCTGACGGGGACCAAACCCCTGGTCGAGCTGGTCGGACTGGCCAAGGCGATCGACATCTGCCTGACCGCCAGGAACGTGTACGCCGAGGAGGCCATGCGCATCGGCCTCGCGGAGCAGGTGGTCGCCAGGGGCGACCTGGACAAGACCGTACAGAACAAGATCGCGGAGCTGCTGTCGACGAACCGGGACGCGGCGGTGGCGACGAAGCGCCTCCTCCAGGGGGCGCGGGCGCGCACCCTGGAGGAGCAGAGTGCGGCCGAGGGCATGGAGCAGGCCAAGCGCATCAAAGCCCTGTTCGGCCCGCGTTAGGACGGCCGGCCGGAGGCGGGGCTCCGGTTCGCCGTGAGCGGATCGCGGAATCGCCGGAGGACCTCTCGACGCTGAATCCGGGGGAGGAGGAGGGATCCCCCGTATGGCGATGATGGGAGGGGGCTTCGGCCCTCAGGTCTGGATGTCGCTGCGCCGTGACGGCTCGGTGACCAAGCAGCGCATCGCGCCGGGCACGGTCCGGCGCATCGGCCGGCACGCGCGCCCGCACACCAGGAAGATCGCGGCGTTCCTGCTGCTCGTGGTGGCCGGGGCGGTGATCGTGGTGGCCAACCCGCTGTTGATGAAGGCGATCATCGACGACGGCATCCTGACCGGCCGCACCGACGTCGTGATCGGCCTGGCCGTGGCCATCGGCGCGCTGGCCGTCCTCGACGCCGCGCTGACGCTGGCGCAGCGCTGGTTCTCCGCGCGCATCGGCGAGGGGCTCATCTACGACCTGCGCACCGAGGTCTTCGACCACGTGCAGCGCATGCCGGTGGCCTTCTTCATGCGGGCGCAGACCGGCGCGCTGGTCAGCCGGCTCAACAGCGACGTGATCGGCGCCCAGCGGGCGCTGACCAGCACGCTGTCGTCCGTGGTGTCCAACGTGGTCAGCCTGGTCCTGGTGCTGGGCGCGATGCTGGCGCTGTCGTGGCAGGTCACGCTGGTCGCGCTGGTGCTGCTGCCGATCTTCATCGTGCCCGCCAAATACGTCGGCCGGCGCATGTCCGCGCTGACCCGCGAGCAGATGCAGCTCGACGCCGAGATGAGCTCGGTCACCACCGAGCGCTTCAACGTGGCCGGCGCGATGGTCGCCAAGCTCTACGGCCGGCCCGAGGACGACGCGGCCACCTTCGCCGCCCGCGCGGCCCGCGTCCGCGACGTCGGCGTGACCGTCGGCATGTACGGCACGGTCTTCCGGGTCGCGCTCGGCCTGGTCGCCGCCCTGGCCACCGCGCTGGTCTACGGCATCGGCGGCGTGCTCGCCGTCGGCGGCGCCTTCGAGCTGGGCACGCTGGTCGCCCTGACCGCCCTGCTGATGCGCCTGTACGGCCCGCTGACGTCCCTGTCCAACGTGCACGTCGACGTGATGACGGCGCTGGTCAGCTTCGACCGCGTCTTCGAGATCCTCGACCTCAAGCCGATGGTCGCGCAGCGGCCCGGCGCGCGTCCGGTGCCCGAGGGGCCGGTCACCATCGAGTTCGACGACGTGCGCTTCCGCTACCCGGCGGCCGAGGAGGTCTCGCTCGCCTCCCTGGAGTCGGTGGCCCGCCAGGACTCCGGGGGCCCGTCGCAGGAGGTGCTGAAGGGCGTCTCCTTCACCGCCCGGCCGGGCGAGATGATCGCGCTGGTCGGCCACTCCGGCGCGGGCAAGACCACCATCACCTCCCTGGTCTCCCGGCTCTACGACGTCAACGAGGGGGCCGTCCGGATCAACGGGCTCGACGTGCGCGAGGCCACGCTCGACTCGCTGCGCGACACCGTCGGCGTCGTCATGCAGGACGCCCACCTGTTCCACGACACGATCGGGGCCAACCTCCGCTACGCCAGGCCCGGCGCGAGCGACGAGGAGATCCGCGACGCCCTGCGCGCCGCGCAGATCGGCGACCTCGTCGAGGGGCTGCCCGACGGGCTCGACACCGTCGTCGGCGACCGCGGCTACCGGCTGTCCGGCGGCGAGAAGCAGCGGCTCGCGCTGGCCAGGCTGCTGCTGAAGGCGCCGCGCGTGGTCGTGCTCGACGAGGCGACCGCGCACCTCGACTCCGAGTCCGAGGCGGCCGTGCAGCTCGCGCTCAAGACGGCCCTGCACGGCCGTACGTCGCTGGTCATCGCCCACCGGCTGTCCACGATCAGGGAGGCCGACGAGATCCTCGTCGTGCACGACGGGCGCGTGGCCGAGCGCGGCCGGCACGAGGAGCTGCTGGCGCGCGGCGGCCACTACGCCGAGCTCTACCGCACCCAGTTCAGCTCGGGAGGTAGCCCAGCCGGGTGAGCTCCTGCCGGGCGACCTTCTCCACCAGCTCCAGGTCGGCCGGCCGCAGCCGGGCCCGCCAGGCGCCGACCTCGGGGACGCGCGAGCCGTACAGCGCGACCTTGGACACCCGCGTCTCCAGGAACTCGGTGAGCACGGCGAGCGTGTCGGCTGGCTTGAGCGCCAAGTCCTCGTAGCGGACGGTGAGGAGCTGCCGCTCGGGCAGCTCCCGGCGCAGCTCGGCGCTCAGCCGCACGGCGCTGCGCCAGCGCAGCGCCGCCTTGCCCGCCGCGGGCATGCCCTTCCACCGGTCGAGGTGCTCGTCCTTGTTGACGCCGAGGAAGGCGTTGGGGAACTCGGTGCTGTCGGAGAGCATCGCGGGCTTGAACCAGGCCAGGCATGCCGGGTCGCCGAGCATGCCGGCGACGGCGTCCCTGCCGTCCCTGATGAGCTGGACGAACCGGGCGTCGGGGAATGCCTGGAGCAGCACCGGCGCGCTGTAGAGCAGGTCGGGGCTGCCGTCGCCGAACCGCGTCACCTCTCCGGGATCGACGCACGGCCCGCTGCCGGTCACCCCGCCCGCCTCCCGGCACGGCTCGGCGCACTGCCCGCACGAGCGCGGGGAGACCTGCCAGGACTCGGCCAGCGCGTCGCGCAGCACGCGCACCGCGCCCGACGTGCGGCCGATGGACGGTTTGCGGGCGAAGGCGTACACGACGTGCGCCACGCTCGCGCGGCCGGTCGTGACGTGGAAGCCCGGGGAGCGTTTGAGGGCGCGGGCCAGCAGGTCCGCGCCGGAGTGCGGGGCGCCGAGCAGGAAGACGGGCCTGCGGACCTTGATGCCGTTGACCACGAGGATGTGGGGCGGAAGTCGCATACTGGACCACAAGTGTGACACCGTTTGGCAGGTGAACGAGCCAATCAGCGTTTCGGTGCTTACCCGGGCCCCGGCGCTCCCAGGCCTGCAGGAGTTGACCGATGCAGCAAGGTGACACCGTCGCGATCGTCATGCCGTCGGGGCCGCCCTCACCCGTCCTGTTCCAGCGCGGCGTCGAGCGGCTGGAGGCCCTCGGGCTGAAGGTGGTGGCCGGGGCGCACGCGCTCGACCGCCAGGGCCTCGACTACCTGGCCGGCCAGGACGCCGCCCGCGCCGCCGACCTCCAGGCCGCCTGGTGCGACCCGGCCGTGTCGGTGGTGTTCTGCGGCCGGGGCGGCTACGGCGCGGCCCGGCTGCTCGGCCTGCTCGACTGGGACGCCATGCGCGCGGCCGGGCCCAAGGTGCTGGTCGGGTCGAGCGACATCACGGCCCTGCACAACGCCTTCGCGATCGAGCTGGGCGTGCCGACGCTGCACGGGCCGATGACCGCCTGCGACACGATCGCCGCCGAGCAGGGCCCCGAGCCGCGTTCGTGGGAGAGCCTGTGGGCGGCGCTGGCCGGGGAGAGCGCGACCGTGCGGGGCGACCGGGTGCTGGCGCCAGGACGGGCCGAGGGCGTGCTCACCGGGGGCAACCTGTCGCTGCTGGCCTCGATGTGCGGCACCCGGTACCAGCCCTCCTTCGACGGCAAGCTGGTGCTGCTGGAGGACATCGGGGAGGAGCCGTACCGGATCGACCGGATGCTGACGCAGCTGCTGCAGGCCGGGGCGTTCGACGGTGTGCGGGGCATCGCGCTCGGGTCGTGGGTGGACTGCGGCGACCCGTACCCGGTGCTGGCCGACCGGCTGGCGCCGCTCGGGGTGCCCGTGGTGGCCGGGCTTCCGGTGGGGCACGGGTCACCACAGATGAGCGTGTGGCTGGGGGAGCTTGGGGTTATCGATACCGAATCGTGCTCCCTGGCTGGTCCGTTCCGCGACGGCGAGCAGGCAAGGTAGGAAGACACCGAAAGGGACGAATCCGGCAGAGGGGACGGTGTGTGAGCTTCTTCAGGCGTGACCGGGAGCCCTCCCGCCGGCCGATCGAGGACGTCGACCTCGACTCCCTGCTCGGCCTCGTCGCGGAGTCCCTGGGGTTCGTGTGCGAGTTCGCCCGCGACGGCGCGTCGCTGACCCTGCGCGGCGACGGCGTCGCGGAGCTGGTGGTGAAGCTGACCGGGCTGCGCCGCGAGGCCGGGCGCCGGGCCAGGGAGGACTGGCCGGTGCTGGTCTCCGAGCACCTCGCGCACGCCCTGGCCACCGCGGACGAGCGTTACGACGCCTGCGACCTCGACCAGGCCGCGCCCCTGCTGCGCACCCGGGTGGAGGCGGTGGACGAGGTCCCCGACCTGACCCGGGTGGTGGGGCGGCACCTCAACGCCGACCTGGTGGAGCTGCTGACCGTCGGCTCGCGCCTGGTGCGGCCCGAGGAGGCCGGCTGCTGGCCCGTCCCGACGGCTCAGGCGCTCGACCTGGCCGTGGCGAACGTCCGGCGGGCCGAGCGGCTGGAGGTCGAGCGCATCGAGCTGGGCGGCACGCCGGTGACCCGGCTGACCGGCAGGAGCCCGTCGGCCGCCACGCATCTGCGCTGGCTCGGCGACCACCTCACCGTGCCCGCCGACGGGGTGCTGGTGGTGCTGCCCGACCCGTACACGGTGCTGGTGCGCCCGGTGGACGGCATCGGGGTGGTGCGCGCCATCGAACGGCTGCGGGTGCACGCGGCCCGCACCGGCGGGCTGAGCGCGCAGGTCTACTGGTGGCACCAGGGACGGCTGACGCTGATCAAGGCCGACATCGTGGTGCAGCAGGGGCAGACGAGGCTGGTGGTGGCGCCGCCGCCGGAGTTCGCCCGCATCCTGGCCCGCCTGGCCGTCTGAGCGCCCTCCTTCCAGGGGGCGCCCTCGTCAGTGGCGGCCCTTTCATAGGTCGCCCTCGTCAGTGGCGGCTCTTTCGGGGGCGCCCTCGTCAGTGGCGGCGCAGGACCGCGCAGCGGGTGCGGATCGTCTCGGCCTCGGCGTCGCCGAGCGTCTCGTAGCACTCCACGGCCCGCCGCCAGGCGTCCAGGGCGCCCGCGCGGTCGCCGGCGGCGGCGTGCGTCTCGCCGAGCCGGACCAGCGTCTGGGCGGCAGGGTGCAGGTCGTCGCAGGACAGCAGGAGCGCGGCCGCCCGCTCGTAGCAGGCCACCGCGCCCGGGTGGTCGCCCTTGGCCTCCAGCACGTACGCGATGCTGTCCCACGCATGCCCCTCGCCCTGGGCGTAGCCGAGGTCGGCCAGGATGCGCTGCGCCCGGCAGCAGTCGGCGTACGCCTGGTCGTACTGGCCGAGCTGGGCACGCCACCAGCCCGCGGTGTTCAGCGCGCGGGCCTGGCCGATGGCGTCGCCGCCCTCCTCGAACAGCTCCTGGGCCCGCAACGCGTGCCGCAGTTCCTCGCCCGGCCGCACCCGGCCGACCGCGACGGCCTGGCCGAGGTGCAGGTGCGCCTCCAGGACCGGCTCGCCGAGGCCCCGGTGCAGCTCGATGGCCCGGTCGAAGTGCTCGACCGCCTGCCGGTCGGAGCCGAGCCTGGCGTGCGCGCGGGCCAGGCCGCTGTGGCATCCGGCCTGCGCCAGCCGGTCGCCGAGCCGCGCGGCGCACTCCAGCGCCACCGTCTGGACGCGCAGGCTCTCCTCCCACAGGCCGCGGCGCTGCATGAACTCGCCGAACCCCCAGGCGAGCTGCCAGGCGTGCCGGTCCAGCCCCGCCCGCGCGGCCTCGCCCACCAGCGCGGGCAGCACCGCCGACTCCGTGGCGTACCAGCTCAGAGCCTCTTCCGGGCCGGTGAAGCGCTCCGGGGTGACGCCGCGGGCCGGCCGCCCCCGCCGGACGTGCTCACGGTAGGGGTAGCAGACGGCGCTGGCCGCGCAGGCCGAGTGCAGGTAGTGGTCCAGCAGGCGGCGGATCGCGGCCCCGCGGGCGGCGCGCCGGTCGGTGCTGCGGGCCTGCTCGACGGCGTAGGCCCGCAGCAGGTCGTGCAGCCTCGGGCGGTCGCGGGCGGACAGCTCGACGAGGTTGGCCCGGTGGAGCAGGTCCACGAGCCTGCGGGTCCGCTCCACGGGCAGGCCGGCCAGGCTCGCGACCGCGGCCGGCGGGAGGTGCGGCGGCGCCTGCCCGAGCAGGCGGAACAGCCGCGCCGCCTCCTCCGGCAGCTCCCGGTACGACCGGCCGAACACGGCCCGCAGGTCGATCGCCGGATCGGCGTCGGCGAACGGCTCCAGGTCGGCGCCCGCGCGTTCCAGATCGGCGGCGATGTCGGCCAGCGGCAGGTCGGACCGGCGTACCGTCCGGGCGGCCACGATGGCCAGAGCCAGCGGCAGCCGGCCGCACCGGTCGACGATCAGCTCCGCGGCCTCGGGCTCGGCGGCCAGGCGCGCCTCGCCCACCCGGGCGGCCAGGAGCTGGCGGGACTCCTCGGCCGTGAGGGTGTCCAGATGCAGCAGGGACGCGCCCATGGTGACCGACAGCGCGGGCAGCTCCGCCCGGCTGGTGATCAGCGTCAGGCAGCCGGGCGCGGTGGCCAGGAGCGGGGTGACCTGGTCGGCGGCGCGGGCGTCGTCCAGCAGGACGAGCACCCGGCGGGTGGCCAGCAGGCTGCGGTAGAGCCCGGTCCGGTCCTCGAAGCCCAGCGGGATCCGGGACTCCGGCACGCCGAGCGCGCCCAGGAAACGGGACAGGACGGCGGCGGCGTCGGCCGGGTCGAGGCCGCCGAGACGGGCGTGGAGCTGGCCGCCGGGGTACCGGTCGCGGTGGTGGTGCGCCCAGTGCAGCGCCAGCGAGGACTTGCCGACGCCGGGCGGCCCCGAGATCACGCAGACGGCCGCGGCGCCGGCCAGGCGCGCCAGCTCGGCCTCGCGGCCCACGAAACCGGCGAGCCCGGCGGGCAACTGCGCGGGAACGGGCGGCGCGGTCACATTCGCCGCGTCCTCGCGGGTGCGGCCCGTCCCGCCGGTTCGCAGGAGCAGGTGGTGGAGGTCGCGCAGGGCGGCGCCGGGTTCGACGCCCAGCTCCTCGGCCAGGGTGCGGCGTACGGCGGCGTAGCGGGCCAGCGCCTCGGCGGTCCGGCCGCCCTCGTGCAGCGCCTCGATGAGCGCGCCGGCCACCAGCTCGTCCAGCGGGTACGCCTCGGCCAGCGGCGACAGTGCCGCGACCGCGGCCCCGGGGTCCTCGGCCGACACCGTACGGGCCCAGCGCAGCACGACCTCCTTGCGCTCCTCCCACAGCCGCCGCCGCACCCGCTCGGTCCATTCGCCCGGCAGCCCCGCCAGCGGGTCGCCGCGCCACAACGCCAGCGCCTCCTCCAGCGGCGGACGGGGATCGGCCGCCGTCGCCGCCCCCTCGGCCAGGCTCCGGAAACGCCGCAGGTCCACGCCCGGCTCGGCCACGTCGAGCAGGTAGCCGCCGACCTGGCGCAGCACGCGGCCCTCGTCGCCGAGCACCTCCCGGCGCAGCCGGGTGATGATCGTGTGCAGCGTGTTCCGCGCGCCCGGCGGCACGTGCTCACCCCAGATCCGGGCCAGCAGCGTCTCGACGGGCACGACCCGGCCCGCCTCCCAGGCCAGCGCGGCGAGCGCGAGCGCGGCCTGCGGGGGGCGTACCGGTCCGGTCTGATCCGCGCGCTCCAGCTCCACCGGTCCGAGCAACCGAATCATCATGATCTTCAAGCCTAATCAAGGGGCGCCGGTTCATCCCCTGTTGTCACGTCTTCGAGACGGCATTGAGAGGTCATTGAGAAATCGCTCAGGCGGCCGGGTGAGGTTACCCGGGTCAGTCCGTCCTCCCGCCGGGCGGCGCCGCCGCCCTGGTGCGGGCGCGACGGCGTCGGCCCTCCCGGGCGCGTCGCCCGGGAGGGCCGGTCCACTACGGGGCCTGGTGGCCCACGTACTCGCGCAGGTGCACGGCGGTGAGCGAGTCGCCCTTCGCCACCAGCTCGGCCGGGGTGCCGGTGAACACCACCTGGCCGCCGTCGTGGCCGGCGCCCGGACCCAGGTCGACGATCCAGTCGGCGTGGGCCATCACCGCCTGGTGGTGCTCGATGACGATGACCGTGTTGCCGTCGTCCACCAGCCGGTCGAGCAGGGACAGGAGCTGGTCCACGTCGGCCAGGTGCAGGCCGGTGGTGGGCTCGTCCAGCACGTACGTGGTGCCGTTCCTGGCCATGTGGATGGCCAGCTTGAGCCGCTGGCGCTCGCCGCCCGACAGCGTGGTGAGCGGCTGGCCGAGCCCGAGGTAGCCCAGGCCGACCGAGTGCAGGCGGTCGAGGATCGTCCTGGCCTGGCCGCTGGGGAAGAACTCGCGCGCCTCGGCCACCGGCATCTCCAGCACCTCGCTGATGTTCTTGCCGCGCAGCCGGTACGTCAGCACCTCCGGCGTGAACCGCCGCCCCTCGCACGCCTCGCACACCGAGGCCACGTCGGCCATCATCGCCAGCTCGGTGTAGATCAGGCCGATGCCCTTGCAGGCCGGGCAGGCGCCCTCGGAGTTGGCGCTGAACAGGGCCGGCTTGACCCCGTTGGCCTTGGCGAACGCCGTGCGGATGGGGTCCAGCACGCCCGTGTACGTGGCCGGGTTGCTGCGCCGCGACCCGCGGATCGGCGACTGGTCGGCGACCACCACGCCCTCGCGGCCGGACACGTACCCGTGGATGAGGGAGCTCTTGCCCGAGCCGGCCACGCCCGTGACGACGGTGAGCACCCCGAGCGGGATGTCCACGTCCACGCCGCGCAGGTTGTGCAGCGTGGCGCCGCGCACCTCCAGCTGCCCCTTGGCCGGGCGGACGGAGGCGCGCAGCGCGGCCCGGTGGCCGAGGTAGCGGCCGGTCAGGGTGCCCGAGGCGGGCAGCCCGTCGAGGTCGCCGGCGTAGCAGATGCGGCCGCCGCCGGTGCCCGCGCCGGGACCGAGGTCCACGATGTGGTCGGCGATCTCGATCACCTCGGGCTTGTGCTCGACCACGAGCACGGTGTTGCCCTTGTCGCGCAGCTGGAGCAGCAGGTTGTTCATCCGCTGGATGTCGTGCGGGTGCAGCCCGGCCGTCGGCTCGTCGAAGACGTAGGTGACGTCGGTCAGGCTGGAGGTGAGGTGCCGCACCATCTTCACCCGCTGGGCCTCGCCGCCCGACAGCGTGCCGGACTCGCGGTCGAGGCTGAGGTAGCCGAGGCCGATCTCGACCAGCGAGTCCAGCGTGTCGCGCAGCCCCTGGAGCACCGGGCCCACGCTCGGGTCGTCGATGCCCTTGACGAACTCGGCCAGGTCGTTGATCTGCATGGCCGAGCAGTCGGCGATGTTGCGGCCGTCGATGCGGGAGGACCGGGCGGCCTCGTTCAGGCGGGAGCCGCCGCAGGCGGTGCAGCCGGTCAGCTTGAGCGCCCGGTCGGCGAAGGCGCGCGCCTGCGGCTGCATCGACTCGCGGTCCTTGGCCAGGTACTGGCGCTTGACCTTGGTGACCAGCCCTTCGTAGGTGAAGTTGCTGGTGCCGTACTTGATCTTCGTGGCGGGCTTGTCGAGCAGGTCCGCCCACTGCTCGGGGGTGAAGTCGCGCAGCTTGGTGTCGGGGTCGTACAGGCCCGAGCCGACCATGATCTGCCAGTACCAGGTGTCGACCGCGTACCCCGGGATCTTGATGGCGCCCTCGTTCAGCGACTTGTCCCGGTCCACCAGCTCGTCGACGTCGACGCCGGCGACCTTGCCGAGCCCCTCGCACTCGGGGCACATGCCCTCGGCGCGGTTGAAGCTGAACGCGAACGGCGGCCCGACCTGCGGGGAGCCCAGCCGGCTGAACAGGATCCGGAGCATCGTGTAGGTGTCGGTGGCGGTGCCCACGGTCGAGCGGGCGTTGGCGCCCATCCGCTCCTGGTCCACGATGATCGCCGCGCTGAGGTTCCGCAGCGAGTCCACGTCGGGACGGGCCAGGCTCGGCATGAAGTTCTGGACGAACGTGGTGTACGTCTCGTCGATCAGCCGCCGGGACTCCGCGGCGATCGTGTCGAAGACGAGCGAGGACTTCCCCGAGCCGGACACGCCGGTGAACACGGTGAGGCGGCGCTTGGGCAGGTCGAGGTCGACGCCGGTGAGGTTGTTCTCGCGGGCGCCGCGGACCTGGATGACGTCGTGGCTGTCGGCGGCGGTGTGATCGGCGGATCGGGTGCGTACGGCGTCGGGCTTGGCGCTGGAGGCCACGGAATCCCTTCTTGTCACATCAAATGGGGAGCGGGTAGGCGATCGTACCGTACGCAGTACGGTCGCCGTGGGGCTCAGCGGGATCTGGCGACCAGCGACGTGACGAGCGAGGCGGCCAGGGGCAGCAACGTCAGGCCGGCCAGGAACATCAGCCCGACCGGCCACAACCCCTGCCCGCCCCCGCGCAGCTCGCCCACCACCCCGGCGGCGAAGTGCACGAAGAACGGCGCGGCGGCGACGGCCCCCCACAACGGATGCGGAACGGCCCACGCGGCCAGCCCGGCCAGGACCGCCAGCGCGGCGAAGGCCGGAACGAGCGCCGGGGAGTCCAGGACGTCCTTCGTCGCGCCGGGCGCGACCACGGGCGCGGTGAGCACGCACAACGCCACGGCGGCGACGCCTCCGGCGATCAGGATCACGGCCCACAGCAGGGCGGAACGCGGCATCTCTCTCCTCACACAGGTGGTGAGGGCCAGCATGCCCGAGACGAGGACGGGGACACGAGCGCTCGGATACTCAACCCGTCTGAGGAGAACCGGCAAGCGACCGAGCCTCCAGCCGGGCCGCGGCCGCCGCCGCCGGGTCGCCCGCCGCCGCGTACGCCTCGGCCAGGCTGTCCAGCGCCCCCGCCAGGAACTCCTGCCAGCCCCGCGCGCGCCACAGCCGCACCGACTCCTCCAGGTGCGCGACGGCCTCCTGCACCCGGCCCTCGGCCAGGTCCACCGCGCCCAGCACCCACAGCGCGTCGGCCCGGTGGTGGGCCAGCCGGTGGGAGCGGCTCAGCAGCTCGGCCGCCTCGGCGACCGCCCTGGCCCGCGGGTCGTGGTGGCCGGCGTACAGCTTGGCCAGCGCGACCAGGCCCATCGCCTCCAGCAGCGGGTCGCGGATCTGCCGGTAGATGGCCAGCGCCCGCACCATGTACTCCAGCCCGGCCTCGAACTCCTTGGCGTGGGCGTGCGCGAGGCCGAGGAACTGCAGGGTCGTGGCCTCGAAGCGGGGGTTGCCGAGCTTGGCGGCCAGGTCGAGGCCGCGCAGCAGGTGGACGATGGCCATCCTGATGTCCCTGGTGCCGTAGGCGACCGCCATGCACACGTGCGCCCTGGCCTCGCCGCCCTGGTGGCCGCTGCGTTCGGCCAGCTCCAGCGCGAGGCGGCCCGAGCGCAGGCCCTGCGCCATGTCGCCCCTGGCGGCCTCGCCCCAGGCGCGCAGCACGTACGCGTCGGACAGGCCGCGCCGCTCGTCCAGCTCGGTGAACATGGCGATCAGGCGCTCGGCGCCGTCGTACTGGGCGGCCATGGCGCCGCCGGTCTCGGTCCAGGTGGTGGCGTGCATGAGGCCGCGCCTGATCACCGCCTCGCCCAGCCGGTCGCCGGCGGCCAGGCAGGCGGCCAGCACCCGCTCGTGCAGCGCCCGCCAGTCGTCGAACAGGCCGCTGACGTCGAAGTAGCGCTCGGCGCAGCAGGCGGTGTCCCAGGCGACCTCGGCCAGGCCGAGCGCGCACGCCTGCCGGATCGCCGCGACCAGCGCGGTGCGCTCGGTGTCGAACCAGGCCATCGGGTCCTGCCGGATCTCCCACGGCGTGCCGTCGGGCGAGCTCCAGCGCGGGGCCGAGCCGTGGATGATGGCCGAGGAACTGCCCTGGACGCGTTCGGTCGCCTGCTCGGCCAGCGCCAGCCAGCCGCCGAAGGCCCGGCCGAGCGCCGCCGCGACCGCCTCGGGCCGGTCCTCCAGCTCGGCGCGTTCGCGGGCGTACAGGCGGACCAGGTCGTGGAAGCGGTAGCGCGGCTGCCCGGCCGGATCGACGCCGCTGATCAGCACGAGCTGGGTGTCCACCAGCGACTCCACCAGCTCCTCGCCCACCGGTACGGGCACGTCCAGCAGCGCGCCCGCCACCCATCCGGCGAAGTCGGGCACCTCCAGCGTGCCCAGCAGCCGGAAGGCCCGCCGCGCGGCCGGTTCCAGTCCCACGTAGCTGAGCGCCAGGCTCGCCCGGACCGCCAGGTCGCCGGTCGCGAACTGGTCGAGCCGCCGTCGTTCGTCCTTGAGCTGCCCGGCCAGCCGGGTCAGCGGCCAGTGCGGCCGGGCCACCAGCCGGGCCCCGGCCACCCGCACGGCCAGCGGGATCCCGTCGGAGAGCCGGACGATCTCCGCCGCCGCCTCCGGCTCGGCCTCCACCCGCCCCGCGCCGGCGATCCTGGCCAGCAGGCGCACGCCCTGCCGCAGGTGCAGCACCGACAGCTCGATCAGGGCGGCGCCGGACAGGCCGCTCAGCCTGGCCCTGCTGGTGATGATGACGGCGCAGCCGGACGTGCCGGGCAGCAGCGGGCGCACCTGCTGCTCGGAGGCGGCGTTGTCGAGCACGATCAGCATGCGCCGCTCGGCCAGGCTGCTGCGGAACAGCGCGGCCCGTTCGTCCACGCTCTCGGGCAGCGTGGAGCGCGGCACGCCGAGCGCGGTGAGGAAGGCAGCCAGCACCTGTCCGGGGTCGGCGGGGCTGGCCTCGGCGCCGTGCAGGTTCGTGTGCAGCTGGCCGTCGGGGTAGTGGCGGGCGATGCGGTGCGCGGCGTGCACGGCCAGCGTGGTCTTGCCGACGCCGCCCATGCCCGCGATCACGCACATCCGCACCTGGCCGGGGCCCTGCGACGGTTCGTCGCCGAGCAGGGAGGTGAGCTGGGCGAGCTGCTCGCCGCGTCCGGTGAAGTCGGAGATGTCGGTCGGGAGCTGGGCGGGGGAGCGCGCCGCTGGCCCGGCGGCGCCACCGGCGCCGCCGGCCGCGCCGCCGGGGGCCGGGCCGAGGGTGCCGGTGAGGATGGCCTGGTGCAGGCGGTTGAGCTCGGCGCCGGGGTCGAGGCCCAGCTCGGCGGCGAACACCCGGCGGGCCTCGCGGTAGCTGGCCAGCGCCTCGGCCTGCCGTCCGGACCGGGCCAGGGCGAGCATGAGCTGGCGGCGCGGGCGTTCGCGCAGCGGGTGCTCGGCGACCAGCTCGGTCAGCTCCGCGATGAGCACGGCGTGCAGGCCGCGGGCCAGGTCGGCCTCGATCCGGTGCTCCAGGGCGGCCAGGCGCTCCTCCTCCAGGCGGCGGGCGTGGTCGCGCAGCCCGGCGGTGAGGTTCAGCCCCGCGTAGACGGGCCCGCGCCACAACTCCAGCGCCTGCCGCAGCAGCGCGGCGGCCTGTTCGTGGTCGCCGCCGGACAGCGCGTCGCCGCCCCGGCCGGCCAGGGTCTCGAAGCGTTCGGCGTCCAGCTCGCCGGGGTGCACGGCCAGCACGAATCCGGCGTCGGTGCGGGTGATGCGGTCCTGGCCGAGCGTCCGGCGGAGCTGGTGCACGTACAGGCGGAGGTTGTCGGCGGCGGTGCGCGGCGGGCGCTGCTCCCACAGGGCCTCGACGAGCGTGGCGGGGGAGACCGGGCGGCCGGCCCGGCACAGGAGCTCGGCCAGCAGGGTGCGCTGCTTGCCGACGCCGAGCGGCAGCGGCCCTTGGTCACCCGAGACGTGAAGCGGCCCAAGTACGGCGAACTCCATCGCGCTCCCCGCAAGGACGTTGGTGCACAAGGAAGATCAAAGCTGCTTCAATGTGCATCAACGTCCGACTCCCGTCAACCCTGCGCCGACCGGGAGAAAAAGGCACCGGCGGGAGCCTTTCGTGGTAGCTCCCGCCGGTGGTTCATCCTAGGTCACGGGTGGCCGAAGGCGACCACCGAAAGGAAGTACGCGTACGCGATGCTGCGACATGTCCCCTTGAAGAAGTAGTGGGAGCAGACGCCCCAGTACAGGACGTAATAGAAGATGTAGTCGACCTGGTACTTGCTGTGGATATACCCCATATTGCGCAGGGCGTACCCGTAGTCGTGCATCATGCACGCCTGCCGGAAGTCGTAGCCGAGCGGCTTGTCGGGTGACTTGGTGCAGTAGTCGTAGTACACGCCGCGCACCCACCAGCCGGCCGGCGTCTTCTTCCAGTGCACGTAACGCCAGCTGCCGTGGTAGTAGGCGTAGCTGACGCCGCAGTGGTTGAAGGCGAAGTGCCAGAAGTTGGTGCACCAGTACCACTTCTTGCCGTCCAGGTCGGCGTTGGAGGTCGGCGACTGGTTGGCGTAGTCGTAGGCGTTGGCGCTGCCGCCCTCCACCGGGTCGGTCTGCAGGAACCGGCCCAGTCTGGGCTGGTAGAGCCGCACGCCCATGAGGATCGTGCCGTCGGGGGTGTCGGCGGCCCGCTCGGCCGCGCCGTGCCAGCCGTAACGCATCGCGGGCTGGCCGGCGCGCGGGTTGCCGAACTCGTCGAAGTCCAGCGCCAGCGGCACGCCGTCGGCGTAGACCACGTTGATGTCGTCGTGCAGGTTCGTCAGCTGCAGCCGCACGTCCCCGGTCGCCGAGGTGACCGCGGCCAGGCCGCCGGAGATGGAGTGCACGTTCCTGGTGACCACGCCGCCCTCCACGACCCAGGCGGGCGTGTCGTCGTCGGCGTCGAAGTGCTCGACCCGCTTGCCGGCCGCGCTCCACGTGCCGCCGGACAGCTGCTCCAGCGTGGTGGTGTTGCGGCGCAGCTCCGGGTCCAGCGTGTACGACTGCCGCACCGCCCCCGACGTCATCTGCCGCACCAGGTCGGTGGTGTAGTACTCCGCCTTCAGCCCGGCCGGCGTGGCCGTGGTGCGGCCGTAGGCGTCGTACTCGTAGCCGGCGTCGGCCAGCCGGTCGCCGCCGTCGTAGGCGTGGTTCTCGGTGACCGCCCCCGAGCCGTCGCAGGCGCTCGTGGTCAGCCCCGTCCTGTTGGAGTTGGCGTCGTAGCCGTAGGCCCGGCGCGAGCACAGGCCGCTCACGGTGTCGTCCACCGAGGCGATGCGGCCCAGTTTGTCGTAGCCGATCCTCTGGGCGGACAGCCCGTTGTGGCTCACCTGCTGGCCGTGGATCGACCAGGTCACCGAGTCGTCCAGCAGCCGCGCACCCGCCGCGGTCCGGTAGACCCGCGAGACCGGCGCGCCGGACGGGTCCCGGGCCAGGTCGTAGGACAGGCCGCCCGGCAGGTTCTCGTGGCTGATCGAGCCGTCGACGGTGTACGTGGCGGTGAACGTCCCGGCCACCGAGTCGGTCATGGTGGACAGCGCGCCGCGCACGTCGTCGTAGGCGTAGGTGACCGTCGAGGGCGCGCCGTCGGTCTTCCTGGTGATGCGGTCGAGGGCGTCGTACTCGACCCTGGTGACGCCGCCGTCGGCGTCGGTGTAGGACGTCTGGCGGCCCAGCGCGTCGTACTCGCGGGTGATCGAGGTGCCGTTGGAGGCCGTCGTCCTGACCGCCCGCCCGGCCGCGTCGTAGGTGGTGCTCACCTCGGGCACCGCCGTCCCGGCCCCGCCGGACACGACCGTCCTCACGATGTCGCCCGCCGGGTTGTACGTGGTCGTCGTGGTCCTGGTCACGCCGTTGGCCGTCTCGGTCACCGACGACACGCGGCCGCCGGGCTCGTAGGCGTACACCTTGGTGACCAGCTCGGCCGGACGGGTGCCGCTGTCGCCGACGCCCGTCTTCGACCTCGTCCGGCACAGCTGCCCGGCCCACTCGGCCTTGCCGCCGCACGCGCCGGTGCCGTCGGCGGTGTAGTACTCGCTGGTCGTGGTGCCCGCGTCGTCGCCCGACGACTTCGGCATCGTGGTGGCGACCACCCGGCCGTCGGAGTCGTACGTCGTGGTCTTGGTGATCGCCAGGCCGCCGGGGTCCTCCACCGTCCTGACGCTCTTGCCGGTGTTCCAGTCGTAGTACGTCCGGCTCGTGCGCACGTCGGCGTCGGCGGCCGCGCCGGGCACGTACGCGCCCGCCGCCACCGTCGTGGCCAGGTTCGACACCTTGGCGTCGGCCGGCCGGCCCTCGTCGAAGGTGTTGACCGTGTGCTTCCTGGCCGCGACCTGCGTGCCGTTCAGCGTGACCAGGTGCAGCGGGCCGAGCTCGGAGACCATCCGCTGCCCGTCGGAGCTGTAGGCGGACTCCTCGGCCAGCAGCCGCGCCCGGTCGGCGGGCGAGGCGTTGAGCAGGCCGAGCCGGGTCAGCTCGGCGCCCGCGTCCGGCGTCTGGGCCAGGGCGAGCGCCCTGTTGCCGGCCGACAGCGACAACACCGTGTTGCCCTGCGCGTCGTACTGGCTGGTGGAGACCGCGCCGCCGGGCTCCACCCGGTTGACCGTCTGCCCGGAGGCGTTCAGGTAGGTGATCGTGGCGCGGCCGTAGTCGGAGGCGGCCAGGCCGCCGCGCCCGGTGTGGTTGGCCGGCACCTGGTCGGCCGGGAAGATCGCGGTCGCGTCCACCGGGGAGTCGCTCTGCCCCCAGGCGGCCGTGGCCGTCTCGCTCATCCCGTACGGCGCGCCCGTCCCGCTGATCGGCACGTCGTAGACCACCGACGTGACCGCGGTGCCGTTCGTCTCGCTCGGCGTGCCGGGCCGCAGCGTCGGGCGGGAGACGGCGAGCAGCATGCCGTCCGCGGCGGTGTCGGCGTTGCCGGCCTTGCCGTAGGCGAACGTCCACGGCAGCTCGCCGGGCGGGGTGTAGCGGTTCACCCGGCCGCCGAGGTCGTAGTCGTAGCGCGTCCTGATGTCGGGGGTGGCCGGGTTCCACTGCTCGCGCAGGCGGCCCAGGTCGTCGTAGCGGTACTCCGACAGGCCCAGCGGCGCGCTCGCGCCGCCCTCCCACAGGCTGATCGCCTTGACCTGCCCGGCCACGTCGCCGAGCTGCGCGCCCGCCGTCGTGGTGGTGGCGTAGTCCAGCTTGATCAGGCGGCAGCCCTGCGGCAGGCTCGCCAGCGTGTCCACGTCGCAGTCGGCCTGCGTGTACGACGGCGCGATGATCTTGACCGGCCGGGCCAGCGCCTTGCCGTCCGAGCCGGTCACCGACTGCCACACGAACGCCGTGCTGCCCTTGCCGCTGGCCGGGTAGACCGCCCGCACCAGGTAGATCGGGGCGGCGGCGTCCACCTTGGCGAACACCGTGCGCTCGGCCGAGTTCGCGTCCGACAGGGTGTAGCGGTCGGCCGCGGCGTCGAAGGTCAGCTTCAGGCTCGCCGCGTCCTGCTGCGGCTCGTACGAGCCGTCGGCGTTCTTGGTGAAGGCGACCGCCGAGCCCTCGCCGGTCAGCTCGACCGAGGTGGCGGAGGTGGCCCGGAGCTGGGCGAACGTGCCCTGGCCCGACTGGGCGAGCCCGGTCGGCGTCCACTCGGTGCCGAAGATCGCCGCCACGCCCGGCAGCGCCGAGCCCTTGCGCGGGTCACGCGAGGAGAACGAGCGCATCAGGCCGATGCCGTACACGTTGGCGTCCGTGGCGGCCATCCTGAAGTCGCCGGTCAGCGTGTTGACCGAGCCGGGGCCGACCGGCTGGGTGGAGGCGCCCTCGCCGTCCCGGTCCACGATCAGGTCCACCGGCTGGGAGGCGGCCGTGCCCGAGGAGGTGACGAACTCGGCCCTGATCTCGATCGAGCCGTCCTCGGCCAGCGTGTGCGTGGTGTCCCAGACCAGCTCGGGCGAGGCGCCCGCGCTCATCGCCACCGGCCAGGCGATCGCCGACCCGTCGGACTTCCTGCGCACGTCGGCTGCCGGCACCTGGTGCCAGGAGTCGGCCTCGCCGCGCCGGTAGGAGAAGGTGACCGCGCTCAGCCCCGCGCTGCCCGTGGCCGACAGGACCGTCCGGCGGGCGGTGGACTGCCCGTCCTTGGGCGAGGTGACCGCCGAGCCGCCCGCGTTGAACGCGTACGTCGTCGCCTCCGACAGGTTGCCCGCCTTGTCCTTGACCCACGCCTTGAGCGTGTGCGGGCCGTCGGCGGGCGGCGTCCAGCTCACCGTGTGCGGCGCGCCGGAGTTGGCGGCCGACTGCTGGGCGCCGCCGTCGAAGGACCACAGCACCGAGGACGCGTCGGCCGAGGCCGGCGTGATGGTGAATTGTCCGGCCTGGCCCGCGCCCTTGGCCCACGCGTCCTCCGGGTAGTCGGCGGAGGACACCTCGGGGGCGGGCGGCGGGGCGGCGTCCACCGTGAAGGCGAACCACGCCGACCAGGGACCGTAGTCCGTGCCGTCGTACGAGCGCACCCGCCAGGCGTACGACGTGCTCGCCAGGGCCGTGCCGGCCTTCCAGGAGGCGGTGGCGCCGTTCGCCACGTTCGCGGCCGAGCCGCCGGTCACCTTGGTCGCGTGGTCGGCCGTCCAGATCTCGAAGTCGGCCCGCTGCGCCTGCCCGTCGGCGTCGCTCACCTTGGCCGACAGCGTCGGCTGCGCCGCCCCCACCACGGCCGGGCTGGCGCACACCGAGCAGGGCGCGACGGCCAGGGCCGACGGCGTGCCCGGCAGCGAGTTGTAGGTGATCGCGATGTTGGGGTTGTTGGCGAAGCGCTTCCAGTAGTAGTTGTCGGTCTCGCTGCCGGCCTTGACCATGAAGGTGACCGACGTGCCGTTCGCGCTCACCACGCTCTGCACCGCGCTGGTGACGTCCCAGCCGACCCAGGCCGCCGGGCAGCTCGACGCGCCGCCCTGACCGGCCGACGACCAGCCGTAGGCGACGTTCTTGGCGCCGATGTTGAGGTTCGAGGCGGGCTGGTTGTTCCACGTCGTGCCCGAGCCGACGGCCGCGGTCCTGTGCAGCTCGACGTTCCGCGCCGAGCAGGACCAGGCCCACGTCTCCTTGATGTTGAACGTGGCCGCCGTGACGTGCTTGCCGGCCAGGCCCGACAGGCCCATGTTGAAGAACGAGCGCCGCTTGTAGCCGCCGCCGTTGCTGGTGCCGGCCGTCGCGTCGTTCGCCGAGTTCCAGTACGCGCTGGTGGGATAGGCCGAGTCCACGTACGTCCAGCCGGACTTGGCCGAGGTGAAGCTCGGGTCGATCGTCACCGGGTAGACCGTGGCCGGGTCGGCCAGCAGCGCGGCGTCGGGGGTGACGCGCAGCTCGCGGCCCGACAGCCGCACGCCCATCCTGGCCCGCCGGCCCGGCTGGGCGGCCAGCGCCGGGGTGGCCGGGTTGCGGGTCATGGCCGACTCGGTGGCGGCGTCCCACATCTCCGGCGCCGCCGAGCCGAACACCGGCTCGCCCTCGGCGTCCAGGACCGAGACGTTGCCGTGCCTGTCGGTCCTGACCTCGCCCTTCTTCACCGACGTGGCGAACGTCAGCTCCTTCAGCGCCGGGTTCGCCGCGGCCTGCCGGGTCCTGACGACGAGCTTCTCGGCGAAGCCGTCCACGTCCGCGGTCAGCACCAGGTCCACGCCCGGCAGCACGTCGGGGTAGGTGGCGGTGGCGCCGTCCAGCACCGGCTTGGGCAGGGTGCCGAGCGGCGTGCCGAGGGTGAGCCGGGTGCCCCGCTCGGTGGCGGTGACCAGCGGGCCGTCGCCGCCGCCGGAGAAGCTGTAGGAGACCGCGGCGGCCTTCGGCGCGACCGTGCCGTCCTGGCCCGCCGCGAGCGTCGGGTCGGCGGGCACCCACGCCTCGCCCCGCCTGACCCGGACCGGGCGGTAGCGGTGCTCCTGGGTGACCGTGCCGGCCGGGTTGACGAAGAACTCGTCGGTCTCGGTGGTCAGCGAGACCGCCCTGATCCGCTTGCCGCAGACCGCCGCGGCCAGCCGGGCGGAGATCTCGGTGGGCATCTCGTCCGGGCAGGCGACCGCCGCCTGCGCCTTGACGGGCGCGGGCGGGGCGGCCCGCGCGGGAAGCGGCACGAGGGCCGTGGATGTCAGCAACAGGACGACGAGCGGCGGTAAGGGAGTCAGCCGCCTGGGTTTCTTCAACACCGTCCAACCTCCGCGGGGGGTGTAAGGCCGTTCGGTGCTCAGCGTGAGCAGCGGCTGTATAGGCGGCGTATAGATCGCGTAGGCGGCCAAAACCGGTTGCGGCGCGGCGCGGGCGGCTGTTGTACTTCCCGGCGGCACCGATCGCCGGACGAAGGAGCGGACCGATGAGGACAGCGTTCATGACCTCCCAGCACAGGACACCCACCTATCCAGAGGGCATGACGCTTGTCGAGATCCCCGCTCACCAGGACACCTCCGCATGTAGCTAGACCAGCCCGGCAGGCCCTGCGCCACCTGCGGCCCGGCCCGCGCGCCGCGCTCGCGCTCGGCGCCGCCACCGCCGCGGCCACCGCGCTGCCGCTGGCCGCCCCGCACGTCACCCGCCGCTTCGTCGACGACGCCGCCGGCGGCGCCGGGCTGCGCCACCTGATCGTGATCGCGCTCGGCTACCTCAGCCTGGCCGCCGCCGGTCAGGCCGCCCGCATGGCCGCCGCCTGGCTCGCCGGCCGCCTGGCCTGGGACGGCACCAACCGCCTGCGCGAACACCTGGCCGGGCACGTGCTCGGCCTCGACCTGGCCTTCCACGCCCGCCACTCGCCCGGCGAGCTGATCGAACGCGTCGACGGCGACGTGGCGGCCGTGGCCGACTTCGTCGTCGCCTTCGTCCTCGACGTCGTGGCCGGGCTGCTGCTGCTGGCCGGCGTGCTCGCCGTCGTGTTCACCGTCGACCTGCGGCTGGGCGCGGCGCTGCTGGCCTACTGCCTGCTGACCGGGCTCGCCATGGCGGGCGCGCAGCGGCTCGCCGTGCCGTCGGCGACCCGGTCGCGGCAGGCGAGCGCCGCGCTCTACGGCCACCTCGAAGAACGGCTGGCCGGAGCCGAGGACCTGCGGGCCAACGGCGCGGGCGAGCACGCGCTCGGCCGCTTCCACCAGGTCGCCGCGGCCTGGTTCCGCGCCGAGTGGCACGGCTCGCGCATCGCGGGCGGCCTGCTCGCGGCCACCAACGTGGCGTTCGCGGCCGGGACCGCGCTGATGCTCGCCCTGGCCGCCTGGCTGCTGGACGCCGGGGCGCTCACCGTCGGCACCGCCGTGCTGCTCTTCCAGTACACCGTGATGATCCGCACGCCGTTCGAGCGGCTGATCGACCAGCTCAGGCAGTTCCAGGGGGCGCTGGCCGGGTTCGCCCGCATCGGCTCCCTGCTGGCCGAGCGCCCGGCGCTGCCCGTCCGCGCCGCGCCCCGGCCGCTGCCCGCCTCGGGCGCGCTCGGCCTGCGGCTGGACGACGTGAGCTTCGCCTACCCCGACGACGGCGAGAGCGCGCTGTCGGGCATCACCCTCACCCTGGCCCCCGGCGAACGCCTGGGCCTGGTCGGACGCACCGGCAGCGGCAAGACCACCCTCGCCAAGCTGCTGCTGCGCCTGTACGACCCGACCGGCGGCACGGTCGAGATCGGCGGTCTCGACCTGCGCGAGTGCGACCCTGAGTCGCTGCGCCGCCGGGTCGGCGTGGTCACCCAGGACGTACGGTTGTTCGACGGCAGCGTCCGCGACAACCTCACCCTGTTCGGCGCCCTGACCGACCCCCGCCACGACGACGCTCACCTGCTGGAGGTGCTGGCCGGGGTGGGGCTCGGCGGCTGGCTGGCCGCGCTGCCCGCCGGGCTCGACGGCGAGCCCGGCGGCCTGTCGGCGGGGGAGGCGCAACTGCTCGCCTTCGCGCGGGCCTTCCTGGCCGACCCCGGCCTGGTGATCCTGGACGAGGCGTCCAGCAGGCTCGACCCGGCCACCGAACGGCACGTCGAGGACGGCGTACGGCGGCTGCTGGACGGGCGGACCGGCGTGCTCATCGCGCACCGGCTCTCCTCCCTGGCGCACGTGGACAAGATCGCCGTGCTGGAACGCGGCAAGCTCGTCGAGTACGGCCGCCGCGCCGACCTGGCCGCCGACCCCGGCAGCAGGTTCGGCCGGCTCCTGGACGCGGCGGGGGTGAGCCGATGAGCGCCCGCCGGGCTCGGGTTCGGCCGGCTCCCGGCCACCGCCGGGGTGAACCGGTGAGCGCGCGCCGGGCCCTGGGCGTGGCGGGCCGCCTGGTCGGCTTCGACGTGCGCCTGTACGTGCTGCAGATCCTGCTGTGGCTGCCGGTCCACGTGCTCCCGCTCGGCGGCGGCCTCGTGCTGCGACAGCTCTTCGACCAGATCAGCGGGCACAGCCCGGCGACGCTGCGGCAGTCGTTGTGGTTGTGCGCGGCGTTCGCGGGCGTCGAGCTGGTCCGCGGGATCGTCCTGGTGTTCGCCTGGTCCTACGGCTCCTACTGGTGGGACGCGGCGGCCACGCTGCTGCGCGCCAACGTCCTGGGCTCGGTGCTGACCGCGCCCGGCCCGGTCGCCGCCCGGCTGCCGCGCTCCCCGGGCGAGTCGCTGGCCCGGCTGCGCGACGACGTGGCCGAGCTGGTCGAGCTCGCCGACGAGTCGGTCCCCCTGGCCGGAGGCGTGTTGTTCGGCGGGGCGGCGCTGGCGGTCATGGTCTCGATCGACCCCGTCGTCACCGTGACACTGGTCGTGCCGATGCTCGCGATCGGCGTGCTGAGCAGACTCATGGGACGGGTGATCAGACGGCGCCACCAGCAGGCCAGGGAACTGGGCGCGGGCGTGACGGCCTTCGTCGGCGAACTGTTCGGCGGAGTGCTCACGCTGAAGACGGCCGGGGCCGAGCGGGCGGCGCTGGACCGCCTGCGCACGCTCAACGCCCGTCGCCGGGACGCCGCCGTACGCAGCCGCCTGGCCACCGACCTGCTGGAGGCCGCCACGGGCACCACGGTGGAGCTGGGCGTCGGCGTCGTGCTGCTGCTGGCCGCCGGGGCGATGCGGCGCGGCGAGTTCACCGTGGGCGACCTCGCGCTGTTCACCAGCTACGCCGGCTGGCTGACCGCGCTGCCGCGCACCATCGGCTCCATCCTGTACCGCCTGCCGAGGGCGGACGTCTCAGCCGAACGCCTGACCAGCCTCCTCGCCCCCCACCAGAACACCCCCGACCTGACCCACCCCCACCCCCTCCACCCCACCCCAGCCCCGGACGGTCCGCCCACGACCCGCCTCCCGGCCGCGCCGACGACGCTGGAGGTGCTGGAGGTGCGGGGGTTGAGCGTGCGGCATCCCGGTGGGCGCGGGGTGCACGACGTGGACCTGACGCTGCGGCGCGGCACGTTCACCGTCGTCACCGGGGCCGTCGGCGCGGGCAAGACCACGCTGGTGCGCGCCCTGCTGGGCCTGCTGCCCCTGGACGCCGGGACGATCACCTGGAACGGCCGCCCGCTGCCCGACCCCGGCGCGTTCCTGGTGCCCGGACGGGCGGCGTACGCGAGCCAGATCCCGCGCCTGTTCTCGGAGACCCTGCGCGAGAACCTGCTCCTCGGCCTGCCCGCGGGCGACGAAGCCCTGGCCCGTGCCCTGGAACTGGCCGCCTTCGAGGACGACCTGGCCGCCATGCCGGACGGCCTGGAGACCGTCGTCGGCCCCCGGGGCGTGCGCCTGTCGGGCGGCCAGGTGCAGCGCGCCACCGCCGCCCGCGCCCTGGTCCGCGCCCCGGACCTGCTCGTCGTGGACGACGTGTCGTCCGCCCTGGACGTCGGGACCGAGAACCTGCTGTGGGAGCGCATCGCCCGGCACGGCCCCGCCACGCTGCTGGTGGTCTCCTCCCGCCGGGCCGCCCTCGAACGCGCCGACCAGGTGGTCGTCCTCGACCGTGGCCAGGTCGTGGGACGCGGTCCGCTGGAGGAGTTGCTGCGTACGTGTCCCGAGATGCGGAGACTATGGAACGGAGAGCCGATCGAGGAGTGAGGGAACGCATGAGGATCGACCGTCTGGATCATCTGGTGCTGACTGTTGCCGACGTGGAGGTGGCGGTGCGCTTCTACACCACGGTGCTGGGGATGGAGGCGGTGACGTTCGGTGAGGGGCGGCGGGCGCTGGCGTTCGGGCAGAGCAAGATCAACCTGCATGAGGCGGGGCGCGAGTTCGAGCCGAAGGCGGCCCGGCCCGTCCCGGGCAGCGCCGACCTGTGCCTGATCGTCGCCGACCCCGTCGAGACGGTCATGGACGAGCTGGCCCGCCACGGCGTCGGGATCGAGGAGGGCCCGGTGGAGCGCACCGGAGCGCTCGGCCCCATCAGGAGCGTCTACCTGCGGGACCCCGACGGGAACCTGGTCGAGCTCAGCAACTATCTCTGACCGGGCATCATGGATGGTGTGCAAGAGACTGCGACAGCACCTGTGACGTCACCCGTGACGGCGCTCGCGATCGCGTCGCTGGCCGAGCTGGTGGCCGGTGGCGGGGTCGTGGTGCTCAGCGGGGCCGGGCTGTCCACCGAGTCCGGCATTCCCGACTATCGGGGCCCGACCGGGCGGGCCCGCCGCGCCGAGCCGATGACGTACCAGCGCTTCACCGGCAGCGCCGAGGCGCGGCGGCGCTACTGGGCGCGCAGCCACGTCGGCTGGCGGCAGATCGGCCGGGCCGCCCCCAACGCCGGCCACCGTGCGGTGGCCGAGCTGGAGCGGCGTGGGCTGCTGGCCGGCATCGTCACCCAGAACGTCGACGGCCTCCACCAGGCCGCCGGGGCGCGCCGGGTGATCGAGCTGCACGGCGGCCTCGACCGCGTCGTGTGCCTGTCGTGCCGCGAACGTACCCCGCGCGCCGAGCTGGAGCGCCGCCTCAGCGCGGCCAATCCGCGCTGGGCCGCCGAGGGCCGGGTCAACCCCGACGGCGACGCCGCTCTCACCGACGCCCAGGTCGCGGGGTTCCAGGTGGTCGACTGCGTCACCTGCGGGGGCCTGCTGAAGCCCGACGTGATCTTCTTCGGCGAGAACGTGCCGAGGGATCGGGTGGCGGAGTGCTTCGCGCTCGTGGGCGCGGCGCGCTCGCTGCTCGTGCTGGGGTCGTCGCTGGCGATCAGGTCGGGGCTGCGCTTCGTCACCAGGGCGGCCGAGCTCGGGCTGCCCGTCGCCATCGTCAACCAGGGCCCGACCGGAGCCGACGCCGACGCCGCGCTCCTGCTCGACGCCCCGCTCGGGGCGACCCTGACCGAGCTGGCCGCCCGCCTCTGACCCCACGCCCGCACCAAGCGGAGCGCAAGGCGGCGCGGGGGCGGCACAATGGGGGGCATGCCTCCTCGTCCATGCCCCTGCGGTCTGCCCGCGTCCTACGCGGAGTGCTGCGGGAGATACCACCGCGGTGAGGGGTCGGCCCCCACCGCGGAGTCGCTCATGCGGTCCAGGTTCAGCGCGTTCGCCGTGGGCGACGAGGCCTATCTCATGGCCACCTGGCACCCCGCCGACCGCCCGGCCCGCCTCGACCTCGACAGGAAGGTCGCCTGGACGGAGCTGGAGGTGCTGGAGAGCACCGGCGGCAGCCCCGTCCACACCGAGGGCACCGTGCGGTTCCGCGCCCACTTCGTCAACCGGCGGGTGCCGGGCGTGCTCGACGAGCACAGCAGGTTCGTCCGGCTGGACGGCCGCTGGGTCTACGCCGGGGTCGTGGCGAGCGGCCGGTAGTCGCAGTCGTAGCCGAAGTACCGCGGCCCGGCCAGTTCGAGCCCGCCCGGCGAGGTCCAGCGCGGGTCGCAGGGCACGGCGATGACCGTGACCCGCAGGCCGTAGCGCATGGCCTCGGTGGTGACCGGCTCGCCGGAGTCGGTGTCCAGCACGCAGATCAGGTCGGGCGTGGTGGCCACGATCTCGCCGTCCCGGCGGGCCAACAGGTGCTCGTTCTGGAAGCTGAGCTCCAGCGTGCCGGTGCCCTCCAGGCGGGCCTGGCCGCGGGCGAAGCCGCCGGTGGTGCGGCGCTCGACGTCCACGACCTTGCCGGTGAACAGCTTGAGGCCGCCCAGCACGTCCAGGGCCGCCGCCACCGGGTCGGCGTGCCCGGCGCGGGCCAGTCGCACGGCCCGGCCCAGGTCCTCGGCCAGCGTCAGCGTGGCCGGCACCAGACCGTCGCGCAGCTGGTCGCCGCGCATGACGGTGTCGGCGCAGGAGACCTGGCAGCCCATCTGCACGCACGCCGCCCTGGCCAGGCGCTCGGCCCACACGTTGGACACCGTCTCCAGCACCAGCGTGTTGCCCTTGTCGTCGGCCAGCGCCATCGGCGTGTTCGGCACGCCGATCAGCGTCGGCAGCACCATCTGCGCCTCGGGGAAGGCGCGGCCCATCGCGTCGCCGTCCACGATCGGCAGGCCCGCCTGGGCGGCGGCGGCGATCGGGATCATCGAGTTCACGCCGCCGACCTCGATCGGCACGATGTGCGTGGCCGGACGGCCGAGCACCGCCTCCAGGGCGCGCAGCGCGGTCAGCTCCTCGGTGCCCGCCGGCAGCTTCTCCAGCAGCACGGTCGGCGCCCCCATGCCGGAGACCGCCACGACGGTCGCGTCCGCGGGCACCTCGTCGATGGCCACCAGCGGCACGGGACCGTGCCTGCGGATGGCCTCGCGGGCCAGCAGCTTGCCCACGTACGGGTCGCCGCCGCCGCCGGTGCCGAGGATCCCGGCGCCGCGCGCCATGTCGTCCAGCCGGTCGATTCCGATCTCACGCATCGATCTTCTCCAGGTCCAGGTCGCCGACGGCCTTCACCCTGATCCGGGTGGCGTCGCCGGGCAGGTAGGCGAGCGGCAGCTCCTCCACGTCCACGATCCGCACGCTGCCCGCGCGGGCGCCGCCGCGCTCGGCGCGGATGATCGCCTCGCTCTTGGCCTCCTCCAGGATGCGCTCGCGGGGGCCGGAGAAGACCCGGTCCACCTCGCCGCCGACCTGGGCGATGGCCGCGCCGACCGCGTTGGCCACCTCGAAGTGCGCCGGGCGGCGCACGTCGTCGAAGCCGGGCAGCTCCTGGATGAGCACGCTGCCGCCGCCCACCAGCACGACGGGCAGCGGCGCGGACGAGGTGCGCATGCGGTCGACCGCCTCCGAGACGCGCTCGGCGATGAGCTTGAGCGGACGCTGCGGGTCGACGTGCGCGACCCTGTCGCGGTCGCCGATGTCGGCCAGCCCGGCGGCCACGGCCAGGTCGGTGGCGGTCAGCGTGCCGCCGCCGAACACCAGCGCCTCCTCGGTCAGCCGGTAGCCGACGCTGCGCGGGCCGGTGGTGCCGTCCTCGGCGACCAGCGAGCCGCCGCCGATGCCGATCGACAACACGTCGGGGATGCGGAAGTTGGTGCGCACCTCGGCGACCAGCGCCTCGCCGGCGGCCTCGCGCGGGAACCCGCCGACCAGGATGCCCACGTCGGACGTGGTGCCGCCGATGTCCACCACCGCGCAGTCGGTCAGCCCCGACAGGTACGCCGCGCCGCGCATCGAGTTCGTCGGCCCCGACGCGAAGGTGGCCACCGGGTAGCGGCGGGCCTGGTCCACGTCCATGAGGGTGCCGTCGTTCTGGGACAGGAACAGCGGCGCGTCGATCCCGGCCACCCGCAGCGCCTCGCCGAAGGCGGCCACGGTCCGGCCGGCCAGCGGGCGCAGGGCGGCGTTCACGATCGTGGCGTTCTCCCTGGCCAGCAGGCCGACCCGGCCGATCTCGCAGGACAGCGACAGGTGCACCTCGGGGCCCAGCTCGGCGGCCAGGATCCGCGCGGCCTCGTGCTCGTCGGCGTCGCTGACCGGGGAGAACACCGAGGAGATCGCGACCGTGCGCAGGCCGCGCCGCCTGATGTCGGCGGCGACGCCGCGCAGCTCGTCCGGGTCGAGGGGGGAGATGGGGGCGCCGTCGTACTCGCAGCCGCCGTGGCACAGGTAGACCGCGCCCTCGACCGCCTGGCGCAGGCGGTCGGGCCAGTCCACCAGCGGCGGCAGCGCGGCCGTGGCGGGCAGGCCGAGCCGGACGGCCGCGACCGGCTCCAGCCGGGCGGCCTCCACCAGGGCGTTGACGAAGTGGGTGGTGCCGATCATCACCGCGGACACCCGGGTGGCGCCCAGGCCGGCCAGGGCGGCGGCGACGCCGCCCGTGACGTCCGCGGTGGTGGGGGACTTGACGGTGGCCAGCACCTGGCCGTCGTCGCCGATGAGGGCGGCGTCGGTGTTGGTGCCGCCCACGTCGATGCCGATACGCATGAAGGAGGACTCTCTTCTCGGACGGTGAGCGCGGGCCGTGCGGCTCTCGGACGGTGAGCGCGGGCCGTAGCGACTCTCAGACGGTGAGCGCGGGCCGCTCGACGGGGACCTCGCGGGTGCCGCGGACCAGGCCGAGCCGGCCCGCGACGACGTAGCCCAGGCCCGCGAGGATGAGGGAGTTCAGGGCGGGGATGCCGATCCACTGGTAGTGGTCGCTGAGCCAGCCGACCAGCGCGGCGGCGGCCCAGATGACCAGCGTGGCGGGCACCCACGTCGGCTCGGTCTCGGGCAGCGTGCCGGTGGCGCGGGAGGCGTCCAGCACCGGGCGCCAGCGGCGCACCACGAAGTACTCGGCGACCATGATCCCGGCCACGGGCGGCGTGATGACGCCGAGGATCAGCAGGAAGTCGGTGAAGCGCTCCAGGATCCCGGCGGCGGCCAGCACGCTGCCCAGGACGCCGATGCCGATGGTGACGGCGACCCGGTTCAGCCGCACCCCGACCGTGGACTCCACGGCGTTGAGCAGGCCGAGCGCGGCGGAGTACAGGTTCCAGTTGTTGATCTTCACGGTGGCCGAGATGAGGACGATGACGCCGATCACGCCGGAGGAGGCCGTGATGATCGCGATCACGTCCGAGGACTTGACCGCGTAGGCCAGCAGCACGCCGGCCAGGCCGAGCACGTACTCGCCGAGGGAGATGCCGACGAGGGTCTGCTTGACGACGTCGCCGGTGTTGCGGTTGAACCTGGTCATGTCGGGCGTGGTCACCGCGCCGATGATGTAGGAGCCGGCCACGATGGTGGCGCCGGTCGCGATGCTGATCGGCTCGCCGAACGGCGGCGACGCCACCAGCGACCCCAGGTCATGTCGCGAAATTTCCACCCACATCGCCCAGCCGGCCAGGCCGAGGAACGCCGGCACGGTGATGAACGCCGTCATCCCCATCGCCTTGAACCCCCGGATGACCAGCAGCGTCACGCCGATGCCGGCGATCATGGCCCACGCCCAGAGCGGCAGCCAGGACATGATCGAGTGCAGGCCCGACGCGAAGACCGCGGTCTGCACGCCGAACCAGCCGAACAGGCTCAGGGCGATGATCACGCCGATGATCGTGGAGCCGTACCGGCCGAAGCCGGTCCAGCGGGCCAGCATGGAGGTGGACAGGCCCTCGCGCATCCCGGCGATGCCGACGAAGATGCACACCACCTCCAGGATCACCGAGCCCAGCGTGAACGCCCAGAACGCCCCCCAGAACGACAGCCCGGCGCCGAGCGTGGCGCCCAGCAGGAACTGCGTCAGGTCGGAGAGCTGGCCGAACCGCTGCACGGCCACGTTGAACCAGGAGTAGCGGGCGGCCTGCGGCACCCGCTCCAGGGGGTAGTCGGAGTCGGTCATGGTGGTCTTCCTTCGCGTCGGGGGGTCGTGCACGGGGGCTGTCAGAGGAGCGGGCGGTCAGAGGAGCGGGCGGTCAGAGAAGCGGACGATCGGAGAAGCGGGCGGTCACAGGAGCGAGGGCGGCCCGGCGGCGCGGGCGCGCAGCCGGACGAACGGGCCGGGCAGGTACGCGAGCGGGATCTCCTCCACGCCGATGACCCGCACCCGCCGCGGATCGGCCCCCGCGCGGACGGCCGCCGCCCTGGCCTCCTCGGCGACGGGTTCGAGCGCCGCCGCCAGCGCCGAGCGGTCGGGCAGGCGCACGATGCGCTCGTACTGGCCGCCGACCGGGCTGACCGCCGCGCCGATGGCGCCGGCCGCCGGCCCGTGCGCGGGATGCAGCCCCTCCGGCACGGCGTGCTCACCGCCGCCCACGACCACGAGCGGCAGCAGCCCGGCGCCGGGCTGCAGCCGGTCCACGGCCTCGGCCAGCTCGGTCGGGTCGACCGGCCGCGGCACCCTGATCAGCCCGGGGATGCGCAGCCCGACGGGCACGCCGCCGATGTCCGCGCCGCCCACGGCCTCCTCCGGATAACCGCCGGCCAGCACGCCGACCCGGACGCGGGTGGCGCCCACGTCGGCGACCACCGCGTCACCGAGCCCGGTCAGGGCGCCGGCGCCGCGCAGCACGCTCGCCGGGCCGCTGCCCAGGCTGAGCCCGGGATGGCGGGCCAGGTGCTCCAGGCTCATCAGCGTGCCGTCGCCGCGGGTCACGAACACCGCCGCCCCCGGGCACAGGCCCGCCAGCGCGGTGGCCAGCCCGCCGGAGACCGCGCCCGCGAACCCCGACAGGGCGGCGTCCAGCACGGTCGCGTTCTCGCGTTCCAGCAGGCCGAGCGAGCCGAGGTCGGCCGACAGCGCGATCGGCACGCCCTCGCCCAGCTCCGCCCGGACGATCTCGGCGGCCTCGCGCTCCTGCTCGCCGTCCAGGGGCGAGAACAGGCCCGCGACGGCGACGGCCTGCGCGGTGCCGGCCACCTGCGCGGCGAAGCGGGCCACGGCGTCGCGGTCGAGGGGCGTGCGGTCCTCGCGGTCGAGACCGCCGCCGCCGTCCACGACGGCGGTGCCGGCGTTCACCGCGGCCCGCAGGTCGGGCGGCCAGCCGGACAGCGGGCGCACCGCGGTCGCCGACACGCCCGCGATGCGCAGCACGGCCACCTTGCGCAGCCCGGATCGCCTGGTCACGGCCGTGGCGGCGCCGCGCAGGCCGACGGCGACCTGGGCCGGCTCGCCGTCCATCGGCAGGCGTGCCAGCGCGTTGCGCACGCAGGCCACCGGGTCGCCGGGGATCGACGCCATCTTGACGGTGGCCAGCACGCTGCCGTCGTCGGCGAGGACGGCCGCGTCGGTGTTGGTCGGCCCGACGTCCACCCCGGCCCTCACGTCCCCGCCTCCCGCCCGGCTGGGGAAGGCCCGGTGGACCCGGTGGGGGAGGGGCTGAAGGCCGTGCCCGCCGGGGTTTCCCGCGTCGCGGTGGCGGGGGGCGCCTGCGGTGGGGGAGGGGTGGCAAGGCCGGTGAGACCGAACGCGGCGGGCCCGGCCAGCCGCAGCCCTTCGGGGGTGTGCCAGACCGGGTCGCACGGGACGCGCACCACGCTCACCCGCAGCCCGTACCGGACCTGCTCGGCCTGCACGACCTCGCCCGTGCGCGTGTCCAGCATCGCGATCACGTCGGGCACCACGGCCAGCGGCACGCCGTCCTCGACGACGGCCAGGAACTCGCTGCCCGCCTGGACGCGGACCAGCCGCCCCTGGTCGTACCCGAGCCCTTCGACCAGGATCGACCCGGCCGTCTCGGCGACCTTGCCGGTGATCAGCGGATCGGGCAGCCGCGTCCCGAGGCGCACGGCCCGGGTGACCGAGCCGAGCGCGGTGGCGCCGGCCACCTGGTCGCCGCGCATGATGTACTCGCTGGTCGCGACCTGGCCGCCGAACGCCTCCAGCGACGCCCGTACCAGCCGTTCCAGCCAGCCGCCGGTCACACGGTCGACGACGACGGTCCGGCCGCGCTCGTCGCACAGCACGGCGGGGGTGGGCGCGATGCCGCGCAGCTGCATCACCGTCTGGTCCATGCGGGGGAAGGCGCGGCTCATCCCGTCGGCGTCCACCAGCGGCAGGCCGACCCGGGCCGCCCAGGCCACCGCCAGGCAGCCGTTCGCGCCGCCGATCTCGCTGGCCAGCACCGCGCCGACAGGCGCGCCGTACAGCTCCTCGATCTTGTCGCGCAGGTAGACGGGCTCGTCGGTGCCGCCGACGCGCTCGGACATGACGGCCGAGGAGCCCGCCGTGCCCACGGGCATGACCAGCAGCTCGGGGTCCAGCTCGGCGGGCTGCACGACGCGTACCGGCCCGTGGTCCTCCAGCGCCTGCAGCGCCGCGGCGCGGGCGATGGTCACGGGGCCGCCGCCGCCCGAGCCCAGCACGGCGCAGCCGCGGGCGAAGGCGGGCAGCAGCCCGGTGTCGATGTCCATGCTGTCGAGGTTACGAAGCCGCAGGTCAAGGCAGATGTTCCCGCCGCACCTTTTTGCCGGGCTTCGTGTGCCGATGGCACACTGATGGCATGTTCCTGCTGGAAGAGCTGCGTCCGCTGGCCGGGCCGGGGGTGCCGGCGGCGGCCTCGGGCGTGCGCCTGGTGGAGGACCTGGGCCGGATCGCGGGCCAGCCGCCGGGGTCGGTGCTGGTCCTGACGGTCGCGGCCTCCCGGCAGGCGGCCGGCTACCGGCTCGACGTCGCGCTGCGCGACGCCGCCGCGGCCGGCGCCGTGGCGCTGGTGCTCACCGCGGAGTCCGCGCAGGCCCTGGAGGCCCTGGGGGCCGCGGTCGACCGGAGCGCCGCCGCGCTGGCCGAGCGGGGCGCGGTCGCGCTGCTGGCGGCCGCCGGCGGCGACCTGGCGGAGCTGGTGGTGGCCGTCGACCGGGCCATCGCGGGCGACGCCGCCGAGGCGCTGGTCCGTACGGCGCGCGCCGCCGAGGCCGTGGCGGGGGCGGGCGGCGTGCCCGAGCGCATCGCCGAGGCGGCCGGCGCGGCTCTCGGCCGTCCCGTCCGGGCCGACGGCGGCGCGTTCACCGCCCAGCCCGGCGGGCCGGTCGGCACGCACTTCGACCGGGCCGCCGGGATCGTGCTCAGGGTCGCCGCCCTGGCCGCCGCCGCGGGCCCGTCCGACGAACTGCCCGGACGGTCCCGCGCCCAGCTCCTCACCGAGCTGCTGGTCGCCCCCGAGAACCAGGCCCAGGAGCTGGCCCCCCGCGCCAGGGCCCTCGGCCTGCCGATCGACGACTGGCACGTCGTCCTGCGCCTGGAACCCGCGAAGGACCCCGCGAAGACCCCGAACGCCGCCGCGGACGGCCCGGCCGACGGCGGCCAGGAGCGGTACGCCCTGCTGGAGACCGCCGCCTCGCGGGCCGTGCGCGCGGCCCGCGAGCTGGGCGGCGCCGCCTGGAACGCCGCGCTCGCCGGCGACGCGCTGATCGTGGTCCGCAGCCAGCGGCGCGACCAGGGCAGGGCGGGCCTGCGCGAGGCGGTGCGCGACGCCGCCCGCCTGCTCGAACGGGTCAGCCCGGCGGGCGCCGAGCTGCGTTGCGGGGTCAGCACCGCCCACCAGGGCCTGGTCGGCCTACGCACCTCCGCCTCCGAGGCGCGTACGGCGCTGCGCCGCAGCACCCTGCCGCTGGCCACCTACGACCTGGCCGGCCTCGACCGCATGCTGGAGGAGTGGTACGCCTCCGACGCCGCCCAGCACGCCGTCCGGGAGCTGCTGCAACCGATCCTCGACCTCGGCGGCGAGCGGACCGCCCACCTCCTGGCCATCCTGCGCGCCTACCTCGACCACAACGGCTCGCCCGCCCGCGCCGCCGAGGAGCTGCACCTGCACCGCAACGCCGTCAGCAGGAACGTGCGCCGCATCGAGACCCTGCTCCAGGCCGACCTCGCCGACCCGCGGCAACGCCTGGCACTCCAGCTGGCCTGCCGGGCGGCCTCCTCCCGTTGAAGGACGGCCCTGCGGGACCCGGCTCCCAGCCCGCGTTCGCCCGCCAGGACGAGGAAACCCGCCGGCCGGCTCCCTAGATTCGGTGGCATGACGAGAGTGCGGCGGCTGGCCGCCTGGTGTGCGGGGCTGGTGCTGCTGGCCGCCTGCGCGGGGCTCGGTTACGAGAGCGCCGTCCGGCGCGGCGACGCCACGCGCTACCCGCCCCCGGGCCGCCTGGTGAACGTCGGCGGCCACCGCCTGCACCTGCGCTGCACGGGGTCCGGCGGCCAGGTGGTGGTGCTGGAGGCGGGCCTGGTGGAGTCCAGCGCGAGCTGGGAGGTGGTCCAGCGGCGGTTGTCGGCCGGGCTGCGCGTGTGCTCCTACGACCGGGCCGGCTACGCCTGGAGCGAGGAGGGGCCAGGGCCGCGTACCGCGGGCCGGGCGGCGGGGGAGCTGCGCGCGCTGCTGGCCGCCGCGGGCGAGCCCGGCCCGTACGTCCTGGCCGGGCACTCCTACGGCGGCCAGATCGTCCGCCTGTTCGCCGCCCGGTACCCGGACGTGACGGCGGGCCTGGTGCTGATCGACGCCACCGACGAGGAGGCGGTGGCGGCCATGCGGGTGTCCCGGCCGCTGATGGCCGCCCAGCTCACCGTCAACCAGGCGCTGGCCAGGATCGGCCTGCTCCGGCTGGCCGGGGATCTCCTGGTGCCCGGCGACGCCACGTCGGCGGCGCGCGCCGCCGCCCCCGTCGTCTACGGGCCGGGCAGCATGGCCGCGGCCAGGGCCGAGGCGTGGGCGTCGCTGGACAGCGCGCGGGAGGTCGCCGGGACGGCGGAGGGGCCGGGCGGGCCGCCGATCGTGGTCGTCGTCCCGTCCGGCGGGCCGCGCAGCGTCCTCGACCAGGCCCGGCGGGTGGCCGCCCGGTCCACGCGCGGGCGGGTGGTGGTGGCCGGCACCTCCGAGCACTACGTCCAGTACCGGCAGCCGGATCTGGTCGTCACGGCGATTCGGGACGTCGCCGCCTTCACAAAAAGGTGAAACTGGGTCTTGCCGGTTGGGTCAAGTCGGCTTTCAATGATCGGGATACCGGTGATCCTGGAGGAGCCGATGCGTGGCTTGAGGGCGTCCGCAGTCATCCTGATGATCGTCGTCTCGACGTTCCTCGCCTCCGGGCCGTCGTCGCTGCCGGCGGTGGCGGGGCCGGCCGACCCCGAGCCGGCGTCGCTGGTCACGCTCTCCGTGCCCGACAGGGCCGCGATGGAGCGGCTGGTCGCCTCCGGCGCCGACCTGACCGAGCGGGTCCGTCCGCAGGCCGACGGCAGCGTCCAGGTGGACGCCGTCCTCACGGCCGGCAAGCTCGCCGAGCTGCGGGCGATCGGCGTGGGCCTGGCGTCCGGCACGCCGCCCGCCGCCCGGCAGGCGCCGTCCGCCACCGCCGCGCAGGACCAGATCGTCATCGAACGGGCCGTCTGGTACAAGTCCCGCGACGGGTACTTCCTGTCGGTCGAGGCCAGCAGCAGCGCGGGCGAGACGGCCGCACTCACCGCCACCTGGACGGGCCGCCGCGGCGCCACCGGCCAGGTCGCGATGGTCCCGTACGTGGACGCCGGCGCCTACCTGGGCCACCAGTTCAGCACGCCCGCCCCGGTGCCGGCCGAGCCGCAGCGCGTCACGGTCACCTCGGCGAGCGGCGGCACGGCCGAGGCCCGCGTCCGGGAATGGCCCGACGGGGAGCGCCCCGACCACCGGTCGCCGGGCTACCAGAAGGACTTCGTCACCCAGTACATGCCGCCCGCCCAGCTCAACGAGCGCATCCAGGCGCTGCACCGGCGCTACCCGTCGCTCACCGACGTCATCCCGCTGCCCAACCTCACCAACGGCTACCGCCGCCGCGCCCAGGCGCTGATCGGCACGCCGCCCGGCGCCGCGATCGTGGTCACCTCCGACGCCTACGGCTCCGAGGGCGGCAACGACCTGTCCGTCGAGCTCGTCGCCCCGGGCGCGCCGGACCGGCCGCTCCAGGTGAGCGTGGCCGGCAAGCAGGTGACGGTGAGCCTGGCCACCGACGGCTCCGGCACGCCGGTCAGCACCGCCGCCCAGGTCGTCGCCGCGATCAACGCCGCGCCGGGCACCGGGCTGAAGGCCGCCGTCTACCGCACCGACCCCGGCGCCGGCGTCATGGCCGCGGCCCCCGCCACCCGGCTCACCGACTCGCTCAAGGCGCCCGCCGACGTCTCCCGCAAGCCCATGCGGGTGCTGGCGCTGCGCGTCGGCGTCCACCGCGACGGCTCGCGCACCGGCGTGCTGGCCTACGCCCAGGAGCACGCCAGGGAATGGGTGGCGCCGCTGGTCACCGTCGAGGCCGCCGAGCGGCTGCTGCGCAACTACGCCCGCGACGCGGCCACCCGCAGGCTGCTGCAGCGCACCGACATCTTCATCGTCCCCACCGTCAACCCCGACGGCGCGAACTACAGCTTCTACGACTTCAACGGCCAGCGGAAGAACATGACCAACCACTGCCCGGCCGCCCAGTCCGACCCGGCGCAGCGCAACACCTGGGGCGTGGACGTCAACCGCAACTACGCCGTCGGCTCCCTGTCGGACGGCTATTTCGGCGCCTCGGCCAACTGCCAGAGCGGCACGTACGCCGGTCCGGCCGAGCATTCGGAGCCGGAGAGCCGCAACGTGATGTGGCTGGCCGAGACGTACCGCAACATCCGGTTCGCCATGAACGTGCACAGCTACGGCGGCTACTTCATGTGGCCGCCCGGGGCGTACAAGCTCGACGGCCGCGTGGCGCTGCCCAGGCCGAGCGCCCAGGAGGAGGCCTACTTCACGCGCTCGGCCCGCACGATCGAGCAGGCCATCGCCGCCGAGCGCGGCACGGTCATCTGGCCGCAGCAGACCGGGCCGGTGACCGACGTGCTCTACTCGGCGGCCGGCAACTCCGCCGACGAGCTCTGGTACGAGCACGGCGTCTACGGCTGGGACTTCGAGGTCGGCGCCGACCTGTGGAACCCGGCCGCGCGGACGTGGGAGGGCGTGGGCTTCCAGCCGCCGTTCGAGGAGGGGCACGCCGAGGCGATGGAGTTCGCCGCGGGCCTGATCTCGCTGGTGGGGGTGGCGGCCGACTACCGCAGGCCCTGACCGCCGCGCGGCTCGTGCCCAGGTCATGGCGTTCGCGGGGGCCGGGAATGCCCGCGCGTTGCCCGGGGTTTACATACGGACACCCCGCGCCAGTGACCTGGGCTTTTGCCCATGTTGGGGTGGCTTGCCCGGGGTTTACGGTTCAGGGGTAGATCTTTGCCCGTTTTAGGGTGTTTGGTTTGCGTTTGTCCGTTTCTTGGGTTAGCGTTGTACCTGTTGGCGGGTGAGTGACCCCTTCGGGTCCGCCCCCATTGCGCTCCACGTAGCGACCGATGGCGTTTGTGCCCGGCTACGGCCTTCATGTCTTGTCTGAGTCAAGCGAGCGCATGCCCCCCTGATGATCGA
>NZ_JBFAOR010000018.1:0-147176 GCF_040675255.1 Nonomuraea sp. NPDC049624 | reverse complement strand
ATGTCCATCGAGATGCGCGACACCGACGAGGACGTCTTCCGCGCGGCGGAGGAACTCGGTATCGATCTGTCCCGGCGTGAGCCGAGCAGCGTGGACGAGGTCTGACGGTCCCCTGCTCCACTGCGGCGCGCCGGGCCGGTGCAGGGTCCGGCGCGCCGCGGTGGAGCAGGACCGCAGGGGTCCGGCGGGGGCTCAGCCCGCGGCGCGCTGCACGAGGGCGGCGATGCGCGCCTCGGTGTCGGGGGTCAGCTCCTTCAGCGCGAAGGCGCTCGGCCACATGGCGCCGTCCTCCAGGGTCGCCCCGTCGTTGAAGTCGAGGGTGGCGAAGCGGGACTTGAACTTGGCCGCGGGCTTGAAGAAGCACACGACGCTGCCGTTCTTGGCGTAGGCCGGCATGCCGTACCAGGTCTTCGGCGTCAGGTCGGGCGCGGCGGCCCTGATGATGGCGTGCACCGCCTCGGCCAGCACCCGGTCGTCCTCGGCCATCTCGGCGATCTTCTCCAGCACGTCGCGCTCGCCGTCGGCGGCCGACGCCTTCCCGCCGCGCCGCGCGGCCTTCTTCAGCTCGCTGGCGTGCGCCTTCATCGCCGCGCGCTCGTCCTCGGTGAAGCCCTCGAAACCCTTGTCGGACCCGGCGGTGTTCTTGGTGGTGCTCATGGTGAATCTCCTTCTGTGTGGGGTGAATGCTAGTACTGACCGTTTTCTGGGTGGTGCCGCTCAGCCCCACGCGCCGGCGATCTGCCGGGTGGTGGCGTTGAGCCGGTTGAACAGGTTCGTCACGCCGATCATCAGCACGATCGCGGCGAGCTGCTTCTCGTCGTAGTAGGTGGCGGCCCGGTCCCAGATCTCGTCGCTGACCGCGTCGGGCCGGTCGGCCAGGCGGGTGGCGGCCTCGGCCAGCTCCAGCGCCGCCCGCTCCTCCTCGGTGAAGTACGGGGCCTCCCGCCAGGCGGCGACCGTGGCCAGCCGCTCCTCGCTCACCCCGGCCTTGCGGCCGCCCTTGACGCCGGCGTCCACGCAGGCGCTGCACCCGTTGATCTGACTGATCCGCAGGTGCACCAGCTCCAGCGTGCCGGCGTCCACGCCGCCGGAGTGCACCGCCTTGAACAGCTCCTGGATCGACTGCATCGCGCCGGGCAGAACGAAGGCCGGGTTCTTCATCCGGGACTGCATGGTGGTTTCTCCCTTTTCCCTGGTCGGCGCCCCGTCCCCCGGGGCGTGACCTAATCTCAGCGCAGCCGGCCCGCCGCGACGATGCCCGTGGGACACCGTGGGACAGCCGGAGCGCCGTTGGCCTGCGGCGATTCGTCCCGGTAAGTTTCTTTCGCGACGGGACAGAGAGGCAGGACGCGTGACTCGACAGCAGACGGCGGACCCCCAGGACGAGCTGGCCACCCGGCTACGCCTGCTCCAGGAGCTCTCCGGGCACGGCGTACGGGCGCTCGCCCGCGAGACGGGCCTCAGCTCGTCGTCGTTGTCCCGCTACCTCAGCGGCCAGTCGGTGCCGCCATGGGCCGCGGTGATCGAGCTGTGCCGCCTGGTCAAGCGCGACCCGCGCCCGCTGCGCCCGCTGTGGGACCGGGCGGCCAACCCCCTTCCGGCGCCGCCCAAGGCGAGCCGCCAGGTCCAGCCGCCCTCGGCGCCCGCCGGCGCTCCCCGTCCGCCGCGCAACGACCTGCCGCGCGACGTGCCGGACTTCACCGGGCGCGCGGCCCATCTCGACGCCGTGCTCGCCGCGGTCGCGCAGAGCCGGGTGGTCGCCGTGGACGGCATGGCGGGCGTCGGCAAGACGTGCCTGGCCGTGCACGCCGCGCACCGGCTCGCCGCCGACTACCCCGACGCCCAGCTCTACCTGGACCTGCACGGCTTCACCGACGGGCGGGAACCGCTCGACCCCGACCCCGCGCTGCGGTCGCTGCTGGCCGCGCTCGACGTGCCCTCGGAGAAGATCCCGCAGGAGGGCGGCATCGAGCCGCTGGCCGCCTGCTGGCGGGCCGAGCTGGCCGGACGGCGGGCCGTCGTGGTCCTCGACAACGCCGCCGGCGCCGACCAGGTCCGCATGCTGCTGCCCGGCGCGGGCGAGTCCGTCGCCCTGATCACCAGCCGCAACCGGCTGCTGGGCCTGGAGGAGGTGCCGCCCGTCTCGCTGGACGTGCTCACCCCGCAGGAGAGCGCCGAGCTGCTGGCCCGCGCCAGCGGCGACCCCAGCGGCCCCGACGGGCGGCTGGCCCAGGATCCGGAGGCGGCGGCCGAGGTGCTGCGGCTGTGCGGCCACCTGCCGCTGGCCCTGCGGCTGGCCGGGGCCCGGCTGCGCCACCGGCCCGGCTGGACCGTCGGCATCCTGGTCGAGCGCATGGCCGAGGGGCCGAGCGAGTTCGACACCGCCTTCGCCATGTCCGTACGGCAGCTCGACCGGGCCCAGCGCCGCCTGTTCCGGCTGCTCGGCCTGCTGTCCGGGTCCTCCTTCGACGACTACGTGGCCGCCGCCCTGGCCGGCGTGCCGCTGCGCGACGCGCGCACGATGCTGGAGGACCTGCTCGACGCCCACCTCGTCCAGCAGCCCGCGCCCGGCCGGTACACGCTGCACGACCTCGTCCACCAGCACGCGCGCCGGGCCGCCGAGGAGCAGGACTCGGCGGCCGAGCGGGAGCAGGCGCTGGGCCGGGTGCTCGACTACTACGTGCACGCGGCGGCCGCCGCCGACGCCGCGATGCCGTACGAGTCGGGCAGCCGGGCCGCGTCGGCGGGCAGCCCGCCGGCCGCGCTGCCGGCGTTCGGCGGCAAGCACGCGGCGCTGGGCTGGTTCGTCACGGAGTACACCAACCTCATGGGCGCCTTCGAGGTGGCGGTCGCCACCGGCGCCGACGCGCACGCGTGCGAGCTGCCCCGCTTCATGCGCGCGTTCTTCGCCCGGCGCTGCGGCACCACCCACCTCAACGTGCTCTTCGAACGCTCGCTGGCGGCGGCCGAACGCCTGGGCGACCCGTGGCAGCTCGCCGAGGCGCACAGCGACCTGGGCTTCGCCCGCTACAACGCGGGCCGCATGGCCGAGGCCGGGGCCGCGTACGAGGCGGCGGCCCCGCTGGTGTCCCAGACCGGCGACGCCCGCTCCGCGGCGGACCTGATGATGCGCCGCGGCTACCTGAGCTGGGACGAGGGCCACGTCGAGGAGCCGCTCGACCTCTTCCGGCAGGCGGCCCGGCTGTACGCCGACGCCGGCTGCCCGACGGGCGTGGCCCACGCCGGCGCCGACGAGGCGTGGGCGATGCTGCAACTGGGACGCCGGGAGGAGGCGGCCCGGCTGGCCCGCGACGTGCTGGCGCAGACGCACGGCGAGCCCGGCTGGCCGGCCACGCTGACCGCCCGGATCACCCTCGGCATGGCGATCGTCCACGAGGAGCCCGGCGAGGCCGCGCAGCACCTCAGCCAGGCCCTGGAGCTGGCCCGCGAGGACGGCCACAAGCACAACGAGGCGTGGTGCCTCAACTGCCTGGGCGTCGCGCTGCGCCAGATGGGCCGCCACGAGGAGGCGCTGGAGAGCCACCGGCAGGCGTTCGCCCTCCTGGACGAGCTGTTCGAGGAGCACTGGAAGGTGCATTTCCTCTACGGCTACGCCGAGACCTGCCGCCTGGCCGGCCTGCCGGAGGAGGCGCTGCGCCTGCACCGCCAGGCCCTCGACCTGGCGCCCAGGGTGGGCGCGCGGCACAAGGAGGCCCTGGCCCACGAGGGCATCGCGGCCGTGCTCGACGAGAGAGACCCGGCCGCGGCGGCCGAGCACCGCGCGGCGAGCCAGGCCATCCGCCGCGAACTCAACCCCGACGCCTGACCTCGTCCCCCTCGCCGGCGGGCCGGGCGGCGCTCGCGCGGGCCAGCTCGGTGCGGTTGGCGACCTGGAGCTTGGCGTAGACGTGCGCCAGGTGGGTCTTGACCGTGCCCCGGCTGACGAACAGCCGGGCGGCGATCTCGGGGTTGGACAGCCCTTCGGCGGCCAGCCCGGCCACCGACCGCTCGGCCGGGGTCAGGCTCTCCCAGCCGGACTCGGGCCGGCGGCGCGGCCCCCGCGCGCGGGTGGCGTGCGCGACCGCCGCGTCCAGGTCCATCGCGCGTCCCCGCTCGACGGCCGCGCGCAGTTCGCGGCCCTCCTCGCCGTCGGCGGCCGGGAGGGGGCGGGGCGCGGCCCCGAGTTCGGCGCGGGCCCGCGCGGCGGCCCCGGCCAGCACCCCGGCCGTCTTGACGGCGCCGCGCCGCAGGTCGAGCAGCGCCAGCGACTCCAGGCCGGCCACCAAGCCGAGCACGAGGCCGTGGTCGGCGTGGATGCGCAGCGCCTCGTGATGCAGTCGCAGCGCGCGTTCGGGGTCGCTGTCGTGGGACAGCAGCGCCAGCTCGTCCAGCACCCCGGCGCGCACGCGCGGCATCCGGCCGGTGACCGGTGACCGCGACAGGGCGTCCAGCAGCCGCGCCGCCGCCGCCTCCGCGTCCGACCGGCGCAGCGCCGCCGCCAGCACGAGCTGGGTGTCGGGCGCCAGCCAGGCGGCGTCCGGCTCCTCCTGCCAGCGGCCCTCCCGCCAGCACCACTCCACCGCCTCGCGCGGGCGGTCGTGCCCGAGCGCGAGCATCGCCTTGCAACGCTCCCACCCGGTGATGAACGGCAGCCGCCCGAGCCCGTCGATCAGCCGGTCCACGGGCTCCAGGGCGGCGGCGGCCTCGTCCAGGCGGCCCTGCAGGATGCGGATCTCCGCCAGGACGACCCGGGCCGAGCCGGTCCAGTGCAGGTCACGCAGCGGTTCCGCGGTCGCGACGGCCCGTCCGGCCAGCTCCGCGGCCCGCTTCAGCGCGCCCGATCGGGCGGCGGCCAGCGCCCACCAGCCCAGCGCGAAGGAGGCCACGCCGCGGTCGCCGCGCGCGACCAGCCGCTCCACGGCCCGTTCGAAGCACTCGATCGCCGGCCGGTAGTCGTCGCCGAGCACGTGCACCAGGCCGATGATCGCCTCGGCGCTGTCGGCGACGAACCCGTCCCCGGCCCGGACGGCCTCCTCCCGCACCGCGCGGGCCTCGGCCAGCGCCTCGGGCAGGCCCGTCGCCAGCAGGCCGAGCGCGATCAGCGGCCCGGCCGGCCGGGCGGCCTCCGGGGCGCCGGTCGCCTCGGCCAGCTCCCGCGCCGCCCGCGCCACCTCGAACGCCTCGATCCCCGGCTCGGCGGTGTTGAGCACGAGCGCCAGCGCCGCCAGGACCCGGGCCTGGAGCGGGCTGCGCTCGTCCGCGCCGAGCGCCGCGGCCCGGCGCAGCAGCGCGGCCCCCTCGGCGCCGCGCCCTTCCAGGTGCCACAACCACGCGCAGTCCGCGGCCAGGCGCCGCCCCAGCGCCGGGTCCGGACGGGACAACCCCCACTCGATCGCGGCCCGCACGTTGGGGTAGGCGGCGCACAGCCGCGCGCGCCAGGCGTCCTTGTCGGTCTCCAGCAGCGGCGCCAGCTCCGCCGGCAACGACGCGTGGACGTCCAGGTGCAGATCGCGCGCGGCGGTCTCCTCCCGCGCCGCGGCCAGGCGGTCCAGCGCGTACGCCCGCACCACCCCGAGCATCCGGTAGCGGGCCACCGGGCCGGTGGTGTCGGCCACGACCAGCGACTTGTCGATCAGCCCCCGCAGCGCCCTGAGCAGGCGTCCGTCGCTCGGCCCGCCGAGCTCGGCCAGGCGGGTGACGGCGTCGGCGGTGAAGCCCGGCTCGAACACCCCGGCGCGCCGGAACAGCACCCGCTCGTCGTCGTCCAGCAGGTCGTGGCTCCAGCTCATCGACGCCTGCAGGGTGCGCTGGCGGAAGGGGGTGGTGCGGGCGCCGCCGTCCAGGAGGGTGTAGGGGGCGCTCAGGGAGTCGGCGATCTGGGCCAGCGACAACGCGCCCGCCCAGCCGGCCGCCAGCTCCAGCGCGAGCGGCAGCCGGTCGAGCCGGTCACAGATCCGTCTGGCCTGCGACTCGGCAGCCCTGGCCGCGGCGGGGGCGGCCGCGTCAGGGGCGCCGGCGCGGACGCGTTCGAGGAACAGCTCCAGCGCGTCGGCCAGCCTCATCGGCGGCACCGGCCACACCCGCTCGCCGGGCACGCCGAGCCTGGACCGGCTGGTGGCGACCACCGCCACCCGCGGGCACTCGGCCAGGACGGCCGCGACGACGCCGGCCGCGTCGTCCAGCACGTGCTCGCAGTTGTCGACCACGACGAGTAGCTCGCGCTCGCGCAGCGCGGCGGCCAGCACCGGCACCGGGTCGCGGTCGGCGGGCAGCGGGACGTCCAGCGCGGCGGCCATCCGGCGGCCGACCTGGCCGCCGTCGGTCTCCTGCTCCAGGCCGACCCAGAACACGCCGTCCGGCCACGCCCCGGCGGCCGCCCGGCACAGGCGCATCGCCAGCCGGGTCTTGCCGCACCCGCCGGGCCCGGTCAGGGTCAGGACCCGCCCGGCCGCCACCGCCTCGCCGGCCGCCGCCAGTTCCTCGGCCCGGCCCACGAACGACGACAACTCTGCCGGAACATGACGGACATCAGACATCGCCCGAAGTATGCCAGCAAATAGGCCAGGGGTTCGGCGGCATCTCTGCCAGGTGGCCGATGTTCCCGGCCCGCCAGGACGGAAGACTTGAGCCCATCGGAACAAGCACCTCACCAGGAGACACGGACATGACGCAGAACGGCTTCCAGGGTCGCAGGATCGTCGGCAACATCTCGCTCTCCCTCGACGGCCGGGTCAACGGCCCGGGCGGCGAGTATGACATGAGCTGGATCGTCCCGCACGCGCTCAGCGACGGCGCCCGCGACCACATGATCCGGGTGACCGGCGCCGCCACCACCGTCCTGCTCGGCCGCAGGAACTACGAGGGCTTCGGCTCCTTCTGGCCGGCGGTCGCGAAGGACGAGGGCGCCGACCCCCGCGACCGGGCCTTCGCCCAGTGGCTCGACGACACCGAGAAGATCGTCTTCTCCTCGACCCTGACGGACGCGCCGTGGCAGAACTCCCGCCTGGCCGCGGCCGGCCCCGCCGAGGAGGTCGAGCGGCTCAGGAAGCAGGCCGGCGGGGACGTCGTCGTCCTGGCCAGCGGCAGCGTCATCAAGGCCCTGCTGGAGGCGGACGCGCTGGACCGGCTCAGCATCACGCTCTGCCCGGAGGTGGCCGGCGGCGGCGCCCGGCTGTTCGAGGACGGCCTGCCCGCCACGCACTGGTCGCTGACCGACCTGACGACCACCGGCTCGGGCGCGATCTGCCTGCTCTACGACCGCCTGCGCCAGGACTGAAGGGCCACCTTCCCAGGTCAGGCGGGGAGCGGGGCGGCGGTGGCGCGGTGGCGGGCGAAGGTGAGGGCGACGACCGTCCCGAGCAGCATGCCCGCGGCCGCGACGAGCACCGCCGTGCGCATCCCCGAGGCGAGCGCGGGCCCGGTGGCCTCGCCCACGCCGCCGGCCGCGACCAGCACCGCGAGCCCGAGCGCCGCGCCGACCTGGAGCGCGGTGGAGGCCATGCCGGAGGCGATCCCCTGCTCGCCCGCCGCCACGCCGGTGGCCGAGGCGATCCACATCCCGGTCCAGGTGAGGCCCTGGCTGACGCCCGCCACGACGATGCCGGGCAGCACACCCCAGTACGAGCCGTCGGCGCTGATCCCCATCGCCAGCAGCGCGGTGCCCGCCGCCCCGCCGACGGTTCCGAGGAGCAGCGTCACCCGCATCCCGATCCGCCCGGCCAGCCGCCCGCCGAGCTGGGTGCCCAGCGCGATCAGCAGGGACGGCACCAGGAACGCCAGCCCGGTCGCCACGGCGCCGTACCCGAGCACGGTCTGGAAGTAGACGGTCAGGAAGTACGGCAGCGCGTTGAACGTGGCGCCGAAGACCAGGATGACCGCGACGGCCGAGCTGAGGCTGCGGTTGCCGAACAGCCGCAGCGGCATGAGCGGGTCGGCGCCCGCCTTCTCGACCGCGACGAAGGCGGCCAGCAGCACCGCGGCCAGCACGAACCCGCCGGTGATCAGCGGTGAGCTCCACCCGGACTCGGGGCCCTGGATGAGCGCGTAGGCGAGCAGGCTGACGCCGCCGGTGGCCAGCACCGCGCCCGGGACGTCGAACCGGCGGCCCCGCGCGCCGGCCCCGTCGGCGGGCAGCAGCAGCCAGGCTCCGGCGATCGCGACGACGGTGAGCGGCACGTTGACGTAGAAGACCGCCTCCCAGCCCCAGGCGCCGGTGAGCAGGCCGCCGAGCAGGGACCCGAGCGCCAGCCCGCTGGCTCCGGCGCCGCTCCACACCGCCAGCGCCCTGTTGCGCGCCGTCCCCTCGGCGAAACCGGTGTTGACCAGCGCCAAGGTGGCCGGGAACAGCAGCGCGCCGCCCAGCCCCTGCGCGGCCCGCGCGGCGACCAGTGTCCCGGGGCTCTGCGCCAGGCCGCCGGCCAGGGAGGCGAGCGCGAACAGCGCCAGCGCGCCCACGAACATCCGGCGGTGTCCGAGCAGGTCGGCCGCCCGGCCGCCGAGCAGCAGGAAGCCGCCGTACGCGACGGCGTAGGCGCTGGCCACCCACTGCAGGGTCTGCGGGGAGAAGTCCAGGTCGGCGCCGATCCTGGGCAGCGCGACGAAGACGATGTTGAAGTCGAGGGAGGTGATGAGCTGGGAAAGGGCCAGCAGGGCGAGGATCAGGCCGGGTCGGCGTCTCATGTCCACCTTCATACGATTGTCCGGAAATAACGTACAGTTCGGGATCCTCGTACAGTTGTGGGACGCTCGTCAAATCACCGGCACGCGGCAATGAGAAGGGGCCTCTCGGAGCCGGCGTAGACGCCGCAGTGACCGGTGGGCGATGACAGAAGTCCGGCTCCCGCCGTGCCTTTCCCAAGGCCGGTCCAACCGGTCAGGATTCGAGAAGCGCCCGGCCGGGCGGGCTCCGTAGCGTGGCTCTCATCGTCGGAGAACGTTTGAAGCACCAAGGAGACACGGCATGAAAGCGCACGTCAGCTCTATCCTCCTCGCCGTCCGCGACATGGAGGCGGCCAAGCGGTTCTACACGGAGGGCCTGGGCTGGAAGATCCAGAACGACTACGGCATCTCGGTGTTCTTCGAGTCCGACGGCGCCTCGCCCGTCGGCTTCTACGGTCGCGAGGGCCTGGCCGACCAGGTCGGGCTGAGCCCGGAGGGCAGCGGGTTCAGCGGGGTCGTGCTCACGTACGTCGTCCGCAGCGAGGCTCGGGTGGACGAGATCATGGAGGAGGCCGAGAAGGCCGGCGCCACGATACTCAAGCCCGCCGGCGCCCTGCCGTGGGGCGGGTACGGCGGCACCTTCGCCGACCCCGACGGCTACGTCTGGAGCCTGGGCTACAGCGAGCAGGGCGAGGACCAGCCCTACGCCGAGTAGCCGCGGCGGGCGCCTCCACGGGAGGTGGTGAGGTCCGGCGCCGGCACATGATCGTGCCGACGCCGGACCACCGCGCACCGGCCGCGGAGGAACGTGGACGTCCTGTCGGCTTTGCGAAAAGTATCTTGATGAAGTAGCGTCACGCCCGTGACTGCCGGGTCGGCCTTGGGCCACGCACCAGAGAGCAGCCCGGCCCTGGCGTGACCGCCCGGCGGGCGCGCGGCCCGCCGCTTCCTCTTCTCCTCCTCAGCACGTCAGAGCAGAGACCATCACCCATGGAGAAGAGTGGATTTCAACAAGCAGGTCATCGACGAGTTCCGCGCCAACAACGGCCAGGTCGGCGGCTATTTCGAGGGAGCGAGACTGCTCCTGCTCACCACGACCGGCGCCCGTTCGGGCAAGCCGCACACGACCCCCCTCGGCTACCTGCCGGACGGCGGCGAGCGCATGCTGGTCATCGCCTCCGCCGGCGGGGCGCCGAGAAACCCCGCCTGGTACCACAACCTGCGCGCCGAGCCGCGTGCCACCGTCGAGAGCGGCGTCTTCGTCTTCGACGTCGAGGCGGAGGTCCTGGAGGGGGCCGAACGGGACGCCGCCTTCGCCCGCGCCGTGGAGAGCGACCCCGGCTGGGCCGACTACCAGGCCAAGACGACCCGGATCATCCCCGTCGTCGCGCTGAAGGTGGTGCCGGGGCCGCCCCGGTCGACCGCGCCCTCCGGCGGGGCGTACCTCAAGCTGGTGCACGACGGCTTCCGCCGCGAGCTCGCGCTGATCCGCAAGGAGCTGGCCGGCACCGGACGCCCCGGCCTGGGCGTGCAGCTGCGCGTCAACTGCCTGACCATGTGCCAGGGGCTGCACCACCATCACACCGGCGAGGACACGATGATGTTCCCGGCGCTGGCCGAGCGGCATCCCGCGCTCGCCCCCGTGATCGAGCGGCTGGCCGTGGAGCACGAGCGCGTGAGCGTGCTGGTGGCGGAGTTGAAGGAAGCCCTGTCGGGTGACGACCCGGCACGGGTGCGCGCGGAGATCGAGCGGCTGACCGACGAGCTCGAAGCGCATCTGGCGTACGAGGAGGAGCAGCTCGTGCCGATCCTCGACCTTCCCTGACCGTTCAGGCCGAGGCGGACGCGCGTGCCGCCGGCGCGGCGCCGAGCCGCCGGGTCGAGACGGCGACGACGAGCCCGAGCGCGGCGTAGGCCGCGCCGAGCAGGCAGGCGGCCGGCCATCCCGCGAGGCTGTAGGCCCAGGTGGTGGTGATCGCGCCGAGCGCGGAGCCGAGGGAGTAGCAGGCCATGTACGCGCCGATGACCCCGCTGCTCCGGTCGGGACGCGCGGTGGTGAGCAGGTGCTGGCTGCTGACGTGCACGGCCTGCACGGCGAAGTCGAGCACGACGACGCCGGCGATCAGCAGCCACAACGACCACCCCGCCTGTGCGGTCAGCAGCCACGAGCCGGCCAGCAGCGCCAGCGACCAGCCGGTGACCGAGGACGCCAGGCCCCGGTCGGCCCATCGGCCGGCCCGGGCCGCGCCCAGCGCGCCGGTGAGCCCGGCGAGCCCGAACAGCCCGATCCCGGTGGTGCCGAGGTGCCACGGCGCGGCGCCGAGCGGCAGCGCCAGCCCGCTCCACAACGTGCCGAAGGAGGCGAACAGGAAGAACGCGATCAGCCCCCGGCTGAGCAGGAGCCGGTCGCCGGCCACCAGCCGGCCCAGCGACGACAGCGACCGGCCGTACGAGCCCCGGGGGCGCCGGACGTCGGCGTCGAGGACGAGGCGGGCGGCGAGCGCGAGCAGCACGCACGACGCGGCGATGACCAGGTAGACCGCCCGCCAGTCGGCCAGCTCGCCCAGCAGGCCCGCGACCATCCGGACCCCGAGGATCCCGGCCACCACGCCCGAGGTGACCGTGCCGATGTTGCGGCCGCGCTCGCCGGGCGGCGAGACGGCGGCGACGTAGGCCACCGTGACCTGGACGACCACGGCGAACAGCCCGGCCAGGGCCAGGCCCGCGAGCGCCAGGCCGCCGCCCGGCGCGACGGCGGCCACCCCGGCGCCCACCGCCGTCAGCAGCAGGTGGGCCGTGATGAGCCGGCGCCGGTCGAACAGGTCGCCGAGCGGGACGAGCAGCACCAGCCCGGCCAGGTAGCCGATCTGGCCGGCGGCGACCAGGGAGCCCAGTGATCCGTCCGCCAGCCCGAGGTCCCGGCCCGCGGCCTGGAGGACCGGCTGGATGCCGTAGACGGGCGACACGGCCACCGCGCACACCAGGGCGAGCACGATCCGCTGCCTTCCGGTCAGTCCTGGCGACATGTCACTCCTCAATCAGTTTCAATATGCAACCGATCGGAGGCTAGGGCATAATGGTTTCGAATTGCAACTGATTGGAGGGGCCGGTGGACGTCACACTCGCTGCGGGAAGCGCCTGGACCGACCCGGCCTGCCCGGTCGCGCGCGCCGTCGACCTGGTCGGCGACCGGTGGAGCCTGCTGATCGTCCGGGACGCGATGGACGGCGCCACCACCTTCACCGACTTCCACCAGCGGCTGGGGATCGCCCGCAACATCCTCACCGACCGGCTCCGCAAGCTGGTCGAGCACGGCATCCTCGACAGGAGGGCCGCCGGGGACGGCAGGCGGCACGCCTACCGGCTCACCGGGGCCGGGCAGGACCTCTTCACGGCCGTCGTCGCCCTGCGCCAATGGGGCGAACGCCACGCCTTCGCCCCGGACGAGCCGCACTCGGTGCTGGTCGACGGCCAGGGTCGGGAGCTGCCCCGGCTGCACCCGCTCGGCCAGGACGGCACGCCCCTGTCCGCCGAGACCTCCCGCGTCCGGAAGACCGCCGCGTCCGGCTAGAGGTCGAGGATCAGGGCGCGGTGGTCGGAGACCTCGGGGGCGGCCGCCACCTCGAACTCCTTGACGGCGGCGGGGTCGGAGACGAGCAGGTAGCTCGCGTGCCGCACCGGTTTGCGGTAGCGGGAGGTCCTGGTGTCGGCGTCGCCGACCAGGTCGCGCAGCCCCAGCCCGGCCAGGATCCGGAACGTCTCGCTGCCGGGCAGGAGGTTGAGGTCGCCGCACACCACGGTCAGGTCGCCGTCCTCGCGCGCGCCGGCGACCAGGGCGGCGAGCCGTTCGGCCTGGGCGCGGCGGGCCGGGGTGTCGGCCTTGCCCCCCGCGTCCCGCAGGCCGTGGAGGTTCACGACGGTGACGAACCGCCGTGCCGGGCGGTCGAAGACGCGTACGGCCAGGGCGGCGCGCGGCCGGTCGCCGGCCGGCCACCCGTCGTGGTGCTCGGCGTAGCCGCCGTGCACGAACGCGGACCGTAGGCCGACGACGGGCAGCGTCTCGGCGACGAACGTGGCGACCCCGAAATCCTGCCGGTGCGCGCCGCCCTCCTCGTCCTGGACCGGGCCGGAGTCGCTGACGGCGAACAGCGGCTGGTGGCGGGGGAGGCGCGAGCCGACGTCGGCCAGCAGGTCGGCCCGCTGCGGCAGGGACCGCTCGGCGTCGTCGAACCTGGTCCAGCCGCGCAGACCGGGCGTGCGCGGCACCTCCTGCAGGCACAGCACGTCCGCGCCGCAACTCTCCACCCAGGGCGCCAGCTCGTCGAACATGGCCCCGCCCCAAGCGTTCACCGAAACAATCCGCACCCGCCCAAACCTAGACCAACCCACCCACCTGAACCGTCCAGAGTTTAGGAATGAACGTTCTTGACTGATCGTTCCTTTATTGTCTACCATCGAGGCATGGGACGACCAAGAGGATTCGACGAGGCCACCGTGGTACGGGCGGCGGCGGAGCTGTTCTCGACCCGGTCCTACGACGGCATCTCCATGGACGAGCTGGTGACCCACCTCGGCGTCCACCGCAACAGCCTGTACAAGACCTTCGGCAGCAAGCGCGGTCTCTACCAGGCCGCGCTGAGCTGGTCCCTGGAGCACGACGTCAACCCGCTGATCGACCGGATCGCCGCCGCCGGCGACCTGGCCGAGGCGTTGCGCGTGGCCGCCGCCGAGCCCGCCGCCGAGGTGGGCCTCAACCTGCTGCTGCTGGCCGCGGTCGAGCGCGCCCCGGTCGACCGCGAGGTCGCCGACCGGCTCGCCGCCGTGCTGGCCGCGTTCGACCGGGCCGCCGGGGCGGCGTCCGGGAGCGAGGGCGCCGAGGACGACCTGGCCTTCGCGCTCACCGCGGCCCTCCTGGGCCTGCGGATGCGGGCCAGGGCGGGCACCGCGAACACCGACATCGACCGGGCCGGCGCCGCTCTGGCCCGCCGGCTCGACCACCACCACCAAGGAGCATGACATGGCGAGGATCAGCATTGACGGACAGGCGCTGGTCGTGGAGATCGAGGGCCTGGACAAACTGTGGGCGCTGAAGAGCCGGCTGGTCATCCCGCTGGCCAACGTGCGCGGCGCCACCGCCGACCCGGGGATCGTCGGCGACCCCAAGGGGGTGCGCGCGCCCGGCGCCCACCTGCCCGGCGTCATCACGGCCGGAACGTTCCACCTCAACGGCGAGAAGGTCTTCTGGGACGTGCACGACGCCGCCAAGGCCGTGGTCATCGAGCTGGCCGACGAGCGGTACGCCCGGCTCGTGATCGAGGTCGCCGACCCGCGCGCCGCCGTGGCGCTCGTCGAGGAGGCCATCGCCGTCCGCTGACGCGCGCCCGCACCACAGGCCGGTGTGGGACGAATACAGGACAGGCGCCGTACGCCTCGACGGGCCGACAATGAGCCCGTGCGACGCCGGCCGTCCCGCGTCCACGCGGACGACCCCCGTACCGGCCCTGGAGTCCCCGATGGCGACGAAGTTCCCTCCCCTCACCCCGGACGACCCCACGTCGGTGGCCGGTTACCCGCTGCGCGCCCGGCTGGGGGAGGGCGGGATGGGCCGGGTCTACCTGTCCGTCTCGCCGGGCGGCCGCCTCCTGGCCCTGAAGGTCGTCAAGCCCGAGTACGCCGCCGACCCGGAGTTCCGCCGCCGGTTCCGCCAGGAGGTGCAGGCGGCCCAGCGGGTGCAGGGCGCCTTCACCGCCCCCGTGGTGGACGCCGACCCCGACGCGGCCGTTCCCTGGCTGGCCACGGCCTACATCTGCGGGCCCTCCCTGCACCAGGCCGTGGCCGAGCACGGTCCGCTGCCGCCGGACACCGTCCGGAGGCTGATCGCGGGGGTCGCCGAGGCGCTGATCGGCATCCACGCGGCCGGGCTGGTCCACCGGGACCTCAAGCCGTCGAACGTGCTGCTGGCCGAGGACCGGCCCAAGGTGATCGACTTCGGCATCGCCCGCGCCGTGGACGCCACCTGCCTCACCCACACGGGCATGCGCGTCGGCACCCCCGCGTTCATGACCCCCGAGCAGGTCAGGGGCCTGCCGGTGACCCCGGCCACGGACGTGTTCGCGCTGGGCCAGCTCGCCGTCTTCGCCCTGACCGGACGGCCCGCGTTCGGCGAGGGCCCGGCGGACGTGCTCTTCCACCGCATCGCCAACGAGGAGCCCGACCTGCGCGGCTGCCCGCCCGACCTGGCCGGGCCGCTGGCCCGCTGCCTCAGCCGGGACCCGGCCGACCGGCCCGCCCCGGCGGAGGTCGCCGCGCTCGCCGGGGGATCCGGGGGTGCGGCGGCCGGTCCCTGGCTGCCCGCGGCGGTGGCGTCCACGCTGCACACCTACGCGCCGCCGCGCGGCTCGCCGACGCGTCCCGCCCGCCCGCGCCGGGCCAGGACGGCCCTCGCCCTCTGGACGGGCGCCGCCGTCGCCCTGGCCGCGTCGGCCCTGGCGCTCGCCGGTCCCGGCGACCCGGCCCCCGTCACGACGACCCCGCCACCCGCCGTAACCGTCACGATCCCGGCCACAGCCCCCATCCGGACCGCCGCCGCCGTGCCCTCCCCGACCCTGCCGGAGTACGAGAAGGAGTACGAGAACGTGCGCTTCACCCTCCCCGGCGGCCCGCCCTGCACCGACTTCTCCCACTTCCAGGACGGCATCGACCTGACCCCCACCGGCCCGAAGGTCACCGTCGGCAGCAACGGCGACCTCGTCTACGACTGCTACGACGACCAGGTCGCCAAGCTCACCGTCTGGGACGTCACCGGCCAGGAGGCCCTGCTCGACGGCCCCGCGGACCCGGCCGCCTGCGTGGACGCGGTGAACCTGAACCCGCTCGGCTCCTCGCTCGCCTTCGCCCGCATGCGGACGGGGATGGGCCTGTGCGTCGTCACGGAGGACCACCAGGTCGTCCACCTCAGGCTGCTCCGCAAGTCCGCCGCCACGCACGCGCTCACCTGGTCGGCGACCGCCTGGGCACAGGGCTGACCCAGAAGCGCTACCGGTTTGCCTCCGCCAGCCGCCGCACGGCTCCGGCCAGCTCGGCGTGCCCGGCGGTCGCGGCGAAGCCGAGGCGCAGGCAGGCCGCCGGGAGCTCGGTGGCGAAGTAGCGGTTCCCGGCGCTGACGGCGACGCCCCGGCGACGGGCCGCGTCGGCGACCACGGCGTCGTCGGCGCCGCCGGGCAGGCGCACCCACAGGTGGAGGCCCCCGGCGGGCACGCGGTCGAGGGTCCAGCCGGGCAGCTCGGCCAGGACGGCGGCGGCCAGCGTCGCGCACCGCTCCCGCAGCGCCGCGCCCAGCGACCGGACGTGCCGCTCCCAGGCGGGGGAGGTGAGCAGGTCGAGCGCCGCCTCCTGCAGCGGGCGGCTGACGAAGAAGTCGTCGACCAGCCGCACGGCGCGCAGACGTTCCATGACCGGCCCCCGGGCGGTCAGGGCGCCGATGCGCAGGCTGGGCGCGGCCGGTTTGGTGAGGGAGGTCAGGTGCACGACCGTGCCGTCGCGGTCGTCGGCCAGCAGCGGCGGCGGCACCGGCGCGCCGTGGCCGAGGTGGCGCGCGAAGTCGTCCTCGATCACGAAGGCGCCGGCCGCGCGGGCCGTGTCGAGGACCTGGCGCCGGCGGCCAGGGGCCAGCACCGCCCCGGTCGGGTTGTGGTAGGTCGGCTGGCAGTAGAGCAGGCGGGCGCGGGTCAGGGCGAAGGCGTCGGCCAGCAGGTCGGGCTTGAGGCCGTCGGCGTCCGTCGGCACCGGCACCGGGCGCAGGCCGGCCGCGCGGGCGGCGGCGATCGCCCCGGGATAGGTGGGCGACTCCACCAGGACGGGGTCGCCCGGCCCGGCGATCGCCCGGAAGGCCATGGACAGGGCGCTCTGCCCGCCGGCCGTGACCAGGACGTCCTCGGCGCTCACGCCGCCGCCCGCCATCGTGGCGAACACGCCGCGCAGGGAGGCCAGGCCGGCGGCCGGGGCGCGGTCCCAGGCGTCGGGACGGCGGGCCGCGCGGGCCAGCGCGGCGGTCAGGGCGCGGGTGGGCTGGAGCGAGCGGTGCAGGTAGCCGCCGTCCAGCAGGATCGTGCCCTCGGGGAGCGCGCCGACCGCGCCGGTGAGGCTGCGGGTGTCCACGGCCCGGTCGGCGAGGGTGACGCTCTGCCACGCGGTGTCGGGGACGGCCTCGCGCCGCCGCGCCGGTGCCGCGACGTAGGTGCCGCTGCCGGGACGGGTGACCACCACGCCCTCGGCGGCCAGCGCGGCGATCGCCTGCGACACGGTGGCGGGGCCGACCTTGTAGCGCCGGATCAGCTCCCTGCTGCTCGGCAGCCGGTCGCCCGGGGCGAGCCGGTCGATCATCGTGCGCATCCTGGTCGCCAGCTCGGCCGAACTGCTACTGTCGGACATGAGGATCGATGATAGCGCTTCCAGCGCTTCGGCAGAATCGCTTCTGGACGTCGCGGCCCTGCGCGCCGACACCCCGGGCGCGGCGGAGGTCGTGCACTTCAACAACGCCGGGTGCGGCCTGCTGCCCGCTCCGGTGCTGGCCGCGATGGTCGACCACCTGCGGCTGGAGGCGCAGCTCGGCGGCTACGAGGCCGCCGCCGCCCGCGCGGCGCAGGTCGCCGAGTTCTACGCCGAGACCGCCGCCCTGATCAACTGCGCTCCCCGCAACATCGCCTTCGCCGGCAGCGCCACCCACGCCTTCTCCACCGCGCTGTCGGCGATCCCGTTCGCGGCCGGGGACGTCGTCCTGACCACCCGCAACGACTTCATCTCCAACCAGATCGCCCTCCTCTCCCTGGCCAAGAGGTTCGGCGTACGGGTCGTGCACGCGCCCGACCTGCCCGAGGGCGGCGTGGACGTGCCCGCCATGGCCGCGCTGATGCGCCGGCACCGCCCGCGCCTGGTGGCCGCCACCCACATCCCCACCAACTCCGGCCTGGTCCAGCCGGTCGCCGAGATCGGCCGGCACTGCCGCGAGCTGGACCTGCTCTACCTGGTGGACGCCTGCCAGTCGGTCGGCCAGTACCCGATCGACGTCGAGGAGATCGGCTGCGACCTGCTCACCGCCACGTGCCGCAAGTTCCTGCGCGGCCCGCGCGGCTCCGGCTTCCTGTACGTCGCCGACCGCGTCCTGGACGCCGGCTACGAGCCGCTGTTCATCGACATGCACGGCGCGCGCTGGACCGAGCCGGGCCGCTACGAGCCGGTCACGACGGCGGCCCGGTTCGAGGACTGGGAGTTCCCCTACTCCGTGGTGCTCGGCTGCGCGGCCGCCGCCCGCTACGCCCGCCGGGTGGGCGTGGACGCCGTCGCCCGGCGCACCCCGGCCCTGGCCGCCGGCCTGCGCGACGGGCTCGCCGCGCTGCCCGGGGTGCGCGTGCTCGACCGGGGACGGCGGCTGGGCGCCCTGGTCACCGTCGCCGTCGAGGGCTGGCAGGCGGAGCCGTTCAAGGCGGCGCTGGACGCGCGCGGCGTCAACTCGGCGCTCAGCTTCCGGCACTTCGCCCAGTTCGACTTCGGGGACAAGGACGTCGACTGGTGCCTGCGCCTGTCGCCGCACTACTACAACACCGAGCAGGAGGTGGACCTGGTCGTCGCGGCGGTCGCCGAACTGGCCGCCGCGCCCCGGTGACGGGTTCCGCGAGCGGCTGACGGCGGTTCCTTCCAGCCATGTCCCAACTTATGGCGAATTTCGCCAGAAGATCTAGACGTACGGCATTACGCGGGTGACAATCCGTTCGTCAATCGAAGATCGCCTGGTCCCGCGCGGACCTCTGGTCGACATGCGGAGGACCGATGCGGGTTGGGCGTGGTCTGGTCGCGGCTGTCTTGGCGTTCACGATCCCGGCGGTGCCGCCCGCCGGCGCGGAGCCGCCGGAGGCAGGCGCGCCTCCGGCGGCGAGCGCGCCCCCCGCGCGCTCGGCGCCCCTCGCGCCGGAGACGGCCGCGACCGCCACGGCCAGGCGCACCGGCCGGCCGGTCGAGATCGAGTCGATGCGCAGCGAGACCCGGCAGGTCTTCGCCCGCCCGGACGGCACCTTCACCCTCGAACAACACGCCCGCCCCGTCCGCGTCCGCCAGGCCGCCGGCTGGGTGCCCGTGGACACCACGCTCCGCCGGCGTCCCGACGGCGCGGTCGAGCCGGTGGCGACGGCGGCCGGGCTGACCTTCTCCGGCGGGGGCGGCGGCCCGCTCGCCCGCCTGTACCGCGGCGGCAAGGCCCTGGAACTGACCTGGCCGGGCACGCTGCCCACGCCCTCGCTCGACGGCGACACCGCCACCTACCCCGAGGTGCTGCCCGGCGTGGACCTGCGGGTCACCGCCGACGTGGACGGCTTCTCCCACGTCCTGGTGGTCAAGACGCGGGCCGCCGCGCGAGCCCTGCCCGACCTGGACTTCCCGCTGTCGGTCAGCGGCCTGTCGCTCACCGCCGACAAGGCGGGCAACCTGGAGGCGGTCGACCGCACCGGCGGCACGATCTTCATCGCGCCCACCCCCACGATGTGGGACTCGACCGGCGCCGGCGAGGCCGCGGTCAAGGAGGGCCGCGCGCCCGAGGCCCGCCAGGCCACCATGGGCGTCTCGCTCGAAGGCAGGAAGCTGCGGCTGCGGCCGGACCGCGCGATGATGAGCGACCCGAAGACGCGCTACCCGGTGTTCCTGGACCCGTACTTCTCGGCCGCCCGCGGCGCCTGGACCGCCGTGTGGAGCAACTGGCCCAGCTCCAACTACCTCAACTCCAGCGACGTCGCCCGCGTCGGGCACGTCAACTCGCAGACCAACCGCTCGTTCTTCCAGATGAACACCGGCTCCACGATCCACGGCAAGCAGATCATCAAGGGCACGCTGCGCACGTACGAGACGTGGTCGTACTCGTGCAGCGCCCGCGCGGTCGAGGCGTGGTCCACCAACACGATCAGCAAGAGCACCACCTGGAGCAACCAGCCCAAGTGGGTCAAGAAGCTGTCCACGGTGAACGTGGCCAAGGGCTGGGGCTCGGCGTGCCTGCCCGGCGGCGTCGAGTTCGACGTCACCTCCCAGGTCGCCGACGCCGCCGCCAACAAGTGGGCCAACATCACCGTCGGCCTCCGCGCCACCAGCGAGACCGACCAGTACGCCTGGAAGAAGTTCCGCAACAACCCGAGCCTGGTCATCGAGTACAACTCGCTGCCCGCCGACCCGGTGGCGGCCGACGCCTGGTCCGACCCGGGCGGCCCGTGCGTCTCGGGCGACGACCGGCCGGTCATCAGCACGCCGACGCCCAAGCTGTGGGCCCGGCTCAAGGACGCCGACAACTCCGTCAGGGGCCGCTTCGAGTGGTACCGGGCCGACGGGACCAAGGCCGGGGAGTACCTGACCCCCGTGGGCTCGACCGGCACGGCCTTCTCGGCCCTCGTCCCGCAGAGCCTGTACGCCGACGGCGCGCTGGTCCGCTGGCGGGTCCGCGCCGAGGACGGCAAGGCCAACAGCGCCTGGAGCCCCTGGTGCGAGGCCACCGTGGACGCCACCGCCCCCGGCCGGGAGCCCGAGGTGTCCTCCGACCGGTTCACCGAGAACGGCTGGAGCGACGGCGTCGGCCTGGCCGGCCGGTTCACCTTCGCCCCCAACGGCGTCACCGACGTCGCCGCCTACGTCTACGGCCTGGACACCACCCCCAAGACCGAGGTCCCGCCCGCCCAGGACGGCACGGCCGCGATCACCCTCACCCCGCGCCACGACGGCCCGAACGTCCTGTCGGTGCGCAGCAAGGACCGCGCCGGGCAACTCGGCCCGATCCGCACGTACGTCTTCAACGTCAACGCCGGACGGGCGCCGGCCGGCCACTGGCCCATGGACGAGGGCCAGGGCGGCACCGCCGCCGACGCCGCCGGCGCCCACCCGGCCACCCTGTACGGCGCCACCTGGACCTCGGGCCGGACCGGCGGCGCGCTGAGGCTGGCCAACGCCTACGCGCAGACCGGCGGCCCGGTCGCCGACACCGGCCGCAACTTCGCCGTCGCCGCCTGGGTCCGGCTGACCGGCACCGCCGCCTCCGCCACCGCCGTCACCCAGGAGGGCGGCCGGACCGGCGCGTTCTCCCTGCAGTACAGCAAGGCCGACAACCGCTGGGCGCTGGCCGTCACCGGCGCCGACGCCGACGCCGCCACGGCCGTGCGCGCGCTGTCGGCCGCGGCGCCCCGGCTGAACGAGTGGACCCACCTGACCGGCGTCTACGACTCGGCGGCCGGCCAGATCTCCCTTTATGTCAACGGCCGGCTGGAGTCCGCGGTCGCCGCCCCGGCGCCGTGGAACGCCACCGGCCCGCTGACCATCGGCCGCGGCAGAGCAGCCGGCGCGGCGGCCGACTTCTGGCCCGGCGACGTGGACGACGTGCGGGTCTACGGCCGCGCCATGTTCGCCGACGAGGTCGCCGACCTGGTCAACAGCGCCGCCACGCTGGTCGGCCACTGGAAGCTGGACGAGGACGGCGGCCTGTCGGCCGCCGACTCCTCCGGCCGGGCCACGCCCGCCGCGCTGTCCGGCGCCGCCGGCTGGACCGACGGCTGGCTGGACGGCGCCCTCGCGCTCGACGGCGCGACCGGCTACGCCCAGACCGCCGCGCCCGCCGTCGCCACCGGCTCCGGGTTCACCGTCGCCGTCTGGACCCAGCTCGACTACCTGCCCGCCAAGGACACCGCGGCCGTCGCCCAGCCGGGCGCCAGGGCGGCCGGGTTCCAGCTCGGCTTCGACAAGGAACAGGGGCGGTGGGCCCTCGGCATGGCCGCCGCCGACACCGACACCGCCGCCCTCGTCCGCACCCGTTCGGACGCCGTCCCCGCCCCCCTGGAATGGACGCACGTCGCCGGCGTGTACGACGCCCTGGCCGGCGAGCTGCGCGTCTACGTCAACGGCCGCCTGTCGGCCACCACCGTCACCCCCCACGTGAGCACCTGGACCGCCACCGGCCCCCTGCAACTGGGCCGGAGCAAGACCGCGGGCGTCTTCACCGGCTACTGGCCGGGGACCGTCGACGACGTCCGCACGTACGACGGCGTGCTCAGCGCCGAGCAGATAGCCCAGCTAGCAGCCCAGTAGGCCCCTCCCTGGGAGAATCCGTGGACAGTGAGTTAGACCTGCCAGAGCCCAACTGGAATCGTTTTCAGCAACCCGCCGCCGAACCCGACGCCCCCGACCCCCGCTGGAACCGCTTCGCGGGCGTCAAGCCCGAGACCGCCTGGCCGCGCAGGCTGGCGACCGTGCTCACGGTCGTGCTCCTGGCGCCCATGGCGTACGCGATGCCCGCCTCCGCCGCGCCCCGCAAGGCGCCCACGGTGCAGAAGGAGACGCCGGTCAAGGGCGGGAAGGTGCCCGTGCTGCCGCCGCTCGCCGATCCCGCCTCGAAGCAGGCGTGGAAGGCCCCGCCCAAGGTCACCTGGCCCGCCGCCGGCGCCGCCGAGCTGGGCGGCCCCGCGGAGAGCGCCGCCACGCTCTCCGCCGGGTTCCCGGTGCGGCTCGCCCCCGCCGCCAAGGGCGTGGCCGCGGCCGAGGCCGTCCCGGTCAAGGTCGAGCTGCTCGAGACCGACCTGCTCGGCGTCGCGATGCGCGTCTCGCCCGGCCAGGGCGTCACGGCCGCCAAGGCGTCCGGCAAGACCCGGCTGGAGATCGACTACTCCGGCTTCCGGTACGCCTTCGGCGGCGACTACGGCGCCCGGCTGCGCATGGTCAAGCTCGACGAGTGCGCGCTCGACGCCAAGCCCGCCGCCACCTGCGCCGCGCCGCGGCCGGTCAGGAGCGACAACGACGCCAAGGCGGGCAAGCTGACCGCCGAGGTCGAGACCACCGGCCTGTACGCCGTGACCGCCGCCGCCTCCGGCCCGTCCGGCGACCACGCCGCCACCTCGCTGGCCGCCTCGGCGAGCTGGAGCGTCGGCAACCAGTCCGGCGACTTCTCCTGGAGCTACGACCTGCGCACCCCGCCCGCCCTGGGCGGCGACGAGCCCGACCTGTCGCTCGACTACTCCTCCCAGAGCGTGGACGGCCGCACCGTCTCCACCAACAACCAGCCGTCCTGGGTGGGGGAGGGCTTCGAGCTCAACCCCAGCGGCTACGTCGAACGCCGCTACAAGTCGTGCATGATCGACGGCAAGAAGACCGGCGACCTGTGCTGGGACCAGGACAACGCCACCCTGTCGCTCGGCAACTCCGCCGTCGAGCTGGTCAAGGACGCCACCACCAAGCAGTGGCGGCCCAAGCACGACGACGGCACCCGCATCGAGTACCTCACCGGGGCCGCCAACGGCGACAACAACGGCGAGTACTGGCGGGTCACCACCGCCGACGGCACCCAGTACAGCTTCGGCCTGAACCGCCTGCCCGGCTGGGTCACCGGCAAGCCGGAGACCAAGTCGGTGCAGACCGTGCCGGTGTTCGGCAACAACAGCGGCGAGCCGTGCTACTCCAGCACCCCCGCAAACGCCTGGTGCCAGCAGGCCTACCGGTGGAACCTCGACTACGCGGTCGACACCCACGGCAACGCCACCACGTACTGGTACGAGAACGAGAAGAACTACTACGGCCGCAACATGAAGCCCGAGCTGGGCACCGTGTACGTGCGCGGCGCGTACCTCACCCGCGTCGACTACGGCTACCTGAGCAACGAGCTGTTCACCAAGGCCCCGGCCGCCCGGGTGGTCTTCGACGTGGCCGAGCGCTGCCTGCCCTCCGGCGCCGTCACCTGCGCCGCCGACCAGCTCAAGAAGGAGACCGCGGCGTCCTGGCCGGACGTGCCGTTCGACCAGATCTGCGACGCCGGCGTCAAGTGCACCGACCGGCTGTCGCCGACGTTCTTCTCGCGCAAGCGCCTGGCCAAGGTCACCACGCAGGTGCTCGGCGCCTCCGGCCAGTACAGCCCGGTGGACTCCTGGACGCTGACCCACCAGTTCCCCGCCACGGGCGACGGCCTCAGCCCGTCGTTGTGGCTGGCCTCGGTCCAGCAGAGCGGCCACGTGGGCGGCACCCTCACCATGCCGAAGATCACCTTCAGCGGCGTGCAGCTGCCCAACCGGGTGGACGCCAACGAAGGACGCGCGCCGCTGGTCAAGTGGCGGGTCCAGGCCGTGAACAACGAGACCGGCGGCGAGCTGCGGGTCAACTACGCCCCGGCCGACTGCAAGCCCGGCGACGTGCCCGCCGCGGCCGACAAGAACAACCGGCTGTGCTTCCCCCAGCGCTGGGCGCCGCCCGACGAGGGCGAGGTCACCGACTGGTTCCACAAGTACGTCGTCACTCAGACCGTCGAGGTAGACCGCGTCGCCGGCTCGCCGAACGTGGTCACCGACTACGAGTACCTCGACGGCGCGGCCTGGCACTACGCCGACAACATCCTCGTCAAGCCCGAACAGCGCACCTGGTCGGACTGGCGCGGGTTCGGCCGCGTCCGGGTGCGTGAGGGCGACGGGCAGGACACCCGGCGCACCCTCACCGAGTTCAGGTACTTCCGCGGCATGCACGGCGACAGGCAGGCCGACGGCTCCAAGCGCGTCGCGCAGGTCGTCGACACCGAGGGCGGCAAGCTGGACGACCTCGACCAGCTGTCCGGCTTCGAACGCGAGGAGATCCTCTACGACGGCGACAGCGCGACGGTGCTCACCGCGACCGCCGAGGAGCCGTGGTCGCTGAAGACCGCCGAGTCCACGCAGGGCGGCGTCACCAAGGCCGCCTACGTGGTCGAGCCCAAGTCGATGGTGACCCGCACGGCGCTGGCGGGCGGGGCGTGGCGGCGTACCGGCGAGGAGCGCTCGTACGACGCCAAGGGCCTGCTCACCCAGGTGGAGGAGAAGGGCGACCTGGCCACCGCCGACGACGACCAGTGCACCCGCTACACCTACGCGCGCAACGACACCGCCTGGATGCTCGACTACGCCAGCAGGATCCAGAAGGTCGCCGCGGGCTGCGGCACCGCCGTCTCCACGCTGGCCGCCGGCGAGGTGATCTCCGACGAACGGGTCCAGTACGACAACAAGGCCTACGGCCAGGCGCCCACCAAGGGCGACGTGACCACCGTCCAGCAGCTCGCCGCGGCCGACGGATCGACCGTCACCGACAGCACCCACACCTACGACGTCTACGGCCGCGAGACCAGCGAGACCGGCCCGGTCGGGACGAAGTCCACCATCACCTACAGCCCGGCCACCGGCGCCCCGGCCACCGAGATCGTCGAGACCAACCAGCTCGGCCACGTCGAGCGCACCCTCGTCGAGCCGGCCTGGGGCGAGCCGGTCGCCGAGGTCGACGCCAACGGCCGGCGCACCGACATGGAGCACGACGCGCTCGGCCGCCTGGTCAAGGTCTGGCAGCCGGACCGCAGCAAGGCCGCCGGCCAGTCGCCCAGCACCGAGTACGCCTACACCATGCGCACCGACGGCCCCAGCGTCGTCACCACCAAGACGCTGCGCGCCGACGGCGGCTACACCGTCAGCCACGAGCTGTACGACGGCCTGATGCGCGAGCGCCAGACGCAGGAACCCGCCCCCCGCGACGACCAGACGCAGGACCCGGCGCTGCGCGACGGGCGCACGATCACCGACACCTTCTACAACTCGCTCGGCGAGGTCAGCAAGTCCAACACCGGCTACTTCGCCACCGGCACGCCCGCCACCGAGCTGCTCGCGGTCGCCGACACCGACGTGCCCACGCAGGTCGTGTCGGTCTTCGACGGCGCCGGCGAGGTCAACGCCCAGATCCTCAAGGCCAAGGGCGTGGAGAAGTACCGCGTCTCGGCCACCCAGCAGGGCGACCGCGTCAACATCACGCCGCCGCCGGGCGGCACCGCGACGACCCGCATCGGCGACGCCGACGACCGGCTCATCGAGCTGCGCCAGTACAAGGGCGCCACCCCGACGGGCCCGTACGAGTCCACCAAGTACACCTACGACCCCGCCGGCCGCCTGTCCACGGTGACCGACGCCGCGGGCAACGTGTGGCGCCACCACTACGACGTGCGCGGCCGGGAGATCAAGACGGAGGACCCGGACAAGGGCGTCACCACGATGACGTACAACGACGCCGACGAGCTGGTGAGCACCACCGACGCCCGCGGCAAGACCCTCTGGTACGTCTACGACGAGCTCGGACGCAAGAAGGAGCTGCGCGACGGCTCGGCCACCGGCGCGCTGCTGGCCGAGTGGAAGTACGACGCGCTGGCCAAGGGCCACATGAACGCCAGCATCCGGTACGCGGGCGGGCAGGCGTACAAGGCGGAGATCAACGCCATCGACTCCGACTACCGGACCCTGCGCGAGACGGTGACCGTCCCCGAGCGGGAGGGCAAGCTCGCCGGTTCGTACGTGCTCAACACCCGCTACACCCTCGACGACCAGGTGCAGTCGGTCAGCTTCCCGGCCGGGGGCGGGCTGGAGGCCGAGTCGGTGGTCTACTCCTACGACGAGCTCAGCCAGCCGACCAAGGTCAGCGGGCTGTCGTCGTACGTGACCGCGACCCGCTACTCCAAGCTCGGCGAGACCCTGCAGTACGAGCTGGGCTCCGGCGGCAAGAAGACCTGGCTCACCTACACCCATGACGAGTCCACCCGCAGGCTGACCAGGATGCGGCTGGACCGGGAGGGCGCCGCCGCCACCGACCTCGACCTCAACTACGCCTACGACGCCGCCGGCAACATCACCAAGATCGCCGAACGGGCCGGCGGCCAGGACACGCAGTGCTTCACCTACGACCACCTGCGCCGGATGACCTCGGCGTGGACGGCCAACGACGACTGCGCGAGCGGCACGCCGACCTCGGACAAGATCGGCGGCGTGGCGCCGTACGCGGTCAGCTACGCCTACGACTCCACCGGCAACCGGGTCAAGGAGACCAAGCACGCCTGGGGCGGCGCGCCCGAGACCGTGCGCACCTCGGTCTACCCGGCGGCCGGCGGCAAGCAGCCGCACGCGGTGCAGAGCATCGGGGCCGACCTGTTCGCCTACGACGAGGCCGGCAACACCACCAGGCGCAAGGTCGGCACGTCCGACCAGACCCTCGTCTGGGACGCCGAGGGCAACCTGGAGTCGGTCACCGAGGCCGGCAAGACGACGTCGTTCGTCTACGACGCCGACGGCGACCGGCTGCTGCGCAAGACCGCCACGGACGCCACCCTGTACGTGGACGACATGGAGCTGCGCTTCGACTTCGCCAAGGACGCCGTCGAGCAGACCCGCTACTACACCATCAACGGCGAGCCGATCGCGGTCCGCACCCCCGACAACCAGGTCTACTTCCTGGCCGCCGACCACCAGGGCACCGCGCAGGCCGCGGTGAACGGCGGCACCGGGGAGCTGGCCGTCCGGCGGATGACGCCGTTCGGCGAGGACCGCGGGTCGCCGCCGCCATGGTGGCCCGGGCAGCGGTCCTTCGTCGGCGGCACCAAGGACCCGACGACCGGGCTCGTCCACCTGGGCGCCCGCGAGTACGACCCGAAGAACGGCCGCTTCCTGTCGGTCGACCCCATCATCGACGAGGAGGACCCGCAGCAGCTCAACGCCTACGCCTACGCCAACAACAGCCCCGTCAGCATGAGCGACCCCGACGGCCAGCTGTTCTGGATCGCCGTCGGCATCGCGGCGCGCATCGCGGCGCGGATCATCGCCAGGAAGCTGGCGCAGGCGGCGGCCCGGCGGGCGGCGCTCGCGGCGGCCCGTGCGGCGGCGCGGCGCGCGGCCATCGCGGCGGCCAAGCGGCGGGCGGCGGCGCTGGCCAGGAAGAAGGCGCTGGAGGCGGCCAAGAAGAAGGCCGCGGCGGCGGCCAAGCGCAGGGCGCTGGCCGCGGCCAGGAAGAAGGCGGCGGAGAAGGCCAGGAAGGCGGCCGCGGCGGCGGCCAAGAGACGGGCCGCCGCGGCGGCCAAGAGGGAGGCACGCAGGAAGGCCGCCGAGGCGGCGGCCAAGCGGCGGGCCACGCAGGCGGCGCGGGCGCGCAACCGCTACCGGGCCGCCCAGGCCCGGCGCGCCCAGGCGGCGCGGCGCCCGGCACAGCGTCCGACCAGTCATCGGGCGGTGCAACGGCAGTCGCCGCCGAAGGCCACCAGGCAGCCGGCGCAGCCGAGACCGAGCCAGGTCTACCGGAACGACGGCACCACGCAGCCGACCCAGTCCTACACCGTCTACCGTGACGGCAAGATGTACCCGGACGGGCCGCCGCCACCCAGCCTGACCAGGCCCCAGGGCTCCGGGCAGGCGGAGAAGCAGATCTTCAAGCCGGAGAAGATCGAGCCGGAGAACACCCGGACGGGCACGATCGCCGAGACCGGCGCCCGGGTCACCCGATGGATCGACCAGAGCGGCCTGGACGACTTCCTCGGCGGCTTCTTCTGATCCCCGGCCCCGGGCGCGAGGACCGACCCCGGTCCCCGCGCCCGGGGCTCCACCGGTTCCCGCGCCCGGGGCTGCACGTCCTCCAGCATGGGGGAGTGCCCGGTCCCGGGCAGCAGCTCGACGGTCGCGCCGGGGACCGTCCGGTAGCCGGTAGCCGGTAGCCGGTAGCCGGTAGCCGGCGGCCGAGGACGAACGCCATCCCCGGTCGTCCTGGCCGAAGATCACCAGCAGCGGGTCAGGCCACGTCCCGGCGCAGCGGACGCAGGACGGCGGCCGCGCTCGCCAGCGCCGCGTACGCCAGCAGGACCAGCGCCCCGGCGGCCGGTGACAGCAGCCGGACCGGCTCGCTCGCCAGCTGGGCGGCCAGGGCGTCGGCCACGGCGGTGAAGTCGGTCAGCGCCGAGGTCGCGCCGCCGGGCAGCCACGGGTACAGCTCCCGCACGCCGGGGATCATGATCAGCGCCAGCTCGCCGCCGTACAGGTAGCCGATCACCACGCACAGCGCCGCGACCTGGTTGCGGATCAGCGCCCCCATGCCCACGCCGAGCACCACGTAGACCGCCATCGCCACCCCCAGGCGGGCCAGCAGCGTCACGATCGTCCCGGCGGGCAGGCCCAGTTCGGTGCCGCGGGCCGCGGCCACGCCGAACAGCGCCGCCCCTGCCGCGCCGGCCAGCACCAGCCCGTACGCCAGTCCCGCCACGGCGTAGGCGACGAGCTTGGCCACCAGCACCCGCCACCGGTCCGGCGCGAACAGGAAGGTGAAGTTCACCGTGCGGTGCCGGTACTCCGACGTGACGGCGAGCGTCCCGACGGCGGCCGGCACGAACGCGGTGAACCCGAGGAACCCCAGGACGGCCCGCACCCCCGCCTCGGTGTCCAGCCCCGGCATCGGCGGCTCGAAGTTCTCCGGCCCGACCAGCGCCAGCAGCCCGATCAGACCGCCCCCGAGCAGCACGGCCGCCAGCGGCATGCCCCACCACATCCTGGTGGCCAGCAGCCGCCGGAACTCCGCCCGCACAAACCCCCTCATACCGCCGCCTCCCCACCCGCGCCCGCCCGTCCCCGCGCGCCGGCCGTCTCTTCCCGCGTGCCCGTCGTCTTCTCGTCCGTGCCCCCCAGCTCCCGCGTGCTCGCTGTTTCGTCGGTGAGCCTGAGGAAGAGTCGTTCCAGGGGCGCGCGTTCGGTGGTCAGGCCGTGGACCGGCAGTCCGCGGGCCGCGGCCAGGGCGGCGACCCGCGGCGGATCGAGGCCGCGGACCCGCAGGTCGTGCGGGCCGGTCACGTCCACCCCCGCGGCCTCGGCGGCCAGCGTCGCGCGCAGGGCGGCGGCGTCGGGGGTGCGCACCAGCACGTCCGGCTCAGCGCCGCACAGCTCGCGCAGCGGGCCGGCGGCCAGCAGCCGCCCCCGCCCGATGACCACCACGTCGTCGGCGACCTGCTCCACCTCGGCCAGCACGTGGCTGGAGACCAGCACCGCCCGCCCCTGCGCGGCCATCTCGCGCAGGAACGAGCGCAGCCACGCCGCCCCCTCGGGGTCCAGGCCGTTGCCCGGCTCGTCCAGCAGCAAGACCCGGGGGTCGCCGAGCAGCGCGGTGGCCAGGTTGAGCCGCTGCCGCATCCCGGTGGACAGGGCGCCGGTCGCCCGCCCGGCGGCTCCGGCCAGGCCCACCAGGCCCAGCAGGTCGCCGACCCGGCGATCGGGATGGCCGCCCATCGCGGCGTAGACGCGCAGATGGTCGCGGACCGAGTGCCGGGGGTGGAAGGAGGCGGCGTCGAAGGTCGCGCCCACCACGGTGGTCGGGCGCGGCAGGTCACGGTAGCGGCGGCCGCCGATCGTCACGCCGCCGCTGGTGGGGGTGACGTGGCCGACCATCATGCGCATCGTCGTGGTCTTCCCGGCGCCGTTGAGGCCGAGGAACGCGGTGACCGCCCCGGGCCGGACCGTGAAGCTGAGGTCCTCGACGGCGGTCAGCGCGCCGTACCGCTTGGTCAGGCCGCTGACCTCGACGCCGGTCACGCGACCGCCGCCCGCACCACTGCCCGCACCGCCGCCCGGACCGCGGCCCGGACCTCGACGCTGGTCACGCGGCCGCCGCTCGTACCGCTGCCCGGACTGCGGCGGCGACCCGGCCGGCGTCGGGGACGGAGACGACCGCCTCGTCGAACTCGCCGCCGGACGCGGCGCGGTCGAGCAGCAGGTGCACCGCCGGCGTGTCACCGGTCACGGACACGAGCTGCCGCCGCCCGCCGAACAGGCCCCACACCCCGATCTTGACGTGGCCCGCCACGCTCAGCCCCTTGCGCGCGCCGCGCGGCACGCGCAACGGGTCGTCCGCGACCCGCGCCTCCCGCACGGACGCGAGCGGGAGCGCGTACCGGCCGTGACCGGTGAGGAACCGCTCCCAGCGCCCGAACTCGATCATGACCATGCCCTCGCCGACCCATACCGTTGCCACAGTTCAGCCTTCCTTCAGGGGGAGCAGGACGGTCGCCAGCAGGCGCGGCGTACGTCCCTGTCCCGGCTCGTTCGCCACCAGGGGGCGCACCAGCTCGGCGAACCCCGTGGCGAAGGCGACGAACTCCTCGTCGTCCAGGTGCAGGACCACCTGCTGGTATCCGGCGCCGTCGGCGGCCAGATCGACCCGGTCCCGCTCGAGGTAGCGCGCGAACTCCGACAGCAGGCTGCCGGCGAACGCGGTGAAGTACCGCGCGTGGTCCTCCGCCGACGCGGCGGCCAGCGCCTCGGGGGACGGCGTCAGGCCGCCCTCGGGCACCGCGTAGACCCGTTCGGTCGCCCCGCCGACCTTGTGCTCCTCGACCACCTCCAGCATCCCGGCCCTGGCCAGCGTCGCGATCTGCCGGTAGAGCGTCGCCTGCGGCACGTCGGGCAGCAGGCCGGCCAGGTCGGAGGGCGTCCGGCGGCCCCCGGCGACGGCGCGCAGGATGCGGATGCGCACGGGATGCAGCGCCAGCTCGGCCCAGCGCTCTGTCGAGATCGTCACGTTCATACGTTATCACTATCGAGAATGAGAATGAGAACAACAGGGCATTTCCGCATGTCAGCGGCCTTAGGGGGGTATGTGGGGCCTGAGGGGGACCCGGTGATGGGAGCGACGGTCGGATACCAGGCGGCGTTCGAGGCGCTGCCGTGTCCCTGCATGCTGCTCACCCGGGACCAGGTCGTGCTGGCCGTCAACGACGCCTACCTGCGGATGACCGGCCAGGACCGGGCGGAGGTCGTCGGCCGCGCCCTGCTCGGCGCGCCCCCGGCGCTGACCGGCCTGAGCGGGTCGGGGGCGGCGAAGGTGCGCGCCTCGCTGGAGCGGGTGGCCGCCACCGGCGCCGGCGACGTCGTGCCGCTGCTGCGCGACGACTGGGAGCCGCCCGGCCGGCGCCATTGGCGGCTGGCGAACGCCCCGGTGCCCGGCCCGCCGGGCGAGGTGAAGGAGATCGTCGTCGTCTTCGGGGACGTCGCCGGCTCGCTCGAACCCCGGCTCGCCGCCCGTCCCGGCGAACGCGTCCCCGGCTCCCCGAAGCCCGACGCGCAGCTGCACCAGGCCTACCGCCAGGAGCAGCAGAAGGTCTCCATGCTGCACGAGACGATCGAGCACCAGCAGCGGTTCGTCTTCGACGCCGCCCACGACCTGCGCAACCCCATCACCGGCCTGCTGACCGAGCTGGAGGAGGCCCTGTCCGACCCCGGCGCCGACCTCCGCCGGACCCTGCGCAGCCTGCACCGGGACGCCGAGCGGCTCAACGACATCGTCGGTGACCTGCTCGCCCTGGCCCGCCTCTACACCGCCCCGCCGCCCGGCGCCGACCTCGTCGATCTGGGCCGCCTGGTGGTGGAGGAGCTGGACGCGCATCCGCCGAGCGCGTCCGTCCGCACCCGGCTGGAGGAGGGCGTGGTGGTCCGCGCCTCGCGGGTGCGGCTGGCCCGGCTGCTGTCCAACCTGGTGGCCAACGCCGAACGCCACACCACCGGCCAGATCGAGTTCGTGGTCGCCGCCGCGCCGCCGTACGCCGTCCTGGAGGTCATCGACGACGGGCCCGGCATCCCGCCGGAGGAGCGGGAGCGCATCTTCCACCGGCTGTACCGGCAGGACCAGGCGCGCTCGCTGGACGCGGGCGGCTCCGGCTTCGGCCTGCCGATCGCCCGCGAGATCGCCCACGCCTACGGAGGCGACCTCTTCGTGGCCGACCACCCGGGCGGCGCCCGCTTCGTCCTGAGGCTCCCGCTGGCGACGTGATCGCCCGCGGCATCGACGGGCTTATGTCGATGGTCAGCCATAAGTCGTGCCCCATTCGGCGAAGATAGACTTGGGCTCCTCTGAAGTGGCTGCCGTCATCGGCGGAGAGGCTGGTGTTGACTCTGGACACGCTCAACGGCGCGACGGCGGGGGCCGGCGCGCTGCTCTCCCTGCTGCGGGACGGGCCGCCGCGCACCCGGACCGAGCTGGTCCAGCTCACCGGCCTGGCCCGGTCCACCGTGTCCCTGCGCCTCGACGCGCTGCTCCGCCACCGCTGGGTGCTGCCCGCCGACGAGGCCATCTCCTCGGGCGGGCGGCCCGCGGCCATGTTCGCCTTCAACCGCACCGCCCGGCTCGTCCTGGCCGCCGACCTGGGCGTCACGCACGAGCGGGTGGCGATCACCGACCTCGGCGGCACGGTGCTGGCCGAGCGCACCGCCGACGCGCCGATCGGCGAGGGCCCCGAGGCGACGCTCGGGCGGCTCGCGCGCACGTTCGCCGACCTGCTCGACGAGAGCGGGCGCGACCTGGCCGACGTGTGCGGGGCGGGCATCGGCCTGCCGGGCCCGGTCGAGTACCCGACGGGTCGCCCGGTCAACCCGCCCCTCATGCCGGGCTGGGACCGGTTCCCGGTGCCCGAGTGGCTGGGGGAGCGGCTGGGCGTGCCGGTCTTCGTGGACAACGACGTCAACATCATGGCGCTCGGCGAGCAGCGCGCCGGGCGGCAGGCGACCGGCCAGCTCGTCTTCGTCAAGATCGGCACCGGCATCGGCTGCGGCGTGATCTCCGACGGCCGCCTCCACCGCGGTGCGCAGGGCGCGGCCGGCGACATCGGCCACATCCGGGTGGCCACCGCCGACGACGACGTGCTGTGCCACTGCGGCAACGTGGGCTGCCTGGAGGCCCTGGCCGGCGGGGCCGCGCTGGCCGCCCGCATCTCGGCCACCGGCGTGCCCGCCGCGGGCGGCCGGGACGTCGTCGCGCTGCTGCGCGCCGGCAACCGCGACGCCGCCCAGCTCGTCCGCCAGGCCGGGCGCGAGATCGGCGACGTGCTGGCCACGATCGTCAACTTCTTCAACCCGGCCGCGATCGTGATCGGCGGCGACCTGGCCGACGCCGGTGAACACCTGCTCGCGGGCGTGCGGGAGGCCATCTACAAGCGCTCGCTGCCGCTGGCCACCCAGCACCTGCGCATCCAGGTCAGCGAGCTGGGCGACCGGGCGGGCGTCATCGGGGCGGCCGTCATGGTGCTGGAGCACGTCCTGGCCCCGGAGGCGGTCGACAGCGCCCTGGCCGGCTGACCTCGTCCGCGAAGCGCCCCGCCTGCCCAGCGCAGGCGGGGCGCTTCGTCTTTCCGGCCACGGACCGAAACCGTTTCGTCTAGGACTTAACGGACTTTCGTTGACAATCATCAAAAGTCAGATCTACTGTCGCGATCTACGAAGGTTCTTCGATCGTCCGCCAATGGAACCCTCCTTCCCGGTCCACCCCCCACGGAAAGGGAACCTCCGCGATGCCTCCCAGCAGGCCCACCCGTGCCTTCCGATGGACGGCGCGGGTCAGCGCCGTCCTCCTGGCCATGTCGAGCGCGGTCGTGCTCACCGTGGCCGCCCCGCCCGCCCGCGCCCACGCCGCCATCGACCCCGCCGACTACCAGCGCGTCGAGCTGGCCAAGGGCGTCGCCGAGATGGGCGAGCCGATGACCATGGCCGTGCTGCCCGACCTGTCGGTGCTGCACACCGCGCGCGACGGGACGCTGCGCCGCACCGACGCCCAGGGACTGACCACCGTGGTCGGGGCGCTGCCCGTCTACACCCACGACGAGGAGGGCCTCCAGGGCGTCGCCGTGGACCCCGGCTTCGCCGCCAACCGGACCATCTACCTCTATTACGCCCCCCGCCTGAGCACGCCGGCCGGCGACGCGCCCGCGACCGGCGCCGACTGGTCGGCCTGGCAGGGCGTCAACCGCCTGGCCCGGTTCACCCTCAAGCCCGACTGGACGCTCGACCTGGCCTCGCAGCGGACCGTGCTCGACGTGGCCGCCGACCGCGGCATGTGCTGCCACGTGGGCGGCGACATGGACTTCGACGCCCAGGGCAACCTCTACCTGTCCACCGGCGACGACTCCAACCCCTTCGACTCGGCCGGCTACGCCCCCCTCGACGAGCGCCCCGACCGCAACCCCGTCTACGACGCCCAGCGCAGCGCCGGCAACACCAACGACCTGCGCGGCAAGATCCTGCGCATCAAGGTGAACCCCGCGGACGGCACCTACACCATCCCCGCGGGCAACCTCTTCCCGCCGGGCACCGCGCGGACCAGGCCCGAGATCTACGCCATGGGCTTCCGCAACCCGTTCAGGATGACCGTGGACAAGGCCACCGGCGTGGTCTACGTCGGCGACTACGGCCCCGACGCCGGCAGCACCGACCCGAACCGCGGGCCCGCCGGGCAGGTCGAGTTCGACCGCGTCACCGGCCCCGGCAACTACGGCTGGCCGTCCTGCACCGGCACCAACACCCTGACCGAGACCTACAACGACTACACCTTCCCCTCGGGCCCCTCCGGCCAGAAGTACGACTGCGCCGCGGGCGGCCCGGCCAACGACTCGCCGCGCAACACCGGCCTGGCCAAGCTCCCGCCCGCCAAGCCCGCCTGGATCAGGTACGGCGGCGACGCCGGCTCGCCGCCCGAGTTCGGCAGCGGCTCGGAGTCGCCGATGGGCGGCCCGATCTACCGCTACGACGCCGCCCTGAACTCCGCCGTCAAGTTCCCCCAGGACCTCGACGGGCACTTCTTCGCCGGCGAGTTCGGCCGCAAGTGGATCAAGGCGATCGACGTGGCCGCCGACGGCACGCGCGGCGAGATCGCCGCCTTCCCCTGGACCGGCACGCAGGTGATGGACCTGGCCTTCGGACCCGACGGCGCGCTCTACGTCCTCGACTACGGCTCGGGCTACTTCGGCGGCGACGCCAACTCCGCCCTCTACCGCGTCGAGTACATCAAGGACCGCAACCGCTCGCCGGTCGCGGTCGCCAAGGCCGACCGGACGTCCGGCAAGCTGCCGCTCACCGTGGCCTTCTCCAGCGCCGGCTCCGCCGACCCCGAGGGCGGCGCGCTCACCTACGCCTGGGACTTCGGCGACGGCACCACCTCCACCGCCCCGAACCCCACGAAGACCTACACCAGCGAGGGCTCGTTCACCGCCACGCTCACCGTGCGCGACCCCCAGGGCAACACCGGCACGGCCGGCGTGGTCATCACGGCCGGCAACACCGCCCCCGCCGTGACCATCGGCACACCCGCCCCCGGGACGCTGTTCACCTGGGGCGACACCGTGCCCTTCACCATCGGGGTGACCGACCCCGAGGACACGCAGATCGACTGCGCCAAGGTGCGGATGACGTACGTGCTCGGCCACGACAGCCACGGCCACCAGATCACCTCGAAGAACGGCTGCGCGGGCGAGCTGACGATCCCGGCCGACGGCGAGCACGACGACGCGGCCAACATCTTCGCCGTCTTCGACGCCGAGTACACCGACAAGGGCGGCCTGACCACCCACACCCAGCACGTCCTGCAACCACGCCACCGCCAGGCCGAGCACTACGCGACGATGTCCGGCGTCTCGCAGATCTCCAAGGCGGCCGCGCACGGCGGCAGGACGGTCGGCGACGTGCACAACGGCGACTGGATCGCCTTCACCCCCTACCGGCTCGACGACGCCAGGACGTTCCGGGCGCGCGTCTCCTCGGGCGGCGTCGGCGGCTCCATCGAGGTGCGCACGGGCTCGCCCACCGGGCCGCTGCTCGGCAAGGCCGCCGTCCCGGTGACGGGCGGCTGGGAGACCTTCACCGACGTGCAGGCCCCGCTGACCGGCGCGACCGCCGCGTCCACCACGCTCTACCTGGTCTTCACCGGCGGCGCCGGGGCGCTGTTCGACCTCGACGACTTCACCCTGGCCAAGGAGGCGACGGCGGTCGGCCCGATCCGCGCCGCCGACGGCAGGTGCGTTGACGTCGCGGGCGCCGGCACCGCCGACGGCACCAAGGTGCAGCTCTACTCCTGCAACGGTACGAACGCCCAGAACTGGGCCATCGACGGCCAGACCGTCAAGGCGCTCGGCAAGTGCCTGGACGTGGCCGGGGCGAACAGCGCCGACGGCACCAAGGTGCAGATCTGGACCTGCAACGGCACGGGCGCGCAGAAGTGGACCGCCGAGGGCGGCGCGCTCAAGGCCCTCGGCAAGTGCCTCGACGCCACCGACCCGGCCCAGCTCGTCATCAGGACGTGCGACGGCGGCACGGCCCAGAGGTTCACCACGGCGACCCCCTCCGCCGGCGGCCCCGCCGTCCTGGTCTTCTCCCGTACGGCGGGGTTCCGGCACGACTCGATCGCGGCGGGCGTCCAGGCGATCAGGGACCTCGGGTTCGGCGTGACCGCCACCGAGGACCCGGCCGCGTTCACCACGGCGAACCTGGCCGCCTACAAGGCGGTCGTCTTCCTCAACACCACCGGCGACGTGCTCGACGCCGCGCAGCAGGCCGCGTTCGAGGCGTACGTCAAGGCGGGCGGCGGCTATGCCGGCGTCCACGCGGCCGCCGACACCGAGTACGACTGGCCCTGGTACGGCGGCCTCGTCGGCGCCTGGTTCGCCGCCCACCCGGCGGTGCAGAAGGCGACGGTCAAGGTCGAGGACCGCGCCCACCCGGCGACCGCCCACCTCGACGCCACCTGGCCGCGGACCGACGAGTGGTACGACTACCGGACCAACGCCAGGACCGGCGCCCACGTGCTGGCCACCCTGGACGAGTCGACGTACTCGGGCGGCACGATGGGCGCCGACCACCCGATCGCCTGGTGCAAGCCGTACGACGGGGGGCGTTCCTTCTACACCGGCGGCGGGCACACCGCGGAGTCCTTCGCCGAGCCCGCCTTCCGGCAGCACCTGCGCGGCGGCCTGGCCTACGCCACCGGCCAGGCCAAGGCCGACTGCCGCCCCGAGACCGGCTACACCACCCTCTACAACGGCTCGACCACCGGCTGGGAGCAGGCGGGGCCGGGCGGCTTCGCCAACGCCGGCGGCACGCTGACCTCGCAGGGCGGCATGGGCCTGCTGTGGTACAAGGCCAAGGAGTACACCACCTCCTACTCGCTCAAGCTGGACTGGAAGCTGGCCGGTGACGACAACTCCGGCGTCTTCGTCGGCTTCCCGCCCTCGACCGACCCGTCCTCGGCGGTGAACAACGGCTACGAGATCCAGATCGACGCCACCGACGCGCCGGACCGGACCACCGGCTCGGTCTACGGCTTCAAGGCCGCCGACATCGCCGCCCGCGACGCCGCGCTGAACCCGCCGGGGGAGTGGAACACCTACGAGATCCGGGTCGAGGGCGAACGCCTCCAGGTGTTCCTCAACGGCGTGCGGATCAACGACTTCACCAACACCGACCCGGCCCGCTCACTGAGGAACGGGCACATCGGCATCCAGAACCACAGCGACGCCGACCACGCGTCCTTCCGCAACATCCGGATCAAGGAGCTCGGGCCGGCTGCCGGGGACTCCGTCGTCCAGGCCGAGACCTGGGCGCAGGCGTCCGGCGTGGCCACCTACCCGCACGCGCCCGCGCACGGCGGCACCGTGCTCGGCTACGTCAACCCGGGCGACTGGGCGGCCTACGACGTGGACCTCACCGGGGTCACCGCGTTCCGGGCGCGGGTGGCCTCGCCGGGGCCGTCGGGCGGCTTCGAGATCCGCGCCGGCTCGCCGGCCGGGCCGGTGCTCGGCGCCGTCACCGTGCCGAACACCGGAGGCTGGGAGTCCTACGCCGACGTCTCCACGGCGCTGACCGGCGTGCCCTCCGGCGCCGCCCGGCTGTACCTGGTGTTCACCGGCGCCGACTTCGACGTCGACGACTTCACCCTGGTCCGCGCCGCGCCCAGGACGCCGGCGAAACGAGCCCGGTAGCCGCCACGCGGACGGCCACCGGTAGCCGCCGGGCCGCCGCTCACGGCCACAGGTCCCGCGGGAAGCCGGTCCAGCGCAGGCCGGACGGGAGGTGGCTCAGGTCGTTGAACATCACCATCGTGGGCGGCAGGCCGGCGCGGTACTCGATGATCGTCAGGCCGGTGTTGGCGCTGTTCAGGCCGAGCCACCGGGGCGGCGGCGCGTCCAGCGCGTGCCGGACCAGCCAGGCGATCTGGTCGGCGTGCGTCACCAGCACCTCGTGCACGTCGGACGCGGGCTCGCCGGGGACCGTCGCGAACCGGGCGACCAGGGCGTCGGCGAGCGCGCGCCCCGAGGCTGCCTCGGCCTGGTCGAAGCCGTCGAAGTAACCGGCCCAGGACGCGGGCGTCTCGGCGGGGGCGGGCACGTACGGCACGTGGTCGACGAGCTCGGCGGCCTCGGCCACGGGCACGCCGGGCAGGTGCCGGGCGAGCTCGCCCGCGCTCTCGGCGGCACGCGGCAGCGGGGAGTGCCACACGGCGTCGATCGGCATGGCGGCCAGCCGTTCGCCCAGCAGGGCCGACTGCCGCCGCCCGTCGTCGGTGAGCTGCCCGAACGCGTCGGCCGCGCCGTGGCGGGCCAGGTAGAGGCGTCGCATTGACATGGGTGTTCGGGGAGCGGCGGGTCAGCGGCCGCTCCCCTCTCCTTTCCGGGGTCAGGTGGCGGTGACGGTGCCGGCGGTGCCGTCGACGGTGACGAGCGCGCCGTCCCGCAGCCTGCTGGTCACGTCAGGGACGCCGAGAACGGCGGGGATGGCGTGCTCGCGGGCCACGATCGCGGCGTGGGACAGCACGCCGCCGGTCTCGGTCACGACGCCGGCGGCGATGCGCAGCAGCGGCGTCCACGCCGGGTCGGTGAAGGGGCAGACCAGCACGTCGCCCGGGAGCACGCGGGCGAAGTCGCCCGGCCCGCGCACGATCCGCGCGGTGCCGGTGACGGCTCCGCGGCTGCCCGGCGTCCCGACGAGCGCCCCGGACGGCACGTCCGCGGCCGGGACGGGCGGGCCGGCGGGCGGGGGAGCGGCGGTGACCGGGCGGGCCTGCAGGATCCAGACGCGGCCGTCCGCGACGGCCCACTCGACGTCCTGCGGCCCGCCGCGCAGGGCCGCGATCCGCGCGCCCAGCCTGGCCAGCCGCACGGCGGTCGCGTCGTCGATCGCCGCCCGCCCCCGGACGCCGGCGGGCACGTTCCGCACGACGAGCCGCGCGCCCTCCCGGTCGAGCCGGGTGCGTTTGTCGGCCGGCGTGCGCACGACCGATCCGTCCGCGGCGACCCGGTAGGAGTCGGGGGTGACCGTGCCGCCCACGACGCTGGGCCCGAGCCCCCACGACGCCTCGATCCCGGTGGGCTCGCCCGGCCCGCCCGGGGTGAACATGACCCCGGACGCCTCGGCGTCCAGGTGGCGCTGGACGACCACGGCCATCGCCGGGCCGTCGCCCGACCTGTCGCCGGAGCCGTCGCCGGACTCACGGCCGGCGGCGGCGCGCGGCGAGAACAGCGAGGCCCAGCAGGCGCGCACGGCCTCGGCCACGCCGTCCGCGCCGCGCACGGCGAGGAAGCTCTCGTACCGGCCGGCCGCCGAGCTGCGGCCGGTGTCCTCGTCGGCCGCCGACGACCGCACGGCCACGGGCGGATCGCCGAGCGCGCCGAGCCCCCGCGCCAGCGCCGCGGCCAGCCCGGCGTCGACCGTGAGCGCCTCGATCGCGCGCCGCGCCGCGGCCGGGTCGTCGGGGCCCGCGGTGTGCCGGCCGAGGTCGAGGCCGCGGACCGCGGCGAGGTAGGCGGCGAACGGCACCACGAAACCGTCCGGGACCGGCAGCCCGGCCCGCAGCAGCGCGCCGAGCGCGCCGCCCTTGCCCCCGCAGGTGTCGGCCGCGGCCTCCTCGAGGGGTACGATCATCCGCCCGCCCTTCAACAAAATGTTGACGATGTTCCGCCGATTGTGAATCATGGCCCGCATGCAACGCAACCACGACCCCGTCCGCGCCGCGAACGCGGACCAGCTTCAGGCCCAGCGCGAGAAGGAGGGCCGCCGGCGGCTCATGGCCCTGGGCGCCGACCTGCTCGACCCGCGCCCGTGGCAGCCTCCGCCCGTGCCGCCGTCGGCGGTCGACCTGACGCGGTTCGCCGTCTGGCGCAACGCCGGCCTGGAGCCGGAGGACGTCCTGGGGGCGCTGGCCCTGCTGCCCGCCGCGCGCGCCGAGGTCGAGGCGATCGAGTCCGCCCTGCTGTTCACCGCCCGCAGCGCCGGGCTGACCTGGGCGCAGATGGCCGAGGCGATGGGGTTCAACTCGCCGCAGGCGTGCCAGCAGCACTACACCCGCCTGACCACCCGTCAGGAGGCCGGCTCATGACCCGGCAGTCCGCGCCCGGCCTGCTGGCGCTGCACGCCGTACGCGTCACCGGCTTCGCCGACACCCCCGTGCTCGCCAGCCGGTACGCCCTCGGGGTGGCCGAGACGGAGGAGGAGCTGCTCGACGCCGAGGCGCGCGGCTGGGTGAGCCGCTCCGAGTTCGCCGGCACCGGCGGCTGGTCGCTCACCGAGACGGGCCGGGCCGAGGACGAGCGGCGCCTGGCCGCCGAGCTCGACCAGGCCGGCTGCGCCGAGGAGGTGCACGACGTCTACCGCGAGTTCCTGCCGCTGAACGCCCTGCTGCTGAAGGCGTGCACCGACTGGCAGCTGCGCCCGGACGGCCGCGACCGGCTCGCCGTCAACGACCACTCCGACCCCGCCTGGGACGCCCGGATCCTGCACGAGCTGACCGTCGTCGGCCGGGCCCTCCAGCCGCTCGCCGACCGGCTGACCGGCGTCCTGGCCCGGTTCGGCGGGTACGACAGGCGCTTCGCCGCGGCCCTGGCCCGCGCCCGCAACGGGGAGGGCGCCTGGGTGGACCGCACCGACGTCGACTCCTGCCACCGCGTCTGGTTCGAGCTGCACGAGGACCTGATCTCCACCCTCGGCCTCGACCGCCACGCCCGCTCCTGACGCCGGGGCGCGCCGGGGCGCGGGGCGGTGTGGTGCGCGCGGCAGGTCGAGCCGCACGTCGCGGCGGCCCGGGACGCGCACGGCGGCGCGAACCGGCCGGGTCAGTCGCCGGTGATGGTCAGGCCCGCCTCGGCGGCCGCCGCGTAGGCGTCGTCGATGTGCACCACGCGGCGTCCGGCGCGGGCGAGCAGGCTGGTGGCGGCGGCCGCCCGGTAGCCGGAGCCGCAGTGTGTCCACACCGTGCCGGCCGGGACGTCGGCCAGGCGGTGCGGCAGGTCCGGCAGCGGGATGTGGGTGGCGCCCGCGACGTGGCCGGCCCGCCATTCGTTGGTCATGCGCACGTCCAGCACGACGTCCGGGGCGGGCAGGTGCGCGGGCGCGCGCCCGGCGCGGACGGCGGCCAGGTCGGCGAACGTGGCCACCGCCAGCTCGCCCAGCCGCTCGTCGTGGCCGCCGGCCCACTGGCCGGGGGCGCCGGTCGCGGCGGCGGCCGGCCGGTCGACGCCGATGCGGGCCAGTTCCCGCTGGGCGGCGGCGACCTGCGCGGCGTCCTCGCCCAGCAGGGTGATCGGCGCGCCCCAGGGAGCCATCCAGGCGAGCCAGGTGGACATCGGGCCGTCGAGGCCGAAGCTGAGCGTGCCGGTCAGGTGGCGGCTGGCGAACGCCTTGCGGGAGCGCAGGTCCACCACCCACTCCCCGGCCGCGATCCGCTTCCTGAGCTCCTCGGGGTCGGCGGTCCGTACGGGGGTGAGGTCGATCGGGCCGCCGCCTTCGGAGTTGCGCGGGCCCATGTGGGCGTAGTAGGCGGGGTAGGCGTCGAGACCGGCGAGGGTCTGGGCGACGAAGTCGTCGGCCTCCAGGCGCAGCGCCGGGTTGGCCTGCCGCTCGCGGCCGATCGTGGAGGCCGGGGCGTCGGCCTGCGTCGCCGAGCAGAAGCTGCCGAAGCCGTGGGTGGGCCACACGTGGGCGCCGTCGGGCAGCAGGTCGGCCAGGCGGTGCGCCGAGGTGTGCTGGCGGTGGGCCAGGTCGTGGGCGTGCTCGGCGCCGAGCAGGTCGGTGCGGCCGGTGGTGCCGAAGAGCAGGGAGCCGCCGGTGAAGACCCCTTCGGGGCCGTCCGGGCCGGTCAGGATGTAGGACAGGTGGTGGAAGGTGTGGCCGGGCGTGGCCACCGCCTGGACGCTCATGGCGCCGGACAGCGTGACCTCCTCGCCGTCGGCGATCGGCCGGCGGTCGAACTCCACGGTCTCGTCGGCGGCGACCAGGTAGGCGGCGCCGGTCACCCGGGCCAGCGCCAGGCCGCCCGAGACGTAGTCGTTGTGCAGGTGGGTCTCGGCCACGTGGGTGACGCGCACGCCGAGCCGTCCGGCCAGGGCGAGGATCCGGTCGATGTCCCGCTGCGGGTCGACGACCAGGGCGACCTGGCCGTCGTGGGCGAGATAGCTGCGGTCGCCCAGGGAAGAGGTCTCCACCACCTCGACGTGGATCGTGCTCATCGTCTTCGCCGCCTTCGTGTCGTCGCAGTCGCGGTCCGGTCAGGACCGTCCTACCCATTGATACCCTGGGGGGTATAGGGCAGGTAAAAAGACGGGCATGCTCGGGCGTACGGGTTCAGCCGCCGCCTTCGGATGCCCGTGGGGGAGATCGGTGCTGAGTCAGGACAGGGCCAGGAACAGCTTCTCCAGCCGCTCCGGCGTGATGGCGGGCTCCTCGCCGCGCTCGCGCGCCGCCTGGCACTGTTGCAGGCCGGTGGAGATGATCTTGAATCCGGCCCGGTCCAGGGCCTTGGACACCGCCGCGAGCTGGGTCAGCACCCGCTCGCAGTCGTCACCGTTCTCGATCATGGCGATCACCCCGCCGAGCTGGCCGTGGGCCCGCTTGAGCCGGGTGAGCGCCTCGGCCAGGACGGCCGCGTTCATGTCCATTCGCTCCACCTCCACCGCCAATATACCCCCCTAGGTATTGTGGCGCGCACGTCCGCGGGGGCGCGGTGGAGGCGGAGGCGGTCACGGGTTGGGCGTGAGCCCCTCGGCGATCTTCTTCAGCTCGGCGGACACGGCCCCGGCGTCGCGGAACTCCTTGGCGTACGTCGGGCTGAACATGATCTCGGCCCACTGCCGGTCGCCCATGCGGAGGAAGAGGGTGGGCGTGCCCTTCATGCCGTCCTCACCGACGTTCTGCACGACCAGGTAGCCGCCGCGGTCGCCGACGGTCACCTCCTCGCCGTCCCCCTCGTCGCGGTAGGCCGCGATCCGGTCGCCGACCTCCTGGACGGCCCCCTCCTCGTACATGTAGATCTGCACCCGGTAGGAGCCCGGGTCGTCGCCCTCGTAGAAGTAGGCGGTGGTGTACTTGTCGCCGAAGTCCACCGACCAGCCGGACCACTTCAGCCGCTCGGGCAGGTATCCCACCTTGACGTGCCCGAACGTCGTCCCGTCGCCCAGGTCGCCGAGGCTCGGCGGTTCCGACGGCGGGGGCGGGGTGTCGTCGATGGCGGGCGGCTCCGGCGTCACGGAGATCGTGACCTGGCCGCCCGTCGCGGTCACCGTGCTCGCGCCCAGGTACGCCACGGGCGCGGCCACGACCGCCACGGACGCCGACAACGCCGCGATGCGGCCTCTCGCCCGCCTGCGCCGGGACCCGCGCACCACCCGTTCCACCAGGTCGGGCGCGGCGTGCAGCCGGGCGGTCTCCTCCGTCATGAGCCGGAGGAGCTCCTCCTCAAGCGTGGGCATTCCTGATCACTCCTTCCACTGTCTCCCGTCCGAGGGCCGAACGGAGTTTGGCCGTCGCCTTCGACGCCTGGCTCTTGACCGTGCCGACCGAGCAGCCGAGCACCTCGGCCGTCTGCGCCTCGCTGAGGTCCTCCCAGTACCGCAGGACGATCACCGCCCGCTGCCGGGGCGGCAGGGCGCGCAGCGCGTCCATGAGCACCTGGCGCAGGTCGCTGTCCGTCGCCCGGTCCGGCGTGTCCGGCGGGCTGTGCATCGGGACGATCCTGAGGATCGCCCGGCGGCGGGCCCGGCTGATGGCGGCGTTGACGATGACGCGGCGCACGTACGGCTCGGGGCTGTCGTGGCGGACCCGGTCCCAGTTCCGGTAGGTGCGCTCCAGCGCGGTCTGCAGCAGGTCCTCGGCCTCCGCCTCGTCGCCGCAGGCGAGGTAGGCGACCCGTAGCAGGCTCGTGGCACGTGCGGCCACGAATGCGCCGAAGTCGTGTTCCGTGGCGCTCACGGCTGTCTGTCCGATTTCACGCTTCCTTATACGCCTGGGCGTCGGCGGCGGTTGCCCGCGAGAGCGCAGGAAGGCGGCGGGCAACCCTTCGGGCGGCTCAGGCGTATGGACGGTCATGACTTCGTATTCATGGACTGCGGCGGCGACGTTCCGCCGCCTGATCGCCATGGGCGCCGGGCTGGCGGTGGGCGCCGCCCTGGGCATGCCGGCGCCGGCCGCGGCGGCCCCGCCGGAGGGCGCCTACTGGCATGTCAAGGAACTGCTCACCATGCCGCAGGAGTGGCGGTTCGGCACCAGGGCGCACCCGTACTCGCTGGTCAAGAAGCAGATCATCGAACGGTGGACCACCCCCGACGGCAGGGCCTGGTACGCCTACCGCGAACTCGGGGCGACCCCGCCGACCCCGGCCGACAAGAAGGCCTGGCGACGGGACGGCTCACCCGCCAGGTGGAGCGAGTCGATCGACGGGAAGACCGTGCGGCTGTCCACCGAGCCGGCCAAGGGGCACGTGGGGGCCGTGCGGGAGTCCGTCAAGTTCGAGCTGGCCGGGCAGTTGCTGACCTACGACGAGGTCCAGCGCCTGCCCGCCGACCCCGCCCTGCTCAAGGACTGGCTCACCAGGGCCGGCCGGGTCGGCCGCATCCCCGACAGCGCCCTGCCCGGCTGGGTGGCCGGGACGCTGCCCCAGCTCCTGCACGTGCTGCCCGCCCCGAAGGAGGTGCGCAACGCCGCCTACCAGGCGATGCTCACCATGCCGGGCGTGCGCGCGGACGGCAACGCCGAGGACGAGCTGGGCAGGCCAGGCGCCGTCGTCCTGATCGACACGTTGAACGGGACGGGCGAGGCGGCGACGCGGACGAGAACCCGGCTGATCGTCGACACCGGCAGGATGGCGCTGCTGTCGCAGGAGTACAGCGCCGGGGGTGGCGGGAAGGGGCCCGCGAAGTCGTCCGTCACGACCCTGGCCGAGGTCGGCTGGACCGACGCCCGGCCCGCCGTACCGGCCCTGCCCTGACCTGGCCCCGGCCCGCCGCGCCGGCCCCGGCCCGCCGCGCCGGCCCCGGCCCGCCGCGCCGGCCCCGGCCCGCCGCGCCGGCCCCGGCCTGACGGTCCGGCGCTGCTCTGACGGCCCGGCGGGGGCGGCCGTCAGTCGCGGAGGACCTCCACCCGGTAGCGGCCCTCGGCGTCGCGGTGGGCGCCGTGGATGTCGGTGGCCAGGTCGGGGAAGGTGCGGTCGAAGTCCTCCAGGGCCCGCAGGTAGCTCAGCAGCGGGCCGTCGGCCGCGCCGGTCGCCTCGCCGGGCATCAGCATGGGGATCCCGGGCGGGGTGACCACCACGGTCGCCGCCACCACCCGCCCGGCCAGCCGGTCCAGCGGGACCCGCTCGGTACGGGAGCGGATCATGGCCTGGTAGACGTCGGCGGGCGTGGCGACCGGCTCGGGCAGCGCGGTGAAGACCTGGTCGAGCAGCGTGCCCACGCCCGAGTCGCGCAGCTTCGCGTGCACCCGGCCGCAGAACGCCCGCAACGACACCCCGGACGGCCCGAACCCGGGCAGCACGTCCGCCAGCGCCCGGTCGCCGTCGTAGGCGTTCTTGAAGTCGGTGAGGGCGTCGATCAGCGTGCCCCACTTGCCCTTGGTGATGCCCATCGAGAACAGCACCAGCAGCGTGTGGTCGCCGGTCTTCTCCACCACGATGCCGCGCCGCTGCAGGTAGGCGGCCACGACCTTGGCCGGGATGCCCCACTCCTGCGTGCCCTCGGCCGCGTCGGCGCCGGGGCAGGTGATCGTCACCTTGACCGGGTCGAGCAGGGCGTAGTCGTCGCGCATGCCGTCGAAGCCGTGCCAGGCGGCGCCGGGCTCCAGCACCCAGCAGCGCGGCTCCGAGCACAGCAGCGCCGGGTCGGCGTCGGCGAAGGGCACGGCCCGGCCGGTGTGCGGGTCGGGCACCGAGGGCGGCTGCCAGAGGCCGAAGAACCAGCCGGGCCGGCGGCCGTCCTCGCGGATGCGGGCGGCCAGCCGGGTCATCGCCTGCCGGAACCGGACCGCCTCGACGATCGCCTCGCCGGTCAGGAACGACCCGGAGGGGCCGTCCATCATCGCCGCGGCCACGTCGAGGGAGGCGATCATCGGGTACAGCGGCGAGGTCGAGGCGTGCATCAGGTACGTCTCGTTGAACGCGTCGTAGTCGACCGGCGCCCGCGGCGAGGGCCGGACGTGCAACATCGCGGCCTGGGAAAGTGCCGCCAGAAGCTTGTGCGTGGACTGCGTGGCGAACACGGTGGGACGCTCGGGGCCGGGCAGCGTGCGCTCGTCGACCGACATGGCGTAGCGGCGGGAGTAGAGCGGGTTGAACCGGCCGTAGGCGAACCACGCCTCGTCGAAGTGCAGCCGGGGCACGGTGGGGCCCAGCAGCTCGGCGACCCGGACCGCGTCGTAGCAGACGCCGTCGTAGGTGGAGTTGGTGACGACCGCGTACGCGGGGTCGCCCGCCGCGAGCGGATGGCCGGCCACCCGCGCCCGGACGGCGGACGCCTCCAGCGCGGCGGCCGGGATCGGCCCGGCCAGCCCCAGCCCGTTGCGCTCGGGAACCAGGTAGACCGGCCGGGCGCCGCTGATCGCCAGCGCGTGCTGGATCGACTTGTGGCAGTTGCGGTCGACCAGGACGGTGTCGCCGCGGGCGATCGCGTGGTGCCCGACGATGCGGTTGGCGGTGGAGTTGCCGTTGACCACGAAGAACGTGCGCTCGGCGCCGAAGACGCGGGCCGCGTTGTGCTCGGCCTCGCCGATCGGGCCGGTGTGGTCGAGCGGCGAGCCCAGCTCCCCGACGGAGATCGACAGGTCGGTGCGCAGCAGCCGTTCGCCGTAGAAGTCGAAGAAGGCCCGGCCCACGGGCGACTTCAGGAACGCCACGCCGCCCGCGTGCGCCGGGGTGTGCCAGGAGTAGGGGTGATGGTCCTCCAGGTGCAGCAGCGCGCGGAAGAACGGCGGGAGGATCTGGTCGGCGTACTGCTCGGCGGCGTGCGCGATGCGCCCGGCGATGAACTGCGGGGTGTCCTCCAGCGGGAAGACGTAGCCCTGGATGACCTCGTACACCCACAGCGGCAGCTCCTGGTCCTGGGTGATCAGGAAGACCGGCAGGCCCCGGAAGCGCTTGGCCACCGCGGCCAGCAGGTCTTCGGCGCCGGGCGCGTCCCAGGCCGCCAGGATCGCCGTGAGCGAGGCGTCGGACCCGACCACCGCCAGGGCGTCGGCCGTGCGGCGGGTCCAGCGCACCTGGAGGCCGAGCTCGCCCATCTCGGCGCACACCCGGCGGATCTGCTCGGCGAGCGCCGAGTCGGCGTCGGGGTGTTCGGTGACGGCGGCCAGAACCGTTCGCTCCATACGGCACTCCGTGATCGATCAGTGACGACAGGTTTCCCCGATCGTAACGCCAAGGAACGGCAAAGACACGGTAAGTGACGAAAGCCTGCCGGGCGCTCAGAAGCGCCACCCGAGCCCGAAGGTCCGGCCCGCGGCCGGCTCGGCTCCCACGTGGTCGAAGAGCTCCGGCTCTCGCTGGTCGGCGTCCGTGAGACGGGGGACGATCGAGGCGAACCGGCCCCGTGGGGCGGGACCTCGGGCCGTCCGTGGCGACGGCCGCCGATTCACCCGGGGCTGCTTCCGGCCGCGCCGGGGCCGGGCAGCAGGTCGACGTCGCCGGCGTGCATCGGCGTGCCGCAGTGGGCGCAGCGCAGCTCCGCGGCGCTGATCTCGCCGCAGGCGTGGTGGCGGTAGAGCACGGGCGGCCCGGCCTCGCCCGCGAGCCACCTGTCACCCCATCCGGCCATGACCATGAGCAGGTCGACCAGCTCGGCGCCCTTGGCCGTCAGGTGGTATTCGTGGCGCGGCCGCCGGTCGTAGGGGCGGCGTTCGAGCACGCCGTGGTCGACGAGGTGGGCGAGCCGTTCGGTCAGCACCTTGCGGGAGATGCCGAGATCGGCCTGGAGCTGGTCGAACCGCCGCACCCCGGCCCACACGTCCCGCAGGATCAGCGGCGACCACGGCTCGCCGATCACGTCGAGGGTGCGGGCGATGGAGCAGGCCATCTCCGCGAAGTTCGTGCGCTGCATGAGGCCACTCTACCTCTTGGGGTTCCCTGAAGGAACTCCGGGTGCTACGGTTACGGAGTCTCCTCAAGGAACTCAACAGACCCGGAGTGAACCATGAACCTCGACCCCGACGTGCGCGGCGTGCTCGACGGCACCCCCATCGCCCACCTCGCCACCGTCCTGCCCGACGGCGCTCCCCATTCCGTCCCGGTCTGGATCGGCACGCACGGCGACCAGGTCGCCATCCTCACCGGCCCGCGCTCCCGAAAGGCGCTCAACCTGCGGCGCGACCCGCGGGTCGCGCTCTCCCTGACGCCGCCCGGCGACCCGTTCCGGCCGGTGCTCGTCAGGGGCAGGGTCGTGGAGTGGGTCGAGGGAGAGGCGGGCTGGGAGATCGTCGACCGGATCGCCGCGAAGTACGTCGGCGGCCCCTACTCGCGCGCGGAGGAACGGGTCGTCCTGCTCATCGAGCCCGAGCGGCAGAGCGCGGGCTGACCCGCGCCGCCGGGTGCGGGCTCTCCCGGCGGCGCCGGTGGTAGCAGACGGCGGCGGTGGCCAGCGCGGCGCCCCACACCGGCCAGAAGCACTCCGGCAGCCAGGCTCCCCACTCCTCCAGGGCGAACCGGCCGGCCACGGTCCAGCGGATGTAGGTGAGCCCGGCCACGGTGATGATGATCGAGACGAACCCGGCCGGGACGACCGCCAGCAGCGGCGGCACCCGCCGGCCGCGCAGCCCCGGGATCCAGCGCGGGAACACCTCGCCCCACCGCTGCACCAGCCCGAGGGTCAGCACGCCGCCCAGCGCCCCGAACGTCGCCAGGTACGCCCCCGCCAGCCACAGCCCGTCCTCGCCCTCGGCCAGGAACTCCGCGCTCACGCCGAGCGGGATGCCCAGCGCCCAGGCCCACCGGGTGGCGCAGTAGACCAGCGGCACCGCGACCGCCACGTACACCGCGATCCGCCCGCGCGCCGGGGTGAACCAGTTCCCGCGCCCCCGCCCGTGGTCCCGCGCGGCGGCGGCCAGCAGCAGGCCGCCCAGCACGCACACGAGCTGGTTGAGCACCGGCCACGGCCAGGCGTCGGCGAACGTCGCGCCGCCCAGCCCCCAGCCGAACAGCGGCGCGACCAGGAGCAACGGCGTGTAGGCGACGCCCATCATCAGCCGCGAGTCCGGAACCACCAGCACCAGCAGCGCGGCGATCGGCCAGGCCAGAAGGACCGGCAGCCGCCCCCACGCCCCCTTCGCCGGGCGGACGCCGTTGCGTCGGGTCAGGGCCAGTGCGGTCGCGGCCGTCAGGGCTGAGAAGGCCGCGATCCACCCGCCGAACGGTGGCGCCGTGCCGGCCAGGATCGACAGCGCGCCGTCGGGGTCGGGGTCGTCGGCCCCCCAGGGGTAGCCGGGCGCCCCGAGCGCCCACGCCGTGCCGAGCAGGCCGTAGGCGACCGCCCACAGCGCCGCCGCGTACCCGTACCGGCCGGAAGTGAAGATCGTCATGCCTACGAGCCTTCCAGCGCGGGCGCACGGCGGGCAGATGCCGTTCGGCACCTTCCGCAGGCCGCGGCAGTGCCGTTCGGCACGTGGGGGCGCGCGGCGCGGGCGCATATCGTGTCCCGGGTGAACGTGCTGTGGATGGCCGCCGCCTGGCTGCCGGCGGCGGTCGCCGTCGCCGTGGCGGCGACCGGGTTGTTCCTGACCGGGAGCAGGGCCGGGTGGCTGGCGTGGCTGCTCCTGCCGGCCGCGGGCGCGTCCCTGGCGGTCACCGCCCTGTGGCGGGCGGCCGGGGGGCCGTCCACGCCGGGCGTCGGCGCGCTGGGCATGGCCGAGAGCGCGGCGCTGACGGTCGCGGCCGGGCTGGTCGTCAGGTACGCGCCGGTCCGCCGGGCCGTGCCCGCGGCGCTCCTGGCCGGGCTCGCCGCGGCCACCTGGCTGCCGCGGGTGTTCACGCCGGCCTCCGCGCTGGAGGCGGTGGGGGCATGCGCGTTCTGGGGGGCGGGCGTGCTGGCGGGCGCCGCCGTGGGCGCCTACCTGCGCCTGCTCGACGCGCGGCAGCGGCGGGCGGTGGCCGACGGCCGCACCGTCCTGCGGCTGCGGCTGGCCGGCGACCTGCACGACTTCCTCGCCCACGACATCAGCGAGATGGTCGCGCACGCCCAGGCGGGCACCGTCGCGGGCGATCCGCTGCGGGCGCTGGAACGCGTCGAGGCGGCCGGTCAACGGGCCCTGTCCACGCTCGACCGCACGCTCGACATGCTCCACCACGACCGGCCCCTCGGCCCGTCCGGCGACCTGGACGGCATCGCCGAGGCCGCCGCGCGCTTCTCCGCCGCCGGTCCGGCGCACGTCGGCGTGCGCATCGACCGCGCGGCGGACGTCCCGGCGGAGACGGCGGCGCTGGCCTACCGGATCGTGATCGAAGGGCTGACCAACATCCGGCGGCACGCGCCCCGGGCCGGCCGCGTCGAGCTGTCCGTCACGGCGCCGGGCGACGTCCTGGAGATCACGCTGACCAACGACGGGACGTCCGGCGCCGCGGGCCGCCGCCGCGGCGGCTCGGGCCTGCCCGGCCTGGCCGCGCTCGTCGCCGAACAAGGCGGCGAGCTGGTCGCCGGGGCCGTGCCGGACACGTGGGGGCCGGACACGTGGGGGCCGGACGGGCGGGCGCCGGGCGGGTGGTCGCTGACGGCGCGGCTGCCGCTGCGACAATCTCCCGGGTGAGCATCCGCATCCTCGTCGCCGACGACCAGGAGGGCATCCGCGACGCCTTCCGCCTGATCCTCGACGCCCAGCCCGACCTGAGCGTGGTGGCCGAGGCGGCCGACGGGCGCACCGCGATCGACACCGCCCTCGCCGTCCGGCCGGACGTGGTGCTCGCCGACGTCCGCATGCCCGGCGCCGACGGCATCGAGGTGACCCGCGCCCTGTCCGGCACCGGCATCCACGTGGTGGTCGTCACGACGTTCGGGCTGGAGGAGTACGTCCGGGCGGCGCTCGGGCACGGCGCGGCCGGGTTCGTGCTGAAACGTTCGGGCCCCGCGCTGCTCGTGGAGGCCGTCCGGGCGGCCGTGAACGGCGACATGCTCATCAGCCCCGAGCTCACCGTGAGGCTGCTGCGCGGCAGCGGCCCGCAGCGGGAGGTCTCGGACGTGGTGCTGACCGAGCGGGAGGACGAGATCGTGGCCCTGGTGGCTCAGGGACGGACCAACGCGGAGATCGCGGCCGAGCTCTTCCTGTCCCCGGGGACGGTGAAGAACCATGTCGCCGCGGTCCAGCGCAAGATCGGCGCGAGGAACCGGGTGATGATCGCGGGATGGGCGTGGGCGACCGGCAGGGCCCAGCCGTGACGGGGCGCGCCCGTCCGTGCCGTGCCGCCGGTCAGGGGAGGTGGCGGGCCAGGTAGAGGGCCGTCTCGACGTTCAGGACGACCTGATCGCCGAGCGTGTCGAGGAGCGTGCCGAACAGGTTCTCGCGCACGTCCTCGGCCAGGAGGCGGTAGGACGACTGGGTGGACAGCAGGGCGACGTAGTCAGCGGCCGAGACCGTCCGTCCCGACCGGTAGAGCCGGGTGCCGAGGTCGCCGAACTCGGACGGCAGCCCCACCTCCGCGGCCCACTCGCGGGCCCCGGCCTCCTCGCCGACCGGCCTGCCGATCGGGCCGGTGTTGGGCCTGATGTGCGGGGCGAACCGCTCGTGCGCGGCCAGCAGCCGCGCGGTCACCCCCTCGTCGGCGGGCCAGTCGGCGTTCCAGAACAGGGCGAGCCCGCCGCCCGGGGCCAGCGCCGCGGCGGCGCGCTGCCAGCGCACCTCCTTGTCGACCCAGTGCCAGGCCTGGGCGCAGTACAGCAGGCCGAACGCCCGCTCCGGGACGTACTCCTCGAACGTCGAGACGGTGACCGTCACGTTCGGCCGGTCGGCGGTCCGGCGGGCCAGCACGGCCGCCATGGCCGGATCCGGCTCGGTGGCCACGATCTCGACGCCGGTCGCCGCGAACAGCTCCGTCGCCTTCCCCGTGCCCGCGCCCACCTCCAGCGCGGGTCCTCCGGCGTAGGCCAGCACGTCCGCGGCCAGCTCCGCCGGGTAGCCGGGCCGGACCCTGTCGTACTCGTCGGCGACCTCGCCGAAGACCCTTCCCTGAATCCGTTGTGTTGTCATGTGCCCGATCCTCATTCATGATCGTCCAGGCGCACAACCCCGCCGGCGCACATTGAGTACGCGCTACTCAGGCCGTACGAGCCCCGCGGCCGCACGCTTGGGCGCATGAAGAGACACCTCCTTCGCCCGGCGGCCGTCGCCGCCCCGCTGCTCGTCCTCGCTCTCACCTGCGCCCCGGCGCCCGCCTCGGCCTCGTCCGTCTGGGCGGCGTCGAACGTCCAGCTCGTCAACCGGCAGACCGGCAAGTGCCTGACCATCGCCGGGGGCGTCAGCACGGAGAACAACGTGCACGCCGTCCAGTACGACTGCGACAGCCACCCCTCCCGCCGCTGGGACGTCTGGGGCTACTCCAGCGCGGCCCTGCAGGTCAGGAACCGCCAGACCGGCAAGTGCCTGACCATCGCCGGCGGCGTCAGCACCGAGAACAACGTCGTCGCCCTCCAGTACACCTGCGACACCCACCCCTCGCGCTACTGGGCGCTCGGCAACCGCGTCGGCCAGTACGTCGAGTTCCGCAACGTGCAGACCGCCAAGTGCCTGACCATCGCCGGCGGGGTGAGCACCGCCAACAACCTGGAGGCCGTCCAGTACACCTGTGACGGGCACCCGTCCAGGTTCTGGGAGATCCGCGACTACTACGGGAGCTGACCGGCTCGCCGTCACGGGGAGGCGGTCCCCTGGCGGCCGCTGGTCAGCCGGGGGGCGCGCCCAGCAGGGGCAGCCACACCTCGTCCACGATCTCGGCGATCGACTCCTCCGGCACCCGGCGCATCGTGACGAGCATGTCGTGCCGGAGCAGGTCCAGCGGCAGGTTCACCACCCTGGACGAACGCGGCACGTCGGGCAGCTCGCCGCGCTCGACCGCCCGGCCCACGATCGTCTCGAACGCGGTCGCCCGGCCGGGCGGCAGCAGCGTGTCGCGCAGCTCGGTGAGGCTGGTGCCGGCTTCCCGGAAGTAGTCGGCGAGCTGCACGCTCATCAGCGTCAGCATGCCCGCGCGGTCGTCGCCGGCGTTGCGCAGGAACCCGACGGCGTCCTCGCGCAGGCTGCCGGTGTCGGGCACGTCGATCAGCCGCCAGAACTTGGCGAGGGTGGCCAGCAGCAGGTCGTCGCGCCGGGGCCAGCGCCGGTAGAGCACCGGTCGGCTGGTGCCGGCGCGGGCGGCGACGGCCTCGAAGGTGAAGCCGTGGTAGCCGTGCTCGACCAGGACCTGCCAGGCGGCGTCGAGGATCGCCTCCTCCAGCGCGGGGCCGCGACGGCGGGACGCGCCGCCGGGGGCACGGTGCTTGAGATTCACTTGCGTATCTTAACTCGGGGCCCTACGGTGGCCGGAATTAGATACAGCCATGTACCCAAAGGACCGTCCATGATGTTCGACGTCATCGTCGTCGGCGCCGGGCCCGCCGGCCTCTTCCTCGCCTGCGAGCTGCGCCTGGCCGGCGTGCGGCCGCTGGTGCTGGAACGACGGCCGGAGCCCGACCTGTCGGACAAGGCCCACGGCCTGGCCGGCCAGGTCGTCCGGCTGCTGGACCACCGCGGCCTGTACGAACGCTGCGGCGGCCGGGGCGTCCCGGCGCCGGCGCCCGGCTACTTCTTCGGCGGGATGCCGTTGCCGCTGCACACGCTCGGCGCGGCCAACCCGATGTACCTGCTGCCCTGCGACCAGCGCGACCTCGAACGGGTGCTCGCCGCGCGCGCGGCCGAACTGGGCGCGGAGGTGCGGCGCGGCCAGGAGGTGATCTCCTTCGGCCAGGACGCCGACCGGGTCGAGGTCGTGACCCGCGGCCCCGGCGGCGCCGAGACCACCCTCACCGCCCGCTACCTGGTCGGCTGCGACGGCGGCCACAGCATGGTCAGGAAGGCGGCGGGCATCGGCTTCCCCGGCGTCAGCGACGACCACGTCGTGGACCGCTCGGCCCTCATCGGCCCGAGCGAGCACTTCCGGGTCCTGCCCGGCGGCCGCGTCCTGATCGAGGGGCTCGGCGAGATCCCCGCCCACTTCCACCGCACCGATCGCGGCGTCTTCACCCTCCTGGCCCACGACCCGCGGCGGCCGCTGATCAACACCGCCGAGTGGGAGGAGCATCCGGCGGGCGGCTTCCCGGGGCCGGGCGCGCCGATGACGCTGGCCGAGATGGAGAAGAGCGTCGAACGCGTCCTCGGGGTGCGCCTGCCGCTGAGCCCGCCGCCCGAGGGAGCGCCGATCATGCTGCGCCGGCTGTGCGGGCGCAACACCCGGCTCGCCGACCGCTACCGCGCCGGACGCGTCTTCATCGCCGGCGACGCCGCCCAGGTGAGCCACGGGCCCACCCTGAACCTGGCGCTCCAGGACGCCGCCAACCTGGCCTGGAAACTCGCCGCCACGCTCCGGGGGCAGGCCCCGGAAGGGCTCCTGGACAGCTACGAGACCGAGCGCCGCGCGTGCGCGGAACGCGTGGTCACCCAAACCCTGGCCGCGACCGCCCTGCTGGCGCCCGGCGCCGAGGTCACCGCGCTACGACGGCTGTTCGCCGAGCTCCTGGGCCGTACGGAGAACCTGCGCATGATCGCCGAGCTGATGGCGGGCGGCGACGTCCGCCACGACATGGGGGAGGAGCGGCCCGCCGGGCCCACCGGCTGGTTCGCGCCGTCCCTGGCGCTGACCACCGGCGACGGGCGGTCGTGGCGCCTGGCCGAGCTGATGCGCGACGCCCGCCCCCTGCTCCTGGACCTGACCGGCGGCGACGCCCTGGCCGCCGCCGCCGCGCCCTGGTTCGACCGGGTCCGGCACGTGGCCGCCACCGCCGCCGCCGACGCCCCCGCCCCGGCGCTGCTCGTCCGGCCGGACGGCTACGTCGCCTGGGCGGGCGCGGGCCCCGACGGCCTCAGGGCCGCCCTCGCCCGCTGGTTCGGCCCGAGCTGAGCCCGGCCGCCCGTCCGGAGGGGGAGGGGTCACTCCGGGCTGGTGACGCGGGCCAGCACGATGCCGCCGACGATGAGCGCCAGCGCCGCCATCCGGCCGATCGACAGCGGGTCCTTGTGCACGACGACGCCCAGGGCGATGGCGCCGACCGCCCCGATGCCGGTGAAGACGGCGTAAGCGGTGCCGACCGGGAGGGTCTTCATCGAGTACGACAGGAGCCAGACCGCGGCCACCATGAGGACGAAGCAGATCAGCGTGGGCAGCGGCCTGGTGAAGCCCTGGGTGGGCTTGATGCTCTGCGCCCAGGCGATCTCGACCAGCCCGGCCAGCCCGAGGATGAGCCAGTTCATCGTCAGAACTCCTTCCCCAGGTCGCGGGCGCCGCGCAGCGCGGCGGCGTACAGCTCGTCGTGCTGGGCGCGCAGGTGGAACAGGCCGGGGTCGATGCGGGAGTTGGCCAGCTCGGCGGCGACGACGGTGGTGTCCTCGACGGCGAAGTGGCCGGCGAAGAAGTCACGCAGGTAGCGCTCCTGGTAGTCGAACCTGGCCTTGGGGGCGCCGGGCGAGTAGGCCCCGCCGCGCGCGGTGGTGACCACGAAACGCCGCCCGGCCAGGGACATCTTGGGGAAGGTCACCTGGTCCAGCCACGCCTTGAGCGCCGACGGGATCGAGTAGTTGTACATCGGGGTGGCGATCAGCACCACGTCCGCGGCCACCAGCTGCGACAGCAGCGGCTCGACGATCGCCCACGCGGCCGCCTGCTCCGGGGTGCGGGCGGCCTCGTGGTAGCGGGAGATGTCGGTGATCTGGTTGGCCATGACGTAGTCGCACAGCTCGGTCCACGCCTCCCCGATGTGCGGCACCGGCTCGGCGGCCAGGTCGCGGTGGACGTAGGTGCCCTCGGGGTGGGCGGACCGCCACGCCTCGGCGAAGGCGTCGCCGAGCTCGCGGCTGATGGAACGGCGTCGGGCGCTGGCGTCCAGGTGCAGCAGAACGGCCATGAGGGGCTCCTCGAACTAAGCGGACATGACGTCCGGTTTGCGGTCGAGGTGACCGTAGCAACTAAGCGGGCACGTTGTCCACTTATCTCGGAGTGGGTTAGAGTCGCCGCCATGGAGTCCCGTACCGAGTTGCTGACCGGACGTCCCGTGGCGGAGGCGGGCCGCCCGCGCGAGCGCGCCGACGCCGCCCGCAACCGCGCCAAGGTGCTCGCCGCGGCGGCCGAGCTGTTCGCCACCCGCGACCCGCGCGGCGTGACCATGGACGACATCGCCAAGGCCGCGGGCGTCGGGCGGGGCACGCTCTACCGCCGCTATCCCGACACCGTCTCGATCGCGCAGGCCCTGCTCGACGAGCACGAGCGCGCGCTGCAGGAACGCCTGCTGCGCGGCGACCCGCCGCTCGGCCCCGGCGCGCCCCCCGCCGAGCGGCTCGCCGCCTTCTACGCCGCGATGGTCGGCCTGCTGGACGAGCACATCTCGCTCGTCCTGGGCGCCGAGCAGGGCGCCCTGCGCTACGCCACCGGCGCCTACGGGTTCTGGCGGGCGCACGTGCGGGTGCTGCTGACCGAGGCGGGCGTCCCGGAGACCGAGGCGCTGGCCGACATCCTGCTCGCCCCGCTGGGCCCCGACGTCTACGCAGAGCAGCGCAGGCGCGGGCTCACCCCCGGGCAGATCACCGCCGCCCTGACCCGGCTGGCGCACGGCGTCGTCGCCCGGGACGCCGTGCGCTGACCGCACCGGCGGCGGCTCACCCCCAGGCCGCCGCCTTGTCGTACGGGTCGACGTTCCTGAAGGCCATCCCGACGATCTCCTCGACGTCCTCGTCGCCGTAGGCGCCGGGCAGGGCCAGGCCGAGGCGTTCGAACAGCGCCCGGACCTCCTCGACCGTGGGCGAGAACGACAGCGTCACGTCCTCGGCGCCCCTGAGGTTCAGCGGGCGCGCCTGGCGGAGGCTGGCGTGCAGCTCGGTGGCCCAGCAGTCGAGGGCCAGGGCGTTCCCGGTGATGACGGTGGCGGGGAAGCCGGGCCCCCGCTGCGTGATGAACATGTGGCGGGAGGACAGCTCGTAGCGGAACGTCGAGGCGATCGAGGAGAACCCGATCTCGATGTCCAGGAGCTCGTAGCGCTGGTGATGCCAGCAGGCCGACAGCACGGTCGCGTAGAGCTCCCTGCGGGTGCCGTCGGCGGTCCAGGTCAGCTCCGGGCTGTCGTCGTCCAGCGCCAGGCTGCGGTGCAGGCGGACGAACCGCTCGCACAGCGCGAGGTCGTCCGGGTCCAGGATCTCCAGCCGGACCAGCAGCGCCCGCCGTCCCTGACGGGCCTTGGCCAGGCATTCGGGCAGCGTCACCGCGCGCACGTACGCGCCCGTCGAGCCCTTGAAGATCCACCGGTCGGTGTCCCCGCGCGCCTGCGCCAGCACCCGGTTGAACTCCTCGCCGCGCACCAGCCGGACCGCCGACTGCTCCTGGAGCAGGGACGGCAGCAGGTCGAGCTTGCGATCGGCGGCGAGCACGGCCCGCTCCACGGCGTTCTCCGCCGACTGCGCCCGCGTCCGGCTGCGCAGCATGACGAACGCGAGCACCGCCAGCGTGGCCACGGTGGCGTTGCTGACGGCCTCCGCGGTGGCGATGCCCGCGACGTCCAGAATGCTCACGACGACCGCCACCGCCAGGGCGATGAGGATGTCGACGTTGACGCCGACCCAGGCGAGGATGCGCTTCACTGACCGTCCCATCGCGAGGGGCCACGGGGTGACACTTCGAATCATGAAGCAGAACCCGGCGGCACGCGAGGGGGCGGCCCGTCCCCGCTCCGGTCGCGGGGTTACGCGGCGAGGGCGTCGCGGAGGAAGCGCAGGATGTCCGCCCGCGCGTCCTCGGCCTGGGGGGCCAGCGCCGGCATGCTGAGGAAGGCGTGCCCGGCCTCGGGGTACTCGGCCAGGCGGGTGGGGGTGCCGGCGGCCCGCAGCGCCTCGGCGTAGCGGCGGCCGTGGTCGGCGATCGGGTCGTGGGTCGGCACCGCCACGAGCGCCGGGGCCAGCCCGCCCAGGTCGTCGGCGTGCAGCGGGGAGAGCGCGCGGGCGTCCGTCCCCTCGGGCACGGCGAGCCGGTGGAACAGCCGCAGCACCGGCACGCTGAGCGTCGGGGTGTCGGCGTACCGGGCGATCGAGGGGTGGTCGAACATCGTCCCGGTCACGTCCACGGCCGGGTTGACCAGCACCTGCGCCTTCAGGGGCAGGCCGGCGTCGCGTGCCCTGATCGCCGCCAGGGCGCAGATCAGGCCGCCGCAGCTCTCGCCGAACAGGACGGTCCGCGCCGGGTCGACACCCCATTGCGCGGCGTGCTCCAGCACGTGGCGGAGCACGTCCCAGCCGTCGTCGGCGGCGTCGGCCAGCGGCGTGCGCCGGTCGAGGAGGCGGTGGTCCACCGAGGCGACGATGGCGGGCAGGCGGGCGGCGAGGTGGCTGTTGACCCAGTCGCTCTGCGGCGCCGTGCCGACGAAGCCGCCGCCGTGCACGTGCAGCACGAGCGGCAGGACGTCCCCCGGCTCTGCCGCGGCGCGCGGCCGGTGGACCCGGACGCGGATGTCGCGGCCGGGCAGCGCCACCGTCCGCCAGTCGATGGCGGCGCCGGGGTCCGGCCGGCCGGTGATCGCCTGGGCCTCGGCGGAGGCGCGCAGCCGGTTCTCCGCCTCGGCGTAGGCGGCCAGCTCGGCGGGGGTGACGGTGTCCCAGTCCGGCGTGACCGGACGGCCGGTGGAGGTCTGGCGCATGGTCGTCTCCTCAGCTTTTCGCTACTTGAAGTATCGATACCTAAGGTAGCGAAAACGGGGCGCGACCGGTCTGTGGCGTCGATCACACGCCCCGCCCGCGCGGCACGCGGAGAGGCGGCCCGGCCGGCCTCGCGACGGGCGGACGGATCGGAGCGCGGGTTCTTCGCAACACGAGATGTTGGGTGTGACTTTTTGATCCACCCTATATATGGTGTTCCCCGCAGCCGGTTCGGTCGCCCCGCCAGGGCGGCCGAGGCAAGAGGGAACCCGGTGGGAATCCGGGACTGCCCCGCAGCGGTGAGTGGGAACGAACGCCGTCACACGCACTGGGCCGACGGCCCGGGAAGCGACGGCCAGTAGGCAGCGACAGCATGCCCACGAGTCCGAAGACCTGCCGGCGCGCCGCGCGCGATCATGCGCGCGCGGCTGCTCCGAGACCGCGTGGGACGGTGGACGGCGCTGGCGAGAGGGCTGTGGCGCCTCGTCGTCCGCCTCCTGCGCGCGTTCTCGGCAGCTGACCGAGTTCACGAGGGGAGAGCGCAGTGACGGTCACAGGGGACCCGATGACGGACCTGGCCGAGCCGGCGCGGGCGGACGCCGACAGGTCCGCGCCGCGGCGCGTGCAGATGCAGGTGCGCAAGCGCAACGGCACCGCTGAGCCGGTCGACGTCAACAAGATCGTACGTGCGGTGGAGCACTGGGCGACCGATCTGACGGACATCGACCCGATGCGGGTGGCCACCAAGACGATCAGCGGCCTCTACGACGGGGCCACCACCGCCGAGCTGGACCGGCTGTCCATCCAGACGGCCGCCGAGATGATCGGCGAGGAGCCGCAGTACTCGCGCCTGGCCGCGCGGCTGCTGTCGGGCTACATCGACAAGGAGGTCCGCGGGCAGGGCGTGGCCTCCTTCAGCCAGGCGATCCGGCTGGGCCACGCCGAAGGGCTCATCGGCGACGAGACCGCCGAGTTCGTCAACGCCAACGCCCGCAAGCTGGACGACGCCATCGACGTCACCGCCGACCTGCGGTTCGAGTACTTCGGGCTGCGCACGGTCTACGACCGTTACCTGCTGCGCCACCCGTCCACCCGGCTGGTGGTGGAGACGCCGCAGTACTGGCTGCTGCGCGTGGCCTGCGGGCTGGCCGAGACGCCCGCCGAGGCCGTCGGCTTCTACCGGCTCATGTCGTCGCTGGCCTACCTGCCCAGCTCGCCGACGCTGTTCAACTCCGGCACCCGGCACACCCAGATGTCCTCCTGCTACCTGGTCGACTCGCCCCGTGACGAGATCGGCTCCATCTACGACCGGTACGCCCAGGTGGCGCAGCTGTCGAAGTTCGCCGGCGGGATCGGCATCTCCTGGTCGCGGGTGCGCTCCCGGGGCGCGCTGATCCGCGGCACGAACGGGCACTCCAACGGCATCGTCCCGTGGCTGCGCACGCTCGACGCGTCGGTGGCCGCCGTCAACCAGGGCGGCCGGCGCAAGGGCGCGGCCTGCGTCTACCTGGAGCCCTGGCACCCCGACGTCGAGGAGTTCCTGGAGCTGCGCGACAACACCGGCGAGGACGCCCGCCGCACCCACAACCTCAACCTGGCCAACTGGATCCCCGACGAGTTCATGCGCCGGGTCGAGGCCGACGGCACCTGGTCGCTGTTCGACCCCGACGAGGTCCCCGAGCTGCCCGACCTGTGGGGCGAGGCGTTCGAGGAGGCATACCGCGCCGCCGAGCGCGACGGCCGGTACGTCCGGCAGATCAAGGCCCGCGACCTGTACGCCAAGATGATGCGCACCCTGGCCCAGACCGGCAACGGCTGGATGACCTTCAAGGACGCCGCCAACCGCCTGTGCAACCAGGCGGCCGAGCCCGGCAACGTGGTGCACCTGTCCAACCTGTGCACCGAGATCGTCGAGGTGTCCAGCGACGCCGAGACCGCGGTCTGCAACCTCGGGTCGGTCAACCTCGCCGCACACCTGACCGGCGGCGACATCGACTGGGAGCGGCTGCGCGCCACCGTCCGCACCGCGGTCACCTTCCTCGACCGGGTGATCGACATCAACTACTACCCGAGCGAGCAGGCCGCGGCCAGCAACCCGCGCTGGCGTCCGGTCGGCCTCGGCGTGATGGGCCTGCAGGACGTCTTCTTCGCCCTGCGCCTGCCGTTCGACTCGGCCGAGGCCAAGGAGCTGTCCACCCGGATCGCCGAGGAGATCTACCTGTCGGCGCTGGAGACCTCCGCCGGCCTGGCCGAGCGTTTCGGCGCCCACCCCGCCTACGACCAGACGTGGGCGGCCCGCGGCCGGCTCCAGCACGACCTGTGGGGCCAGAGCGGCACCCAGGCCGGGCGCTGGGACGCGGTGCGCGAGCGCATCGCCGCGCACGGCCTGCGCAACTCGCTGCTGATCGCGATCGCGCCGACCGCCACCATCGCCTCGATCGTCGGCTGCTACGAGTGCATCGAGCCGCAGGTGTCCAACCTGTTCAAGCGCGAGACGCTGAGCGGGGAGTTCCTGCAGATCAACAACGCGCTGGTGGCCGAGCTGAAGTCGCGCGGCCTGTGGAACGAGCGCGTCCGGGCGGCCATCAAGCAGGCCGAGGGGTCGGTGCAGGGCATCGCCGAGCTGCCGGAGGACGTGCGCCGGCTGTTCCGCACCGCCTGGGAGCTGCCGCAGCGGGCGCTGATCGACATGGCCGCCGCGCGCTCGCCGTTCATCGACCAGAGCCAGTCGCTCAACCTGTTCATGAGCGCGCCGACGATCGACAAGCTCTCCTCGATGTACCTGTACGCCTGGAAGTCCGGCCTGAAGACCACCTACTACCTGCGCTCGCGCCCGGCCACCCGCATCCAGCAGGCCACCGTGCCCCTCGCGCCCTCCGCGCCCGCCGCGCCCCGCGCGAACAAGTCCGAGGAGGCCCTGGTGTGCTCCCTGGAGAACCCCGAGTCGTGCGAGGCCTGCCAGTGACCCCCGAGGAGAACCCGATGTTGCTCGACCCGGGCATGAGCCTGACCCTGCGGCCCATGCGCTACCCCCTGTTCTTCGACCGCTACCGCGACGCGATCAAGAACACCTGGACGGTCGAGGAGGTGGACCTGCACTCCGACCTGAACGACCTGCCCAAGCTGTCGGCGGCCGAGCGCCACCTGGTCAGCCGCCTGGTCGCCTTCTTCGCCACCGGCGACACGATCGTGGCCAACAACCTGGTGCTCAACCTCTACCAGCACGTCAACGCGCCCGAGGCGCGCCTGTACCTGAGCAGGCAGCTGTTCGAGGAGGCGGTGCACGTCCAGTTCTACCTGAACCTGCTGGACACCTACGTGCCGGACGAGGAGGAGCGGTTCGCGGCGTTCGCGGCGGTGGAGAACATCCCCTCCATCAGGCGCAAGGCCGAGTTCTGCTTCCGCTGGATCGACTCCATCGGCAGCCTCCAGCGGCTGGAGACCCGCGAGGACCGGCGGGCGTTCCTGCTCAACCTGATCTGCTTCGCCGCCTGCATCGAGGGCCTGTTCTTCTACGGCGCGTTCGCCTACGTCTACTTCCTGCGCTCGCGCGGCCTGCTGAACGGCCTGGCCTCGGGCACCAACTGGGTCTTCCGCGACGAGTCCATGCACATGGCCTTCGCCTTCGACGTGGTGGACGTCGTTCGGCAGGAGGAGCCGGGCCTCTTCGACGAGGAGATGGCCGGCCAGGTCAGGGAGATGCTGGCCGAGGCGGTCGACTGCGAGGCGCAGTTCGCCGAGGACCTGCTCGGGCAGGGCGTGCCGGGCATGTCGACCGCGGACATGCGCTCCTACCTGGAGCACGTGGCCGACCGGCGGCTGGCCCAGCTCGGCATCGAGCCGCTGTACGGGTCGAAGAACCCGTTCGCGTTCATGGAGCTGCAGGACGTGCAGGAGTTGTCGAACTTCTTCGAGCGGCGGGTGTCGGCGTACCAGGTGGGGGTGACCGGCTCGGTCAGCTTCGACGCCGACTTCTGACCCCTACAGATCTACAACGTAAAGCCGCCCGGCTGGAGATGAATCCCCGCCGGGCGGTCAGGCGGGGCCGGGACGGTTGTCCTTGCCGTCCAGCCAGAGGACGTCGGACTCGTCGCGGTGGGAACCGGTGCCGCCGACGTGCCTGGCGTCGATCTGCGGCCCCTTCTTGATCACGTGGACGAGGGCCATGGCGTGGCCGCGTCCGAGGTCGTAGTCCTGCTTGAGCCAGTCGATGATCGTCCCGGCCTTGGTGGACGGGGCGTCGAAGCCGCGTTCCTTCGCCAGGGCGATGAACTGGCGGGGGGTCGGTCCGGTCTTGCCTTCGATGTTGTCCAGGTAAGCCTGGAAGGACATGGTGTTCTCCGCTCCTCATGGGGTGTTGCGGCCATGATGCACCATTTCGGTGGGTGCGCCGTCTCAGTAGAATGCCGTTCCGCCGAGGGCCGAGGGGTGACGGTGATGGACGAGCGCGAACTGAGCCGCCCGTGGGAAGGCGTCCTGGTCACGCCGGGCCCGGCCGTCCGCACGGGCGTGCTCGTGCTGGCGGGGTCGAGCGGGCGGATCGAACGGGACAGGGCCCGCCTGCTGGCCGCGGAGGGGGTGACCGCGCTGTCGATCCGCTGGTTCGGCGGTCCGGGCCAGCCGCCGGGCATCTGCGAGATCCCGCTGGAGACGTTCGTGTCGGCCGTCGATCTGCTGGAGTCCACCGGCGTCCGGCGGGTCTGCGTGCTGGGCATGTCGAAGGGGGCCGAGGCCGCGCTGCTGACCGCCGTCCGGGATCGGCGGATCGGCGGGGTGGTGGCGCTGTCGCCGACCTCGGTCGTGTGGGGCAACGTCGGGCCGGGGGCGGACGGGGAGAAGCGTCCCTACCGGTCGTCCTGGACGTGGCGGGGGCGGCCGCTGCCGTTCGTCCCGTACGACGACGACTGGGCCGAGGCCGAGCCCGAGCACGGCCCGCTGGCCCTGCGCGAGCTGTACGAGCTCAGCGAGCGCACGTTCGCCGGCCTGGTGCCGGCCGCGGAGATCCCGATCGAGGCGGCGGCGGCCGACGTGCTGCTGGTGGCGGGCGGGGACGACGCCATGTGGCCGTCCCTGCCGTTCGCCGGGCGGCTGGCCGCCCGGCGTCGCGCCGACGGGCTCCCGGTGCGGGTGGTCAGCCGGGCCGAGGCCGGTCACCGTCCGCGCCTGCCGGGGGAGGGGCCCGCCCCCGAGTCTCCTGACTTCCTCTACGGGGGCGACCCGGTCGCCGACGCCGGGCTCGGAGCCGACGCCTGGCCGCACATCCTCGACCTGCTGCACGGCTGACGCCCGCGGGTCGCCTGCGATGATCGTCTTCTGCTAGTTTGTACCTTCCGGCCGGATGTTGCATCTGGCCGAGAGTGCTTGTATGAGCATTTCTGCGGTAAACGTGCGGCCCGTTGAGGCCGCGGACCACCCCACCGTCGAACGCCTCTGGCTCATGTTCCGCCACGACATGGCGGACTTCCAGGGTGGCCTGCCCGACCCCGACGGCACCTACCACGGCGACCGCCTGCGCACCGCCCTCGATGGTGACGACTGGACGGCCTACCTGTTCACCAGCGGCGACCGGCCGGTCGGGTTCGCGTTCGTGCGTGCGGCGGCCGGACCGGTCCGGGTGCTGAACAGCTTCTTCGTCGTGCGCGGGGCGCGCCGGTCCGGGATAGGGCTGCGGGTCGTCCGGGAGGTGATCTCCCGGCATCCCGGGCCGTGGCGGATCGCCTTCCAGGACGCCAACACGGCGGGCGTGGCGTTCTGGCGGCGCGTCGCGACCGAGTTCGCCGGCGAGGCGTGGACGGAGGAGCGCCGGCCCGTCCCGAACCGCCCGGACGTCCCGCCGGACGTGTGGATCTCCTTCACCGCAGCCGAAATCTGATGGTGTGGTACGTTTTCGCCACGCATTCGAACTGAGGGGGTGAGACCGATCAACGTTGTGACAGGTCGGGGCTCCCTCACGCGCATCGCCTAGGGAGCGCCCGCACAAGGCATCCCGAAAGGCTCAAGACGCGCATGCGTTTTCTCACCCGGACGTCGGCCGACGGCGTCATCGAACGATCCTTCACCCTCGGCGACGTCCCCGGCGTCCTGTGGACCCCACAGGACGCCGAGCCCCGCGGCCTGATCCTCATCGGGCACGGCGGCGGGCAGCACAAGCGGGCCCCAGGCGTCGTCGGACGCGCGCACCGGCTGGCGGCCGAACGCGGCCTCGCGGCGGCGGCCATCGACGCCCCGGCCCACGGCGACCGGCCTCCGGGCGCCGAGCACGAGCGACTCATCGCCGCGCTGCGGGAGCGGATGGCCGGCGCGGGCGACCCCACCCCGCTGCTGGCCGAGCTGCACGCGCTGCTGGCGGCCCGGACCGTGCCGGAGTGGCGGTCGGTCCTGGACGCGCTCGGCGACCAGGGGCCGGTGGGTTACTGGGGCGTGTCGCTGGGCTGTGCCCTGGGGATCCCGCTGGTGGCCGCCGAGCCGCGGATCGGCGCGGCGGTCCTGGGGCTGAGCGGCACCTCGCCGGCCTCGGCCCAGGCCGCCGCCGGGATCACCGTCCCGGTGCGGTTCCTGCTGCAGTGGGACGACGAACGGGTGCCGCGGGCCGAGGCCCTGGCCCTGTTCGACGCCCTGGCCTCGGCCGAGAAGACCCTGCACGCCAACCCCGGCGGGCACGCGGACGTGCCGGACTTCGAGATCGACAGCGCCCTGCGCTTCCTCGCCGACCGGCTGGCCTGAGGCCGCCGCCGGCCGGGAGGCCGTCCCGGCCGGCGGGCCGCCGATGAGTACGGGCGGGCGCGGCTGAGCACGTGCGTGCTCACGACAGGGGACCCGCGGCGCGGCCACCATCGTGGTGCAGGAAGACCACGGCATGGAGGTGGGCGATGCACGACGAGCAGAACGGCGACCGGGAGCCGTCCGTAGGCAGGAGAGGGCTGCTGCGGCTGACGGGGGCGGCCGCGGTGGCCACGACGGCGGCGATGGTCCTGCCGACCGGGCGGGCCGCGGCGACGCCGGCCGGAGAAGCGCGGACGCAGACGCAGCGGCAGGGGGCGGACGGCTCGGAGGCGCGGGACCGGGACTGGCGGTTGCGCACCGAGCAGCTGCGCGCCAACGGCGACAGCCTCCGGCGCAGCGCCGAGCTGACCAGGCAGAGCCTGGCCGGCCAGACGGCCCTGCGGATCCCCGCCGGACCACCCCGCTGACCACAGCCGACACAAGGAGGACGGACCATGACGTTTTTCGCAAGGGTCGGCTGGACGTGGGAGGCCGGCGGCGCGGTCCTGGGCGCCCCCACCGTCGCCCCCGCCGTGCACGACCTGGCCACCGGCCATCTGGCGCTGCGGATGGCGACCAACCGCGGCGCGCCTTCCACCGCGGACCAGATCACCTCGCTGGGCGCGTCGATCGGCGTCCCGCGCAATGAGAACGGGCGCATCGACGGGCCCTCGGTGGCCCAGGTCGGGGCGACGTTCCGGCTGGACCCCGACTCCCGCTTCCACGTCGAGAGGTCGTGGAACTCCTCCGAGCTGTCGGTGACCCTCGCCGTCAGCCTGGAGGACCTCACGGCGGGCACCGTCGTCACCGGGCCGGAGTTCGTCATCGCGCGGGACTCGGGGTTCAACGTGGGGGAGAACAAGCTGCTGTTCAGCAACCCGGCGCCGGGCGGGTCGGCGGCGGTCAGCGGCGACTTCGCCTGCGCCGCCCGCCACGACTACCGGGCGTGGATCGACCTGCACGCCCGCGTCAGCGGCGCGGGGTTCGGCGGGAGCGGCGGGTCGGGGGCCGACCTGATCGCCGGCGTCGTCGCGCCCACCCTCTCCTTCCTGTGGTACTTCACGCCGTTGCAGGGGGCCGCGCCGTCGTCGTGGACCCGCGAGGCGACCGCGCCACCCGCCCGCGCCGCCGACCGGGTCTGACGACCGGGCCTGGCGGCCGGGCCGGGCGGTGCGGTGGCGGCCGTCAGGGGCGCAGGACGTCGCGCAGCTCGCCGCGGCTGGTGACGCCGAGCTTGGCGTAGGCGCGGGCGACGTGGTTGTCGACGGTGCGTTTGGAGATGCCCAGCCGTTCGGCGATCTGCCGGTGGGTCAAACCGGTCAGCGCCAGCGTCGCCACCTCGCGCTCGCGGGCGGTCAGCTCAGCGGTCGAGGGCAGCCGTTCGGCCAGGGCCAGGCCGGGGCAGCGGCGCAGGTGCTCGGCCGACAGGCCCCAGCAGCGCCGGGCGGTGTGGGCACGGCCGCGCTCCTGGTGACGGCGCGCGGCGCGGCCGTACCCCTCGGCGGCCAGGGGGTGCAGGCCGAGGCGGGCGAAGTCCCCGGCCGCCGCCTCCAGCGCGGCGGGGTCGCCGGTACTGATCGCCGCCGCGTATCGCAGGTAGGGGGACTCGCCGCCGTCCGTGGTGGCGGCGGGCGGGGCGGTCCGTACGTCCGCGCCGAGCCGGACGGCGTCGGCCAGGGCGAGCGCGTGCACCGCCGCGGCGCCCATGGCCTGCGCCCGGACGGCGGTCGCGCGGGCCAGGCCGGCCGCGGCGCGGGCGTCGCCCCGGGCGGCGGCCACCCACGGCCGGGCCAGGTCGGCCCACAGCCCGAACATGGTCGCGGGCGGCCACTCCAGGCGGTCGGCGGTGCGCAGCGCGGCCTGCGCGGCGTCGGCCTCACCGGCCAGCGCCTCGGCGTGCGCGACCTCGCCGTAGAGCAGGCGGTGGAGCAGGCGGCCGGTGACGGTGTCGGGCCGATGGAGGACGACGGCCTCGCGCAGCCTGCGCCGGGCCTCCGCCACGTCGCCGGTGAACCGGGCGACCTGGGCCATCGCGATGGCCGCCACCATCAGCGCGTACTCCCAGCCGTGGGCGAGGGCGGCCTCCTGCTCGCGTCCGGCGAGCCGCGCGGCCAGGTCCGTACGGCAGGCCAGGAGCGCGCCCTGCACCTGGACCAGCGCGGTGGTCGGCGGCAGCCACGGCATGTTCTCCACCGCCTCGGCCAGCACGGGATCGCGCGCGTCGTGCGGCGGCGCGGGCGGCCGGCCGCCGTAGGCGCCGGCCAGCTCGTGCGCCAGGCGGGCCTTGACCTCGGCCTCCTTGTTGACCATCCCCGCCCGGAACAGCGGCGGCAGCTCCGACAGCGCCGGGCGCAGGTCGCCGGAGAACGCCGCGAACACCGAGCCCAGGGCCGCCCGCTCCTCGGCGTGCTCCGGGGTCAGGGCCGCGTCGCGGACGGGCAGCGCGCGATGGGCGGCGGGGTCGCCGAGCCCCCAGAACAGCGTCTCGGCCCGGCCGAACGCGATCTTGTCGTGGTGGTGGCCGGCGGTGGCGACGGCGTCCATGACGTCGAGCATGGCCATGAGCTCGCCGGTGCGCTCGCCCGAGATGAGCACCCGCCACAGGACCTGCGCCGCGCCGACGCCCTGCTCGACGTCGCCGTTCAGCAGGGCCGACTCGGTGGCGGCGCGGGCGAGCTGTTCGGCCAGCGGCAGGTCGAGCAGCGTCCAGGCGCGCCGGGTGGCGATCAGCAGCATGCCGGGCGGCGGCTGGACGCCGGCGTCGAGGCTCCAGCGGACGATGCGCAGCGCGTCGGAGCGGCGGCGGGCCCCCGTGGCGGCGATGGCCTCGGCCAGCACGCGCTTGGCCCTGCGGGTGCGCAGCTCCGGGCAGCCGTCGCGCAGCGCCTCGCCGTACAGGGGGTGGGCCAGGCGCAGAAGGGAGCGGCGGCCGTCGCGCTGGATCCACAGCAGGCCGCGCGCCTCCAGGCGGGTGAGCAGGTCTTCGGGGACGAGCCGGGTGACCACGCCGACCGAGACGGGCTCGGCCAGGGCGAGCAGTTCGAGCGCCCACCGTTCCTGGTCGGCGAGCGCGCCGAGCCGCCTGGCCACCAGCTCGGTCAGCCGGGGGGCGACCAGCCAGGGGCCCTCCCATCGCCACACGCCCTTGGTCTCGGCCAGCGTCCCGGCCTGCATGCCGGCCAGCACGACCTCGCGCAGCAGGAGCGGGTTGCCGGCGGTCAGCTCGTGCAGACGGCGTACGGTGAGCTCGGCCGCCTGGCCGCCGAGCACCTCGTGCAGCACCTGGCCCACCTCGGACGGCGACAGCGCGGCCGGCTCGATCCGCTCGGCCAGCCCTTCGGTCCACAACGCGGCCAGCCACTCGGAGAACGGCTCGCCGGCGCGCAGCACCACCAGCACGAACGCGGCCCGCGTCCGGGCCAGGTGGCGCAGCACGGCCGCCGACTCGTCGTCGAGCAGGTGGGCGTCGTCCACGACGACCACCGCGCGGCGCGACCCGGCCGTCAGGGCCGCGACCATGGCCCGCACCAGCACGCCGCGGCTGGCCACGCCCACGACGCCGTCGGGCACGAGCACGCCGAGCGGGCCGAGCGGCACGTCGGAGTTGCCCGAGGTGGCCGGCACCGAATGCACGACGAACCTGGACGGATCGAGCGTGGCGAGCGCCTCGTACACCAGCCGGCTCTTGCCGACGCCCGGCGGGCCGGTGATCGCCAGCGCGCCGGCCGCCGGATCGCGCAGGGCGGTGGTGACGCGGCCCAGATCGGACTCCCTGCCCACGAACGGCCACATGCCCGCCTCCCGCTGCGTCGTCTGCCGCAGTCTGACACGCCGGACGGGCACGAGTCAGCCGGAATGTCGCCTTCGCCGGCGTTCGCCTGGCGGATCAGGAGCCGCCGGCGATCTCGACGACGGCGTGGCGGTTGTGCTCGTCGGTGAGGTGGTCGAGCAGGTAGTGGGCCAGGTCGGCGCGGGAGATCGAGCCCGCCTTGGCCAGGGGCGCGTTCTCGGCGGTGCGGTAGCGGCCGGTCAGCGGGCCGTCGGTGAGCATCGGCGGGCGCACGATCGTCCAGTCGATGTCGTGGGCGGCGGTGACGGCGGCCTCCATGCGTCTCATGTCGGCGTAGCCGTGCCGGTAGAGGCGCTGGATCACGAAGCGGGTGACCAGGCGGCGGCCCAGCGGCGTGCCCGGCGGGATGTCCAGGCCCGCCGACGACAGGCACAGCAGGCGGCGCACCCCGCCGTCACGCATGGCGGCGATGACGTTGGCGGTGCCCTGGGAGTAGACGGTGGTGGGGTGGCCGCGGTCGGTGCTGCCCAGGCAGGACAGCACGGCCTCGTGCCCGGCGACGGCCTCCCGCCAGGGGCCGGGGGTGAGCACGTCGCCGCCGATCACGCTCACCCGCTCGCCCGCCGGGACGCGGGCGGGGTCGCGGGCCAGGACGGTGACGTCGTGCCCGGCGGCGACCGCCTGCTCGACCACCTGGCGTCCGGTGCCGCCGGTCGCGCCGAGGACCATCAGCCTCATGCCGCACCGGCCAGGGCCCGTATGACGGCCTCGGCGATCTCGCGCTGGCCCTCGATGCTCAGGTGCACGCCGTCGTCGAGGAAGTGGTGGTCCTCGCGGACGGCGAGCCTGGTGTCCACGGTCGGCTCGGGACGGCCCAGCAGGTGGTCGGCGGTGGCGTCGACGTCCTTGCCGGCCCAGGTGATGCCGGCGCGCCGGAAGTGCGGGTAGGCGGCGGCGCGCGGCTCGTCGAAGGGGCTGGGTGTGAGCCAGACCCAGCGGACGGCCCCCCGCTGCTGGGCCAGGTCGTGCAGCATGGCCAGGTTGCGCTCGGTCTCGGCGGCGCTGACCAGGGTCGGCGCGTCGGGGGCCAGGTGCTGGGCGTCGTTGGCGCCGATCATGCACAGCACCAGGTCGGGCCGCTGGAAGCCGAGGGCGGGGAGCTGGGTGATTGCCTGGGTGGTGGTGCTGCCGGTGATCGCCAGGTTGGTGAAGCGGACGGCGTCGCCGGGACGGCGCAGCGCGACCACCTGGCGCAGGATCTCGAACCAGGACAGGCGGTCGGCGGTGGTGCTCTCGCCGAGGGCGACGACGTGGAAGGCGTCGCGGGAGTCGCGGGCGTCTTCGGGGTGCAGGGGCAGCCGGTCGACGGCGTCGGCGAGGCCGGGCCGGGCCAGCAGCGTCTCGGCGGCCTGCCGGGTCTGGTGGTCGAAGGCGTCCAGCAGCGCGCGGTAGGCGCCCGCGTCGAGGCCGAACAGGGCGGCGAGGCGGGCCTCGTCCGCGCCGATCAGGTACGGCAGGGCGCCGGGCCGCTGGAACCGGACGAGCCGTTCGGTCATCGGGTCGGTCATGACTTGGCCTCCGTCTGGACGGTGGATGCGGGGGACGGGCGGAGCGCGGCGTAGATCACGAGACCCGTCCGCCGGTGAGGTCGAGGGTCGCCCCGGTCACCCAGGAGGCGGCGGGCGAGGCGAGGTAGAGGACGGCCTGGGCGACGTCGGCGGGACGGCCGACGCGCCCGAGCGGGAAGGCCGCGGCGAGCTGGGCGAGCCGCTCGGCGGGCAGCGCGGCGAGCTTGTCGTTGAGCACGGCCGAGGGCGCCAGGCAGTTGACCCGCACGCCGTCGCCGCCCACCTCGGCGGCCAGGTGCCGGGCGAACATGACCACGCCGGCCTTGGCGGCGGCGTAGGCGGCGTTGGCGCCTCCGGGCTGCCGGCCCGCGGTGGACGACATCAGGATGATCGACCCGTCGCGCCGCTCCAGCATGCCCGGCAGGAACTCGTGGACGGTGAGGAACACCGAGGTCAGGTCGGACTCCAGCACGGCGCGCCAGCGGCCGGGGTCGAGCCCCGCGGTCGGCGCGGGCACGCCCTGCCCGCCGGCGAACGGGGCCAGGATGTCCACCGGCCCGAGCGCGGCCTCCACCTCGGCGCGGATGCGGGCCAGGACGCCCGCGTCGGTCACGTCGCCGGGCGCGGCCAGCGCCCGGCCGCCCTCGGCGGCGATCGAGGCGACGACGCGGTCCACCGCCTCGGTGTCGCGGCCGGTGACCGCGACCCGGACGCCGTTGGCGGCCAGCGCGTGGCAGGTGGCCGCGCCGATGCCGCGGGAACCGCCGGTGACGAGGGCGACCTTGCCCTCCAGTCCGGGATGTCTGGGCCAGTCAGGCCGGTCGGTGGTCATCGCATTGCTTCTCTCTGGAGAAAGGTTCACTCTTATGAATGGTTCTGTGCGGAGTACAGTATGCGCTGTGTCCGCGTCCCGCAACCGCCCGATGGGCGTCGCCTTCCTGCTCGCGCAGCTCGGCGCGCACGCCGCCGGCCGGTTCGCCGCGCGGGTCGCCGAGCTCGGCCTGTCGCCGTCCGACGTCGGGCTGCTGCGGATGATCGCCCTCCAGCCCGGCCGCAGCCAGCAGTCGCTCGCCGCCGACCTCGGCGTCGTGCCCAGCCGGGTCACCGCGCTGCTCGACCCGCTCGACCGGGCCGGACTGGTGGAGCGGCGCCGCTCGGCCGGCGACCGCCGCAACCACGAGCTGCACCTGACCGAGCAGGGCGCGAAGGTGATGGAGGACATCAGGAAGACCGCGATGGCGCACGAGGCCGACCTGACCTCGTGCCTCAGCCCCGACCAGCGCGGCCAGCTGCTCGCCCTGCTGGAGCTGGTCGCCGCCGACCAGGGCCTGACACCGGGCGTGCATCCCGGCTACCGCCGCTTCTGAGGCCGCCCGCCGCCCGGCGGGCCGTAGGTCACCGCGCGGCGGGACCTACGGCTCTGGCAGCCGCATCCGCCCAGGCCAGAGGCTTGGGTCATCACCACCGGATGCGAAGAAGGTGTTCACGAATGAGGCACAGGCCCATCGCCCTTGACGCCGACGACGTGCAGGTCAGGATCCGCGGCGGCGGCGTGCGCGCGGCCGACGTGCGGCGTGCCCGCCACACCGTGGCCGACCTGACCCGGCTCGCCCACGAGCCGGTGCTCGGCGCGACGGTCAAGCTCGCCGCCACACCGCAGGTCGCGGGGGAGCGGCGGACGGCCGAGGCCGTGGTGGACGTCCAGGGCCGGCTCATCAGGGCCCGGGCCGGCGCCGGCTCCACCCGCGCTGCCATCCACCTGCTCGGCGACCGGCTGCGGGCGCGGCTGCTGGAGAGCACCCGCGACTGGGAGAACCGGCGCGGCCGCCACCCCCGGCCGTCCCACCCCGCCCCGCCCGCCGGGGAACGCCGCATCGTCCGGACGTACACGGCCGCCCGCGCCGTGCCCGACGAGGCGGCCGTGGACATGGACGACCTCGACTACGACTTCCTGCTGTTCACCGAGGCCGCGACCGGCCAGGACAGCGTGATCTACCGCACCGGCGACGGCTACCGCCTCGCCCAGCTCGACCCGCGTCCCGACCTGCCGGCGCCGACCTGCGCGGCGATCTCGGTCAGCCCGCTGCCCGCCCCCCGCCTCACCGCCGCGCAGGCCCTCGACCGGCTGGAGCTGACCGGTTTCCCGTTCGTCTTCTTCGCCGACTCCGCGACCGGAGCGGGCTGCCTCCTCTACCGCCGCGACGACGGCGACTACGGCCTGGTGACCACCGCGCACGAGGACTGAGAACCGGCGCCGCCCCCTGGACCGGGGGCGGCGCCGGCCGTTCAGGAACCCGTCACACGACGGCCGCGCGGGCGGGGGCGATGCGCCGGCCGGAGATCTGCTCGGCCTCGACCACGATGTAGTGGTCCCGCTCGCCCGGCGCCCACGTCGTCAGCGGCAGCCCGGCCAGGCGGGCCAGCTCGGCGGCGTCGGTCACCTCGCGCGCGTGCCCCACCGCCGTGACCGACCAGCCGGTACGCAGCCCGGCGTCGAAGTCGTCGGCCTCGAAGGCCACCACGGCCCGCCGGGTGGCCGCCGCCAGCTTCGACCCCGCCGCGGTGCGGATCACGACGGACCGCCCGTCGAGACAGAAGTTGACCGGCTGGACGGCGGGCAGGGCACGATCGGTGAACACGATCCGCCCGATGGGCATCGAGGACAGCAGCAGGAAGCACTCCTCCTCGGAGAGCACCTGCAGTCCGGACGAGTCGAGCTGCATGCTCTCCAGGATCCCGCACCCGCCGCCGCCCGCGGCAGGGACGAAAGTCCCATCTTCCCCGCCGACCGGCCCGCGGGCGGCCGGATGTCCCGTCCGGGACCTTCGGCCCTTCAAGTGCGGACGTTCGCCCCGGTCAGCGGCCGGGCCGCGCTCCCTAGCCTGAGAACCGGCCCGCGGTCGCGGGTCTCACCCCTGGGACTGTGGAGGTCACATGTTGTCCGCGGAATCCGCCGCCGTCGTCCGCGCCACGCTGCCCGTCGTGGGCGCCTCGCTCGACGCGATCACCGAGCGGTTCTACGCGACGATGTTCGCCGACCGGCCCGAGCTGCTGGACGGCCTGTTCAACCGCGGCAACCAGGCCAGCGGCGAGCAGCGCAAGGCGCTGGCGGCCTCCGTCGCGGCCTTCGCCACCACCCTCCTGGACCACCCCGACCAGCGGCCCGACCACCTGCTCGCGCGGATCGCGCACAAGCACACCGCGGTCGGCGTCACCGACGACCAGTACGTGATCGTGCACAAGTACCTGTTCGGCGCGATCGCCGAGGTGCTCGGCCAGGCCGTCACCCCGCAGGTCGCCGCCGCCTGGGACGAGGTCTACTGGCTGATGGCCGGCGCCCTGATCGCCATGGAGGCCCGCCTCTACGCCGAGGCAGGCGCCGTCGAGGGCCGCACGTGGCGGCGCTGGCGGGTGGCCGGCCGCCGCGAGGAGACGCCCGACGTCGCCTCCTTCCTGCTCACCCCGCTCGGCGAGGAGCCCCCGCCGCCCGCCCGCCCCGGCCAGTACGTCAGCGTCCAGGTCGAGATGCCCGACGGCGTGCGCCAGCTCCGCCAGTACACGCTGTCCAACGCCGGCGACGGCCTGCGCCGGATCACCGTCAAGCGCGTGGACGGCGACCCCGCCGGCGAGGTGTCCACCCTGCTGCACGCCACCGTGCGCCAGGGCGACGAGCTCACCCTGTCCGCCCCCTTCGGCGACGTCACCCTGGACGACTCCGAGGCGCCGCTGGTGCTGGTGAGCGCCGGCATCGGCGGCACCCCCATGGTGGCCATGCTCGACCACCTCGCCGCCACCGGCTCCCGCCGCCGCGTCCTGACCCTGCACGCCGACCGCTCGCCCGACCGGCACGCGCTGCGCGAGGACATGACCCGCCTGGCCCCCGAGCACGTCTTCTGGTACGAGCGCGGCGCCCAGGCCCCCGACCGCGACGGCCTGATGGACCTGGCCGGCGTGCCGATCCCGCAGGGCGCGGTCGCCTACCTGTGCGGGCCGCTGCCGTTCATGCGCGAGGCGCGCGCCGCGCTGCTGAAGGCCGGCGTGGCGGCCCGCGACGTGCACTACGAGGTCTTCGGGCCCGACCTGTGGCTCGCCGCCGGCTGACCGCCCGCCCCGGCGGCCCCCCGCCGGACCACCCGCCGGTCCACCGGCGATCCACGTGACCAGGAGGATGAGATGAGCGTTGTCCGAGGCGCGGCGAGGGCGCTTCTGGGCGCCGCCGGCGCCGCGATGGCGGCCGCCGGTCCCGTCATGGCCGCCCGAGGCGTCCAGGCGCGCGGCGAGATCCGCGACGAGCTGCGCCGGCAGGCCATCAGCTTCCCCGCCAAGGGGCTGCCCGCCGGGCTCGCCGCCCACCAGGGCCGCGCCGTCCTGACCGGCCCGCAGGCCAGGGCCTACGCCCAGGTGATCGGCCGCAACGTGCTGACCGCCACCGGCGGCCGGACGTACGCGCAGGTCAGCGCCGAGCTGTTCGCGGCGGGCGGCGCGGACGCCGAGCTGGAGGGCCTGCGGCAGACCGCCTTCACCGGCCAGATGCTGCGCGCCTCCCTGCTCAACGCCTACCAGGCCTGGCAGCTCGGCAACCTGGCCATCGGCCTGGGCGGGCTGCTGACGCTCACCGGCGCCGCCCTGCTGACCTGCGGCGCCACCCTCGCCGCCGACGCGTGACGGGGGACGGGAACCATGCGACCGGCGACGTCCGGAACCACCCAGCCGGAGGACCTCGTGCCGTCCACCGGCGTGTCTGAGGCCGGGCTCCCCGTCCTGATCCAGGGCGGCATGGGCGTCGCGGTGTCCGGATGGCGGCTGGCGCGCGCGGTCGCCCGTACCGGGCAGCTCGGCGTGGTGTCGGGCACCGCCCTGGACGTCGCCCTGGCCCGCCGCCTCCAGCGCGGCGACCCCGGCGGCGACCTGCGCCGGGCGCTGGCCTGCTTCCCGATCCCCGAGCTCGCCGAACGGGTGCTCGGACGCTGGTTCGTGCCCGGCGGGATCGCGCCCGGCACGCCGTACCGGCCGGTGCCCCGGCTCGGGCTGCGGCCCAGCCGGGCCCGCGACGAGCTGACCGTGGTCGCCAACTTCGCCGAGGTCTTCCTGGCCAAGCAGGGCCACGACGGGCCGGTCGGTGTCAACTACCTGGAGAAGATCCAGCTCGCCACCCCCGCCGCCGCCTACGGCGCGATGCTGGCCGGCGTGGACTACGTGCTGATGGGCGCCGGCATCCCGGCGGAGATCCCGGCGCTGCTCGACGCCTTCGCCGCCCATCGCCCGGCCGAGCTCACCGTCGCCGTGGCCGAGGCCGGCGACGCCCGCCACACGGTCGGCCTCGACCCGGCCGCCCTGTGGCCCGCGCACCGGCCCGCCCCGGCCGAGCCGCTGCGGCGTCCCAAGCTGCTGGCGATCGTCTCCTCGCACGTGCTGGCCGCCTACCTGGCCCGCTCGCCGGTGACCAGGCCCGACGGGTTCGTCCTGGAGACGCCGGTGGCCGGCGGGCACAGCGCGCCGCCGCGCGGCCGGCTGGTGCTCGACGAGCGCGGCGAACCCGTCTACGGGCCGCGCGACGAGGCCGACACCGCCAAGGTCGCCGCGATCGGCCTGCCGTTCTGGCTGGCCGGCGGCTACGCCACCCCCGGCGGCGCGGCCGGCGCGCGGGCCACCGGAGCCGCCGGCATCCAGGTCGGGACGGCGTTCGCGCTGTGCCGGGAGTCGGGCCTGGACGACGGCCTGCGGCGGCGCATGCTGAGCCGGGCCCGCCGGGGCGCGCTGGAGGTGCGCAACGACCCGCGCGCCTCGCCCACCGGCTTCCCGTTCAAGGTCGCGAGCCTGCCCGGCACCCTGTCGGAGCCCGGGGTGTTCGACCGGCGTCCCCGGCTGTGCGACCTGGGCTACCTGCGCACCCCGTACGTCAGGCCCGGCGGCGCGATCGGCTACCGCTGCCCCGCCGAACCCGTGGACGCCTACGTCCGCAAGGGCCGGCCCGCCGAGGAGGCCGAGGGCCGCCAGTGCCTGTGCAACGGGCTGACCGCCGCCATCGGCCTGGGCCAGCACCGCGCCGACGGCTACCACGAGCCCGCCCTGCTCACCCTGGGCCAGGACCTCGGCTTCCTGGACGGCCTGCCCGACGACCACTCGGCCGCCGACGTCGTGGACCACCTCCTGCGAGGAGCACCCGCATGACCGCACCACCCGGCGGACGGCCGCTGCGCCGCGTCCGGCGCGACGTCGCCGCGAGCCCGTTCATCGTGATCTGGGAGGCCACCCGCGCCTGCCCGCTGGCCTGCCTGCACTGCCGCGCCGAAGCCGTGCCCGACCGGCACCCGGAGGAGCTGACCACCAAGGAGGCGTGCCGGCTCATCGGCCAGGTGGCGGACTTCGGCACGCCCCCGCCGCTGTTCGTGATCACCGGCGGCGACCCGTTCGAGCGGCCCGACCTGCTCGACCTGGTCCGCCACGCCCGCGCCCGCGGCCTGGCCCCGGCCGTGTCCCCGTCGGCCACCCCCGCCCTCGGCCCGGCGAACCTTGCCCGGCTGCGCGAGGCCGGGGCCGCCGCCGTCTCGCTCAGCCTCGACGGCGCGACCGCGCCCGTCCACGACGCCTTCCGCGGCTACGACGGCGTGTTCGCCCGCACCCTGCGCGCCTGGCGGGCGGCCCGCGCGGCCGGGCTCAAGGTGCAGATCAACACCACCGTGACCCGCCACAACCTGGCGAGCCTGCCGGACATCGCCGCCCTGGTCCGCCAGGAGGGCGCGCTGCTGTGGAGCGTGTTCTTCCTCGTGCCCACCGGCCGGGGCCGCGACCTGGCCGCCCTGACCCCGCACGAGACCGAGGACGTGCTGCACTTCCTGCACGACGTCGGCACCGCGATCCCGGTCAAGACCACCGAGGCCCACCACTTCCGGCGGGTCGCCGTGCAGCGGCTCGTTCTGGCAGGGCAGGGCGTGGACCACGCCGGGGCGCTGCGGCTCGGCCCGCTCTACCGCACCCTGCGGCGACGCGCCGAGCAGGCCGGGCTGATCGAGGAGCGGCGCAGCCGCCGCCCGCCCGTCGACGTCAACGCCGGACGCGGGTTCGTCTTCGTCTCCCACACCGGGACCGTGCACCCCTCGGGCTTCCTCCCGCTGGACGCCGGGAACGTGCGCGACCGGCCCCTGACCGGGATCTACCGCTCCTCGCCGCTGTTCACCGCGCTGCGCGACCCCGATCGGCTGACCGGCCGGTGCGGCGCGTGCGAGTTCCGCACGATCTGCGGCGGCTCCCGGTCACGCGCCTACGCCTGCTCGGGAGACGTCCTCGGCGAGGAGCCGTGGTGCGCCTACGAGCCCGGCAGCTTCCCCTACCAGAAGGAACTGGCCGCCCATGTATGAGCGAAGAAGGCCCGGCGGGCTGGCCGCGCCCTACGACACGATGCTGGCCGCCTACGCCGCCGCGCTGGCCGGCTCGCCGCTGGCCGCCTCCAGCAAGGCCAGCTACCTGCGCCGCGTCGGCCGCTACCTGACCTGGGTCGCCGCCGCCGCCGACCGCGGCCTGCTGGCGGGCGAGCCGCTGGCCGACACGACTGTGGCCGTCCGCACCGCCCACGCCTACCACGGCGAGCTCGACGGCCGCTACGCCGCCAGCACGATCAACAGCACCCTGGCCGCGCTGGAGGACTTCTACGCCCGCCTCCACCTCGGCGCGACCGGCATCCCGCGCCGGACGGCGCCCGGCGACCGGGCGGGCGCGCGATGACCTGGTGGTCGGTGGTGCGCTTCCTGCACGTGCTGGGGGCCGCGCTGTGGGTCGGCGGCCAGCTCGCCGTCTCCCTCGTCCTGCTGCCGCTGGCCCGCCGCCTGCTGGACGACGAGCGCCGCGCCCTGGTGCTCGGCGCCGTCGGCCGCCGCTTCGGGCTGCTCACCGCCGCCCTGTTCCTGCCCCTCCAGCTAGCCACCGGCGTGGCAATCGCCTGGCACAAGGGCGTCACCTGGGCCTCGCTCGCCGAACCCGGCTACGGCCGCGTCCTGGCCGCCAAACTCCTGCTGTTCTGCGCCGTCATGGCCGCCGCCGCCCTGCACGGCTGGGCCGCCGCCCGCGCCCGCCCCCGCCTGGCCCGGACGATGGCCGTCAGTGCCCTGGTGGGGTCGATCGGCGTCGTGCTGCTGGCCGCCGCGCTGCCCGCCACCTGATCATGGCCGATCGGAGGCGCGGAAAGGGACTTTCGTCCCTGACGGGAGCACCGCCGGCCGCGCCATCGTGGAGACATGCCCGCAGCAACCGTCGTGCCGGGAGCCCCGCGATGACCGGCGTCGCCCGCCCCTGGGACGGCCCCTTCGCCTCACATGCCGGCGTGCGCCGGATCGTCGCCTCCGTCGTCGCGGCGCCCTCGGTGCACAACACCCAGCCCTGGCGCTTCCGCCGCCTCGACGACACCACCATGGAGCTGTACGCCGACCTCGACCGGCTGCTCGCCGTCACCGACCCCCTGGGGCGCGGGCTCGGCATCAGCTGCGGGGCCGCGCTGTTCAACCTGCGGCTGGCGGTCCGGATGACCGGGCACGACCCCGTCGTCCTGCCGCTGCCCGACCCGGGCGGCCGGCCCGAGCTGCTGGCGACCGTACGGGCGACTCCCGGCGGGCCGCCCACCACCGACGAGCGGCTGCTGCACGACATGATCCCGCACCGGCGCACCAACCGCTTCCCCTTCGAGCGCCACCCGCTGCCCAGGGACGTCCTGCTCGACCTGGTCAACGCCGCTCACGACGAGGACGCCACGCTGCTCCTCGTCAAGGGCGGGACGGCCAGGCGGGTGCTGGACATGGTCGCCCTGGCCGACGACACGCTGACCGCCGACGCCGCCTACCGGGCCGAGCTGGCCCGCTGGACCCGGCCCGAAGGCGGCTCCGACGGCGTCCCCGCCCACGCCTTCGGCCCGCGCCCGCGCTCCGGCGAACTGCCCATGCGCGGCTTCGGCGGCGGCCAGGTCGCCGACTTCGAGCCGGAGCCGCAGCTCGTCGCCCTGTTCACCCGGGGCGACGGCCCGCACGACTGGCTGCGCGCCGGGCAGGCCCTGCAACGCGTCCTGCTGACCGCCACCGCGCACGGCGTGGCGGCCTCGATGTTCAGCCAGCCGCTCGACCTGCGCCCGCCGCAGCACCGCGGCGACCGGCCCGGCCCGTTCGGGCACGTGCAGATGCTGATCAGGCTGGGGTACGGGCCGCCGGTCCCGCGCGTCCCCCGGCGCCCGGTGTACGAGGTCCTCGACCGGACGGGGGCGCGGCGTGCCTGAGCGGCGCCGCCCCCGATCCACCGGCCCTCGGCGGCCGCAGACAGGAAGGTGCCCGGACTGCCGGTCGACATCCGGATAGAGAGCGGCAGGCCGATCGACGCGACACGGTCTATAAGGAGGGCGCCTACCGGCTGCGCACCGAGGACGCGGGCGGCGCGCAGGCCCTCGACCTGGCCCCGGCGCAGGGCGGCTTCGCCGAACTGGTCTTCCCGGCGGCGGGCACGTACCCGATCGTGGACCACACGATGCGGCAGGCGGAGGCGGGCGCGCACGGCCTGTTCAAGGTCGGCGCCCCACCGCAGCACTGACCCGCCGCGGGACTGACCCGCCGGAGGACCGACCCGCCGCCGCGAGGACGCGTACGCTTCGGCAGGTGAGCCGGTGAGCCGGTGAGCCGGTGAGCCGGTGAGCCGGTGAGCCGGTGAGCCGGTGAGCCGGTCAGCTGGTCGTCGCCGGGGACTGGTCGGGCGTGATGCGGTCCCAGGCGGCCAGAGGCAGCATGATGACGGCCGCCGGGAACAGGCCGTGCTCCTCGTGGTCGATGTGCCAGTGGAGGCGGTCGAGGGCGTCCAGCACGGCGGGCCAGTCGGGCGCGGCCGGGTCGATCGCGCCGAGGATGCCGTGGATGTCGGCGTGCTCGGCGCACAGCCGCTCCACCTCCTCGGCCAGCGACCCCTCGGCGCGCAGCTCGGCGAACAGCCCGCGCTCCTCGGTGTCGGTGTGCGGGACGAGCCGGGCCATCAGGTCCGCCAGCAGCCTCACGGCGTCACCGTGGCGCAGCTCCCCGACGGCGCGGCGCAGCGCCCCCGCGCACTCCTGGATGTCCCAATGCTCCTCGGACAGGCGGCCGATCAGTGGGAACTCCCGGCAGCCGCAGTAATTGCACATGGTCACGTCCTCACAGCAGGGTCGCTTCGACGGCGGCCGGGGCGCGCGCACGCGCGTGCCGCTCCCCGGGCCGCCCCTCGCCTCCACCCTTCCCGGCGGGACGACGCGCCGGTCAGGGCCGAAAGTCCCCGATCGCCCCGCCCTCCGTCGGAAGAACCACATGACGGACGCCCGCGCCCTCGGGGACGATCCCGGTCATGGAGTACGGCGAACTGGTCGCGCGGGCGTCGGCGGCGGCGATCGAGGGCTGGGACTTCACCGCCCTGCGCGGCCGGGTCGTCGAGGAGCCGCCGCCCTGGAGCTACGAGCGCCTGCTGCGGGACCGGCTGCCCGGCGCGGCCTCGCTGCTGGACCTGGGAACCGGCGGCGGCGAGTTCCTGGCCGGGCTGGCCCCGCTGCCGCCGCGCACCCCGCCACGGAGGGCCACCCGCCCAACCTGCCGACCGCCCGCCGCCGCCTGGAGCCGCTCGGGGTCGAGGTGGCCGCGACCTCGAAGAGGTCAACCGGGACCTGGGCGCGCCGCCGCCCGCCTACCGCGGCTGGGACCTCGCCCGTGCCGCCGCCGGGCTGGCCGAGGCCGGGCTCACCGTGACGTGGAGCGCGCGGGCGCGGCTGCGGACGCCTCCGGTCAGGTGCTCCACGCCTCGTGGACGGTGGTGATGGCCGAGGAGACGGGCCGGCCGCCGGGCCACGTGACGGCCGGCCGGCCCGGCACGGGGACGCCGTCCACGGTGATCGAGGCGTGCTCGCAGGGGATGATCTGCATCGACAGCCCGTGGCTGACGCCCAGCAGCGGGAAGTCGGCCATCGAGAACGGCCTGGCGTCCAGCGGCCCGGTGATGCTGACCGCCAGGCCGGCCGCGTCGGCGTGCGTGCCCGTGGCGGGGTCCACGCGCAGGTCCACGGCGGCCCGCTCCACCCGCGCGGCGGGCCAGGACGGCAGCGCCGTGGCCTCGTCGAAGTGCCGGACGAAGTGCTCCTCGATCCACGTCCCGAGCTCCGGGTCGTCGCTCACGACGCGCAGCCCGGCGGGCGTCCACACCACCATCACCGCGCCGGCGCCGTGGGTGGACCAGTCGACCTGCCACAGGGAGGCGTACCCGGTGGGGACGTCGCCGTCGTAGAGGGTGACGTACGGGTTGGCGCCGGCGAGCAGCGGCCGGCGGGTCACGTAGGCGCTCGTCGGCGCGCCCTCACTGGTGCTGAGCATGAGTCGATCATGGACGCTCCCCCCCTCGATGGCCAGCCCGCCGCCGCGTCCGGCCCACTTGAGTAGGGCGGTACTCATGCCCTCCCGCCGCCGCGGGCGGCACCCTGCAAGGGACGGAACAGCGGAAAGGAGCATACGGTGCGCAAGGGCGTACATCTTCGACGGATCGGCCGCCGGGGGCTGCTGGCCGTGATCATGGTCGTGTCGGTCGCCGTGCCCCTGTGGTCGGCGGCGGCTCCGGCCTCCGGGGCCGTGGCGGCCCGCGAGCGCACGCTCGCCGAGCCCTGGTCCTATTTGTTCGAGATCCGCAGGCGCTTCCCCGCGCCGGAGAAATGCGTGGACGTCGACAACGGCTACACCTTCGACGGCGCCAACGTGAAGCAGTGGGAGTGCGTGAACGTCCCGCAGCAGCACTGGCAGTTCCAGCGGGTGGCCCCCGGCAGCGAGTGGTTCTTCCTGCGCGCCCAGCACAGCGGCAAGTGCCTGGACGTCGACAACGGCTACACCTTCGACGGCGCGAACGTCAAGCAGTGGGAGTGCGTGAACGTCCCGCAGCAGATGTGGCGCTGGAAGTACGCCTACACCGACGCGTGGTGGAACACCTTCTACTTCCTGGAGAACCAGAAGAGCGGCAAGTGCCTCGACGTCGACCACGGCTGGACGCACAACGGCGCCAACATCCAGCAGTGGACCTGCGACGAGTACGCGGGCCAGCAGTTGTGGTACTTCCGCCAGGTGTGACCGGGCCGGACGGCGCCGGCCCGGACCGCTCGGGCCGGCGCCGCCTCACGGCGCGGCCGGGGCGATGTTGTGGTTGACGCGGAACAGCCGGTCCGGGTCGTACCGGGCCTTGAGTGCGGACAGCCGCCGGTGGTCCGCCTCGGACCAGGCCCGCCTGACCCGGTCCGGGGCCGCGTCGTGGTCGAACAGGAAGCCCGGCAGCAGGGCGCCGGTGTCCCAGCGCCGCAGCCGGTCCAGCACCTCGTCGGCGGCCGCGCGCGCCGCCTCGGCCTGGCCGGGCGGGGCCGGCAGCCGCATCCACAGCAGGAAGGCCGCGCCCCGGGTGCCGGCCGCGTGCGGACGGGCGGGCGGCCGGTCCAGCGCCCCGCCCAGGTGACGCAGCTGGATCCCGGGGAACGGACCCTGCGTCCGGGCGGGGTCGATGAACGAGGCCAGCTCCGCGGCGGCGTCGTCGTCCAGCTCGCGCAGCAGCGCGCTGCGCAGGTGCGCCGCGACCGGGTGACGGGGGTCCTGGTAGATCTCGGTGATCCGGCTGTACGGCATGGCCGCGCAGGTGTCCTTCTCCGGGCCGAGCGCGCGCAACGGCCGCACCAGGCGGGCGCCCTGCTCCTCGTCCCCGACGTACACCGTCCGGACCTGCACCATCGAGCGGCCGCGGAACTCCGGCGGCAACTGCGGCGCGTCGGGGAAGCGCACCAGCGTCACGGAGGAGGACATCTCCTCCGGCTGCTCCCTCGCCCAGGCCAGGTAGGAGCGCAGGACGTGGGCGGTGTGCCCGGGATCCTCACCCGGGTAGTACAGCTCGCCGCCGTGGACCGTGCGCAGCGGCAGCAGCTCGATCTCGGCCGCGACGACGACGCCGAAGTTGCCCTTGCCGCCGCGTACCGCCCAGAACAGATCCGGCTCCGCGCCGGGCGAGACGGTCCGCAGCCGGCCGTCGGCGGTGACGACGTCGAGCGAGCGGACGCGGTCGGCGGCGAACCCGTACGTGCGGGCGGCCAGCGGAAGCCCGCCGCCGGTCAGGAAGCCCATCACCCCGACCTCGGCCGACGATCCGCACAGCGGCGCGAGCCCGTGGGGGGCCGCGGCGGCGACCACCTCGCCCCAGCGCAGGCCCGCGCCGATCCGCGCGGTGCGGGCGTCCGCGTCCACGGTCAGCTCGCGCAGCCCGCCGGTGGCGATGAGGACGGCTCCGTCGGCGGGCAGCGACTTGCCGTGCCCGGTCGACTGCACGGCCACCGCACGTCCCGTCCGGGCCGCGTAGGTGACGGCGGCGGCCACGTCGCCTGCGTCGGCGGCGACCACGACCACCGCGGGCCGGTGCTCGACCGTCAGCAGCCAGCCGGAGCAGGCGTCCGCGAAGCCGTCGTCGCCCGGCAGGAGCGTGCGGCCCCGGATCAGCGCGGCCAGGGCCGCCACGTCGTGCGTCGGGCCGGTCCGCAGCTCGATGTCGGACATGTTCCACCTCACTCAATAGTTGGACGGACCAACGTTGGTTCGACCAACAATATAGACGATCGTGGGTGGTGCCAACGACTTGTTAGATTGGCTTCGTGAACATCCCGGAGGGGAGGCCGCCGGAGCGGCTGCGCGCGCTGCCGAGCAGGCTGACCAACCACGCGGCGCTGACCGCCAACCGGATCGTGGACCAGGCGTTCGCCCAGGCCCAGGTCCGGCGCTACCACTACGCGCTGCTCGCCGCGCTGGAGGAGTACGGCCCGGCGAGCCAGGCGGCGCTCGGCCGGCGTACCGGAATCGACCGCAGCGACATGGTGGCGACCGTCAACGACCTGGCCGGGCGCGCGCTCGTCGAACGCGCGCCCGACCCGGAGGACCGCCGCCGCAACATCGTGACCATCACGGCGGAGGGCCGCCGCCGGCTGGCCGAGCTCGACCGCCTGCTGGCCCGCGCCCAGGACGAGTTCCTCGCCCCGCTGCCCCCTGCCGACCGCGAGCGCCTGGTCGACCTGCTCACCCGTCTCGCCGACCATCACGGCGCGCCGAGCGGAAGAAGGCCACCGGAACCAGGGTGACCAGGCACAGTCCGAAGGCCCACCAGAAGGCGGTGCCGTAGGCGTGCGCCGGGCCGCCGCCCTGGCGCAGCCCGGTGTCCAGGACGGTCGTGAGGACGGCGGTGCCCAGCGAGCCGCCGAGCCGGTTGACGACGTTCAGCGCGCCGGCGGCGCCCGGCGTCTGCCGCCTGTCGACCGAGGCGTACGCCGCGGCCATGGTGGGCGCGGAGACGCCGCCGATGCCCAGGCCGTACAGGACCAGGCAGATGGTCAGCAGCCAGGTGTCCGGACGGGCGGGGGCCTGGGTGAAGGCGAGCAGCCCGGCCAGCGAGAGCACGAGCCCGCCGGTCACGACGGCGCGCGGTCCGTGGCGGTCGGCCAGCCGCCCGGCGGCGAACGAGCCGACGGCGGCCCCGAGCGCCTGCGGGGTGAGCAGGAGGCCCGTCGAGAGCGTGTCGGCGTGCCGGTCGTGCTGGAAGAACAGCGGCAGCAGGATCATGGAGCTGTAGAGCGAGGCCCCGAGCAGGAACAGCGCCACGCAGGCCGCGGTGAACCCGCCCCTGGCGAACAGGCGTACGTCGATCAGCGGCTGGCGGCGGGTGCGCAGCGCGTGCACCAGGTAGCCGGCGACCAGCGCCAGCCCCGCACCGACCAGCACGGACGGCGTCCACGCCTCCTGGCCCCCGCCCGCCGTCGTCAGCCCGTAGACCACCGCCGCCAGGCCGGGGGAGAGCAGTGCCAGGCCCAGGAGGTCGAGCCTGGGCGCGGGCCCGTCCTCGTCGTTCTCGTCCCGGGCCAGGACGCGGGCGGCCGCCGGCAGGACGAGCAGGCAGACGGGCAGGTTGAGGTAGAAGATCCAGCGCCAGTCGAGCTGCTGGACGACCAGCCCGCCCACGATCGGCCCGAGCACCGGGGCGAACATGACGGGGATCGTCAGCACGCTCATGGCCCGGCCGATCCGGGACGGCCCGGCCGCCTGGGCCAGGATCGTCTGGCCGACGGGGTTCATCAGCCCGCCGCCCACGGCCTGCACGAGCCGGAACGCGATGAGGGTCGGCAGCGACCAGGCCAGGCCGCACAGGGCCGAACCGGCGGTGAAGACCGCCACGGCGGCCATCCACGTGCGCCTGGCCCCGAACCGCCGGCTCAGCCAGCCCGACAGGGGCATGACCACCGCGATCGCGAGCAGGTAGCCGGCCGCCACCCACTGCACGTCGGTCAGCGACGTGCGGAAGTGCGCCGCCATCGCGTCGGCCGCGATGCCCACGGCGGTGGCGTCGATGGTGGCCAGGATCGGGGCCGCGATCAGGACGATCCCCATGCGCAGCAGATGCGGATCGAGCCGGTCGCGCGCGGCCCCGGCGGCGGAGGTGCTGGTCATCGAACACCCTTAGGATCGATTGACTAGGACGACTCCAAACACTAGGTCCGACCTAATCGTTAGGTCAAACCTAATGGCTGTATGGAAGGCAGAGCGCGTGACCGAACGATCCAAGGGCTTGCGGGAGCGCCAGAAACACCAGACCCGGCAGCTCATCTCCGACGTCGCGACCGGCCTGTTCCTGGAACGCGGCTACGACGACGTCACCATCGCCGACGTCGCCGCCGCCGCCGGCGTGGCCAAGATGACCGTCACCAACCACTTCCCGCTGAAGGAGGACCTCATCCTCGACCGGCACGAGGAGGTGGTCGGCGGCCTGGCCAGGGCCGTGTCCGGGCGGCAGCCCGGCGAGTCGGCCCTGGAGGCCGCCCAGCGCGACTACGACGAACGGCTGCGCCGCCGCGACGGCGCGATCCCCGACGCGGGCGCCGACTGGCAGCGGATGGTGCGCGACACGCCGGTGCTGCGGGCCCGCCTGCGCCAGCTGCACGACCAGGCCGAGGCCAAACTCGCCGACCTCCTGGCCGAGGAGACCGGCGACAGCGGCGTCACGCCCCGCCTGGTGGCCGCCGCGCTGGCCGGGGTGGAGCGGCTGCTGTTCGACGAGGCCCAGCGCCGGGTCCTCGCGGGGGAGGAGTCCGAGCAGATCTTCGCGGCCCTCGCCCGCACCGCCCGGCAGGCGTACGACCTGCTGCGCCCCGCCATTGGCGACTACGCCCGCCGCGCCCCGGTCAGCGGTTGAGATAGGCCAGGACGGCCAGCACCCGGCGGTTGTCGTCCTCGGACTCGGGCAGCCGGAGCTTGCCGAAGATGCTGGAGATGTGCTTGTTGACCGCGCTGGCGGAGATCACGAGCTGGTGCGCGATCGCCGTGTTGGACCGCCCGGCGGCGATCAGGCTCAGCACCTCCCGCTCGCGCGGGCTCAGCTCGCCGGTGCGGCCACGCGCGTCGCCGCGGGTCAGCAGCTTGGCGATGACCTGCGCGTCCATCGCCGTGCCGCCCCGGCTCACCGAGGTGATCGCGTCGATGAACTGCCCGGTGTTGGCCACCCTGTCCTTCAGCAGGTAGCCGACCGCCCCCGCGCCGTCGGCCAGCAGCTCGCGGGCGTAGAGCTGCTCCACGTACTGCGACAGCACCAGCACCGGGAAGCCGGGCCGGTCGCGGCGCGCCTGGATCGCGGCCTGCAGCCCCTCGTCGGTGAACGACGGCGGCAGCCGCACGTCGACGACCGCCACGTCCGGCCGCTCCTCGGCCAGCGCCTTGCGCAGCGACGGCCCGTTGTCGACGGCGGCCACGACCGTGAAGCCGTGCTCGGTCAGCATGCGGACCAGCGCGTCCCGGATGAGGAACAGGTCCTCGGCGACGACTACTCGGACCTGATCGCGCACGGCACCTCCAGATGCACCCGGGTGGGCCCGCCGGGCGGGCTGTCGACGGCGATCGTCCCGTCGAAGACGGCCAGCCGGCTCTGGATGCCGCGCAGCCCGGTGCCGTCGGCCGGATCGACGCCGCCGCCGCCGTCGTCCACGACGTCGCAGCTCAGGATCCCGTGCCGGTGGGCGAGCGTGATCTGGACCGTCGCCGCCCCGGCGTGCTTGCTGGTGTTGGCGAGCAGCTCGTTGACGGCGAAGTAGACGGCCGACTCCACCGGCGGCGCGGGCCGTCCGGCCAGGTCGGTGGTGACCTCGACGTCGAGCAGGCAGTCCAGGGCCAGGGCCCGGATCGCGTCGGCGAGGCCGCGGTCGGCCAGGACCGGCGGATGCACGCCGCGTACCAGGTCGCGCAGCTCGTCCAGGGCCTTGGAGGAGGACTCGCGGGCCGTGGCCAGCAGGGCGCGGGCCGCCTCCGGGTCCTCGTCGAACAGCCGCTCGGCGTGGCCCAGCCCCATGCCCAGGGCGACCAGCCGGGCCTGCGCGCCGTCGTGCAGGTCGCGCTCGATCCTGCGCAGCTCGGCGGCCTGGGTGTCGACGCTGTCGGCGCGCGTCTCCACCAGCGTCTCGACCCGCTGCTCCAGCGCGGCCCTGCGCGACGGGCCGAGCAACGCGCCGGCCCACCGGGCGCGCAGGCGCAGCAGCGGGGGGCCGATGTACAGGCCGAGCGCGATCAGCGCCAGCCCGACCGGGATCGCCGCCAGCGCGGCGGCCGTCGAGGTGACGTGGATGACGCCGTAGGCGTTCGCGCCGCCGGCCCGCAGGTTGGCCCGCCACACGAATGGCTGCACCGCCACGCCGTACAGGCCGTAGAGCGGCATGCCCAGCGCCAGCGCGGACGCCCACGTGCCCATGAGCGGGTCGAGGACGCCCCAGAGCACGTCCCGCCAGGTCGCCGGGTCCTTCAGCAGCGCGGACGCGTCCATGCCAGGACCGTAGGGACGCTCGACGCGCACGCCGAGCCGGCCCGCCAGCCGCCGGGCCGTGTCGGCGACCGTGCGCAGCAGCGACACCGCCTGCCGGAACGCCCCCCGGCCCACGCCGGCCACCGCCGGCACCGCGCTGAGCACGACCAGGACGGCCGCGAGCACGCCCGCCACCGACAGCCCGATCATGGCCAGCGCGCGCAGCGGCGTCGCGAGTCTCGCCCGCACTCCTCGTCTCCCCGTCATCCGGGTCCTCCCGTTCCGCGCCCGTGGCATCATCGCACCTTCCTCCGGAAATCCCATGGTCAGCCCCGGTACGCGGCCCGCCGGGGCACGGCGAGCCCGGTCAGCCCCGCCAGGGCGGCGGCGCACAGCCCGGCGAACAGGTCGCCGACCAGGCCGTACAGCGTCCAGACGCCGCGGGTCGGGACGGAGACGACCATGCTCTGCTGCGCCGTGCCGAAGTAGTTCGCCCTGGCCAGAGGGGTGCCGTAGGCGTCGACGGTGATCGCCAGGCCGTTACTGGCCGGCCGGACGAGGCTGTAGCCGTTCTCCACCGCCCGGAACACCGCGTTCGCCGCGTGCGTGCGCTCGATGCCCTTCCAGTCGTTGGCCGGCACGAACATCACGTCGGCGCGGGTGCGCAGCGTGGCGGGGAAGTCGGCGTCGAAGCAGACGACGTGGGCCAGCCGCCCGTACGGCGTGCCGGTCACCGGCACGACCCCGTCGCCCGGCCGCAGGCTCTCCATGCCGGGCACCGGATGCGCCTTGTCGAAGACCGACGCCACCCGCCCCTCGGGGGTCACCAGCACGGCCAGGTCGCGGGAGCGCGGCTCCCCGTCGAGGACGACGGCCACCCCCATGTCGAGATAGACGCCCTTCTCCCTGGCCAGGTCCTGGGCCCTGCGCAGGAAGCCGGGGTAGTCCTCGCCGAGCACGACCGCGGCGGTCTCGGCCCAGGCCACGACCCGGGCGCCGCCGTCGGCCTCGATCCGGGTGCGGGCGAACAGGTCGTCGTCGATCACCGCGAACGCCCTGCGCAGCGTCGGCTTCTGCGCGGGCAGGACCCGCGGGGTGTGGACGTCGTCGATCTCCCGCATGCGCTGCTCGGCGGCCAGGGAGGCGCTGATCCCGGCGACGCGTACCAGCTCCGGCGCGGCCGGCGCGGTCGCCAGCCGCAGGCCGCCGCCGAGCAGCGCCGAGACCAGCACCGCGACGTACGTCAGCGTGACGCCCCGGATCGACGGCCAGGCCATCCGGCGTTCCAGCGCGAGGTTGACGACCGGCGCGGCCCAGGCCATCAGGAAGCTGATCCCGTAGACGCCGGTGACGGACGCCGTCTGGAGCAGCGGCAGGTTCGCCGACTGCGTCGCGGCCAGCGGCCCGAAGATCGTGCCCAGCGGGGTGAGCGTGGCGATCAGGAACTCGGCCGTCACCCGGGCGGCCGGGAAGACCAGCGTGCCGGTGAGCGGGCCGAGCCGCCGGACGAGCAGCCGGTCGGCCAGCAGGGGCAGGCTCAGGACCAGGCCGAGCAGCAGGCAGCCGAGCAGGATCGGCAGGACGGTGAGCCGGCCCGCCGCCGCGACGAAGACCACCGTCGTCGCGGCGGCCGACAGGCCGACGGCCGCGAGCCCGGCCGGCACGCCCGAGCTGCGGGTGAAGCGCATGAGGCCGACGGAGAACAGCCATCCGGCCAGCGGGATCGACCATTCGCTGTTCGTGCCGAACAGCCCGAGCACGATCCCCGCCGCCAGCCAGGCGTGTCTTCGCCGGCCGCCGGCCAGGTGGGGGATTGCCGTGGTTGCGGTGTTTGCCATGCTCAGCAGCCTCGCCGATCGCGCGGCGCCCGCCATTGCGGCTGACTCTCGACTCCCCCTGTAGTTATCTCCACCCCCGGGACGTCATCTCCCGGGACGTCATCCCCCGGGACGGGCCAGCCCCGCGGCGACCACGTCGATGAGCAGGTCGATGATCCTGGGGTGCAGGGCCGGGTCGCCGAGCCGCTCGGCGAACATCGGCACCAGCAGCACGCACTGCAGCACGCCGATGATGACGGCGGGGTCGGCGTCGACCAGCTCGCCCGCGGCCCGGCGGGCGGTGACGTACTCGGTGAGGGCGGCGGCCGGGCTGCCGGACATCGCGGCGACCCGTTCGGGGTCGAGCTTGCGCGCCACCGCCTGCATCTCCTCCGGATGGGTCATCAGGCGGCGCCACAGGGGGTTGACCGACAGTTCCTCGACGGTGGCGTGCAGAAAGCGGCGCAGCGCCTCGCGCGGGTCGTCGGCGTTCATCAGCGCGCCGTCGATGACCCGGCGCCGCACCTCGCCGGTCTGGCGCAGCATCAGCTCCAGGTACAGCGCCTCCTTGGAGTCGAAGAAGACGTAGAAGCTGCTCTTGGCCACCCCCGTGGGGGCCATCAGCTCCTCCAGGGAGGTCTTGCGCAGGCCCTGGCCGGTGAACAGCTTCTCGCCGTTCGCCAGCAACAGGGCGGTGATGCGGGCCTTCTCCTCTGCGGTGAACGCGGGCGGCATCGGGGACAACCTTCCTGCACGACCTGACCTGCCGATCAGATGTTTTCACGAACCCGTGACGGCGGCGCGGCGCCGGCCCTCCTCAGTGATAGAAAACGATCATGAATCGAACATTCCTGCGGCCCGACGACGTGCGCGACCTGGTCGCCGAGCAGTTCGGCGCCGACCGGCGGCCGGCCGCGTTCGACCGGCTGACCGGCGGCAGCAAGAAGGGCGTCTACCGGCTCCGGCTGGACGACGCCACCAGCGTGATCCTCTACGTCTGGGCGGCCGGCGAGAACTACTGGCCGGCGTCCCCCGCGAGCGAGGACGACCCCTTCGCCGACGCGTCGGGGGCGGACCTGTTCGCCGCCGCCCACGCGGCCCTGACCGCGGCGGACGTGCGGGTCCCCCGGCTGCTGGCGCTCGACCCCGGCGGCCGCCACTTCGGCGCGGCCATCGCCCTGGTCGAGGACGCGGGCGCCACCACGCTGGAGGCCCTGATGGAAGGCGATCCGGCCGCCGCCGCCCGGCCGCTGGCCGCGCTCGGCGAGGCCCTGCGCCGCATGCACGCCACCCCCGGCCCGTCCTACGGCAAGCTCGCCCACCTGGCCGACGGCCGGGCCCGGCCCTCCCGGCCCACCGAGGACGTCGTCCTGGACCGCGCGCTCGCCCAGCTCGCCGCCGTCGCCGCCCGCGACGCCAGGATGGGCGAGGCGCACGACCGGATCGCCGCCCACGTACGCCGCCTGCGCGAGGCGGTCGCCCCCCGCGAACGGTACGTGCTCGTGCACGGCGAGCTCGGGCCGGACCACGTGCTCGTCACGCCCGCGGGCGAACCCGTCCTGATCGACTTCGAGGGCCTGACCTACTTCGACGCCGAGTGGGAGCACGCCTGGCTGCGCATGCGCTTCGAGGACGCCTACCCCGCGCTGCGCCCGATCGCCCTCGACCCCCACCGGCTGGAGCTCTACCGGTACGCCCAGGTGCTCTCGCTGATCGAGGGCCCGCTGCGCATCGCCGGGACCGACTTCCCCGGCCGGCGCTGGATGCTGGAGCTGGCCGAGTGGAACATCGCCAAGGCCCTCGCCGTCCTGTGACGGCGGCCCGTCCGGTCAGCCCTCGCGGGGGAGCGGGGGGAGCGGGGGGAGCGGGGGCAGCGGGAGCGGCAGCCCGGGAAGGCCGTCGATGCTGGTCGCCACGTGCTCCTTCTTGTGGAAGTAGGCGTCGAGCGACTCGTCGTCCTCGCGGGCGAAGCGGGAGCCGTGCAGCGGGCGGTCGGCGTCGTAGGTCATGAACGGGACGGCGTACCCGCAGGTGTCGCGGATCAGCCGCGCGGTCACGACGATGATCGCGCGCAGGCCGTGCGGGGCCGGGTCGATGTCCGGGAAGTGCCGCAGCAGCCCGGCCCAGCGGGGGTCGTCGCGGAAGACGGGCTCGCCGTGGCCGTGCACGCGCACGATGTTCGGCGGGCCGTCGAAGGCGCACCACATCAGCGTGACGCGGCCGTTCTCGCGCAGGTGGGCGATGGTCTCGGCATTGCTGCCGGCGAAGTCGAGGTAGGCCACGGTGTGGTCGTCCAGGACGGCGAACGAGCCCTTCAGGCCCTTGGGCGAGAGGTTGACCGTGCCGTCGCCGGCCAGGGGGGCGGTCGCCGTGAAGAAGATGGGTTGTGACTCGATGAACGTGCGCAACCGGCCGTCGATCCGGTCGTAGGTCTTTCCCATGATCCGGATTATCCTCTTTCGCCGTTTCGTGTGGAGGCGAGGGCGTCGTTCCCGCGGGTGGCAGAATGCCGGGCATGATCGCGAACGAGAGCCCGGAACCGCGTCCCCTGCTCCGGCGTCCCGCCGAGGGCGAGCTCATCGACGTCGCCGGGGTCCGGCACTTCTTCCGGCTGACCGGGGAGCACACCGGGGACCGGTTCGCGTTCGAGGAGTTCACGCTGGACCCGGGCGTCGTCGGGGCGCGCCCGCACGTCCACCAGGGCCACGACGAGTACTTCTACGTCCTCGACGGCGAGCTGACCCTGCACGACGGCGACGGCGAGGTGACGGCCGGGCCGGGCCACCTGCTGGCGGCGACGCGCGGCACCCCGCACGGGTTCAGGAACGCCGGCGACGGCGTCGTGCGCGCACTGTGCCTCTACACGCCCGCGGGCTACGAGGGGTACTTCCGCGAGGTGCACGCGGCCGTCGCCGCGGGCGCGCAGGTCACCGACGAACTGCTGGCCGAGTTCCGCTCCCGCTACCGCACCGCCTCGCTCTGACCCGCGGCTCTCACCCGCCGCTCTGTCCCGCCGCCTGATCTGTCGCGCCCACTCTCAGGAGGCGGTGGCGCGGGTGCGCAACCGGCGCAGCATCCTGGCGTCGGCGAAGCCCACCTCGCGCGCGGCGACCTCGGCGGTCGCGCCGCGGCCGAGCAGGTGTTCGGCCCGCTCCAGCCGCAGGGCGGTCTGGTAGGCCAGCGGGGTGAGCCCGGTGGCCCGCCGGAACAGCCGGGTCACCGTGCGCTCGCTGCATCCCGCGGCCCCGGCCAGCAGGCTCAGCGGCAGCCGCTCGGTGAACCGGGTCTCGATCAGGTCCTGGATGCGGTGGACCGTCTCGTCCACGTGCGAACGCCGTCGCAGCAGCGGGCTGACCTGCTCGGCCGTGCCGTCGCGGTGGGCGTGCACGAGCATCGCGCGGGCCACCTGCCCCGCCGCGTACGGCCCGTGCCGGGTGGTCACCAGGTGCAGCGCCACGTCGATGCCGCCGGCCACGCCCGCCGAGGTGACGATCCGGTCGTCCTCGACGTACAGCGCGTCCCTGGCGACGCTCGCCCGCGGGTAGAGGCGGGCCAGCTCGTCCTGGACGGTGTGGTGGGTGGTGCACCGGCGGCCGTCGAGCAGCCCGGCCCGGCCCAGCGCGTCGGCCCCCGCGCACACGCCGGCCACCGTGCCGCCGGACGCGTGGTGTTCGCGCAGCCGGCGCAACGTCTCGCCGCTCGCCGGCCGGGCCGGCCCCCGCCAGCCCGGCACGACGATCAGGTCGTCGGGCGTCAGGGACGGCCACGAGGTGCGGGCGTGCAGCGTCAGCCCCTGCACGCTGGCCACCTCGCGCTCCTCGGCGACGTAGTCGATGGTGTACGGCCGGCCGAGGTCGGCGGCGGTGGAGAAGACCTGGGCGGGCCCGGCCACGTCGAGCAGGTGCACCCGCGGGATGAGCAGGAAGACGACTCGGGACATGACCGGCGCCTCCTCAGTTCCCGGTGAGCTCGTCCACGGTCCTGATCGTGGCGAAACGACCCGACAGAGCGTATTCGGTACGGGCGAGGATGTCGTCCACGCCGAGCGTGCGCGGGTCCCGTACGAGCTCGTCGAAGGGGACGTCGTCGGGCGCGTCGCGGTGGGGGAGCGGCGTGGTGGCGGTGGCGTCGATGGCGAAGTCGACCTCGAAGCCCAGGTCGGAGGCGAGGCGCGCGGTGGTCTCGCAGCACTGCTCGGTCCGGATGCCGCAGACGGTCAGCCGCCTGACGCCGCGCCGGGTGAGGAACTGGTGGAGGTTGGTGGTGGTGAAGGCGTTGTGCGCCGATTTGGTGAGGACGGGCTCGTCCGGAAGGGGCTCAAGGCCGTCCATCAGCTGGACGAACCCGCGGGCCGGATCGAAGACCGTGCCCGAGCCGGGCCGCGAGCCGAGCACCCACACGACCGCGTCCCCGGCCTGCCTGGCGGCCGCGGCCAGGCGGTTGACCTGCGGGACGATGTCCGGCCTGGAGGTGTGCCGCCAGTCGGGAAGCTGCAGGAAGGAGTTCTGGACGTCGATGACGACGAGGGCGCTGATCACGCCACCCAGGCTGGCCGGACGAGGCGCCCCTGCGGAAGGCACGACCTGGTCAGCGTGTGGACCGATCCAGTCGGCGCCCCGCCGCCGGGCCGATATCCCCCCAGCGTGACACCGTAATCCGCGGGCCCTCGCAAGGGCCGGTGCCGCCTGCCACCATGGAGGCGCCAGCTGATCCGGACGATCTCTGGAGGGGGCGTGTCATGAAGTGGTGGGAGGGCGACGACGGACGCCACGAAGGCTGGGATGCCGCCGTCTTCCCCGACGGGCGGGTCTCCACCGGCCCGGCCGACGGCGGGGCGAGGGTGCACCCGATCGGCTCCGACGGCCGCATCGGCTTCGGCCGCGGCGACGTCGTGGACGGCCGCACCGCGATCGGCTGGCGCGGCCACTGCGCCTGCGGATGGCAGGGGCCGCTGTGGGAACGCGTGGCCCAGGTGCGCCACGACTTCGCGGCCCGGCGCATCTACGCGCTGAGCGAATGCCTGCTGTCCGGCGCCGCCCCCGACGACGTGGCCGTCGCGATCCGCGCGGAGTGGGAGACCCACCTCGACCCGCCGAGCCTGGTCGCCGTCCGCCAGGCCGCCGAGGCCGTGCGCCGGGCCCAGGGCCACCTGGACGCCGCCGTGCGCGCGGCCCGCAAGGACGGCCGCTCCTGGACCCGGATCGGGGAGTCGGCCGGCGTCCGCCGCCAGTACGCCCAGGAACGATGGGGCCCCGACCCGGCCGGCCCGTGGGATCAGGCCACCGACCGGCGGTGACGGCCGGAGGGATCAGGCCGCCGACCGGCGGTAGCGGCCGGGGGCGACGCCGAACTCGCGCTTGAAGGCGTTGCCGAAGGCGAACTCCGACCCGTACCCCACCTGCTCGGCCACCCGCGCCACCGGCGCGTCGGACTCGCGCAGCAGGCGGGCCGCGCTCATCAGCCGCCACCACGTCAGGTACGCCAGCGGCGGCTGCCCCACCAGCCCGGTGAAGCGGCGGGCGAAGCCGGCCCGGGACATGCCCGCGTGCGCGCCGAGCGACTCGACGGTCCAGCGGCGGGCCGGGTCGCGGTGGATGGCGTCGAGCGCGCGGCCGACGACGGGGTCGGCCAGCGCGGCGGCCCAGCCGGAGACCGTGCAGGGCTCGTCCTGGGTCTCGAAGTAGGCGCGCAGGACGTACAGCTGCAACATGTCGAGCAGGGACGACACGACGGTGTCGGTGCCGGGCCGCGGGCCGTCGATCTCGGCGGCCAGCAGCTCGACGGCGGCCCGCAGCTCCGGACGGCTGCCGAGCGTCGCGGGCAGGTGGATCACGCCGGGCAGCGAGCCCAGGATCGGGTGGGTCCGGTCGAGTTCGAGCCGGTAGCCGCAGGACAGCACCACCGTCTCGGCCCCCGTGCCGCCGAAGCCGGCCGAGGCGAACAACTCCGAGTGCGGCTCGCAGTCGGACTCGACCAGGGGCCGGGCGGGATCGTCGGCCAGCCCGAAGTCGTCGCCGTGCGGCAGGAACACCACGTCGCCGACGCTGAGCGGGACGGGCTCGCCGTCGGGCGGGATCAGCCAGCACGACCCGCGCAGCACCACGTGGAAACCCGCCGACCCCGGCACCGAGCGGAACGCCACCCCCCAGGGCGCCCGCCAGGAGATGCGGGAGGAGGTGGGGCGCCCGCACCGCATGAAGGCCATTACGTCGCTCAGCACGTCCATGAGGATTGAGTCTAAGGGCTGAGACGCTCACGTATAAATGGTGGACAGCAGCGCATTCAGTATCTCAGCCGTTCTTCCTACGGTTGGTTTCCGTAACCGAACTGAGGGAGAGGCACATGCTCAAGGTAGGGATCATCCTCGGCAGCACCCGCCCTGGCCGCAACGGCGAGGCGGTGGCCCACTGGGTGCGCGATCTGGCGGCCAAGCGGGGCGACGCCGAGTACCGGCTCATCGACCTGAAGGACTACGACCTGGGCAACCTGGACGAGCCCGAGCACCCCGCCATGGGCAACTACCAGCACGAGCACACCAGACGCTGGTCGGCCACGGTGTCGGAGCTGGACGCGTTCGTGATCGTGACCCCGGAGTACAACAACTCCTACCCGGGCGCGCTCAAGAACGCTCTCGACTTCCTGTACGCCGAGTGGACCAACAAGGCGGCCGGGTTCGTCGGCTACGGCGTGGACGGCGCGCCCCGGGCCATCGCGCACCTGCGGCACGTGCTGGGCCTGCTCAGCGTGGCCACCGTGTCCAACCAGGTCGGCCTGTCGATCGCCACCGACTTCGCCGACGGCTTCCGGCCCGCCGCCGCCCACGAGGACCGGCTGAACGCCGTCCTCGACCAGGTCCTCGCGTGGGGCTCGGCGCTGCGCCCGCTGCGGGCGGCCTGATCCCGCCCCGACAGCCGCACTCTGGCCGCACTGCGGCCGGCACTGTGGTCGCCCGGCGGTCGCGCGGCGGGCGATGGGTAGATTGCGCAGAGTGGAAGATGAGGTGGTCAGCGGCATCCGGGTGCGCGGCGCGCGGGTGCACAACCTGCGGGACGTCGACGTGGCGATCCCGCGCGACGCGCTGGTGGCGTTCACGGGGGTCTCCGGGTCGGGCAAGTCGTCGCTGGCGTTCGGCACGATCTTCGCCGAGTCGCAGCACCGGTACCTGGAGTCGGTGGCGCCCTACGCGCGTCGGCTGCTGCAGCAGCTGCCGATGCCCGACGTCGACGACATCACCGGCCTGCCGCCCGCGGTCGCGCTCGGCCAGCGGCGTGCCACGCCGTCCGCGCGGTCCACGGTCGGCACGCTGAGCCGGGTCTCCAACTCGCTGCGCATGCTGATGTCCCGCGCCGGCGTCTACCCGGCGGGCGCGCCGCGCCTGGACTCCGACGCGTTCTCGCCCAACACCGTCGCCGGGGCGTGCCCGCAGTGCCAGGGGCAGGGGGTGTTGCACGAGGTCACCGAGGAGTCGCTGGTGCCCGACCCGTCGCTGAGCATCGCGGAGGGCGCGATCGCGTCGTGGCCGGGCGCCTGGCAGGGCAAGAACCAGCGCGACATCCTGGCGACGCTCGGCTACGACATCCACGCGCCCTGGCGCAGCCTGCCGCGCGAGCAGCGGGAATGGATCCTGTTCACCGACGAGGAGCCGGTGGTCACCGTCCATCCCGTACGCGAGGCGGGCCGGATCCACCGCCCCTACCAGGGCAAGTACGCCAGCGCCCGGCGGCTGGTGCTCAAGGCGTACGCCTCCTCGGCCAGCGAGAAGAGCCGCCTGCGGGCCGAACGCTTCATGACCGCCCGCACCTGCCCGCTCTGCGGCGGCCGGCGGCTGCGTCCCGAGGCGCTGGCGGTCACGTACGCGGGCCGCACCGTCGTCGAGCTGGCCGCGATGCCGATGGGCGAACTGGCCGGCGTGCTCCGCCCGCACCGGGACGAACCAGGACCGGCGGGGGCGCTCACCCGCGACATCCTCGACCGCATCGAGGTGCTGGACGAGCTGGGGCTTGGCTACCTGAGCGTCGCCCGGCCCGCGCCGACCCTGTCCAGCGGCGAGCTGCAGCGCATCCGGCTGGCCACCCAGTTGCGCGCCGGGCTGTTCGGCGTCGTGTACGTGCTGGACGAGCCGTCGGCCGGCCTGCACCCCGCCGACTCCGCCGCGCTGTCGGACCTCCTGCGCCGCCTGCGCGACACTGGCAACACCGTCTGCCTGGTCGAGCACGACATGGACGTCGTGCGCCAGGCCGACTGGGTGGTGGACGTCGGCCCCGGCGCGGGCGGCGACGGCGGGCGCGTCCTGTACAGCGGGCCGGTCCCCGGGCTGCGCGAGGTCGCCGGGTCGGTGACCCGCCGCTACCTGTTCCACTCCGTCGTGCCGGAACGCCCGGCGCACCGGCCGGCCGGCTGCCTGGAGCTGCGCGGGCTCACCCGCAACAACCTGCGGGGCGTGGACGTCGACGTGCCGCTGGGCGTGTTCACCGCCGTCACCGGCGTGTCAGGGGCGGGCAAGAGCAGCCTGCTGGCGGCCCTCGCCGAGGCCGCGGAAGGGGAGCGCCGGGTGGTCTGGGTGAACCAGCAGCCCATCGGCCGCACCCCGCGCTCCAACCTGGCCACCTACACCGGGCTGTTCGACACGGTGCGCAAGCTGTTCGCCGCCACCGACGGCGCGCGCTCCCACGGCTACGGCCCGGCCCGGTTCTCCTTCAACGTGCCCGGCGGACGCTGCGAGACCTGCCAGGGCGAGGGCTACGTCGCGGTCGAGCTGCTGTTCCTGCCCACGACGTACGCGCCCTGCCCCGACTGCGGCGGCGCCCGCTACAACCCCGGCACGCTGCGGGTGACCTACCGCGACCGCACGATCGCCCAGGTCCTGGAGATGACGGTCGACGAGGCCACCGGCTTCTTCGGCGACGTCCCCGCGGTACGCCGCCCGCTGGAGACGCTGCACGAGGTGGGGCTCGGCTACCTGCGGCTCGGGCAGCCCGCCACCGAGCTGTCGGGCGGCGAGGCCCAGCGCATCAAGCTCTCCGCCGAGCTGCAGGGCCGCCGCGCCGAGTCCACGCTCTACCTGCTCGACGAGCCGTCCACCGGCCTGCACCCGCACGACACCGACGTGCTCATGGACCGGCTGCACGACCTGGTCGGCGGCGGCGGCACGGTCGTGGTCGCCGAGCACGACATGCGGGTGGTGGCGACCGCCGGCCACGTCATCGACCTCGGGCCGGGAGGCGGCTCGGCCGGCGGCACGGTGGTGGCCGCGGGCACGCCGGCGCAGGTGGCCGCCAGCCCGCGCAGCCGTACCGCGCCGCACCTGAAGGGCCTGCTGTGATGCGCCGGGCGTTGTACCTGCCGCCGTTCGGTGAGCTGGCCGACCCGCGGGTGCTCGCCGACCTGGCCGCCCGCGCCGAGGACGCCGGGTTCGACGGCGTCTTCCTGTGGGACCACGTCGTGCGCCCGCTGAACGCGGAGCTGGCCGTCTGCGACGCCTGGATCGCCCTGGCCGCGATCGCCGCCGCCACCGAGCGCATCCGCATCGGCACCAGGGTCACGCCGCTGTCGCGGCGCAGGCCGTACGAGGTGGCCAGGCAGGCCGCCGCGCTCGACCACCTCAGCGGCGGGCGGATGGTGCTCGGCGTCGGGCTGGGCTCGGACAACGGCGGGGAGCTGAGCAGGCTCGGCGAGACCGGCGACCCGCGCGTCCGGGCGGAGATGCTCGACGAGGGCCTCGACGTCATCTGCCGGCTCTGGACCGGGCTGCCCGTCCGCCACCGGGGCCGCCACTACCGCGTCGACGACCTGGCGTTCCAGCCGCAGCCCGTGCAGCGGCCGCGGATCCCCGTCTGGGTCGCCGCCCAGTCGGTCAGGCGGGCGCCGCTCCGCCGTGCCGCCCGTTTCGACGGTCTCTGTCCCGAGACGACCCCGGTCGGGCTGCGGGAGATGCTGGCCGTCGTCGCCGAGCACCGAGGCGGGCTGGAGGGCTTCGAGGTCGCGGTCGGCGTCCTGCCGGGGGTGCATCCCGGCCCGTACGAGGACGCCGGCGCGACGTGGTGCCTCATCGAGTTTCCCGAGGTCAGCAGCGTCGAGCAGGTGATGGCGGCGATGATCTGAGGCGTTTGCGCGGTGGCGGTGCCGGGGTAGGCCAGTCATCGCCCGTCCGAGGTGCTCCACGACACCACCCGGCCGGCGGCCCGCGCGAGTGAGGAGCGAGCTGATGCGTCCGACCGGCCATCCCGAGAGCGGCGGCCTGCGCAGCCAGGCCTGGTGGGACAACGCCGGAAATCCGGAGATGACCGCGCTCTACCTCGAACGGTTCCTCAACTTCGGGCTGACCCCGAAGGAGCTCCAGTCCGGCCGGCCGATCATCGGCATCGCCCAGACGGGCAGCGACCTGGTGCCCTGCAACCGCCACCACCTCGCCCTGGCCGACCGGGTCAGGGACGGCATCCGCGACGCCGGCGGCATCCCGCTGGAGTTCCCCGTCCATCCGCTGCAGGAGACCGGCAAGCGCCCGACCGCCGCCCTCGACCGCAACCTCGCCTACCTCGGGCTGGTCGAGGTGCTCTACGGATATCCGCTCGACGGGGTCGTCCTGACGACGGGCTGCGACAAGACCACGCCCGCGTGCCTGGCCGCGGCGGCGACCGTCAACATCCCGGCGATCGTCCTGTCCGGCGGGCCGATGCTCAACGGCTATCACCAGGGCAGGCGCATGGCCGCGTCGGGGTCGGGGCTGGTGATCTGGCAGTCGAAGCGGCTGCTGGCCACCGGCGAGATCGACCACGACGAGTTCATGGCGCGCGTGGCCGCCTCCGCGCCCAGCATCGGCCACTGCAACACCATGGGCACCGCCCTGTCGATGAACAGCCTGGCCGAGGCGCTCGGCATGTCGCTGCCGTGCTGCGCGGCGATCCCCGCGCCCTACCGCCGCCGGGCCCAGATGGCCTACGACACGGGCCTGCGGGCGGTGCAGCTGGTGCGCGAGGACCTCACCCCGCGCAAGATCATGACCATGCGCGCCTTCGAGAACGCGATCGTCGTCGCCTCGGCCATCGCCGCCTCCACCAACGTGCCCATCCACGTCAACGCCATCGCCCGGCACGTCGGCGTGCCGCTGACGATCCACGACTGGCAGCGCGTCGGGGGCGACGTCCCGGTGCTGGCCGACGTCGCCCCCGCCGGCGAGTTCCTGGGCGAGGACTTCTACCGGGCGGGCGGCGTGCCCGCCGTCATGCGGTCGCTGCTGGCGGCCGGGCGGCTGCACGCCGACGCCATGACCGTCTCCGGCCGTACCGTGGGGGAGAACCTGGCCGACGCCCCGCCCGCCGACCCGGAGGTCATCCGTCCCTACGACGCCCCGCTGGCCGCGCGCGGCGGGCTGCTCGTCATGACGGGCAACCTGTTCGACTCGGCCGTCATGAAGACCTCCGTGCTCAGCGACGAGTTCCGCGCGGTCCGCGACTACCGGGCGATCGTCTTCGAGGGGCCCGAGGACTACCACGCCCGCATCCAGGATCCGGACCTCGGCGTGGACGAGGGCTGCATCCTCGTCATCCGCTACACCGGGCCGATCGGCTACCCCGGGTCGGCCGAGGTGGTGAACATGGAGGCGCCGTCGGCGCTGCTGCGGCTGGGCGTCACCACGCTGCCCACGCTCGGCGACGGCCGCCAGAGCGGCACCTCCGACGCGCCGTCCATCCTCAACGCCAGCCCCGAGGCCGCCGCCGGGGGCAACCTGGCCATCCTGCGCACCGGCGACCTCGTCCGCGTCGACGTGGACAACGCGCGCGTCGACGTGCTGCTGACGGAGGAGGAGATCGCCGCGCGGTGGGCCAGTCACACGCCGCCGGCGCTGGAGAACCAGACGCCGTGGCAGGAGATCTACCGCGCCACGGTCGGGCAGCTCGACGGCGGGGGATGCCTGGAGCTGGCCCTGTCGTACCAGGACCTCGTACACACCAAGGGGATTCCCCGTGACTCGCACTGACGCCAGAGGCACCATCATGATCGCCGACTCCGACTTCGGCGACGTGGACATCGAACGCGCGATCGTCGAGGCCGCGGGGTTCGCCCTCCTCGCCGAGCAGTGCAAGAGCGAGGACGAGGTGATCGAGAAGGGCCGCGACGCCGACGGCGTGCTGACCCAGTACGCGCAGATCGGCTCCCGCGCCGTCGAGGCCCTCACCCGCTGCCGGGTGATCGCCCGCTACGGCACGGGCGTGGACATCGTCGACGTCGACGCCGCGACCAGGCGCGGCATCCAGGTCACCAACGCGCCGAACGAGTGGTGCGCCGAGGAGGTCGCCGACCACGCCGTCGCGCTCTGGCTGGCCGCCGCCCGCAAGATCTGCCAGTACGACCGCGCCACCCGGCGCGGCGTGTGGCAATGGCAGACCGGCGAGCCGATCCTGCGGCTGCGCGGGCGGGTGTTCGGGCTGCTGTCCTTCGGCGCCATCGCCCAGCTCATCGCCGCCCGCGCGCGGCCCTTCGGCGTCGAGGTCTGGGCGCACGACCCCTTCATAGACGACTCCCGGATCCTCGCGCACCACGTGCGGCCGGTGTCGTTCGACGAGCTCGTGGCGGGCGCCGACTACCTGGTGATCCAGGCCCCGCTCACCCCGGGGACGCACCACGCCTTCGACCACGAGACGCTGCGCAGGATGAAGCCGGACGCGATCCTCGTCAACACCGCGCGCGGCCCGATCGTGCAGGACGAGGCGCTGTACCAGGCGCTCGCCCAGGGATGGATCGCCGGCGCGGCCCTGGACGACCTGGAGGAGGAGCCGGCCAAGCAGCGCGACTGGCGTCCGGACAACCCGCTGTTCACGCTGCCCGGCGTGATCGTCACCCCGCACGCCGCCTACTACTCCGAGCAGGCGATCGAGACGGTGCGGCGGTTCGCCGCCGAGGAGGCCGTCCGGGTCCTGACCGGGCAGGCGCCGCGCAGCCCCGTGAACGACGTGACCGTCCGGCGCTGACGGCGGCCGGGTGGTCCCGGCGCCGTAGCCGCGCGGCAGCGTACGACGGCGGGAGTAGCGCCGGCCGCCTCCGCCCGTAGGACGACGGCGGCGGGCGCGGGCGGCGAGGATCGGGACGGCAGCCACCCCCACACCCTCAAGGACGCCGAATGGGCATCACCTGCGAGCGCGACCTCGCCGACTTCCTGACCGCCTACACCCGGGACATGGCCGTCTCCTGCGAGGAGCCCGCCGCCATCATCGACCGCTACTTCGTGCCGGACTTCGAGTACTGCAACGACGGGCTCGTGATCGACCGGCAGCGCATGATCGACCACGCCCGTCCCGTCCGGCGGCAGGTCGACAAGGAGGCGATGGCCGCCGGCGACGGGTCCGGCGTCGAGATCCACGAGACGCTCGTCTCCGGCGCCCGGATCGCCGCCCGGTGGACCCTGCGCACGAGGCTGCGCAAGGGCACGACCTTCGCGGCAGAAGTCTTCATGTTCGGCCGCCTGGCCCCGGACGGCCGCATCCGCCGCATCGACCAGACCACCAGGCGACTGGACGAAGCCGGATAGCCGCGCCCGCGGTTCAGCCCGTCCGGCGGCCGGCCCGCCACTCCGGGGCGAGCACGGACCAGACCTCGACGTCGTGCCGGACGCCCCGGTGGGGGTAGCTCTCGCGCAGGACGCCGTCCTTGCTCATCCCGAGCCGCCGGGCCACCGCGATGCTGGCGGTGTTGCCCGCCGCGGCCTGCCACTCCACGCGGTGGATGCCGCGTTCCTCGACGGCCCAGTCGATGATCACCCGGATGGCCCTGGTCACCAGGCCCTTGCCCGCCGCCGACGGCTCCAGCCAGCAGCCCGCCTCGGCGGTGCCGAGCCGGACGTCCATCGTCCGGAACAGCACGCCGCCGACCAGCGTGCCGCCGGTCCAGATGCCGTAGATGCGCCCGGTGTCGGCCGCGGCCTTGTCCGCGTACCCCTGCAGCACCGACCTGGCGGACTCCAGGTCGGTGACGAGGTCGGGCAGGGCGATGAACCGGCCGATGAACTCGCGCCCGCGGTCCATGTGGCTCAGGAACTCCTCGGCCCGCCAGGGCTCCAGCGGACGCAGCTCCGCACCGTCGTCGCCCAGGGAGATCGCGAACATTGCTGCCTTTCCGTCCAGGCTTCACCCGTCTTGCGGGGGAATCCTCTCACGGGCGGCCGGGCCCGTTGATCGCGGCGGGCCGGGCACGGCCTGCAGGTAGGTCAGCACCGCCATGACGCGCCGGTTGTGGTCGTCGGAGGGAGGCAGGCCGAGCTTGGCGAAGATGTTGTTCGTGTGCTTGCCGACCGCCTTGTCGGTGACCTGGAAGTGGGCGGCGATGGCCAGGTTGGACAGGCCCTGGGCCATGAGCGTCAGCACCTCGCGCTCGCGCGGCGTCAGCGCGGCCAGCGGTTCGTCCCTGTCGCGGCGGGTCAGCAACTGGGAGACGACCTCCGGGTCCATCGCGGTGCCGCCGGCGGCCACCTGGCGCACCGCGTCGACGAACCGGTCCACGTCGCCCACCCGGTCCTTCAGCAGGTAGCCGACCCCGCCGGAGCGGTCGGACAGCAACTCCCTGGCGTACAGCTGCTCCACGTACTGCGACAGGATCAGCACCGGCAGCCCCGGCACCCGGGCGCGCGCCTCCAGCGCGGCGCGCAGGCCCTCGTCGGTGAAGCCGGGCGGCAGCCGCACGTCGATCACCGACACGTCGGGACGGTGCCGGACCAGCGCCGCCAGCAGCATGGGCCCGTTGTCCACCGCCTCCACGACGGTGCAGCCGTGCGCCGACAGCAGGCGGACCAGCCCGTCCCGCAGCAGCGCGAGATCTTCGGCTATGACAACGCGCACGGGACCTCCATGGTCAGTTCGGTCGGGCCGCCGGGACGGCTGCTGACGGTGAGCGAGCCGTCGAAGGCGGACAGCCGGTCCTCGATGCCGCGCACGCCGGTGCCCCGGTCGCGGCGGACCGGGCCCCGGCCGTCGTCGCCCACGGTCAGCCGGAGCACGCCGGCGGTGTGCCGCAGCCGCACCCAGGCGTGGGAGGCGCCGCTGTGCTTGGTCACGTTGGTCAGCGCCTCGGCCGCGGCGAAGTACACGGCGGACTCCACCGGCGGCTGCGGGCGGCCGGGCAGGTCGATGTCGATCTCCACCGGCATCGGGCACAGCAGCGCGGACGCCTCGATGGCCCCGGCCAGGCCGCGGTCGGTCAGCACGGGGGGATGGATGCCGCGCACCAGGTCGCGCAGGTCGCCCAGCGCCTGCCCGGCGATCTCCCGCGCCTCGTCGATCATCCGCAGGGTCTCGTCCGGGTCGCCGCAGCCGCGGGCCAGCCCCAGGTGCATGCGGATGGCGATCAGCTTGGCCTGCGCGCCGTCGTGCAGGTCGCGTTCGATGCGGCGCAGCTCGGCCGCGCGCGCGTCGACCAGCGCGGCCCTGGACGCGGTCAGCTCCCTGATCCGCGTGTCCGGCGTGGGCCGGGCGTCCAGCAGCCGCCGCGCCAGCCGCGCCTGGCCGGTGCGGAACAGCGGGACGGCCATGAGCACCACCACGGCGATGGCCACCGTGGACATGCTCAGGGCGAACGTGTTGAGCAGGCTCGTCTCCGCCGGCCGCAGCCGGAGGAAGACGTAGTCCAGGGCGGACAACATGGCCCACACCGCCAGCACGGGAGCAGGGCCGGTGACGCCGTGCACGGCCAGCCAGGCCAGCTCCCGCCACCTCCCCGGCCGACCGCCGCCGCTGTTCCCGTCGCCGTCGCTCTCCGGGATGCTGTTTCCGGTGCCTTTCCCGTCGCCGTCCAGGCCGAGCGTCCGGCCCGCCCAGCGGCGCTGGAACCCGGCCAGGCGGCGGGCGGCCGCGAGCAGCCGGCCGAGCGGCGCCCGCCCGAGCCCGGCCACCGGCACCAGGACGGCGCTCACCGGCACCAGGACGAGCAGCCCCAGCGCGGCCACGCCGGTGACGGCGTTCAGCGCCAGGCCGGTCACCGCCTTCAGCGCGTACGCCGCCAGGCCGGTCACCGCCCGCCACGCCGGCCCGCCGGGCGAGGGTCGTCTCCCCGTCACAGCTGCAGTCTGCCCGATCGGCGAGGAGAAGGCGGTGGGGCCGGCCCCACCCCCCGGGGTGGCGTTTTCCCACCCCGGCAGGTGGACGCGCACCCATGGAGGCCGGGACCGCGGCTCGCCAGGCTCGATTCAGTCCGGCGAACGAGGGAGAGACATGATCGAAGTGAGGGCGCTGACCATGCGCTACAGCCGCACATTCGGCAAGCGACCAAGGATCCGGGCGCGTTGGATTCTCCATGCTGCCAAGGTGCGGTGCGGGCCGACGATCATGCGCGAGGTAGTGCTGGGAATCACGCCTGCCGTGCGGCCCCTGTCGCTGTCCCGACGAATCGGATCACGTCCCGCGTCCTGACGTCGTCCCCCGGTCTCAGGTGCCCGGTCGCCACGGTCATGAGCCCCACCATTCAGTCCCAAGCTGGATACGACACGCCTCCTTGATCCTTCCGAATCGCGGCTCCCGGCGCCGCTCCCGAGGCCGATCCGATCGGCGAGCAGTCGGCTCCCGGCGACGCCATGGGCCAAACCGTGGCGGTCATCGACGTCACCGGCGACGGCATGGGCGAGATGATCGCCGGCGTCCCGGGCAAGAACTCCGGGCATGGCATGCTCGCGGTGCTGCCAGGCACGGCCGGCGGCGTGCCGTCCACCGCTCAGGTCGCCCATGCCGTCGGCATCGGCGTCGGCGTCGTCGCAGAGCTCGGCGATGGCATCGGCGCGGTCGGGCGGTGGGGTGGAGGAGTTCGATCTCGCCGGGGCCGGGGCGGGTGCGTTCTTGAGGCCGTGGGAGTCGCGGTCGGGTATGCCCCTCGTTCGGTGGTGCCTGAGCAGGTGTGATGGGCGGCTGTGGGATGGCCGAATGTGGCCATCGTGATCGTCTTGACCTATCGCTTGGTCGGGCTCATCGTCGAGAGGGCTTCGACGGCGAAGCGGGCGGGGGAGGGGGGCGATGGGGGCCGGGGATGCACTGATCAACGTCCACGGGGACCTCGCGTACACGCATGTGACGCCGGCGATGGACGCGAGCCGGCGGATCGCCTACAGCGTCCTGGACGCGGCCAAGGGGGAGCCGGACGCGGCGTACACGGCCGACGGCCCCGCCGAGCCGCCGTTCAAGCGGAAGGTCACCGGGGTCGGTCACGGGATCGCGGGCGCGGCCGCGATGCCGACGGCCAAACCTGGCGGCAGGATCGAGGCCGGCGCGCCCCCAGGGCCGTCGGAGAACCTGACCGGCGCCGTCACCTGCGCCGGAGCCCGCAGCGTCGACTGCAACGAGGCCGACCAGGTCGTCCACAGCGTGCCAGCGCCCGCCGCTCGAAAAGGCGATGCGCACCGAGAACACCGACAGCAACGACGAACCCATCCAGCGCCTGGATGCGGACTGATCGGCAAGGAGCTCACTTCGTGCACGACAAGAACCTGATCAAGGTCTACAAGGACCGCGAGTACACCTCCACGACAATGGTCCGGCACAACGGCACCGTGGTCGGCTTCGCCCTCGGCGCCGACCGCCGCGTCTACTACAGCGTGCTCAGCCTGGACCAGGCCGACCGGGCGCGCGGCGCACTCGACGCGGCCTACTGGAACGCCGACCCGGCCGTGCTGGTGTTCCCCACCGAGATCGTCGACGTGGGCGCCGAGACGCCCCAGGTGGCGGTCATGCCGGTCGTCAAGAAGCTGGGCTCGGCAGAGGTGCCGCCCTCGGAGAAGCTGCTGCCCGGCGAGGAGGACCCGTTCCTGTCCACGACCGCCCGGCTGACCTCCGAGTTCCCCATCCAGGTGGTTTCCGACGGCCGCTACCTGCTGGTGTTCCGCCAATCGGTGGCGGCGGGCGCGGCCGGCTCGGTCTATGAGACGACCACCGGGCGGCTGACCGGCGACGCCGCCGGAGGCAAGGCGGCCAAGGCCGACGCCGCGCTGCTGTGCGACCGCTTCGTCCTGGTGGGCGCCGAGCTCAAGCCGGTGGTGGACGTCCGCTACCAGCGCAGCCGCAGCCGGATCCTGCCCGCCTCCGGCGGTGACACGCTGGGCACCCGGGACATGGAGGGCCGGCTGTTCTACGAGCCGACCATGAAACTGTCGTTCGCCGGACGGCTCACCGGCGGCCTGTTCACCGCGCTGACGCTGCCCACGGCCGTCACCGGGCATACCCGCTGGCAGATCTTCACCGCCGACGCCTCCGGCACCGTGCACGGCCACAACCTGGAGCAGACCCCCGACGGGCTGTTCAACCCCGCCGGAACCCAACTGTGGACCAGCCCCGACCCCAAGTACGCCGCCTCGGTGCTGGAACGGTCCCCTGGGATCGACTCGCACACCCGCAAGCTGCTGGTTCCTGTCAAACCGCCGCAAGACCGGGCCGGAACAGCGTTGCGCTTCGACGGCACGGGCGCTCCGGTGATCGCGGGCGTGGGCGTCACGGCCGCGCCGGCGGGGCCGTACACGCTGGAGGCCTGGATCAAGCCCGCCGCCGCCACCGGGACCGGGCTGATCATCGGACGCACCCAGCGCACCAGCATGGACAGCCCTGTGCACGTGAGCCTCCAGGCCGACGGCAAACTGCGGTTCGGCCACGGCACGCAGACCCTGACCTCGACGACGGTGGCGCCGATGGGGGTCTGGGCGCACGTGGCGGCCGTCTTCGACGGAGCGGCGCTGCGGCTGTATGTGAACGGCGCGGCGGCGGGCTCGCTCACCACGTCCGAGCAGGTCGATGTCAGCGCCCGGATCGTGGTCGGCGGGCGCGGCCCTGGTCAGACCTCCGCCGACGTGTTCACCGGCCAGATCGACGAGGTGCGGGTCTGGACGATCGCGCGCGCCGACTTCGCCACCCGGGGCCAGCGCCTGTCGGGCGGCGAGACCGGCCTGTACGCCTACTTCCCCCTCGACGAGGGCGCCGGCGTGGAGGTCCGTGACCGGAGCGCCAACAAGTTCTCCGGCCGCTTCGACCCCGGCCCCGTGTGGACCGACTCCGATGCCCCCGTCTACGACGGCCCCGGCATCACCCGCCAGTCGTTCACCGTCACCGGCCGAAAGGCTGTCGCGGGCCTGACCGCGACGCTGTACTACCAGCAGCAGTCCTCGGTGACGGGCTACGGCCAGGCGCCGGTGCCCGAACGCAGGCAGGCGCGCGTGATGCTGGCCTTCGCCACCTCCGGGCCGCCGCCCAAGGGCGAACCGGCCGATCGCTCCTACGTCGCCACCCTGGACTTCGCCGTCTCCAAGGACGGCCGGCTGGCCAGGCTGCCCGGCGTCGTCGACCTGGCCTGGATCGGCACACCCGACCCGACCAAGGACACCGAGCGACTCCGTCAGGCGGAGGAGGCGGTGACCGTCGCGCGCGGCAAGCTCTATACCGACCAGCAGCTCACCGACTGGATGCCGAGCAGCGTGGCCCGGCTGAAGCAGCTTGAGGAGGAGTTGACCAGGGGCGGCATCTTCAGCCTGTACACCCTCAACAGGACCATCGTCGGACCGGCCAGGAACGCGGAGCGGCAGCGGGAGGCCGAGATCATGGCCGAGGCGGTGCCGCTGGCGCAGAGGTACCTGCAGCAGTTGGAGGCCTCCCAGCGGCTCGGCGCCGACAAGGCGGCCCTGGACGCCGCGCTCAACACCCTGGCCACGCTGACCGGCGCGCAGGCGGGCGCGGCCGAGGCGGTGCTGCCGATGCCCACGCTGCACACCGACCGTGCCGGGCTCACCACACTCGGCGCGCTGCTGTCCTTCGCCTGGACGGGCAACGCCCCCGCGCTGCTGGACAGCTCGACCGGCGAGGTGGCGCTGTACTTCCGCGGCGGCGCCGGCCAGTATTTCGCCACCTACTACGCCGCCACGATCGCCCCTGCCGTCAAGCAGTTCACCGTCGCCGACGGCACGTTGCGGCTGTCGGCCCGCGACATGGCCCTGCGCTCGGCCGACTTCGCGGTCAAGGTGACCGCCACCGGGGCGGGCCTGTGCACGGTCGAGGTCAGCCGCGGCACGACCAAGGAGACGTTCCCCTCGGTGCCCGACCGGGCCGACCAGCTGGCCTCGGTGCTGAACGGCACCGCCAAGGGAGCCGAGCTGGGCACGGTGCTGTCGCTCCAGGACAAGGTGGTGACGCTGATAGAGCCGCTGGCGACCGCGCTGACCGCCGGCTCGGCTGTGACGGTCGGCGCCGACAGCCGGACGGCCGAGGCGACCCCGGCCGGCTCGGCGCAGATCACGCTGACCAGCGGCGGCCTGACCGCCGGCACGGGCGCCAAGGTGCGCACCCCCGCCTACGACTACACCAAGGCCACCTGCAGCGCCCCCGGCGTGTCGGTGGCCTCGGGTTCGCTGATCGTCAGCGCGCACGCCCAGAGCGCCACCGGGCCGGTCCCCGCCGGGACCGCCGCCGACGTCAGCCAGCCGCTCGGCCCGCGCTGGCACGGCGACTCCCCCGGCCGGGCGTTCTCCTTCGACCGCGACGCCAAGAACCGTCTGCACCTGGCGGACACCGCCAACATCGCGGCCCTGGCCGCCTCCGGCGACCTGACGATGGAGGCGTGGATCAGGCCGACCGTGGTCAACAACGGCGCCCTGATCCTGGCCACCGACACCGGCCCCACCCGGTACGCGCTGAGCCTGACGCAGCTCTTGAAGGGCGACGGCTCCTTCGCCTACCAGATCGACGCGACCGTCAACGAGCAGAGCGTGCGCACCGTCGACCTGTTCCCGCCGGGGGACTGGGCCCACCTGGCCGTCGCGTTCACCCAGGACTGGGCGATGCGGATGGACGGCGTCGGCTACCTGGACGCCGGCGGCCCCGGCGGCCTGGACATCGTGGAGAACCTGACCATCGAGGCGTTCGTCCAGATCGAGTCCAGCGGCCGGCACGGGCTCGTCGGCAAGGGCGTGCTCGGCGACGGCGGTCAGACGGCCGTGCCCTACTGCCTGTACGTCGACAACGACAACCGCCTTGCCTTCGCCTTCGAGGCCGGATCCGGTACGGCCGCCCCCGTCGTGCACAAATCCACCATGGCCCTCACAACTGGCAGATTCCACAGGGTGGCCGTCGTGCGCAGGAACCCGACCGGCATCGAGACGGGCGTGGAGATCCGCTTCTACGTCGATGGCGCCGACGCCGGGACGCACCGCTACAAGGGCGCCAAGCCCGTGGGCAACGACGCGCCCGCCGAGCTGGGCCGCATGGTCGAGGGCAAGACCGTGTCCGGCCTGAAGGGCATCCTGTCGGAGGTGAGGATCTGGAACGTGGCCAGGGACGCCGACCAGATCGGCGTGTCCATCAGTCCCAAAGCGCAGGGGCTGGTCGCCTGGTGGAGGTTCCCGGAGTCCAAGGGCTCCACCACTCAGGACATGTGCGGCTCCTATCCCGCCACGCTGCGCGCCGTGACCCGGGTGCGCACCCCCGACCCGGCGGGCAACAGGTTCACCCTGTACCGCAACGGCAGCCCCGTGGCGACGGAGCCGGCGACGCAGGCGGCCGTTGCCCGGTCCGCCGCGCCACGCTCGGTGGTGGGCGAGGGGTTCACCGGCGACCTGGACGAGATCCGGGTCTGGCGGACCGCCCGTACGCAGGAGCAGATCCTGGACAACATGTTCGGCCGCGTCAAGGGAGACCGGCAGCACCTGCTCGCCTACTACCCGTTCGAGGCCGACGACACGGTGGCCGGGGCGCTGGTCAAGGACGCAGGGCTGAGCGGCCAGCACCTGACTCAGTCGGCGCCCGGTCCGAAGATCGTACTGTCCACGGCGCCGATCTCCACCGACGCCGCCCGGATCCGCTCGGCGCTGACCGGCATCAAGACCTCCTTCCACGGCACGATCGCGACCACCCCGGCCGCCACCGAGTACGGCGACGTGCAGCGGCTCCCGGACGACTCGATCATCGGGGTGCTCAAGCGGGCCTACGGCTACCTCCAGGACGACAAGTCGTGGGCGCTGAGCACCGGTTTCAAGGTCGGCGAACTGGCCACCACCTGGGTCGGCCAGGTGCAGTTCGACCCCCAGCTCATCGGCTATATCGAGGGCGCGCCGCCGATCCCGTCGGAGAACATGATCGACGAGAAGAAGGACTACGCGGGCACCTCGTCGGTCGCCTTCGTGCAGGCCGACAACGTCGTCAACACCTTGTCCTCCCAGCGGGACGTCAGCGTCGACAGCGCGATGAAGATCGCCTTCGACCAGGCGTTCGGCGACGAGGTCTGGGCCGTCCTCGCGCCGCTGGGCGCCGGCACCGCCAAGCCGATGAGCGCGGTCAAGCAGGAGTGGGGCTTCTACCTGTCCCTCGACTTCTCCAACAGCTGGAGCGACACCACGGAGGTGTCCCAGGGCGCCAACACCACCCGCACCAGCAAGGTCACCCTCGCCGGCGGCTGGGAGGACGCCGACGGCACCAAGCACGTCAACCCCACCGTCGGACGCCGCTGGGTGCCCGCCAACACCGGCTTCGCCGTCGTGCAGTCCGAGACCGCCGACATGTACGCATTGCGCTTGACGCACACCGGCGCCGTCGTCGCCTACCGGATGCTGCCCAGCCCCGACATCCCCCGCGACTGGAACCTGATCCCGTTCCCGATCAACCCCCGCTACACCAAACAGGGCACCCTGGACGGGATCGTCGGTTTCCACGAGTACGGCCAGGTCCCCGGCCTGCGTCCGTTCCCCGACCCGCACTTCCCCAACGCCGCCGACGGGGTGAGCGGCGAGTACAGCTACTACCGACCCGCCGAGGCCTACCGGATCAAGAAGCGCATCCAGCGCGAGCAGCAGCAGTTGCAGGGGTTCTACGACTCGGTGTCCATCCAGACCCACACCTGGGACCCCACCCACGGCCAGGCGGCCAAGGTGCTGAACGGGATGACGGGCGGCACCGGCGCCACCACCGAGGCCGGTTCCGGCGGCGACCCCGAGGCCAAACGCGCGGCCACCAGATCAGCCTCGCGCCGCAACATCGTCAACACCTACGTGTGGACCGCCGCAGGCGGCTTCTTCGCCGAGACGACGGCCACGACCGACCAGGTCACCGAGACCACCTCGGGGGCGTTCTCCTTCAAGTCCACCTTCGGCGGCAACTACGCCATCAGCTTCGACGTCATGGACTTCGGCCACAAGTTCGGCCTGGAGGCGTCCATGAGCGCCGGGTACAGCGTCACCCGCAAGAAGTCCAAACAGGCCACCCGCACGTTCAGCCTCGATGTGAGCTGCGGGCCCGGCGCCGAGCTGCAGAAGTTCGTCGGCGACAAGCCGCAGTTCGACGCGGCGGGCAAGCCGATCCTGGTGCCCGGCCGGGTCGACGCCTACCGGTTCATGACGCTCTACCTGGACACCACCACCGACAACTTCGAGGACTTCTACGGCAAGGTGATCGACCCCGAGTGGCTGGACCGGGGCACCGACCCGAACGCGCTGGCGCTCAAGCGGGCCCAGCAGGCCGAGACCAAGCCGCCGTGCTGGCGGATCATGCACCGGGTCACGTTCGTCAGCCGGGTGCTGGACACCGGTGTGAGCACACCGTCACTGGCCCAGGAGATGGGGTCGCTCGGCATCGCCAGCGACTACGCGCTCATCACCAAGCTCCAGCCGCACCTGACCGGCGCGACGAAGGACTTCGCCGCACTCAACAAGGCGGCCAGGGCTGCGCTGGTGGGCAACTTCGCCCGGCTGGCCCCGTACGCCGACACGATCGTGGGCCGCCTGGCGGCCTACTACAACCTGCAACCGGACGACGCCCCGCTCACCGCCGCGCCGCCCGCCGCGGCGGCGGCCCCCGACGGCAAGGTCACCCTGGGCGCGACGTCGGTCCCCAAGGGCACGAGCCTGACCTTCACCTACTCCACGCTGCCCGCCACGGTCAGCGACAAGAACTGGATCGGCCTCTACCCGGCCACCAAGGCCCCCAAGGACGGCGAGTCCATCGACTGGCGCTACACCCCCGGCGCGACCGGCACGCTCGTGATGCCGACCGACAGACTCCCCGGCCCGGGCGCGTACGCGGCGTACTACCTCCACAACGACGGCTACACGGTTCTGGCGGGCCCCATCCGCTTCACCGTGACCTGACGTACCAGGCGACGCCGGCCGGCCCCGGCCGGCGTCGCCGACGACAGCGTTCACCCGCGTCCTTGGGAGGCGTCCGCGGTCCGCCCGGGCCGGCCCTCCCACTGCGCGAACACACCTTGCTGCCGATCAGCCTCACCGCGCGTCACGGCCGCAGGTGGGCTGGAAGGGGTAGCCCGGGAAGTGGGCGGCCCAGTCCTCCGGCATGAGGTCGAAGCGCTGGTAGGGGAGGTGATCGCCGGCGACGTAGAGGACGTCGCCGTCCAGGCTGATAGCCAACACGAGATCGCCGGCAGTGAGAACGGGTGCCCCATGGGTTGCCGTGTTTCGGTGTCCCACAGCAGAATCGCGCCGTTGGCCATCCCGACGGCGAGCACGCGCATCCGGGGAGAAGGCCAGGGCGGTGGTCCGCGGCCGAGGTGGTGGACGTGAAGATGCCGAGGTGGCGTCGTACGTTGTCGTCCCAGAGGGCGGTCTGCCCGCTCCCCGTGCCGACGGCGAGGTAGCGCCGTCGGCGCTGAAGGCCAGCGCGCCGGACGCGCCGATCCTGCCCGCGCGGCGGGTCGGCCCTGCCGCGGTGAGATCGGCGACATGCCCCTGCGAGCTGACCAGTAGCCGCTCGGTGGGGTCGACGGCGAGGCGGCCGCTGATGAAGGGCACGGTCGCGGAGATGCCGCCTTTGATCGGATCCCGGACGATGGTCTTGCTGAGGTGGGAGGCATCGTTGCCGAGGATGGGATTTCCGCCGATCAGGATGCTGTCGCCGGCGAATGCGAGGCTCTTTCCGTCTTGGAGGGGCGGGGAGGTGGCACTGAGGCGTCGGCCGTCGAGATCCCCAAGCCATGCCCTGAACGGCGGTGTCTGCAAGATGTCGCTGTAGGCCAGGACCCGGCCGTCGCGCCGGAAGGCGGCGACCACCAGGCATCCCGCCGGCACTTCTGAGGCGGTTACCGGACAGTGCAGTGGTGGCGGGCCCGCTGCTGCCGTCGCGTAGCTCTACGCGGTCACCGTACGTGATGGCAAGCCGGTGGCCGTCCGAACCGAACGTCGCCATGGTGGTGCGGTCGTCTCCCCGGCCGCCGTCGGAGAGGGCAGTGAGCCGAAGCGTGCGGACCGTGGTCATCCCCGAAGAACTCGAGCCCGTGAGTGCCCCCGCCAGGTAGCGGACGTGGCAGGCGGCCGGGTCGATCTTGATGTCGAAGGCGAGCTCGCCGCCGAGCGGGCGCCGGAACAGTGGATCCACCATCTGGTTCAGACTCCAGACCAGGAGCTCATGCCTGCCGCCCGTGGCCAGGAAGGAGCCGTCCTGGCTGAAGCCGACCTCGTACACTCCCGGAGCGGCGAGAGCGGGGCCTCCTTGCCGTCGGGCAGGTGCCACTGCCGGACCTGGCCGGGGCCGGAGGACTCTCTTCGTGCCTGCCCCTCCGGGAGGAGATCGCCGGCACCTTCGTGATCTCCCTCCTCGCGCTCAACCCTCCAGATGTCAGTGTCGATCTCGTGGTGCGGCATCCGAACGCGACAACGGATACGCACGGTGCCACATTGATCAACTTTGCCCTGTTCGACCTGGTCGGCAAGGCGCTGACGCCGCGCCTGCGGGACCTGACCCGGGTCACCCTCGTGCGCGATGAGACCCCGACCGAGATCGCCAAGCGCTACCCGCACGCCGGGCCGCTGCTGGGCGCGCGCTGGAACGAGGACTTGGTGGCCGCCTGCTGGCCGGATCTGCTGCGGATGGCCGGGGCGTTGAAGTACGGGCAGGCCACCGCCTCGCTGATCGTAGGCAAGTGGTCGGCGGCCTCCCGGCAGAACACCCTGGCTGCCGCGCTGAAGGAGTGGGGCATGCTCAGAAGGACTGTCCACCTGGCCGAATAGCTGTCGGATCCGGCCTTCAGGGGGAAGATCTCGCGGCAGCCGAACAAGGGGGAGAGCCTGCACGCGCTGCGCCGCGACCTGCATCACGCCCAGCAGGGCACGATCATCCGCCCGCATCTGGAGCAGCAGGCCGAACAGGCGTGGTGCCTGACCGTGCTGACCAACTCGGTGGTCGCACATCTCGCCCGGCCACAGCGACAACATCAACTTCCTCGGCGTCATCAACGTCGACGTAGAGGCGGAGCCGGCCAAGCTCGACACCAGCGGATGGCGGCCACTGCGGCCCGCGCAACTGCGCCAGCTGGGACCGACTCCCTGAGCAGCCATCGCTTCGTGCCGTTGAAGGAGGCACGGGCAGGGGGGATGGCCCCGCGACCGACGACGGGCCATCGTGCTGCCGGCGGGGCGAGCCGGAGTATGCCGTAGACGTCCGTCATGGGGGTCCCGGCCGTGAATGTCACGGTGCGCCTGCGTCTGGCGGCACCCAGGAGACGAGCGCGGGGGTTCGATCGATGCCTTCCGCGTGGCGTGTCAGGCGTGCAGGAGATTGATGGCGCGCTCGTCGAGCTGCTGGGCGCAGCGCAGGCCGCGGGCGCGAAGCGGGACAGGTCGCGCCGCATCTCGGTGATGGTCCTGCGGGTGCGGGCGGAGGCGACGCCGTCCATGTGGTCCATCGCCCGGCCCCATGGGGCGCAGGCTTGTTCGATGCTGCCCTGGGCGAGGAGGAGTTCGGCCTCGGCGGCCAGATCCAGCATGACCGCAATTGGATACCTCGCCGAGTTGGAGGCGCTGGCCGGAGGCGAGTGTCCGGCCCCGGCCCGCACCGCCTGTACGTGGACGAGATCTCCTTCTCCTGCGCGCGCTGCGGCGGCGGCCCCGTGAGGATGCCCGGCGTGACCGGCGCCTGGTACGACACCCACCCGGAGCCGATCGAGGTGGCCTGCGGCTCACGTGGCCGGCTGTACTCCCTGCGGGCCGCATACGGTGCCCGCCGCAGGTAGGCGCAGGCTGATCAGATAGCGGTTGACGTGGGCGATGATGCAGGATTTGCCGGCGTTGTAGAGGCCGTGACCGTGGTCCTGGTACTCGACCGTCCCCGATCCGGGCACCCGCCGTACGAGGTCCGCGGTGGCCTCGAAGTCCGTCCAGGAGCCGACGCCCAGGTAAGGCGGCAGGCCTGTGGAAGGCAGCGGCGCGGGTGGGTTGGTCGCGGGGGCCGGCCAGCCGACGCAGGCGAGCGGGTGCCACAGCTCGGTTCCGGCCAGGTTCGGCAGCAGGCGCTCGCCCTCGCGGCGCGAGGCCCGGTACTCCGCGTAGTCGCGGAAACCTAGGCCGTCGAGGCAGTGGGTCATGTTCATCCCGGTGAACGAGGGGACCTTCGGGCTCTTCGTGCTCTGCCGGACGTAGTCGGCGAAGCCCGAGGCGTCCCCGCCGGCGGCCCGCTTGATCGCCTCGGCGAGCTCTGTCCACCGGGGGTAGCCGGGCGCGGGGCCTGGGGAGACGATGCTGGGAGCGGCTGCCTCCTTGAGGTCGAAGCCGCTGTAGGCGGCCTGCGGCGGCTCGCCCTCGACGGGCACCGGGACGCGGTCGGCCCGCGCCACCAGCGACCGCCAGACCTCGCCGACGTCCTGGCCGTGCAGCGCGCAGGCAGTGCTCGCCGTGCACCAGGCGGCGAAACGGGCGAATGACTCCTCGTGTGGAAGCCTGGTCTGCGCCCGGGACATATACGGATTGGCCGTGCCGTCGAACACCATCGCGCGCACCCGGCCGGGGAACAGCCGGGAGTAGGCGATCGCGGGGATACCGCCGTAGGAGTTGGCGATGAAGCTCAACTGGTCCTCGCCGAGGGCGGCGCGGACGGACTCCATGTCGCGTGCCACGGAGGCCGAGTCCATGTGGTCGAAGAAGTCGGGGTCGGCGGCACGGCAGCGCTCGGCCGCCGCCCGGTTGCGCCTGCCCAGCTCGGCGTACTCCGCGCGGGTGTCGGGCCAGGTGATCCAGGGGCCGGAGACGAGGCAGTCGTAGGGCAGCACGCCCTTGTCGATGGTGTTGCGAGGCTCGACGCTGACCACGTCGAACCGGTCGCGCAGCTCGGCGAAGCTGCCCGCGTTCTCGCTCAGCTCCGCCACACCCGAGGCCCCCGGTCCGCCGGGGATCGCGAACACGGCACCGATCCGCCGCTGGGCGCCGGTGGCGGGCAGCAGGCCGACGGTCAGCTCGATCCGCCGTCCTGACGGCTTCGCCCAGTCCAGCGGGACGGTGACGGATGCGCAACGCAGCTCTTCGGCCAGCCGCTTGTCGGCGCAGTCCGCCCAGGCCGGTGTCGACGGGCCCGGGCCCGTGTCCGGCAGGCCTGTCACAGCCGGGAGCAGGACGACCGTGGCCACGCCGATCGCCGCCACCCTGATCCGGCGCCCGGCGGGCGCCATCACGGTGGCGCCCGCCGTCAACGCGACGGCCACGTACCCGACGAGTAGCCCCGCCGCCACGGCGGGTGGCAGGATCCCGCCGCCGGTCCCCGCGATCTGGAACGGCAGGTTTTCGATCATGAACGAACCCGCCTGCGCGCGCAGCGGCATGGGCAGCGTCCTGGCCACCACCGGCAGCACCACGATGATCACGGCCAGGGCGACCAGCGCGCCGGGCGTGGAGCGGACGACGGCACCGACGCCGAGCCCGATCAGCGCGACCGCGGCCATCGACAGCCCGGCGACGATCACCGAGGCGAGCACCCCCGGCTCAGACAGCGGCGTGCCCAGCGTCACCCCGACACGCAGGATCTGCCCGGCCCGATCGCCGAGCACCGCCATGGAGGCCGCGTGCATGGCGAACGCCAGCACCTGGCCCGCCACCAGCGCCACCGCCGCCAGGGCCGGAATCTTGGCCAGCAGCAGTACCTGCCGGCGCGGCACGGCCACCAGGCTCGCCTGGATCGTCCCGGTGCTGTGCTCCGAGGTGATTGTCAGGGCACCCAGGACGGCGAGGACGAAGTAGGCGAGGGCGATCCCGTTGCCGATGCCGTCCCCGTTGGTGGGGAAGGCCAGCCGCTGGTCCAGGGGCTGGCGGTCGAAGCCGCGGCCGATCATGAAAGCTATCGCGGCGCAGGCTCCGATGGCCGACGCCGAGCAGGCCAGCAGGTAGAGGTTCGAACGCAGAGAGCGGAACTTCAGCCACTCGGAGGCGATCACGTCGATCATCGCGCGGCCCGCCGTACTGGGGCGCGCCCCGAGCCCTCGCCGGTGACGGTCGTGTAGTCGGTCCTGTCCTCGCTCACCGTCGTGTACTCCGTGCTGTCGCCGGTGAGCCGCATGAACGCCTCCTCCAGGGACGCGCCGCGCGGCGACAGCTCCACCAGCGCGATCCCCGCCGCCAGCGCCAGCTCACCGATCCGGGCCGCGCCCAGGCCGCGCACGGACAGGGCGCCGTCGTCCTCGGTGGTCACCGTCGCCCCCTGCGTGCGCATCACGGCGGTGAGCCGTTCAGGACGGGACGTGCGCACCAGCACGTCCCGCTGGAAGTGCCCCGCCAGGTCGTCCATGGTGGTGTCGGCGATCAGCCGGCCCCGCCCGATGACGACGACGTGGTCCGCCGTCACTGCCAGCTCGTTCATCAGATGGCTGGACAGCAGCACCGTGCGGCCTTCGCCGGCGAGCGAGCGCAGCAATCCTCGGAGCCAGCGGATGCCCTCCGGGTCCAGGCCGTTCAGCGGCTCGTCCAGCATCAGCACCGCCGGATCGCCGAGCAGCGCCGCCGCAATGCCCAGCCGCTGCCTCATCCCCAGGGAGAACCCCTTGATCCGCCGGTCCGCGACGCCGGTCAGGCCGACCTGTTCCAGGACCGCGGCCACCCGGGCCATGCCGATGCCGTTGCTGCGGGCCAGGCAGCGCAGGTGGTCGCGGGCGGTCCGACCGCCGTGCACCGCCCCGGCATCGAGCAGCGCCCCCATGGTGCGCAACGGACTGCGCAACGACACATACGAACGCCCGTCCACCAGCGTCTCGCCTGCGGCGGGAACCTCCAGCCCGAGCACCGCCCGCATGGTCGTGGACTTCCCCGCGCCGTTCGGCCCCAGGAATCCGGTCACCAGGCCCGGTCTCACGGTGAAACTCAGATCGTCCACGGCGACCGCGCGGCCGTACCGCATGGTCAGGCCTCTCACTTCGATCAAAACGCCCCCTCGTCGATGGCCTCGGGACCGCCCGGTTCGGCGGCGTGGCCAGCCTGATGGCCGAGGAGCAGAACCTCCATGGGCCTGCGCCTACGGGGCAGGTGGACAATTGCCACCAAAGCAGGTGGGGCCAGCCCTACCTCCGCAGTCCTGCGAACAAGGCAGACTGCAACGATGATCCGGACACGACCCGCACCCGGCAGCGGGTCAGCCGCCCTCGCGCTCAGAGCGGCGGCCGGCCCGGTGGACCTCCCGCCCGCCCACGCGGGAACCGGCCGTGCTGCGTGAAGTACTTCAGCAACAGCGCGAAGGCCAGACGAGTGCCCTCCTGCTTCGCACTGACCAGCCCGATCTCATCGCCCAGCACAGTCCAGTGCTCGATGAGTTCAGCCATGCCAAGCGGCGGCACTTGGCGAAGGCCACTGCATCGCCCTGTGACGCCCTGGACGCCTCGGTCCGGCCGGGTTCCTCGTCACCTCCGCAGGCCGCGGCGGCCAGTGCGACTGCGGCTAGGGCGACGGCCGCCATGATGTTCCTGCGCGAGCGCCTCTGACCGGGGATGCCATCCATGTCGATCTCCATCGTCGTATGAATGTCCGAGGTCGTCGGGGCGTCGGTCGTCGGCGCTGCAGGGCGGGGTTGCGGTCGGCATCACCCGGTTGCTCCACGGCGCGCGGGGATTCATGACCGACCGCAGGCCTCGGGGCAGAATTTGACCTCGGGGTAGCGTGATGACGGCTTGTCCATGAGGGGTTGCCGTTGGGATTTCAGGTGCTGGTCGAGGAAGGCTGCCACGTAGGTGCGGGTGAGCTCGGCGGCGCGCGCCGCGGGCAGAATCCCGTACGCGGGCTTGATGCCGAGGGCGCCCGCCAGCAGCGGGCCGTCGGTGAAGGACTGGTGTTCGGCGCCCGACAGCACGATCCAGCGCTTCCACCCGGTCAGCAGCTTCCAGTCGCGGTCCCAGGAGGTGTCTCGGCCTCCGGGGATGTGCTGCGGCGAGCCCAGGAACATGAACGGCCGAGAGAATCCGCTCTTGGGGATGCGGGCGTAGGTGGTGCCGTCCATGTCGATCCCGGCGCGCACCCGGGAGTCCTTCACCATGGCCGCCATGGCACCGGCCCCGCCGATCGACTGGCCGGCCATCGCGATCCTGGAGCGGTCGATCCGGTCGGAACCGTCCCACTGCGATGGCAACTGGTCGAGCACGAAGGAGACGTCGGCCGCCCGGCCCTGAACCACTCCCGTGCCGAAGCCCGGGTCGGCGTCACTGTCGCAGGCGAGGCATTCGGCGACCCGGCCGTCGGACAGGGTGGTGGCGTAGCTTTCGTAGGTGTGGTCGATGCCGGCCACGACGTACCCGCGGCTGGCCAGGTCCTCGGCCAGGGACGTGAGTGTGCTCATCGGCTTGGTGAAGCCGGGGGACAGCACCACCAGCGGAAGCTTCCGTCCCGCGGGTTCGGCGTCTTTGATGGCGTTCGTGCGCGTCTTGCTCAGCGCGTCGTCCGGCACGCCCGTGATCCCCAAGCTCTTCAGGGTGAGCTCCGATTCCCTCGGCGTCATGTACGGCGCCCGCTGCCCGTCCCGCTGCTTGGTCGGATACCACAGGGTGACCTTGAGCTCCCTGGCGTCGACGTCGAGGTTCCACGGATCGGGGCGGGAGGCGTCCTTCAGATACAGGGCGGTGGTTCCCACCGGCTGGTCGCCGGTGGGGGCCGGCAGGGTGGCCGGCCCGGTCGGCGTGGGCGGCGGGGCGGCGGAGCGGGGCGGCGCGGGTGCGGAGCAGGCCGATGCGGCCAGGACGGCCAGTCCCGCGGCGACGGCCAGGAGGTGTCTCATCGAGCGGTCCTCACTGGTGCAGCAGGGTCAGGGCCTTGGCCAGGGCGGGGTCGCGCCCGGCGGCCGCGTCCTTCGGGGTCAGGGGCACGTGGTGGTCGGGCGGCACGCCGATCCGGTCGATCACCTCGCGGTTGGGCCCCAGGTGGTGCCTGGCGGGGAAGCCCAGCGTGGTGTTGTTGCCGAGCAGGTACGACTGCGCCGGGCCGGAGATGACGCCGGCGGTCCTGGTGCCGACCAGCCGGCCGATCCCCAGGTCCTTGACCGCGGAGCTGAAGTGCTCGCACGCCGAGGCGCAGCTGCGGTCGGTGAGCACCATCAGCGGCAGGTTGAGCAGCTCGACGGTGTCGTCGGTCCACGAAGTCTCGCACCTGCCCTCCACCGTGCACTGGTAGGCGGTGACCTTGCCGTGGGCGAACGCGCTCACCAGCCGGATCGCCTCCCTGGGGCTGCCGCCGCCGTTGCCGCGCAGGTCCAGCACGACGCCGGTGAGGGTCCGGCCGGTGCGCAGCCTGGAGATCGCCTTGAACACCCTGGTCGCGGAGTCGGGAGCGAACCCGCGCAGCCGCACATAGGCGATGTTGTCGTCCAGCAGCTTCGACTGCACCACTTGCAGGGTGGTCAGATCCCGCTGGTAGAGGCCGGGCTTGAGCGTCACGCTCCAGCGGCGGCCGGTGCTCTGCCGAAGGAGCCGCAGCCGGACCGGACGCGCCTGCGGATATTGCGGGTTGAGGGCCTCGATCGCGGGCGTGGCCTTCCCCTCGATGAAGGGCGCCGAGCCGTTGATCGATTCGATGATGTCGCCCGGGCGCAGGCCGGCGGCCTGCGCCGCGCCGCCCTGCACTTCGGTGACGAACAGCGGGGCCAGCGCGACGCCGGGGTTGCCCTCCACCTGCGGGCCGTTGACGTTCGCCTGGAGACCCAGGCCGTAGCCGTCGCCGTCGTAGGAGTCGGGGTGCCGCCCCCCTAGGTCGTGCGCCCAGTGGGCGTGATTGTCGCCGAGGCCGGCCACGATGGCCTCGAGGGTGACGACGGCCAGCTTGTCGCGCAGGCCGGGGACCCGATCGGTGATCTTGCGATAGACGGCCTCGAATGCGGTCCAGTCGGCTTTGCGGTCACCGGTCAGCGCCGGCATGGCGGCCTCGGGCAGATCGCGTCCATTGCGGTTGAGCTCTTGGGTCAGGGCGATGAATCCGGCGCCCAGCAGCGAGCGGGCGTCCAGCGTAGCGCCGCTGTAGTAGTTGCCGAGGATGCAGAAGTAGGCCTGCTCGATGACGTCGATCGTGGTGGCCGTCTCCGCCCCGGGAGGTGCCTGGGGCGCTGCGCAGACCGTGCCGGCTGCCGTGTTCGTCTGGCTGCGCGGCGGCGCGGGGGCTGTGCAGGCCGCTGCCAGGAGGAGGGCGAGCCCGGCGGTCGCGGTCCTGATGACGGTCATGACAGGCGCCTGCGGATCCACCAGAAGGACAACCATGTCAGGCCGAGGGTGAGCAGGGCGTAGATCCCGGTCTCGATCCACTGGAAGGGCCAGAAGCGCTCAAGGGGCTGGTAGGTCGCCTGCTGCCGGTAGCCGAGCCGGTTGATCTCGACTAGGCAGCCGTCCCCGGGGCCAGCTGGCGGTGCGCAGGGGCCCGATGTCGTGGAGACCTTGATGGCGGCTCCCTCGCCGCTGGTGGGGATCAGGCGTCCGGATGGGTCGAGCAGGTTGTTGGACAGGATCCAGGAGCCCAGGTGGCCGGGTACGGCCGGATTCAGGGAGAGCCGCGGGGGCGCGCCTCCGTCCCGGGGGATGTTGAGGCCGTCCACGTTCGTTACGCCGAGCTCGAAGGTAGAGGTGATCGGGGGCATCAGGTGGGGCCGGACCAGCAGCGGCATGGCGAGCTGGATCGCGGCGAAGGCGGCCAGGGTGAGGGCCATGGCGGGCAGCGTGCGGCGCACCAGCATGCCCACGGTGATGCCCAGGACGAAGGCGAAGGCCGCATACCCCATCGGGGCGATGCCACGCGCGCCGAACACCAGCGGAGCCATCAGGGCCAAGTCTTCAGCGGCTACTTTGTCCAGAGGGTCGGACCACCAGGTCACCATAAGGCCGCACAGGCCGGCGGCGGCCACGGCGACCAGACCGGTGAGGGCGAGCTTGACCGCCAGCCAGCGGCCGCGGGTGATGCTCTGGTTCCACACCATCAGGTGCGTGCCCGCCTCCAGCTCGCGGGTGATCAACGGTGCTCCCCAGAAGAGCCCGACGAGAGCGGGCAGGAGCAGCACGACAAGGCTGACGGCCATGAAGGAGAACTCGTGCCCGCCGAAGAATTGGTCGTAGAAGCGGTCGCAGGTGTTGGCCGGGGTACAGGCGGCGATCCCAGCGGAGTATCTGGCGGCCAGGTCCGGGCCGGTCAGAGCCAGCGCGACAGCGAGAATGACGAGTACGGCGGCCATCATCGCGGCCGAGCCGCGCAGCTGGCGCCAGGTCAGCCAGATCATCGCTGCACTTCCAGGGCGACTCGCCGGTTCTCGGTCGCGTGCTTGTCCATGTAGGCCAGGACGATGTCTTCCAGGCTGAGCTGGGTGACCGTCCAGGCGGGGTCGTGGATGGGGGCGTCGGTGCGGATCACGTACGTGCTCTGCCGGTCGGTGTGGCTGGCGGAGATCACGTGCTGGTCGGCAGGGAGCCGGTCGGGATCGCGGCGCGGGCCGGTGAGCCGGTGATGGGTGGCCAGCAGCTTGTCGGTCTCCCCGGCCACCTGCACGCGGGAGTCGACGAGCACGATCAGGTAGTCGCACGTGCGTTCCAGGTCGGAGACCAGGTGAGAGGAGAGCAGCACGCTGAACCTGTGCTCGACGGTCGCCTCCATCAGGCCCTGCAGAAACTCGCGGCGGGCCAGCGGGTCGAGCGAGGCGACCGGCTCGTCCAGGATCAGCAGCTCGGGCCGCTTGGCCAGGCCCACAGTGAGGGCGAGCTGGGCGCGCTGGCCACCCGACAGCTTGCCCGCCCGGTGGGCGGGATCGAGACCGAGTCTCGCGATTCGTTCGCGCGCCATGGGGGCGTCCCAGCGGGGGTTGAGCCGTGCTCCCAGCCGCAGGTGATCGGCGATGCTGAGCCCGGCGTAGGTGGGGGTGTTCTGGGCCACGAAGCCGACCTTGGCCAGCTGCGCCGGACCGCCGGCGGGCCGGCCGCCGAGCACGGTGATGCCGCCCGCCGAGGGCTGGAGCTGGCCGCTGGCGAGTTTCAGGAGCGTGGTCTTGCCGGCTCCGTTGGGGCCCACAAGCCCGACGACGTGGCCCGCCGGGATGTCGATGGTGCACTCGCGCAGCGCCCAGCGTCTGCCGTATTTCCTGCCCAGTCCCTGGGCCTGCAGGACCGCGTTCACGCTATGTCCTCCTGAGCGAAGGTCCGAAAGGTGGTCATGAAGAGGGCCTCGATGCTTTCCTCGTCGAGGCCGGCCCGGCGGGCCTTGGCCAGCCAGCGCTGCAGCTCCATCCGCAGCGGGCCGTGCGCGGCCAGCGAGGTGTCGGTGAGCGTCGCCGTCACGAACGTCCCCACCCCCGGCCGGGCGGCCACCAAGCCTAGGTGCTCGAGCTCTCGGTAAGCCTTCAGGACGGTGTTGGCGTTGATCGCCAAGTGCGCCACCACCTCCTTGACGGTGGGCAGCTGGTCACCCTCGCGCAGCACGCCGAGCCGCAGCGCCTGCCGTACTTGCTGGACCAGCTGCAGATACGGCGAAACGCCCGACCTGCCGTCCAGATGGAACTCGATCACCTGGATCCTCCATATATCTAGCCTGCTAGCACTTTAGAGTTCCAGATGTTAAAGGAGCATAAGCATCGCCGTGAAGGTCTTGCCCAGTGACACCCGAAGTGGTCCATCGCCCCAGCCCGACCGCGGCCCTACTACGCCGAGGCAGATCTTTGCCGCGCCGAATGACTGCCGCAGTAAATGCCGCATTTACTGCGGCAATGGTCCTGGAGGCGTCACGGTGCACATGATCTACATCGACGACAGCGGGCAGAAGGAGCCCGCCGTGGACAGATGGGCGAGCTCGTCTCGGTGGGCGGTGTGATCGTCCCCGAACCTGCGGTCGCGGGGTTCGCGTCCGCGCTCGACGGCATCCGCACGGAGCTGGAGATTCCCGAGGGCGAGGAGATCAAGTGGAAGCCTCACATTCCAGGCATCGGCGGGCGGACAACTGATCACTGAACTGCGCCAGCGGATGCTTCAGGCCGCCATCGACCAGGGCATCAGGTCTGCCGTCGTGGTGTGGGATCGCGGCCATCTGCCGTGGGAGAAGGCTGATGTCGAGGCCGAGATCCTCAAGTACCTCTACGAGCGGGTCACATTGCATCTGCGGGAGCGGAATGATGTCGGCGTCATCATCGCTGATCAGCCGGGCGGTGGCCGCAAGGACGAAGTGAAGTGGCTGGCCGACACCCTCGGCCTGACCCGGGACGGCACTCGCTTCGCCACACCCGATCGCGTCGTCTCGCCCATCCTCACCGCGCCCTCCCATCACGTTCCGCACCTGCAGCTGGCAGACCTCGTCACTGCGGCGACCACCGCGGCGGTCGCCGGCCAATTCGCCGGGATGAAGCTGGCGAAGTGGCTGAAGGAACTGGCCCGCACCAACGCGCATGGACTCGTCGGCCAAGCGGGCGTGGTGCTGTGGCCTCCCGATTTGGTGGACCTGCACTACTGGATTCTCGAAGAAACCCACTACGCCAAGGGATCCTCGGGGACGTATCCACATCCATGACGGGGAGCAGCAGCGCATGACCGTTCACGCCCTCGATCGCAGCACGCCCGCCGACTACAGCACCGCCGTGGAGGCATACCTTCTCTCGGCTGGAATAGCTGCCTCTTTCCAGCGGATCTACCGGATCTCACTGCTCACCTGGGCCTGGCTGGCCACGGGGCAGCAACCGCCATTGGGCAGCAACCGCCATTGGGCCGCAACCGGCGCGGCGCCGAGCCACCCGCCGTGGCGGTGGCCTCGTTCGATGAGGTGCCAGCCGACGTGCTCGCCGAGATGTTCGCGCAGCGGGCCCGGCTGGTCGACGCCGATACCGTCAACCGTGAACTGTCGGTGATGAAGGCTGCCGTCACCTGGTGGCGCGCCCGCGGATGGCTGGCCCGCAACCCGATCAGCGGCATCGAACGCCGGCCCGCGCCCCCTGACCGGACTCGGGCGCTGTCCCGCGCACAGATCGCCGTGCTGTTCGACCTCAAGATCGGCGTACGCGAACGTACGCTCTGGAAGGCCCTGTACGAGACGTGCGCACGAACCGAGGAGATCCTCTGCCTCGACGTTGAGGACCTGCTGCTGACCGACAAACGCGGCCGCGTCACCTCCAAGGGCGGCACCATCGAATGGGTGCACTGGCAATCGGGCACCGCCCAACTCCTGCCCCGGCTGCTCAAAGGCCGCACCCGCGGGCCCGAACTCGAGGCACGCGGCGGGTGGACGCTGCATCAACTGCGCCACTCCGCTCTGACGCATGAAGCCGAGGACGGCACCAACACCCCAACCTTGTTGGCCCGCTCCCGACACGCCTCCGTACGCTCCCTGGAGCGCTACGCCCGGCCCAGTGTCGACGCCGTGGCCGCCCATGTCGCCGACCGCGATCCCCTGCGCCGCCGGAAGCGAGGCACCACCGCATGAGCTCCGGCGTGGTGCGCTACCGCTAATTCCTGCGGACTTCCTCCTCGGGGGACTGCTGCCCGCGCGTCAGCAGCCGGGCAAGGACACCGACGCCGTCGCCCCCGATACCGCCCCGTCCTCGCCCCCGATGCCGCCCCGTCCTCGCCGCCGTCTGCGCCCGCTCCTGACGCGACAGCCGAACAGGCGCGGGAGGGCCAGGCCCACGTGGCCGAGCGTCGTCAGGTGCCTGAGGGGCCGCCCGACACGTTCCCGGTCGGGGTCTACCTGCTGCTCGCCGTCATTCAGGCGGCCAGCCGTCGCCGCCGCTCGCGTCGCGTGGACAACTACCAGCTGGTGGTCGAGGCCATCGACGCTTTGCGCGCCGAGCTGCCCGGCCTGGTCGCGCGCAGGTACGCGGGACCGGTGCGACGTGAGGACAGCCTGTTCCCGCCTCGGCATGGCGCGTCGACCACGGCGGCCGCCGCGCGTGACGGCCGCCGCCTGTGGTCCTTCCAGGCCACGGAGGCGGACACGAACGTCATCGACGACCTGGTCGACGCCACAGGCGCCCGTTCGCGCAGCGAGCTCATCAGCTGCGCCCTGGAGGCTCACCTGCTACCTCGCCACCGCCGGTAAACGTCGCGCCGCCGGTTGCGGAAGCAGGCCCTGGCGGAGGGGCAGCAAAGCGCCCTCCCGAGCCGGGTTCCAGGTTGTTCACTGTCCGGCTGCTACCTGCTACCGGCCTGTTCAGGGCGTGGTTTGGGGTGCTAGCGGGGGTGCTTCCGGAAGCAGGGAAGGCCGCTGCCGGAAGCACCTGTCACCTGCACCGCACCTTGGCCGGGGAGCTGCACCATTATTTGGCCGGATGTCACTCCTAGTGACGGGGCCGCTGAGCCAGATCACGTTAGGTGGAACCAGACCGCGGTTGTGCCGTTCCGGCGGCTGGCGTACGTATGGCGCCGCACCTTCTGCTGCGGCGCCATACTCACTCATGCGGGGTATTTCTCGGTCAGCCTTTCGGGCATCCGGCCATCTTCTTCTTCACGTGCGCGGTCAGCTCGGGAGTGAACTTCATCCCTTCCGGCTGCGCCCAGACGAGCACCTGCCCAGGGGCTGTCGGCACCGCGTCGCTGACGAACCAGCTGCCCGGCACCTGCTGGGCGCGGTCCGACTTCTTGCCGACCCTGAACTCCTCGATCGAGCCGTCCCGCTCGGCCAGCACGGCCCGTACCTCGTCCACGGTCATGCCGCGGAACGGCACGCAATGCAGCAGCTCACCAGCGGCGTCGGCGTCACCGGCCGATTCGTACCGCTCCCCGGGCCGGGCCGGACGGGCAAACCAGATCTGCGCGCTGCCCTTGAAATCCCCGGGAATGCGGAACGAGGCCGCGCATCGGCCGGCCTCGCACTCCACCGACTCTTCGATGCCGGGTTCCTCCGAATTATCCGTGGCCGCGACATGACCGACCATGCTTGGGGAGCCTGCGGCGATCGACAGGCGGATGTCGAGCCCGCGGGCCTTGAACTCGGATGCGAAGCGCTCAGGGTCGGCGTAGAGGTCCTTGACGGTGACGATCCAGTCGTCGCCCGAACGCTGGAATGCCAGCGCGGTGGCCGGTGCGATGCCGCTTGGTGCGTCGGTGGGGATGAACGCCACCCCCATGACGGCCGCGGCCGCCAGCATCGCGGCGAGGGGCATCACCACCGGCCAGCGCACCCTGCGACGTGCCTTGGACGGCGTCGCAACGATCTCGTGGAACAACTCCCGCGCGTCCTGGCCCTGTTCTGGCGGGTGGGGCGCGGGGTCGATGGCGGCCACCAGCCGGTCGATCTTGCTCACAGGCTCTCTCCTCTCAGTTCCACGATCGCCTGGTCTTCTTCCGTCAGCCCCAGCGCCTTGGCCAGCCGCTTGCGTGCGCGGTGCAGCCTGATGCGGGCCGCCGTCGCTGTGCAGCCGAGCACTTTGCCGATCTCCGGGCCGGTCAGGCCTTCCCAGCAGGCCAATGCGAGCACGTCGCGGTCACGGGCGGGAAGGCCGTCGAACGCCTCCCGCACATGGTCAAGCCCGTCCGGCCCGGACGGCCGCGCGGCGGACGACGCGTCCTTCAGCCGTTCTGCCAGCCCGGCCCTACGGGACTGGCCGTGCCGCTGGTTGGCCAGGACGCGACGGGCCACGCCGTACAGCCACAGGCGGGCGTCCTTGCCCTCGGGCACGTCGGCGATGCGCCGCCACGCGGTGAGGAACGTCTCGGACATCACGTCCGCCGTGTCCTCGGGCGAGTCCGTACGGCGGGCGGCGTGCTGGTGGATGGCCGGGTAGTGCGCGTTGTAGATCGCTTCGAAGCGGTCTCGCGCTCCCGGGGGATGGGGCACAGATGACTCTCCTCGTACCAAGGTGTCGGACATCTCGATACATGTCCGGCACCTTTTCCGAGTGTTTCACCCCACCGTTCCGAGGGGCCTTCCCCGTTCGGTTGCAGGCAACTTCCGGCTGGTCACCCGGCTCCTGGAACAAGCCGAACGGGTGATGAAACTCAACGACGGCGTCGACCGGATCACCGCCGAGGTCATCGACGCCGCCCGCGATGCTCTGGTCATCGGCATCAGCTGACCGCCCGTTGCTGTCCGTGACCGTACGCGGCCAAATGATGTTGCATATTCCCGGCCAAGCTGCGTTGCAGATCACAGAAGCACCCGAACCTACGCGCGTGCGCGCACGTAGACCGGGCCGGAAAGTCCAGAAAAGCACCGTTTACCGACTACGTCCGGCGAAAGACTCGCTCCTTCACGGCGTGTCTTTCGGTAGTCCGGTCAACGGTGCGCTGTTTCCCGCCGGCGCATCCGATGGCGATGGAGCGCGGGCCCGCCGGCAGCATCGCGTAAGCCACCAGGTTGTCGGCCGGCTCGGCGACCTCCGCCCGCGCCGTGGCGGCCTTGGCCAGAGCGTCGGCGGCCTCCTGATCTGCCTGACGGACGCGGGCGAGTGCGCCGTCACGGCCCGGCGCTCGGGTTTGTGTCATCAGGGGCAGAGCAGAGCGTTGCCGCAGGCCACAACGGGTGACGGCTGCGGTGCCCGACCCCGGGTTTCGGTCCGGGCGTTCGGGGAGGAGTCCGGCGCTCGCGGCCCCGAAAGCGACGGCAGGGCGCGTTATCGCATGTCGCGTTGCTCGCTAACCGGCCCTTATGTCACGCGGCTGCCGGTTACTCACGGCTACTTTGCGTCTGGTGACACGGACCCGAGCGCCGGCCTCCTAGCGCTGCGCTCGCCTTTGGACGTAGGTGATCGCATCGTTGACAGTGCGGATATATCCGGCGTCCCCCTCGGGGATCTCCAGGTTGTACTCCTCCTCCAAGGCCGCGATGATCTCAGCCATGGCCATATCGTCGGCTCCGAGGTCATCAATGATCAAGGCGTTGGGGTTCACCTCCCTCGTGAGGTCGAGCTGTTCGGCGATGATCTTCTTTACCCGCGCCTCGATCGTGGTCTCGGTGGTCACGTAGCCCCCCTGGCTCGCCCGGACGAATCGCTTCGAGCCTCTCATGCGAGAACACTCACTGGCGGTTCGACATGCGCAGGTCACGCCCCTTGCCGACGACTCACATGTCCGACAGTCCTCGCAGCATGGCTATCTAGCGTTCCGTGGCGTTGGCTGCGGCCACGTTCGGGAGAAGACCTCCGTGACCCGCCCGGGACCCCGCCGCTGACGCCAACCGGACACTCGGCACCGGTCGCGGTCGCCGCTCCCGCTGCGGCTCCCTGTCCTGCGTCTCGGGGGCCCGACGATAATTGCCGAAATCGAGCGCATATCGTCGACCGGCGTCGACGTCCGGCCGCCCGGAGGGCCAGGGCCGATGCCACGCGGGTGGCCCGTTGTGCCGTATCAGCGTTCACCACCGGGCCCCGGCCTCGGGGGGATCATCGCCGAGCACGATCCTGGCGTGGTGCGGCTTGGTCGGAGATGGAGGTGGTGTAGCCGCCGTCGGCGTCCTGGTGGCGCAGCAGGTAGGCCAGGCCGCGCTTGATGGTGGCGGTGTGCTGGTGGGCGGGTGCCAGGACGGTGAGGGTGTAGGCGGTGCTGATCGGGTCGCTGGGCTCCGGCGGGGGTTTGTCCCCAGCCGCCGTCGGTGTGGGCGGTGGCCAGCAGGCGGCCTTCGGCGGCGGTGATGGCGGGTTGCAGGCGGCCGTGGTGGGTCAGGGGGTGTCAATGGAGAAGGTGGCGCTCATCACGGCGGTGACCTCGCCCTGGGTGACGCGTTCCTTCCGGTGAAGTTCTGGCTGGCGGTGCAGTCCGACGGGCTACAGTCCATCTCGCCTGCGCCGTCGAGGGTGAAGGTGAAGGTGATGCCATGGTCGGTCGCGTTCTTGAGCTGGTCGGCGTACTCGACGAGGGTGTCGAACATCTTGTCGACGGCAGCTTCGGTGAGGATCGGGGTCAGGTCCATGCCCTCGGCGTCGCCGGGTGCCAGGGGCCCGATGGTCACCTTGCGGGGGCGGTCAGTTCCTCTCCACGCTCGATCTGTTCCCTCGCCCGTGCGAGGTCCTTGCGCAGGTCGTATGCCTCCAGCCGCAGCACCCGGTGCGGCTTGTCCTTCGTTACCAGCAAACGCCCGGCAGAGGTGTCGATGCTGAGCGCGGGCGTTCCGTTCACGCTCAGCGGCTGCTGCCCGGAGGTGCTCGACGTTTTCGGCTCGTCCGCTGGCTGCGGTGACTTCTCCAGGTCGGTCAGGGCTGTGTCCAGCACGGCCGCCAGCTTGGAGGGGGCGATGGTGCGGGCCAGCGCCTCGTCCATCAGCTCGGAGCCGTCGTCCATCCCCACGGCCCACTCGCTGGGCGGCGCCTTCTCGCCCGCCGGCACGTCCGTTCTGGGGGCGGGGTCGACCTGCCACCGCATGAACGTCTTGCCGCCGATGCGCAGCACGTCCTGACCGTGGTCAGTGTTGCGCCCCGAGGTGGTGGTGCCGAACTGGCTGCCGCTGGCGGTGACGGTGATGTCATTCTCGGTGATGTCGTAGGCCGAGGTGTCCTTGTAGCGCAGGCCAGGGGCATCGGCCAGCTGGTCAACGGCTTCCCGGAACGGCTGGAGGTTTCGCCGAGCTGCCTGGGCCTTCTCAGAATCGGAGGGCGAGGAGGTGAGAGAGATGAGTTCGGCCACCAGCGCCACGATGACGACACCGATCACGCCGAGGAGTACCGCTCGTTGACGGCCGGTCAGAACCTGGATCCGCGCCATCCACCGTGGCCTGTTCCGCGCCCCTGTTACGGGGCCACGCGCGAACGGGTGTTCGCCGCTCGGGTTCGGTTCCGACATGACTGCCTCTGCGTGTCCATGACACGCCCTTGCAAGAGCGGAGAACGGACTACCGCGACTGGCCGGCCGCCGGGGTGCTGGACCTGATTGCCGGTGTGGGCCAGGAGAACTGGGCGCCAGTATTGAGGAGGGACGCCTCCGCGGAGCGAGGTTTTATCGGAATCTGTTCATCGCCGCGGCGAGCGGTGCCAGTGTGGTCGGGCAGTACCGGCCAAGGCCGAAGGCAAGGAAGGCTTCCATCCAGGCCAAGAAGGGCTTCCCAGCACCCTGCCCATGCGGCGTGATCAAATGACTGCAGTTACCAGCGGTATGGATGCCCTCGTCGGCAAGCCCCTTGCTCTTGCTGACAATGTTCTTCCGGTCAGCGAGGTAGGCGTTGCCCCCAACATGTGAGGTTTCCGAACGAGGGCGTCGAAGAAGACCGCAGAGCGGGACACGACGATGCACGTCATCCAGGAGGATCTGCCGGCCACCAGGAGCGGTGGCGAGGCCTTCGAGGAAGGGCATGCAGATGGTGCGTTCGGGCCGGACTGCTACGAGGACGGAGCCGGCGTAGTCACCGACGCCTGCACACCCCGTGCGTCCAGGCCGCCTACGCGTCCCGCGACGCCATCCGCGTACCGGCCATCCGCGCCTGCACCTGCTCGGTGAACCGGGCGAAGACTTCACTATGTCCTCGGGGAGGCGGACGAGTAGGCGGTGTTGCCCGACAGCGCCGTTGCGGGGTATGGCCCGGACACTTCATCGGTTCGGGTCGAAGACAGGCGTGAACCATTTCGGTCTGGCGCGACAAGAGTACGTGTGACCGGCATACGCCAAGAAGGGGTCGACATGCATGACCCCATACGCGACGTCATCAAGGCTGACGATGCGACCCTCATCGAGAGGTCGCTGAACGAGCCGGAGACCTTCGCCGTTTTATTCGACCGGCATGCGCCGTACCTCCATGGCTACGTGGTCCGGCGACTGGGTCCCAGCCAGGCCGAGGACGTCGTGGCCGACACCTTTCTGACCGCCTTCCAGCGCCGGGGCGATTACGACAAGGCCCGCGCCAACGCCCGCCCATGGCTGTACGGCATCGCCTCCAATTTGATCGGCAAGCATCGGCGCACCGAGATGAGCCTCTACCGCGCCTACATCCGCAGTGGGGTGCATCCGGCGGAGGTGTCCGGCGCACCGGTCGAGGACGGGGTCGGCACCCTGGCCGTCAACCGGCCGCTGGCACGGGCGTTGCTGAAACTCAATCGAGCCGATCGCGATGTGCTGCTGCTCGTCGCCTGGGCCGAACTGAGCTACCAGGAGGTCGCGGACGCACTTGCCATCCCTGTGGGAACCGTGCGATCGCGACTCAACCGGGCCCGCACCCGGGTTCGTCAGGCACTAGAACGAGGAGCAGAATGATGGACGAGCTCAAAACCATGTGGGTGACTCCCCCGGGCACTCCGGACGACCTCGCCGGAGCGCGGCGGCGGCTGCTGGACGGAATGGACGGCCCGCCCGCGCGCCGGCGCATCTTCGGGGGAGGCCGGGCGATCTTCACCGGTCCACGGCTGCTGGTCGCGGCCGGCGTCGCGGTGGCCGTTGTCGCCGCACCGCTGATGATCGGGGACGGCGAGCCCGCTTACGCGGTGGCGAAGAACCCCGACGGCACGCTGATCGTGACGATCAACGAGCTGCAGGATCCCGAAGGCTTGCAGACCGCGCTGAACGCCCAGGGCATCAAGGCCGACGTCACCTACAACCCACGGGACAAGAAGTGCGCGTCCGGCCGGTTCGTCGGCGCGGACCATATGTATGGCTCGCCCAACCCCAAGAACTTGACCGCGGAGCAACGTAAGGAGTTCTACCGGCCAGAGAACTGGCGGTCCAGGGACGTCATCCGCCCCATCTCCAAGGGCAAGTTCAGGATCTCCCCGAAGTTCATGAGGCCCGGAGAGACCCTGGTGCTGGAGTTCAGGCTCGGCAACGATCCGGGGGTCAGCTGGAGCCTGGGGGCCTGGCTGGCCAAGGCGGGTAGCTCCGTGCGGCCCTGCACACTCGTGGATGAGGGAGGGCACGACAAGGAGCACGCCGAGGAGATGGCGGGAGGCTGACAGTGAGGCTTCTGCGGGGCGACCATGGCCCCGCAGGAGTGCAGGCCCGCGCCGACCAACCGGTGTGCCCGCGGTAGTTAGTTCCTGGTGCCGTTGGCGGCGTACGGCCAGCGGGAGTGTCACCCGCGGCGCCGACGCCGGCGCCGGCCGCCGGCGCGGTACGGACGGCCTCGATCCGGGCGGAGATCCGCTCGGGAACGGGCAGCGTGCCCAGATCCTGCAGCAGCCAGGCGCTGACGCCCCAGACCGCCGCGCGACCAGCAGCGCCGCAGGCAGAGCCCACCACCACATCGACCGTGGAGGCCGCAGGTCGGGTGGGCGAGACAGCGGCCGGAGAGCGCGTCGGACAAGACTCACGTACGCGATTCCGCTCCTGGCGGCCTGCTGTTACGAAGCGGGGGCTCAGTTCATCAGCGGGCCCCCGTCACCTGCGATACGTGCGCGACCCCGCGACGGCGAGAAGTGCTGGGACTGCGCCTACCGCCAGGCCTTCGAGTTCAGCCAGGCCACCTGGGGCCCGAGCGTCACATCAACTGGCTGACGCGGCTGCGTGCCGCGCATCGAGGGCGTCGACGCACCCCAGCCGCATTATGTGACGGCCCTTGATCCTTCACCCACTTGAGCTGTCTCGGCGGGCAGGGGAGGTAGGCCGGCACGCCATCGGAATGCGGGCCGGGCGCAACTTGGAGCCTCTCGAGCACCCGGGCCGGGACACCAGGATCTGAGGTCCTCGCTCTCGCGCTCGGCCACGCAGGCCCGCCACCCAAGCCGATTCACGCGGTGACGCCCGACATCGACGGCGTCCCCGACGCATGGGTGGAGATGATCGAACGCTGGCATGCCACCTCCACGCTGTCTCCCAAGGTCAGGGGCACCTATCGGACGATCATTGCCAAGGCGGCACGATGGCTCGCGGCAGAGCATCCCTCTGGGCCGGGCTCAACCTCGAACCCGAGGACTGTCCGACCACACCTACGGGCTGGGCTACCCGATGGAGCTGATCCGAGCGGTCACGCTCACCTGGCTGTTCGGCGGCCTGCGCAGTGACGAGATCTCCCGGCTGCGCGTCGGATGCATCCGATGGCAGCACGACGGCGTCCCGATCTCCGCCGACGACGTGACGTGCTGGCCACCGAGGCGGTCTGCCTCCTGGACGTCCCCACGCACAAGACCGGCACCGCGTTCACCAAACCCGTCGACCCGCTGCTCGGCCAGGCGATCGAGGCGTGGCAGACCGTCCGGCCCCAGCAGCCGGCCATGCTGGACCGCAAGACCTCTGAGCAGGTCCACTTCCTGTTCGCCCACCGCGCCAAGCGCATGGCCAAGACCTACATCGACAGCGCGGTCATCCCCTCCCTCTGCCGGAAGGCCGGAGTGCCGAGCACCGACGTCCGCGGCAACATCACCAGCCACCGGGCCCGCTCCACCATCGCCACGCAGCTCTACAACGCCAAGGAGCCGATGACCCTGTTCGAGCTTCAGGCCTGGCTCGGGCACAAGTCGGCCGACACCACCCAGCACTACGCCAAGATCACCCCGAACACATTGTCCAGGGCCTACCGCGACGCGGGCTACTTCGAACGCAACGTCCGAACCATCGAGGTCCTGGTCGACCGGGAAGCCGTCGAGAACGGGGCCGCGGCCGCCGGCGAGCCGTGGCAGTACTCCGACCTGGGACACGGGTTCTGCAACCACACCTTCTTCGAGCAGTGCCAGCACCGGATGGCCTGCGCCAAATGCGACTTCTACACCCCGAAGGACTCCTCCAAGGCGCTGCTGCTGGAGGCCAAGGACAACCTGCAACACATGCTTGCCGCCATCCCCCTCACCGACGACGAACGCGCCGCGGTCGACGACGGCCAGGCTGCCCTGGACCGGCTGCTCGGCCAACTCGCCGACACCCCCACCCCCGCCGGGCCCACACCCGGCACATCAGTGCCCCGGCCCAGGCGACCCTGCTGCCGGTCATCGAGATCAACCGGAGGCCGACCTGGTCAGGCCGCGCCGCAGCCGAGTGGGTGCCGCACCCACTGCGGGTGGGCGTCGCCGACCTCGATGCTGTTCTCATCAAGAGCGTTGGCGATATGGAAGCGGCCAGTGTTGTCGAACACGAACTCCACAGCGAGGGTCCCAGCCGCCATATCGCGACGTGATGGCCGCCACTCAAGCAGCGCCACCTCGCGCAGCTCCTGGCCGATGAACGGCTCAAGCTGTTCATCGGCTCCGGACCACGCCGGAGTCAGCTCGAACCACTCCCAGCCGGCGATCGCAGCCGTCGTGTCGATGGTGTTCCAGCCGATCGACAGCTCATCGAACTTCGAGTGGCTGATCTCTACCTGGACGCCGTCGAAGTCCAGGACGACGGGGCAGTCGGCATACCAGTCCCCGTCCTCGACGAAACGCACGAGCGCGAACCCGGTCAGACACCGGCCGACCAGCGCGGCCAGGCCCGGTCCGTGTTCCTCGCTGATGGCTTTGAGTCCGACGAGGAAGGTCGGCTCGAAGCCGGAGATGCCCATCACGACAGGCTATTGTCCAGGTTCATCGCGAAACCGGCCAGCCGATATCCACTGCCGAGCCGCAGGGCCACGCTTGACAAATCAGATTCCACACAATGCTGCGGTATCTGGCCGGCCCGGCGCTGCGGGCGCGGGTCACCGCGGCGACCAACAAGGTCGAGTCCTACAACGGATTTTCCAAGTGGCTCGGCTTCGGCGGGGTGCTGGCCGACAACGACCCCGAAGAGCAGGAGAAACTGATCAAGTTCAACACGCTGCTGGCCAACCTGGTCGTCTTCCACAACGCCCTGGACATCTCCGACGTCGTGCGGCAGCTGGTTGCCGAGGGCTGGAGCATCACCGCCGACCAGCTCGGCCAGATCGCGCCCTACCTGCGGGCCCACATCAGCCGCTTCGGCGCGTACGCCACTGACGAGCTGCGCCATCGGCCGGATCCGTTCGACCCCCTGCTGTAGGAGGTCGACTTCACCGACGTTGAGCTGGCCGCGTGATCTCCGAGGCGCCGGCGGGGCGTCTGCGCGGAGCCGGTTCAGCAGTCCCGGTAGCGTGCGGTCATGACCGAGATGCTGACGCTGACGCCCGATGATGCCTTGGCGATGCTGCTGGAGGGCGACCAGCGGTTCGTCGCCGGCGCGCCGGAGCATCCCGACCAGGACGCCGCCCGCCGCGCCGAGACCGCGCCGGAATTTCCTGGCCATTGACCACCGGGACTCACAGCCCGGCTGCTGCCGGCGCGCTCCAGGTTCGGCATGGCCGGGAAGGTGTCCGCCGAGTCGCATGCGGTGCGCGAGCTCATCGGGCCTCGTGCTTGTGAGGCCGGATGAGCCGGTGATATCGAGTGATTACCGGGAATTCGGCGGGCACATCTCCGCTTCCATTTCCTTGGTGAGGATGCTGATCGGGTTGTCCCAGTCGCCGTTGATGTTGGTGACGACCATGTGCTTGCCGTCTCGGGTGCCCATCGCGTACGTCCAGGAGCCGTGGATCCTGCCGCCGTTGCCCCAGACCGTCGCGCCGCAGGACAGCTTCTGGGAGAAGACGCCGAGCCCGTAGGCGGTGTTGTCGATCCAGTGCACGCCCTTGGTGGAGACGGTGGTGAACATCTCCTTTTGCTGTGCGGGCGGCAGCACACGGCCGCTCAGCACTGCCCGATAGAAGGTGTGCAGGTCGCTCATGGTCGAGACGATGCTGCCGGCTGCCCCGGCCCAGGAGGGGTTCATGTCGGTGAGGTCGTAGGGGGTTGTGGTGTCCTCGCCGACCAGGAACTTGACGTAGTGCCGTGCGTGCGGCTTGCGCAGCTTCGTGACTTCGCCCGGCAGGTACGTCTTCCTCAGGCCGAGCGGGCGGATGATGCGCCGGTTGATCTCGTCGGCGTAGGACCTGCCGGTGACCTTCTCGATGATCATCCCGGCGAGGATGAAGTTGGTGTTGGAGTAGCCCCACCCCTTGCCAGGCTCGAAGGAGGGTGGGTTGCCCATGGCTGTCTTCACCAGGTCCTCGGGACGGTAGCTGTTGAAACGGACCTTGAGGAAGGCGGTGCTCCACTGTCTGGTCGCCAGGTCCGCGTCCGAGGTGTAGGGGAAGATGCCGCTGGTCTGGTTGAGCAGCTGCCGGATGGTGATCTTGCTGCCGTCGTGGCCGTTGCCCTTCACCACGCCGGGCAGCCACTTGTCCACGGTGTCATCCAGGCTCAGCCGGCCCTCGGCCGCCAGCTTCAACACCACGACAGCGACGAATGTCTTGGTGGTGCTGCCGGCCCGGAAGTAGTCCTGCCGGCTGCGCTTGCGGCCGGTCTCGGTGTCGGCCACGCCTGCCGTACCGAACCATGACCTGCGGCCGTCGCGGACGTCGGCCATGGCACCCGGCATGCCGTCAGCCACGGCTTGGTCAAGCACCCGCTGGAGTCCGGCGTGGTCGTCGGCCGCCGCCGGCGACGCGCTCACGGTCACGGCAGCTGCGGCGGCGAGCAGGCAGGCGGCGGTGCGGAGGGTCTTGATCATGGGTCGATCGCCTTTCATGCAAGTGAAGTGTTCGCATGGGGAAATCCGTGAGTTAGCTGGTGACACGGTGGAGCAGGATGTCGCCCTGGGCGACGTGGGCGTGGAGCTCGACGGTGTTGCCGGCCGACATCCCGGGGTCGTCGCCCAGGTTGTCGCGGACCCTGCCGAGCGTGGTTTTGGCGTCCAGCAGTACGGCGCTGCCGTCCGGGATCCCGACGTCGATCGTCCCGGCGCCGACGTCCAGATCGGCGCGCCCGCGCGCCATCGCGCCGACCTTGACGGCGCCTTGCTCGACGGTCACGCGCAGGCCGTCGGCGGCCCGGTCCACCGTGACGTCCCCGGCGCCGTTGCCGATCACGGTGGCGCCGATGCTCTCGCCGACCTTGATCTGGCCGCGGGCGGTGGTGAGGGCAGCCGTGCCCCCGGACGTGGCCACGGTGATGTCGCCGTCGTCGGTGCTCAGGCGCGACTCGCCGGTGCGGGCGAGGTGGATGTGGCCACGGGAGACGTGGGCCCGTACCTCGCCCAGGCGGCCCTGGCCGTTCAGGTGCCCGTCGCGGAGGCTGATGTCGAGCGCCGAGCCGCTGGGCAGCTCGACCGTCACCGCGACGCAGCCGGGCAGGGATCGGATGCTCGAGCGGTCCTTGACCGTCAGGCGGCCGCCCGCGTAGGTGACGCGGGCGCGTTCGGCGGCCGCGACGTCGGTGGCGTCGGCCGGATCGGCCGGCCGTACCTCGACGGTGGTGTCGGTGCGCTGGGTCGCGCTGATGCGGATGTCGGCCGCGGTGAACGACACGACGGCGACGATCGGCTCCGGTGTGTCAAAGGTATCCATTGATGGTCCACTTTCAGCGGGGGTCGGTGGCGGGCGGCGTGCTTACGCACCGATGGAAACGCCGAACTCCGCTTTGATGACTTTGAACATGGGGTCCCAGGACTTCCACTCGGTGTTGGTGTGCACGGCGACGGTGTGCCGGCCATCGGGAGTGCCGACCGCGAAGAAATAGGAGCCCCAGAAGCTGCCGCCGACGCCGCGCAACGTCCGGCCGCCGGTCGCCTGCTCGTCGAATTCGAACAGGCCCAGGCCGTAGCGGGTGTGCGGCATCCAGTAGCTGCCCTCGGTGGAGACGGTGGTCCACATCTGCCGATGCTGGGAGGGCGGAAGCAGGCTGCCGGTGGTCATCGCGTTGAAGAAGCGGATCATGTCCGTCGTAGTGGTGACGATGTTGCCGGCCGCGTAGCCCGGGGAGGAGTTGAACTCGGTGACGTCCAGAGGCGGCAGGCCGGGCTCCTCCATCAGCGATTGCCAGTTCTCTGGGGTGACCGCTGCCGGGTCGGCGCCGTCCTTGAGGAACTGGTGGGAGTAGCCGCGCGGATGCGGACTGGGGTAACCGGTCTCGGTGGGGGGGCGCACGCGGGTGTGGGTCAGGCCGAGCGGCTGGACGACCCGGCGGTCGACCTCGTCGGCGTAGCTGTTGCCGGCGACCTTCTCGATGATCGCGCCGGCGATGTAGAAGCCGCCGTTGGCGTACTCGAAGCGTTCGCCGGGCGCACCGACCGGCGGCTGGGACACCGCCACCCGCAGCAGCTCCTCGGTGCTGAAGGTGTCGAAGCGATGCCGGTCGAACCCGGAGCGGGTGGCGTAGCGGTGGCTGACCTCCGGGGCCAGGCCGGTGGCGAACAGGCCGCTGGTGTTGCTGAGCAGGTGCCTGATGGTGATCTTGTTGCCGTCGTAGCCGTTGACGTCCAGCACGCCGGGCAGGTGGGCGTTGACCGGGTCGTCGAGGCTGAGGCCGGCCTCGGCCTCCAGGGCCAGAAGCGTCGCGGCCGTGAAGGCCTTGCCGCTGCTGCCGGCGTGAAAGTACTCGCCCGGCACGCGCGGGGAGCCGGTTGTGATGTCGGCCACGCCAGCGGTGCCGAACCAGGTGCGGTCGCCGTCTTTGACCTCGGCGACGATGCCGGGAATGCCGACCTCGGCCACCGACCAGTCGAGCACCTGCTGCACGTTCTCGTGTGCTGCCATTGCACTGCCTTTCGGACGTTTCTTCCGTACGTCCTCCAGGGTGTCCACCGGCGCTTACATGCGTCTTAGAACGCTCTTTTAGCCGGTATGGCGCCACTTTCAAACGGCACGTGCGCGTCGTTGTGCTCATAGCCTTTGTGCATGCGGATGGAGTTGCTGGGACCGGTCCGGGCCTGTGCCGACGACGGCACGCCGATCGAGGTCGGCGGCGTCATGGTCCGAGCGCTGCTGGCCCGGCTGGCTCTGGCCGAGGGTGAGATGGTGCCGGTCGACGCGCTCGTTGACGGCCTGTGGGGGGAGCATCCGCGCGGGGGCACCGTCAACGCACTGCATGGGCTGGTGCATCGGCTGCGCAAAGCTCTGGGCGAGGCCGAGGTCGTGGAGAGGGCGGCCGGCGGGTACCGCCTGCGCGTACGCGCCGAGGACGTCGACGCCTGTCGGTTCGAGGAGAAGGCGAAGCGGGGCGGTCGCGAACTGGCCGCGGGTGACGTGCGGCGAGCGGCCTGGCTGCTGGACGAGGCGCTGGCGCTGTGGAGGGGAGGCGCGCTGGCCGACGTGCGTGACACCCCCTTCGCCGCCACGGCCGGCGCGCGGCTGGACGAGCTACGGGTCGCGGCCATGGAAGACCGTTTCGAGGCGGAGCTGCGACTGGGCCACCACGACGAGATCTTGGCCGATATGGCGGCGATGGCCGCCGGTCACCCGCTGCGCGAACGCCTGGCCGGATTGCGCATGCGAGCGTTGCAGGCGGCAGGCCGCCAGTTCGACGCGCTGGCCGTGTTCGACCAGGTCCGCGGCACCCTCGCCGAGGAACTGGGCGTCGACCCCTCCGAGGACCTCCGCGAGACCTACCTCGCCGTACTGCGGGGTGAGCGGGAGTACCCCCAGGCGCGACAGGCTCGGCCGCACGCAGTGCCAGGACGTCTGCCCGCCCCGCTGACCAGCTTCGTCGGCAGGCAGGAGGAGCTGAGGTTGCTGGCCGGGTTGCTGGAGTCCTCCCGGCTGGTCACCGTCGTGGGCCCCGGGGGAGTGGGCAAGACCCGGCTGGCCGTGGAGGCCGTGAGCCGGCATCGGGTCCATCAGCGAGGCCGGGCCTGGCTGGTCTCCCTGGCCGCGGTGAACACGGTCGACGGGCTGGTGGAGGCGGTGCTGAGCACGATCAGCCTCGCCGGAGCCCAGCCGGCCGGCACGCTACTGGAGCGGGTGGTCAACCTGCTCGCCGGTGGTGAAGGCGTGCTGGTTCTGGACAACTGCGAACAGATCTCCGGAGCCGTCGCGGAGTTCGCCGGGCAGTTGCTGGAGCGCCAGCCGGACCTGACCATTCTCGCCACGAGCCGGGAACCGCTGGACGTCATGGGTGAGGCGCTGTGCCGCCTGGGACCCCTCGGCCTCCCCCCGGCGCACGCGGATCGCGATCGTGGCTCCGCATCGGCCGCGGTGCGGCTGTTCCTCGACCGGGCGGGAGCCGTACGACCCGGCTTCGCGCTGGACGCGTCGACCGCGCGGCCGGTCGTGGACATCGTGCGCCGGCTGGACGGGCTGCCGCTCGCCCTGGAACTGGCCGCGGCACGCCTGCGGACCATGAGCGCCGAGCAGATCGCCCGGCGGCTGGATGACCGCTTCCGGCTGCTCAGCACCGGTAACCGGACCGCCCAGCCCCGTCAGCAGACGCTCCATGCGGTCATTGAGTGGAGCTGGGATCTCCTCACCTCACGAGAGCGCACACTGGCCGCCCGGATATCGATATTTCCGGCGCGGACGGGTATCGCGGTGATCGAAGCGGTCTGCGCGGATGAGACGCTTCCCGCGGACGAGGTCGTCTACCTCCTGGACTCCCTGGTCGACAAATCCATCGTGGAGCGGGCCGGCGACGGCTACCGGATGCTGGAAACCATCCGGGCATACGCGGCGGGGAAGCTTCGACTCGCAGGAGAGACCGACGCCGTCCTGCGTGGGCTCACCCGGTACTTCGCGGACCTGGCCGACGCGCACGAGCCGCTGCTGCGCTCGGACAAGCAGGCGGAGTCGCTGCGGCTGTTCCAGGCTGAGTACGACAACCTGATGTACGCCCTGCAAACGGCCATCGACGGAGACGACGCCGAGACCGCGGCCCGGATGCTCGGACCGCTGTACTGGTACTGGGTCATGCTCCGCTACGACGCCCGGGCCGAGACCTACATCGCCAAGGTCACCGAGTTCGGCGACGCGCTGCCCGCGGACGCCCGCGCCGCGTTCACCGCGATCCACCTGGTGGGCGTCGAGGGCGGGCCGATCACTGACCACGAGCGGCTCTGCGCGCTCATCGGCGACTGCGCGCGCACGGGCGCGCTGCGCCGCTATCCGATGCTGCTGACGATAGTGCTGGTGATGGCGGCGATACTCGGGCTGGACGAGCTGGTCGATCAAGAAATCGCCCGGGTGCGCAGCGGCCCGGACCGCTGGGCGATCGCCTGCACCTTCATGATCGAAGCCATGCGCCATCGCGAACAGGGCGACCGGGAGAGCACCGCGACCGCGATGACCACGGCACTGCGCCTGTTCGAGGAGACAGGCGATCGGTGGTGGACGGCGAAGGCGCTGTACGGCCTGGCCCAGATCCACGCCATCGCCGGAGACCACGACCAGGCGATCACCGCCTACGAGCATAGCCTCGCGATCGCCACCGACCTCGGCTCGCAGGATGAGGTCTCCACCCGGCTCGGGCTCGCCACGGAACGCATGCGCGCCGGCGACCTGGCCGGCGCGAGGCGCGACATCGACACCGCCGAACGAGCGGCCTGGCGGCGTGGCCAGCCGGCGTTGGAGATCGAGGTGCTCGGCATCCAGGCAGAACTGCACCGCCGCTCCGGAGAGGTAGAAAGCGCCGATCAAGCGCTCGACCGGATGGAGGCGCTCCTGCGCAAGCTGCCCCAGTCGGCGGAGGCCATCGACCCTCGGCTGCTCCTCGCTCGGGTAGCCAACCTCCTCACCGCTGGCGACGCCGTACGCGCCCGCGAACTGATGCCTCGCGCTGTCGAGGCGGCGCAGGCGATCCTGGATGCCCCCTTGGCTGCTCAACTCCTGGCCAGGCTACTGTTGCTGGAGGGCGATCCGGCAGGCGCGGCCACCGCGCTCGGCCTGAGTCAGGCCATCCGCGGCGCCTTCGACCACGGCGACACCGAACTGCGCTGCCTCTCGGAGATGCTCGCGGAGTCGCTCGGCCGTACCAACTACGACAGCGCCTATGAAGGGGGCGCCGACCTGACCCCACACGAGGCCACCGACCGTCTGACAAAGCTACGTGTATAGGTCCAGGGTGGCAGGGGCGTTTGAGCCGATTGTCGTACATGAGGCAGGCCAGTTACGAGGTGAACGGCCCGGATCGGCTGGCCGATGACGGCAACGAGCACTGCGGTGCTGCCCCGGTAGCGAGCCGAAACACCATCGCGGCTCCTTGGGACAGGACACATTCACAGCGCAGCCGCCGGCGCCGCCCTCGGCTCGGGGCTCACGAGCACTCCTCGTTGATCGGCTGTGTCTCCGGCTCGCGCGGCGTCGCCCGGATCGCCGGGATTCCCCGCGCGCGTGGGGCGCGTCCGTCTGTGGAAGGTGTCGCGGGTGGCCGGCTTGCGGCCGGCTTGGGAACGCTCCCGCGAGCGTAGGTTTCGCCCCCTGCCCGGTCAAGATCTCCCCTGCCGCCCGCCGCGCCTCTCCATGTCCAAGCAGCGGGGACGGCAGGCGATCCGCGCACCTGACGGAAACCGCGACGGTCGCCACGTCTCAGCGTTTGACAGTCTGGAAACCTCGCCGTCCGATCTGGACCAGGCTCGTCCGGCGTTCAGCAGGGGCCCGCCGTGGCGGGGCGGGTCAAGCCGCCCCCGTCCAGTCCAGCAGGGCCTGTTGCTCGGCCTCCATCGGCCCCGCCCAGGCGAGGTGCCCGTCCGGCCGGACGAGGAGCGCCTCGGCCTGCTCCAGGTCGGGCGAGGGCTGCCAGGCCGTGGCGGTGACGATCTGCATGCGGTCGTCCCGGCCGCCGGGCGTGCCGGCCCGCTTTCCCGTATGGACGAGCAGGAATCGCCCGTCGTGCAGCAATTCGTACAGACGCTCAACCTCGGGCCGCTCTGCGACGCTGATCGGCAGGTCGGGCACCCGGGCCCCGGCCGGGAAGCCGTCGCCGTAGTGGGTGCCGATCGCCGAGACCGAGGCGGCGAGGTCGTGGTTGACCTCCCCGATGCGCAGGAGGCTGTCGAGCATGCCGCGCAGTGCCATGACCGGCCGCCGGTACTGCGGCACCAGAGTCAGTTCCATCAGCAGCGTCTGCACCTCGGTGTTGGCGGTGACGGCCGCGCCGACCGGGCGGCGCTCGGCGTCGTAGGAGTCCAGCAGTCCTTCGGGAGCCCAGCCCTTGACCTGGGCGGCGAGCTTCCACCCCAGGTTCATGGCGTCCTGCAGACCGGTGTTGAGGCCCTGTCCCGCCGCCGGGAAGTG
>NZ_JBFAOR010000017.1:0-163947 GCF_040675255.1 Nonomuraea sp. NPDC049624 | reverse complement strand
AAGTTAAGCTTCTCTGCGCCGATGGTACTGCACTCGGGAGGGTGTGGGAGAGTAGGTCACCGCCGGACAATCTTTCGAAGAAGCCCCACACGGTTTGTGTGGGGCTTCTTCGCGTTCGGGGAGGGTTCCGGCTTCGGCCGGGACCCTTTTCCGCATTTCCGGCGGGGTGTTCCTCTTTCCAGGGTGTTTGTCGCGGGGCGCCGCGGGTGCCCGCACTCAACTGTCCGGAGTGGTGGCGTAGCTGTGTATTCCAGGAGTCCGGCTCTGGGCTGGGGGCATCGAGAGTCCAGCGAGGTTTTGAAGATCCGCTGTTCTGATGCCATGGTGGCTGGCTGGGGGTCAGGGGTGGGTGAAGAGGGTCAGTGTGCAGCTGGAGGCGAGGGCCAGGGTTCGGCCTGTGGGGGAGAAGCCGGCTGTGCGGAGCTCGCAGCCCTCTTCGCGGTGGATGTGCCACCAGGTTGATCCGGCTTCGTCGCGGTAGGGGTCCCCGCCGTTGGAGAGCAGGACGCTTTCGATGGGCCAGTCGGGTGTTACGACATCGATGGACCATCCATGCGTGGTGGTCGTGTGCAGTCCGCCGCCCAGGAGGCCGGAGATTTTGACGGTGGTGCCTGCAAGAGGTCCTATGCCTTGGCAGGTGAGGGTGTAGTCGTCCGGCCAGGCTGGTTCTGGGTCGGGGTCGCGTGCTATGCGTTGGCCGGTGACGCAGTTGAGGACGCCGCGGCCCTGGTGAGAGGTCACGAGGATGAGGTCTTCGCCCGATTCGGGGTACATGGCGAAGCCGACGCCGGTCAAGCCTCCGACCGCTACTGGCGGCAGGGGGCGCCAGGGTGCGGGTGGGGGTTGGAGCGGCGCGGTTCGGAACCGGGCGCGAAGGTGTTCGTGGTGGGGATTCATGACGGGCGAGTCCTGTCGGGGGGTGGGCGGTGGTACGGCAAGGGCGCATCCTACGCCCGACAGGTCGGGATGGCGTTTATGCCTGAGTCGGCGCCGGTGGCGAGGATTCAGGGCGAGCCGGTCACTGAGCCCTGGAGCTCCGGGTGGCCAACCGCCGGAGGACGGGCTCGGGAGCGCCGGGCTCCGGACACCGGGCGCCGGGAGCGCCAAGCGCCAGTCGCCTGAGGGGCCCAGCGCCGGTCGCCTGAGGGCGGGGATCGTTTGTATGTGACGGCCTTGCGGGGTGGGGCAGGCCCGTCGGGATGCTGGGGGCGGGAATTTCGTGGCCGGCGGGCTGGGCGGGACTCTGGAAGGGGGCTTGTCGGGGGAGAGGGCAGGAAGGCCAGCTTGTCCTGGGGGCGGCGGGGGTCAGGTGGCCTCGTCGAGGCGGGTGCGGGCTTCTTTGAGTTGCCGGCGGACGTCGGCGAGTTCGCGTTCGAGTTCCAGGATGCGGCGGATGGCGATCAGGGTCATGCCCTGGTCGGCGAGGTCGGTCACGTGCTGGACGATCAGGATGTCGTTGCGGGAGTAGCGGCGTTGGCCGCCGGATGAGCGGGTCGGGCTGATGACGTCGTGTTCGTCCAGGCGGCGGAGGTAGGCCTGGCGGACCTGGAGCATCTCGGCGACCTGGCCGAGGGAGTAGAGCGGGGCGTGCTCGTCGTCGAAGGGCAGCTCGGGCATCGGGCCTCCTCGGGATTCGGGGGCGGGGCCGGGTTGCCCCGCCCCCGGTGCCGGTTCAGGCCTGGATGGCCTTCGTGTCGTTGCGCCGGATCTCCACCTTGCGCGGCTTGGCGCGTTCGAGGACGGGGATGCGGACGGTGAGCACCCCGTTGGCGTAGCCGGCGTCGATGCGGTCGCTGTCGAGGTGCTCCGACAGGTAGACGCGCCTGGTGAACGTGCCCATCGGACGCTCGCGGACGAACAGGCGTTCGTTCTCGGCGATCTCTTCCTCGCGGCGGGCGCTGACGGTGAGGACGCCCCGGTCGACGGTGACCTCGATGGAGTCCGGGTCGATGCCAGGCAGGTCGAAGCGCAGGACCACGTCGTCGTCGCGGCGGAGGCCGTCCATCGGCATCGTGGCGGCGCTGCCGTTGTCGAAGGTCTGGCGGGCCAGCCGGTTGAACTGGCGCTCGAACTCCTGGAAGAACGGGTCGATCGAAGTCAGCAGCATGGTTCCGAACCTCCTGCTTCTGTCGTAGTAGCTAACCTCCAACTCGATTTGTAGGTTAGAGAGCTGAGCAGAGGGAAGCAAGGAAGGTAAGGAAGTTTTTACCCGGGCGTGAGGAGTGTGCCGGTGAGGATGGTCACGGCATGGCCGGCGAGGTGGACGCGGTCGCCGTCGAGGCGGGTGTGGACCAGGCCGCCTCTGGCGGACAGCTGTGCACCGGTCAGGGTCGTGCGGCCGAGCCGCGCGGACCAGTACGGCGACAGGGCGCAGTGGGCCGAGCCGGTCACCGGATCCTCGGCGACGCCCACTTTGGGAGCGAAGAATCGTGAGACGAAATCCGTGCCGGTGCCGCGGGCGGTGACGATGACGCCGCGCGCCTCCACCGCCGACAGGGCCGGGATGTCGGGGCGCAGAGCGCGTACCGTCTGCTCTGAATCGAGCTCGACCAGCAGGTCCAGGTCGCTTTTCCCGACCTGTACCGGGGTGGCTCCGAGCGCTTTCTCCAGGCCGTCGGGAACCGTGACGGGCGTCACCTGCTTGGCCGGGAAATCCATCGTGATGAGGTCTCCGGCGGCGCGATTCACGGTTAGCGTTCCGCTGGCCGTGCGGAATTCGACGGGGCCGGTGGCGGCGCCGGTCGAATACAGAACGTGAGCGGTCGCCAGCGTGGCATGACCGCAGAGAGTGACCTCGACCACAGGGGTGAACCACCGTAGGGAATCGCCGAGCAGGAAGGCGGTCTCGGAGAGGTTGATCTCGGCGGCTACGCTCTGCATCCACCCATCAGTAACCGGAGAGTCCAGCAGGCAGACACCTGCGGGATTACCCTTGAAAGCTGTGTCGGTGAAGGCGTCTACAGTGAACAGGCGCATGTGGCCGATGCTATACGGGGGGGACGGATATCCAGATGCAAGCGGGTTGCAAGCCGTACAAAATGGAATTAGGGCTGGGCGTGTCGCGTGGCGAATGCGGAATCGTCGGTTACCGTCCAATGTGTAGGGACGTGCCGATTACGGTGAGTTCCTGAGGAAAGGACAAGCCGATGGGGGCAGTGCGCAAGGTGGTGAACTACCTTGGCCTGAGCGGGGTCGATCACTACGACGACGGCTATGACGACGACGAGCACTACGAGGACGAGTACGTTCCGGCGACGGAGCGGGCCGCCCGGCGGTGGCGCGCGAACGTCGACGCGTCGCGCATCGTGATGGTCCAGCCGCTCAAGTACAACGACGCACCGTTGATCGGTCAGCACTTCCGTGACGGGCAGACGGTGATCATGGACGTCACGGGCATGGCGATGCCCGAGGCGACGAGGATGGTCGACTTCGCCGCCGGGCTCGCGTTCGGTTGCGAGGGTCGGATCGAGCGCATCGCCGATCGCGTGTTCCTGCTCGCGCCGGCGCACGTGGAGATCGAGACGACCTGATCGGGTCTAAGCAGCGCGCGGGCCGCGACGAATCAGCCGGGTGAGCTCGGCTGCATCGTCAGCGGCCTGTTTCGCACGTGCGTCCGCTTCTCTGGCGTAGGCGTGCAGGGCCCAGACGGCGCCCTCGGCCAGCTCCTTCAGCTCGTTGACCTGGGCGGCCACGTAACGGGCGTCGGCGACGATCGTCTTGTGGCGCTGCCAGAGCTGCCAGCCGCCCAGCCCGAGCATGGCCACCCCGGCGGCGGCCAGCAGGAGCGAGGCGCTGAACGTCGCTCCGGCCAGGCACGCGACCCCCGCCACGATCAGCACGAACGCGGCCCACGGCCGGCCGCGCGGCACGACGCCCTCGGTGAGGATGGCGTGCTCCGCCGTGGCGATCGAGGTCTCGTCGGGGCCTTCGGGGCGCAGGTGGATGCGGTGGCCGAGCAGCGGGACGGTCAGCGTGGCGGGCGGCGTAAGCCGGCTGTCGGCTTCGAGCTCCTCGGCCAGGCCGCGCAGGATGGGCGCGGCGACGTGCAGGGCGATGGCGGCCAGGTGCGGGTCGGCGCCGGGACGCAGGTCGTCAAGCAGGTGGGAGATCAGCGAGGCCATCGGGCCGGCGGGGCCGCCCTGCCCGATCTGGGCGCGCAGGACCGCCAGCGGCTCGTCCTCGGCCCAGGACGCGGCCGGGCTGGCCGAGCTGTTGCTGAGCGGGGCGGCGGAGTCGTGGTCGGCCTGCCGGGCCGAGGTGATCTCGGCGCAGCGGCCGCGCAGCCTGGCCAGGCGGGCGGCCGCGACCGCCGGACGGGCCAGGTCGGGGATTTCGGCCATCTCCGGGAAGTCGGCCAGCGACGGCGGCACGACGACCGCGGGCTCGCCGGGCACCAGCGCCTGCACCCACTCCTCGACGTCGGCGTGCTCCTGGACGGCCAGCGCGTCGAGCTTGCGCAGCACGAAGATCTTGCCGGCCGGGCCGTAGGCGCCGCGGGCGGCGGCCAGCCAGAGCGAGCGCTGGCCGTGGGTGACGGGACGGTCGAGCGACAGCTCGCCGAAGGCCGTGCCGAGCCAGGAGGCGTGGATGCGGCTGCCCTGCCCGGACACCGCCAGGGCCAGGCACAGGAAGAGCGCGGTCTGCTGCTGGTCGCGGCCGGCGGCCCTGCTCAGTGGTTCGAGCGGGTCGTCGCCGGCGAGGATGGCGACCAGTGCTTCGACGGCAGGAGGCAGCCAGTGGCCGGGTATGTCGCGAAAGCCCGGAGCGGCGGGAGGAGCGGTGCCATTGGCGGCGAGGTGCGCCAGCAGCGCCTCGGCGTAGCGTTGCAACTCCGTCGCTGCTTGGGGGCTCGCAGTCAGGTCCGTGCTCAAGGCAGAGAACTCCCCCATTTCGGCCTCAGTTCATGACCGCGTAAAGCCTAGCCGTTAGGGCGCGCCAACCCGGTGGAGGCGCGCCCATGACGGAACGGGAGACTTTGAGCCAACTGCCTGTTACATGCGGTCGGGGACGGGGACGCCCAGAAGGTCGAGGCCGGTTTCGAGCACGCGCAGGGTCAGCGCGCACAGGGCCAGCCGCGAGGCGCGGGTCTCGGGCTCGACGTCGGACCGCAGCACCGGGCACTGCTCGTAGAACGTGCTGAACAGGCTCGACGTCTCGAAGAGGAAGTTGCACAGCCGGTGGGGCTCGGAGCGGGCGGTGACCTCTTCGATGAGCGTGCCGAAGCCGAGCAGGTGCAGGGCCAGGGCACGCTCGGCGGGCTCGGCCAGCAGGATCGGGGACGTGGCGGCCGCCGGCTCCATGTCCGCCTTGCGGAAGATGGACCGGATGCGGGCGGTGGCGTACTGCATGTAGGGGCCGGTGTTGCCGGTGAAGCCCAGCATGCGGTCGTAGTCGAAGACGTATTCGCTGTCGTGGCTGACCGACAGGTCGGCGTACTTCACGGCGCCCATGCCGACGGCCAGGGCGATCTCGTTGCGGGTGGCCTCGTCGTAGCCGCGTTCGGCGATGGCCGCCGAGGCCCGGTCGACGCCTTCCTGGAGCAGGTCCATCAGCTTGATGGACTCGCCCGACCTGGTCTTGAAGCGGCGGCCGTCCTTGCCGAGCATCATGCCGATCTGGACGTGTTCGGCCGAGACGGTGTCGGGCAGCCAGCCGGCCATCTGCGCGGAGGCGAAGACCATGCGGAAGTGGAGTGCCTGGTCGGCGCCCACCACGTAGAGGATGCGGTCGGCCTTCAGGTCGTGGACGCGGTAGCGGATCGCCGCCATGTCGGTGGAGGCGTAGCCGTAGCCGCCGTCGCTCTTCCTGATGATGAGCGGCAGGGGCTTGTCGTCGGAGCCGGTGAAGCCGGGCGGGAACAGGCAGAGCGCGCCCTCGCTGTGGACGGCCACGCCCGACGCCTCGAGGTCGGCGCAGGTCTTCTCCAGCATGGGGTTGTACATGCTCTCGCCCGCGAGGTCGGCGTCGGTCAGCGTGACGCCGAGCAGGGAGTAGACCTTGTTGAAGTAGCGGACGGTGGCGTCCATGAAGACGTGCCACAGGCGCATGGTGGCCGGGTCGCCCGACTGGAGGGTGGTGACCCGGACCCGGGCGCGCTGCTTGAAGCCTTCGTCGGCGTCGAACTTGGCCCGCGCCGCCTGGTAGAACTCGGTGCCCATGCCCGCTTCGAGCTGGGCGACCGCGGCCGGCTCGCCGATGTCGAGCAGGTGCTCGATGAGCATGCCGAACGGGGTGCCCCAGTCGCCGAGGTGGTTCTGCCTGATCACCTTGTTGCCGAGGTGTTCGTGCAGGCGGGCCAGGGAGTCGCCGACGATGGTGGTGCGCAGGTGGCCGACGTGCATCTCCTTGGCCGCGTTGGGCGCGGAGTAGTCGATCACGATGGTCTGCGCGGGCGTGCTGGTGCCGACGCCCAGGCGCTGGTCGTCGCGCATGCCCGCGGCCTGGGACTCGATCCAGGAGTCGGCGAGCGTGATGTTGAGGAAGCCGGGGCCGCTGACCTCGACCGTGCCGGGGAAGTCGGACAGCTCGGCCTTGATCGCCTCGGCGACCTCCCGCGGGGACCGTCGCAGGCGCTTGGCCAGGCTCATCGCGACGTTCGCCTGGAAGTCGGCGAACTGGGAGGGCCGGATCAGCGGGTCTGCGTCGGCGTGCTCGGCGCCGAACGCGTTGGCCAGCGCCTGCTGGACGCGCTCGGTGAGCACTATCTGCGGGTCGGTCATGTTCTAAGGGTACCGGCGACCTTGACCGCGATGCTGATCGCCGCAGCGGCCACCAGGGAGATGCCGACGGCGGTCAGGTCGTTGCTGAGGTCGCCGGGCGCGAGGGCGAAGAAGCGCCTGACGGGCGGCAGCGACAGGGCGAGCGCGAAGAGCCCCGCCATGGACGCCAGCAGCGTGATCCGCCACCAGTTGAGCGGCCTGGTGATCAGCACGAGCACCCACCACGTGGTGAGGAAGAGGGTGATCACCGCGGACGTCTGGTCCTCGGTCAGGGTGGAGGTGCCGCTGTGCGCGGCCCAGAACGACAGCAGCACCGCGATCGCGCACAAGACCCCCGCCGGCACGGCGAAGCGCAGCACCCGCCGGACGAACCCCGGCCGCGCCCGTTCGACCGTGGGCGCGAGCGCCAGGAAGAACGCCGGGATGCCGATGGTCAGCGCGTTGGTGAGGGTGGAGTGGCGGGGCGCGAACGGGAACATCACCCCGGCCACGCCGACAGCCAGCGACAACACGATCGCGTAGAAGGTCTTGGTGAGGAAGAGGTTGGCGACGCGTTCGATGTTGGCCAGCACCCGGCGGCCCTCGCCGACGACGTGCGGCAGCGTGGCGAACTTGTCGTCCAGCAGCACCACCTGGGCCACCGCCTTGGTGGCCGGGCTGCCCGCGCCCATGGCGATGCCGAGGTCGGCGTCCTTGAGCGCGAGGACGTCGTTGACGCCGTCGCCGGTCATGGCCACGGTGTGCCCGCGGGCCTGCAGCGCGCCGACGAACTGCCGTTTCTGCTGCGGGCTGACCCGGCCGAACACGGTGTGGGAGTCGAGCAGTTCGCCGAGTTTGTCGGGGTCGTCCTGGGGGAGCGTCCTGGCGTCGACGGAACGGTCGCCGCCGGGGATCTTCAGGCTCATGGCGATGGCGGAGACCGCCTCCGGGTTGTCGCCGGAGATGACCTTGACCGTGACGCCCTGCTTGGCGAAGTAGCCGAGGGTCTTGAGCGCGTCGGGCCTGATCCGCTGCCTGAGGGTGACCAGCGCGACGGGCTCGACGGGCCCGCCGTCCTGGGCGGCCCGCAGGTCGGGCGTGCGGCACAGGACGAGCACGCGGGTGCCCGTGGCGGCCAGTTCGGCGGCCTTGTCGTAGCCGTCGCCGTCGTGCAGCAGCACGTCGGGGGCGCCCAGCAGCCAGGCGCCGTGCCCGCCGAAGTCGGCGCCGCTCCACTTGCGGGCCGAGGAGAAGGGCACGGACGAGGCCGCCGACCAGCCGTCGGCGGGGGCGGGGTAGCGGGCCCTGATGGCCTGGGCGGTCGCGTTGGGACGGGCGTCGAGGTGGGCCAGGGCGGCCAGCGCGGGCTCGACCGGCTGGTCGTCGCGCAGCGGGAGCACCTGGTCGAGGTCCATGCCGCCGGCGGTGAGGGTGCCGGTCTTGTCCAGGCAGAGCACGTCGACCCTGGCCAGCCCCTCGATCGCGGGCAGCTCCTGGACCAGGCACTTGCGCCGGCCGAGGCGGATGACGCCGACGGCGAACGCGATCGAGGTCATCAGCACCAGGCCCTCGGGGATCATGGTGACGATGCCGGCGACCGCGCCGGTGATGGCGGTGGAGAAGTCGGCGGAGTTGTGCAGCTGGCTGTAGATCAGCAGGGCGCCGATCGGCACGACCAGCCAGGTGATGTACTTGATGAAGTTCGCCACGCCCTCGCGCAGCTCGGAGTGGGCGAGGTGGAACTTGCTGGCCTCCTCCGCCAGCCGCACGGCGTAGGCGTCGGTGCCGACGCGGGTGGCGACGTACGCGCCGGAGCCGGCGACCGCGAAGCTGCCCGACAACACCTGGTCGCCGGGCTTCTTGTGCACCGGGTCGGCCTCGCCGGTCAGCAGCGACTCGTCGACCTCCAGGCCGTCGGAGCCGACGACCTCGCCGTCGACCAGCAGGCGGTCGCCGGAGCCGAGCAGCACCAGGTCGCCGAGGACCACCCGGTGCGGCTCGACCTGCTGCTCACGGCCGTCGCGGCGGACGCGGACCGGGGCCTCGTTGATCACGGCGAGCTTGTCGAGGGTGCGCTTGGCGCGCAGCTCCTGGACGATGCCGATCAGCGCGTTGGCCACGATCACCAGGCCGAACAGGCCGTCCTGCCACTCGCCGAAGATCAGGATCAGCGCCCAGAGCACGCCGATGACCAGGTTGAACAGGGTGAACACGTTCGCCCTGATGATCGCGCTGAGCGATCTGCTCGACCGCCGCGGCACCTCGTTGGTCTTCGCCTCCGCGACCTGTGCTGAGGTGAGGCCGTCCACATACCCCCCGTTTCTGTGGATCGGTCTCACACACTACGGCGTCACCAGAGTCGGTGTGAGCGATGTGCGGCGGCGATCCGGTCGCCGATCCTGGCGACGATGCCACCCGCGGAGAGGTCGGCGGCGACCTGGCAGGCGGCGCTGATCGCGGGCGCCCTGGAGGAGCCGTGGGCGATCACCACCGTCCCGTTCAGCCCGAGCAGGACGGCGCCGCCGTGGGCCTCGGCGTCGAGGCGTCTGCGCAGCTCGCGCAGGCGGCCGCGTTGCATGAGCGCGCCGAACTTGGCGATCCTGCTCTCGCCGATGGTCTCGGCCAGCTCGCCGAACGCGTACCGGACCGCGCCTTCCATGGTCTTGAGCGCGACGTTGCCGGTGAAGCCGTCCGTGGTGACGACGTCGACCTTGCCGGTGAGCAGGTCGTGGCCCTCGACGTTGCCGGTGAAGCGGATGCCGGGGGAGGACTGCAGCAGTTCGTGGGCGCGTTTGACGAGCTTGTTGCCCTTCTCCGCCTCGCTGCCGATGGTGAGCAGGCCGATCCTGGGCTCGGGGATGTCGTAGGCCAGCTCGGCGTAGGCCGCGCCGAGGTGGGCGAACTGCAGCAGCATCTCCGGTTTGACCTCGGCGTTGGCGCCGGCGTCCACCAGGAGGGTGGGGGTGGGGAGCGTCGGGAGCGCCACGGCGATGGCCGGTCGCAGGACGCCCTGCTGGGCCTTGAGCCGGAGCCTGCCGGTGGCGACGATGCCCGCGGTCGAGCCGGCCGACACCACGGCCGAGGCGTCGCCGCGGCGGACGAGGTGGCAGGCGATGGCGATGCTGGACCGCGGGCGGCGCAGGCTGGCCAGGGCGCCTTCGTCCATGGCCAGGGCCTCTTCCGCCCTGACGATCGGGACCTCTTTGGTGGCGTCGTGGTCGGCCAGGGCCTCGTACAGGATGCGGGGTGAACCGACGAGCACGATGGGCAGCTTGCGCTCGCGGACGGCGTGGACCGCGCCGGCCACGATCTCGTGGGGAGCGTGGTCGCCGCCCATGGCGTCGAGCGCGACGGGCCTGCTGTCGGACAATGGTCACCTCGTGGGACAGACGAGCCCGCCGTCGCCCGGCCGGGCCGGTACGCGGGCTCGTGTATGTCCGCATCGTAGGCAGGCCGGACGTCAGGTCGACCGGCGGGTGGACCTCCCTGCTTCCCCGGCGCGGCGGTCCCAGTCGCGAGGGGCCGTCAGTGGAGGTTCCAGTCGTCGAGGCCGCGGGTCACGATGACCTTGGAGAACTTCGACGAGCCGGTGACCCGGATCAGCGGGCCGTCGCCCGCCGAGCCGCCGCTGACGTTGCGCTTGCCGAAGATCGAGCTGCCCTCGTCGATCACGTGGGCGTTCTCCGGCACCCGGACGATCATCTTGCTGAACCTCGCGTCGGTCTCGATGGTGATCTCCCGGCCGGGGAGCACGGCGTCGGACAGGTCGATGACGAGGGCGCCGAAGCGGGCCGACAGCTTGGTGCGCCGGGACGCGACCCAGCGCCCCTTGCGCACGATCTTGCTGAACTTCGAGCTGATCACCTGGTGCTCGATGGCCTCGGGCAGGGCGGACGGGGCGGACACCTGGGGCAGGTCCCGGGTGAGGGGGACGAGTTCGCCGATCGTCTTCGCCGTGTAGGCGATCTCCAGACGGTCGGCGTGCTCGACGCTGGTGAGTCTTCCGGTGGCGAGCGCGTCGCCCAGCAGGGCTGCGACGCGGTCGCGGTCGGCGTCGGAGGCGCGCAGATCGAGATCCTCGGTCACGATGAATCAGTGTATGTCGAATCGCGATATGTCGCGAGTGTCAAACCTGCAAGGAAACTTGGAGCCCAGTGGAACCGGGGACGCGGCGCGTCGCGTCCGGATATTAAGAACCGTAGACGCGCGACTGGGTCGTGAGGTTTACACGCGATCGAACAAAAAAGATGGGAAAGGCCTAGTGATCTTGAACCAGGCAGGTACCCGACGCTTCAAGGCGTACACGTCCAAGCACCTCGACGAGCTCCTGCGACGGGCGGGGCTGGACGACGAGGAGCGGCTGAGGGTCCGCGCCGTGGCCACGGTGCTGCCCTTCCGGACGAACGCCTATGTCGTGGATGAACTCATAGATTGGTCGGCGGCGCCCGACGATCCCATCTACCGCCTCGTCTTCCCGCAGGAGGACATGCTTCCCGCCGCGGACGTGGCCAGGCTGGCCGACCTGCTCAAGGCCGAGGCGCCCAACAGCGAGGTCCAGGCCGAGGCCAACCGCGTACGCGCGCAGCTCAACCCGCATCCCGCCGGGCAGAAGGAGCTCAACGTCCCGAGGATGGACGACGAGCCGGTGCCCGGCATGCAGCACAAATATCCAGAGACAGTGCTCATCTTCCCTAAACAGGGGCAGACCTGCCACGCCTACTGCACGTACTGCTTCCGGTGGGCGCAGTTCATCGGGGACGCGGACCTGAAGTTCGCCTCCGACGACGTCGACCGGATGGTGTCCTACATCCGCCACCACCCCGAGGTCACCAGCGTCCTGATCACCGGCGGCGACGCCATGATCATGGGTGAGCCGGTCATCCGGCGGTACATCGAGCCGCTGCTCGGCCTCGACCAGCTCGAATCGATCCGCATCGGCACCAAGGCGCTGGCCTACTGGCCGCAGCGCTTCACCACCGACCCCGACGCCGACGCCACGCTCGGCCTGTTCCAGGAGGTGGTGAAGGCCGGCAAGAACCTGGCGTTCATGGCCCACTTCTCGCATCCGCGGGAGCTGGACTCGCCGCTGGTGGAGTCGGCGGTCGAACGCATCCTCGGCAGCGGGGCGACGATCAGGACTCAAGCGCCGCTCATCAGGTCCATCAACGACGATCCGGCCGTGTGGTCGTCGATGTGGCGGCGGCAGCTGCGGATGGGGCTGATTCCCTATTACATGTTCGTCGAGCGTGACACCGGGCCGCAGGACTACTTCGCGGTCCCGCTGGCCCGTGCGTACGAGATCTTCAGGGACGCCTACTCGACCGTCTCCGGGCTCTGCCGTACGGTCCGGGGGCCGTCCATGTCGGCCACGCCGGGCAAGGTGTGCGTGGACGGCGTGACCGAGATCGCCGGTGAGCGCGTCTTCGTGCTCCACCTCATCCAGGCCCGCGACCCCGAGCTGGTCGGGCGGCCGTTCTTCGCCCGGTACGACCCGTCGGCGGTCTGGCTGACGGATCTGCGGCCGGCCTTCGCCGAGCGTTTTCCGTTCGAGCCGGCCGACGCGTTGCTGCCCATCTGAGTGGTCGCGTTCTCGCACCACCGCCACTGAATTGTGCGCCCCCGGCCCGGGACATTTGTTAATGCGACCACTTGTTCGCGGGCCGTGCGGGCGCACGTCGGCGGCGCGGGGCCTGATGGCGATCGGGTCCGCGCGGAATCGAAATCAAAACCGGGGTATTTCCCGTTTTGTCTCTCCGCTCAACGCTCCCCCTTTACTCGGTAACCGGCCTGCAAACCCTGCTACATGGGCTTTCCGGCCGCCTGCGGGCGATCACCGTCAGTGATACAACTGCTTCCGTAGCTCAGCCGTGACAGCACGCTTCGTGTGGTGCCCATAGCGTGTGCGCCACGGCATTCGGGGGTTATCGATTCGCATTTCCACCGCATTCGAGAGCGATCGATCACGAGCCGGGAAGGCAATCATGAATCGAGTAGTCAAGGCGGCCGTTGCCGTCACAGCATTCGGCTTGGCGGCGGCTTTGGCCGTGCCAGCTCAAGCAGAAGTTCAATTCACTCACACCGCCAAGATCGTCCCGCTGGACGGCCTGGGCGGGGGCACCAGCGGAGGCCCGCTCGACCTGCTCGGCGGGCTGCTCGGCGGCGGGCTGCTCAGCAGCCTGGGCGGCGGCCTCGGCGGCCTGACCGGGGCCAACAAGGCCAAGGCGGCGGACGCCGCCGGCGAGGCCAGGGCACGCGACATCGCCGACGAGAACCGGCGCGCCAGCCTGGCGATGACGCCCAACGCGGCCGAGGACGTCACCCAGGCGAGCGGCCCGCTGCCCGAGCTGTCGCCCATCCTCAGCGGCGGCGCGGTCGGCGGCGGCGGCCGGGGCCTGGCCAAGTCGCTGCCGCTGCTCGGCGGCGCCCGCATGGCGCAGCCGCTGGTCAAGGGCGCGCCCCAGAGCAACGGCGGGCTCACCGGCACCAGCGCCCCGCTGCGCGGCGCCATGGACACGATGACCGCCCTGGCCGGGGCCTCGGTCGGCGGCGCGATGGGCAAGGTGGGCGGCGGCGCGCTGCTGCCCGGCACGGGCTCCGGCACGGCCGGCACCGCCACCACGAGCATGACGGGCGCCACCAAGGGCCTGCGCGACCTGTCCATGGAGTCCGGGATGGGCGGGCTCACCCGCGCCGCCAGGATGGCCCTGCCGCACGCGTCCGGCGGCGAGCTGGCCCCGATGGTCGGGCAGGTCGCCCCCGTCGAGGCCGCGCCGATCGCCGAGGCGCTGCCGGGCACCACCAGGACCGCCTCCGTCGACGAGATCACCCCGCTCATGCAGGACACCGCGGGCCTCGTCTCGGCCAACGGCTCCAAGGCCGCCGGCTCCTACAGCGACATGGTCTCCGCCCTCGGCTGGAGCAGCGACGCGCTGACGAGCTCGGTGCGGGGCTCCTGGGTTCGCGACTGAGGCGAGCGCGGCGCGTCCCGGACGTGCCGCGGACGTGACCCGCGCGGGCGCGTCCCGGACATGACGTGACGACGCGCGCACGCGGCCCCGCCGAGGGCTGTGCGACGGTTCGCCGGCGTCCCAGGTGCCGACGCTCGCGAACCGGCCGTGACGGCCGTGCGGTGGCCCGCGTTCAGGTGCCAGGTTGTTCCCGCGACGGCGGGTTCCCGCTCTCCCCGGCGTCGGTGGACGCCCGCGGAACGACGGGGGCGTCGTCGCACCGACAGGACAGGCCGATGGTGTGCGCTCACAAGGTGCCGAGCGCCCCGGCGGCACTGCCGCGCGTCGGTCGCGGGTCCGCCGCTCGGGCGGACGGGCCCGCCACGGGTCTGGGCGGATGCGCTCCGGCCCGGGGGTTCGCACCCGCGTGCCGCCGCTGACTGCAGGGCAGCGGCGCCGCGCCGAGCCCGCCGCCGGCCCCGTCACGGGGTCGGCGGCCTTGTCTTGTCCCCCCTCGTACGGCGCCGGGCCGCTAGGGCAGCCGGACGCCGGTGCGTCGGGCTATCTGGGCCTGCAACCGGGCCATCTGCCAGTGAAGCTCCAGCAGCTGCTCGGCGAGCTGCATCCTGGGGATCTCGGCCACGTCTTCGATGGCCAGGTGGTCGATCGCGGCCGAAAGCTCTCCCATCGCGCGCCCCCACTCCATCAGCGTTCCTTGGATCGAATCCGCGTTCGAATACTATCGGAACGGCAGTCACGCTGTCAGTGTTTCGGCGCGCGAGTCACCCACGTTTCGCGCAGGTGATCGAAAAGTGGGCGTGTTCAGCCCTTGTTGTAGGCGGCGATGACTTCCTTGGGGTCGCCGTCCATCCGGATCTTGCCCTTGTGCAGCCAGATGACCCGGTTGCAGGTCTCCTCGATGACCTTGAGGTCGTGGGCGACCAGGAAGACCGTGCCGGCGGACTCGCGGATCTGCCGGATGCGGGCCTCGCTCTTCTTACGGAACTCGCGGTCGCCCGTGGCCAGGGCCTCGTCGATGAGCAGGACGTCGTGGGTCTTGGCCGAGGAGATGGCGAAGCGCAGCCGCGCGCCCATGCCCGACGAGTACGTGGACATGGGCAGCTGGACGAACTCGTCGATGCCGGAGAAGTCGACGATCTCCTGGTACTTCTCCTTGACCTCCGCCGGCGTCATGCCCATGGCGTAACAGCCGAGGACGATGTTGCGCTCGCCGGTCAGCTCGCGCATGAGCGCGGCGTTGACGCCGAGCAGGGAGGGCTGCCCGTCGGTGTAGACGGCGCCCTCGTGCGGCGGGAGCAGGCCGGCGATGGCGCGCAGCAACGTGGACTTGCCCGACCCGTTGCGCCCCACGATGCCGATGGCGTCGCCGTGGTAGGCCACGAAGGTCACGCCCTTGACGGCGTGGACCTCCTTCATCTGCGGTCGGCCCTGGCGCTTCAGCAGGCGCGTGAGGGCGTTGACCGCGTTGCCCTTCTCGTTGTCGGTGGCCGTGCCGTAGACGCGGTAGACGATGTGCAGGTCGTCGACGATGACGGTCGGGGTGCCCGTGGGAACGTCGAGCGGACTCTTGCCCCGGGGCTCCGGGTTGGGGTGCACCCTCACGTCCTTGCCAGGGACGCCGGGCTCCTCGCCCTTCACCTGTGACAGCTCCTCGGTCAGTTCAGCCACGCCCGTACCTCTCCTCGGACCGCCAGAAGTACCAGAAGCCGAAGCCGAGTGAGAACACTGCCCAGAATACGCAAGACACCCACACCATGGTCGGGGGGTAGTGTCCGTTCTGCGGGTGGTAGCTCTTGATCAGGATGTCGCGCATCCACTCGATGTAGGAAGCCGTCGGGTTCAGGTACATCACGTCGGCGACCCACTGCGGCAGCTTCGCGGACCCGACCACCTTGTCCTGGATCGAGAAGAAGACGCCCGAGGCGTAGAGCCAGGTGCGGGTGATGAACGGCAGCAACTGGTTGAGGTCGCGCATCTGGGCGCCCATCCGGGCGATCACCAGGCTGGCCCCGATGTTGAACATCGTCTGGAGCGCCAGCACCACCGGGATCATGAGCCAGAACCAGGTGGGCCACTCGCCGGTGGCCGTCACGATGACCAGGAGCACGCCCATGGAGATGGCGAGCTGTTGCAGCTCCTGGATCGTGTACGCCAGCGGGAGCGAGGCGCGCGGGAAGTGCAGGGCGCGGATCATCGACAGGTTGCCGGAGATCGACTTGGCGCCCGCCGTGACCACGCGCTGGGTGTAGGTGAAGACGAACATCCCGGTCAGCAGGAAGGCCGGGTAGTTCTCGATGCCGCCCCGGCCGCCCAGGATGACGCCGAACATCACGTAGTAGATGCCCGCGTTGAGGAGGGGGGTCAGCACCTGCCACAGCTGGCCCAGGGCCGAGCTGGAGTACTTCGAGACGTTGCGGGACGTCGCGTACGTCAGGATGAAGTGTCGCCGCTCCCAGAGCTGGCGCAGATAGACAGGGAACCTCGGCCGCGCGATGGCACGGCGAAGTCCGTATCTCTCGGCGAGCTTGGCCAGCGGCTCCTGCCCGCTTCGGCCGCCCGCCTGGGCGTCCGCGACAGCGGATTCCGGCTGGCTCATGGCTAGGACTCTATTGGATCCAGGTCGGTGGGGTGCCTGCCGCGAGGGACGCGGCAGATGCTTGGACGGAGTCTTGGGGCGCCAGGTTCCAAGGTGCCGTCAAGACTCGCTCAACCGTAGCCCAGCGAGGCGGGCCATGGCGGGAAGGGCGCGACCACGGTCCTGTAGGGGGTAATTTTCATCCGCCGTTCACGTCGAGGCTTGACCTGTTTGAGCATCCCTGGGGTGTTTGTAGAGTTATAGGAAGAATGTCTGTGACGCTGGATTGGCGCACGTGTGACCGAACTGCAACGCGCCAGAGACTCGCTGGTGGCAAGTAGTAAGGGATAGTCGCGATCGACTGGCAGGGCGTCGGCTGGTTTGACCATGTCAGCCAAATCCGGGGGATACCAGGAACCCCCCGTCAGGCTGCTTACCATCACCGCAGCTCAGCGCTGTCGCCCACCTGTAGAGGGAGGATTTTTTTCACCATGCGTGTTACTAAGGGCGCACAGATCGTCGCCGGTACCGCGCTGCTCGCCCTCGCGGTTGCCGCGTGTGGCGGCGGTGCCTCGGACGGCGGCACTGCCGCGGGCGGCGGCGAAACGCCGGTCCGCATGGAGATCGGTGAGCCTCAGGAGCTCCTCAACCCGCTGAACACCACCGAGACCGAGGGCTCCGAAGTCCTCGCCGCGGTGTTCTCGCCGCTCGTCAAGTACGACGAGAACAAGCAGCCGGTTGAAGAGGCCGCTGAGTCGATCACCACCCAGGACAGCAAGGTCTGGACGATCAAGCTCAAGTCCGGCTACACCTGGCACGACGGCAAGCCGGTCACCGCGGCTGACTACGCGCGGGCCTGGAACTATGGCGCCAACCAGGACAACGCCATGAGCTCCTCCGCCTTCTTCTCCCGCATCGACGGCTTCGCCGACGTCCACCCGGGCGAGGGCAAGACGCCGACGGCCAAGGAGATGAAGGGCCTCAAGGCTGTCGACGACAGCACCCTCGAGGTGACGCTGTCCGCACCGTTCTCGCAGTTCAAGACGATGCTCGGGTACACCGCCTTCTACCCGCTGCCGGCCTCCGCGCTCGGCGCCGACGGCAAGGTGACCCAGGCCTACGGCGAGCAGCCGATCGGCCAGGGCCTGTTCAAGGTCGACAAGCCCTACAAGAAGGGCGGCGCGCAGACCATCGACATGACGGTCTACGACAAGTTCCCCGGCCCCAAGCCGAAGAACTGGACCAAGCTGCAGTTCAAGATCTACAGCTCGGCCGAGACCGCCTTCCAGGACCTCCAGGCCGAGAACCTGGACGTGGACGACTCGCTGCCCGCCTCGGCGATCGCGACCGCCAAGTCCGTCCTCGGCGACCGCTACTTCGACGAGCCCGACGCCTCCGTCGGCTACATCGGCGTCCCGCTGAAGTACAACCCCGAGTTCAAGAACCCGGACGTGCGCAAGGCCATCTCCATGGCCATCGACCGCAAGACCATCACCGAGACGGTCTTCGCGGGCACCCGCGCCCCGGCCGACGACTTCATCAACCCGGCCATCCCCGGTTACCGTCAGGGCGCCTGCACGGCCTGCACGTACAACCCGGCCGAGGCGAAGAAGCTCTACGCCGACGCCAAGGGCCCGGCCAAGCTGGAGCTCGGCTACAACGGCGACGGCGGCCACAAGGAGTGGATCGAGGCCGTCGCCAACAACCTCCGCGCCAACCTGGGCATCGAGGTCACGCCGAAGCCGTTCGAGAACTTCAAGGCCATCCTGGACGACCTGGACGCCAAGAAGTACAAGGGCCTGTTCCGCATGGGCTGGTCGATCGACTACCCGTCGGCCGAGAACTACCTGACGCCGATCTTCGGCACCCAGGCCATCTCGACCGGCTCGAACTACGGCGGCTACGAGAACAAGGAATTCGACGAGATCGTCGCCAAGGGTGACCAGGCCGCCGACGCTGCCGAGGGCCTCAAGCTCTACCAGCAGGCCGACGACATCCTGATCAAGGACATGCCGTACATCCCGGTGTACTTCTACCGGAGCAACTTCGGACACTCCCCCAAGGTCAAGGGCGTCAAGCTGAACCTGCTCAACCAGGTTCAGTGGGCCGACATCGAGAAGGCCTGACGTCATTCGCCGGGCGGACGGCTCTTGCCGTCCGCCCATCGGAGGACTGAGCTTGGAGGCAGTCACTTTGGGGCCGGGCAAACCGCGGCTACGAGGGTGACTGCCTCCACGCATGTACCGGAGGGCTTGAATGGGCCGTTATGTCATCAGGCGACTGCTGCAGGCGATACCCGTCCTGCTCGGCGCCACGCTACTCATCTTCGCGATCGTCTTCGCCCTGCCCGGCGACCCCATCCAGGCACTGGCGGGCGAGAAGCGCCTGGACCCGGCCGTGGCCGAGGTCCTGCGCGACCAATACCACCTGAATGACCCGCTGCTGCTGCAGTACTGGTACTACCTCAGCGGCGTGCTGTTCCACGGCGACTTCGGGACCACCTTCTCCAGGATCCCGGTCTCGCAGCTCATGGCCGGCAAGTTCCAGGTCACGCTGAACCTCGCGCTGACCGCGCTCGTCATGGAGGCCATCATCGGCGTCGGCCTCGGCCTGTGGGCGGCGCTGCGCCGCGGCAGGGCCTCCGACACCGCCATCCTCGCCTCGACGCTGCTGCTGATCTCCGTCCCCACGCTGGTGACGGGCTTCGTGCTGCAGCTCGTGCTCGGAGTCAAGCTCAAGCTGTGGACGGGGAGCGACATCTTCCCCGTGGCCGGCATCTCGGCCGGGTTCCGCAGCTACCTGCTGCCCGGTTTCGTGCTCGCCGGCACGTCGATCGCCTATCTCACCAGGTTGACGCGGACGAGCCTGGTGGAGACGCTGCGCGCGGACTACATCCGCACGGCCACCGCCAAGGGTCTGGCCAAACGCCGCGTCATCGGCAGGCACGGGCTCCGCAACGCCCTGATCCCGTTGGTCACCTACCTCGGCGCCGACCTCGGGAACCTGATGGGCGGCGCGGTCATCACGGAGACGATCTTCAACCTGCCGGGCATCGGCAACCAGCTGTTCAACTCGATCCTGCTGCGAGAACAGCCGGTCGTCGTGGGCATCGTGACCGTGCTGGTGCTGATCTACATCCTGGCCAACCTGGTCGTCGACATGTTGTACGCAGTGCTCGACCCGAGGATCCGCTATGAGTAACGAAGCAAACGTCGGGCCCATGCTGCCGGAAGCGAAGTCGCTGGTCACGGAGGCCCCGGCGCCACCGTCCCCCGACAAGCAGGGCCGGCGCGGCAAGCAGAAGCAGGAGAAGCCCGCCAGCCTGTGGACCGACGCCTGGTACGACCTGCGCCGCCGGCCGATGTTCATCATCTCCGCGATCCTGATCGCGATCCTGCTGGTCATGGCGTTCTGGCCGTCGTTGTTCACCTCGATCGACCCGACCAACGCCCAGACCTGCGACCTGTCCACCGCCCGGCAGCTCCCCAGCGTGGGGCACCCGTTCGGCAAGGACAGCCAGGGGTGTGACGTGTTCGCCAGGACGATCTACGGCGCCCGCAACTCGATCGTGATCGGCGTGACCACCACGATCATCACCATGATCCTGGGCGGTCTGCTCGGCCTGTTCGCCGGCTTCCGCAGCGGCCTGATCGACTCGGTCTCCTCCCGGGTCACCGAGATCTTCTTCGCCATCCCGCCGATCCTGGGCGCCCTGCTGATCGCCGCCACCTTCCGCGACAGCGGCATCAACAGCATCATGCTGGTCATCGCGGCCCTGGCGGTGCTCGGCTGGCCGATGGTGTTCCGCATCATGCGGGCCTCGGTGATCACGGCGAAGAGCCAGGACTTCGTGGTCGCCGCGCGGGCGGTGGGCGCGGGCCAGTGGCGCATCATGTTCAAGCACCTGCTGCCGAACTCGCTGGCGCCGGTGATCGTGGTCAGCACGATCAACCTCGGCGGCTACATCGCGGCGGAGGCGGCGCTGTCGTTCCTCGGGGTCGGCGTGCAGTCGCCGGACATCTCGTGGGGCCTCATGATCGCCGACGCCCGGCCGCGCTTCCTCGACGCGTCGCTGCCGCTGTTCTTCCCGGCCCTGTTCCTGAGCATCACGGTGCTCGCGTTCATCATGCTGGGCGACGCCGTGCGCGACGCTCTCGACCCGAAGCTCAGGTAGAAGGGGGGATCAAGTGAAGAAGACGTCGACAGACGTGTTGCCCGCCGAGGGAGGGCTGGGCAACGAACCGCTGCTCGCGGTGGACGACCTGCACGTGGAGTTCCGTACGCGTCAGGGCGTCGTGCGCGCGGTGAACGGCGTGAGCTACACGGTCAACCCCGGTGAGACGCTGGCGGTGCTCGGCGAGTCGGGTTCGGGCAAGTCCGTGACCGCTCAGGCGATCATGGGCATCCTGGACATGCCGCCGGCCGTCATCCCCAAGGGCGAGATCCGCTTCAAGGGCACCGACCTGCTCAAGCTCTCGGAGGACGCCCGCACCCAGGTGCGCGGCCAGCGCATCGCGATGGTCTTCCAGGACGCCCTCTCGGCGCTCAACCCGGTGTTCACCGTGGGCTGGCAGATCAGCGAGATGTTCCGGGTCCACCGCGGCATGTCCAAGCGCGACGGCATGAACAAGGCCGTCGAGCTGATGGACAAGGTCCGCATCCCGGCCGCCCGGCAGCGCGTCAACGACTATCCGCACCAGTTCTCGGGCGGCATGCGGCAGCGCATCATGATCGCGATGTCCATCGCGCTCGACCCCGAGGTGCTGATCGCCGACGAGCCGACCACCGCCCTGGACGTGACCGTCCAGGCGCAGATCATGGAACTGCTGGCCGAGCTGCAGCGCGAGAGCCAGATGGGCATGATCCTGATCACCCACGACCTGGGCGTCGTGGCGGACGTGGCCGACAAGATCTCGGTCATGTACGCCGGCCGGATCGTGGAGAACGCCCCGGTGCACGACATCTACCGGGCGCCGGCGCACCCGTACACGAAGGGCCTGCTGGAGTCCATCCCCCGGGTGGACCTCAAGGGCCAGGAGCTGTACGCGATCAAGGGCCTGCCGCCCAACCTGCTCGACCTGCCGAGCGGCTGCGCGTTCAATCCCCGCTGCCCGTACCGGCAGGACAACTGCGTGACCGTCGCCCCCCAGCTCTACGAGATCAGCGGCACGCGTTCCAGCGCCTGCCACTACTGGAGGGAGGTCCTCGATGGCGAACGGCAGTGAGCGCATCCTTGAGGTTCGCGACCTGGTCAAGCACTTCCCTCTGACCCAGGGCATCGTCCTCAAGAAGCAGATCGGCGCGATCAAGGCCGTGGACGGCGTCTCGTTCGACCTCAACAGGGGCGAGACGCTGGGCATCGTGGGCGAGTCGGGCTGTGGCAAGTCCACGCTGGCCAAGGTGCTGATGGCGCTGGAGCGGCCGACCTCGGGCTCGGTCAAGATCAACGGCAAGGACATCGCCAAGGCCAGGGGCGGCGACCTCAAGCGCATGCGCCGCAACATCCAGATGGTGATGCAGGACCCGTACACCTCGCTGAACCCCCGGATGACCGTCGGCGACATCATCGGCGAGCCGTACGAGATCCATACGGAGGTGGCGCCCAAGGGCGACCGCCGCCGCAAGGTGCAGGAGCTGCTGGAGGTCGTCGGGCTCAACCCCGACCACATCAACCGCTACCCGCACCAGTTCTCGGGCGGCCAGCGGCAGCGCATCGGCATCGCCCGCGGCCTGGCGCTGCAGCCGGAGATCATCGTCTGCGACGAGCCCGTCTCGGCGCTGGACGTGTCGATCCAGGCCCAGGTGATCAACCTGCTGGAGCGGCTGCAGAACGAGTTCAACCTGGCCTACATCTTCATCGCCCACGACCTGTCGGTGGTCCGCCACATCTCCGACCGGGTGGGCGTGATGTACCTGGGCAAGTTCGTCGAGCTCGGCAAGGACGTCGAGATCTACGACAAGCCCGCTCATCCGTACACGCAGGCGCTGCTGTCGGCGGTGCCGGTTCCCGACCCCGAGGGCCGGGAGCAGCGCGAGCGGATCATCCTGCAGGGCGACCCGCCCTCGCCCGCCAACCCGCCGTCGGGCTGCCGTTTCCGCACCCGCTGCTGGAAGGCGCAGGAGATCTGCGCGGAGGAGGAGCCGCTGCTGCAGATCCGGACGGGGACCGGCCACGAGAGCGCCTGTCACTTCGCCGAGACGCACGACGTGGTGCACGCGGGCTGACCGCGAGCGATCGTGAGGCCCTCCGGGAGAACCTCCCGGAGGGCCTTGTCACGTGGTGGCCACGATCGCCGAGCCGTGGCCGAACAGCCCCTGGTTGACCGCCAGGCCGACGCGCGCGCCCGGCACCTGCCGCCCGCCCGCCGCGCCGCGCAGCTGGTACGTCAGCTCGCACAGCTGCGCGATCGCCTGGGCCGGGATCGCCTCGCCGAAGGAGGCCAGGCCGCCCGACGGGTTGACCGGCACCCGGCCGCCGAGCGCGGTCTCGCCCGCCCGCAGCAGCTTGTCCGCCTCGCCCGGCGGGCACAGGCCGACGTCCTCGACCCAGTCCAGCTCCAGGGCGGTGGACAGGTCGTACACCTCGGCGAAGGAGACGTCCTCGGGGCCCAGGCCGGCCTCCTCGTAGGCCGCGTGCGCGATCGCGGCTCTGAAGGGCCTCTCCGGCGCGGGAACGGCGGCGCAGGACTCGGTGGCGAAGTTCGGCAGCTCCAGGATCGTGTTGGGGAAGGTCGGGGTCACCGTGGAGACGGCGGCCAGGCGCACGGGGGCCGTCGCGCCGAGCCGCCTGGCGTAGGCCTGGGAGGCCAGCACGACCGCGGCCCCGCCGTCGGAGGTGGCGCAGATGTCCATCAGGCGCAGCGGGTCGGCCACCATGGGCGAGGCCAGCACCTCCTCCGCCGTGACCGGGCGGCGGTAGCGGGCCATGGGGTTGAGCGAGCCGGCGCGCGCGTTCTTGACCTTGACGGCGGCGAAGTCGTCGGCGGTGGAGCCGTACAGGGCCATGCGCCTGCGGGCGTACAGGCCGAAGTAGGCCGGGTTGGTCGCGCCGAGCAGGCGGAAGCGCAGCCAGTCGGGGTCGTCGTGCCGGTCGCCGCCGACCGGCTTGAAGAAGCCCTTGGGGGTGGAGTCCGCGCCCACCACCAGCGCCACGTCGCACAGCCCGGCCATGATCCTGGTCCGCGCGATGTCCACGGCCTGGGCCCCCGACGCGCAGGCCGCGTAGCAGGAGGCGATCCTGGCGCCCGTCCAGCCGAGTGCCTGGGCGTAGGTGGCGCCGGCGACGAAGCCGGGGTAGCCGTTCCTGATCGTGTCGGCCCCCACCACGTACTGGACGTCGGTCCAGGCCACGCCGGCGTCGCGGAGGGCGGCGCGGGCGGCGGCGACGCCGTACTCGGCGAAGGGACGCCCCCACTTGCCCCACGGGTGCATGCCCGCGCCGAGCACCACCACCGCGCTCACGAGGCCCGCCCCCACATCCACACCAGCGGCCCGTCGGCCAGCGGCCCGTGCACCAGCTCCAGCTCCATGCCCACCTCCAGGTCGCCGGCCGTGAGGTCCTTGACCTGGCCGAGCACCACCAGCCCGGCGTCCCCGAGCTCGACGGCGGCCAGCGTGACCGGCCGGTACGGCTCCGCCGCCACGTACGGCTCCGGCGGCGGGTAACACGCCTCGGTGTAGGACCAGACCCGCCCGCGCCGCGGCAGCCGGGCCTCGGCCGTCTCCTCGCCCTCGCAGCGCGGATTGGGGCACAGGCCGGGCTGCGGCGGGAAGGCGACGGTCCCGCAGGTCAGGCAGGTGGTGCCGATGAGGTGGGTGACGCCGTCCCCGTCGATGGCGAACCAGCCGTCGATCGCTAAGGTCATAGCCAGGAGTATTGCACAAGCGCTTGTTAGGGTGAATCCCTCCTGCGCCGCCGCCGGGTGGCGACCACCCGCGCCGACATGGCCGCCGCCAGCACCACCATCCCGGCCACGACCGGCGTCCTGGAGGCGGGCGGCCGGGCCGGGCCCCGCCCGAAGTACGGGCCGGGCCGGGCGGCCGGTGAGACCCCTCCGTGGGCCAGCCGCCGCGCCTCCCGCAGGGCGAGCGGCGCGTCGGCCACCCCGTGCCCGTAGGCGGGGCTGTGGCCGCGCGCGGGCCGTCTCCTGGCGCCGCGCTCGATGGCCGTGCGCACCTGGTACGGCGACAGCTCCGGATGGGCCGACCGCACCAGGGCGGCCACGCCCGCGACCATGGCCGCCGCCGAGCTGGTGCCGTCGCCCACCACGTATCCGTCGCCGCCGTCGGCCGTGACGACGTCCGTGCCCGGCGCGACGACCGACAGGTAGTCCTGGCGGTTGGAGAAGGGGGCCACCCGCAGCCGGCGGTCCACCGCGCCCACGGCCATCACGCCCGGGTAGGCGGCGGGGAAGTTCTTCCTGTTGGCCGTGTCGCCGTCGTTGCCCGCCGAGGCCACCAGGACCGCGCCGCGGGCGAGCGCGTACTGCACGGCCTCCTCCTCGGCCGCCGAGCCCTCCCACGCGCCGCTGCCGCCGCCGAGGGACATGCTGATCACGTCCGCGCCGTGGTCGGCCGCGTACCTGATGCCGGCGGCCAGGGCGTCGCGGCGGCCGGACCGCTGCTCGGCGCGCAGCGGGTCGGCGTTCTCCAGCGTGACCCTGATCGACAACACCCGCGCCGCGGGGGCCACGCCGACCACGCCCTCCGCGCGGCCCTCGCCGTGCCCGCGGCCGGCGATCAGACCGGCCATGGCGGTGCCGTGGTGCCCCCAGAGCCGCGGGGGCGCGCCGGTCAGGTCGGGGCCCTGGGTGACGGCCCCCCGCAGGTCGGGGTGGCGGGCGTTCACGCCGGTGTCCAGCACGGCCACCAGCACGCCCGCGCCCCGGCTCTCCCGCCACGCCCTGGGCGCGCGCAGCGCCGCGAGCTGCCACTGCCGGGCCCGCGCGGCCGCCCCCGCGCCGGGGGCGCTCGGCGAGGCCGCCGTCCGCACGTCGTCGGTGGCGCTGGACGCCACGCCCGCGACCCCGGCCGCCAGGATCAGAGCCGGCAGCAGGGACGCGAGCACCCTCATCGGGTCAGCGCCCGGTACAACGCCTCGGCGAGCTGCCGGGCGACCCCGCGCAGCCGCGGCGCGGCGCGGTCGCCCGGCCGGTACGCCCGCCCGTCGGCGTATCCCGCGGCCGTCGCCACGAGGTAGGGCTCACCCGTGCCGGCCACCGCCCCGGTGACGTACTGCCGCCGGCCGAACCGCTCGGCCGGCCCGCCGGGGAAGGCGACGGGCCGCACGGTGGCCGGGCGCGTCCCGCGGTACGTCCCGCGGTACGTCCCGGGGTACGTCCCGGGGTACGTCCCGGGGTACATCGCCGTGCCCGGCGCGCCGAGCACGGCGATGCCGACGGTGGCCACGTACGTCCGGGTGCTGTCGGCGTACGTGGCCCGCAGGGCGGTCAGGCAGCCGGGCCGCACCGCGGCGGGCTGGAACGCCACCCGGCACGGCGCCTCGGGGGCCACGCCCGCCAGCACGTACGTCACCCTGGCCCCCGACGGGCTGAGGCCCGGCACGACCGAGGGGAAGATCCGCGCCACCGGCCAGGTGTGCCAGCGCTCCGGCACGGGCACGTCGGCCTGCGGCCAGAACACGGACAGGATGGAGAGCAGCACGACGGACAGTTGGTACACGTCAACCTCGAACGGGAGGGGAGGGACGCCCGATCTGCCGTGCATTCTGGCACGCGGCCGATGATTCGTTCCGACGCTTCGGTAAACAGCCCGATACGCGGAGTAATTGCTGTTATGCGGCCATTCGCCCTAGGGTGTCGGCGAAAGTCGGACATGGGCCCCAGGGGGGAGGCCCAGCCTCTGGGCCGCGTCCCCGGAGTTGACCGCGATGGCGATCAGCCCCGCCGAGTCCGTGAACGCCACCAGCTCGCCCGGCGGCACCGCCGCGAACGTCGCCCGGAAGGGCAGGGCGAGCTGCCGCCGCCCGAGCCACACCCCCAGCGTGTCGCCCACCTGGACGCCCAGCGCCTGCAGGTCGCCGCCGACGAACATCCGGCCGCCCGCCTCGACCGCCACCGACCGCCGCGCGCCGCCCGCGCCGGGATCGACCGCGCCGATGTGCACGCCCTCAGGCAGGTAGGGGATGGTCTGGGCGAGGATCGCCGCGCCCCGCCGTACGTCGCCGGGCGGGACGAGGTGGCACACGTCGATCACCCGCGCCTCGGGCGCGATCCCGGCGATCACTCCGTGGCAGGCGGCCACATAGCCGTCTTCGAGCCCGTAGTCCGTGAGGAGCGTGATGACTGGGGTCACATTTCGTGACTGTACGTCCGGTAATCCGCCGTGAACAGCCGCAGATCGCACATTACGATTGGCCACGGGCCGCGAAGCGTGCGATGTGATCGTCGCACGCCCCTTCCCGAGGAGGACATCATGGGAGCACCGCTCAGCGGTGACAGTGCTGCCCAGGAACCGTCCCGGACATCCCTCAACGACCGCGATCTCGAACTCCTCGCCTTCGAACGCCAATGGTGGCGGCACGCGGGCGCCAAGGAGCAGGCCATCAAGGAGACCTTCGGGTTCTCGGCCACCCGCTACTACCAGTTGCTCGGCGAATTGATCGACAGACCGGAGGCGCTGGAGCAGGACCCGATGCTGGTCAAACGGTTGCGACGGTTGCGCTCCACCCGTCAGCGCGACCGTGCGGCGAGACGGCTCGGCATGCGTCCCTGACCGGCTGGGTACGGCAGCCGCGTGAGGAACATCCCTGGTATGGAAGCGATCCTTAAAGATCCGTCCGGCGCCGTGATCGGGCTCGACTTCGACGGAACCCTGTCGCCGATCGTGCCCGATCCCGCCTCCGCCAAGATCCACCCCGAGGCCCCCGCCGTGCTCGCCGAACTGGGCGCGCACGTCGGCGCCGTGGCCGTCGTGACCGGCAGGCCGGCGGCCACCGCGCTCGAACTCGGGCCCGGCCTGGCCGACGTGCCCGGCCTCGTGGTGCTCGGCCACTACGGCTTCGAACGGTGGGAGCACGGACGCGTCTCGGCGCCGCCGCCGCCACCCGGCGTGCCGCGCGTGCGGGCCGAGCTGCCCCTGCTGCTCGACGCGCTCGGCCTGCACGGCGTGGCGATCGAGGACAAGGGCAGGGCGGTGGCCGTGCACACCAGGCGCGCCCCCGACCCCGAGGGCGCGCTCGCCGTGCTGCGCGAGCCGCTGGCCGAGCTGGCCGGGAAACACGGCCTGGTGATCGAGCCCGGACGCATGGTCCTGGAGCTGCGCCCGCCCGGCATGGACAAGGGCCACGCGCTCGGCCTGTTCCTGGCCGAGCGGGACGCCAGGTCCGTCATGTTCGTCGGCGACGACCTCGGCGACCTGGCCGCCTTCGACGCCGTACGCGCCTCGGGGCTGCCCGGCGTGACCGTGTGCAGCGGCTCGGCCGAGGTGACCGCGCTGGCCGAGCGGGCCGACATCGTGGTCGACGGGCCCGACGGCGTGGTGGCGCTGCTGCGGGAGCTGACGACGGCCTTCACCCGTCCGTAGGGTCCAGCCGTTCGTGAGCCGGCTCGCTTCGGGCCGGCTCGCGGCTTTCAGCCGTTCGTGATTGGGCTGCAAGTGGCGGATCCTACGGTGGTGCGCATGTCACGACGATCTTTCGCCGCCGCCTCCGCCGCGGCTCTGGCCACCCTGGCCGCCGTGCTCGCCGTCCCCGGCGCCGCCTCCGCCGCCCCCGCCCAGCAGCTCAGGCTGCGCGGCGGGCTGACGCTCTACATCCCGATCGAGTGGGTGGTCCACCGCAAGGGCGGCGACGTCGTCCAGGTGGTGACCGGCCGGTGCGCCAAGCCGCACGGCTGGGGCTCGCCGGAGTGCGACGCGTTCTACGTCCTCGGCCCCGGCGCGATCAAGCGGGGCGCCGAGGGGTTCGGGCCCTACACGGGCAAGAACCCGTACTATCCGGCCAGCGACGTGCAGCCGTGCCCGATCAACCGCAAGTGGGGCGAGGTCGTCGGCCCCAAGGTCACCAGGGGCTACCGGCAGATGGGGGCCGGGCACAAGGCCGCCTACAACGCCTGGCAGGCCACCTGCGTCAGCTACTCGGGCGGCGGCGTCAAGGCCCGCTTCACGCAGCGCGAGTGGTACCTGCCGAAGAGCCAGATCCTCGTCGTCGACCAGTGGGACACGCCCGGCCTGGCCGACACGCTCAAGTACGCCGACTGGACATGAGCACCCCGGCGACCGCGAGGCCGATGACCACGGGCACCAGCAGGAACGCGTTCCCGGTGCCGTAGCCGTCGGCCAGCGCGCCGAGCAGCAGCGGGCCGATCGCCATGGCGGCGCCCGCCCACACGGGCGAGGCGGCCGCCGCCCGGTCCGCCCGGTCGCCGGAGGCGGCGATCAGCGTGCTCAGCGCGAGCGGGAACTGCAGCGACGCGCCCAGCCCGCTCAGCGCCAGCCCCACGTACGACAGGACCGGCACGGTGCTCGCCCAGAACAGCACCCAGCCGAAGGCCATCAGCCCCAGAGCGCCGGCCAGCAGCGGCGTGGCCGACAGCCGCAGTGCGAGCTGCGCGCCGGCGAACCTGCCCGCCGCCATGCCGCTGACGAACGCCGTCAGCCCGGTCGCCGCGACGGCCGCCGGCACGCCCGTCCTGAGGGCGAACAGGTCGGCGGCCCACAGGTTGAACGAGAACTCCAGGGCCACGCAGCAGAACAGCACGCCCCCGGCCAGGTGGAAGCGCCACCCGACGCCCTCCCGCGCCGGGACGGCCTGCCCGGCGACCGCGTCGTCCCGCCCGCCGCCGGCCCCCCGGGGCGCGGGCCAGGAGCGGCCCAGCGACAACGCGAGCAGCACGCTGACGGCCGGGGTGACCAGCAGGGCGGCCCGCCAGCCGAGCGCGCTCTGCGCCACCTGGCTGAGCACGAACGTCGCCACCATCCCCACCAGCACGCCCACGGCGTTGGCCTCGCTGAGCGCGGCCGGCCCGGCGGCCCCCTGGTGGTCGCTGAGCTCGGCCATCGCCGCGTAGAGCATGACCGAGCCGAAGCCGCCGGCCAGGCCGTAGCCGAGCAGCGTCAGGGGCAGCGCGGAGGTGACCATGACCAGCAGCACGCCGGCGTTCATCCCGGCCAGGCCGAACCAGCACGTCGAGCGCCGGCCGAGCAGCCTGGTGAGCAGGGGGAGCGCGAGCCCGGCGCCGATCGTGCCGACCGCCATGGCGGTGCCGTGCAGCCCGGCGACGGTGGCCGTGGTGCGCTGGTCGGCTCGCAGCAGCGGGAGGGCGGCGCTCAGGCCGTACACGAACGTGGCGAACGTGCCGAGCAGGAAGTAGATGAGCCAGGTCGGACGGTCCCGGACGAGTCTGATGGGCACTGAGACCGTCGACACCCGGCAGCCTCCGTCATTGGCAGTGAACCCGACTTCTCATGTTAAAGCAGGGCGTCGAGTTGGGACTCCAGCCACTGGTGCGGCGGCAGCGCGGTGGCCGCCTCGCGCAGCCGGTCGCGGCGCCGCCGGCGTTCGTCCTCGGGCATCACCAGCGCCTCGTGCAGCGCGTCCGCGGTGCCGCTCACGTCGTAGGGGTTGACCACCAGCGCGTACGGGCCCAGCTCGGCGGCCGCCCCCGCCTCGCGCGAGAGCACCAGGGCGCAGCGCGGCGACAGGACCGGCCCCTCCTTGGCGACCAGGTTCATGCCGTCGCGGATGGGGTTGACCAGCAGGACGTCCGCCAGCCGGTAGGCGGCCAGCGAGCGCGGGTAGTCGTCGTTGACGTTGAGGATGACCGGGTCCCAGTCCTCGGTGGCGTACTCGTCCTCGATCTCGCGCGCGCAGCGCTGCACCGACGCGGTGTACTCGCGGTATTCGGGCAGGTCGTGCCGGCTGGGGTAGGCGAAGGCCAGGTGGACGACCTTGCCGTGCCACTCCGGATGGGCGGCCAGGAACTCCCGGTAGGCCAGCAGCCCGCGCACGATGTTCTTGGACAGCTCGGTACGGTCGATGCGGACGATCAGCCGGCGTCCGGCCACCTGCTCGGCCAGCGCGGCCATGTGCGACTCGACGTCGGGCTCGCAGGCCCGCGCCCACAGCGCCGCGCCGTCCACGCCCAGGCTGTGCACGCCGACGCGGGTCGTCCTGCCCTCGTGGGTGACCGTGCGGGCCGCGCGGTCCACCCGCGCGCCCAGCAGCGCCTCGCAGCAGTCCATGAACGCCGCCGCCCACCGGGCGGTGAGGAAGCCCGCGTGGTCGGCTCCCAGGATGCCGTCGAGCACCTCCCCGGTCACCGCGTCGGGCAGCAGGGAGAAGTACTCGGGAGGCGCCCACGGCGTGTGGCTGAAGTGGGCGATGCGCAGGTCGGGCCGCTCGGCGCGGAGCATCGCCGGGGTGAGCGTGAGGTGGTAGTCCTGGACCATCACGCGGGCGCCGTGCCCGGCCTCCTCGGCCAGCGCCAGCGCGAACGCGCCGTTGTAGTCGCGGTAGGACTCCCACTCGCGCCGGAACCTGGTGCCGAAACTGGGGGAGTTGGGGATGTCGTACAGCAGGTGGTTGACGAACCACAAGGTCGAGTTGGCCACGGCGTTGTAGGCGCGGTGGAAGGTGGCCGCGGGGATGTCGAGCATGCGCAGGGCGCCCGTGTCGTAGCCGCCGCGGTCGAGCCGGCCCCCCGGGGCCAGGCGCACGGCGCTGCGGTCGCCGTCGGACAGCGCGGCGCACACCCACAGCACGCCGTGCTCCTTGGCCACCCCCGACAGGCCCGAGACGAGGCCGCCACCACCGCGTTTCATGGTCAGCTCACCGTCGTCGTCGACGGTGAAGGAGACCGGCCCGCGGTTGGACGCCACGAGAACGCTGTTCATTTGGGCTCCCTTCGCCCATAGGATCCCAGCTATGGCGCTAGATGAGCTAACCGAGGAACTCGCCCGCTCGGCCGCGGCCGGAGACCATCGCGCGCTCGGCGAGCTCCTGGCCAGGATCGAGCCTGACGTGATGCGCCACTGCGCCCGGATCCTGCCCTATCACCAGGACGCGGAAGAAGCCTCGCAGGACACTCTGCTGGCCGTGGCGCGCAACATCGGCCGGTTCGAGGGGCGGGCCAGGTTCAGCACCTGGCTGCACATCGTGACCGCCAACTGCGCGCGCACCACGTACCGCTCGCTGAAGCGCAGGGCCGCCGAGCAGACGTCGGAGGAGCTGCCGATGCAGAAGCCGGACGCGCGGCGGGTCAGCGTGATCGCCGGCTCGCGGCTCGACCTGCTCGACGCGATGGAGGCGCTGGAGGCCGACAAGCCCGACCTGGCCCAGGCGCTGGTGCTGCGCGACATCGTCCAGCTCGACTACAGCGAGGTGGCCGAGCAGCTCAACATCCCGCTCGGCACCGCCAAGTCCCGCATCCACCAGGCCCGCAAGTACGTGCAGGGAGTCCTCGGGGAGGACTATCGGTGAGACGCGTTCTCTCGCATGCTGAGACGGGTGGTCGTTTCCACCACTTGAGAAGGTAGAGTCCTTTTCGAACAACTGAATATTGCTCATCCAGAGGGGTGGAGGGACCGGCCCTGCGAAGCCCCGGCAACCCTCCCGGCTTGTGCTCGCGACCTGGCGAGGCCGACCGGGACAAGGTGCCAATTCCGGTTCGCGGTCAAGGTGGCCGCGGGCGAAGATGAGGGAAGGCCTCGCTTCATGTCGCTCGACTTTGGTCCTGCCGTCGCTCTGTCCTGCCGCGAGTGCGGCACGCGCTACCCCCTGGGTCCCAGCTTCGCCTGCCTGGAGTGTTTCGGGCCGCTCGAAGCGGCCTACTCCTTCGGCCAGGTGACCCGCGCGGACATCGAGTCCGGCCCCGCCAACATCTGGCGCTACCGCCACCTGCTCCCGGTCCCCGCCGACGTGGCGAGCAAGCCCAACATGAACCCGGGCTGGACGAAGCTGGTCAAGGCCGGCAACCTCGGCAAGGCGCTCGGCATCCGGTCCCTGTACGTGAAGGACGACTCGGGCAACCCCACCCACTCCTTCAAGGACCGGGTGGTCGCCATCGCCGTCGAGGCGGCCAGGAACTTCGGTTTCCACACGCTCTCCTGCTCCTCCACGGGCAACCTCGCCGGCGCGGTCACCGCCGCCGCCGCGCGGGCCGGCCTCGACGCGTGCGTGTTCATCCCGGCCGACCTCGAAGCGGCCAAGATCGCCATGGCCCGGGTGTTCGGCGGCCGGCTGATCGGCATCGACGGCACGTACGACGAGGTCAACCGGTTCTGTTCGGAGCTGATCGGCGACCCGCTGGGCGAGCGGTGGGGGTTCGTCAACGTCAACCTGCGGCCCTACTACGCCGAGGGGTCCAAGACGCTCGCGTACGAGATCGCCGAACAGCTCGGCTGGCGGCTGCCCGAGCAGATCGTCATCCCCATCGCCTCCGGCTCCCAGCTCACGAAGATCGACAAGGGGTTCAAGGAGCTGATCGCGCTCGGGCTGGTCGAGGACACCCCCTACAAGGTGTTCGGGGCCCAGGCGGCCGGGTGCTCGCCGGTCTCGACGGCGTACAAGGCGGGGCACGACGTCGTCCAGCCGGTCAAGCCGGACACGATCGCCAAGTCGCTGGCCATCGGCAACCCCGCCGACGGGCCGTACGTGCTGGACATCGCCCGGCGCACGGGCGGGGGCGTCGAGGACGTCACCGACCCCGAGATCGTCGCCGCCATCAAGCTCCTGGCCTCCACCGAGGGCATCTTCGCCGAGACCGCCGGCGGCGTCACGGTGGGCGTGCTGAAGAAGCTCGTCGAGACGGGCAGGCTCGACCCCGAGGCCGAGACCGTGGTCCTGAACACCGGCGACGGCCTCAAGACGCTCGACGCGATCAGCGACGACGCGCGGCCCACCGCCGTGATCCGGCCCTCTCTCGACGCGTTCCGCGCGACTGTCTGACAATCCAGGAAAGGCAACAAAAACCATGAGCGTTTCTGTGCGGATTCCCACCATTCTGCGCACTTACACCGGGGGTAACGCCGAGGTGAGTGGCGAAGGGGCGACTCTTCGTGACGTTCTCGCCAAGCTCGACTCCGACTACCCGGGGATCGGCGCGAGAATTCTGGATGAATCGGGCAAGATTCGTCGTTTTGTCAACGTATACGTTGGTGAAGAGGATGTCCGTTTCGCCGAGGGGCTGGACACTCCCGCCCCTGAAGGCGCTCAGATCTCCATCATCCCCGCCGTCGCGGGCGGCTGACCGCCGGACCACCGACTCTTGAAGGCGCCCCTTGTGGGCGCCTTCTTGTTTTAGAACCAAATTCAACCTCGAACGACTCAGCCTTCGATGAAATTAGCGTTTTGTCGGTTGACTCTGTTGCCAAACCCCGTGCCACAGGTATGGTCGAGGGCGATCGTCTGGCTGATTTTCCCAAAAGTCAGGCGATTACGGGTCTCGCGAAGGAATGGGCGAGATCTGCGAGCCCAGTAAGAGGAGTCGGAAGTGGCGCAGGGCACCGTCAAGTGGTTCAACGCGGACAAGGGCTACGGCTTCATCGCGGTAGACGGTGGTAAGGATGTATTCGTCCATTACTCAGCGATCATGATGGACGGGTACCGCTCTCTCGAACAAGGACAGCGCGTCGAGTTCGAGATCACGCAGGGCCAGAAGGGGCCGCAGGCGGAGTCCGTCCGCACGGTCTGATTCACCCTCGCTGGTATGCACCAGGCGGGACGTGCGGCAGCGCAGTCCGTACGGGCTCGTCACTGTTTCCTCCGTCGGCTTCGCACGGCGGGCCGCGCCTCAGGGGCGGCTCGCCGTACGAACCGGCGCACCCGATGACCTGCCCGATGAGCTGGGGTGGGGTGCCCGTGGCTTGCACTCGGCAGGGTAGAGTGCTAAACAGTTCGTTGGCACTCTGTGTGGCAGAGTGCCAACAACTCGGATCGAGACGATGGGGTCTGCCGAACGGAGATGCAGGCCTATGCCGTCGCGGGCGTCGGCTCGGTCCAGGACACGCCACCCTGCATCTGGGAGGTCTAGCCTTATGGCAGCCAAGATGATCGCGTTTGACGAGGACGCCCGGCGCGGTCTCGAGCGCGGTATGAACCAGCTCGCCGACGCCGTCAAGGTGACCTTGGGCCCCAAGGGGCGCAACGTCGTGCTGGAGAAGAAGTGGGGCGCTCCCACGATCACCAACGACGGCGTCTCCATCGCCAAGGAGATCGAGCTCGAGGACCCGTGGGAGAAGATCGGCGCCGAGCTGGTCAAGGAAGTCGCCAAGAAGACTGACGACGTCGCCGGCGACGGCACCACCACGGCCACCGTGCTCGCCCAGGCTCTGGTGCGCGAAGGTCTGCGCAACGTGGCCGCCGGCGCCAACCCGATGGCCCTGAAGAAGGGCATCGAGGCCGCCGTCGAGCGGGTCAGCGAGGAGCTCTCCAAGCTGGCCAAGGACGTGGAGACCAAGGAGCAGATCGCCTCCACCGCCTCCATCTCCGCCGCCGACCCCGAGATCGGCTCGCTCATCGCCGAGGCGATGGACAAGGTCGGCAAGGAAGGCGTCATCACCGTCGAGGAGAGCAACACCTTCGGCCTGGAGCTCGAGCTCACCGAGGGCATGCGCTTCGACAAGGGCATGACGTCGATGTACTTCGTGACCGACTCCGACCGCATGGAGGCCGTTCTCGAAGACCCGTACATCCTGATCGTCAACAGCAAGGTCTCGGCCAACAAGGACCTGCTGCCGCTGCTCGACAAGGTCGTTCAGTCCGGCAAGCCGCTGCTGATCATCGCCGAGGACGTCGAGGGCGAGGCCCTGGCGACCCTGGTGGTCAACAAGATCCGCGGCCTGTTCCGCTCCGTGGCCGTCAAGGCCCCGGGCTTCGGCGACCGCCGCAAGGCCATGCTGGGCGACATCGCGATCCTGACCGGCGGTCAGGTCATCGCCGAGGAGGTCGGCCTCAAGCTCGAGACCGCCACCCTCGACCTGCTCGGCCGCGCCCGCAAGGTCGTGGTGACCAAGGACGAGACCACCATCGTCGACGGCGCCGGTGACGCCGAGGCGATCTCCGGCCGGGTCAACGAGATCCGCGCCGAGATCGAGCGCACCGACTCCGACTACGACCGCGAGAAGCTGCAGGAGCGCCTGGCCAAGCTGGCCGGTGGCGTGGCGGTCATCAAGGCCGGCGCGGCGACCGAGGTCGAGCTCAAGGAGCGCAAGCACCGCATCGAGGACGCCGTGCGCAACGCCAAGGCGGCCGTCGAGGAGGGCATCGTCCCCGGCGGTGGCGTGGCGCTGCTGCAGGCCGGCGCCAAGGCGTTCGACAAGCTCGAGCTCAACGGCGACGAGGCCACCGGCGCGGCGATCGTGAAGAAGGCGCTTGAGGAGCCCCTCAAGCAGATCGCGGTCAACGCGGGCCTCGAGGGCGGCGTCGTCGTGGAGAAGGTGCGCAACCTGACCCCGGGCGAGGGCCTCAACGCCGCTTCCGGCGAGTACGTCAACATGTTCGACTCCGGGATCATCGACCCGGCCAAGGTGACGCGCTCCGCGCTGCAGAACGCCGCCTCCATCGCGGCGCTCTTCCTCACCACCGAGGCCGTCATCGCCGAGAAGCCCGAGAAGACCCCTGCTGCTCCGGCCGGCATGCCCGGCGGCGGCGACATGGACTTCTAGGCCTCGCCTGGTCGCTGACGCATCAGAAGGCGGTTCGGATCTCCACGGATCCGGCCGCCTTTTGTTGTGTCCGGACCCATCACGTTTAGTAGTTATTGACTACGGAAAGTAACGAAACGAAGTGACGATTCACCGCACAAAGGAGTAGTTACATGAATTCCCGCACCGCGCGCGTTCTCGGGCTCGGAGCCGTCATGGTGGCCGCCGCGGCCGCCATGACGATGCCCGCCCAGGCAGACGACCACGGTTACCTGGACGATGCCCTGGAGTACGTCGACGTGCCCTACTGCGCGGGCTACCTGGAACTGTACGACCGCGACTACTGCGCCTCGCCGTCGAGATGGACGTCGCGGGACGAGCGCGGGGAGATGTCGGAGGAGGGCGGGTACCGGTCGTCGGAGGAAGGCGAGGACAGGACGTCGGACGAGGCCGACGAGAGGTCCGACTGGCGCGAGGACACCTCGGACGAAGGCCAGGACATGTCCGACTGGCGCGAGGACAGCTCGGACGAAGGCGCGGACGTGTCCGGCGAGCGCGAGGACGTCGCGGACGAGGGCCAGGACATGTCGGGCGAGCGCGAGGACGTCGCGGACGCCTTCGAGGGCCGGTCGGCCGGCGAGAGCGAGGACCGGTCGTCCAACGCCCCCATGGACTTCACGTTCGCCGACGAACTGGTGCAGGGCGACTGAACCCCGTCTGGTGGCGCCGGGCGTACCTGAACCCGACGCGGCACCACGGCGAAGGCGCCCCGAACGCGAACGGGGCGCCTTCGCCGCGGTGTTGTGCCGGTCTCAGACGCCGAAGTGCGCGACGACGTGACCGCGGGCCAGCGTGTTGGCGGTGATGTTGAAGCCGACCACGGCCGGGCTCGCGTCGCTGTCGACGCCCAGCTCGTCGACCCCGAGCGCGTGCACGGTGAAGACGTAGCGGTGGGGGGCGCCGGGCGGGGGAGCGGCGCCGCCGTAGTCCTTGGTGCCGTAGTCGTTGCGGGCGTGGACGGCGCCGGCGGGCAGGCCCTTGAAGTCGGGGCCGGTGCCCGCGCCCCTGGGCAGCTCCGTGGTGTCGCCGGGCAGGTCGAACAGCACCCAGTGCCAGAAGCCGCTGCCGGTGGGGGCGTCGGGGTCGTGGCAGGTGACGGCGTAGCCGCGGGTGCCCTCGGGGGCGCCCGACCAGCGCAGCTGGGGAGAGACGTTCCCGCCGGTCATCCCCCAGTCGTCGAAGACGTGGAGGTCGTTCAGCCGCTCGCCGTCGCGGATGTCGTCGCTCTCCACCACGAGCGCGGGGACCGGGGGCAGGTGTTCATGCGGAAGCGGTGCGGGCACGGCATCCTCCTAGGTTGACAGCTCCTTCAGGCCATCCTAGAAGCGGCCGTGCCCGCCCTCCGTCAGGTTGCCAGCTGCGCCGGGAGCGGCCTGTCGTGCAGCACCGTGAGCGAGGTGACCGCACGGGTCAGGACCACGTACAGGCGGGCCAGGCCGCGGGGCTCGGCCTCGACGATGTCCGCGGGCTCCACGACGATCACGTGGTCGTACTCCAGGCCCTTGGCGAGCGTGGCGGGCACGATCAGCAGGCGGTGCTCCTGCGTCGCGTCGGGGTCGAGCACCGCGTGCGGCAGGCCGGACAGCGACTCGGAGACCGCCGCCACCATCGCGTCGGGGACGATGACCCCGATCGAGCCCTCCTTGGCCAGGACCTCCCGGGCGGTCTCGGCGACCGTGCCGCCCGGCCGGACCGTGAGCGAGCCCGCGCCCGGACGCAGCGACCGCGGGGCGGCCAGCCCGGGGGCGATCGAGGGCAGCAGGCGGGCCGCGTAGTCGAGCACCTCGCGCGGCACGCGAAAGCCGAGCGTCAGCTCGGTCACCTCGCCCTCGTCCTGGCCGAGGTGCTTCAGCACGGTCTCCCACGAGCTGGTGGACCACGGCGTGGTGCCCTGGGCCAGGTCGCCGAGCACGGTGGCCGAGCCGTTGCGGCAGCGCCGGCCGAGCGCCCGCAGCTGCATCTCGGACAGGTCCTGGGCCTCGTCCACGACGAGGTGGCCGAGCGACGGGGTGCGTTCCATGAGGTCGCGCAGCTCGTCGAGGAGCGCGGCGTCGGCGGCCGACCATCTGGCGGACTTCCAGCTCCGATAAGGCTTCCGCCAAAGCAGCATTTCCTGCTCGTCAGGCGACAAATCGGTTTTGGCGGCTTTTGAGAGGAATTCCGGGTCGGACAGCAGGCGGTGCAGGACCTGTTCCGGCGTCAGTTTCGGCCACACGGCGTCGACGAGCTGCTTGACCGGCCTCGACCTGGCCACCGCGTCCTGGACCCGGTCGTCGGGCGACTCGCCGCGCTGCTCCATCCGTACGAGCACCTGGTGGGCCAGGCGCTGGGCCAGCGCGGCCCGCCCCGGCGAGTAACGGGTGGTGCCGCGCAGGGAGGCCACCATCTCGCGCACCTCGTGGTCGGCGACCCGGTAGCGGTAGGCGCCCTTCGTGAACACCAGGCCGTCCTCGGGCTTGACGATGTGCATCCACAACGCCCGGTCGAGCACCGCGGCCATCCTGGCGTCGCCCTTGACCGCGGAGACCATCGGGTCCTCCTCGGCGGCGTGCTCGCCGAGCAGCCCGGCCACGGTGGTCTGGTCGACCTTGACCTCGCCCAGCGCGGGCAGGACGGAGGAGATGTAGGACAGGAACGCCCGGTTCGGCCCCACGATCATCACGCCCGACCTGGCCAGCCGCTCGCGGTGGGTGAACAGCAGGTACGCGGCCCGGTGGAGGCCCACGGCGGTCTTCCCGGTGCCGGGGGCGCCCTGGACGCACACCGTCTGGGCCAGCGTCGCGCGGACGATCTCGTCCTGGTCGGGCTGGATGGTGGCCACGATGTCGCGCATCGGGCCGGTGCGCGGGCGTTCGATCTCCTCGGTCAGGATCTTCGAGGGGCCGACCTCGCCGCCCTCGCCGAGCGGCTCGTCCTCGAACGCGGTCAGCGCGCCGCCGTGGTAGCCGAAGCGGCGGCGGCGGACGACGCCCATGGGGTCGGCCGGGCTGGCCTGGTAGAACGCGCGGGACACCGGCGCGCGCCAGTCGATGACCAGCGGCCGGCTGGTGCCGTCGTGCACGTGCCGGCGGCCGACGTAGAGGGTGCCCGGCAGGTCGTCGCCGCCCTCGCGGTCGAGGCGGCCGAAGAACAGCGGGGTGTCCGGATGGTCGGCCAGGGCGGCCACGCGCTGGTCCAGCAGCGACTGGAGGATCTGCTGCGAGACCCAGTCGCCGGCCGCGTCGGCCGACAACGACTGGGCGTGGGCCCGCATCGCCTTGAGCGCGGCCCTGGACTCGGCCAGGTGGGCCTGCTCGGCAGCGAGCACGTCGGAGGGTATGTCGGGAGCCAGTTGGTGTGTGGGCATGCGAAAGCGCCTCCCATGGTCGAAAACGGAGGTGGTCAAGGCAGCGAATCGACTAGTTTAACGGCGGCCGTCCGGTGCCTCCAAAGCATTTACCGGCGCGCGGCGGGGTAAGGAGGGAAGGTGGCGCGGCTTCGCCTGGTCCTCTCGCCGATGATCCCCACGGTCGCGAGCTTCCTGCTGGCGGCGCTCTGGGGGATGTCGGTCTTCGCCGGATGGGGGCTGGAGGCGTTCTGCGCGGGCGGCGAGTCCCCGCCGGCGTGTTCCCGGCGTCTCGGGGCGGTCTCCACGGTGTCGGGGTTGTTCGCCGCGCTGGCCGCCTGCGCCACGCTGGCCGCGTGGCTGGTCCCGGCGTCCCGGCAGGACCCGCGGACGTTCGGCCGGCTCATGGGGACGGGGGTCGCCGCCTGGATCGTCGCCGGCGCGGTGCTGTTCCTCGGCGGCCTGCTGGCCGGCTAGCAAACCCGGCAAAGACCGTATCTCTGGGTGAACGTGGGAATACCGAAAAAGTCGGGCATTTCAGGTGCGTTTGGCGGATCATGGGGGTATGTCGCAGGCGGCGTGATAGTACGCAGGTGAGGGGGGTGGTTCGATGTCGACGACCCGTGGAGTCTCGTGGACGTGACATAAACGCCGTGCCTGGCCGCTCAGGCAACGAGCGGCCGGGCATTCAACCCGTCACACCTCGCCGTGCACGTCGTCGGCGTCGATGATCTGGTAGGCGTATCCCTGCTCGGCCAGGAAACGCTGCCGGTGGGCGGCGAACTCCTGGTCGACGGTGTCCCTGCTGACCACCGTGTAGAACCGGGCGCCACCGCCGTCGGCCTTGGGCCGCAGCACCCGTCCGAGCCGCTGGGCCTCCTCCTGCCGCGACCCGAACGTGCCCGACACCTGGATCGCGACGGCCGCCTCGGGCAGGTCGATGGAGAAGTTCGCCACCTTCGACACCACCAGGACCTGGATCTCCTTGTCGCGGAACGCCTGGTAGAGCCGCTCGCGCTCCTTGACCCTGGTCTCACCCTTGATGACCGGCGCGTTGAGGTGCTCGCCGAGCTCGTCGAGCTGGTCGATGTACTGGCCGATGACCAGCACCTGCTCGCCCAGATGCCGCCGGACCAGCGCCTCGGTCACGTACGTCTTGGACGGCGTGGTGGCGCAGAACCGGTAACGCTCCTCGGCCTCGGCCATCGCGTACGCCAGCCGCTCCTCGTCGGTCAGCGTGACCCGCACCTCGACGCAGTCGGCCGGCGCGATCCAGCCCTGGTTCTCCATCTCCTTCCACGGCGCGTCGTAGCGCTTGGGACCGATGAGGGAGAACACGTCGCCCTCGCGGCCGTCCTCGCGCACGAGCGTCGCGGTCAGGCCCACCCGCCGGCGGGCCTGGAGGTCGGCGGTCATCCGGAAGATCGGCGCGGGCAGCAGGTGGACCTCGTCGTAGACGATCAGGCCCCAGTCACGCGCGTCGAACAGCTCCAGGTGGCTGTAGACGCCCTTCCGCCTGGTGGTCATCACCTGGTACGTGGCGATGGTGACCGGGCGGATCTCCTTCTTGTTGCCGGAGTACTCGCCGATCTCGTCCTCGGTCAGCGAGGTGCGCTTGAGCAGCTCGGTCTTCCACTGGTGGGCGCTGACCGTGTTGGTCACCATGATCAGCGTGGTGGCCTGGGCGTGGGCCATGGCCGCCGCGCCCACGATGGTCTTGCCCGCGCCGCAGGGCAGCACGACCACGCCGGAGCCGCCGTGCCAGAAGGCGTCGGCCGCCTCGCGCTGGTAGGGGCGCAGCTCCCAGCCGTCCTGGAGCAGCTTGATGGGGTGGGCCTCGCCGTCGACGTAGCCGGCCAGGTCTTCGGCGGGCCAGCCCAGCTTGAGCAGCGCCTGCTTGACGTTGCCGCGGTCGCTCGGGTGCACGATGACCGAGTCGGCGCCGAGGCGCTCGCCCAGCATCGGCTGGATCTTCTTCGAGCGCAGCACCTCTTCGAGCACCGCGCGGTCGGTCGAGGTCAGGACCAGCCCGTTGACCGGGTCCTTCTCCAGGCGCAGGCGCCCGTAGCGGGCCATCGTCTCGGCGATGTCGACGAGCAGCGCGTGCGGCACCGGGTAGCGGCTGAAGCCGATCAGCGCGTCGACGACCTGCTCGGCGTCGTGGCCGGCGGCCCGCGCGTTCCACAGGGCGAGCGGCGTGACGCGGTAGGTGTGGACGTGTTCAGGCGCTCGTTCGAGCTCGGCGAACGGCGCGATCGCCTTGCGGCACGCGTCGGCCTTCTCGTGGTCGACCTCGAGCAGCAGCGTTTTGTCCGACTGGACGATGAGCGGGCCGTCGTTCACGGACATCCCTTCCTACGGTTGACCCTTATCCAACACACACGACGGCAGGAACAGTCCCGGAACGGGTAATCGATCAGTCGTCCAGGCGGCCGGTGAGGCCCAGGAAGAGGAAGAGCCCGATGTTCAGCACGAAACCGGCGCCGAACAGCACCCAGCTCCAGACCAGCAGCGAACGGGCGCTTCCCGGCTGCTCGCGGGCCCGCGTCAGCGCCACGGCGGCCAGGATGCCGCCGGGCAGCCCGAGCACGTTGAGGCAGGAGGCGAGGGACAGGAAGTTGAGCACGACGGCGACGATGGCGGCGGCCTGCGGGCCCTCGTCGCGCCGCGGCGGCACGCCGTAGCCGTAGCCGTACTGCGGAGGCGGCTGCTCGCCGTAGGGCGCCCCGTAGGGCAGGTGCGGGTAGCCGGACGGATCTTCTTGACTCACGTTCACCTCCAGACAGGTCAACGTTTATCACGGAATACCGACGTGCCCGACCCGGTGTGCGCGGACGGTCACAACCGGCCGCGCAGGGCCTTCCTGTCCAGCTTGAGCACGCTGGTGACCGGGATCGACTCGACGAAGCGCACCTCGCGCGGGTACTTCACCCGTCCGACCCGGTCGCGCGCCCACTCGATCAGCTCCTCGGCGTTCTCCTCGGCTCCCGGCCTGAGCTGCACGAACGCCACCACCTCCTCGCCCAGCCGCGGGTCGGGACGGCCGACGACGCCCGACATGACCACGTCGGGGTGCTGGTTGAGGGCGTCCTCGACGTCGCGCGGGAAGACGTTGAAGCCGCCGCGGATGATCAGGTCCTTCTTGCGGTCGACGATGTAGAGGTAGCCGTCGTCGTCCACGCAGCCGATGTCGCCGGTGCGCAGCTCGTCGCCGACCAGCGCGGTGCCCTCGGGGTCGGGTTCGTGCTCGCCCCAGTAGCCGAGCATCAGGGAGTCGCCGCTGACGCAGATCTCGCCGACGTCGCCGCACTCCACCGCCTCGCCCGCGGAGTCGCGGATGGTGATCGTGTAGCCGGCCAGCGGCAGGCCGACGCTGCCTGGCCGGCGTCTGCCCGGCGGGTTGAAGGTGGTGACGGCGCTGGTCTCGGTCAGGCCGTAGCCCTCCAGGATCTGCGTGCCCGGCATCCGGCGCTCGAACTCCTGCAGCGCCTCCCGGCCCAGCGGCGCCGCGCCGCAGGTGAGGTAGGCCAGGTCGGGGAGCGGGTGCGACTCCAGCGGCTGGGCCAGGAGCATGTGGATCATGGCGGGCACGACGGTGCCGTACTGGACGTGCTGCTCGGCGGCCAGTCGCAGGAACGCCTCCGGCTCGAACCAGCGCATGAGCACGGCCTGCTGGGGTTCGGTCGCGTGCAGGCCGGCCACGGTGATGATCAACCCGTACGCGTGCGAGAGCGGCACAGGCACGATCGCACGATTTTTCCCCTCTTGATGGGATATTTCGTACGCGTCCTTGGCCACCTGCCAGAGCCCGCGATGGCTCAGCATGACCCCCTTGGCGACGCCCGTGGTGCCGCCGGTGTACATGAGCGCGGCCAGGTCGCCGGGGTCCCTGCGCACCCGTTCGTGCTCGGTGGCGCTCTCCAGCTCGGCCGTGTCCACATGTATCCGGACGTCCACCGCGGCGGCCCGTACGGTCTCCACGAGCTCGGGCGAGGTGACGACGGCGCACGCGCCGCTGTCGAGCAGGATGTGCCGCAGCTCCTCGGCCCCCACCAGGAAGACCACCGGCGTGACCACCGCGCCCGCCGCCCACAACGCCTGGCAGACGATCGGGACCTCGGGAGAGGTGGCCATCATCACGACCACCCGGTCGCCCGGCCGGACCCCGGCCTCGACGAACCCGCCGCACATCCGGCGGGCGCGTTCCGCCAGCGCGTGGCTGCGGTGCCAGACCCCTTCGTAGAACACCGAGTCGTGGTCGTCGAAGCGGTTCCATGACTCCTCGGCCAGCTGGCCCAGCGTTTGCTCGGTCACATGCACAACCTGATCGGAGGCGCCGCGCGCAGTCAACCCTGAACGTTCTCATGTCCACCCTTGACTGATGATTGTGGACGATGCTGTCATGCCGAGTAAATGTCCAATATCGGCCTAGAAGGTCATTCGAGTTTTCGGGTGGCGCTAGATCGTGTATTGGTGGGATAACTAGGGTTCCGTGCTACCAGATGGCTTGCCGCGGTTCTTGTCACCGGCCCGTCGCCCAGAGCAATGGAGGACATGATCGACATGCGCGCGCCGGCGGCCGTGGCCGCGAGCTCTGCGAGTAACGCCTGGTCAGCGCGGTGGCTGACGGGCAGCGAACGGTCAATCCATAAGCCCGGGAAACAAGTCGCCGGACAAAAACGTTCGCGAAAGACATTTTCCACACAGTCAACGTTCCAGTCAGGCCCGAGGTGACTTCGTGATCGACACGCCTGAAGCAGGCGAGAGCGACCTCGACGACAAAACGCTCACCGAGCGTGTCATCGCCATCAACGAACAGCTCCGGCCTCTGGTCGTCCCGGTGGCCCGCGACCTCGACCGGCGTGCGGCCGACACCCTGCTGCGCTCCTACCTGGAGCCCGCCGGCTTCGCCGACGCGGTGCGCCGGCTGTCCACGCGCCACCTGCTCGTCCTGGTGGGGGAGGCGGACGTGGGCAAGCGGCTCGGCGCCATCGCCCTGCTGTCGCGCATGTCGCTGGCCGAGAGCAGGATCACCGTGCTGTCACCGGCCGGCAGCGCCGCCGACCTGCTCTCCAGAACCGAGTACGGGCCGGGCCGGGCATACCTGCTGCACGACTGGATCGCCGGGAGCGCCGACCGCGGCGAACTGCTCGACCTGGCCCGCGAGCTCGCCGAGCTGGGGTCGTACCTGGTGATCACCCGGAACGGCGTCCCGTCGCAGGCGGTCGAGGTGGAGCAGCCGTGGTGCGCGCCCGACCCCGGCGAGCTGTTCGACCTGTACCTGAGCGCGTTCGGCGGCCGGAGCGCCCCGGCCGGGGCCGCCACCGCCCGGGTCCGCGCGCTGACGCTGCGCACGCCCGCCGAGGTCGTCCGCCTGGCCACGCGCCTGGTGCGGGACGACGAGCCCGCGGGCGAGGAGGTGGCCGCCTGGTTCGACACCAAGCCGCCGATGCGTGAGGTGCGGGCGGTGGCGGCGCTCGCGTTCGCGCACGGGCTGCCCGAGCCGGAGTTCGCCCGCCTGCTGGCCGCGTTCGAGCGCGGCCGGGAGGCCCACGAGGCGGGGCCGGGGCCGACCGGCGCGCCGCACCCGCTGATCGCCGTGCACGACGGTCACGTCGTCTTCCGCGCGCCGGAGCACCGCGCCCAGGTGCTCGGCGAGCTGGTCGCCCGGTACGGCTACTGGCTCTGGCAGCCGCTGCGCGAGTGGGCGCGCTCCCTGGCCCTCCAGGGGGACGACGTGCGCGCGCGGGCGGCCGAGGGCGTGGCGTTGCTGGCCGCCTGGTCGTTCAGGGAGGCGCGGCAGGAGTTCCTGGAGGTGTGGGCCAGGGGACGGGCGGGCGAACGGCTGGCGGCGGGCGGCGGGCTGTCGTACATGTGCGCCGACGACGCCCTCGCCCCCGAGGCCCTGCGCCTGGCGCTCACCTGGTCATCCGACCCGGCCGACCCGCGGGCGGTCGCGGCGGTCGCCGGGCTGTGCGGCGGGCTGTCGCTGCGCTACCCGGCCGATGCGGCGGCCCACCTGCGCCGCCTGGCCGCCGGGGACGGCCCCGCGTCCCGGCTCGCGGCCCACGCGCTCACCCAGCACCCCTGAGACGGGAGCCGGGAAGGCGGGTCAGAGACCGGCGACGCCGGTGATGCGGTGGAGGGCGAAGCGGTGGACGGCCGCTCTGGTCTCGTCGTACGCGGTCAGGTAGCCGCCCTCCATCCGGGCCGGCTCCAGGATGCGCGAGGTGGCGTTGCCCTGCGAGTCGAGGTAACCGATCCACACCCGTACGCCCTGCTTGATGGCGTCCTGGAGGGCCGAGATCGTGGCCGTGGCGGGCCCCCTGGGCACCGCGCCGCCCGGGGCGTCGACCGGCTCGCGGCGCGCCAGGTGAGCCGCGTCTCCCGCGCGCAGCGCGCGTACGGCCGCCGAGGCCACCTCGGGATCGAGCCCGCCGACCGAGGCCACGGCGCGTACGGGCGCCACCCCCTCGGTACGCCTGCTGTCGAGCTGGGAGATGATCACGTCGCCGTCGAGCGACTCGGCGACCGGCGCGTACCCCATGGCCCGCAGCGAGTCCACCAGCGCCGCCCTGGACGAGCGCGAGGCGATCACCGTGGGGGCCAGCCGGCGCAGGCGCAGCGCGGCGGCGCGGCGGTCGGCGGTGATCTGGTCGAGCAACGCGGGATCGTCGCACCGGACGTAGGCGCTGGCCGTGCCCACCCGGATCCGGCCGTGCCGCCGGGCCACGTCCGTCACCAGGTACGACAGGGCCTGCGGCACCGGCGTGGCCGAATGGCGGGCCAGCATCGCCAGCAGCTCCTCGCCGCCGTGCCCGGCGTCGAGCGCCCGCCGGATCGACCCCTCGCCGAAGCGGTAGACGGTCGCCCCGCCCTTGGACTCGACGTCGGCGGTGAGCGTCATCCAGCGGTTGAGCTCGCTGGTCAGCGGCCCGGGGGCGACGGCGGTGAGGTCGGCCTGCAGCAGCACGTGGTCGACCGGCTCGGGCAGCAGCGGCGCGAGCAGGCCGGCCGCGTCGCCGCCGTCGAGCAGCGCCCGCCCGTGGCCGGACAGCGTGCCGAGCCCGGTCACGCCGATCTGCTCGGCCTCGCGCAGCGCGAACTCGGTGAGCTGCTCGCGCAGCGGCCCGCGCCGGCGCGGCTGCTCCCAGGCCAGGCGTTCGAGCACCGAGTCGCGGTCGGGCGCCAGGCCCGGCGCGGCGGCCAGCACGCCGAGGGTCGCCGTGCGCACCCCCGGCGCGGAGGCCCGGCGCAGGTCGGTGTGCAGGGCGTTGAGCGGCCGGTCGCGGTCGTCGCGCTCGCCGACCAGGCCGGGCACGCGGTCCATGTGCAGCCAGGTCGCGGCGAGCGTCACCCAGCGGTCGGCGGTGGCCCTGACCCGCCACAGGCCGTAGCCGGAGGTCGGCAGCCACTCGCCGTCGACGCCGCCGCCCGCGGCGACCAGCCCCGCCGCGTGCGCCACCTCGACGACCAGCGCCGCCGCCCATTCGGGCAGGTCGAGGTCGGTCGCGGTGCGCTTCATGTCGCGTACGCCGAGCCCGCCGGTGCGCAGCACCCCCGGCGGATCGATGCTCCACCGCTCGCACAGCTCCTCGACGGACCTGACGAACGAGAACGCCTGGCCCGCCGCCGTACGGTCGGCCAGCTCGCGGTCGCGCGCGGCCCCGCCGAGCGCCGGCGGCACGGCGAGCAGGTCGCGGTGGACGCGCCCGCCGCGCAGGTGCAGGCCCACCTCGCGGGGCAGCGTCACGCTCTCCTCGCCGGTGGCCGCGAGCAGCCCGCGCGCCAGCAGCTCCTCGATGGGCGAACGGGCCGAGGCCACGCGCACCTCGCGCCTGGCGTTGGGCACCCGCCCGGTCGGCGGCCCCCACACCAGCTGGTCGAGCGCGCCCCTGGCCTCGGGCGAGACCGCCGCCACCAGGGCCTCGGGCGCGGCCAGCGCGGCGGCCAGCCGATCCTTGCCGGGCGCGTCGGAGCCGGGGGCGATGTCGTCGGCCATCTCGTCGAGCTGCTCGGGCGGGTGGTGCCGGAACACGTCGACGACCTTGGGACCGAGCCCGGCGGGCTCCTCCAGGACCTTGCGCACGCCCGGCCCGAGGTCGAGCGCGTTGTCGGGGCCGAAGACCAGCGCCAGGTCACGCAGCCGGTCGAGGGCCGCGGTCAGCGCGGGCTCGGGCCTGCCCGCCGCCAGGGCCCGCCCGATCAGGCCGCGCAGCGCCGCCTTCGTCACCGGGCCGTCCTGTACGGCCAGCGTCTCGACGACGGCCAGCGTGAACCGGTCGAGCCGGTCGAGCACCCTGCCGATCGCCGAAGGGCTGGCGGCCCGCGCGGCCAGCCCTTCCAGATGCGCGGGCACCGGAGTGATCAACTCAGGCCGCGCGGAGACGAGCGCCCGAAGCTGTTCGTCGGTGCGCCCCCTGATCCACTCCGTGAACTCCATCGTTGCCATGGTATGTCCCCCCTGATCGGGGCAGCATTGCCAGACGTGATAGAGCGCGCGGACCAAATGGTCCTGAACTACGTCAGCAGGGCGGCCGACGCGGCGCACGGCGTGCTCAGGCCCGACCAGCGGCTCGACTTCGCGCGGCGGCTGCGGGCCAGGATCGAGGCGGAGCGGCGGGGCAGCCAGGACGCCCGGGACGTCGCCAAGGTGCTGACGCGCTTCGGCGACCCGGTGGCCCTGGTGCAACGCGAGGCCCGCCGCCTGGCCGCCCCACCCACGCCCCCCGCCGCCGCCCCGCCCGCCGACCCGCCGCCGACGGCCGGCCGCAGGGGCGCCGGGGGCGTGGTCAGGGGGCAGCCGCGGGACGTCGCCGCCCTCGTGGTGCTGGCGGTGGCCGCGCTGCTGGTGCCGGTGGGGCTGCCGGCTGTGGCGATCTTCCAGGTGCCGGTGCTGGTGTGGGCGGCGGGGGCGGCGGCCGTGCTGTTCAGCGACACCTGGACGGTGGGCGACAAGCTGGCCGGGGCCGGGGCGCCGCTGTTCGGCTACACGGCCGGCGGCGTGCTCGTCGGGGGCCTCCAGGCGGCCGAGCCGGGCCTGGAGGCGTTCGTCGCCCGGTTCTTCGAGGTGAGCGGGGTCATGTTCATGATCGGTACGGCCCTCGGCGTCGCCTGGCTGGCCTACCGGCTGCTCGACGTCAGCTGACCGGCGCGGGGCTGGGCAGCAGGCCGACGGCCAGGCGTACCCAGGCGGCGACGAACTGGTCCTTCTCCGCGTGGCCCGGCATCTCGCCCACGGTCTCCTGGAACAGCCGGTAGTGGACCACCGAGCCGCCGAGCACCGCCGCGATGCCCGTCCAGTCGACCTTGGCGTCGGCGTACTCGGGCTGGGCGCGGAACCAGGTGGTGATCGCGTCGAACATGGGCTGCAGCAGCCCTTCGCGGACCACCGCGACCAGCTCGGGGAACTGGCTCAGGTCCCGGAAGAACACCCGGGTGAGCTCGGACTCCTCCCGCACCTTGGCCAGGCCCGCCCGGCACAGCAGCGACAGGCGGTCCTCCAGGCCGGCGGCGGCCTCCACGGTGCTCAGCTCGGCCAGGCTCTCGGCGACCTGGCTCCTGGTGCGGGCGGCATGCTCGTTGATCGCCGCCGCGAGCACCTCGTACTTGGACTTGAAGTGCCTGTAGAGCCCGCCCGCGCCGGGGGAGAGCCCTGAGGCGGCCTCGATCTCGGCCACGGAGGTGGCGGCGTAGCCACGCTCGGCGAACAGCCGCAGGGCCTCGTCGATGATCCGCTCACGGGTCGATCTGGTCATGTCTGTGCAGATACCTCCGCAACGAGAGTAGTCGTCAGGGCGCGGTGCGCCTGACCAGGCCCGCCAGCGCCGAACCGGCCACCAGCCACACCAGCGCGGCCAGCCCGTCGTTGACGAGCGTGGTCCAGCGCGGGTCGGCGAGCTGGAACAGGTTGGTCAGCCCCAGCGAGAGCCCCGAGGCCAGCGACTCGACGAGCTGGTACCAGCCGTTGGCCGGGTTGGCCCGGAACACCGTGAAGACGGCGTGGAGCGCCAAGGAGAGCGCCGCCAGCCTGGACGCGAGCCGTACCGCGTACGCCACGAACGACACGACCCGCCGCCAGGCCGTCACCGGCGTGCCGCGCGGCCGGGCGGGCCGATGGGGACGGGGAGCGGCGGCGGCGACGAGCCGGTCTCCCGTGCCGGGCGTGCGGGGGGTCTCTGACACGGTCACTCCTCTCCGATAAGTAATTCCTTTCTGCCCATTCCCAGAGTCCCACAACAAGGGTCGTTACCGACGTCGATGCGGCGTTTGGCATCCTGCACGGGTGACTACCTCAGTGGGTTTCGACCTGGACATGACATTGGCCGACACACGATCAGGCATCGCGGCCGTTTACGACGAGCTGTCAAGCCGTTTGGGCGTGCACATCGACAGCGGTGAGATCATCACCCGGCTGGGGCCGCCGCTGGAGTACGAGCTGGCCAACTGGATGCCGGCGGAGGCCATTCCGGCGGCCGCCGAGCTGTTCCGGGAGATCTATCCCGCGGTGGGCGTTCCGGTGCACACCGCGATGGCGGGCGCGTACGAGGCCATCGCCGCCGTACGGGCCCGCGGCGGCCGGGTGATCGTGGTGACGGGCAAGAACCCGCGCGACGCCGCCGGCACCGTCGAACTGCTCGGGCTGGCCGTGGACGAAGTGGTCGGATCGGTGTTCGGAGCCGCCAAGGGAACGGCACTCGCGCGCTTCGGCGCGGCGGCTTATGTTGGTGACCATGTCGCCGACATCGAGGCGGCACGCGCGGGCGGCGCCATGAGCGTGACCGTCGCGACGGGCCCTTACACGGTGGGAGAGCTGCGTGAGCACGGAGCCGATGTGGCGCTCGCCGACCTGACCGAATTCGCCGACTGGTTCGCCGGATGGCGTGCACGCGACGAACTACGGTAATTGCCGGGCTTTTTTCCGGTCGCCTCCGCGCTCTTCGGGGCATAACCTACATCCATTCATCCTTTTCGACTGTTTGAACGAGGTCCTCCTGTGCCGAGTGGCAAGGTCAAGTGGTACGACGCCGACAAGGGTTTCGGCTTCCTCACCCGTGACGACGGCGGTGAGGTCTTCGTGCATTCCTCCGCGCTTCCCACAAACGCCGGCCCGCTCAAGCCAGGCCAGAAGGTGGAGTTCGGCGTGGCCGAGGGACGCCGGGGCCAGCAGGCGCTGTCGGTCCGGATCCTGGACCAGCCGCCGACCCTGGCCAAGACGAAGCCCAAGGGCAAGCGGAAGACGCCCGACGAGATGGTCGTCATCGTCGAAGACCTGATCAAGCTGCTCGACGGCGTCTCCACCTCCTACCAGCGGGGCAAGCACCCCGAGGCGGCGCACGCCAAGAAGATCGCCCAGGTGCTCAGGGCCGTCGCGGACGACCTCGACGCCTAACCGCCCGGGTTCGTCAGGGGTTTGGTGCGGTCGAGGGTCTCGGTCCGTTGCTGATCGGGGTCCTCGGCCCGCTGCCCGGCCAGCTTGGCCTCGGCCGCCCGCACCCGCCCCCGCCTGGTGACCAGCAGCCAGCCGAGCGCCCCGGTCAGCGCGACCGCCGGCGCGACGAAGCCGGCCAGGGAACTGCGGGTCAGCGACAACACCAGCCCGAGCAGGCCGCCGAACACCCAGGCGAACTGCAGCACCGCCTCCACCACCCCGAACGTGGACGAGCGCACCTCCTCGCCGATCTCCCGCTGCACGATCGCGTCGAGCGCGAGCTTGCCCAGCTCCTGGGCGAACGCGGTGACCAGCGAGACCGCCAGCGCGGTCCACAGGCCGAACAGGACGGCCGTGGCGATCGTGGTCGCGGCCGTCACCGCCAGCGTGACCAGCACGATCACCTGGGGGGAGTGGCTGCGCGTCCAGTTGGCGACCGCGGCCCCGGCCAGGCCGCCCAGCCCGGCGGCCAGGGCGAGCAGCGCGATCGTCTTGGGCACGTCGAAGAACGAGGCGGCCGCCGCCGGCGCGGCCAGCCACGGCACCGCCTTGTCCTGGACCAGGAAGAGCAGGAAGAACACCAGGAAACCGGAGAAGACGCGCAGCGCCACGTTCGCCCAGACCGCCTCGGCCACGGCCGGGCCCACCTTGAGCAGGGTGCGCCAGCGCGGCGCCACGCCCTCCTCCTCCTGGTCGGGCGAGTCGACGTGCCGCGGCAGGCGTACGGCGGCGACGCCGAGCAGCAGGAAGGCCGGCATGGCCACGCGCAGCACCACGGCGCTGCCCAGCCACGCGGTCAGCCCAGCCCCGACCGGCACCGCCACCCCGGCCGCCACCAGCGTGAACAGCGCCACCCGCGCGTTGGCCGAGACCAGCGTGATGTCGGCGGGCAGCACGCTCGGCATGATCGCCGCCCTGGACACGTTGTACGCCTTCGACAACACCAGCACGCCCAGCGCGCCGATGAACAGCGTCGGCAGGTCGCCCGCCCCCACGGCGGCGGCCATGGCGAAGCAGAGCAGCCCCCGGCCGAACAGCGTGCCGGCCATCACGTAGCGGCGGCCCGACCTGAACCGGTCGAGGATCGGCCCCACGAACGGCGCGAGCAGCCCGAACGGCAACATCGTGATGACCAGGTAGAGCGCGACCGACCCGCGCGCCTCGCCGACCGGCACGCCGAAGAACACCGTGCTGGCCAGGGCCACCGTGACCAGCGCGTCGGCGGCGCTGTTGCCGGCCGACAGCTCGATCAGCCGGCCGAGCCCGGTACGGCCCGCGCCGCCCGCGTACGTCAGCTTCCTGGTCGCCCTGCCCGCCCTGCGCGCGCCCCTGGCGGTGGCGCGGCCGGCCCGGACGGCGCCGCTCGCGGTGCCCCGGCCCGCGCGCACGGCGGCACGGCCCGCGCCGCCGATGGCCTGGCCCATCCGCCGCGAGATGTCCCGAGCCTGCTCCCAGCCACCCCCCACGCCTACCAGTCTTACCCGATTCACCCCTCTTCTCAGCTTCGGATCGGCGGTTGTGGGTCTGCCAGGTCCGCCTATGGGTGAGAATGAAGTGTGAGCGAACAGCACCTTCAGGCGGAGGCGGCCCGATGAGCCGCACCCGGGCCCGCGTCCCCGCTCCCGACCAGGCCTGCGTCGCCGCAGTCGATCTGGCGCGCGCCGCGGCGCAGGAGCTGGCGCACCCGGGCGAGCCCGGCGACCACCTCGGCTTCGAGAGCGAGGGCGACCGGATCGTCACCCACTACTTCGCCTGCCTCGACCGCGCCTATCGCGGCTGGCGGTGGGCCGTCACGGTCACCCGCGCCTCGCGCGCGAAGAAGGTCACGGTCAGCGAGGCCGTGCTGCTGCCCGGCTCCGGGGCGCTGCTCGCCCCCGAGTGGCTGCCGTGGAGCGAGCGGCTGCGGCCGGGCGACCTGGGCGTCGGCGACCTGCTGCCGACCCCCGACGACGACGACAGGCTGGCGCCCGGTTTCACCGAGCTCGACGAAGATGCCGACCGCCAGATGGTTTTCGAGTACGGCCTGGGCCGAGCCCGTGTGCTCTCGGCCATCGGCAGAGACCGGGCTGCCAGACGCTGGCACGCGGGCGAGCACGGGCCGCACACTCCGATCGCACACGCCGCGCCCGCGCAGTGTTCCACCTGCGGGTTCTACTGGCTGCTCTCCGGTGAGCTGCGGCTGTCGTTCGGCGTCTGCGCCAACGAGTACGCCCCCGACGACGGCAAGGTCGTCGCCGCCGACCACGGCTGCGGCGCCCACTCGGAGGCGGCCGTGCTGCCCCCGCCGGTCGAGCAGGCCATCCCCATCCTCGACGACCTGGGGTACGACCTGATCGAGGAGGAAGAGGGCTCGGTGGACGGATCCGCCACCGAGGAGCTCGGCCACTCCTGACCGGAGCACGAGCGCGAGCACGGCGGTTTCGTCGGTCAGGGGGGCTAACCTACCCTGGCCCCTCTTCACTCGACCAGGATCGTGATCGATGACCGACACCTTTGGCACTGACCGGATGCGAGCCGCCGTCCTCTCCGCCTGGACGGCCTCGCCCGCCCGGTTCCGCGAGGACGCCAACGCCGAGGAGGACTTCGCGCTCGGCGGCTACCGCGACCGGCTGATCGTCGAGCTCGCCCAGAACGCCGCCGACGCGGCGCTGCGCGCGGGGGTGCCAGGGGTGTTGCGGCTGACGTTGCGCGGCGACGTGCTGACGGCCGCCAACACCGGAGCCCCGCTCGACGCGACCGGCGTGGAGGGCCTGTCCACGTTGCGCGTGTCGGGCAAGCGCGACGAGATCGGCGCGGCCGGCCGGTTCGGCGTGGGCTTCGCGGCCGTCGTCTCCGTCTGCGACGAGCCGGCCATCGGCTCGCGCGGCGGCGGCTCGGTGCGCTGGTCCCGGGCCGGCACGTCCGAGCTGGTCGCGGGCATCCCCGTGCTGGCGGGCGAGCTGGCCGACCGGGCCGGCCACGTGCCGCTGCTCAGGCTGCCGTTCGACGCGCCGCCGCTGGAGGTGCCCGCCGGGTTCGACACGATCGTCCGGCTGCCGCTGCGCGACGCCGCCGCGGTCGACGCCGTCCGCGGCATGCTGGCCGAGACCAGCCCGGCGCTGCTGCTCGGCCTGCCCGCGCTGGAGGCCATCGAGATCGACCTCGACGGCGCCACCCGCACGGTCGTGGCCGACGGCTGGCACGTCGTGTCGGAGTCCGGCGAGTTCACCCCCGACGAGGTCGCCAGGCTGTTCGCCGACCGGCCCACCGAGGAGCGGGCGCGGCCCTTCTGGTCGCTGCGCTGGGCGGTGCCCGTCACCGGCACCGGCGAGCCCGGCCCGCTGCCCGCCGCCGTGCCGCCCGTCGTGCACGCCCCGACGCCCAGCGACGAGCCCATCGACCTGCCCGCGCTGCTGATCGCCTCCTTCCCGATGGCCACCGACCGGCGGCACGTCGCCAAGGGGCCGCTCACCGACTTCCTGGTCGAGCGGGTGGCCGACGCCTACGTCCGGCTGCTGGGCGAGCTGCCTCGCACGTCCAGGCTGCTCGACCTGGTGCCGTCCCTCATGGGCAAGGGCGAGCTCGACGCGCGTGTCCGGCGGGCCGTGCTCCAGCGCCTGCCGTACGCGCCGCTGCTGCCCGCGTTGTCGGCGCCCGCGCCCGCGGTCCAGACCCCGTCCTTCGCCGAGGCCGAGGTCTACGAGCCCGACGCCGAGTGGCGGGTCGAGCATCCGGCGCGCGAGCCCGAGGGCGACGGCTGGGTGGTCGCGGGCCGGGAGGCGGCCGTCGTGGCCGGGGCCACCGCCGAGCTGCTCGACACCGTGGCCGACTTCGTGCCGGGGCTGCTGCCCGCCGGGTGGCCGGCCAGGCATCCGGCCATGGTCGCCCTGGGCGTGCGCCGGGTGGAGCTGGCCGACGTGGTCGACCTGCTGTCCGGGGAGGCCGTGGAGGCGCGTGAGCCGTCCTGGTGGCGCTCCCTGTACGCGGTGCTGCCCGCCGACGACCCCGAGTCGCTGGGCGCGCTGCCGGTGCCGCTGACCGACGGCCGCGTGGTGCGCGGCCCGCGCGGCACGCTGATCCTCACCGACGGCGGCGCCGACCTCGACCTCACCCCGCTCGGGCTGCGCATCGTGCATCCGGAGGCGGCCCATCCGGCGCTGCTGCGGCTGGGGGCCGCCGAGGCCACCCCGCGCACGGTGCTCGAAGACCCGCTGACCAAGGCCGCCGTCGCGCAGTCGCTCGACAGCGCCGACCCCGAGCCGGTCGCGCGGGCCGTGTTGTCGCTGGTGGCGGCGTCCGGGCTGGTTCCCGGCGAGGCGCCGTGGCTGGCCGAGCTGGCGCTGCGCGGCGCCGACGGCGAGCTCTACGCGGCCGGTGAGCTGATGCTCGCCGACGGGGCCCTGGCCGGGCTGCTGGCCCCCGACACCCACCTCGGCGTGGCCGCGCCCGAGCTGGAGGAGACCTACGGGGCGCGGGTGCTGGCGGCGGCGGGCGTGCTCGACGGGTTCGCCGTCGCCCACGACTCCGACGTGCTGCTCGACCACGACGACTGCGACCACGACCTCGACGGCGAGGCCGACTGGCTCGACCACGTGCTCGACCTGCTGCCCGACCTCGCGGTGCCGCCGGTGGTGGCCGACTTCGCGGCGGTGCGCGACCTTGAGCTGGTGGCCGACTGGGCGGCCGCGCTGCCGCTGCTGACCCGGCCGCCGCTGCGGGCCGCGCTGCACCCGCTGCGCGTCGAGGGCGTGGAGGTGCCGTCCTACACCGCGTGGTGGCTGGCCAACCATCCGGTGCTCGGCGGCCGCAAGCCGCTTGAGCTGCGGCTGCCCGGCGCCGACCCGCTCCTGCAGGGCCTCTACGCCGACGCGCCGGCCGGGCTCGACGAGGCGGCGCTGTCGATGCTCGGCGTGCGCACCACGCTCGCCGAGCTGCTGGCCGCCCACGGCGGCCCCGAGGAACTGCTGGAGCTGATGGCCGACCCGGCGATCGAGGTCGACCGGGCGCAGCTGCGGGCGTTGTGGATCGCGCTGGCCGCCGTCGACCCGGCCCGGGTCGAGCCGCCCTCGCGGGTGCGCGCGGTGCTCGGCGGCGACATCGTGGTGGCCGCCGCCGAGGACGCCGTGGTGGTCGAGGCCCCCGACCTGCTGCAGCTCGTCACCGACCGGCCGCTGGTGCTGGCCTCCTACGACCTGGCCGAGGCGCTGTCGGAGCTGCTCGACCTGCCGCTGGCCGGTGAGCTGGCCACCGGCGAGGTGACCTCGCAGGGCGAGGTGCGCGCGGTGCCGCCGCAGGTGCGCTCGCTGCTCCCGACCGCGCCCGAGACGTACGTCGAGCACGAGAAGCTGCTGGTCGACGGCGTCGCCTGCACGTGGCGGTTCTTCGAGGGCGCGGTCCACTGCACCGGCGTCGACGGGCTGGCCCGCGGCCTGGCCTGGGCCACGGGCCAGTGGAACGACCGGCTGGCCGTGGCCGCGCTGCTGCGCGACCCGGAGGCGGTGCCCCTGCTGCTGGCCGAGGCCGACCTGTCCTGACCTGCGACCGGCGGGCCGCCTCCCGGTCGCGGGGGCGGCCCGCCGCGGTCAGGCCGCGCAGGTGGTGCCGGCCGCCGGCACCTTTCCGTTCAGCAGGTACGCGTCCACCGTGCGCGTCACGCACCTGTCGCCGCTCAGGTAGGCGCCGTGCCCCTCGCCCTCGTACGTCATGAGCACGCCGGTCTTCAGCTTGGCGTTGAGCGCGGTGGCCCACTCGTACGGCGTGGCCGGGTCGCCCTTGCCGCCGATGACCACGATGGGCGCCGAGCCGGTGGCGTCGATGCGTTTGGCCGCGTCGTCGCCGGGCGTGGGCCAGTGGCCGCAGACGGTGGCGGTGCCCTCCGCCGACAGGATGGGGAAGATCTTCTTGATCCTGGCGTCGACCCGGGCCATGTCGGCGGCGGTCGGGCGCTCGGTGGTGTCGGCGCAGGTGATGGCCTGGAGGCTGGTCATCATGGTGGAGTAGGTGCCGTCGGGCCGCCGCCCGGTGTAGGCGTCGGCCAGGGCGAGCAGGGTGGCGCCGTCGCCCTTGATGCCGGCCGCGGCGGCCTGCTCCAGCACCGGCCAGGCGGACTTGGCGTACAGCGGGGTGATGACGGCGAGCTGGGCCAGGCCGTAGGTGAGCTGCCGGTCGCCGACCTTGAGCGGCTTGCTCCTGAGCCCGACGAGCAGCTTCTCGACGGCGCTCCGCACGGCGGCCGGGTCCTTGCCGAGGTCGCAGGTCTGCGCCACGCAGTCCTCGGCGAACGCCTCGAAGGCGTGGGCGAAGCCGGTGGCCTGGGTGACGGCGCGCTGCTCGAAGCTGACCGTGGGGTCGAAGGCGCCGTCGAGGACGAAGCGGCCGACGTTCGCGGGGAAGCGGGTGGCGTAGACGGCGCCGAGGTGGGTGCCGTAGGAGAAGCCGAAGTAGTTGAGCCGCCGCTCGCCGAGGGCCGTCCTGATGCGGTCGAGGTCCTGGGCGGCGTTCACGGTGCCCACGTGGGGCAGGATCGCGCCCGAGTCCTTCTCGCAGGCCGCGGCGAACTGCTGCGACATCGCCTCGCCGGCGGCCCCCGTGGGCCCGGCGAGGAGGGCGTCGAGCCGGCCGCCGCACCTGACGCCCGCGCTGCGCTCGACGCCGCGGGGGTCGAAGCTGACCAGGTCGTAGCGGGTGCCCAGGCTGCCGAACGCCTTCGCGGCCTGGGCCAGCGTGTCCACGCCGGACGCCCCGGGCCCGCCGAAGTTGAAGACCAGCGAGCCGAGCGGGTCGCCGGTGGCCTTGACGCGGATCAGCGCCAGATCGATCTTCCGGCCGCCGGGATCGCCGTAGTCCAGGGGCACCTGTACGGCCCCGCACTGGACGGCCTCGTCCTCGGGCAGCGGCTTGCCGTCGGGCCCGGTGAGCCCGGTGCACGGGCTCCAGGCGACGGCGCCCTTGCCGGGCCCGGTCTGCTTCGCGGGCTCACCTGTGGTGCCGCAGCCGGCGAGGACGGCGGCGCCCAGCAGGATCGTCAACATCGCCTTCTTCATGCTGACCAGCCTGCCGGGACGGTGTCCGCCCAGGTAGTGGAGGGAGACATGGGTTCCTGATGACTTCGGAGATGTCCGGAAGATGATGAATGTCAACCCCGGCGCGGGCGGCTGACGAACCACATGCCGAAGAGGCCGAAGCCGACCCCGGTGACGCAGGTCCAGATCCACCACGTGTTCTCGGGGGCCGGGCGGAAGATCAGCAGGACGATCAGGGCGACGGCCCACAGGGCGGTGCCGGCCCCGACGGCGGCCGTGTCGTTGGTCTTGATCGGCTCGGGATCGGGGCGCCACTGCTGCTTCACGTGTCCAGCCTAGCTTCCAATCGGGTCTCGATCCGATTGCGGACACTTTTCCCAGCTCACCACTACTGTCACTCTTCGGCGCGTGAGTGACATGCGTAATGCAATAGACCGTTTCTTCGCAATCTCTGAACGAGGCTCGACGATCTCCCGTGAGGTGCGCGGCGGCCTGGCCACGTTCTTCACGATGGCCTACATCGTGGTGCTGAACCCGATCATCCTCGCCTACGGCAAGGACATCGAGGGCCAGGTCATCGGTGACGGCACGACCCCGCAGGTGCCGCTGGTCGCCGCGGGCACGGCGTTCGTGGCCGGCGTCCTGACGATCATCATGGGCCTGGTCGGCCGGGTGCCGTTCGCGATGGCCGCCGGGCTCGGGCTGAACGCCTTCGTGACCTTCAACATCGCCACGATGATGACCTGGGAGGAGGCCATGGGCCTGGTCTTCCTCGAAGGCGTCATCATCGCGATCCTGGTGCTGACCGGCCTGCGGACGGCGGTGTTCCGCGCCATCCCGGCCCAGCTCAAGACCGCCATCAGCGTCGGCATCGGCCTGTTCATCGCGCTGATCGGCTTCGTGGACGCCGGTTTCGTGCGCAAGGCCGCGGGCACGCCGCTGGAGCTGGGCATCGGCGGCCAGCTCACCTCCTGGCCGGTGTTCGTGTTCATCGTGGGCCTGCTGGCCACGGCCGCCATGGTGGCGCGGAAGGTCAAGGGCGCGATCCTGATCGGCATCGTCGGCTCGACCGTGCTGGCGATCGTCGTCCAGGCGCTGACCAAGGTGGGGGCGGCCTCGCCCAAGAACGCCGGCGGCTGGCAGCTCAACGTCCCCGCCCTGCCCTCGGCCGACAAGATCTTCGGTTTCCACAACCCGCTGACGCTGTTCACGGAGTTCGACCCGATCGGCGCCTTCGGCCGGATCTCCGTGCTGCTGGCCGTGCTGTTCGTGTTCACCCTGCTGATCACCGACTTCTTCGACACGATGGGCACGATCGTCGGCGTCGGCCGCCAGGCGGGCCTGGTCCAGGCCGACGGCACGCTGCCGCGGACCAGGGAGATCCTGCTCGTCGACTCGATCGCCGCGGCGGCGGGCGGCGCCGGCTCGGTCTCCTCGAACACCACGTACATCGAGTCGGCCGCCGGCGTCGGGGAGGGCGCGCGGACCGGTCTGGCCAGCGTGGTCACCGGTGCGCTGTTCCTGGTCGCCATCTTCTTCGCGCCGCTGGTCGCCGTCGTGCCCTACGAGGCCGCCACGCCCGCGCTGGTCGTCGTCGGCTTCCTCATGATGACCGCCATCCGTGACGTCGACTGGGACGACTACGAGATCGCCATCCCGGCCTTCCTCACCATCGTCGTCATGCCGTTCACCTACTCCATCTCGAACGGCATCGGCGCCGGCTTCATCAGCTACGTGCTGGTCAAGGTCGTGCGGGGCAAGGCGCGCGAGGTCCACCCGCTCATGTGGGGCGTCACCGCGCTGTTCGTCCTGTACTTCGCGATCGGCCCGATCCGGGCCGCGATCGGTCTCTGACCTCGACACCAGGAGCCGCCCCGCGCATGTGGGGCGGCTTCGGGGTATCAAGGAGTGAGACGAACCTGACCTAGGGAAATATCTTGCCTTCGCATATAGTTAGCAAAGGTAATGAGACGTGCTAATGAACACCCAGCCCAAGATGGACCTGCGCAGCGACGCGGGCCTGGCCTCAGCCCTGCGCGTGTCGATGGCAAGGCTGACCAGGCGACTCCGGCGTCAGGCGGCGGCGCACTCGCTGACGCCCACCCAGTTCGCGACGCTCGCCGCCGTGGAACGGCATTCCGGGATAACCCCCGGCGAATTGGCCGAGCTAGAGAAGGTGCAACCGCCCTCGATGACGCGCGTGATCGCCGCGCTAGAGGAACGCGGCCTGGTCGCACGCACCCCGCACCCGACCGACCGGCGTCAGGTGACCGTGACCGTGACCGAGGCCGCCCAGACGTTGCTGAAGGAGGAACGCCGCCGCAAGGAGGCGTGGCTGACACAGCGGCTGAAGGAGCTCTCGCCGGAGGAGCGGTCGATCCTGCGGCAGGCGGCGCCGATCCTGGAGAAGCTCAGCAAGATATAGAGCCTGAGCAACCCAAGACCGGGATGTTCCGGTCGCTCAAGGTTCGCAACTATCGCATGTTCGCGGCAGGTGGCGCCGTCTCCAACGTCGGCACCTGGCTGCAGCGCACCGCCCAGGACTGGCTGGTGCTCGACCTGACCAAGGGCCCGCACGGCGTGGGGGGCAGCGCGGCGGCCCTCGGCCTGGCGACCGCCCTGCAGTTCCTGCCGATGTTGTTGTTCGGGCTCTTCGGCGGCGTGCTCGCCGACCGGTACCCCAAGCGGCCCATCCTCATCGCCGCCCAGTCGATGATGGCGGTGCTCGCGCTCACCATCGGCGTGCTGACCATGACCGGCGCCGCGCAGGTCTGGCACGTGTTCGTGATGGCGTTCCTGCTCGGCCTGATCTCCTGCGTCGAGGTGCCGACCAGGCAGGCGTTCGTGGTCGAGATGGTCGGACGGCAGGACCTGCCCAACGCCATCGCCCTGAACAGCTCCATCTTCAACCTCGCCCGCGTGGTGGGCCCCGCGCTGGCCGGCATCCTGATCTCGGTGCTGGGCGGCACCGGACCGATCTTCCTGATCAACGCGCTCACCTTCGGCGCGGTGATCTCCAGCCTGGTCTTCATGCGGAAGTCCGAGCTCAACCTGTCCGAGCCGGTGCCCAGGGCCAAGGGCCAGCTCAGGGAGGGCCTGCGGTACGTGCTGCGGCGCGAGGAGCTCCTCATGCCGATACTGCTGATCGCCTTCGTGTCGATGTTCTCGCAGTCGTTCTCGATGTCGATCGCGCTGATGGCCCGCGAGGTGTTCGGCGCGGGGGCGTCGTCGTTCGGGCTGGCCTCCAGCATGTTCGCGGTGGGCGCGCTGGGCGGCGCGCTGCTGGCGGCGCGGCGGGCCAGACTCTCGCGCAAGGTGCTCTTCTCCGGGGCGATCGGGTTCGGGCTGTTCCAGGTGCTGACCGGGCTGGCCCCCTTCTACCCGGTCTATCTGCTGCTACTCGTCCCGACCGGCATCGCGTTGATCACCATCAACACGGCCGCGAACGCCAGTGTGCAGATCGCCACGTCCCCCGAGATGCGGGGCCGGGTCATGGGCATCTACATGCTGGTCTTCACCGGGGGCGCGCCCATCGGGGCGCCGCTGATCGGGTGGCTGTCGGAGCTGGGCGGGCCGCGTACCGGCGTGCTGCTGTCGGGCGTGCTCGTCCTGGTGGGCACCGGGCTCGCGGTGCTGGTGACCAAGCTGATCGGCAACCGGATGGCCAGGCCGGCGCTCGCGATGGCATGACCCCGGGGGCATGACGATGGCGTGATCCGTCCCCGTCCGGGGACAATCGCATGACATGAGGCTCTTCGCGGCCGTGGTCCCGCCTGAGGAGGCGCTCGACGAGGTCGAGCGGGCCGTGGCGCCGTACGTCGGGCAGGTGCCGGGGCTGCGCTGGGCCGGCCGCCCGACCTGGCACGTCACGCTGGCCTTCTACGGCGAGGTGCCCGAACGGGCGCTGCCCGACCTCCGGGTGCGCCTGGAGCGGGCCGCCCACCGGCACACGGTGCTCGACGTGGCCCTCGCCGGGGCCGGGGCGTTCTCCTCGGCGCGGCGGGCCAGGGTGCTCTGGGCCGGGGTCGCGGGCGACCCCATGACCCGGCTGGCCGACTCGGCCCGCGCGGCCGGCCGCCGCGCGGGGGCCGTGCAGACCGACGAGAAACGGTTCCACGCCCACCTCACCCTGGCCAGGGCCCGGACCGACACCGACCTGCGAGAGCTGGTGGAGTCGCTGGCCGGGTTCGCCGGGTCGCCGTGGCGGGCCGAGCGGCTGCACCTGTTCCGCAGCCACACCGGGCCCCAGGTGAGGTACGAGTCACTCGGCGATTGGGCGCTCGCACCGGTGAAGCGGGGCTAGGCTCCAGGGCGTGGACCGTCCTCGCCCCTGGCTGCTGCCCCTCGTGCTCGGCCTGCTGTTCCTGATCGTCCTTCTCGGCGCCCTGCTGACCTGAGCCGCCTGCTGACCTGAGCCGCCCCGAGCGGCCGGGCCCGTGGTCGTGCCGGGCCCGGCCGGTCACGGCGTCACCAGGCGTAGTCCTCCGGGGCGGTGCGGTGGCCGGGGAAGATCTCGTCGAGGCGGGCCAGGGTGGCCTCGTCCAGCTCGATCTCCAGCGTGCGCATGCTGCCTTCGAGCTGCTCCAGCGTGCGCGGGCCGATGATCGGGGCGGTCACCGCGCGCTGCCGCAGCAGCCAGGCCAGCGCCACGTACGCCGGGTCCTCGCCCAGCTCGTCGCAGAGCTTCTCGTACGCCTCGATCTTGTCCCGGTGCTTGTCCAGCTCCCGAACCATGGTGTCGGAGGCGGACCGCCCCTTGTCGATCTTGCGCAGCACGCCGCCGAGCAGGCCGCCGGCCAGCGGGCTCCACGGGATCACGCCGATGCCGTAGTCCTCGCAGGCGGGCAGCACCTCCAGCTCCACCGCCCGGGTGAGCAGGTTGTAGTGGCTCTGCTCGCTGGTCAGCCCGAACGTGCCGCGCCGCGCCGCCGTCTCCTGGGCCTTGGCGATGTGCCAGCCCGCGAAGTTGGACGAGCCGACGTAGATGACCTTGCCCTGCTGCCGCAGGACCTCCATGGCCTCCCAGAACTCCTCGAAAGGCGTGTTCCGGTCGACGTGGTGGGCCTGGTAGATGTCGATGTAGTCGGTCTGCATGCGCTTCAGCGAGGCGTCGCAGGCCCGGCGGATGTTCAGCGCCGACAGGCGGCGCTCGTTGGGCCAGTCGCCCATGTCGCCGTAGAGCTTGGTCGCGATGACCGTGCGCTCGCGCCGGCCGCCGCCCTGGGCGAACCAGCGGCCCAGGATGTTCTCCGTGATGCCCTCGCCCCTCTTCCAGCCGTAGACGTTCGCGGTGTCGAAGAAGTTGATGCCCAGCTCGTGGGCCTTGTCCATGATCGCGAAGGAGTCTTCCTCCGAGGTCAGCGGGCCGAAGTTCATCGTGCCGAGGCAGAGCGGGCTCACCTGGAGGCCGCTGCGTCCGAGGTTGACATAGTCCATGGGGTCCACACTAAATACCTGGAGCGCGCTCCAGGCCATAGGGTGAGTTCATGATCTGCGCGGGGTCCTCGTGATCGTCCTGCTCCGCGCCGCGCTGCCGGTCTTCCTGGCGATGGTCACCGGCCTGATGGGCACGCTGGTGGTCACGTCCGTGCTCGGCAACCACGAGACGGTCGCGCTGGCCGCCTTCGCGGTGATGAGCGCGGTGCTCACCCCCGCCACCGCCGCCGTGCAGGGCGCGCTGCGGGGGCTCGGGCCGTTTGTGGCGCCGTACCGGGACGATCCGGGCGCGGCGGTGCCCGTCGTACGGGACGCGCGCTGGCTCAGCCTGGTCACGGGCACGCTGGGGGCGCTCGCGGTGCTCTGCGTGCCCGCGCTCGCGCGGGTGAGCGGGGTGCCCGGCGAGGTGGTCGGCGAGCTGGGTCTGCTGCCCTGGTTCCTGGCCGCCTACCTGCTGGTCTTCGCCACGACCGGCGGCGCGAGCACGATCCTGGTGGCGCTCGGGCGCAGCCGCGACGTGTTGTGGCCCAGCCTGACCTTCGGCGTGCTGCTGAGCGCGCTGACAGCGGTGCTGGCGCCGCGGCTCGGCCTCGACGGCGTGGGCGTGGCCTGGGTGGTCGCCGGGGTGGTGGCCGCGGTCGTGGCGAGCTTTCTGCTGCGCCGGGCGCTCGGGCGGCCGATCGGCCAGGGGCGGCCCAGGGTGGCCGAGATCGTCCGGCTGGCCAGGGTCAGCGTGCCGCTGGCGGCGACCGTGCTGATCAAGTTCGGGGTGCTCGGCGTGGTCACGTTCGCCGCGGGCGCGACCGGCGCCCGCGACACCGCGGCGCACGCGGTGCTGACCACGCTCACCGGCCTCATCATGCTGGTCTCGCTCTCCGTCGCGCAGGCGTCGGTGCCCGAGGTGGCCCGCGCCGGCGACCCGGCCGGGGCGCGGCGGGCCAACCGCGCCGCCGCGCTGCTCGCCGTCGTCGGCACGCTGGCCGCGGCCCTGGTGCTGCTGCTGCTCGGCGAGCGCGTGCTCGGGCTGTTCACCGGCGACGCCGCCGTACGCGAGCGGGCCCTCGCGCTGCTGCCGCTGATGCTGGTGTCGTCGCTGGCCGACGCCGCGCAGGCGGTGCAGGGCATGGGGCTGACCGCGCTCAAGAGGTCCGGCGCGAGCCTGGCCTACTTCGTCCTCGGCTACGGCGTGCTCCTGGCGGCGGCCGTGCCGGTGGCGCGGACGTGGGGCATCACCGGGCTCTGGGCGGCCATGGCGGCGGCCAACGGCCTGCTCGTGGTGCTCCAGGGGGCCGGGTTCCGCCGTCACAGCGCCCGCGTGGGCACGGCCGAGGCGGTGGCCTGAGCCTCCCGGGCGCGGCCGTGGGGCATGATGGCGAGGTGGGGGATGTCGTGTTCCGGGTCCTGGCCGCCGTGGCGGCGACGTTCGCGCTGTCGGCGGCTCCGGCGTGGGCCGACGACGACGGGCCGGAGAAGCTGTTCACGTTCAAGGACCGCGCCATCACCGAGTCGAGCGGCCTGGCCGTGTCGCCCACGCACGACGACGTCTTCTACACCCACAACGACAGCTCCGCCGCCCCCGTCTTCTACGCGGTCGGCGCCGACGGGCGGACGAAGGCCACCTTCAACCTGCGCGGCGCGCAGGCCAGGGACTGGGAGGCCATGGCCGCGACCAGGGACCCGGACACCGGGCAGGGCACGCTCTGGTTCGCCGACATCGGCGACAACCTCGACGGCGCCTGGCCCGACGTGTCGATCTACAAGGTCGCCGAGCCGCGCACGCTCCGGGACGCCACGCTGCCGGCCACCCGCTACCGCTTCCGCTACGCCGGCGGCGGCCGCAACGCCGAGGGCATCATGATCAACCCGCGCACCGGCCGCCTGTACGTCGTGTCCAAGGAGTTCTCCGGGTCCGTCTACGCCGCGCCGAAGAAGCTCCGCACCGACAAGGTCAACATCCTGCGCCGGGTCGCCGCGGCCCCGATCATGGCCACGGACGCCGCCTACGCCCCCGACGGCTCCTCCTACGTCATCCGCACGTACTTCTCGGCCACCCTCTACCGCCCGTCGGGGGAGACGCTGGCCAGGGTTCCGATGCCGGAGCTGCGGCAGGCCGAGTCGATCGCCTACACCGCCGACGGCAAGGCCCTGCTGGTCGGCTCGGAGGGCCCGAACAGCCCGGTCTACCGGGTGCCGCTGCCCGAGCGCGCCCAGGCCACGCGCACCCCCACGCCGAAGCCCGTCGCGGCCCAGGAGAGCGCGCGGCCGTCCGACACCGGCGAGCCGAGCGGCCTGACCGCCAAAGACGTGCTGATCTGGCTGGCCGCGGCCGCGGGCGCGACCGGGGTGATCACCTTCATCGCGCGCCGCACCCGGTGAGCCGTCAGGGGTGGCGCATGGTCGCGGTGAACATGTCGCCGCGCAGCGCGCGCTCGACCACCTCGATCGAGCGCGACAGGCGCACCAGCCGCGGCCCCTCCTCGCGGTAGGCGTCGAGCACGGCCTCGACGGCGTGCGGCGGCAGGTGGCCCTTGAGATCGACGGCCGCGCCGCGATAGCCCGCGCGGGCGGCCTCCACCGCCGACCGGACGTGATGCCTGGCCATGCTGGCCAGGGCGACCGGGTGCCGCCGCAGCACTTCGTAGGCCCGGTAGTCGGGCGGCACCGCGTCGAGCAGCCAGGCCACCGCCGAGGTCTCCCAGTCGGGGACGCTGGGCGGGCGGACCTCGGCGGGCCACTCTGGCGGGACGTACATGAAGGCCATCGTACTCATGTTCGATTCGCCCAGGTATGGCGGCAGGGTGGCCTTTACCAGGAAAATCAGGTGTGTGACGGAAAAGATCGGTGTCGTCGGCGCCGGGATCGTCGGACTGGCCGTGGCGCGGGAGCTGGCCGCCGCCCGCGGCGCCGAGGTGACCGTGCTGGACAAGGAGCCGCGCGTCGGCGCCCACCAGACCGGGCACAACAGCGGCGTCGTGCACGCCGGGATCTACTACCCGCCGGGCTCGCTCAAGGCCAGGCTGTGCCGGGAGGGCGTGGCGCTGCTCAAGGCGTACTGCGCCGAGCACGAGCTGCCCTACCGGGAGGTCGGCAAGCTGGTCGTGGCGAGCACGCGGGCCGAGCGGGCGCCGCTGCGCGCGCTGGCCGAGCGGGCGCGGGCCAACGGCGTGCCGGACGTCGCCGAGCTGGACGGCCTCGGCCTGCGCGAGATCGAGCCGCACGCGGTCGGCGTCGCCGCGATCCACTCGCCGCACACCGCCATCGCCGACTTCCCCGCCGTCGCCCGCGCGCTCGCCCTCGACGTGGCCAGGGCGGGCGGCTCGGTCCGCCTGTCGCACGCCGTCCGGGCGATCCGCGAGACGTCGAGGGGCGTCGAGGTGCTGGCCGGGGGGCGGCGGTTCACCTTCGACCGGCTGGTGGTCTGCGGCGGCCTCGGCACGGACGCGGTCGCCAGGATGGCCGGGGCGGCGGGGGACGTGCGGATCGTGCCGTTCCGGGGCGAGTACTACGCGCTGGCCGGGACGGCCAGGGAGCTGGTGCGCGGGCTGATCTACCCGGTGCCCGACCCGCGGTACCCGTTCCTGGGCGTGCATCTGACCAGGCACATCGACGACGAGGTGCTGGTGGGGCCGAACGCGGTGCTGGCCCTGGCCTACGAAGGCTACAGATGGCGAGATGTACGAAATTTCGGTCAAATTGTGCGCTGGCCGGGGACGCTTCGCATGGCTCGCGCCCACTGGCGTACCGGGATCAAGGAGGTCTACGGCTCGCTCGTCAAGAGCGCGTTCGTCCGGGCCGCCCGGCGGTACGTGCCCGAGCTCACCGCCGCCGACCTCGTCAGGACCGGCGGCGGCGTGCGCGCCCAGGCCGTCGCCAGGGACGGCCGGCTGGTGGACGACTTCGTGGTGGACGTCCACGGGAGCGTGGTCCTGGTGCGCAACGCGCCCTCGCCCGCGGCGACGTCAAGCCTGGCAATTGCCCGGCATATTGCCGGAATTGTTCCAGCACTCTCCCGATGAGGGCATCCTTGGAGATGATGGAATCACGCCTGCTGATAGTCGAGGACGACCCCAACATCCTCGAACTCCTCGCCGCGAGCCTGAGGTTCGCCGGCTTCGACGTGACCACGGCCAAGAGCGGCCTCGACGCCGTCAACGCCGTGCAACGGCACCGGCCCGACCTCGTCGTGCTCGACGTCATGCTGCCCGACCTGGACGGGTTCGAGATCGTCCGCCGGATGCGGAGCGGCGGCCTGCACACGCCCGTCGTGTTCCTGACCGCCCGCGACGAGACCGAGGACAAGATCCGCGGGCTCACGATCGGCGGCGACGACTACGTCACCAAGCCGTTCAGCCTGGAGGAGGTCGTGGCCAGGATCCACGCGGTGCTCCGGCGCACGAGCGGGGACGCGCAGGCCGCGCCGCCCAGGCTGACCTTCGCCGACATCGAGCTGGACGAGGAGAGCCACGAGGTCTGGCGCGGCGGCAACGCCGTCTCGCTCTCGCCGACCGAGTTCAAGCTGCTGCGCTACTTCATGACCAACGCCGGCCGTGTGTTGTCCAAGCCGCAGATCCTCGACCACGTCTGGGACTACGACTTCAGGGGCGAGGTGGGCATCGTGGAGTCGTACGTGTCCGTCCTGCGCCGGAAGATCGACAACCGTAGCCCCCGGCTCATCCACACCCTGCGGGGCGTCGGATACGTGCTGCGCCTGCCGCCGAGCCCCTGATGAGAGCCCTGCCGCTGAGGGTCAAGCTGATCGCGGCGATGCTGGCCCTGCTGGGCTGCGGCATGACCTTCGTCGGCCTGGTCAGCGTCTCGGTCCTGCACGGTTACCTCATGGACCGGGTGGACAGCCAGCTCAACCTGCTCAGCGTGCGCATGCACAAGAAGGTCGTCAGCGACTGGCGGCGGGACAGGGAGACCCCCGACCGCCCGATCCTCATCGAGTCCGACGCGATCGCGCTGGTCAAGGAGCCGGGTGAGGCGTTCGTCCCGATGTTGCGCGACCGCGACGTGGACGCCAAGCCCAAGCCCGTGCTGCGCGAGTCGCCCGGCGAGGACGCCTACACCGCGCCCGCCGCCGGCGGCGACGGCGAGTGGCGGGTGCTGCAGAGCGAGATCCAGCGGCGCACGCTGGTCGTCGCGGTGGACCTGGAGGAGGTGGACGCCATCACCCGGCGGCTCGTGCTGATCGAGCTGCTCGGCGGCGGCGGCATCCTGCTCATCCTGGCGGTCGCGGGCGTCACGATCGTGCGCCGCAGCATGCGTCCGCTCGGCCAGATCGAGCGCACGGCCGAGGCCATCGCGGGCGGCGAGCTCGGCCGCCGGGTGCCGGACGCCGACCCCCGCACCGAGGTGGGCCGCCTGGCCAGGTCGCTCAACGGCATGCTCGCGCAGATCGAGACCGCCTTCGCCGCGCGCTCGGCGTCGGAGGCGGCGGCCCGCCGCTCCGAGGACCGCATGCGCCAGTTCGTCGGCGACGCCTCCCACGAGCTGCGCACCCCGCTCACCTCCATCCGCGGCTTCGCCGAGTACGCCCGCCAGAACCCCGACGCCGACCCCGCCGAGCTGATGCAGCGCGTGGAGAAGGCCGCCGGGCGCATGAGCCTGCTGGTGGACGACCTGCTGCTGCTGGCCAGGGTGGACCAGCAGCGCCCGCTCCAGATGCGCCCGGTGGACATGCTGGCCCTGGTCGCCGACGCCGTGCACGAGGCCAGGATCCTCGCCCCCGACCGTACGGTGAAGCTGGACGTGGTCGGCGGCGCGGCGCTCATCGTCTCCGGCGACGAGGTGCGCCTGCGGCAGGTCACCAGCAACCTCATGACCAACGCCATCGTGCACACCGAGCCCGGCACCCCCATCGTCGTCCGGGCCGGGGCGACCGACGACACGGTCTTCACCGAGGTCGTCGACAGCGGCCCCGGTCTGCCGCCCGAGCAGGTCGAGCGGGTCTTCGAACGGTTCTACCGCGCCGACTCCGCGCGCAGCCGCCGCCGCTCCTCCGAGGACCGCGGCAGCGGGCTCGGCCTGGCCATCGTGCAGGCGCTCGTGCAGGCCCACGGCGGGACCGTGACGCTGACCAGCTCGCCCGAGGAGGGCTCCACCTTCCGGGTCGAACTCCCACTCGCCTTGGAGTGAGCCTTCAGCTAACCCTCAGCTGCCTGGGTCACCCTGGAATCGTGACGAAACCCGAGCTCCGCGAGGTCCGCGAGGCGTTGATCATGGTGGTGGACGACGAGCCCAGCATCAGGGACCTGCTCTCCGCCAGCCTGCGCTTCTCCGGATTCGAGGTGCTGACCGCCGCCGACGGGCAGCAGGCCGTCGAGGTCGCCGAACGCGCCGCGCCCGACCTGGTGGTGCTCGACGTCATGCTGCCCGACCTGGACGGGTTCGAGGTGGCCAGGCGCATCGACGCGCCCGTGTTGTTCCTCACCGCCCGGGACGCCACCGAGGACAAGATCGCCGGCCTCCGGGTGGGCGACGACTACGTCACCAAGCCGTTCAGCCTGGAGGAGGTGCAGGCCAGGATCCGGGCGGTGTTGCGCCGTACCAGGACGGAGGGGGCGCCGGTCAGCCGGCTGAAGGTGGCCGATCTGGAGCTGGACGAGGACGCCCGCGAGGTCTGGCGGGCCGGCCGCCAGGTACGGCTGTCCCCGACCGAGTTCAAGCTGCTGCACTACTTCATGGTCAACGCCGGCCGCGTGTTGTCGAAGGCGCAGATCCTCGACCACGTGTGGAACTACGACTTCGGCGGCGACGCCGGCGTCGTCGAGTCGTACGTCTCCTACCTGCGGCGCAAGGTGGACGACGTCGAGCCCCGCCTGATCCACACGCTGCGCAGCGTCGGGTACGTGCTCAGGGAGCCGCCGCCCGCCGGTTGATCCCCGCCGCGCGGCCCCGGCCGGTGGACCGCCCCGGGCGCTCACCGTAGCGTGGACCTGCGGGCGCGAGGTGTCGAGCGGCGTACCGCGGGAAGCGGGGTTGGCACCTATGGATCTGCTGGGGGCGTTGGAGTCGTTGCGCCGCCCGCTCGATCGCGAGCTGTTCCCGCTGGCGATCGGCGAGGCCGCGGCGGACCGGCGTGCCCTGCGCGAGCTGGCCGGGCAGCTCGACGACTACCTGCTGCCGCGGCTGCGGGCGATCGACGCGCCGCTGCTGGCCGTCGTCGGCGGGTCCACCGGGGCGGGCAAGTCCACGCTGGTCAACTCGCTGGTGGGAGCCGACGTGGCCGAGCCAGGCGTGCTGCGGCCCACCACGCTGGTGCCCACGCTCGTCGTCAACCCGGCCGACCGCGACTGGTTCACCGGCCAGAACGTGCTGCCCGGCCTGTCCCGCGCCACCGGCGACTCCGGCGGCGGCGCGGGCGCGCTGCGCGTGGTCGCCTCCGACGCGCTGGGCGCCGGGCTGGCGCTGCTCGACGCCCCCGACATCGACTCCGTGGTCACCTCCAACCGGGAGCTGGCCGCGCAGCTCCTCGCCGCCGCCGACCTGTGGCTGTTCGTCACCACCGCCGCCCGGTACGCCGACGAGGTGCCCTGGAGCTTCCTGCGCTCGGCCCGCGAACGCAGCACGGCCCTGGCCGTCGTCCTCGACCGGATCGCGCCCGAGGCCGTCGAGCCCGTCTCGCGCGACCTCGACCGGCTCCTGGTGGAGAACGGCCTGCCGGGCACCCGGCTGTTCACCGTGCCCGAGGCCGCGCTGCCCGACGAGAAGGCGCGGCTGCCGGAGGAGTCGGTGCGGCCCATCGTCTCCTGGCTCACGGGGCTGGCCGCCGACGCCGCCGAGCGGTCCCGGGTCGTCCGCCAGACGTTGTCGGGGGCCCTGGACAGCCTGGACACCCGCGTCCCCGCGCTGGCCACGGCCGTCGAACGCCAGCAGGCCGCCTTCGACGGGCTGCGCACGATCGTGACCGGCGCGTACGCGGGCGGCATGGCCGACTTCGACGAGGGCATGCGCGACGGGTCCCTGCTGCGTGGCGAGGTGCTGGCCCGCTGGCAGGACTTCATCGGCACCGGCGACCTCATGCGTTCCCTGGAGAGCCGGGTGGGATGGCTGCGCGACCGGATCGTCGGCTTCTTCACCGGCCGCGCCCCCGCCGTCGAGCTCAAGGACGCCCTGGAGAGCGGCGTCGAGTCACTGATCAGGGGCGCGGCCGACGGCGCCGCCGAACGCGCGCTCGAAGGGTGGTCGGCCGCGCCGGGCGGTGGCGGGCTGCTCGACCGGCTCGGCGCGATGGAGGCCGCGCGGCTCGGCCGGGCCTCTCCCGACCTCGCCCGACGGGCCGAGGCGGCGGTGCGCGGCTGGCAGGAGTTCGTCCTCGACCTCGTACGCGAGGAGGGGGCGGAGAAACGCACCACCGCCCGGCTGGCCTCGTTCGGGGTCAACGGGGCGGGGCTGCTGCTCATGCTGGCCGTGTTCGCCTCGACCGGCGGGCTCACCGGGATCGAGGTCGGCATCGCGGGCGGCACGAGCGTGTTGTCGCAGAAACTGCTGGAGGCCGTCTTCGGCGACCAGGCCGTGCGCTCGCTGACCACGCGGGCCCGCGAGGACCTGCGCGAACGGGTGCGGGTGCTGCTGGCGGAGGAGGCCGCCCGCTTCACCGACCGGCTGGAGACCGTCGAACCGCCCAGGGGCACGGCCGAGGCCCTGCGCGCGGCGGCCCGCGCCGTTCACGACCACCGCGCCGAACTCCCCGCCGCCTCCGCCCCGACGGCGGAGCTGCCCGTTCCCCCGGCTCCCACAGCCGAGTTGCCCCCTCGCGACCGCTCGGAGGGGCCGTGAAGCTGCTGCGCCGCAAGGAGGGGCCCTCGCTCGACTCCCGGCTGACCGCCCTGCTGGAGGCCGCCGAGCTGGCCGAAGGACGCCTCCCCGAGCAGGACGTGTCCGCCGCGCGGTCCGTCGCCGAACGGGCCGGCGCCCGCCGCAGCCTCTCCGTCGACCACACCGTGGCCGCGCTCGCCGGCGCGACCGGCAGCGGCAAGTCCTCGCTCTACAACGCCCTGGCCGGCGAGGACCTGGCCGCCGTGGGCGTCACCAGGCCGACGACGTCCACCGCCCAGGCCGCCCTGTGGGACGGCGAGGGAGCCGGCCCGCTGCTGGACTGGCTCGACGTCCCGCGCCGCCACTCCGCCGCCGAGGCGCCCGGGATGTCGGGGCTCGTCCTCCTCGACCTTCCCGACCACGACTCCGTCCGGCTCTCCCACCGGCTCGAGGTGGACCGCCTGGTGGCGCTGGTGGACCTGCTCGTCTGGGTCGTGGACCCGCAGAAGTACGCCGACGCCGCGCTGCACGAACGCTACCTGCGCCCGCTGGCCGGGCACCGCGACGTGATGCTGGTGGTGCTCAACCAGGTGGACCGCCTGCCTCCACAGGCTGTGGACCGCTGCGTGGCCGACCTGCGCCGCCTCCTGGAGGAGGACGGGCTGGCGGGCGTGCCGGTGCTGCCGGTCTCCGCCACGACCGGGACGGGCCTGCCGGAGCTGCGCTCGCTCCTCGCCGACCGGGTCGCCGAGCGCGAGTCGTGGGCCGCCCGCCTGGCCGCCGACGTCACCGCCGCCGCCGGTCACCTGGCCGCGGACGGTTCGCGGCCGGACCCCGGCGACCGGCGGGCGGCCGGGCTGGACCGGCGGCTCACCGGCGCGCTCTCCCAGGCCGCCGGGGTGCCGCTGGTCCTGGAGGCCGTGGCCAAGGGGCACCGGCACCGGGCCGTGGTCGCCACTGGCTGGCCGGTCACCCGCTGGTTGCGCAGGTTCCGTCCTGACCCGTTGCGCAGGCTCAGGATCGGGGTGGGGAAGCCGGGCAAGGAGATCGTGGGGCGTACGTCGGTGCCGGCGGCGTCGGCCGTACAGCGGGCGCAGGTCGAGACGGCGATCAGGGACGTCGGCGAGGCGGCCGCCGCGGGCCTGCCCGGCCCGTGGGCGGCGGCGGTGCGGCAGGCCGCGCGCTCGCGCTCCCCGGAGCTGGCCGACGCGGTGGACCGGGCCGTGGGCCGCACCACGGCGGGCACGACCCGCAGGCCGCGGTGGTGGCGGATGGTGAACGTGCTGCAGTGGCTGGTCTTCGCCGTCATGGTGGCGGGCGCCCTGTGGCTGGGCGTGTTGTTCGGTATGGACTACCTGCGCCTGCCGCAGCCGCCGCTCCCGACCGTGGGCGCGGTGCCCTGGCCGACCGTGCTGCTGGCGGGCGGCGCGCTGGCCGGGGTGGTGGTCGCGTTGTTGTCCAGGCTGGCCGCGTGGGCGGGCGGGCGGCGCCGGGCCAGACGTACGGCCCGCGCCCTGCGCGCCGCCATCGGCGAGGTCGCCGGGAATTACGTGCTGGCCCCGGTGACGGCCGAGCTCGACCGCTACGCCCGCTTCACCGAGGCCGTCACCACAGCCCGCTCCTGACCGCCGTCACCCGCGTCCCCGTGAGCAGGCCCGCCGTCACCCGTGCCTCCGGCTGAGCAGGGGGAGCGCGAGCAGCGCGCCCAGCAGGGCGGACGCCGCGCCCACCAGGAACGGCGCGGGCGCACCGAACCACTGCCCGGCCACCCCCGCCACCCCCGACCCGGCCGCGCCCCCCACCCCCACGGCCGTGGACAACCACCCGAACGCCTCGCCCTGTGCCCCCGGCGCGAACCGGTCCACCAGCAGCGACGACGTCGTCAACGCCGGATTCAGCACCAGCCCCCCGGCGAACAGCACCACCCAGAACACCGGCAACGCCCCCACCACCGCGAGCGGCGTCAGCACGACGCCGAGGGCCAGCATCAACCCCACCAGCCGCGCCGCCGGCGAGGACGCCCACGTACGGGCCGCGTACCCGGCGGCCCCGGCGATGCCGCCCAGCGAGAGCGCCGCCACCAGCACCCCGGTGGCGGCGGGCACGCCACGGGCGGCCGACAGTGCGGGCACCCCCCACCTGCAACGCCCCGACGGTCCCGCCGAGCAGCAGCACCACGGCCAGCAGCACCGGCATCCGGCGGTCCGCGAAGACCCGCCCACCCTCCCGTACGGACGCCGCCCCGCCCGCCCGCAACGCCCGCGAGAACGCCAGCGTGCCCACCCCGGCCCCCACCGCCACCGCCCCCAGCGCCAGGGACGCCGAGGCCACCGCGATCACCAGCCCGAACAGCAGCGGCCCGGCCAGCATGGCCAGCTCCTGCACCAGGTAGACCAGGCTGTAGACGGCCGTACGGGCGCCGTCGGGCACCCGCCGCCCCCACTCGACGCGCATGCTCACCGAGATCGGCGGCAACCCGGCCCCGGCGACCCAGGCCAGCACCACGGACGTCCACACCGGCCACCCGGCCGCCGCCGCCGCGACGAGCGCGATCAACGCGACGACGTGCAGGAACGCCGTCGCCGCGAGCACCACCCGAGGTCCGCGCCGGTCCATGAGCCGCCCCTGGACGGGCCTGCCCATGCCCGCGCCCACCGAGAACGCCGCCGCGCAGGTGCCCGCGAGCGCCAGCGACCCGGTCGAGTCCTGGACGACCAGCACCATTCCCACGGGCGCGACCTGCTGGGTGAGCTGGGCGAGGAAGCCGGACACGGCCTGCGCCCCGGCCCCGGGCAGCCGGAACAGGTCCCGATACGGCATGTCCCTTCCCACCCGCCCACGCTAACCCGCAAGATCGCTCCCCGGCGACGCCCGGGATCGGCGGTGCGGTCAGTCGGAGGCGAGGGAGGCGGCGACCGTGCGCAACGCCGACAACAGCGGCTGGAGCAGGGGGTGCGCGTCGGCCCCGCGGCGGGTCGCGGCGAAGACGCGGCGGTCGGGGCCCGGCGTCTGGCGCACCACGACCCCGGCCAGCGCCATGTCCCGCAGCGCCAGCCGCGGCACGAGCGCCACCCCCGCGCCCGCCCCCACCAGCGCGACCACGGCCCGGAAGTCGTCGGAGCAGTGGACGACGTTGGGCGTGAACCCCACCTGCTGGCACGCGAACGTGATGACGTCGTGCACGGGGTTGCCCGGATAAGGACCGATCCAGGTGTCGGCGGCGAGCGACACCAGCGTGGCCGACCCCGCCTCCGGATGCCCCTCGGGCAGGACCAGGTCGAACGGCTCGGCGTACAGCGGGATGCGCGACAGCCGGCGGTCGGCGGCGTCGGGGCCGCCCCGGTACTCGACCGTCACCGCCAGGTCGGCCCCGCCGTCGAGCAGCATGGCCAGGCTGTGGTCGCCCTCGGCGTCGAGCACCCGCACCTGCAGGCCGGGCGCGGTGGCGCGCAGGGCGGCGATGGCGGGGGAGAGCACGGCGCTGATCGCGGTGGCGAAGCAGGCCACGGTCACCTCGCCGGCCTCGCCCGTGGTGTACGCGGCCACCTCGGCCTCGGCGCGTTCGAGCTGGGCCAGGACCTCGTTGGCGTGCCCCACCATGATCTTGCCCACGGCGGTGAGGCGCACGCCCCGGCCGTCCCGCGTGAACAGCCGGTGGCCCACCTCGTGCTCCAGCGCCACGAGCTGCTGGGAGACCGCCGACGGGGTCAGGTGGAGCGCCGCCGCGGCGGCGGTGACCGTGCCGTGGTCGGCCACCGCCCGCAGTGTGCGCAGCCGCCGCGTGTCAATCACGCAGCGAGGATACTCAACCCTGGCGTGCTTGGACGAAAGCCGCCACGGCCCGGTCGACGTCCTCGGTGGAGTGGGCCGCCGAGAGCTGCACCCGGATCCTGGCCTGGCCGTGCGGCACCACCGGGTAGGAGAAGCCGATCACGTAGACGCCCAGGTCGAGCAGGCGTTCGGCCATGGCCCCCGCCTCGGCGGCGTCGCCGATCATCACGGGCACGATCGGGTGCTCGCCCGGCAGGATGTCGAACCCGGCCCTGGTCATCTCGCTGCGGAAGCGCGCGGTGTTCGAGCGCAGCCGCTCGCGCGCCTCGCCGGAGGTCTCCAGCAGGTCGAGGATGCGCAGCGAGGCCGAGGCGATGACCGGGGCCAGGGAGTTGGAGAACAGGTACGGCCGCGACCGCTGGCGCAGCAGCTCGCAGACCTCCTTGCGGGCCGAGACGTAGCCGCCGCTGGCCCCGCCGAGCGCCTTTCCGAGGGTGCCGGTGATGATGTCGACCCGGTCGGTGACGCCGTGCAGCTCGGGCGTGCCGCGGCCGGTGGGGCCGACGAAGCCGACGGCGTGGGAGTCGTCCACCATGACCATGGCGTCGTACCGGTCGGCCAGGTCGCAGATCTCGCGCAGCGGGGCGAGGTAGCCGTCCATGGAGAAGACGCCGTCGGTGACGATCAGCCGCCGCCGGGCGTCGGACGCCTCCTTGAGCCTGGCCTCCAGCTCGGCCATGTCGCGGTTGGCGTAGCGGAAGCGCTGGGCCTTGGACAGGCGGATGCCGTCGATGATGCTCGCGTGGTTGAGGGCGTCGGAGATGACCGCGTCCTGAGCGTCGAGCAGGGTCTCGAACACGCCGCCGTTGGCGTCGAAGCACGAGCTGTAGAGGACGGTGTCCTCCATGCCCAGGAAGTCCGACAGGCGGGATTCGAGCTCCTTGTGCACCTCCTGGGTGCCGCAGATGAACCGTACGGAGGCCATGCCGAAGCCCCAGCGGTCGAGCGCCTGCTTGGCCGCCTCGACCACCTCGGGGTGGTCGGCCAGGCCCAGGTAGTTGTTGGCGCAGAAGTTCAGCACCTCGCGCCCGGCCACGCCGACCTGGGAGCTCTGCGGGGTGGTGATCACCCGCTCGGGCTTGAGCAGCCCGGCCTCGGTGATCTCGTCGAGCGTCGCACGCAGCTGCTCGCGCACGTTCGTGAACATCAAGCGCTCCAATCGAGGATGACCTTGCCCGTACGGCCGCTCGCGGCCGTGTCGAAGGCGGCGTCGAAGTCGTGGTACGGGAACCGATCGGTGATCACGGGGGAGAGGTCGAGGCCCTTTTCCAGCAGGACTGACATGTTGTACCAGGTCTCGAACATCTCCCGGCCGTAAACGCCCTTGATGGTGAGCATCGAGGTCACCACGGTGGCCCAGTCGACGGCGAACTCCTCGGCGGGAAGACCGAGCATCGCGATCTTCCCTCCGTGCGTCATGTTCGCGATCATGTCACGCATGGCCCCAGGGTTACCGGACATCTCAAGCCCGACGTCGAAGCCCTCCCGCAGGTGGAGCTGGCGCATGCCTTCGGCGATCGTCGCCCTGGAGACGTTGAGCGCGAGCGAGACGCCGAGCTTGCCGGCCAGGTCGAGGCGCTCGTCGCTGACGTCGGTGATCATCACGTTGCGCGCGCCGACGTGCGTGGCCACGGCCGCCGCCATCAGCCCGATCGGGCCGGCGCCGGTGATCAGCACGTCCTCGCCGACCAGCGGGAAGGACAGCGCGGTGTGCACGGCGTTGCCGAACGGGTCGAAGATGGCCGCCACGTCGGGATGAACGGGAACCCGGTGCACCCAGACGTTGGAGGCGGGCAGCGTGACGAACTCGGCGAACGCGCCGTCCCTGTTGACGCCGAGGCCGACCGTGTTGCGGCACAGGTGACGGCGTCCGGCCATGCAGTTGCGGCACTTGCCGCAGACGATGTGGCCCTCGCCGCTCACCAGGTCGCCGACGGCGATGTCCTCCACGCCGGGCGCGACCTCGACCACGTGGCCGGAGAACTCGTGCCCGACGACGAGCGGGAGCTTCAGCGTGTGCCGCGCCCAGTCGTCATATTTGCGGATGTGCAGGTCGGTGCCACAGATGCCGGTACGCAGCACCCGGATCTTCACCTCGCCCGGCCTGACCTCGGGCTCCGGCACGTCCACCAGCCAAAGGCCGGGCTCGGCCTTCTGCTTGACCAGCGCTTTCATCGCTTCACTTCCCCCTGTTCCGAACCTAACGCACTGTGCCCGCTCCCCTCGGAACATGTCCATCGAGGGATTCTTAAGTGCCCCCACAGCTCAGCTTCACGCGGCAGGGGGACCAGGCACAATTACGAAATAAGCTTGAAGATGACCTGCCCGGCGACTCGGAGGTATCGGTGCGACAGCAGAGCGGCGACGCCTCGCTTCTGCGCAAGCTCAACTCGGCGGCCATCCTGCGCGTGCTGCGCGAGGCCGACGTGGCCACGCTGTCGGAGCTGGCCAGGTCCGCCCGGGTGTCCAGGCCGACGGCCGAGGTCATCGTCGACGACCTCGTCGCCGAGGGCTGGGCGGAGGAGTGCGAGGAGGAGGCCGGCGACCGCCAGCGGGGGCGCCCGGCCAAACGCTTCAGGTTCCGCGCCTCTGCGGGGCACGTGCTGGGCGTCGGCATCGGCGGTTCCAGCCTGCGCGCCATGCTGGCCGACCTGAACGGCACGATCACCGTCACCCGCCGCGCGCCCAACCACCGCGACATGCCCGCCGCCGAGCGGCTCGACCAGGTCGTCGGGCTCGCCGCGGAGACCGCCGCCCAGGCCGGGCTGGCGCTGGCGGACGTCACCGTCGTCGGCGTGGGCACCACCGGCACGGTCGACGGCTCCGGGCGGGTCGTCAAGAGCATCGCCCTGTCCGACTGGACCGGCCTCGACCTGCAGGGCGAGCTGTCGGCCCGGATCCCCGCGCCGGTGCTGGTCGAGAACGACATGCGCCTGGCCGTCCTGGCCGAGCACTGGCGGGGCGCCGCCCAGGGCCGTGACGACGTCGTCTACCTGTTCACCGGCGACCGCATCGGCATGGGCCTGCTCATCGGCGGCCGGCCGTACCGGGGCGCGCACGCGGCCGGCGGCGAGATCGGGGCCCAGCCGAACAACAACTGGACCGCCTTCCGGCACGTCCTCGACTACGCGATGGCCGTCGAGCCGGGGGAGCTGCGCTCCAGCCGGCAGTGCGCCGAGTTCGCGATCGCCAGGGCCCGCGCCGGCGACGAGCGGGCGGGGCAGGCGGTCAGGGAGTTCGCGCGCGGCCTGGCCGCCGGGCTCGTCACGGTGGTCAACCCGCTCGATCCGGACATGGTGGTCATCGGCGGCAGCCTGTCCTCGGCCGGAGACCTGCTTGTCGAGCCGGTACGCGAGCTGTTCGAGGAGTACTGCCTCTACCCGCCGGAGGTGGTGGCGTCGGGGCTGGGCAGCGAGTGCATCACGCTGGGCGCTGTCCGGTTCGCCCTCGATCAGGCAGATCGCCTGCTCTTTACGTAGCCAACTTGGCTAATTAGGTCACTGTTCTGTCACAGCCATGTCGCTGAGCGACATCGATCCAGCAAGCATGCTCAGATCTGATCGCTTTAACCTAGTTATTTGCATAAATCGGTACTAGCCTCCAGCCATCCCGACCCGACTGGAGGTGAGCGTGGCCGCTGTCACCCTGCTTGAGCGGCTGAAGCGCGACTGGACGCTGCTGGCCCTGTGCCTGCCCGGCGTCCTGTACTTCGTGGCCTTCTTCTACGTGCCGCTGCTCGGCAACGTCATCGCCTTCAAGGACTACGCGCCGTTCCTCGGCATCGCCGGCAGCCCCTGGGTGGGCCTGGACAACTTCGTGATGCTGCTGGAGGAGCCGGAGTTCTGGAGCGCGGTCGGCAACACGCTGCAGATCACGGCGCTCCAGCTCGTCCTGTACTTCCCGGCCCCGATCGCGCTCGCGCTCCTGCTGAACTCCCTGATCGGCCACCGCGTCAAGCGGTTCATCCAGACCGTCGTCTACCTGCCGCACTTCCTGTCGTGGGTGGTCGTGGTGGCGATGTTCCAGCAGGTCATCGGGGGCGCCGGCACGGTCAGCTCGTTCCTGAACTCGCACGGCGTCACCATCGGCAACCTGATGTCGAACGCGGACACGTTCAAGCTGCTCGTGACGGCCCAGGTCATCTGGAAGGACTGCGGCTGGGGCACGATCATCTTCCTGGCCGCGATCACCGCGATCGACATGAGCCAGTACGAGGCCGCCGCCATCGACGGCGCCGACTGGAAACGCCGCCTGTGGCACGTCACGCTGCCCGGCATCCGCTCGGTCATCCTCATGATGCTCATCCTGCGCCTGGGCGACATCCTGTCCGTCGGCTTCGAGCAGATGGTCCTGCAACGGGAGGCCGTGGGCGCCGGAGCAGCCGAGGTCATCGACACCTATGTCTACTACCACGGCATCCGTGACGGCGACTGGGGCATGAGCACCGCCGCCGGCCTCATGAAGGGCCTCATCGGCGCGGCGCTCATCTACGCGGCCAACAAGCTCGCGCACCGCTTCGGAGAGCAGGGGATCTACCGATGAGGCCGCCGTGGATGGAACGCCCGACCATCGCCGGGCGCACGCTCAAGTTCGTCGTGCTGACCGCGATCACCGTGGCCGTGCTGTACCCGTTCGGGCTGGCCGTCGGCACGAGCCTGATGGGCCGCGCCGAGAGCATCGCCAACGGCGGCAGCTACGTGCTCTGGCCCTCGCACCCCACCTTCGAGGCGTACTCGCTGATCCTCTCCGGCGGCGCGGTCACCCGCTCGGTGCTGATCAGCATCGGCATCACGCTCACCGGCACCGCGCTCAGCCTGATCTGCACGGTCTTCCTCGGCTACGCGCTGTCGCGGCGCGGCATGCTCGGCGGCAAGCCGATCCTGCTCATGGTGCTGGCCACGTTCCTGTTCACGCCCGGCATGATCCCGAGCTACCTCATGGTCAAGGAACTCGGCATGATCGACACCTACCAGTCGCTCATCGTGCCGGTGCTGGTCAACGCGTTCAACGTGGTCGTGGTCAGGTCGTTCTTCCAGAACCTGCCCGAGGAGCTGTTCGAGGCGGCCCGCATGGACGGATGCGGCGAGTTCCGGATGATGTGGCGGATCGCGATCCCGCTGTCCAAGGCGGTGATCGCCGTAGTCGGCCTGTTCTACGCGGTCTCGTACTGGAACACGTTCTTCACCGCGATCCTCTACATCAACGACCAGACCAAGCACCCCATCCAGGTCGTGCTGCGGCAGTTCATCTTCCGCGGCACCTCGGCCACGGGCTCCGACGTCGCGATCGTGCGTGACCTGCCCGCCTCGTCGGTGCAGATGGCGGTGCTCATCATCGCGCTCGTGCCGATCCTGCTCGCCTACCCCTTCCTCCAGAAGTACTTCACCAAGGGCGTCCTCACCGGCGCCATCAAGGGCTGAGAACCCGGGAGCAACCATGTCATCCATCATGTCCCGTCGTGGATTCCTCGGACTCGCGCTCGCCGGCGCCACCGTCGCCGGGCTCGCGGCCTGCGGCGGCGAGAGCGGCCCCGCAGGCGTGAAGAAGGGCGGCGCGGATCTGTCCAAGAAGCTGACGCTGCCGACGTACACCGCCGCCAAGATCCCCACGCCCGACCTGCCGATCGACGCCGGCCAGGACCCCGCGTACCTGAAGTACCCGAGCGAGCTGGTCAAGTCGGTCGCCACCCCGCCGGGCGACGGCCAGAAGATCACCTCGCTCACCCAGACGTGGGACGTCGCCCCGCCCGCCCCCGGCCAGAACACCTACCTGCAGGAGCTGAGCAAGGCCCTGGGCTCCGAGTGGAGCATGAACATCGTCGTGGGCGACGGCTACCCCGACAAGTTCAACGCCATCATCGCCAGCGACGACCTGCCCGACCTGGTCTGGTTCCCGCCGAACCAGGGCCTGCAGCGGGTGCCCGAGCTGCTGGCGGCCAAGTTCCACGACCTGACGTCGTACCTGAGCGGCGACGCGATCAAGAAGTACCCGAACCTGGCCAACCTGGGCGACGTGACCTGGAAGTCCGCCGTCACCGACGGGAAGCTGTACGGCGTCGCGGTCGCCTACAGCCGCTTCGGCCAGGTCTTCCTGGTCAACACCGACTACTGGCAGCCGGTCGGCGGCACCGAGTTCACCAGCGCCGACGACTTCCTGGCCAAGGCCAAGCAGCTGCTCGACGTGAAGAAGAACAAGTACCCGCTCGAACCGAGCTACTACAACCACGTGCACATGTTCAGCCACTGGTACGGCGCCCCCAACACCTGGAAGCTGACCGGCGGCAAGCTGATCCACCAGTTCGAGACGCCCGAGTACCAGGCGGCGCTGGAGCTGGCGGTCAAGTGCTTCAAGGCCAACCTGTTCTGGCCCGACCCCGCCCTGGCCACCATCAAGGACAAGGTCGCCAACGGCCAGATCGGCGCGTACGTCGAGTCGTTCCCCGGCTTCCTCAACGACGCCAAGACCCAGAAGTACAACCTGGGCGCGATCGTGCCGTTCGCGGCGACGCCGTCGTCCAAGCCGGTCTACAACGCCGGGCTCGGCTCGGTGGGCTTCACCTCGATCAGCAAGAAGGTGGACGCCAAGCGCATCGAGACCCTGCTCGGCGTGCTCAACTACCTGGCCGCCCCGTTCGGCACGGAGGAGTACGAGCGCGTCAACTTCGGCGTCGAGGGCACCCACTTCACCAAGAAGGACGGCGACCTCGCCTTCACCGACAAGGGCAAGGCCGAGGTGCCCACCACGCAGCAGCCGCTCTCGTTCGTGATCGGGTCGCCGTCCGCGCTGTTCCTGCCCGGCCAGCCCGAGCGCACCAAGCTCATCCACGACTTCGAGACCAAGATCGCTCCTATGCTTCAGGAGCGCGTCACCACCGGCCACTTCTCCGACACCTACACCCAGAAGAACGGCGAGCTGAGCACCATGGGCAAGGACATGGTCGACGACATCGTCACCGGGCGTAAGTCGATGTCGGACTGGCCGGCCTTCGTCAAGAAGTGGCTGGGCAGGGGCGGCGAGGCGATGCGGGCCGAGTACGAGGCCTCCATCGCCAAGGGCTGACCGTTCTACCGTTTGAAAGGACACTTGTGGAAGACCTGCGCATCGGAGTCATCGGGCTCGGCCTGCGGACGAGTCTCGCCCTGGCCGCCCACCGGCCGGGCGGGGGCTCGGTCGTGGCGGCGCTGTGCGACTCCGACCCGGCAGTGCTCAAGAAGCAGTCGGAGCGGTTCGAGGCGGAGTTCCTGACCGGGGAGTACCGCGAGCTGCTCGACCGGCCGGATCTCGACGCGATCGTCGTCAACACCCCCGACGACACGCACGAGCGCATCGCCATCGACGCTCTCCAGGCCGGCAAGGCCGTCTACCTGGAGAAGCCGATGGCCATCACCGTCGAGGGCTGCGACAACATCCTGCGGGCCGCCCGCGAGACGGGCAGCCGCCTGTACGTGGGGCACAACATGCGCCACATGGGCGTGGTGCGCCTGATGCGGGACATCATCCGCAAGGGTGTGATCGGCGAGCCCAAGACCGTGTGGGTACGCCACTTCGTGTCCTACGGCGGCGACTACTACTTCAAGGACTGGCACGCCGACCGCACCCGCACCACGGGCCTGCTGCTGCAGAAGGCGGCGCACGACCTCGACGTGATCCACTGGCTGGCCGGCGGCTACGCCACCCGCGTGAACGCCCTCGGCGACCTGATGGTCTACGGCGACCTGCCGCGCCGCGAGCCCGGGACGCCCCGCCCGGAGGGCTGGCTGCGGGAGTTCGAGTGGCCGCCCACACAGCGGCGCGACCTGAACCACGTGATCGACGTCGAGGACGTGTCGGTCATGAACATGCGCCTGGACAACGGCGTCATCGCCGCCTACCAGCAGTGCCACTTCAGCCCCGACTACGTGCGCAACTACACGGTCATCGGGACCGAGGGCCGGCTGGAGAACTTCGGCGACGGCCCGGGGGACACGGTCAAGGTGTGGAACACCGGCCCCACCTCCTACCGGGACGACTGCGACATCGCCTACCGGGTGCCGGCCGCGCAGGGCTCGCACGGCGGGGCCGACCCGCAGATCATGGCCGAGTTCTGCCGGTTCGTCAGGGACGGCGGGGCGACCGACACCTCACCCGTGGCGGCCCGGATGAGCGTCGCCGCCGGGTACATGGCCACGATGTCGCTGCGCGACGGCGGCATGCCGTACGACGTGCCGCCGCTGGACCCGGAGCTGGCCGCGTACTTCGACAACGGCCAGCGCTGAACGGCGCCGGGGCCGGGCGGGAGAGCCCGCGCGGCCCCGGCGGACGTCAGCGGCCGGTGTCCTTGGGCTCGCGCTCGCGCTCCAGGTCGGGGAACGGGGACGGCTCGTCGACGGCCTGGGCGATCTGGCGGGGGCCCTTGGGGCTCTCGGCCTCCTGCGCGTCGGCGACCGCCTCGGCCGCCGCCTCCGAGGCCGCCGCGATCTCCCTGTCCAGCTCCTCCGACGGCCGGGGCTGCTCCTCGCGGGTGGCGGCCGACTTCGGCAGCGCCTCGGTGAACGCCTTCGAGACGCCCTGCAACGCCGAGGTGACCTCGCTCGGGATGACCCAGAACGTGTTGCCGCTGCCCTGGGCGAGCTGCGGCAGCACCTGAAGGTACTGGTAGGCCAGCAGCTTGGGGTCGGGGTCGTTGCGGTGGACGGCCTGGAAGACCTGGTCGATGGCGCGCGACTGGCCCTCGGCCTCCAGGATGGCGGCCGAGCGCTGGCCCTCGGCCCGCAGGATGCGGCTCTGCTTGTCACCCTCGGCCGTGAGGATCTGCGACTGGCGCTGGCCCTCGGCGTTGAGGATCGCGGCCCGCTTGTCGCGCTCGGCCCGCATCTGCTTCTCCATCGCGTCCTTGATGGTCTTGGGCGGGTCGATGGCCTTGACCTCGACGCGGTTGACCCGGATGCCCCACTTGCCGGTGGCCTCGTCGAGCACGCCGCGCAGCTGGCTGTTGATGGTGTCGCGCGAGGTGAGCGTCTTCTCCAGGTCCATCGAGCCGATCACGTTACGCATGGTCGTGACGGTGAGCTGCTCTATGGCCGTGATGTAGTTGGCGATCTCGTACGCCGCCGCCCGCGGGTCGGTGACCTGGAAGTACAGGACGTTGTCGATCTCGACAACCAGGTTGTCCTCGGTGATGACCGGCTGCGGGCGGAAGGTCACCACCTGCTCGCGCAGGTCGATCATCGGGTAGACGCGGTCGACGTAGGGGATGACGAAGTTGAGACCCGGCTTGAGCGTGCGGTGGTAGCGGCCGAGCCGCTCCACGTTGCGGGCCCGCGCCTGTGGCACGATCCGCACGGCCTTGAGCACGGTGAACGCGGCGAAAAGGATGATCAGCAGTCCGGCTATCAGCAACGGGTCCATGCGGTCACTCCCGTGGATACACGAGGGCCGTGGCGCCCTCGATCTCGATGATGTCGACGGTCGCCCCGGTGGGGATCACCAGGGTCTCGTCATAAGCGCGTGCGGACCACTCCTCACCCCCGATACGGACCCGCCCGTCGCGGCCCGTGACCTCGGAGACCACGTACGCGGGCTTGCCGACCAGCGCCTCCACGCCGAAACGCTGCAACGGCGGCTGCTGAAGATGGCGGACGGCGAGCGGCCGGATGACCACCATCCCCGCCGCGGAGGACAGGGCGAACACGAGGATCTGCAAGGGGACGGGCAGCCCGACGGCGGCCGTCACGGCGGTCAGGAGAGCGGCCACGCCCAGGAGCCCGAGGGCCGCCGTGAGAGTGAACAGTTCGGCCACACCGAGGACGACTGCGAGGATTATCCAGATGACCCATTCATCCATGCTCCGGCCCTCCTGAACCTATAACGGGCCTGTGTGTGCGACTGGTTCCCCCTTACCACCGTAATCCCCCGTTCGTCCGCAGGGCACCCGTCACCGGCCGGCCGGCGGGGCCGCCAGGGCGCTTCCCAGCACCCACTTGTCCCACGGAAGTTGCCAGAAACCCCACCCGTTGTCCCATTCCAGCTGGCGGGCGGTGCCGGTGATCAGCACGGGGTCGCCGCGCAGCGAACCGGCGTAGAACCAGGCCGCCTGGTCGGGGCGCGCGTTGATGCAGCCGTGGCTGACGTTTTCCCTGCCCTGGGCCCAGACGTTGTCCTTCGCGTGCACGTACTCGCCGCTGTTGGAGATGCGCACGGCGTGCTCGATCAGCAGGTCGTAATAGCCGGGGTCGCCCTTGGTGCGGCCGGGGGAGATCATGCGGACCGGGTTGCCCTTGTCCATGGTCAGGTGCATGCCGCTGGTGGTGGTGTATTCGCGCGTGGTGGCCATGCCGGCGCTGATGGCCATCTGCTGCACCACCTTGCCGTCGCGGCGCACGACCATCTGGTGGGTGCGGGCGTCGACCGTGCTGGTCTGCCTGCGGCCCACGGTGAAGGCGAAGGTGGAGTCGAGGGTGCCGTAGACGCCGGGGGCCGGGCGCACCCCGGCCAGGTGGGCGCTGACCATCACCTGCTGCCCCGACGCCCAGAACCGGCGGGTGCGGTAGACCACCTGCGTGTCGCTGGTCCAGCGCCAGGCGCCCTCGGCCGGGGTCTTCGTGGTGACCTCCAGCGACCGCTCGACGGCCGCCTTGTCCTGGATCGGGGTGTCGAAGTCGATGACGACCGGCATGCCCACGCCGACGGTCTCGCCGGGCAGCGGCGCGGTGGCGGCCACCCCGAACGTGTGCTCGGCGGCACGGGTGCGGAAACGGCCCATGGAGACCGTGGACGGGCCGTTCTCGCCCGCGGCCGTGGCGGTGACGGTGTACTCGGTCGCGGGCTTGAGCGTCCAGTCGGAGCGCCACCTGGTGTGCGAGGCGTCGAGCCGGCCCGGGACGTGCTCGCCTCCCTCGTAGACCAGGACCTGGGTCAGCCGGCCGCCCTGCGCCGTGATGACCAGCCCCTTGTCGGGACGGGCCCGCTTGGCGTCGAAGGCGGGGAAGACGTGCACGACCGCGGGCGCGGCCGGGGAGTCGCCGACGGGACCGCAGCCGCAGCAGGCCAGGAGGAAGGCGACACACAGGATCGCGGCACGCCGCACGTCACTCTCCGAGGGCTTTCCGAGGGAAGGGGAGTTCCCAGGTTAGCGGTGAGTGACGGTCGAAGCACCTTGAGTTACTTATCCGATGGTTCCGGACACCTCGCCCAATGTCAGGCCGCCCGCGGTGGCCCGGATCGTCACCGTGTCGCCGTCCTGGAGGAAGGTTCGGGTGTCGCCGCCGGACAGCTTGATCGGTTCGGCGCCGTTCCAGGTCAGCTCGATGAGCGAGCCGCGCTCGTCGCGTTCGGGGCCGGAGATCGTGCCGCTGGCGAACAGGTCTCCGGTGCGCAGGGAGGCGCCGTTCACGGTCATGTGGGCGAGCATCTGGTCGGGCGTCCAGTACATGCTCGGGTACGGCGGACGCGAGATCACGTCGCCGTTGAGCACGACCTCGACGGCGATGTCCAGGCCCCAGTCGCCCTGCCTGCGCAGGTAGTCGAGCGGCTCGGGGTCCTGCGGGCGGCCCGGGATCCTGGGCAGCGCCTCCAGCGGCGTGACCCACGGCGAGACCGAGGTCGCGAACGACTTGCCCAGGAACGGCCCCAGCGGCACGTACTCCCACGCCTGGATGTCGCGCGCGCTCCAGTCGTTGACCAGCGTCACCCCGAACACGTGGTCCTCGAACGCCCCGGCCGGCGAGCCCAGCTCCGACGGCACGCCGACCACGAACCCCAGCTCTGCCTCGATGTCGAGCTTGGCGCACGGCCCGTAGACCCCGGCCCTGAGCTGGCCGTGCGGACGCCGGACCGGCGTGCCGGACACCACGACCGTGCCCGACCTGCCGTGGTAGCCGACGGGCAGGTGACGCCAGTTGGGCAGCAGCGGCTCGGCGTCGGGACGGAAGATGCGCCCGATGTTGCTCGCGTGGTCGAGCGAGCAGTAGAAGTCGACGTAGTCGGCCACCTCGAACGGCATGTGCAGCCGCACCTGGTCGAGCGGGATCAGGTGGCTCTCGGTGACCGAGGAGTCGCCGGTCAGCTTGTTCTGGATGAGGGTCCTGGTGTCGTGCCAGGCCGAGCGGCCCCTCGCCATGAACGGGTTGAGCGAGGGGGCGGCGAACACCTCGTCGTGCAGCGCGGCGGCCAGGTCGAGCACCTTGTCGCCGTACCTGACGCCCACTCTGGGCGATTCGCCCCGACGGGAGAACACGCCGTAGGGCAGGTTGTCCACTCCCCAGCTCACTGAATCACTCCTAGCGTCTGCAGGTCCTCGATGGGCGTGCCGGTGCTGCAGGAGCCGTAGCTCACCAGCAGCCGCCGCGCCCGCTTCGCGGTCTCCTCCGTCACGGCCCCGGCCAGCCGTACGAGGTGGCCGACGTCAGTGGTGCGCAGCACGGCCGCGGGGTCGCGGCCCTCCACAGCCTCGCAGACCGACAGCAGCAGGTTGAGGAAGCCGTGCCGGTCGACGCCGAGGCTCGGGTCGAAGTGCCGCACCGCGTGGTGCAGCCCGGCCGTGGCCTTGAACGGGACGTCGGCCTCGACGCAGCCCCGGACGAACGCCGCGAGGTGCTCCACCGACGGGAACGCCTCGGCCTTCAGCCCGCCGCAGCGCACCTTCAGCCCCACCCCGTCGGGCACGCCGGCGACCTTCCGGTCCGGCGGGACCTCGACGAACAGCCGCACGTGCGCGGGCAGGCCGAGGCGCCGGGCCAGCCCGGCGACGGACTCGTCGGCCCCGAGCGGGATCTCGACGAAGTCCACCGGCAGGTCGCCGAAGTCGGGAAGCTCGGGCGTGTCCACGATCAGCCCGATGCGCCGCGGCCGGTAGGCGTGCCCGCGCAGCCGGTCGAGCCGGCTGGCCGGGCAGAGGAAGCGGTGGGTGAGCACGCCGTTGCCGTGCTCCAGGTCGCGCTGGTTGCGGGCCAGCGCCTCGTCCATGTGCAGCGACGTCGGCGGGAACAGGCCCGCGTCGTCGACCAGTTCGGCGTAGAGACTCATCGTGCCCAGGTCCATGCGTAGCCGGGATCCTCACAGGACAGCGCGCCCGGCCCGAGGTCGAGCGGGCGGAAGGTGTCGACCATCACGGCCATCTCGCTCGTGGTGGTGACGCCGCGGGCGACCGCGTCGATCACCGCCTCGACCGCGCCGGGCTGCGGGCCGTGGGTGAAGCCGGCCGGGTGCAGCGAGACCGAGCCGACGTCGATGCCCGAGCCCTTGCGCGCGGTGTAGTCGCCGCCCACGTAGAACATGAACTCGTCGGAGTCCACGTTGTGGTGGTTGTACGGGATCGGGATGGCCTCGGGGTGGTAGTCGAGCGGCCGCGGGCAGAACGAGCAGACCACGAACCCGGGCCCCTCGAACGTCTGGTGCACCGGCGGCGGCGCGTGCGTCTTCTTCACGATCGGCTCGAAGTCATCGATGTTGAAGGCGTACGGATAGAGGTAGCCGTCCCAGCCGACCACGTCGAAGGGGTGGTTGCGGTAGACGAGCCTGGTCAGGCCGCCGCGCGTGCGGACCAGGACGGGCACCTCCTCGCCCTCCACGAGCAGGGTCTGCGAGGGGGCGCGCAGGTCGCGTTCGCAGTACGGCGCGTGCTCCAGGAACTGCCCGTACTGCGACAGGTAGCGCTTGGGCGGCCTGATGTGCCCGGACGCCTCGATGGCCAGCACGTTGACCTGCCCGTCGGGCACCCAGCGGTGGATCGTGCCGGTCGGGACGACGACGTAGTCGCCCTCGCCGGCCTCGATGACGCCGTAGGTGGACTCGAAGCGGACGGAGCCGCGCTGCACGTAGACGCACTCGTCGCCCATGGAGTTGCGGTACAGCTCGCTGGGGCGGTCGCTGGTGGCGTACGACAACCGGACGTCGGCGTTGCCGGCGAGCAGGATGCGGCCGTCGACCAGGTCGCCGGCGCTGGACAGCTCCTGCGTGCGGAAATGGCGCGGGGAGAGCGGCAGGTTGGGCTCCAGCCGCGTCGCGGACGCGGGCGCGACCGCCTCGGCCTTGATGATCGCGGTGGGCAGGTGGCGGTGGTAGAGCAGCGAGGAGTCGGACGAGAAGCCCTCCTCGCCCATCAGCTCCTCGGCGTAGAGGCCGCCGTCCGGCCGCCTGAACTGCGTGTGCCGTTTGCGGGGCACTTCCCCAACGACGCGGTAGTACGGCATCCGCCCTCCATGTTGTCCGCTTACCGGACGCATGTGTCCTCTATGTGTGACTACCGTCCGACATCGGTGTGGAGATGTCAACCCAGCGCGGCGGCCAGCTCGGCGGCCGCCGCCACCACGCGCGGCCCCGTCCCCTCCTCCAGCGGGCCGAACGTCACCACCCCCACCGAAGCCTCCAGCCACGGCAGCCCGGTCACGGGGGCGGCGATGCCCCGCGCCCCCACCTGCAACTGCCCCTCCGTCACGAGGTATTCGTCGCGCCCCTCGCGCAGGGCCAGGATCGCCCGGCCCGCCGCGCCTTTCGCCAATGGATGGCGCGACCCCTCCCGGTAGGCCACGTGCAGGTCGGTCCAGGACGGCTCCACCACCGCCACCGCCAGCCCGTCGTCGCCCTCGGCCACGGTCAGGTGGGCCGTCGCGCCCACCTGCTCGGCCAGCCGCCGCAGGGTCGGCACCGCCGCCGCGCGCAGCAACGGCTGCACGGCCTGGGCCAGCACCAGCACCCCGAACCCGAGATGCACCCGGCCTTCGGCGTCGCGGCGGACGAACCCCTCGTTCAGCAGCGTCGTCAGCAGCCGGTAGACCACCGGCCGGCTCAGCGACAGCTCGGTGCTCAGCTCGGTCGGGGTGCGCCCGCCCTTCCCGTCGGCGAGAAGTCGCAGCAGGCGCAGCCCGCGTTCGAGCGTCTGGGCGGATTCGGCGGCCATGACTTTGATTATGGAGTGACCGCTGACCAGTGAAAGAGCACGGTGAAGGGGTACGTAGGGACGAGAGGCGTCGGGGGGGTGGAGATGCGGCAGAGGTGGCTGTTCCTGGTCGCCGGGCTGGCTCTCTGCGCCCTGCCGCCGGCCGTGCCGTCGCTCACCACGCCGATCGCGTACATGGCGAGGGAGACCCTGATCGACCCGCCGCCGCGCGCGGAGGGCGACCGGCTGGTGGAGAACACCTTCTACCTCACCCAGGGCATCACGGTGAGCCAGTGGCTGCTGCCGGTCGCCAAGGGCGTCACCTTCCGCGCCGGTTACGTCGCCGTGGGGGTCAGCGTCGACGCGAGCGGGCGGCTGTCCGGCACGCCCTCGCGCGTGGGCACGTTCATCGCCCCGGTCCGGCTCTGCGCCGGGCACGCGTGCGAGGAGCAGCTCATCACCCTCGTCGTGCTCGGGAACGTTCCATGGGAGCCGCGCGAGCTGACCTTCCCGGGCCGGGCCGGCGTCCCGCTGGCCGGCGAGATCGGCATCAACGGCGGTCCCCCGGGCGTCGTCCCCACCTTCAGCGTGACCGACCACGCCAAGCTGCCCGTGGGCGTGACGATCGGCCCCGACGGGCACGTGGGCGGGGTGCCCCAGGCGGCCGGCATCTCCGAGGTCCCGGTGCGCGTCTGCGTGGCGGGCAACTGCGCGGGCGTCGTGGTCCGGTTGATCATCGTCTGAACCCTTGCGCGGGGCGGTTCCTGCGGTCACGGTGGTTCCATGAAATCGGTCATTGTGGTCGGAGCCGGTATATGGGGGTCGTCGCTGGCGTTGCGGCTGGCCGAAACCGGCTGGCAGGTGACCCTGGTCGAACAGCACAAGCCCGGACACGTCCGGCAGGCCAGCGCGGGGGAGACGCGGCTCCTGCGCTGCGCGCACGGCGTCGACGACTGGTATGCGCGGCTGGCCTGGGAGGCGCGGGAGGGCTGGCGGCTGCTGGGCGAGCGGGCCGGCGAGGATCTGTTCCTGGAGTCGGGCATCGTGTGGTTCGCGGCCCGGCCGGACGGGTGGGAGCACGCCAGCGCCCAAGTACTGAAAAATCTTGACATCCCGGTTGAGGTGCTCGACCCGGCGGACGGCCGGCGGTTCTTCCCCGACTACCGCGGCGACGACCTGAGCTTCCTGCTCCACGAGCCGCACGCGGGCGTGCTCAGGGCGCGGCGGGCGACGCAGGTGACCGCCCGGCTGGCCCTGGCGGCCGGCGTCCGGCTGGTCAGGGGACGGGCGGCGCCCGTGCCGGGGCTGAGCGCGGTCGAGGTGGACGGCGAGGTGCGGCGGGCCGACCGGGTCGTGTGGGCGTGCGGCGCCTGGCTGCCCGGCCTGTTCTCCGTGCCGGTCACGGTGACCAGGCAGGACACGGTGCACTTCGCCGCGCCCGCCGCGTGGTCGTCCCCCGAGACGCCCGCCTGGATGGACTACGGCTCCTCGGCCTACGGGCACGGCGACGTGGACGGGGTCGGCATGAAGGCCACCTCCGACGCCGAAGGGGAGCCGTACGAGCCGGAGGGGGGCAGCCGGGTGGTGCACCCGTCCGCGGTCGAGCAGGCCCGCGGCTACCTGCGGCGCAGGTTCCCGTCGCTGGCGGCCGCGCCGGTGCTGTTCAGCCAGGTCTGCCAGTACGCGCTCACCCCCGACGCCGAATGGATCATCGCCGAGCACGCGCCCGGCGTGTGGCTGCTCGGCGGCGACTCGGGCCACGGGTTCAAGCACGCCCCGGCCCTGGCCGCGTACGTGGCCTCGATCCTGGACGGCGAGCGCGCCCCCGAGCCGCGCTTCGGGCTCGGCCACGAGCGCGCGGTCGCCCGCGGCCTGCGCACGAGCGGAGACCTCGGGGTAGGGCCCGCCTCACCGGGATTCGGGGGACGACGGGCATGATCGGCGCGGGCCCGCGGATCAGACTTTCCCTGTAGCCGACACGACAGGGAGCCCGCCATGACCGCCGCCCTCGCCTCGCAGACCGCCGAGCCCCGTACCCCCCAGCCGCCGCCCGTCGTGCACGCCGCCGCGCTGCTGTGGATGTCCGCCGTCGCGGCGGGGGCGTTCGAGACCGTGCTCGCCGTCGGCAGGGAGCTCTACGAGGGCACCTCGGGCGTCCTGGACCTGCTGCCCGGCGCCGGTCTGCGGGTGGCCGTGTTCGCCGCGGCGGTCTTCCTGACGCTGCGGATGCGCACGGGGCGGAACTGGGCCAGGCTCACGCTGGCCGTCGGGCTCGGCGTCTTCGGCACGTTGTCGCTGGTCGTGGGGCCGATCCAGTGGCTGCTGCACGGCGGCTCGATCGCCGAGGCCGCCGCCGGGGCCGACGTGGTGACCTGGCTCTTCACGATCAGCCGGGTGCTGCACGTGACGGCCGTGCTCGGGGCCGTCACGCTGATGTTCCAGCCGCGGGCCAACGCCTGGTTCCGCTCAGAGTGAGACCGGCTCCGGCTCCGGTTCGGGGGCGCGCAGGTTGCGCACCCCCGGCGCGGCCAGCGCGGCGAGCGTGGACAGCACGACGAGGGCGGCGCAGCCGAGCAGCGCCCCCTCGGTGCCGAAGGCCACCGCCGCCGGCGCGGCCAGCATGAGCCCGATCGGCCCGAACATCAGCGACCCGAGCGCGTCGTACGAGCTGACCCGCGACAACGACTCCGCCGGGATCTCGCGCTGCATCGTCGTCTGCCACAACACGCCGAAGACGTCGAAGCACACGCCCAGCACGAACGCCCCCGCCACGATCGCCCACAGCGGCGCGTCGAGCCCGAGCAGCACGTACGGCAGCGCGGTCGGCAGGCACAGCAGCGTGCCGAGCAGGATCGGCCGGCGCGGGCGCAGCCGCAACGACACCAGCACCCCGGCGATCGTCCCGACGGCCTCGCCGGCCAGGAACGCCGACCAGGCCGCCGGCCCGCCCAGCGTCTCCTTGGCCAGCAGCGGCCCGAGCACGCCGTGCCCGGCCTGGATCGCCATCACCAGCACCGAGAACTGGGCGACCACCACCCAGATCCACTGCCGCGAGCTGAACTCCCGCCACCCGTGGCGCAGGTCGGCCAGCACCGAGTGCCGCTCGGCCGCCGCGCGCTCGGCGGGGGTCAGGCGCAGCAGCGCGATCAGCACGCCGGCCACCGCGAACATCGCGCCGCTGACCAGCAGGGCCCAGCCGCCGCCGAACCACAGCACTGTGGCGCCGCTCAGCACCACCCCGGTCACGCGCGAGGCGTTCGCGCCGAGGCCGAGCAGCGCGTTGCCGGCCTGCAGCCGGTCGGCGGGCACGACCTCGGGGATGATGCCGGTCAGCGCCGGGAACATGACCGCCGTGCCCACGCCGCAGGCCGCCGCCGCGACGCTCATCACGGGCAGCGGCGCCCAGCCGGTCAGCATCATCGCCGCCAGCGCGAAGTAACCCAGCGCCATGAGCAGCTCGCCGGCCATCATCACCCGCTGCCGCGGCAGCCGGTCCGCGATCACCCCGCCGATCAGCATGAACACGATCATGGGCAGCGACTCGGCGGTGAGCACCACCGACAACGTCGTGGCGCTCGCGCCGGGCAGTTCGAGGATGCCGAAGGCGAGCGCCACGGGCGCGAAGGCGCTGCCGAGCATGGAGATGGTCCGCGCGGACAACAACAGGGCGAACTTGCGGTCGCGGAGCAGCCCGAGGTCGCGAAGGTAGCTGTGCACTGGGCCGGTCCCCTCGAAAACGGTCAAATCCGTCCCAGTCTGCCGTTTGTGGCGGCGGGTTGTCGTCCCAATATTTGTCACGGCGGTGACAGGACCGGTCGGGAAAAGTGCGGGCGCCGGGCAAGAACCGTGCCCGGTTCCCGCGTAGTTTCCGAGGCATGCCTGACACGCAGGTCGATCACCCGTCCCGCCGGGAGGAAGCGCCGCCTACCGGGTGGGTCAGGGTCGTGCAGGGGCGTACGAGGGTGGTGCGGGAGAACCCGGACGGCTCGGGCTGGCACTGGGTGGAGGAAGACGGATGATCCCCCTCGCCGTCCCGACTGGGACGCCTACTGCCCGTCGAGAAGCGCGTGAGGACCGCCGTGGATCTCATTGAAGGTTGTTGATCGTCCAGATAGTGTGCTATTTGCCCACGATCGCCCCCCATGGGAGTAAAGGCGTCATGCGACTGCGGAAGATCTTCGTCATCGGACTGACCCTGTCGTTGCTCGGCGTCGGAGTTCCCGCCTGGTCGCAGGACGATCCACGGGGCTGCAACGACCTGATGTCCGCCGACACCCCGGCGTACGTCGTCTGCCGCTGGCTGGCCACCCCCGAGGAGGCCGCCGACATCGCCCGGTTCTGGCTGGACAACGACGGCAAGAACATGATCGACTCCGGCCCGATGCGCGAGATCGTGGTCGACTGCTCCGAGCCGGGCAACGAGTGCGCGACCGACTCCGAGGGCGACGGCGAGATGCACGACGTCGACTCCCCGGACGTCGACGGCGCCGAGGACGGCGGCACCCCCGACCAGTGCCCGGACGGCCAGAAGTGCCACGTCGACCCCGACGAGATCTCGGCCGCCGCCAAGACGGCCGCCGCCGAGAGCCCGGCGGGCCAGGCCGTGAAGACCGCGGTCGAGGCGGGCCTGCGGACCTGGATCGAGACCGAGCTGGCCGACGACTACAAGGCCGGCAAGCTGGCCGAGGCCGCCAAGAAGGTCGCCGCCCTGGCCGCGCGGCCGGGGGTCGCCGGGATCAGGTTCACCTCGCAGCTCGGCTACAACCAGACCTTCGCCACGGCCGAGGAGCTGGACAAGTTCGTCACCGAGGCCACGACCGCGCTGCGCAACCTCGTGCCGGGCAAGAAGCTGGCGGCGCACACGGTGGTCCCGCTGTTCGGCTGCGGCGCCAACGACGCCTGCAAGGCCGAGATGACCAAGAAGTACCCGCTGCTCGACCCCGCCCGCATCGGCGCCTGGCTCTCCGGCGGCCAGATCGACCAGCTGACCCTGGACACCGGCCACCTGGCCACCGAGTACGCCACCTGGAAGATCGACGCCGCCGAGGCCCAGCGCAACCAGTGGATCCAGGTCCGCGCCCGCGCCTGGGACGCCTACGCCCAGATCGCCGCCGAGGACGCCGGGTTCACCGCCGCCGGCACCTCCAAGCTCACCGCCGAGCAGGCCACCCAGGCCATCACCGACCGCATCGCCGCCCCGCTCCAGGCCGACGCCGCCGAGACCGTCGTCCTGTGGAGCCGCTGGCAGGACGCGCAGGGCCAGGTCAACCGCGTGTACGGCGAGAAGTGGGCGGCCAACCCCACCTGGGACCAGCTCAAGAAGCTCGGCACCGTGCGCCCGCGGCTGGCCACCGTCTACGACTACAGCAGCCCCGAGGCCGACGTCGCCACGGACATCAAGAACCTGTCCGAGGTCTTCGGCCAGGTCTACCTGCACACCGCCTGACGCGAGCCGCCGCGCCGGCCTGGCGCGGCGGGCCGGTCACGGCCGGGCGGCGATGAGGGCCTGGCGGGCCCTGAGCGCGATCTCCAGCTCGAACCGGACGTCGGGGTCGGCGAGCTGGTCGCCGTAGAGCTCTTCGAGCTGCCGCAGCCGGTAGCGCACGGTCTGCGGATGCACGTGCAGCCGGGCGGCCACCTCGCCGGCGCCCCGGCCGTGCCGCAACCAGGCGAGCAGCGTCTCGGCCAGCCGGTCCTGCTGGGCCGGCCGCAGGTGGGCCAGCGGCGCGAGACGTGCCTGCGCCATGGCGCCGACCAGCTCCTCGTCCTTGAACACCACGAGCGTGGCCATGTGGTCGGCGCAGCGCAGCAGCCCGCGCGGCAGCACGCCGCGCCCGGACAGCTCCAGCGCCTCGCGCGCCCACCTCAGGGACGTCGCCGCCGCGGCCAGCGGCACCGCCGGGCCGATCGCGGCACGGTGGCCGCGCAGCGCGTGGTCGAGCAGCTGCGCCTGTCCCGGCCCGTCCGGGTCGGGCACCAGCAGGCACGGCGCGGGCCGCTCCAGCCCGCCGAGCACGTCCGGCGGCAGGACGGGCGCCCGGTACGTCCCGTGCCGGTCGTCCAGCGCCACGGCCGCCACGGTTCTCGGCAGCCGCCACCCGGCGGCCCTGGCCAGGTCGGCGACGGCCTCGGGGGCGGCGGCCGGGCGGCTGAGGAGCAGGTCGAGCAGCCGGTTGCGGCGGCGTTCGAGCTCGCCGGCGGCGTGCGCCCTGGCCTCGTCGAAGCCCTGGGCGGCGGCGTCGGCGAGCTGGTCGAGGCAGACGAAGATGGCCTCGCCCAGGTCGTACAGGGTCTGCGGGGTCAGGCCGAGCGGGTCGGCGATCTCCGTCAGCCGCCGCCAGCAGACGCGGGCGCCGAGCCGCATGGCCGTCTGCAGCGGCTCCAGGTTGCGGCCCTCGGCCGCCTCGCCCCTGCCGATCATGCGGAACGGCTCGGGGTCGAAGGGGGCGGCCGGGTTCTCGATGCGGTCGAGGAAGCCGTCGATGGCCTCCTCGACCGCCATCTTCACGACTTTGATGTAGATCTCGTCGGCGGGTCTGGCGTACTCGGGGATCCGGGTCCGGATCTCCTCGGTCACCTCGGCCGAGACCCTTCCGATGCCCGCCTTGAGCGTTCTCACGATGTCCGCGGGGAGCCGGGTTTCGCTGATGTCACTCTTGATGGTCATCGTCCCTCCTGTCGCCATTGTGGATCAGGCGACAAGAGTTTGCCTAGCAAGAGCTTGTTTCTGTCATTTCTGCAGGAATGCGCCGAACTCGTCCACGTCAATCAGGCCGTCGCCGTCCTTGTCCAGTTTCCGCACGCCTTCCTGGGCCGCGTCCAACGTGATGGGCTGGCCGAGGATCTCCATCAGGCGGACGAGTTCGACGGCGGAGATGCGGCCGTCCTTGTCGACGTCGATGAGGTCGAAGGTGATGGCGTGGTCGCTCATAGGGGGTGCCTTTCCTGTGTTACCGGTGCGTCGGGTCAGACCTTAGTGGCGACTTCCCGAAACGTGCCGATGAATTCGGGCTGATCGCCGGAAAAGCGAGCCTTTCCCTGATTTGCGGCTCCCGGGGTGATAGCACGGATGGATGCGCATCCGGAAGGCGACCCCGGCCGACGCCCAGGCGATCGCCGAGATCCACGTACGGTCCTGGCAGGCCGCCTACCGCGGGCTGCTCCCGCAGGACCACCTCGACGGCCTGGACCCCGCCGCCCGGCGGCCCGGCTGGGAACGCCTGCTGGCGGCTACCGGCGCTCGCTCGGCTGACCGGCCGGGCCGCGTCAGACCGTGGCGGCGGCCCGTTTCAGGGCCTCGACGAAGGCGGTGACGTGGGGACGGGCGTCCCCGCGGCGCCAGGCGATGGCCAGCCGGCCCGGCTGGAGACCCGTCACCGGGCGGTAGACCATGCCTGGACGCTTGTAGAGCGCCGCGTTCCCCTCGGCCACGAGGACGACGCCCAGACCGCTGATCACGGCCTCGAACACCTCCTCGGGCGTGTTCGCCGTGACGCCCACGACCGGGTCGTCGTCCCGGGCGTCGCGGGCGAGCCAGAAGTCGCGCAGCGGGCCGGCCGCCGCGGGCAGCGCGATGAACGGCTCGTCCCGCAGCTCGGCGAACGGGACCTCGGCCAGGCCGGCCAGCCGGTGCCCGGCGGGCATCGCCACCCCCCGCTCCTCGGTGACCAGCACGTACGTCTCCAGCCCTGGCGGCACCGGCAGCCAGATGAACGCCACGTCGGAGGAGCCGTCGGCCAGGCCGCCGCTCGGGTCGTCCCAGCCCACGAGCCGGAGCGACACCTCCCAGCCCGGCCGGGCCTGCCGGAACAGCCGCAGCGCCTCCTGCTGCAACCCCCGGCCGACGGCCGTCTGCATGCCGATGACCAGCGTCCCGGCGGGGGCGGCGGCGCGGGCCGCCTCCACGCCGGCGGCCCAGCGTCCGAGCAGGTCGCGGGCCACCGGCAGCAGCGCCTCGCCCTGCCGGGTCAGCGTCACGCCGCCGTGCACGCGGTCCAGCAGCGCGAAGCCGAGCTGCCGCTCCAGCACCCTGAGCTGCTTGGACAGGGCCGGCTGCGAGACGAAGAGCCGCTCGGCGGCGCGCGTCACGTTCAGCTCCTCGGCCACCGCGACGAAGTAGCGGAGCTCCCGCAGGTGCACGTCCATAACCGATGGTTATAGCAAAGGGTCTTGGACGCCGGGCGTCCGCCGGCGGCACGATCATCGTCATGAAGACACGCGAACTCGGAACACTGCAGGTCCCCGCGCTCGGTTACGGCGCGATGGTGCTCTCGCCCGGTGTGTACGGCGACATCGACGACACCCGTGCAGAGAAGGCGTTGCGGGCCGCCCTCGACGGCGGCGCCACCCACGTCGACACCAGCGACGCCTACGGGGTGGACGGCCACAACGAGCGCCTGGTCGGCCGCGCGCTCAAGGGACGCCCCCGCGACGAGGTCGTGGTGGCCACCAAGTTCGGCCTGGCGATCCCCGAAGGCGAGCCCAGCCGCCCGTACCCGGTCGGGTACGCGTTCAACGAGCTGCGCGTGAACGCCGACCCGCGCCTGGTCCGCCGCTACGCCGAGCGCAGCCTGCGCAACCTGGACACCGACGTGATCGACCTGTACTACCTGCACTACCCGGACCCCGGCGTCCCGCTGGAGGAGACCGTCGGCGCGATGGCGGACCTGGTGCGCGACGGCCTGATCAGGCACATCGGCCTGTCCAACGTGACGGCGGCCCAGCTGAGGGCCGCGCACGCGGTCCATCCGGTGACGGCCGTGCAGAACGAGTGGTCAATGTGGCGGCCGGTGGAGCCGGACCTGCTGGCCGCGGCCCGCGAGCTCGGCGTCGGCCTGGTGGCCTGGAGCCCGCTGGGCAACGGCTTCCTGACGGGCACGGTCCAGCGGCTGGAGGAAGGCGACTTCCGCCACAACGCGCCGCGGTTCTCGGCGGAGAACCTGGCCGGCAACAACGACAGGTACGCCCCCGTCCGCACCCTGGCCGCCAGCCTCGGCATCACCCCCGCCCAGCTGGCCCTGTCCTGGCTGCTGCACCAGGACGAGCACGTGGTGGCGATCCCGGGCAGCCGCACCCCGGCCCACATCGAGGAGAACCTGGCCGCCGCCGACCTCACCCTGCACCCGGACACCCTGAACCGGATCGACGAGGCGCTGGTCAGGTTCGACGTCTCCGGCGGGACACTCCTGTGAACGCCGGGCCGCTCCCCAGGGTGGCCCGGCCGGCGCACAGGGCCGCGCCCACGAGCAGGGCGGCGACCGCGCCGACGACCCGCAGCAGCCCGTCGGCCGAGGACGGCGCGGCGAAGTAGACGCTGCCGAGCCCGGCGACGGCGGTCACCCCGGCCAGCACCGGCCCGGTGGCGTTCAGCGCCGAGATCGCCGACGCCAGCCGCGGCTCGACCAGCGTGGTGACGCGGGCGATCAGCGGGCTGTACCCGGCGGCGTGCCCGGCCCCGGCCAGGAGCAGCAGCGGGACGGCCACGTCCGGCCGCCACTCGTCCCGGCACAGCAGCACCAGCAGGCCCGCCCCGGCGGCGAAGGCGACCGGCCCCGCGACCGGCAGGACCCGCTGCAACCCCTGCGGATACCGGGTCCAGCTCAGGCTCAGCGCGCCGAACCCCAGCGCGTACGGGACGAAGGCCAGCCCCGCCCACAGCGGCGAGTACCCCAGCGCGGTCTGGAGGTGCAGCGTGAGGGTGAGCAGGAAGACGGTGTAGCAGCCCATGACGATCCAGCACGCCGCCAGCCCCGGCCGCACCCCGCGCGGCCGTACCGAGGCCAGGTCCAGCAGCGGGTGCCGGGCTCTGCTCTCGTGCCGGACGAACACCGCCGACAGCGCGGCGCCGCAGGCCAGCGAGATCCACATCCAGAGCGGCCGGCCGAGGTCGGGGCCGAAGATCAGCGGGACGGTGATCGCGGCCATGGCCGCGGTGAGGATCGCCACGCCGCCCGGGTCGAGGCGCGCCCGCGCGTCCACGGGCGAGGGCGGCAGCAGGCGCGGCCCCACGGCCAGCGCGAGCACGCCGATCGGGATGTTGATCAGGAACACCGGCCGCCAGGACAGGCCCAGGAGGTCGGCGCTGACGACCAGCCCGCCGACGACCTGCCCCAGCGCGACGCCCAGGGCGAGCACCATGCTGTACAGGCCGATCGCGCGGCGGCGGGCCTCGCCCTGCCAGTGCGTCTGGATGAGCGCGAAGATCTGCGGGGTGAGCAGCGCCGCCCCGGCGGCCTGCGCGACGCGCGCGAGCACCAGCACGCCCACGTCGGGGGCCAGCCCGCACAGCAGCGAGGCGCCGGTGAACCAGCCCAGCCCGAGCAGGAACGCGCGCCGCTGCCCGACGAGGTCGCCGATCCGCGCGCAGGTGACCAGGAGCACGCCGACGGTCAGCAGGTAGCCCGACACGACGAGCTGGATCGCCGTGCCGCCGGCGTGCAGGTCCTGGCGGATGGTCTGCGCGGCGACCGACACGATCGAGCCGTCCATGGAGGCCATGACCTGACCGGTGAGCAGCACGGCGAGCATCGGGCCACGGCGCACGCCGGTCACCGGGGGAGAAACGGGAGAAATCACCCGCCCAGCATCGGCCGTGCGCCTCCGCCCGGTCTTGAAGAAACTTGCAGGCCCACCTGGGTCATCGGGGCGCGTCGAACCCGGCCGCCAGACCGAAGGCCGCGAAGATCTCGGTCCCCTGGAACACCGAGTTCCGGCTGATGCCCGCGGCGGTGACGGTGAAGAGCTGGAGCGTGTGGGGCTCGTACCGGTCGCCGGCGCGGCGGAAGGCGCCGAACCCCGGCTGGCCGTTGGCCGTGACCGCCTCCAGCCGCCAGTCGGTGCCGGCCGCCTCGAAGACCCAGTCCATGAACAGGCCGTAGTTGCCGCGCCCGGCGAACCAGTTGAGCATCGGCGGCATCTCCATGACGACGTCCTCGGTGAGCAGCCGTTTGAGCTCCTCGACGTCGGCCTGCTCGAAGGCCCGCATGTAGCGGTCGACCCAGGCGCGCTGTTCGGCCAGCGGCGGCTCGCCGAGCGGTTCCGGCCGGACGCCGGCCTCCTTCACCCGGGCACGGGCCCGTTGCAGGGCACTGTTCACCGACACGACGGTGGTGCCGAGGATCTCCGCCGACTCCGAGGCGGAGAAGCTCAGCACGTCCCGCAGGATCAGCGCGCCGCGCTGGCGCGCCGACAGGTGTTGCAGGGCGGCGGCGAACGCCAGGCGCAGGCCGCTGCGCTCGACCACGGCGCCGGCCGGGTCGCCCGCGTCCAGCATCGAGTCCGGGAGGGGCTGGAGCCAGGCCAGGTTCTCCCCCTGGACGAGCGGCGCCAGCGGGTCGGACGCGGCCACCAGCCCCGACGGCAGCGGCCGGCGGCCCCGGACCTCCAGGGCGGTCAGGCAGGCGTTGGTCGCGATCCGGTAGAGCCAGGTGCGCAGGGAGCTTCGGGTGCCGTCGTACTGCTCCCGCGCCCGCCACGCCCGCAGGTACGTGTCCTGGACCAGGTCCTCGGCGTCGTGGGGCGAGCCGAGCATCCGGTAGCAGTACGCCAGCAGCTCCTTGCGGAACGGCTCGATCCGGCGATCGAAGCCCACTTCTCCCGGCGTCACCACGTCCACGCCCCTGCCCTGCCTTCCGCCTGCCTGTGGGTGCCTCAGCCGGCCACGACGGCCGGGCTGTTGTGGTAGGCGGCGAGCCGCCAGGCGTCGTCCCGCTTTTCCAGCACCCAGGTCGCGTACACCATACGCTCGGCGGGGACCTCGGTCTCGCCGGGGAAGAGCACGCCGGTCTCGCTCACCGCGATCGCGGCGCTCTCGCCCAGGAAACGGATGCTCTCCAGCCTGTCGGCGGTCGTGCTGCCCTTGAGGTAGGACGCGAAGCCCTCGGCCATCTTCCGGCGCACCTCCTCCCGCGACCGGCGCACGCTGCCGGGCATGATCGCGGTGGCGTCCTCGGTGTAGTCGGTGACGAAGGCGTCGGCGTCGCCGTCGGCCCATGCCTGGTAGAGGCGCTCAAGGACGCTCTTGATGGCGGCCACGTCGTGCGGTCGGGTCTCGGTCATGGCTGTCTCTCCTCATCGCTGGTGACAGGTTCACGGATACGTACCGGCGGGGGCGCCGGAACTCATCGCGTCCGGGCGGAGAAGTTTCGGGCGGTTGCGGTTCGGGTTACGAACTATTATGGTTCGTAATACGAACAAGCTGTGGTCCTGACGGGAGAGGTGCACCATGAGCCGTACTGTGGCGATCATCGGTGGTGGTTACGGCGGCGCGGCGGCCGCCAAGGCGCTGGACGAGCACGCGGACGTCGTGCTCATCGAGCCCAAGGACGCCTTCGTCCAGAACGCCGCGTCCATGCGGGCCCTCGCCCGGCCGGAATGGGCCGGGAAGCTGTTCTTCCCCTACGACCGGTTGATGGAGCGTGGCCGGATCATCCGGGAACGGGCGGTCTCGGTGGACTCGCGGGGTGTGCTGCTGGCGTCCGGGGAACGGGTGGAGGCCGACTACCTCGTGCTGGCCACCGGGTCGGGGTACCCCTTCCCGTTCAAGTTCGAGGACGACCTGGCCGGGCAGGCGCGGGAGCGCATCCACGCCGTCCACGGGGAGCTGGCGGCGGCCGGGCGGGTGCTGATCGCCGGGGCCGGGCCGGTCGGGCTGGAGCTGGCCGGGGAGATCAAGGCGGTGTGGCCGGACAAGCGGGTCACCGTCATCGATCGCGGCACGCAGCCGCTGCCGGCCTTCGAGCCGCAGGTGCGCGCCGACCTGCGCAGGCAGCTCGCCGAGCTGGGGGTGGAGCTGCTGCTCGGCACCACGCTGGACGCCGAGCCGCCCGTCGAGCCGGGGCGGGCCGAGCCGTTCACCGTCGGGTCCACGGCGGGGGAGCTGTCGGCCGACATCTGGTTCCGCGCGTACGGCGTGCGCGTCCGGACCGGCTACCTCGACGGTGACCTCGGCGACGCGCGCACGCCCGGCGGCCACGTACGGGTGACCGAACGGCTCAACGTGGAGGGCCACGAGCACGTCTACGCGATCGGCGACATCACCGACCTGGCCGAGGCCAAGATGGCCGGGAACGCGATGCAGCACGCCGAGGTCGTGGCCGCGAACATCGTCGCCCAGCTGCGCGGCGAGCGGCCCTCGTCGGTCTACCGGCCCTCGCCGCTGCCGTTCGTGCTGCTGCCGCTGGGGGCCGAAGGCGGCGTCGGCCAGCTGCCCTCGCCCGACGGGCCGATCGTGTTGCCGGCCGGGTCGGTGGCCGACTACAAGGGCCGGGACCTGTTCACCGGACGGTTCGCCGAACTGTTCGGGGTCGCCGGCGAGCCGGCGCCGGCCGGGGTGTGACCGCGGGCGGCGGTCAGGGGGTGTCGGCGCGCTCGATGAAGACCGTGGGGGCGTTGTTGTCCCGCACCAGGCGGGAGAGCAGGTCGGCGAGGGTGGCGCGCTCGGCCTCGCCGAGCCCGGACGGCAGCTCGTCGATGCGCCGGCACGCCTCGGTGTAGAACTCCTCGGCGAGCTTGGCGCCCTCCTCGGTCAGCGTGACCTGGACGGCGCGCCGGTCGGCGGGGTTGGGCTCGCGGCGGACCATGCCGCGCTGGGCGGTGCGGTCGACCAGCTCGGTGAGGCTGGACTTGGCCAGGCGCAACATCGCCCCCAGCTCGCTCATCCCGTACGGCTGGGCCATCAGCACGCACAGCAGCTGGCCCTGCTGGGAGGTCAGCCCGTACGCGCGGGCCGATTCGGCGTAGACGGCGTTGACCAGGAAGGTCGAGCGCACCAGGGCGGAGACGACTCCCAGCTGCTCCTCGGGCTTGGCCATGAGATCAGCCTAACATCGGTTCGGCTACCGAACTATTCGGGCGGGATCCGCACGGCTGCTTGGGTTCGGCGATGCCCCCGGTGGCCCGAGGTCACAGAATTAGAACCGGACGCAAATCACCAATAGGACATTTCTTCTGGCCGGGTGGGTAGCAGGGCCGCCATGCGACTGACGTACACCTCTGACGTCTGGTGGAAGAACGCCGTCGTGTACTGCCTGGACGTGGAGACGTTCAAGGACGGTAACGGCGACGGCGTGGGCGACTTCCGCGGCTTGACCCAGCAGATCGACTATCTCGCGGGTCTCGGCGTGACGTGCCTCTGGTTGATGCCGTTCTTCCCCACCCCCAACCGGGACGACGGGTACGACATCACCGACTTCTACAGCATCGATCCCCGGCTGGGGACCCTGGGCGACTTCGTGGAGTTCATGCGGACCGCCAACGACCGGGGCCTGCGGGTGATCGCGGACCTGGTCGTCAACCACACCTCGGACCAGCACCCGTGGTTCAAGGAGTCGCGCAAGAGCAAGGACTCGCCGATGCGCGACTGGTACGTCTGGTCCGACACCCCCGAGCCCGACGACCCGAAGCAGGTGGTCTTCCCCGACAAGGAGGACTCCATCTGGCAGTACGACGAGGGCAGCGGCCAGTACTACCTGCACAGCTTCTACCGTCACCAGCCGGACCTGAACGTCGGCAACCCCGAGGTCAGGGACGAGATCACCCGCATCCTGGGCTTCTGGATGGAGCTCGGCCTGTCGGGCTTCCGCGTGGACGCGGTGCCGTTCCTCATCGAGAACGTCAACCCCAAGCTGGCCAACCCGCACGAGTTCCTAGCCGACCTGCGGGCCTTCATGACCAGGCGCAAGGGCGGCTCGATCCTGCTGGGCGAGGTCAACCTGCCCTACAAGGAGTTACTGCGGTACTTCGGTGAAGGGCTCGGTGACCAGATCACCATGTGCTTCGACTTCATCGGCATGCAGAACAGCTGGCTCTCCTTCGCCCGCAACAGCGCCCGTCCCCTGATGGACGCCCTGCAGGAACGCCCCCGGGCCCCCAAGGACTGTCAGTGGGCGATGTTCCTCCGCAACCACGACGAACTCACCCTCGACAAGCTCACCGAAGAGGAACGCCAGGAGATCTTCGAGGCGTTCGGCCCCCGTAAGGACATGCAGATCTTCGGCCGCGGGCTGCGGCGGCGGCTGCCCACGATGTTCGGCGGCGACCTGCGGCGCATCAAGATGGCCTACAGCCTGCTGTTCTCCCTTCCCGGCACCCCCGTGATCTTCTACGGCGAGGAGATCGGCATGGGGGAGAACCTGGACGAGGAGGGGCGGATGGCCGTCCGCATCCCCATGCAGTGGTCCGAGGACGGCGGCTTCAGCCAGAACGGGGAGACGGTCCGCGAGATCCCCGAGGGCTCCTTCGCCCCCGACCGGGTCAACGTGGCCGACCAGAAACGCGACACCGACTCGTTGCTGCGCTGGTTCCAGCTCCTCATCGAGCGGTACCGCGAATGCCCCGAGCTGGCGTGGGGGCAGTACACGGTGCTGGACACCGGCGACGACGCGGTCTTCTCGCACCGCTGCGACGCCGACGGCGCGACGGTCGTGGTCGCCCACAACCTGTGCGACACGGCCAGGGACGTCGAGCTGCGGCTGGACGGCCTGGAGAACTGCGACCTCACCGACCTGCTGGTGGACGGCACGATCAAGGTGTCGGCCGACGGCACGGCCAAGCTCGCGCTGGGACCGCACGGCTGCCGCTGGCTGCGCGCCTCGCCCCCCGAACTGCCCCCGGAGGACGCGGGCGTCATGTCGCAATGAGCCGTCATGAGGCGGACGCCCCAGAGCCTTCATGAGCCGGGCGGCCGCGCGGCCTTCGCGCGGCCGTCCGGGAGGGGCGGCGGGTAGGCCGCCATGGCGAGTTCAGCGACGCTCAGCAGGTCGGCGTAGGAGGCGCCGTCGCGGGACTGCGTGGACATGCCCTGGATCACCGACGCGAAGAAGGTGGCCAGGGCTTCGGCGTCGGTGCCGGGGGGCAGTCGGCCGGCCGCCACGTCGTCGTCCACGCGCTTCCTGATCGCCGCCTTCGCCGCCTCCCTGAACCCTCGCAGCAACTCCTTCACGTCGGCGGACTCCGGCCCGCAGTTGACCGCGGCGCTGATGATCAGGCAGCCGGGCGGGTGGTCGGCGTTCGTGTACACGGCGGCCGACTCGCGCAGCACGCGTTCGACGGCCCGGCGGCCGGTGGGCTCCTCGGCGAGCGCCCTGGTGGTGAACGCGCCGTGGGTCAGCTGGTAGCGGCGCACCGCCTCCTCGAACAGCCGCCGCTTGTCGCCGAAGGCGGCGTACAGGCTGGGGGGCCTGATGCCCATGGCGGTGGTCAGCGCCGCGATCGAGGTCGCCTCGTAACCGTGCTCCCAGAACGCGCGCAGCGCGCTCTCCAGTGCCGTGTCCCTGTCGAATGCCCGCTGCCTCGCCATGCACTCATTCTATAGCGATCGCTATGTTATGGTTTCTGTATCGATCGCTAAAGAAAGGATTCGAGCGATGAGGACTGCCCTGGTGACGGGCGCCGGAAGGGGCATCGGCCGGGCCATCGCGCTGCGCCTGGCCAAGGACGGGTTCCGCGTGATCGTGAACTACGCCAGGGACGCCGCCGCGGCCGAGGAGGTCGTCGGGCTGATCGGGGCGAACGCGGTGGCCGTGCGGGCCGACCTGGGGGTGCCCGAGGAGGTCGAGCGGCTCGCCCGCCGGGTGGCCGAGGAGACCGACGTGCTCGACGTGCTGGTCAACAACGCCGGCATCGGCCTGTCCAAGCCGCTCGCGCAGGAGACGGAGGAGGGCTACGACCGGCTGTTCGCGGTCAACGTCAAGGGCCTGTTCTTCCTCACCCGGCAGGTGCTGCCGCTGATCCCCGACGGCGGCCGCATCGTGAACATCACCTCCGGCGCGGCCCGCATCGCCTATCCGGAGGGCATCGCGTACGCGATGACCAAGGGCGCCGTGCAGGTGTTCACGCTGGCCCTGGCCAAGGAGCTGGGACCGCGCGGCATCACGGTCAACAACGTCGCGCCCGGCATCATCGACACCGACGTCAACGCGGGCTGGCTGACCGACCCCGAGGCCCGTGCGTACGCGGCGAGCAGGCACGCGCTCAACCGCATCGGCGAGCCCGGCGAGATCGCGGACGTGGTCGCGTTCGCCGCCTCGCCCGCGGCGAGCTTCATCACCGGCACCACCCTCGACGCCACCGGCGGCGGAAACCTCTAGGAGACCCCCATGCCCACAGTCGTCCACGACGGCGGACACGTGCACTTCGACCGGGCGGGCAGCGGCCCCGGCCTGGTCATGGTGCACGGCACCGGCGGCGACGCCGCCACCAACTACGGCCACCTCGTCCAGAACTTCACCGACATCCGCACGGTGATCACCCCCGACTACGCGGGCAGCGGCCAGACCGCCGACCCCGGCGGCGACCTCACCCTCGACCTGCTGATCGAGCAGGTCGCGGCGACCTTCCCGGAGGGCGGCCCGTCCGACCTGGTCGGCTTCTCGCTGGGCGCGGTGGTGGCGGCGGGGGTCGCCGCCCGGTATCCCGAGCGGGTCAGGCGGCTGGTGCTGATCGCGGGCTGGACGCACGCCGGCGACCCCCGGCTCCGGCTCGGCCTGCGCACCTGGGCCCGGCTGGCGGCCACCGACCCCGAGAGCTTCGCGGCGTACGGCCCGCTGGTCGGCTTCAGCCCGGCCTTCGTGAGCGGCCTGGGCGAGGACGGCCTGAAGGCCGTGATGGCCGGCGACCCGCCCCCCGGCACGGTACGCCAGATCGAGCTGGACCTCAGGACCGACATCAGGGACCTGCTCCCGAGCATCACCGCGCCCACGCTGGTGATCGGCTGCACGCAGGACCACCTTGTCCCGGTCGGGCACGCCCGTGCCCTGCACGCCGCGCTGCCCGGCAGCCGTTACGCCGAGCTGGACAGCGGGCATGTGGTGCTACACGAACGTCCCGAAGAGGTGACAGCCTTGATCCGCGATTTCGTAACCAACGAGTAATTTGTCCTGGTTACCCTCCAGGCACATGCAGACCAAGAAGCTCGCCGCCACCGGGGCCGCCGCGCTGACCGCGCTGGCCCTGGTGGCGCTCCCCGCCCACGCGAGCGGGGACAAGAGCGTCACCGTCACCGTGATGGGGACGTCGGACATCCACAGCAACGCCCTCAACTGGGACTACTTCAAGGACGCCGCCTACGCCGACAAGCAGGGCAACACCATCGGCCTGGCCCAGGTGTCGTCGCTGGTCAACAAGGTCAGGGCCGAGCGCGGGGCGGACCACACGCTGCTGTTCGACTCGGGTGACACGATCCAGGGCACGCCCCTGGCCTACTACTACGCCAAGGTCGAGCCGATCACCGAGACCGGGCAGACCCACCCGATGGCCAAGGCCATGAACGCCATCGGCTACGACGCCGTCACCCTCGGGAACCACGAGTTCAACTACGGTCTGCCGCTGCTGGCCACCTGGATCAGGCAGATGCGGGCGCCGGTGCTGGGCGCGAACGCCGTGCACGCCGGGAGCGGGCTGCCGGCGTACCGGCCGTTCGTGATCAAGACCATGAAGGTGAAGGGCGACAAGCCGATCAAGGTCGGCGTGCTCGGCCTGACCAACCCCGGCGTGGCCATCTGGGACAAGGCGAACGTCGAGGGCAAACTGCGCTTCACCGACCTGGTCGAGTCGGCCAGGAAGTGGGTGCCGGTCATCCGCGGCCTCGGCGCGGACGTGGTCGTGGTGACCGCGCACGCGGGCGACAGCGGCATGTCCTCCTACGGCACCGACCTGCCCGTGGAGAACGCCTCGGCGATGGTCGCCGAGCAGGTGCCGGGCATCGACGCGGTGCTGTTCGGGCACGCGCACAACGAGGTCGCCCAGCGCTTCGTGACCAACAAGGCCACCGGGCGGCAGGTGCTGCTCACCGAACCGGGCAAGTGGGGCCAGCGCCTGTCGCGGCTCGACTTCACCCTCACCAAGCAGCACGGCAAGTGGGTCGTCACCGGCAAGAGCTCGGCCACGCTCAACACCAACACGGTGACGGAGGACCCGAAGATCGTCTCGCTGCTCAAGCCGCAGCACGACACCACGGTCGGCTACGTCAACAAGGTCGTCGCCAAGTCGGCCGAGGAGCTGTCGGCGGCCGAGTCGCCGTACAAGGACACGCCGATCCTCGACTACATCCAGCAGGTGCAGACCGAGACCGTGAAGGCCGCGCTGCCGGGCAACACCCTGCCGGTGTTGTCGATCGCCGCGCCGTTCAGCCGCACCGCCGTCTTCCCCGCCGGTGACGTGCGGGTCAGGGACGTGGCCGGGCTCTACGTCTACGACAACACGCTGCTGGCGATCAAGCTGACCGGCGCCCAGATCAAGGACTACCTGGAGTACTCGGCCCGGTACTTCAACCAGCTCAACCCGGGCGACCCGGTGGACGTCACCAAGCTGACCAACGCCGGCAACACCCCGGACTACAACTACGACCAGCTCTCGGGCGTCTCCTACGACATCGACGTGGCCAAGCCCGCCGGGCAGCGCATCGCCAACCTCACCTTCGAGGGCGCGCCGATCCCGGCCGGCAAGGAGTTCGTGGTCGCGATCAACAACTACCGCCAGTCGGGCGGCGGCGGCTTCCCGCACGTCACCACCGCTCCCGTGCTGTACAACGCGCAGGTGGAGATCCGCCAGGCGCTGATCGAGCACGCCACCGCCAAGGGCACGATCAACCCCGCCGACTTCGCCTCCGCCAACTGGCGGCTGACCCGCGACGGCGCTCCGCTGTTCTGACCCGGCGCCAGGCGGGTGCCCCACGACGGTCACCCGCCTGGTCACAGGCACGACGGGCCCACAGGCACTCACAGGTACGACGGCCCGGTCACCCGGTGCCGGAACGTCCACCACACCCACCCCTGCGAGGCGACCAGCAGCGGGATCAGGGCGAGGATCACCGGCGTCAGCAGCGCCCCCGACGACCCCGCCACCAGTGGCAGCCGCAGCCCGGCCAGCACCCCCACCACCAGCAGCGCGCCGGCCGTCAGCGCGTACGTGCGGCCCTCGCCCGCCTCGCCGGACAACACCCCGGCCCGCTCCCGCAACGATCCGCGCAGCCGCAGCGCCGCGAACGCCAGCCCGTGCACCGCGAACAGCGCCGCCACCACCAGCGCGGCCAGCAGCACGAGCGGCCCCTGGATGCCGAGCAGCACCTCGGCGAGCAGCAGCCCCCAGCTCAGCGCCAGCCCCCAGCTCCCGGCCACGATGCCGCCGTCCCAGAACGCCTGCCAGCGCGCGCCGGGCACCCGCCCGCGCAGCCACAGGCCCATGTCCCTGACCACCCACGAGACGAGCAGCGCGACGACCACCGCGTAGTTGCCGCTCAGGAGGTGGCCCTCCAGGTCGGGGAAGAGCCCCGCGAGCACGCCGGCCGAGGCCACCAGCCACACCTCGTTGCCGAGGAAGAACGGCGCGATGGCGGCGATCACCTCGCGCCGCTCGCCCGCCGACCGCCCGAGGTAGGGCAGCGCCATGCCGACCCCGATGTCGGCCCCGCCGAGCACGAGGTAGCCGAGGGCGAAGAAGGCCAGGACGAAGATCTCCATGATCGGCTCCTTCAGAACGCCGGGACGGGGACGGGGGCCTCGGCCGGAAGGGCGCCGAGCGCGACCGCGCCCGGCCCGCGCCTGGCCGCCCGGGCCAGCAGCCAGTAGTTGACCGCGATCAGCGCCGTGAACACCGACACGAACGCCGTCAGCGACAGCCGCATCTCGCCCGCAGTCACCGGCGACATGGCCTCGGACGTGCGCAGCAGCCCGTAGACCACCCACGGCTGGCGCCCCAGCTCGCGGAAGGTCCACCCGGCGAGCATGGTGACGAACGGCACGGGGATCATCAGCGTCAGCAGCCAGTGCCAGGCCCGGAAGCCCCGAACGACCGGCCGGAAGAACATCAGCAGCAGGCTCAGCCCCGCCACGACGGTCATCACCACCCAGAGGATCATCATCGTGATGCCCGCCGCCTGCACCCAGCCGGTCGGCGGCAGGTAGTCGCCCGGCCCGAACCTGGCCGCCATGTCCGCCTGCACCGCGGCCAGCCGCTCGGCCTTCCCCGTCCAGGCCGCCGCCTTGGACGGCTGGAGGGTCTGGAACCCGAGCCCGCCGAACGTCACCGTGAAGAACGAGGCCGGCAGCGCGACGCCGACGCCGATCCGCAGCGACTTCCTGAACAGGTCGTGCTCGGCCGTGCGCCTACGCAGGTGGTAGGCGCTCACCCCGGCCATGAAGAACCCGCCGACGATCATCGCGCCGCCCATGACGTGCCCGAACGCGATCTGCGCGGCCGGGTTGGCGATCAGCGCCCCGAAGTCGGTGAGCCGCAGCCTGCCGCCCTCGACGGCGTGGCCCACCGGGTTCTGCAGGAAGCCGTTGGAGATCATGATCCAGAACGCCGACGCGTACGCGGTGAGCGTGACGACCCAGATCAGCGCCAGGTGCGCCCAGCGGTTCAGCCGGTTCCAGCCGAAGATCCACAGGCCCAGGAACGTGGCCTCGACGAAGAAGGCCACCAGCGTCTCGATCGCCAGCGAGGCGCCGAAGACGTTGCCCGCGTAGTCGGTCAGCCCGCTCCACGACAGGCCGAGCTGGAACTCCATGACCAGCCCGGTGACGATGCCCATGGCGTAGTTGATGATGTAGAGCTGCCCCCAGAACCTCGTCATCCGCAGGTGGACGGGGTCGCCGCTGAACGTGGCCCGGGTCTGGACGACGGCCACCAGCGTCGCCAGGCCGAGCGTCAGCGCGACGAAGAGGAAGTGCGCGCCCGCGGTGAACGCGAACTGCAGCCGGGCGAGGTCGACGGTGTCCATGCCGAGAGCTTGGCGTCACGGCCTGCTCCGGCGCGTCATGCCCGGGTCTGCAATCGGGCGTACAACCCAGGGCCGAAGATCGCTGAAGTCGTACGACTCAGGTTGTAAGCCAGCCCGGCGTGATCATCCCGGCCTCGTAGGCGACCACCACGAGCTGGGCCCTGTCGCGCACGCCCAGCTTGGTCATGATGCGGCTGACGTGCGTCTTCGCCGTGGCAGGGCTGAGCACGAGCCGGGCGGCGATCTCGTCGTTGGACAGCCCGGCCGCCACCAGGCCCATGACCTCCCGCTCGCGCTCGGTGAGCGCGTTGAGCTCTGGGCCCGGCTCCGGCCGCTTGACCCGGCCGGCGAACTCCGCGATCAGCCGCCGGGTCACCGACGGCGAGATCAGCGCGTCGCCCCTGGCCACGACCCGGATCGCGTGGATCAGCTCGGCCGGCTCGGTGTCCTTGACCAGGAAGCCGCCCGCGCCCGCGCGCAGCGCGCCGTAGACGTAGTCGTCCAGGTCGAAGGTGGTCAGGATGATGACCTTGACGCCGTCGAGCCGCGGGTCGCCGGCGATGCGCCGGGTGGCCTCCAGGCCGTCGAGCTCGGGCATGCGGATGTCCATGAGCACCACGTCGGGCCGGTGCTCGTGGGCGCCCGCCACGGCCGCCACGCCGGTGCCGGCCTCGCCGACGACCTCGATGTCGTCCTCGTCGGAGAGAATCGACCGGAAACCGGCGCGGACCAGGGTCTGGTCGTCGGCGAGCAGGACGCGGATCATCGGTCTCCGTTCAGTGGCAGGCGGGCGGCGACGCGGAAGCCGCCCTCGGGGCGCGGGCCGGCCTCCAGGTCGCCGCCGAGCGCGGCGGCGCGCTCGCGCATGCCCTGCAGGCCGAAGCCGCTGCCTTCGGTGTACGTGGCGCCCGGGCCGTCGTCCTCGACCCGGATCAGGATGTTCCCTGCGGAGTTGCTGACCGAGAGGGTGGCCTTCGTCGTGCCGGAATGGCGGGCGACGTTGGTCAGCGACTCCCTGATGATGCGGGCGGCGGCCAGGTCGACCTCGGTCGGCACGGCGTCCAGCGGCCCGGACGGCTCGACGGCCACCTCCAGCCCCGACGCCGCGACCAGCTCCGGCAGCCGCGCGAGGCTGTCCGCGGGCCTGGTGGGCGCGTCCTCGTCCACCTGGCGCAGCACGCCCAGCGTGGTGCGCAGCTCGCGCAGCGTCTCCTTGCTGGTCTCCTTGATGGTCCGCAGCGCGGCCTCGGCCTTCTCGGGACGCCTGGCCAGCCCGTGCAGCGCGGCCGACGCCTGCACGTTGATCATGGAGATGTTGTGCCCGAGCACGTCGTGCAGCTCCCTGGCGATGCGCAGCCGTTCCTCGCTCTCGCGCCGCCTGGCCTCCTCCTCCTTGGAGTGCTCGGCGTCCAGCGCGCGCCGCTGCGCCTCCAGCAGGTACGCCCGGCGGTTCCTGGTGACCCCGCCGAACGCGATGGCGGCCACCACCCAGCCGGTGATCGCGCCGAACGTGCCGTCGTCCACGTGCCTGGACCCGTGGGCCTCGCCGAACCCCATCGCCAGCAGCACGGCGGCGCCGGTGGCGATCGCGGCGGCCAGCCGTCCCTGGTCGGCGGCGGTGTAGAGGGCCACGAACACCAGCACGACCAGCGGTCCGTCGAACCGGGCGAGCGGGTAGTAGGCGGACACCGCCACGACGACCACGATCAGCGACGTGACGGGAAGGCGCCGCCGCAACATCAGCGCGCCGCACGACACGATCGGCAGCACCACGTCGAGCACGCTGGGAGACTGCTCGCTCCTGAGCCCGGCGACCAGGGTGCCGGCGAGCGCGACGGCGACCACCACGAGGGACACCGCGGTGCTCGCCGACAATCTACGCATGTGCTCCATTTTGTATGGTCGTGCGAGTCATGGGGTAGTTGACCGAGATGAGTACCAAGGATGAGCTCCGGCAGGTCGAAGAGGACCTGGCCCGGCTGAAGGCGGAGAACCAGGACCTGCGCGACCAGGTGGGCACCATGGGCGCGACCGACCAGATCGAGACCTCGGCCATGATCGCCCAGGCCGACGAGCAGTCCGAGCTGATCGCCGACCTCGAACGACGCCGGGCGGATCTGGAGAGGCGGGTCGAGGAGGAGGGCTGAGGCTCAGCGGCGCAGCGGAGCGCCCACCTCGTGCAGGTGGCGCAGGGCCTGGCCGTAGGAGGCGACGAGCCCGGTCTGCAGGTAGCTGACGCCGACCTCGGCGCAGTAGCTCTCGACGATGGGCTGCGCCTTGCGCAGGTTGGGCGCGGGCATGTTCGGGAACAGGTGGTGCTCGATCTGGTAGTTGAGCTGGCCGAGCGCCACGTCGGTGAACAGGCCGCCCCTGACGTTGCGGGAGGTCAGCACCTGCTTGCGGAGGAAGTCCAGCTTGTCGTCCTTGGTCAGGACGGGCATGCCCTTGTGGTTGGGCGCGAACGTGGAGCCCAGGTAGAGGCCGAACAGCCCCTGATGCACGGCCAGGAACACCAGCGCCTTGCCGAACGGCAGCACGGCGAAGACCGCGCCGAAGTAGAGCACGAAGTGCGTGGTCAGCAGCGCCAGCTCGGCCCACGGCCGCTTGGCCGCCGGCGCGAGCAGCGCCTTGAAGCTGGCGATGTGCAGGTGCCAGGCCTCGAGCGTGAGCAGCGGGAAGAACAGGAACGCCTGGTACTTCGCGACGGTCCGCGGCAGGCCCGCGCTCCGCGCCACCTGGTCGTCCGACCAGACGATGACCGCGGGTGAGACGTCCGGGTCGTGGTCCTCGTGGTTGGGGTTGGCGTGGTGGCGGTTGTGCTTGCTGGTCCACCATCCCCAGCCCAGGCCGATGCCGAGGTTCCCCAGCAGGAGACCGGTCACGTCGCTCGGCCGCCGCGTCCTGAACACCTGGCGGTGGCCGAGGTCGTGGGAGACGAAGCCGATCTGCGCGAAGACCACGGCCAGCGCGACCGCGACGAGCAGTTGCCACCACGAGTCGCCCACCCAGGCGAACAACGCCCAGCAGCCGAGGTACGCGGCGACCACGACGGTCAGCCGCACCGCGTAATAGACCGGACGCCGGTCGAGGAGACCGGCGTCAGAGATGCGGCGGGCTAGTCGGGCGAAGTCACTGCCCCGGGTGTCGACCACACTTGGACTGGCCACAGATCTCCTCACATTGTGGTGGAAAGTTGCCACAACCCTGGCGTATCCGCTGCGAAACCGGAAGGTTTTCCATGGTCGTCCGGGGAGCGGCGGAGAAGGGGTTCGTCGTCGGTTTCCGTGGCCTCTTCCCTGACCATATGGCCCGGCGCCGGGTGCCGCGTACGCGACGGGCTCAGCCGAGCAGCGACAGTGCGTGCCGCTCCGGGTTCGGCAGCGCCGCTCCGCTGGTCAGAGCCTCGTGGAAGGCGTCGGGGCCGAGGGCGGAGCGGCATCGTCCGTCCAGCGCCGCCAGGGCGGGATCGGCGGAGCCGGCGACGCCGCGCAGCGCGCGGGCCGCGCCCAGCAACTCGGCCGCCGGCCGGGGCGGCAGGTGCTCGGCCACGCCTTCCAGCACGGTCGCGCGGGCCGTCCGGTCGCCGCAGGTCTCCATCAGCTCCAGCGCCGTGCGCAGCGGCGGCCCCGGCTCCGCCACGCGGGCCAGCTCGACCCGCATGAACGCCCTGAACTGCGCGGGCCCGTCCCCGTTGTCGAGGGTCAGCGCGCGGTCGAGCAGCCGGGCCGCCCCCGGCCGGTCGCCGGTGCGCCGGGCCAGTTCGGCGCGGGCGTGCAGGACCCTGGCCTGGGTCACCGCGTCCTCGGCCCGCAACGCCGACCGCCACGCCTCCGCCAGCGTGGCGGCGGCCCCCTCGTGGTCGCCCGTCCGCGCCTTGAGCTGCCCGAGCCGGAGCAGGAACGTCATCGGGCCGAACGGCGCGTCCAGCCCCGACAGCTCCGCGGCCAGGCGGCCGGGCTCCTCGGCACGGGCGAGCGCGGCGGCGAAGTCACCGCGGTTCTCGGCGACCAGCGACAACCAGTAGAGGCAGGCCCACTGACCCCAGCGGTCGCCGGTGCGGCGGAAGCCGTCGAGCGCCGGGCCGAGCAGGTCCTGCGCGCCGGCGACCGGGCCGTACTCGAACCGGACGATGCCGCCGACCAGCAGCGCGGCCGAGCGCGTCCACAGGTCGGGGGAGTCGCGCAGGCGCTCGACGACGTCCTCGGTGAGCTCGACGACGTCGGCGGGCGGGCGTTGCGCGCCGCTCATGGCCCAGAAGTTCAGCGCGGCGGGATGGTCGGAGTCGAGCACCGCCTGGGTCGGCTCGCCGCCCGTGAGCACCCGGCACAGCCCGTGCGCCAGCTCGCGCCCCGGCGGCGGCACGTCCCCGACCCGGCGCAGCACGGCCGCCGCCCGCTCGCTCATCTCGCGCCGCCGTCCGCGCATGATCCAGGGCCAGAACCGGGGCAGGATCAGCCGGAGCGGGTCGTCGGAGTGGCGCAGCGCGGCGTCGAGGTTGTCCTGCTCGGCGTCCAGCACCTCCAGCCAGGCGAGCTGCTCGCCGGTACGCAGGAGGGGGTCGGCGGTCTCGGCCAGCCGGGTGTAGTAGCGGGCGTGGGCCTGCCGGAGGCCGGGCAGGTCCGCGGCGGCGTACTGCCTGATGGTGGCCAGCATCGAGTAGCGGTCGCCGGAGACCGAGACGAGCGACTTGTCCACCAGCGAGGCGAGGTCGTCCGGGTCGCCGCCGCACACCTGCGCGACGGCATCGTACGTCGCGCCGCCGGAGAAGACCGTCAGCCCGCGCAGCAGCTCGCGCTCGGACGCCGACAGCAGGTTCCAGCTCCAGTCGACGACGTCGCGCAACGTACGGTGACGCGGCTCGGACGTACGCCCCCCGCGGAAGGCCAGCCGGTCGCCGAGCTGCCGGACCAGCACGGACACCGGCATCGTGCGCAGCCGGGCGGCGGCCAGCTCGATCGCCAGCGGGATGCCGTCGAGCTCCCGGCAGACGCGCTCGGCGTCGGCCGCGCTCACCTCCAGGCCGGGCCTGGCCGCCGCGGCCCGCGCCAGGAACAGCTCCGCGGCCTCGGGCAGCGGCAGGACGGGATGCAGCACCTCGCCGGGGATGTCGAGCGGCTCCCTGCTGGTGGCCAGGACACGCAGCCCGGCGACCTCCGACAGCAGCCACCGCGCGACCGTGGCGGCCTCCTCCACGACGTGCTCGCAGTTGTCCAGCACGATGAGCGGCGACGTGCCGCGCAGCGCGCGGACCACGTCGGTCGTCCGCAGCACGCTCTCGACCGCGGCCCGCACCCCGGTGGCGGAGGCCAGCTCGACCAGCCACACGCCGTCGGGCACGTCGAGGCCGCGGGCCGCCTCCAGCGCCAGGCGGGTCTTGCCCACGCCGCCGGGCCCGACCAGCGTGACCAGCCGCTCGTCCCGGCCGCCCAGCAGGGCGTGCAGCCGGGCGACGTCGCCGGTCCGGCCGACGAACCCGGTGAGCCGGGCGGGCAGGTTGCCCCTCGGCGCGGGAGCCGGGTCGCGCAACGCCGCCATATGGGCCGCGCGCAGCTCGGGGCCGGGATCGACGCCCAGCTCGTCGGCCAGGTCGGCCCTGATCCGCGCGAAGACCTCCAGCGCCTCGCCGCGCCGCCCGCGCGCCACCAGCGCCCGCATGAGCAGGGCGTGGAACGGCTCCCGCAGCCGGTGCGCCGCGACCAGCTCCTCCAGCTCGGCCACGACCCCCGGGCCGCCGTCACGTCCGCCCCGCGCCTGCTCGGCGGCGAGGGCGGCGGGCACCGACTCGGGGGAGAGGGCGGACTCAGGGGTGAGGGCGGACTCGGCCGCCAGGTCGGCGGCGATCGCGGCGGCCAGGGCCGTCAGGCGCAGTTCCTCCAGCCGGGCCGCGGGCGCGGCGGCGAACGCCAGCCCGGCCGCGTCCGCCAGGGCGGGCCCGCGCCACAGAGCCAGCGCGCCGCGCGGATCACCGGCCCGCACCAGCCGCTCGAACTCCGACGCGTCCACCTCTTCGGGCGGCACGTCGAGCAGGTAGCCGGCCGGGTGCGAGGAGATCAGCCCCGGCGCCTGCCTGCGGGCCCGCGACACCAGCGACTGGAGTGCCGCGGCCGGATGGGCGGGCGGCTCGCCGGGCCACAGGTCGTCGATCAGCCGGTCGGCGGTCACCACCCGGCCCGGGTCGAGCGCCAGACGGACGAGCAGGGCCCGCACCCGGGCGCCGCCGACCTCGGCCCCAGCCACCTGGAGCGGCCCCAAGACCCCGATCCGCATGCCCCCACCGTACGGGCATGCAGCCATGCCGGGTTCCCGGCGGGACGCCCGCCTTCACCCGGTTCGAGCAGGCCGGCGCAGTGGGCTCAGCTCTCCGAGAGCCGGTCGAAGAGGGTGAGCGCCGCCTGACGCACCTCCTCCGGGGTCAACCCGTCGAGGGCCTGCCGCGCGTCGGCGATGTCACGCGTCGTGGCCAGTGTGATGGCCACGGACGAGGCGGCGGCACGGTCGATCGATCCCGTCGGGGCGGCGTCGGCCAGCTGCTGGGCGCTCGCGGCGAGGTCGAGGTTGTCTCTCAACGGATCTCCTCGGACGAAGTCGGCTTCGCACATTTCATCACTTTGCGTCGCCCCACATCCACCATTTGTTGAATTCGGGGCGTTATGCCCTGAGCGGGTCGTGCCCGACGGACATGAGCTCGCGGCGCGAGTCGTCGTCCGTCCGGTCGCCCATGGTCTCGACCAGCTCGACGACCTGACGCATCACGTCGAGGTCGGCCTTGGTCAGGTCGCCCTTCCGCTTGCTCAGGACGTGCAGCACGCCCCTGCCCAGCTCGTCGATGCCCATGTCGGGGTCGGGAGGGAAGCCCTCCTCGTCCGAGGCGTCGGCGAGCAGGTAGCCGCGCAGCTCCTCCGAGTTCATGTTGACCGCCCGGTGGAACTCGTTCCAGAGCGTGTCCGTGTCGAAACCCTCAGTCATATGGGCCGCCTACCCGCCCAACCCTCGCGTTACGCCCCGGGAACGGTCAGCCCCGACTCGTAGGCCGCGATCACCGCCTGCACGCGGTCCCGCAGCCCCAGTTTGCTCAGCACGTTGCTGACGTGCGTCTTCACGGTGTGCTCGCTGACCACCATGGCCTCGGCTATCTCCGCGTTGGACAGGCCGCGCGCGATCAGCTGCAACGTCTCGCGCTCCCTGGCGGTCAGCGACTCCAGCGTGCGCGCGGGGGCGGCGGTCGTCGCGGGGCGGGAGGTGAACTCGGCGATCAGCCTCCTGGTCACCGTGGGCGCCAGCAGCGACTCGCCGGCGGCCACCACGCGCACCGCGGTCACCAGGTCGTCGCGTCGCACGTCCTTCAGCAGGAACCCGCTCGCGCCCGCGCGCAGCGCGTCGAACACGTAGTCGTCCAGGTCGAACGTGGTCAGCATCAGCACCCGGCAGGCAGTCTCGGCGCACACGATCCTGGCCGCCTCGATGCCGTCCATCCTGGGCATGCGGATGTCGAGCAGCAGCACGTCCGGCTCGTGGGCCCGTACGGCGGCCACGGCCTCGACCCCGTCGCCCGCCTCGGCCACCACCGAGATGTCGGGCTGGGCGTCGAGGATCATCGCGAACCCGCCCCTGACCAGCTCCTGGTCGTCGGCCACCACGACGCGCACGCTCACTGGCCGGCCCCCAGCGGCAGCCGCGCCGACACGGCGAAGCCGGGCCCGTCCGCGCTCGGGCCGGCGGTCGCGCTGCCGCCGCAGGCCGCGGCCCGTTCGCGCATGCCGATCAGGCCGTTGCCGCCCGAGGGCAGCGCGGGGCCGCCGCCGCGTCCGTTGTCCGTGACGTCGATCATCAGGTGGTCGTCCTCCCAGGTGAGCCGGATCTCGGCGCGGTCGGCGCCGGAGTGCTTGACGATGTTGGTGAGCGCTTCCTGCGTGATCCGGTAGGCGGCCAGCGCGCTGTCGGGGCCGATCGGGCGGGGCTCGCCGGACTCGGCGAAGCTCACGTCCAGGCCGGTGCCCGCCACCTGGCCGGCCAGCGCGGGCAGCTCCGCGAGCGTCGGCTGCGGCGCCCGCGGCGCCTGCGGCTCGTCCTCCTTCAGTACGCCGAGCATGCGGCGCAGCTGCACCATCGCGTCCCGGCCGGCGGCGGCGATGGCGTCGAAGGCGGCCTCGGCCCTGGCCGGGTTGCTGCGCACCACGACGGGCCCCGCCTCGGCCTGGACCACCATGAGGCTGACCGCGTGGGCCAGGATGTCGTGCATGTCGCGGGCGATCCTGGCCCGCTCGCGTTCGGCCGCGCGCTCGGCTTCCAACTGACGCTCCCTTTCGAGCCGGGCCGCGCGCTCGGCCAGCTCGGCGGCGTGGGCGCGGGACGTGGCCGCCGCGCGGCCGATGGCGTAGGCGGCGGTGAACAGGGCGACCCCGCGCATCGCGGTCTCCCACGAGCCGACGGAGGCCAGGCCGCCGACGAGGGTCACGACGAGCATGACGACCCTGGGCAGGCGGGGTGAGTACGCGGCGACCGTGTAGAAGGCGACCAGGGCGCCGTACCAGATGGGCTGGCGGGCGACGTTGTCGGCGAAGTCGTAGAGCGCGCCCACGACCAGGCTGGCGATCAGCATGGTCACCGGCCACCGGCGCCGCCAGACGACGGGGAGCGAGGCGCCGATCGCGATCACGTACCCCCACCAGTCCCATCTGCCGCCCTGCGAGTCATGGCTGGAGATCAGCGGCCAGACCTGGACGAGGGCGATCAACAGGGCGAGCGCCCCGTCCACCCAGAGGTGGGGGAGCGCTCGAAGCCGGCGACGGAAGACGTCGACAAGCGTCAGATCGGACACAGGGTCCCATTCTTCCTCACGCATGGACGAGCGAGGGCCGGGCGCCGTCCTGGCCCCGGCGGCGCAGCGGGGCGGCCACGAACGCGGCGCGGGTGTTCATCGGGGGTTCTCCTCAAAGGGCGGGGCGATGCACTCATCCTGCGGTTTTCCGCTCCGGATGGGATCGCCGGGACGGGCGATCCCGCGCCTCGCTCTCAAGAGGGATGCCCCTCGCTGCCGCGCCCCACCTGCCACGGCGCGCGGGCCGACAACAGGAGTCGGCTTGACAATCGATATTGTCGGTGCGATCGTCGGCCGCACACCGCGCCGGGCCGTGACAGGGAGACCGCCATGCCGCACGAGTTCGAGATCCGCCACGAGATCCCGCTGGACGCCGCCCCCGACGTCGTCTGGCAGGCCATCGCGGAAGGGCCGGGCATCGACTCGTGGTTCATGGGCCGCACCGAACTGGAACCGCGCGTGGGCGGCCGGGGCGCGCAGACCTTCGGCGAAGACGTCGCCACCGAGTCGGTGGTGACCGCCTGGGAGCCGGGCAGGCGCCTGGCCCACCGGGGCGTGGAGAACCCCGACGGCACCTTCATGGCCTTCGAGTACCTGCTGGAGGCCCGCGGCTCGGGCAGCACGGTGCTCCGCTTCGTCCACAGCGGCTTCCTCGGCGACGACTGGGAGTCGGAGTACGACGACCTTGAGCGCGGCGACCTGCAGTACCTGTACAAGCTGGCCGTCTACCTCAGGCACTTCCCCGGCAGGATCTCTGCCCACAACCTGTTCCTGGCCGGCCCGTGCGCGTCGGAGGAGCGGTTCTGGGCCGCGCTCGGGGCCGCGCTCGGCGTCGCGGGCCGTCCGGTGGCGGGGGAGAAGGTGACGGTCGCGATCGAGGGGCGTTCGCCGGAGCCGGGCGTCGTGGAGTGGGTGACCGCTCCGGGCACGTTCGTGGCGGTCCGTACGGACGACGGCCTGTACATGTTCGTCCAGGGACGCGGCATGGCGGTGGTGGAGCACCACGCCTACGCGCCGGTGGACGGCGAGGCCCTGGAAGCCGCCTGGACCCACTGGCTCGCCACCGTCTCCCCCTGACCGCCGGCCCTGAGGCGAGGAACTCCACGGCGGCCGTCTGACCCGCGGCCCTCAGGCGAAGAACTCCCGGAGCACCGGCGCCAGGGCCTCCGGCTTGACGATGTGGGTCTGCCCGTCGAGCGTGCGGTGGTCGGCCGCGGGCAGCGCCTTCGCCAGCGCGGCCACGGAATTGCGCATCCACGCCGGGCTCTTCCCGCCGTCGGCGACGAGCGTCGGGACGGTCACCGACGCCCACGCCCCCTCCGGGTACGGCAGGCCCCCCTGGTACGGGAAGACGAGCGCGGTGTCGTACGGCAGGGTGTGCGCCACCGCCTTGAGCCTGGCCCACGCCGGCATGAACCGCATCATCGCCACCACGACCGCCGGCAGGCCGACCCCCTCGCGCATGAACATCCTGACCGCCTCGGCCCGGCGGCCCGCGGCCACCAGCGCCGCCAGCCGTCGCGGGTAGTCGTCCTTGACCGGGGCGCGGGTGCCGTCCACGACGAACGGCGGCTCGTACAGGGCCAGGCGCTCGACCGGCAGGCCGTTCTGCACCGCCGCCAGGGCGAGGGCGGCGCCGGACGAGGTGCCGTACAGGCGGACCGGGCCGCCGGCCTCCTTGACGAGCGCGGCCAGGTCCTCGACCTCCCGTTCGATGGCGTACGGCCCGGTGTCGCCGCTCTCGCCCCGTCCGCGCCGGTCGTAGGTGTAGACCGTGAAGTCGGGGGCGAGCGCTTCGGCCAGGCCGCCGTTGATGCTGGAGCCGCGGAAGCTGAGTGCGCCGTCCACGAGGATGACCGCCGGGCCCTGGCCTGCGCGTTCGTACGCGATGGGGGTGCCGTCCGCGGAGTTGATCATGCTGCTCATGGTGTTCCTCCCGTTTCGTGGTGCCCACGGTAGCTACCGACAAATAAAATTGTCAAGAAAACTTTGCGGGAGGACGTACTGATACGGGTACCTCTGCGCTCTTGTCTGGTGGAGTCGTCCTGAGCGCGGGGGACGCTGGGGCGGCTCCCACGTCGCGTGCCGCGAAGAGGAGGGGACGGCACGTGCCGCAGACGGGGGCGGACGGTCTGCCAGCCGCCCGCCCCGGCCGCGGCACGTGCCGTGGGCACCACCCCGGCATCGGTCACGTCGCCGGGACCGTGACCTGCCCGCTCCCGGACGCCTGCGACCTGCGGCCGAGCCGCCGCACCGGCCCGATCACCAGCAGCGCGGTCACCACGCCGACCGTCACCAGGGCGGACACCAGCATGAAGGCGCGCGGCTCGACCAGCGCGGTCACCGGTCCGGCCAGCGCCTGCCCGACCGCCATGCCCGCGACCGACCCGGCCACCTGGTAGGCGTTGACCCGGTTCAGCACGTCCGGCGCGACCTGGGTCTGCACGGTCGTCGACCACATCACCGACCAGAACGCCATCGCGCACCCCCCGGCCAGGTGCCCGGCCATCAGCAGCGGCAGCGGCGCCCCGAGCGCGACCGACAGCGGCACGGGCACGTACCCGATCAGCGCCACCGCCCCCGCCGCCAGCGGCCTGCGCGGCTTCAGCCGGATCGCCACCAGCCCGCCCAGCACGGTCCCGAGGCCGAGCGCCGCCATCACCCACCCGTAGTCGGCCCCGATGACCTGGGACGACAGCGGCACGGACGGCCCCACCACCAGCACCCCCCAGAACACCCAGACCAGGATGACCGACCACATCCAGCTCCTGGCCTTGAACTCCTCCCAGCCCCTGCGCAGGTCGCTCAGCACGTCGGACGGCTCCGGCCTGGGCACGGCGACCCGCACCAGCACCAGGCACACCGCGCTGACCAGGAACGTCGCGGCGTCCACGGTGTAGACGAAGACCGGCCCGGTGGCCACGATCAGGACCCCGGCCAGCGCGGGCCCGGCGAGCTGGGTGACCGCCTCGGCGATCTTCAAGGTCGCGTTGGCCCGCTGCGTGTCCTCGGCGACCAGCGGGACCATGCCGTTGACGCACGGCTCGAACACCCCGGCGGCCATGCCCGACAGGAACGCCATCGCCAGCAGCAGGACGAACGGCGGGGCCCCGTCGAGGAAGGCGACGGCCACGACGGCCTGGGTGACCACCCTGACCACGTCCGCGCCGATCATCAGCCGCCGGGGCCCGATCCGGTCGGCGACGACCCCGCCGAACAACATGACCAGCACGGCCGACGCGGTCCAGAGCGCGAGCACGAAGCCGACGCCGGCGATCCCGTAAACTTTGCCGATCGCCAGCGCCGAGGCGACGGGCATCATCGCGTCGCCGAGCAGCGAGATCGTGCGGGCCCCGAAGTAGAGGGCGAAACTCCTCGTCCACATGAGCCCCAATTCTGGATTTCTCCAGATCAAAGCACCGGTGTCCCAAATGACATCATTGGGTACATTTGCGCCATGCCCCTGGACTGCCCGGAGACGCCTCCGGCCCCCGTCAGCCCGCACCGCGTGGTCGCCCTGGTCGCCCCCAACCAGGAGCTCTACCCCGTCACCTCGGCCTCGGCCGTCTTCGGCTACCAGGGCCCCGACATCCCCCAGCACTACAGCTTCACCCTGTGCGCCGAGCGGCCGGGCTCGCTCTCCACCACCCTGGGCGTCCCCATGCAGGTGGACAGCGGTCTGGACGCCATGGACGAGGCCGACACCGTGATCGTCGCGGGCTGGACCCTGGTCCCCTCGCCGGCCGTGCTCGACGCGGTGTCCCGGGCCCATTCCCGCGGGGCGCGGATCGTCGCCGTCTGCGCGGGCATCTTCATCCCCGCCGCCCTGGGCCTGCTGGACGGCCGCCGCGCGTCCGTCCACTGGGAGCTGTCCGGGGAGCTGGCCGCCCGTCACCCGCGCGTCATCCCCGACGACACCGTCATCTACGTGGACCACGGCGACGTCGCCACCGCCGGAGCCTCGGCCGCCACCCTCGACCTCTGCCTGCACCAGGTGCTCCAGGACCACGGCGCGGCCCACGCCATGCGCATCGGCCGTCAGCTCGCCGCCGGGCCGCATCGCGAGGGCTGCCAGCGCCAGTATCCGCCGCTGCCCACCGCGGGGCCCATGCCGGACTCCCTGGCCCCGCTGCTGGAATGGCTGCTCGGCCGCCTGCCCGACCACGTCACCGTCGAGGACATGGCCGCCTACTCGGGGGTCTCCGCGCGTACCCTGACCCGGCAGTTCGCCGACCAGCTCGGCGTGCCGCCCGCCCGCTGGCTGCTGGAACGCCGGCTGGCCGCCACCCGCGCGCTGCTGGAGGAGACCGACCTGCCGGTCGAGACCATCGCCGCCCGCGTCGGCCTCTCCTCGGCCGTCAACCTCCGCCGCCGTTTCCACACCGCGCTGCGCACCACTCCGGCCGCCTACCGGCGCTCCTTCCGCTGACGGGCGGCGACCGCCGTCAGGCCGCGTGCCAGGGACGGGTGGGCTCGGTCTCCTTGGCGGCGTCCGCGACGCGCACCGCGTACGTCGGGCGCCCGGCGCCGGGCACCGGCCCGAGGTAGGAGTGGCCGGTCAGGTGGCACCAGGCGGGCAGGTCGACGGGCGCGGCGGGGTCGGTGGCGATCAGGTGGATCACGGCGCCGGGACCGGCGCGCAGCACGTGCCCGCGCAGCTCGATGAGCAGTTGCACGCACATCTTGTCGCCGCCGTCGATCACGAGATCAGGTTCGGGCATGCGTATAGGAAACCACGCGCCGCCGTCGAGTAGGTTGAGGCCTGTCCTGGCCCCGTGAGGGGCCGGAGCAGGCGTCGGACGGTAACGGCCCGGACACAACGGGCGGATTATCCCAGTAAAAAGGTCATAATCCTGTTCAAGTGTTGGGGAAGGCGGTGATGAGATGACCGGGTTCACCGAGATCGCCGAAGAGGCCGGGCCGGCGGAGAGCCGCGGCACCGGGCGCGGCTCCGCGGGCCGGGGTGTGCGGCTCGCGCGCGTCACGGCCGTCGTCCTGGCGGTGGCCTCGCCGGTTCTCACGGTCGCCGCGCTGCTCGTCTACGCCCGGCTGCCGGAGGCGTGGACCCCGCTCCGGACCGCCTCGCCCCAGACGGCCGCCGCCCTGACCTTCCCCGCGGTCGGCGCGTTCCTGATCTTCCACCGGCCCCGGCTGAACATGGCGTGGCTGATGGTCGCGGGCGGCATCGCCGCAGCCGTCAGCGACCTGTCCAGCGCGCTGATGTTCCGGCTGGCCGCCGACGGCGAGCTCGTCGCGGCCGGGCTCGTGCGCTTCCCCGCCCAGGTCGGGTGGGCGGTGTGCGGCCTGGCGCTCACCATGCTGCTGCCGCTCTACTCGCCCGACGGGCGGCTGCCCTCGCCGCGCTGGCGGTGGGTGCTGCTGCTGGGCGCGTTCTCGCTCGGGCTCGACCTGGCCCGCTCGGTGTTCCGGCCCGACCCGCCCCCCGGCAGCTACCCCTACCCCGCCGTCATCCCCAACCCGCTGCAGATCCGCGCGCTCGGGCCGTACATGGAGGCCGTCTCCGCCGTCGCCTGGACCGGCATCTACGTCGCCATGGCGCTGACGGCGCTCTCCCTGGCGCTGCGGCTGCGCCGGGCCGATCCGGTGGGCAGGCGGCAGATCGGCTGGCCGCTGTTCGCGTTCGCCGGCTATGTCGTGTTCCTGATCCTGGCCGCGTTCGTGCCGGCGCTCCTGTGGCCGAGCGTCGTGTGGGCGGCGCTCATCCCGGTCGCCGTCGCGTTCTCGGTGACCCGCTACCGGCTCTACGGCATCGACACGGTGATCAGCCGGGCCTTCGTCGCGGCCGGGCTGGTGGCCGTGGTGAGCGCGGTCTACTTCGGCGCGGGCGCGCTGTCCAGCCTCGTGGTCTCCGGCTACGACGAGATCGCCGGCATCGCCGCCGCGCTGTTCGCCGGCGCGTTCTTCCAGCCGCTGCGGCACGTGCTGCAACGCGCCGTCGACCACCTGCTGTACGGCAGCGTCGGCGACCCCGCCGTGCTGGCCGAGCGCCTGACCCAGGCAGTCCGGCGCGGCGACCCGGCCAAGGCGCTGACCTCCGTGGTGAGCGTGCTGCGCGACGGGCTCGCGGTCGAGGGCGTGGCCGTGGAGGTCGCCGACGGCGAGCCGCGTTACGTCGAGAGCGGCCGGGTGGGCGCGGAGCCCCGCCAGGTGCCGCTGGTGTGGCACGGCGAGCGCGTCGGTCGCCTGTTCGTCGGGCCGCCCGGCCCGCGCCGCTTCCCCGCCGCCCACAACGAGCGCGTGCTCACCACGCTCACGCCGTACGCCGCCGACGTGGCGCACGCCGTGCGCATGGCCGCCGACCTGCAGCGTTCCAGGGAACGCATCCTGACGGCCAGGGAGGAGGAACGCCGCCGCCTGCGCCGCGACCTGCACGACGGCCTCGGCCAGACCCTCTCGGCCATGGCCATGACCATCAACATGGCCAGGACGAGCCTGAAGAAGTCCCCCGACGCCGCCGACGAGCTGCTGCGCGAGCTGCACACCGGCATGGGCGCGGTCACCGACGACATCCGCGAGCTGGTGTACGGCCTGCGCCCGCCCGCGCTCGACGACCTCGGCCTGGCCAGGGCCGTCCGCGAGCTGGCCGGCCAGTCCTCCCCGGACACCGCGATCGAGGTGGAGGTCGAGGGCAGCCTGACCGACCTGCCCGCCGCCGTCGAGGTGGCCGTCTACCGGATCGTCCAGGAGGCGCTGACCAACATCCGGCGGCACGCCAGGGCCTCCCGCGCCAGCATCGTGCTCCAGCGGGACTCGGTGCTGCGCGTGGTGGTCGCCGACGACGGCCGCGGGCTGCCCGCCGCGTACAGCGCGGGGGTGGGCCTCGGCTCGATGCGGGAGCGGGCGGCCGAGCTCGGCGGCATCTGCGTCGTCAACAGCGGGCCGGGGGCCGGGACGCGGGTCGAGGTCATGCTGCCCCTGGGCTCGGCCGCGAAGGAGCCGGTCAGGCCGCCGCGCGCGGGCCGCTGAGCGCCCCTGCCCGGTGCTGGGGCGCGCCAGGCAAAATCAACCGAGAGTAGTTTTGATCTCACCCTTGGTGTGGAACATGGTGAAGTGTCACCTCATTCCTCACGGAGGACGTGCCTTGCCCCAGCACACACCCCGCCTGGTGATGTACTACCGGACCCACTGCGACGGCGGCCTCTACGTCTCCCCGCTGCCCCTGATCGAACGGCGTACCGGCCTGACCCACCTGGTCGTCGCCACCGTGGAGATCGGCGCGGACGGCGACGTCCGGCTCAACGGCGCCCCGCCCGACTGCCCCGACCTGGCCCAGATGTGGGACGACGTCCAGGTCACCCAGGTGTACGGCGCCCGCGCCCTGGCCATGATCGACGGTCTCGACCGCCTCGACCACGACTTCGAGACCTGCTACCCGCCGCTGCGCCGCCTGCTCACCCGCCGCCGCCTCGACGGCGTGGACCTCCACCTGACCGAGCCCGTGCCGCCGCCCGCCCTCGGACGCCTGATCGACCGGCTGCGCGCCGACTTCGGCCCGGCCTTCCTGCTCGCGCTCACCCCGTCCGCCGCCGTGGACCACGACCAGGTCTTCCGCGAGCAGGGCGCCGACCTCGCCTGGCTCAACCTGCCGATGTACGGCGGCCCGCGCAGCCTGGCCGACCCGTGCGACTACGACGCCGTGCTCGCCGGGGGAGTGGTGCCGGCGGGCAAGCTGGTGGCCGGGGCGGTCACCAGCCCCGACAACGGTGGCGTCGGCCACGTCGAGATCGACCGCCTGGCCGCCACCGTCGCCGAACTGCTGCACCGGCATCCCGGGATGGGCGGGGTGAGCGGCTGGGAGTACTACAACGCCCTGCCCGGCGGCACGGACGCCCCCTGGCAGTGGGCCGAGCGCGTCGGCGCCGCCCTCAGGCTGACCCGCAGGCCCTGAGCCCCGCCCGGGACGGGCGCGGTCAGCGCCGCCGGCGCTTCTGGGCGCCTGCCGTCTTGCCCGGTTTGCGGGGCTTCCTGGGCAGGCGTCCGCGCTCGCCCGGCGGCCGTACGTGCACCCCGCGCCACCGCTGCAACGCCACGCGCGCGGCCGAGGCCACCCGGGGCGTCGGATGGTGCTCGATGAGGAAGCGCAACATCGGCGTCGTGTAGGGGTGGTCGCTGCACGTCATCATGCCGAGCATGCTGAGCACGTCGTCGACGTCGAGGTTGCCGGAGAGCTGGAGTATCGACTCGGCCGGCCCGCCGATCTCCATCGCGGCCACGGTCATGTCGGCGTACACCCAGGCCACGTCGACGGGCGCGGGCGGCACGTCGTGGTCCTCCTTCTCCCGGGCCCGGATGAGCGCCCCCAGCCGGGGCACCGCGCGCAACGCGTCGGCGATCTCCCGGCCCGGCCGGCCGAGGTCCTCCAGCAACACGGTCAGGCCGACGGCCCGGCTCAGCGGGCTGACGTCGAGCAGGACGTCGGCGATCTCCTCGGCGGCCCGCGCCGGATCCCGCCCGCCCAGCCAGACGCGCACCTCCTCGGCGCGTTCGTCGTCGTCGTAGGTGCGCAGGGCCCGCAGCAGCGTGGGGGCGTCGGCGCCGGCCGTGCCGCCGTGGACCGGGATGTCCTGGCCGATGAGGGTCTTGAAGAGGTCGAGCGCGCTCCAGGTGCCGAGCGGGGTCAGCGACACCGACGAGCCGTCGCGCCGGATCAGCCCCAACCAGGCCAGCTCGTCGGCCGCCTCGTCGGTCAGCTCGGGGATCTGCGCCACCGGCAGGGCGTCGCGGTGGCTGAGCAGCATCAGCAGGGTGCTCGTGCCCGCGTCGAGCGCCGCGGCGTCGGCCTCGGGGGAGAACAGCGAGTAGAGGATGTCGCCCCACGTGTCCAGCACGTCGTCGGCCGGCCCCGACGTCAGGGTCTCGACCGCCGGGCCGGTCGTGGCGGCCCCGTCGCGCACGTCGACGAGCCGGCTGTCCTCGGCCACGCCCCACAGCCGCCCCTGCCCCGGCCCCGCCGCCCCCGGCTCACCGGCGGCGCGGGCCAGGCGCAGCAGCTCGTGGACGACCGGCGTCGCCCGGACCACGGCCGCGAGGTCGTCGGCCGGGAGGAGGCGCACCGGCGGCTGGAGGGTCACGAGCGGCAGCAGGTCCGCTTGATGGAGGAAAGAGTCCACGGTGGGTAAGATTACTGTCTCGTTGCGTGACGCTGCCCGCTCTTTGCCTTCACGGGCGGCCGGAAAACCCCTTCGGATTCTGTCGGTGGCCGGTGATACAAACAGGTCCGATGTCCGCCCGCTCTCGGCCAAGGGGTTTCACCGTGACCAGCGGCAGTTCGGAGTTCTCCGTCGAAGGCCCGCGCTACGACCGGCGCGGGCCGGTCCGCTGGCTCTGGTCCCACCTGCGCCGCCATCCGCTCCCCCTGACGGGCTTCCTCGGCGGCTCGCTGGTGATGGTGGTGCTCAACGCGCTGGTCCCCCAGCTCACCGGCTCGGCCTTCGACGCGGTGCTGGGCGGCCGGGGCACGCCCGCCGCCGCACTCGGGCTGGTCGCCCTGGCGCTGCTGGCGGTGGTGTCGGCCCGCGGTGCGTTCGACCTCGTCGCCCGGCTGAGCAGCGAGACCCTGGCCAAGCGGCTCGAACGCGACGCCCGCGACGAGCTCTACGCCGGCCTGCTCGGCAAGAGCCAGACCTTCCACAACCGGCAGCGGGTGGGCGACCTGATGGCGCGGGCGGCCAACGACATCCGCCAGCTCTCCATCATGATCAGTCCGGGCGTCGACCTGATCGTCGACTCCGGGCTCACCGGCCTGGTGCCCCTGGTCTTCATCGCCGCGATCGACCCGCGGCTGCTGCTGGTGCCCGTGGTGTTCGCGGTGGCGTTCGGGTTCGCGCTGCGCCACTACATGGGGCAGCTCAACCCGGTGGCCACCCGCATGCGCGACGAGTTCGGCGACCTCAACGCCGGGCTGAGCCAGGCGGTGCGCGGCATCGAGGTGATCAAGGTGACCGCGCAGGAGGCGCAGGAGCGGCTGCGCTTCCGTGCCAACGCCCGGCGCTACCGCGACTCGTTCGTGCGCAACGGCCTCGTCCAGGCTCGCTACCTGCCCACGTTGCTGTTCGCGTGCGCCATGGCGGGGGCGTTGTGGCACGCGCTCCTCCTCCACGCCGCCGGCGCCATCACGATCGGCGACCTGGTGGCCTTCATGGGGCTGATGGGCATGCTCGGCTTCCCGACCCAGATCTCGATCTTCACGTTCTCGCTGGTGCAGATCGGCATCGTGTCCTCCCGCCGGATCCTCGACATCGTCAACGCCGAGACCGAGCTGGCGCAGCCGGCCGCCGGCCACGTCGCGCCGATCGGAGGCGAGATCGTCTTCGACGACGTCACGTTCGGCTACGGCGAGGGCGAGCCCGTCCTGCGGGGGGTGACGTTCACCGTGCGGCCGGGCGAGACGGTGGCGATCGTCGGCGAGACCGGGGCGGGCAAGAGCTCGCTGACGAAGCTGGTGCCCCGCATCTACGACGTCACCTCGGGCCGGATCCTGGTCGACGGGGTCGACGTCCGCGACTGGGACCTCGACTCGCTGCGCTCCCAGATCTCCACCATCGAGCAGGACGTCGTGCTGTTCTCGCGGTCCGTGGCCGAGAACATCGCCTTCGGCCTTGGCCAGCGGGCCGACCGCGCGGCCGTGGTCAGGGCGGCCGAGGACGCGCAGGCGGCCGAGTTCGTGGCCGAGCTCGACGACGGCTACGACACCGTCATCGGCGAGCGCGGCCTCACGCTGTCCGGCGGCCAGCGCCAGCGGCTGGCCATCGCGCGGGCGCTGCTGACCGACCCGGCGATCCTCGTCCTCGACGACTCCACCAGCGCCATCGACTCCGCCACCGAAGACCGCATCCAGCAGGCCATCGAGCGCATCCAGGAAGGGCGCACGACCCTGCTGATCACCCACCGGCTCTCCCAGATCCGCTGGGCCGACAAGGTCCTGCTGCTGCGGCGCGGCCAGGTGGCCGGCTTCGGCACCCACGACGAGCTGATCGCCGGCAGCCCCCTCTACCGCCGCATCTTCTCCCACTACGACGAGGTCCCGGTCGATCAGGGCGCGCTCGACGAGCAGGAAAGGGTCCACTGATGGGCTTCATCATGGACGGCCTCGACGCCGAGGACTACGACCGCACCTACTCCGACCGTGACCTGACGCGCCGGATCCTCGCCTACTTCCGCCCCAAGCTGGGCGCGATGTTCCTGGTGGCGGCCATGATCGTGCTGGTCTCGGCGGCGCAGGCGGCCCTGCCGCTGCTGGCCAGCAAGGGCGTCGACGCCATCCAGGACGGCACGATCGCCGGCGTCGGCCCGCTGCTCGTCGTCGGCATCCTGCTCGCCGGCGCGCTGAGCTGGGCCTTCAACTTCGTCCGCCAGTGGTACAGCGCGCGGGTCACCGGCGACGTCGTGCTGCGCCTGCGCGAAGACGCCTTCGACGCCGTGCTCGAACGCGACCTGTCGTTCTACGACGAGACCCCGTCGGGCCGCATCGTCAGCCGCGTCACCTCCGACACCGACGACTTCGCCACGGTCTCCACCCTGACGATGGATCTGATCAGCCAGGTGCTGATGGTGGGGTTCGTCACCGTCCTGCTGTTCCTGCGCAGCGTCGAGCTGGCGCTGCTGACCCTGCTGGTGGCGCCGGTCGTGATGGGCATGGCGCTGCTGTTCCGGCGGCTGGCCCGGTCCAGCACGCGGCGGGCCCAGCGGTCGCTGAGCCGGGTCAACGCCAACCTGCAGGAGACCATGGGCGGCATCGCCGTGGCCAAGAACTTCCGTCAGGAGCAGCAGGTCTACGACGAGTTCCGGCCGGTCAACGAGCAGAGCTACCGGGTGACGCTGCGGCAGGGCTTCGTCTTCTCGGCCATCTTCCCCCTGCTGTTCCTCGTGGCGGGGCTCGCGACGGTCGCGCTGGTCCAGCTTGGCGGCACCGCGGTGCTGGTCGGCGGGCGACTGGTACCTGTTCCTGCAGGGCGTGTCGCTGTTCTGGATGCCGCTGACCTCCATCGCCGCCTTCTGGTCGCAGTTCCAGCAGGGCCTGTCGGCCTCCGAGCGGGTCTTCGCCCTGATCGACGCCCCGCCCCGGGTCGTGCAGACCGGCTCGGCCGACCCGGGCAGGCTGGCCGGGCGCATCGAGTTCGACGACGTCACCTTCGGCTACGACGCGGCCCACCCCGTGCTCCGCCGCTTCGACCTGGTCGTCGAGGCGGGTGAGACCGTCGCGCTGGTCGGCCACACCGGCGCCGGCAAGTCCACGCTGGGCAAGCTGATCACCCGCTTCTACGAGTTCCAGGAAGGCCGCCTGCTGATCGACGGCCACGACATCCGCTCGCTCGACCTCGGCGCGTACCGGCGGCAGATCGGCGCGGTGCCGCAGGCGCCGTTCCTGTTCAGCGGCACGGTCGCCGACAACATCCGCTACCCGCGGCCCGACGCGGGCGACGACGAGGTGCTGGCCGCGGCGGCCGCGGTCGGCGGCGGCGACTGGATCGAGGCGCTGCCCCACGGCCTGGCCACTGACGTGGGCGAGCACGGGCGGGCCCTGTCCATGGGCCAGCGGCAGCTCGTCGCGCTGGCCCGCCTGCTCATCCAGGACCCGGCGATCGTCGTCCTCGACGAGGCCACGGCCAGCGTCGACCCGCTGACCGAGGCCCAGATCCAGGAGGGGCTCGACGTGGTGCTGGCCGGCCGCACCTCGATCGTGATCGCCCACCGGCTGTCCACGATCGAGCACGTCGACCGCATCATCGTGCTCGACCACGGCCGGATCGTGGAGGAGGGCGACCACGCCTCGCTGCTGGCCCGCGGCGGCCGCTACTGCCAGGTCTACAACACCTACTTCCGCCACCAGTCGCCCGACTACCGGCCCGACACCGGGTTCGTCGCCGTCGGCGAGACCTGACGGGCTCACATGACGAGCCGCTGCTGCCTGCTGCTGCGCCACTCCACCATCAGCACGGTCGCGTCGTCCTGGAGCCGGCCGTGCTGGTGCTCCAGGATGGCCTGCACCAGCCGGCGCAGCGTCTCGGGCGCCGACAGGCCGTCGGCCTCGTGCCGGAGGATGAAGTCGATGAAGCGCTCCAGGCCGAACAGCTCGCCGTCCGGGCTCTGCGCCTCGATGATCCCGTCGGTGTAGAACAGCAGCCGGTCGCCGGGCTGGAGCTGGTAGCGCAGCTCCCCGGTGTACGGCCGCAGCAGGAAGCCCATCGGCGGGTCGGGCTCGCTGGACAGCGTGGCCTCCTGCTGGCCCTCGCGGATCACCAGCGGCGGATGGTGCCCCCGGTTCACCCAGGTCAGCCAGCCGGTGTGCAGGTCGAGGCAGGCCAGGATGCCGGTGGCGAAGCGGCCGGTGAACTGCTCGGCGATGGCCGCGTCGATCGCCTCGCCCGTGCTGACGAGATCGGCGCCCTGCCGCCGGTTGTTCCGGCTGGCCCCGACCGCGATGGTCGCCGTCAGCCCGGCGGAGGTGTCGTGGCCCATCGAGTCGAAGATCGACACGTGCAGCGCCTCGCCGTCGATGGCGTAGTCGAAGGCGTCCCCGCCCACCTCGTAGGCCGGTTCGAGCCCGGCGCTGACCACCACGTCGTCGTTGGCGAACGTCCCCGGGGGCAGCAGCGGCACCAGCACCTCGGCCGACAGCGTCATCGGCCGGGCGCGGATCAGCCGCGAGTAGGAGTCGCTGTGCGGCCGCTTGCTGATCACCAGCAGCGCGACCAGCGACGCGAGCTGCTGGGCCCGCCACTCGGCGACCTCGTCGTCCTGCGGCACCGTCACCCCGAGCACGCCGACCCGCTCGGTGCCGTCGAGGAGCGGCAGCCACAACCGCCTGGCCGTGCCGTCGGGTCCGCCCGGCACGTGCACGACCTCGGCGTTGCGGAACGCGACCCCGGCCAGCGTGCCGTCGATGCGCAGGACCGCCAGCGGCTCGCCGGACGCGTCCCGCTGCTCAGGGAGCGGGATGAGCTCCTGCTGCTGCAGGTCGGTGACGTAGATCGCGGTCTCGGTGAAACCCACCAGCGCGGCGTGCCCGGCGACGACGTGCGGCAGGTCCTCCATCGCGGTCAGATGGTTGGCGGACAGCATGCCGCCCAGCATCAGCTCTCCGCCACTCCGCCGCATCGGCACACCCTTCCTGGAGGTCTGCCCGGGGACCTACCCATTCGAGGGGCGGTTCCTGCCCCGTCCACCGCCGCCGACACCTCCGTGCGGGCCGGGACGGCCTCACCCGGCGGCAGGCGGTCCTTCCGCGCGCTCCGCCTCAGGCGCCCGCCACCGCGCCGCGTCCTGGTACGCCTTCACCACCGCGACGATCATGGCCGCCTGCGCGCCGACCAGCGACAACCAGAACATGCTCCCGCCTACGAAGAGGGGGAACACCAGCAGCGCGGCGACCGCGGACACCCATCCGCCGACCGGTCCAGGGATCTTCAAAACCGGCTCTCCCATACGTACCAGGGGCCTTCGAGGTGCGTGTACTCCGAGTGGGACTCCTCCGCCGGCGCGCCGCCGGGGAGCCACGCGAAGCCGTACCGGTCGATGAAGCCGGTGTCACTCGCCAGGAACCGCGCGCCGCCCGGCACCCGTTCGATCGACGTCAGCGGGAAGAGGCCCACCCACTGCTCTTCGCGCCTGACGGCCCCGGTGTCCGCGGCGACCGTCCGGGCGAACTGCTCCAGCCCCGGCTCCGACAGCGCGAACCGGGCGTTGAACGGCGCCCCGGTGAGCACCAGCGCGGTCACGATCACGCCCATCAGCGGCGCGGCCGTCCAGCGGACCCAGTGGCGGCGCAGCCCGGGACGTCCGTCGGAGCGCAGCAGGCCCACCGCGAACCGGGCGACCCAGACGACCGCGGTGCCGACGAAGAGCGCGAGCCCCGCCAGCAGCAGCGTGAACGAACCTCCGCCCGGCACGCTCGTGTAGTTGAGCACGATCAGCCCCACCACGGCGACCAGCGGAAGCAGCACCTTGCCGGGCGGGCCGACCAGGGCCCGGGTGAGCGCCGGTAAGGGAGGCCGCTCGACGGCGTTTTCCGACATGCCCGAGCGTACCGTGATCATGTGGCCCCGGCCCACTGGGCGGCACGGACCGGCTACAGCAGCCGGGAACGGTCCGACGCCGCCCTCTTCCGCACCTCGGCCAGGAAGACCTCCGTGTGGCGGTGGTGGCGGCGCGGCCGGCCGGGCTCCCGGCCGGTCGGGGTGTCGGCGTGCTGGGAGAAGGTCAGCCAGCAGCTGCGGATGCCGTAGAGGAGGTTCTCCAGCAGGTCGAGGGCCGGGCGGGCGGGGTTGAGCGGGGTGATGGGCAGGTAGACCGTGCTGGGGCCGAGGCCGAGCTCGGGATGGTCGGTGCGGGCCTGGGCGATCAGCTCCTCGGCCGCGCCGATGCGGTGCTTGGCCTCGGTCACGCCGTAGAGGTGGCCCTCGGCGACGTGCAGCGCGTTGCGGATCATCGGCATGACCGCGGCCCTGGGCGAGCCGCCGCCGCTCATCGCGGAGATCACCTCGGTGAGGCTCTCCTGGGCCGGGGCCTTGATGTTGTCGACCTCGGAGATGGTCTGCATCGGATGCAGGCCGGTGTGCCGGGCGCTGATGGTGGCGGCGGCGTAGAGCCAGTGGGCCGCCGCGATCGCGGCCGCGGTGGGGTCGATCTTGGTGAACAGCGCCTCCGTGCCGAACGGATGCTGGTGCAGCAGGCTGTCGGCCTGGGCGACCTGGAGGGGCGAGGCGTCCTCGCGGCTGAGCATGACGGCCTGCTGGGCGCGCGCGGTCAGGTCGCCGAGCTCGGCGTTCTCGATGGCGGCCAGCTCGGCGGTGACGTCGGTGGCCACGCTGCCGGCCAGCGGGGCGTGGTTGATCGTGTGCAGCGTACGGCCGACGCGGTGGGCGACCTCCTCCACCCGCGTGGAGTAGAGGGTCAGCGCGCCGTTGGCCGGCCGGACGGGCGCCAGCAGGGCCGGGATGACCGAGGCGAACGCGTCGCGCTCGGCCTGCCGCTGCCAGCCGACGCTGTTGGGACCGTGCTGGTCGGCGGCGCTGGACGGGTGGGTGTAGCAGCGCCAGCAGGCGTAGGACAGCTCCGTGAGGCTGGTGGCCAGGCGGAGCACGTCGGGGCTCGAAGGCACCTGTTCCGCCACGGTGGTGGCGATGTCGCCGATCCCCGTACCCCAGGTGGCGATGAGCGCGTGGCGTGAGTGGTCGACGGCGAACCGGGTCACGGAGGCTCCTTACAACGGGGGGTGGGGGAGCGTGATGACATGCTCAGGATGCTTGATCCGGCGTGGCCGCGGAGGGAAATTCGCAGGGTTGCCGGTCCCTGATCTGCGGATTTGCCGTGATATGCGCCAGAAGATTTTTCCAGCGGACGGGCCGCCGCCCGCGCCCGTGGCCGGGGCGGGCGCGGGCCGGTGCCGCGGGCCGGTTCGGCCCCGTCGTGGCGGGCCGCCGTCACTGTCCTCCTTCCTCCGGCCTGGCCTGTTTCGGTCCGTCACTTTCGGCGGCCAATATCCGCCGGCAGAAAAGAAACTTGGGCGCCGGTGTAATGGAAACCCACCCGGCGAAATCAAGATCATCCCCACGCGGGCGGCCGATGTGTCACCGTTTTCGTACTCCGGGGCGCCCGCCCGCTCGTCCGGCGCAGGCCCCTGTCCAGCTGCGCGAAGGCGGGAACGTGTGGACCTAGAGACACAGATACTCAAGTTGTTGCTGCGCCTGCGGAAGCTCAAGGCGGGCAGGCCCGGCGGCGACAGCACGGCGACCATGACCGGCATCACCCGGATGCAGGCCGACATCGCCGACATCCGGACGGAGATGCGCCAGGACTTCGCCGCGCTCGGCGACGAGCTGGCGGCCCTGCGCCGCCACATGAACGACCACTTCACCGCCGGCCGGCCGCGCTGCTGCAAGGGCCCGGTGCCCGGCTGCCCGCAGGGGATGCCGGCCTACGGCCCGGACCCGAGAAACAACTGACCTGCCACGCCAGGCCCGGCCTGAGGCCGCCACCCGGCCCGGGCTGAGCCCTCCGCGGACCCGCACCCGTTGCTTGCCGGCGGTCGTGTCGGGTATACACGGGTTGCCACCATGTGCTTACAGCAAGTGGGACCCGGCCGCCCTCCACCACCGGGCCGGTTCCCTACCGACTACCGGCAAAGGTAGGAGTAAGTGGATGTAGAGGCGGAGATCCTGGACATCAGGCTTCGGGTCCAGGCGCTGGAGGCGACACTGTGCGCCGAGGCCGACTGCTCCGAGGCGGTGCTCGGCATCGCCGAGATGCGGGCCGACCTCGCCGAGACCCGCAGCGAGTCGGGCCACGACGTCACGGCCCTGACCGACGAACTGCTCGGCCTGCGCGGGCAGAGCGACGAGCACTTCCAGGCGATCCGGTCGAAGATCCGACGGCGGCTCGACCTGCTGCGCTGCGAGACCCTCGATCTGGCCATCAGGCTCGACCGCCTGCTGGAGCAGGACGGCTCCTAGCGGGCGCACCCGCCGTGGGTCAGGGGGCGGCGTGGGCCCGGCGGGTCCAGGCGGACAGCAGGCGCAGAGCGGTCTGGGAGGGGGAGCCCTCCTCGGTGGTGTGGGCGATCAGCGCCTGGTCGGGGTCGTCGGGCAGGCGGAGGGTCTCGAAGCCGAGGTCCAGCCTGCCGACCACCGGGTGCAGGTAGACGTAGCGTCCGTGGGTCTTGTCCTTGAGCCGGTGTTCGGCCCAGAGCTCACGGAACTCCGGACTGGCCGCCGACAGCTCGTCGACCAGGGCCGACGTCCGGGTGTCGGCGGGGTGGCGGCCGGCGTCCAGGCGCAGGTAGGCGGCCACGTCGGCGGCCTTGGCGGGCCAGTCGGCGTACAGGTCGCGCATGCCTTCGTCCAGGAACACCAGGCGGGCCAGGTTGCGCTGCTCGGGCGGCAGCGCGCCGAAGTCGGTGATCAGCGCCGCCGCCAGGTGGTTCCAGGCCAGGACGTCGGTGTTGCGCCCGACGACGTAGGCCGGCACGTCGGCCGACGCGTCCAGCAGGCGCTGGAGGCCGGGCCGGACGCGTTGCAGCGGGGGCGCGGCCTGCGCGTGGTCGCTGTCGTTCCAGGGGCGGGCCAGGCGGTGGAGGTGCGCGCGCTCGACGTCGTCCAGGCGCAGGGCGCGGGCGACGGCGTCCAGCACCGCTTCGGAGAAGTGCAGGGTACGGCCCTGCTCCAGCCGGACGTAGTGGTCCACGCTCACCCCGGCGAGCTGGGCCAGCTCCTCCCTGCGCAGGCCGGGGACGCGTCTGCGGCTGCCGTACTCGGGCAGGCCGAGCTCCTCGGGACGCAGCCGGGCCCGGCGGGATCGGAGGAATTCGCCCAGTTCTGCGCGTCTGTCCAGTGCCATGGGACCAGTATCGCCGCCCGGCGTCGTCGCCAGCCTGGTCATGCCGTGCCTAGGCAGCGGCGGGCACTGGGTGGGCCGCGGACGGCGCGCCAGAGTGAGCTGCACCGGACGTCCACAGGGGATGCCCGGTCACCCACAGGGAGCAACGCGACATGAGCACCACCCACCTGCCCACCCGCCCTCTGGGCAGCACCGGCATGGACATCACCCGCCTGGGCTTCGGCTCCTGGGCGGTGTCGGGGGCCGGCTGGAAGTTCGGCTGGGGCACGACCGACGACGCCGAGTCGATCGCCGCGATCCGGCACGCCGTCGCCGGCGGCGTCAACTGGATCGACACCGCGGCCGTGTACGGGCTCGGCCACTCCGAGGAACTGGTCGGCAAGGCCATCGCCGACCTGTCCGAGGCCGACCGCCCGTACGTCTTCACCAAGGTGGGCCTGGTCTGGGACCCCGAGGACCCGCAGGCCGCCCCGCGCCGGATCATGAAACCGGCCAGCGTCCGGCGCGAGCTGGAGGACTCGCTGCGCCGCCTGAACGTCGAGCGCATCGACCTTTACCAGGTGCACTACCCCGACACCGGCGAGTCGCTGGAGTACGCCGGCGGCGGCTTCGGCGCGGTGTCGCCCAACGCCACGCCGCTGGAGGAGTACTGGCAGGTCATGGCCGACCTGAAGGCCGAGGGCAAGGTCCGCGCGATCGGCCTGTCCAACCACTCGCCGCAGGAGCTGGCGGCCGCGGAGCGCATCGCCCACGTGGACGTCGTCCAGCCGCCGTTCTCGGCGATCAACCGGTCGGCGGCGGCCGAGATCGCGTGGGCGCACGCCCACGGCACCGGCGTGATCGCGTACTCGCCGCTGCAGTCGGGCCTGCTCACCGGGACGTTCTCGGCCGAGCGCGTCGCGAGCCTGCCCGCCGGCGACTGGCGCACCGCCCACCACGACTTCACCACGGGCCTCGCGGCCAACCTGCGGCTGGCGGAGGCGCTGCGCCCGGTCGCCGCCCGGCACGGCGTCGGCGTCGCCGAGGTGGCCATCGCGTGGGTCCTGGCCTGGCCGGGCGTCACCGGAGCCATCGTCGGCGCCCGCCGGCCGGAGCAGGTGGACGGCTGGATCGGCGCCGGCGCGGTGGACCTGACGCCGGCCGACCTGGCGGAGATCGCCGCCGCGATCACCGCCTCCGGCGCCGGCGCAGGCCCCGCCCAGCCCCTCGCGTGAGGACGGCGCCGGAGATGTCCCTCATCGTGCTGGCCCAGTACGTGGCCGCGGCCGGGCAGGAGGACCGGCTGCGGACCGCGCTGGAAGCGATGATCGAACCGTCCCTGGACGAGCCCGGCTGCCTGGCCTACCGCGCCTACGGCGACCCGAACCATCCGGCGAGCATGGTCGTGGTCGAGGAGTGGGCCGGCGCCGGGGCGCGGGCGCGGCACCTGACCACGCCGCATCACCGCCATGCGGCGCAGGTGCTGGCCCTCGTCCTGGCCGAGCCGATGGTGGTGCGCACGCTCGTGGCCGCCGCCGGCGCGGGCGGAGAGGTCTAGCAGCGCTGCCCGTTGACGTGGTCGATCCCCGGGCTGTGCGTCACCGTCTGGCAGAAGTAGCTGCCGGACGGGATGGTGATCGTGCCGTAGGTGCCGCTGCCCGATCCGGTGCAGCCGCCGGCGACGATGACGTACCCGATCAGGCCGGGGGTGTCCGCAAGAGGCCAATGCGGGGGCCCCGCGGTGAGGAATCGGTCCTGCCGTATGGGGTGCGGCTCGGCCCCGTCCCGTCCGGGGGCGGCAAGTGGTGCGTCCGTCTTTATGGCAGTTTTCGGTGCGATTGCTGAGTATGAGCGGTATGGAGCGCGTGCCGCAGGAGGACGGTGCGGCCGGGGCTCGGGAAGCCGGTCGGGCCAGGGCCGGGAGGGTTCGGCGGGTCGCCGTCGGGGGCGGGGTGCTGGTCGTCGTGGCGGTGCTGGCGTACTGGCTGGGCGGCAGCGGCAGCGGGGAGAGGGCGGCAGGACGGCCGGCCGCCACGCCGACGCCCGCCGCGACGCTCACGGTGCCGGACGTCTTCCGCAGGGTCGGGCCGTCGGTCGTGGTCATCCAGGCGGGCGAGTCGCTCGGCACGGGGGTCATCGCGGCCGAGGACGGGACGGTCCTGACGGCCCACCACGTGGTCAAGGCCGCGAAGGACATCAACCTCACGTTCGCGGACGGGACCAGGGCGAAGGCCGTCGTCGCCGCCGCGAACCGCAAGCGGGACGTCGCCGTGCTCAAGCCGGTGAAGCTGCCGGAGATCGTCGTGCCCGCCACGCTCGGCGGCGCCGTGGCCGTGGGGGCGCCGGTCGTGGCGATCGGCAACCCGCTGGGCCTGACCTACAGCGTCTCCACCGGGGTGGTGTCGGGCCTCGACCGGACCACCGGCCGGACCGGCAAGGACGCCGGCCTGAACGGGCTGATCCAGTTCGACGCCTCCGTCAACCCGGGCAGCTCCGGCGGCCCCCTGCTGGACGCCCGCGGGCTGGTCGTCGGGATCGTCGTCTCGATCGCCGACCCCGGCGGCGACGACGCGTTCGCGGGCATCGCGTTCGCGGTGCCGATCGGCGCGGCCCTGGGCGGCGACGACGGCGACGGCCCACCAGGCGACGGACCCCAGATCTGACCGGCACCGCCCACAGCGCCTACAGAAGGGACATCATGCCCCCGGCCCAGGCTCATCCGCTCGAACAGGTTCTCTTCGAGGTCAAACGCACCATCGTCGGCCAGGACGTCCTGCTCGAACGCATGGCCGTCGCCCTGATCGCCGACGGCCACCTGCTGGTGGAAGGCGTGCCGGGCCTGGCCAAGACCCTGGCCGTCCGGTCGCTGGCCGCGGCGATCAGCGGCGGCTTCCAGCGCGTGCAGTTCACCCCTGACCTGGTCCCCGCCGACCTCGTCGGCACGCGGGTCTACCACCAGCACTCCGGCGAGTTCAGGACGGAGCTCGGCCCGGTGTTCACGAACCTGCTGCTCGCCGACGAGATCAACCGCGCCCCCGCCAAGGTGCAGAGCGCCCTGCTGGAGGTGATGCAGGAGCACCAGGTGACGATCGGCCGCGAGACGTTCCGGGTGCCGGAGCCGTTCCTGGTGATGGCGACGGAGAACCCGATCGAGTCGGAGGGCACGTACCCGCTGCCCGAGGCGCAGGTGGACCGGTTCATGATGAAGGTGGTCGTCGGCTATCCGGCCCAGAACGAGGAGCAGGCGATCGTCGAACGCGCGCTGCGTCCGCCGGACCCACCGCAGCCGACGGTCACGACCGCCGAGCTGATGGAGATGCGGGCCCGCGCCCGGCAGGTGTACGTCGATCCGTCGATCGTCGACTACGCCGTGCGCCTGGTCGCCGTGACCCGTTCGCCGGGCACGGCCGGGCTGGGGGAGCTGGAGCGGTACGTCACGTACGGGGCCAGCCCGCGTGCGTCCATCGCGCTCGTCACGGGCGCCCGCGCGCTGGCGTTCCTGCGCGGCCGCGACTACGTCCTGCCGGACGACCTGTCCGAGCTCGCGCTCGACGTGCTGCGCCACCGGCTCGTGCTGTCCTACGAGGCCCTGGCGGACGACGTCGACGCCGACACGATCATCAGCAGGGTGCTCGGGGCCGTCCGGACGCCCGACGTCGTCCTGCGGAACCGCTGAGCCGTCATGGCCACCGCCCCCGAGAGACTCCTGCTGCGCCTGGAGTGGAAGGTCGTCCGCCGGCTGGACGGCCGCCTCCAGGGCGCCCACCGCACCGCGCACCGCGGCTCCGGCGTCGACTTCACCGGCCTGCGCCGCTACGCCGACGGCGACGACGCCCGGCACATCGACTGGAACGTCACCGCCCGCCTGGACGAACCCCACCTGCGCGTGTTCACCGAGGACCGTGAGCTGACGGTGTGGCTGGTGCTCGACCGGTCGGCCTCGATGACGGCCGGGCGGCCGGGCCGCGGCAAGCACGACGTCCTGGCCGAGCTGGCGCTCGTCCTGGCCCGGCTGTTCGGGCGGGGCGGCGACCGGGTCGGCGCGCTGCTGTTCGACACCGGGATGGCGCGGGTCGTGCCGCCGGGCACGTCCCGGCGGCACGCGCTGCGGATCGGCGCCGAGCTGGAGCGCACCGCAGCCCCGCGCGCCGGCGCCACCACCGACCTGGCCCTCATGCTCGACGCGGCCGGACGGCTGGCCCGCCGCCGCGCGCTCGTCGTCGTCGTGTCGGACTTCATCGGCGAGGGCGACTGGGAACGCTCGCTCCAGCGCCTGGCCCGGCGGCACGAGGTCGTCGCCCTGCGCATCGTGGACGCGGCCGACGACGTGCTGCCCGAGGCCGGGCTGATCGTCGTCGAGGACGCCGAGACCGGCGAGCAGCTCGTCGTCGACTCCGCCGACCCGCTGCTGCGGGTCCGCTTCCGCGAGGCCGTGGACGCCCGCGACGCCCGGCTCGCGGCGGGCATGCGCCGGGCGGGGGTGCCGGTCCATCGCGTCGGCACCGACCGTGACCTGACCGACGCGCTCGTCGAGATCGCCGCCCGCACGGGGGAGCGGCGGCCATGACACTGTCGTCCCCGTTGTCGCTGGTCGCCGGGCTGCTCGTCACGGTGGCGCTGGCCTGGGCGGCCGTCGTCTCGGCGCGCCGCCGGAGGTCGGCGCTGGCCGCGGCCGGGGTCGCCGGGCCGGGCGGGCGCGGCGCGTACCTCGGGACCGGCCTGACGATCGCGGCCGTCGGCGTGCTCGCGGTCGCCGCCGCGGGACCGGCGGCGATGGTGCCGGTGCCGCGGACCGCGGGCACCGTGATCCTCGCCGTCGACGTCTCCAACAGCATGGGCGCCGGCGACGTCGCGCCGACCAGGCTGGCCGCCGCGCAGCGGGCGGCCCGCGCGTTCGTGGCGGCGCAGCCCGACAGCGTGGACGTCGGGGTCGTCGCGTTCGAACGCGGCGCGCTCACCACCGCGCGGCCCGACGCGGACCATTCCGTCGCGCTCAGGGCCATCGACCGCCTGAGGATCACCGGCGGCACCTCGCTCGGCGCGGCCATCACGGCCTCCCTGACGGCCATCACCGGCCGGCCGGTGGTGATCGGCCGCGACGGGACGCCGCCCGACCTCGGCTACTGGCCGTCGGCCACGATCGTGATGTTCTCCGACGGCCAGAACCGGGGCGGCGACGTCGAACGGGCCGCCGCCGCGGCCCAGAAGGCGGGCGTGCGCGTCCACACCGTGGGGGTCGGCACCGCGGCCGGGGCGGCGGTGCAGGTCGACGGCTACCACCTGCAGACCTCGCTCGACGAGGACACCCTCACCACGATCGCGCGGACCACCGGCGGCGCCTACCACCCGGCCGCCGACGCCGCCCGGCTCGACGGCATCGCCGACACGATCGACCTGCGGCTCACCGTCTCCGACGAGCCGCTGCCGCTCGCCGGCGGGCTGATCGGGCTCGCCCTCGTGCTGCTCGCCGCGGGCGCGGCGGTCACCGTGTTCCGGTCCGGGCGGGTGATCTGAATGTCGTTGTCCTGGCCGTGGGCGCTGCTGTCGGCGCTGGTCATCCCGTTGATCTTCGCGTTCCGCTGGTGGGCGGGCCGCCGGCGGCGGCGGGCCGTCGTGCGCGTCACCTCGATCGCGCTCGTACGGGCCGCGCTTCCCGGGCGTACGCGCTGGACGCGGCGCATCCCCGTGGCGCTCTTCGTCGCCGGGCTGGCGCTGCTCGCGGCCGGGGCGGCGCGGCCGCAGGCGTCGGTGCCGGTGCCGATGCGGTCGGCGACGATCCTGCTCGCGCTCGACACCTCCGGCTCCATGTGCTCCACCGACGTCGATCCCAACCGCCTCACCGCCGCCAGGAAGGCCGCAGCCGGCTTCATCGAGTCGCAGCGTGGCGGGCCGCGCATCGGCCTGGTCACCTTCGCCGGCACCGCGGGCCTGCTCATCCCGCCCACCGACGACACCGACGCCCTGATCAAGGCCCTGGACGGGCTAACCGTCGCCCGCGGCACCGCGATCGGCCAGGCCATGCTGACCTCGATCGACGCGATCGCCGAGGTGGACCCCTCCGTCGCCGCCACCGCCGCCACGCCGCCCGCCGCGGCCTCCGGGTACGCCGGCGCCGCGATCGTCGTGCTCACCGACGGCGCCAACACCCAGGGCGTCGACCCGCAGCGCGCCGCCCAGGAGGCGGCGTTGCGCCGCGTACGCGTGTTCACCATCGGCTTCGGCACCACGAAGGTGGTGCCGATGGTGTGCGACAACTCGCAGTTCGACGGCCGCGGCTTCGGCGACTGGGGCGGCGGGTTCGGCGGCGGCTTCGACCGGAGCCGCAACCCCCGGGTCATCGACGAGCCCGCACTCCGGCAGATCGCCCGTACGACCGGCGGCTCCTACCACCGGGCCGAGAACGCCGGCCAGCTCGCGACCGCCCTCGACGCCCTGCCGGGCACCTTCACGGTCGTCCGCGAGCGGGTGGACACGGCCGCCGCCTTCGCCGGGGCCGGCGGCCTGCTCGTGGTCGCGGCGCTGTCGCTCTCCCTCTGGTGGAACCGCCCGCGCCGCGCCTGACCCCTGGCGGGCGGCCTAGTCGAGAGCCGTCCGTTCGGCGAGCCGTTCGTGGCGTTGCCGGGCGGCCTGCGCGGTGCCGAGGCCGAGGCCGAAGGCGATCTCCTGCCAGGTCATGCCGCGCCCACGGGCCATCGCCAGCAGCCCGGCCTCCAGCGCGTCCAGCTCGCCGCGGACCAGCGGGACGAGGCTCAACGCCGCGGTGATGTCGGCCTGGTCGACCTCCGGCTCGCCGTCGTCGAGCTGTGCGGCCCCGCTGAGCAGGAACGACACCAGCCTGACGGCCTCGTGCGGCCCGATGACGGACGGGTGCGCCTGCCTGAGCCGCTGCTCGCCGGTGGCGGCGTGCCGCTCGGCGATCCGGAACAGGGACGCGTGCACCCGCTGGGCGCGCGCCTGCTCGGGGTCCGGCGGGGAGAAGGGGTGATCGATCGACATGGAGGCAACGATGCCGCACTGAACCAATCGGTGTCAACAGTTCGTTTTGAACAGTTCGTTCAAGACGTGATGTGCCGATTGAAGGTTACAAGGGTGATATGCAGGTAACGAAGAGAAAAACTTCCATCGAAAGTTCAACGATAGCGTTGAAGGCATGGACATCAAGGAAATCGCCTGGCCGGTCGACGGCGCGGGTGTCTCGGCGTTCCTGGGGACGCTCCCCGCCAGGCCGCTGCTGCTCGGCCTCGGCGAGGCCCGGCACTTCGTGGGGGAACTGGGCGAGCTGCGCAACGAGATCTTCCGGCACCTCGTCGAGAACGAGGGCTACCGGTCGTTCGCCATCGAGAGCGACTGCCTCAAGGGCCTCCTGGTGGACGACTACGTCACGACCGGCGCCGGCACCCTCGACGACGTCATGGACCGCGGCTTCAGTCACGGTTTCGGCGCCCTGCCGGCCAACCGCGAGCTCGTCCGCTGGATGCGCGCCCACAACGAGGAGCACGACGAGAAGCTGCGCTTCTTCGGCATCGACGGCCCGCTGGAGTACTGGGCGGCGAGCCCGCGCGAGGCGCTCACCGGCCTGTACGACCTGCTCGACGGCCCGCTCCCCGCCGCGGTGGCGACCAGGGAGACCCTCGACACGCTGCTGGGCCAGGACGACCGGTGGTCCGACGAGGCCACGGCCATGGACCCGGCGAAGTCGATCGGCCAGTCGGCCGACGCCCAGCGGCTCCGGGTGATCGCCGACGACCTGGCGGCGCTGCTCGACACGCAGTCGCCGCAACTCGGCGCCCGGGACAGGGAACGCGCGCACCTGTACGCGCGCACCGCCACCGGCCTGCTGCGCTACCACCACTGGATGGCCGACGCCTCCCCGGCGCGCTGGACCCGCCTGTCGGCCCTGCGGGACGCGATGATGGCCGCCAACCTGCGTGCCGTCGCCGAGCACGGCCCGGCCCTGGTCTTCTCCTCCAACCTGCACCTCCAGCGCGACAAGACGTTCATGCCGTTCGGCGACCAGCGGCTGGAGTGGTGGAGCGCGGGCGCGATCGCCGCCGCCCACCTGGGCGACCGGTACGCCTACCTGGCCTCCGCCTTCGGCACGACCGGCGACGACACCCCGCCCCCGGACACCGTCGAGGGCGTGTTGTCCGGGCTCCCGTGGCACCGCTCGGTGATCGACGCCCGCCGCCTGGCCCAGGCGGTCGCCGACCCGGCGCGGCGCGTGTCGCCGGATTTCGCCTACTTCCCGCTGGACCCGTCCCATCTCGGCAGGATCGACGGCGTCGTCTTCCTCAAGGAGGTCGGCGCCTGGGGGTGACCGTCCGAGGGCGGACAGCACGATGGTCCCTCCCCGCGGGGAGGGACCATCAGGTTGACGCGGATGGGAAGACGGGTGACCTACTCGGAGGTCTCCCAGGGCATCGGCATGTCGCCCATTTCCCGGTAGGAACGTTCCATGTACGGGTCGTCCATCATGTCCTCAGGCCGAGGCTCGTAGGACTCGTCCATGGAGCGGCCCATGTCCCGCTCGTCCTTGTCCGCGTGCTCCGGGACGCATCCCGATTCGGCGGTCCTGCCGTCGTACGGCATCTTGCCGGGCGGGCACTGGTGGTCGTAGCCGTGGTCGTACCCGTGGTCGTGACCGTGGTGACGGCCGTGGCCGTGGTGGTGGTGCGGCTTCTTGCCCGGACGGCAGTGGTGGTTCTTCTTGCCCGGCCGGCACGGCGGCCGCGGGTGCTGCGACTTCTGCACGACCCGGATGGTCGCCGTCGCCGGAGCGGAGGTCAGGCCGTCCGCCCGCGCCACGGCGGTGTTGGCGATGGTGAAGCGGCAGCCCTTCCGGCAGTCCTTGCCGGAAGGACGGTTCGGCACGACGAAGACCCCCGTGCACGTGGTGGTCTCGCCCGGCTCCAGAGTGGTGGTCCGGCAGACGATGTTCGTCACCCGGTTGTCGTCGATCCGGAGGTTCTCCACCGTCTCGGCGGAGTTGTTCCTGACCTCGTAGCGGTAGGTGACCCGCTCGCCCGGCCGGTACGTGCGGGTGTCGTCCACGGTCTTCTCCAGCAGGAGCGTCCCGCGCTCACCCATGACGTCGATGGTGGCCTCCGACGGCGGCGAGCTCACCTCCGTGTCGTCGATCAGGCCCACCGCGGTGGCGGTGTTGGTGACCGAGCCGTGCGCGGCGTCCTCCTCGGTGACCGTGTAGGTGCCCGTGCAGAGCGTGGACTCCCCGGGCTCCAGCGTGGTGGTCTCGCAGACGATGTCCGACACCCGGTTGTCGTCGATCCGCAGGTCGGTCACGATCTCGTCGAACGTGTTCCGCACGACGTAGCGGTAGGTGACCCGGTCGCCGGGACGGTACGTGCGGGAGTCGTCCACGCGCTTGTCGAGCTCCAGCATCCCGCGCTCGTCCGTGACGCCGATGGTGACCTCGGACGGCGGCGAGCTGACCTCCTCACCGTCGGCCCGGCCCATCGCGGTGGCGGTGTTGGTGACCGAGCCGCGCTCGGCGTCCTCCTCCGTGACCGTGTACGAGCCGCGGCAGATGACCCGCTCGCCCACGTTCAAGGTGGTCTGCGGGCAGACGACCTCATCGACGACGTCGTCGTCCACCATCAGGTCCGTGATGTTCATGTTGCCGGTGTTGGTGACCACGTACTCGTAGGGCACCTCCGTGCCCACCGGCACCGGGTCGGGCAGGTCGGCGTCCTCGGCGACGCGCTTCCTGAGCGACAGCTCGGGCCGCTCGGCCACCGGACGGACGACCACGTTCCGGATCAGGTGCACATCGCTGAACAGACCGGTGGACGCACCGAACCCGAACTTGTAGGTCTCCGGGACCGGCTGCGGCGCGGGCAGGGACAGCACCTCCTGCATCCCGTTGCCGTCGTTGAAGTCGATCGAGACGGTGACCTCGGGGTTCGGCGCCGGCGTGATCCGGACGTTGACCGTGCGCTTCGACTCCTCCAGCACGGCCTGGGCCGCCCGCGGGTCGTTGGGCACGGTCCGCGTGGGCCCCTGCAGGTCGCCCGGCAGCGTCGAGGGCCACGGCCCGGTCGTGGTGAAGTTGCTGGTGGTGGCGGTCAGGAAGCAGTAGCCCGCGGTGCCGTTGCCGGGCCCGCGCACCGTCACCATGTTCGGCCCGGGAGCCGGGACGCGGAACCCGGTGCCGGCCGGTGAGCGCTCGGCGCAGGTGCGGCCGCGCTGCTCCCAGTCCCCGAAGTAGTTGCCGAGGACGTCCAGGCCGACGCCGATGTACCCCTGGTTGACGCCCGGTTCGAACGGGTTCGCCGGGTCGTCGTCGGGCAGCTTCTGGGCGTAGCCGAGGCTGCCGCCGAACGCGCCCGGACGGTCCAGCGAGGCTTCCCCGTTGATCAGGAAGAAGGAGATGCCGTCTGCGGGCACCGCCGTGGTGTTGCCGTACTGCCACTGCTCGAACGTCACGTCCAGGCCCTCTTCGGCCGGGATCGGCTCGTTGTAGAGGGCGGCCGCCGTCTGGTCGAGGTCGGCGCTGGTGAGCTGGAGGTAGCCGTACGGGGCTGCTCCGGTCGGCGGGACGGGACCCGCCGCGTTGGCGGGGCAGCCCCCGAGCGGATGGTCGCCGGGCCCGGCGGGCGGAGCCGCCGGCGCGCCGGTCAGGCAGGCCGATCCCACGCCGATGAACTGCGGGATCGCGGTGGCCCCGGTGAAGTCCTCCTCGACCAGCGGAACCGGTTGCGCGGCTGCCGGACGGGCAGGTTGCAGCGCGACAGACACCGCGCTCAGAAGGAGCATGGTGGAGATGGCCGCACGTTTAGGGCCACATGAGCTGTTTCCCGGCCCCGCAGGGCCAGATCGTATCTTCACGAATACCGAAGGTAACCATGCGCACTTGTGAACAGCTCGATCGACATAGCAAATGATCAACCAGGAATGACTACAGGGATTCCGGGACGCGGTGGCAGCACGTCCGGCCTGGTCCCGGCCCGGCCCGCCGGTCGGCGGCCAGTTCAGAGACGCAGGTTCGACGTCCAGCGGGCGAGCTGGGCGTCGATCTCCGCCCTGGTCCGGGGATGACCGGGGGCGTCGGGACGTCGTTGCCAGGGGTGCGGGCCGGCCGCCGGCCGGTACTCCACACCCAGCGCGTCGAGACGTCTTTCGTGCACGGCGAGCCGCGCCAGGAAGTCCTCGAAGTCGCGCTCGCCGCTCCACATCGCCTCGGCGAAGGCGGCCAGCCGCGGGAAGGCCATGTAGTCGAGCAGCCTGGGGGAGTCGATGTGCTCGGTCCACAGGGCGGCCTGCGCGCCGAGGATCCTGCCGCGCTCCCCTTCGCCCAGGCCGCCGGGGACGGGGTCGAAGGCGTGGACCGCGCGCAGGGACGTCACGCTGCCGATCGGCACCGGCTCCTGGTCGCCGTCGGACTGGCGGAAGTCCAGGTAGGTCTCGCTGAACGGCGAGACGACCACGTCGTGACCGGCCCGCACGGCCAGCACCGCGCACTTGTCACCGCGCCAGGCCGCGACGGTGACGCCGGGCGGCAGGCCGCCCTCCAGCAGCTCGTCCCAGCCGAGCGGCTTGCGCCCGCGGGCCAGCAGGTAGTCGGTGAAGTGGCGCATGAGCCAGGTCTGCAGCTCGTCGGCGTCGTGCAGGCCGAGCTCCCGGATGCGCTCCTTGGCCGGGACGCTCTCGTTCCACTGGGTCTTCGGCACCTCGTCGCCGCCGACGCAGACGTACTGGCCGGGGAAGAGCTCCAGGACCTCGTCCAGGACGTCGGTGAAGAAGGCGATCGTGCCGTCGGCGACGTTGAGCACGTTCTCGCCGACCCCCCACTCGGTGCGGACCGGCAGGCGGTCGTCGAGGTTGCCGAGCTCGGGGTAGGCGGCGATGGCGGCCTGTGTGTGGCCGGGCAGGTCGATCTCCGGCACGACCGTGACGAACCGGTCGGCGGCGTAGGAAACGATCTCGCGGATGTCGTCCTGGCTGTAGAAGCCGCCGTGCGGGCGGCCGTCGAACCGCCGGTGCCGCGCGGCGCCCACCGGCGACTCGCGCCGCCAGGCGCCGACCTCCGTGAGCCTGGGGTACTTCCTGATCTCCAGCCGCCAGCCCTGGTCGTCGGTCAGGTGCAGGTGCAGGACGTTGAGCTTGTGCGCGGCCAGCAGGTCGATGTACCGCAGCAGGTCGTTCTTCGGCAGGAAGTGCCTGGCCACGTCGATGAGGCAGCCGCGCCAGCCGTGTTCCGGAGCGTCGGCGATCTCCGTCGCGGGGATGCTCCACGCCCTGTCGCTGGTGCGTCCGGCCCGGAAGGCGGCGGGGTCGAGCAGCTGGCGCAGCGTCTGCGCCCCGTAGAAGGCGCCGGCCGGGCTGCTCGCCTCGATCAGCACCGACTCGGTCGTGGCGGTGAGCCGGTACTCCTCGGGCCCGAGGCCCGCGACGAGCCGGATCTCCACCCCGCCGGGCCCCTCCGGGAGCGGCAGGCCGGTGGCCGGGGTGAGGGCTCCGCGAAGCCATTCGGCGGCCCTGGCCAGCGCCGGGTCGGCCGACAGCGGGGTCGTGGCGGTGAAGGCGAACCGGCCTTCGCCGGGCGTGCGGCGGGCGGGCGCCGGGATCGTCGCGTTCACAGGGCCTGCACGGTCCGGGTCTCGCGAGCGCGCTCGGCGGCCCAGACCACCAGGTGCCCGGCCAGGGCCTCGGCCGGGCCGGCGCCCAGCGGCGCCTGGTCACCGGCGGCGACGGCGTCGATGAACGCTTTGGTCAGGCCCCCGTCGCCGCCGCCGTGGCCGTCGGCGAGCGACGCGCCCGCCGTCGTCTCGGTGTCGATCCGCTCCTCGGCGCCGGTCACGAAGTCGACGACCCTGATCTCGCGCCCGTCGCCCTCGGCGTACCCGCGGGTGCCGAAGATCCGGGTCCTGCGGTGCTCCAGCGGCGTGAACGCCGTCATGGTGAACGACACGGTCGTGCCCTTCGCGAACTCCAGCGTGACGACCTGCTGGTCGACCACGTCGTTGTCGCAGTCGTAGACGCAGCGGCCGTACGGGCCGGTCTCCAGCGCGTGCGTGACGCCCGCCACGGTGGCGTCGGACGTGACGGCGCCGAGCGGCCAGAACTCCCGGCGCGCGTCGCCGAGGCAGCTCAGGTAGAGACGCTTGGCGGAGTAGGCGCAGTCCGGCTCGACGGCGCAGCTCACGCACCGCGTGCTCGCGCCCGCGGGCCGGTTCTCCGGCCGGAAGTGGGTCAGCGAGCCGAAGGACGACACCGCGACCGGCTGCTCGCCGAGGATGTGGAGCAACCAGTCGATGTCATGACAGGACTTGGTCAGCAGCATCGGCCCCGATTCGGCCGCGTTCCGCCAGGCGCCCCGCACGAAGGAGTGGGCCATGTGCCACCAGCCCACCGGCTCCAGGTGCTGCACGCTGGAGATCGTGCCCAGCCGGCCGCTGTCCAGGAGCTCCTTGAACGCCCTGGTGTAGGCCGTGTAGCGGAGCACGTGACAGACCGCGAACACCACGCCGTTGCGCTCGACCGCCTCGACGATGCGGCGGGCTTCCGGCTCCGTCGGCGCCATCGGCTTCTCCAGCAAGATGGCGTAGCCGAGGTCGGCGAAGGCCACGGCCGGCTCGACGTGCAGCCGGTCCTGGGTCGCGATGACCACGGCGTCCGCGAGCTTCGGCACGGCGGCCAGTTCGTCCCATCCGGTGAAGCAGGCGCTGTCCGGCAGGCCGTGTTCGGCGGCCACCTTGGCCCGGCGGGCCGGGTCCGGGTCGGCCACTGCCACGATGCGTGCCCGGCCGTCCGCGGCGGCGGCCCTGGCGTAGATCTGGCCGCGGGATCCGGCCCCGACGATGGCGATGGTCACTGTCATTTCGCAAACTCCTTTATGAAGGTCTCCATAGATAGTCACGGAAATGACCTTGCCGTCAACCCTCTTCTCGCGCAGCACATGCAGCTGGAAGTGGGGATGGGCCAGAGGGATATAGTTCAGAGACCAGCGATAGTGAGGAGTGTGACCGTGCAGGTCAGTGGTGGCGACCTTCAGCGGCTACGCCAGCTGAACTCCCTGAGCAGCATCCGTGCCCTGCGTGAGGCGCGCGAGCCACTGACGCTCACCGAGCTGTCCGCCCGCACCGGATTGTCGCGGGCCTCCGTCGGGGACGTCGTCACGGATCTGGAGCAGCGCGGCTGGATCGCCGAGGTGCCGCCCGCGCCGGGCGCCATGGGCCGGCCCGCCAAGCGCTACCGGTTCCGCACCGACGCGGGTCACGTGCTCGGCATCGACGTGGGCGTGCACAAGGTGCTGGCGGTGATCACCGATCTGGCCGGCCGGATCGTGGCCAGCGGGCGGGTCGCCGTCGATCGGCACACCGCCCAGCGGGATCGGCTGGAGGCGGTGTGGCGGGCCGTGGACGCCGCGCTCGTCGCCGCCGGGCTGAGCGCGTCCGACCTGTGGGGCGTCACCGCGGGCAGCACCGGCGTCGTCAACCGCGAAGGGCTCGTCACCAGGGTCAACGACCTGCCCGACTGGCCCGGCGTCGACCTCGTCGGTCACCTCGGGCAGCGGCTGGCCTGCCCGATCACCATCGAGAACGACAGCAAGCTGGCCGCCCTCGCCGAGCAGCGGCTCGGGGTGGCCGCGGGCGTCCAGCACCTCGTCTACCTGCACGTCGGCCGCCGGACCGGCGCTGCGCTGATCATCGACGGGCGCCTGCACCACGGGTTCAGCGGGGCCACCGGCGAGGTCGGGCTCATGGAGATCACGGGCTGGAGCACCATGGCCGGCCGGCTGGAGAGCGGCCCGGCGGCCAAGGGGGCCGCGCCCGAGGAGGCCGCCCGCCAGGTCTTCGGCGCGGCCCGAACCGGCGACCCGGAGGCGCGGGCCGCGGTCGAGGCGTACGCCCGCCATCTCGCGCTCGGCACCGCCGCGATGGTGCTGACGCTCGACCCCGAACTGGTCGTGCTCGGCGGCGGCTTCTCCCGCTCGGCCGACGTCCTGCTGCCCGCGCTGCGCCGGGCGCTCGAACCTCACTGTGTACGCGTCCCCGACATCCGGCCCTCGACGCTCGGCGAGGAGTGCGTCGCCCTGGGCGGAGCCTGCCTGGCGCTGGACCACGTGGACGACCGGTTCTTCTCCCCGGAGGGTTCCATCTCCAGCCCCGCCGCTCCGCAGCGGACGCGGCCGAGCTGACGGCGACCGCCTCGGCGGTGGACCTCTGACCTCCCGGGCAGTTCGGAGGCCTTCGACACCGGCCAGTGATGCGTCACCTTTCCGCCAGATCACTTTACGCAGTCATAGGATTACTTTCTGTATGCGTTGTTCATGGTCGTCACCGCATCAGTGGAGGTAATCCATGCCCGCCAGCCCCGTCGCCCGTCTGATGGCCGTTTCCGCCGTCGCCCTGGTGGCCGCCGCCGTCGCCCCCGCCTCGACGGCCCACGCCGCCCAGGCCGGCCCGCCGGTGTGCCTGGACGCCACCAACAGCCGCGCCGACAACACTGTGGTGCGTCTGTGGACGTGCCTGAACCACCCGAACCAGAAGTGGGTGATCCAGGGCGGTCAGATCAAGGTCGAGGACACCGTCGGCACCGGCCGGGAGGTCTGCCTGGACGCCACCAACAGCCGCGCCGACAACACCAACGTGCGCCTGTGGACGTGCCTGAACCATCCCAACCAGAAGTGGGTGATCCGAGGCGGCCAGATCAAGGTCGAGGACACCGTCGGCACCGGTCGCGAGGTCTGCCTGGACGCCACCAACAGCCGCGCCAACAACACCGTGGTGCGGTTGTGGACGTGCCTGAACCACCCCAACCAGAAGTGGGTGATCCAGGGCGGCCAGATCAAGGTCGAGGACACCCTGACCTGACCCCCGGGCCGCGCTCGGGTCACGGGCGGGTCGTGGAGGATCTCGCCAGCCCCTCGCGGAACGCGATGGCCGCCGCCTCGGTACGGGTGGCCGCGCCCAGTTTCGCCAGGATGTGGGAGACGTGCACGCCCGTCGTGCTGGGCGAGATGTGCAGCCGGGCGGCGATCTGCCGGTTGCTCAACCCGTCGGCGATCAGGACGAGCACGTCGCGCTCGCGCTCGGTGAGCCCGTCCTGCGCCGGTCGGGGCCGTCCGAGCAGGGCGATCTCCCTGGCGAGCGGCGCGGCGCCCAGCTCGTCGGCCAGCCGCGCGGCCTCCCCGAGGCGGGCCGTTCCGCCGGGCCGGTCGCCCGCCGCCAGCGCGGCCCGCGCGCCGTGGAACAGGCTCAGCGCCAGCTCGTACGGCTGCCCGAGGTCCCGCCAGGCAGCCGCCACCTCGTCCCAGCCGGCGTCCTCGACCAGCGCGCGCAGCATGATCTGCCAGGCCCGGTCGAACGGCCCGTCCACGCCGAGCGTCGCATCGACCGCGGCGAGCTCGGCCTGCCGCGCCGCGACCCGCTCGCGGGGCGCGCCCCGGGCCAGCCGCATCCGCTGCACCAGGGCGCCGGCGACCAGGACCGGCCGGGCGTCGCTGCTGTAGATCCGGGTGAGCGCCGGATCGGCCAGCGCCCGCTCCAGCAGCAGGTCGGCCCGCTCCGGGTCGCCCTGCGCGACGGCGAGCAGGCAGAGCAACTGGTGGCGGGAGAACAGGTCGCCGCTCGCGGCGTGCCCGGCCGCCGCGGCGGGTCCGCCTGGTGGACGTCGACCGGGCGCTGGCGGCACGCCGCTACTCGACCCCCCTGGACCTGGTGCTGGAGGTTCAGGACACGTTCTGCCCCTGGAACGCCGGGCGCCACCGCCTGCTGGCCGACGGCGACTCCGTCACCTGCGAACGCACCCGGGCCCAGCCCGACCTGCGGCTCACCTCCGCCGAGCTGGGGGCGGCCTATCTGGGCGGCACCACGCTGGCGTCGCTGGCCGCGGCGGGCCGGGTCGAGGAACTGCGGCCGGGCGCGGTCACCGCAGCCTCGCTCGCCTTCCGCGGCGAACGCGCGCCCTTCCACCCGTCGGGCTGGGCGTTCCCGGCCTTCTGACGGCCCGTGCCCTTTCAACCCTCGGGCTGGGCGATCCCCTCGGGCTGGGCGATCCTCGCCTTCTTCGCGGCCCGCGCCGTTCCTTCCCCGCACCGGCCGAGCGGCCGGGATGTCGTCAGGACGTTTCGGTGGTGGGTGTCATGTCGGACATGTGCGGCTCTGGTGTCATCTCGGACGTGGGTGGCTCTGGTGGCTCGGACGGGGGCGGCTCTGGTGTCTCGGACATGTGTGGCCCTGGCGTCATGTCGGGCATGTTTGGGATGCAGGGCATGCTCTGCTCCCCGAACCACTGGACCAGGTACCGCCGCATCGTGGCGACCTCGGCCCGCTGGTCGTCGCGCACCTTGCGGGCGAAGGCGGCGACCTCGGGATGCACCGCCTCGCCGTGCACGAGGAGCTGCTCCGACGTCATGATCGCCATCATGTGGTGCGGGATCATGTGCTGCAGGAACGCCTTGTCGAGCTGATTCCCCGAAAGCCCCGACAGGTCGGGCATCGTGGTCGCGCCCGGGCTCGGCGCCGGGCTCTGCGGGTACCACTGCCGCAGCCAGCCCTTCATCGTGCCGACCTCGGCGGTCTGCGTCGTGACGATCGACTGCCCGAGCCGCCGCATCTCCGGCCTGCTGGACCGCTGCAGCTGACGGGCTGCGGCGATGGCCTCCTCGTGATGCGGGACCATCTGCGACAGGTAGTCGTACTCGCTGGTCACGGCGTGCATCTGCCCCATGCCGAGGCACGTGGGCTGGGTGCCCGCCGGGCTCGGGCTCGGGGACGGCATCGGCGAAGATGCCATGGCAGCCGTGGCGGCCCCCGACGCGGTGGTGACGGCGGCCAGGAATGCCCCGGCGGCCATCGCTGTCATTGCGGAGCGTCGCTTCATGCGTACCCCCAACGCCGATTCGACACCTACTCCAACGGTAACCCGCCCCTGAAATGTCACCGCGTACGCCCGTACGTGGAGGATTTTCGACCTTTAGGATGATCCACCTATGCGCGGAAAAATCGTGATAGTCGCGTTCTTATTGCTGACGGGCTGTTCGACGAACGAGCCGAAGGACTGGGTGCTCAAGGATCCGAGCCACTGGCCGCTGGCGTCATTGCCGGCCGCGGCCGCCAAATCAGGCGTGCCGGAGGGGGCGGACAAGGTGCTGGCGCGGATCCAGGTCGCGGAGTACGACATGGTCCCCTGGATCAACGACAAGGGCGTGTGCGGGCTCGCCGACCAGGGGTCCTCCAGCGTGCTCTTCAACATGAGCCAGGATCTGACGAAGTCCGAGGGCAACGTCGTCACCGCGGAAGAGGGCTTCGCCGGGCCGAAGGAACCCATGGTCGGCACCAGTTCGGAGAGCACCGTGACCCTGTGGTGCACCCCCACCCGGATGTTCGTCACCGTCCAGGCAAAAAACCTCGGAAAGGTGCAGCTTTACGGAAACGCGGCGGCAAAGAAGACCAAGGAAAAACTGACGGTCGTGGTGGGCACGCCGGAGGCGGTCAAGCAGTCACTCCCCGGCGCGACCCTGATCGGCCGCTAGCCCCGCATTTCATCAGGTCGCCGCGGGACCGATCCCTTTCTGTCCGCTCGCCTGAACCGATGCTCAACCGATCCTCAACACCGCCGCCGTCACCCTCGACCAGAGATCCGAGCCACCTGAAGGGAGTCGCGCACATGACGCACATCCTCGGAAACGCCGCGGCCTCGCTCGCCGGGGCCGGCCTGAGCCTCGCCCTGCTGACCTCCACCGCGCACGCCACCACCCCGGCCACCACGGCCGCTCCGGCGCACAGCGTCAGGTCGAGCTGCACGATGAGCGATGGCGAGAAGGCGCGATTCGAGATCAAGTACCGGACGACCGGCGGCTACCACCGCGTTTCCGACATCATCTACCGCTGGAACACCGAGGCGCCGGTCCGCCTGAAGACCGCACACCTCAACCTGATGGTCGAACGCCGCGGCAAGGACGGAAAGGTCCACGAGGAGACACTTCACGAGAAGAAGGCATTCGACGACGTCTCCTACGACATCGTCGTCGACCTCAAGGTCCCGGCCAAGAAGAAGCTCTACCTGGCCGTGGACGCCACGTTCGTGAAGAAGGGCGAAACGCTGCGCTGCACGGGACGCACATCCGGCGTCTGACGCCTCCTGAACGCCACTCCCGCAGCCGGACCTGCTCACAGGGGCGCCGCCTTCCAGGCGGTGCGGCAGCCGGCGGGTGGACGACGGTCACGGCCGCCCCCGCCTGCGGCGGTCCTTTCGGGAGGCCGGCCCGAGATCGGGGGTCTTGTAGGTGACCAGGGGGATCGTGGTGGCCACGGGCGTGGCCAGACCGTGGTCGACGAGGTCGTTGATCACCTGCTCGATGCGCTTGTAGGCCGTGGGCGCCTCCTCGAAGAGGAGCTGGCGGTCGCCGCACACCACCACCGACCCCACCGGCGTGCGGCGCAGTTCCTCGACGGTGTGCTTGGCCCGGCCGCGGCGCAGGGCGTCCGCGCGCGACATCTTGCGGCCCGCGCCGTGCGCCACGGAGTGGCCGGCGTCCGGACCGGCGTGCGCGGCCACGAGGTAGGACGGGGTGCCGCGGGTGCCGGCGATGAGCACGTCGCGGCCGTCGCCCGGCGCCGCACCCTTGCGGTGCAGGTAGCCGCCGTCGCGGAGTTCGACCGAGTTGTGGCACTGGTCGAGGATCGGCTCGGCAGGCTCGAACCCCAGCGCGTGGGCAACCCGGGCGGCCAGCAGCCGCCGGTTGAGCGATCCCCACCGTACGGCCTCGTCGTGCCTGGCCAGGTAGGCGCAGGGATCGGGGGCCGGGCCCGCGCCGTGGACCTCGGTGTGCTCACGCAGGATCCGCTCGCCCAGCCCCCGTGAACCGCTGTGGACGACGAGAACCAGGTCACCGGCGTCGAGGCCGAGCCGAGCGGCGTGGCCCGGTTCGAAGACCGTCCCGATCCGGGCCAGCTCGACGAAGTGATTGCCGCGGCCGACCGTCCCGAGGCCCTCGACGTGACCGGCGGGGATGTCGCCCTTCATGACGGCCCAGGCGGGATCGTCGGCATCACGTACGGGATCCAGCGCACGATCGAGGTCGGGGAAGCGGGCGGCGAGCTTCTCGGGCACGGCGCGCTTCAGCCTGACCGGGAACACGGCGATGCCGCACCCGATGTCGGAGCCCACCAGGAACGGGTAAAGGACGGCCGACGCCATGGCGGCCCCGACGGGCGCGCCCTTGCCGGGGTGCAGGTCAGGCATGGCGGCGACGTGCGTCATGCCGTCGAGGGCGGCCACCTGACGGCACTGCGCGACGGCGTCGGACTCGATCCAGCTGGTGGGGGAGGCGAACACGGTGACGGTGGCCCCGGTGACCGGAGCGGACGGGGCCGGGTGCTGCTGAGACAAAGACGTTCTCTTCCCTGCAGAAGGGCTGTTCCCTGGAGAGGGCATGGACAGGCGGCAGCACGACGCGAACCGGCGTCGCGGCATCTCGAAGGGCGGGGTGTCTTCCGTCAGAGCCTCATGGGGACCACGTTCTCGAACCCCCGCCGCCCCAGGCAACCGATTTTCGGCCCGGCGCCGCCTCCGCGCGTCGGGTGCGGCGGGACGTGCCCGGTCAGTCCGGGCGAGCCCGGCCGCCCCGCCGCTCCTCCACCACCGGGCGCGCGAGCAGCCTGTCGATGCTGCGGCGCTCGCGTTTGGTGGGACGCCCCGCGCCACGAGCCCGGACGGCCACCGTCACGGTCTCCTCGCGGGGAGGTGGCGGAGGGCTCTTGTCGACGTAGCACTCGGCGGCCACGGCGGCGCCGACGCGCTTGGTGATGACACGGGAGACCACCACGATGCGTTCGCGGCCGTCGTGCCGCAGCCGGATCTCGTCTCCGACCCGTACGGCGTGCGCAGGCTTGACCCGCACCCCGTTGACCCGGACGTGCCCGCCCCGGCAGGCGTCGGCCGCGACCGAACGGGTCTTGGTGAGCCGTACCGACCAGATCCAGCTGTCCACCCGCACACTCAGCTGCTCACCCACCACCCCGACACTGTACTGAGAACCCCGCACCGGCTGTCGTCCGCCATCCGTCCTCCACCTCGGTGACGAGAAAGTCGGAGCCCTGATGAATGCGCAGGCTGTCGTGAGCGCTCCCGCGGAGGACTGCCATGAGGATCCGCCTTTCCTGCCTTGGGGGAGAGGCCCCGGCGTGGACGTCGGGTCAGGTCTTCTCCTGGAGGGTGACGTTGACCTCGCGCGCCTGGCCGTCCCTCAGGTAGGTGATTCTGAGCTGCTGGCCCGGCTTGGAGCCTCTGACCTGTCCGACGACGGTCTCGCCCGCGTCGACCGGGGTGTCGCCGATCTTCGTGATCAGGTCGCCCTGCTTCAGTCCGGCCTTCTCCGCCGGGCTTCCTGCTATGACCTGGCTGATCAGGGCGCCGGGCACGTCGCCGGTCGCGTCGGTGACGCTCACCCCGAGGACCGCGTGACGGACCTTGCCGGTGGCGATGAGCTGGTCGGAGACGTGCTTGGCGGTGTTGACCGGGATGGCGAAGCCCACACCGCCGCCGGCGGCGTTCGAGGCGATGGCGGTGTTGATGCCGACCAGCTCGCCCTTCGCGTTGACCAGCGCGCCGCCGGAGTTGCCGGGGTTGATCGAGGCGTCGGTCTGGATGGCGCCGCCGATCGTCGTGCCGGCGCTTTGGGGGCTCTGCTCCTGTCCCCAGCCGGGCGGGAGCTGCTGCCGCTGGTCAGGGCCGGTGGTGAGGGTACGGTCAAGCGCGCTGACGATCCCCGCCGTCACGGATCCGTCCAGGCCGAGGGGGCTGCCGATGGCCAGTACGGCTTCGCCGACCTTGAGCGCGTCGCTGTCGCCGAGCGTCGCCTTGGTCAGCCCGGACACGCCCGCGGCCCTGATGACGGCCAGGTCGGTGGCCGGATCGGTGCCGACGATGCTCGCCTTGGCCGTCTTGCCGTCGCTGAACTTCACGCTCATCTGCCCGCCGCCCTGGCTCGCGCCCTCGACCACGTGGTTGTTGGTGAGGATGAGGCCGTCCGCCGACAGCACGACGCCCGAGCCCTCGCCGCTCTGCCCCTGGATCATCACGACGGTCGGCTGAACCCTGGCCGCCACGTCCGACACGGTGAGCGATCCGGAGGCCGGCTTGAGGACGGGGCTGGGCACGTGGCTGGTGGTGGCGACGGGCGCGGGCCGGAAGGAGGTCGCCGCGACGGCGCCGGCCACCCCACCGACGATCGCCATCGCCGCCAGCGCGAGCCCGGCCACCGCCTTCTGGCCGGCGGTGAAACGCGCCTTCAAGGTCGGCGCCGGCGGAGGCGGGGGCGGCGGCTGCTCCGTGACGATCGGGTCGCGGCGGGGGAAGCCTCCGGCGGTCGGCGGCGTGGTGCCGAACTGGCTCCACCCGCCGTTTCCCTGTGTTCCAGGGTCCTGCTCGTGAGGCTCGTGCGCGTTCATCTGTCATCTCCCTCAAGTTCTGCTGCCTCACGGTGCCAACTCCGGCGTAAGACCCGGCTAAGCCCTTGATCCGGAACCGGGCCCGCTCCTCATGGCGGCCTTATCGATCCAGGTCGGGGCGGGTGTGGCTCCCAGAAAACCATTTTTTACGCGCTGTCGAACCACGCCGCCCGAACCGGCGTACGAGAGGTCGTCTCAAGGGCGCGGGGTCGGGAGCGCGTCGCCGAGGGAGGTGAGCAGGAGGTGGCGCTGCAGCAGGGTGAGCTCGCCGACACTGGTGCCGGGATCGATCCTGGCCTGGCGCAGGGTCCGCGTGATCTGGTCGGGGGTGTGCTCGGGCAGGGCGCGCAGGAGGGCGGTGGCGTCGGCGGTGATGGTGGTGGCGTCCCGGCGCGCCAGGAGTTGTTCGAGGGTGAGCCGTCTGGCGGTGGGCGGGACGGCCACCGCGAGGGCCGCGGCGAGTGCGAGCGGGCGCGCCACCGCCGACGCGTCGCGGCGATCTGTGCCTGAACCGCCTGTCCCTGGACGGCGCCCTCACCGGAGCGATGAACCTGCTGGGCTTCGGGCACGGCGGCGCCCTGGGCGTGCAACACACCGCGGGCGGCGACACCATGGTGTGGACCGAGTGGGCCGCGAGCCCGGCATCCGGCTACGCCCTCGGGCTGCCGTTCCAGGGGGTGGCCCCGCACGCCGACCACGCCTACCAGCTGCTCGGCAGCGCTTACGGCCCCGCCAACCCCGCCTCCTCGCCGGGGAACATTCGCCTTTACCGCATCCACCTGCCCAGCGGAAAGGTCGAGCAGCAGATCCTGGACCGCACGGCCAGGAACCTCGTCCCCCGCGAACCCGAAGGACTCGCCGTTCTCGCCTCGTCCGACGCCGGACCTGTGGGGCCTGCCCCAGGCGTCGCTGGAACCCCGCATGGCCTGGATGCGGCAGGGCCACCAGAACATGCCCGGCATGGGACCGCAGTCCGCCCAGATGCCCGGCATGGCCACCCGCGAGCAGCTCAAGCAGCTGGAACAGGCGAGCGGCAAGGAGGCGGAGACCCTCTTCCTGCGCCTGATGATCCCGCATCACCAGGGCGGCGTGCAGATGGCTCAGGCGGCGCAGGGAAGCGGCCAGCCGCAGGTGAGGCGCATGGCGAGCTCGATACTCGCCGCCCAGAAGGCGGAGATCGAGCTGATGCGCGGCATGCTCGCCGCCCGCGGCGCGGCCGGGACCACGTCGCCCTAGACCGGTCGCCGTCGCCGTCCTTGCGAGCGGTTTCGCCCTGAACCGCCGGCTACCAGCCGACCTCGTCGCAGCCGGTGTGTCCGTCCGGCTCCACCTGCAGGGTCGCGTGCGCGACGCCGTGACGGGTGCGCAGCAGGTCCCGGGCCTGATCGAGGACGGCGTGGTTGTCGCTCTGGTCGCCCGTGACGAGGTGGGCGGTGGCGACGTGCATGCCGGAGGTCAGCGTCCACAGGTGCAGGTCGTGCACGTCGCGCACGCCCTCGATGGCCGCCAGGTCGGCCGCCACGACGGAGGCGTCCATGCCCTCGGGCACGTGCTGGCCGAGCACCGCGAACACCTGCCGGCCGAGCGAGATCGCACGCACGGCGACGAACACCCCGATGGCCAGCGCGATGACCGTGTCCCAGAACGTCTGGCCGGTCGCCGTGATCAGCCACCCCGCCGCGATGACGCCGACCGACCCCGCCGTGTCGGCCACCACCTCCAGGTACGCGCCCTTGACGTTCAGGCTCTCACTGGCTCCGGACCGCAGCAGGACCAGGGCGATCAGGTTGACCACCAGCCCGAGCGCGCCCACCACGAGCATCGGCCCGGAGGACACCTCGGCTGGCCCGCCGATCCTGCCGATCGCCTCGGCGACCACGTAGACGGCGACGCCCAGCATGAGGATCACGGCCAGCAGCGAGGCGAACACCTCGGCCCGGTAGGAGCCGTAGCTGCGCCGGCCGGTGGTGTCGGGGCGGGCGGCGATCCTGGTGGCGACCAGCGCCGCGCCGAGCGTGACCACGTCCGCGGCCATGTGCCCGGCGTCCGACATCAGGGCCAGCGACCCCGAGATCAGCCCGTAGACCAGCTCGACCAGGAAGAACCCACCGATCAGGACGAA